>JACREY010000010.1 GCA_016218085.1 Ignavibacteriota bacterium
TCTTGATAATAAGTAGTATCTCTATCACCAATTTTTTTCATGATTCTGTAACCGGCAAAATTACTCATAGCTTCAGCAGCTGCATCAGACCATTGAAGAGTAATTCCAGCTCCTGTTCCAGTTACACTCAAATCTGTTGGAGGAGGAGGAGTTACCGGCGCTTTATAACCGGTTTTGAAATTATATTTTGCTCTGCTGACAGAAAGTAAAACTGAGTCTATTCCGGTACTGATCCACTTATCTTTCTTTATGTCGTTAGTTGTAGCTCCGGTTGGAAAAGCAAAGTTGGCCGGGAAAGATCCTTTGGGAGAATTTGGCATTGGATCATCAAGTGTGTTTGTACCAAACTTACTATCGTTATACCATTTTTTACCAACTTCAATAGCTTTTTCACGGCTAATACCTGCAATACCTGTTACCTTAACAATTCTAATTTGCTGACCCGGCGCAAAAGTATATGGCCCATAACTCATCATCATACTTTCAAAAGTATTAGCCTGGGCACCAATTCCGTTTTCACCTCCCGGTGCATTTTTACCCAAATCATCAATATCTTTTCTATGATGCCCGGGACGAATATCTGCGCCTGTAAGATCTTCACTTTGTAAAGTTAAGCCGGAGATATAGTAATAATAAGATGCACCATCGCTGCCTACCGGATCGTATGTCTTACCTAATAGAGGCAGATTTAGATTGTTTTGCATATTAGCCACAGTTGTAACTTTTGGCTGATCCATATCATCTTTATCGTTTGGATCTATCGGCGTTGTGTAAGAAGCAGTTGGCGTGTATGGTTTTTCTGATGCGTGAATTGTTGCCATAAAAGAATAAGTATAATCTAAGAGCCTGCCATACTGTTGCGTTAGCGGCTGTCCCATTCTATCACCGGCAACTTCAGGATCATCCGATGAGTAATTGTAGTAAACCCGCAACGAATCAGTTTTTTTCGCTCCATAATAGTGAAACCACTTTCTTGGAGTGTTATTATTTGAATATTGATCTACTGCAGCAACCGATGGATTAGTTCCATCTGCTCTTTGAAATTGGTATTCTCCATCATGAAGAAAAATGTAAACACCTGTTAAGGTTTTAGAACTTTTGTTTGTAAATGTTAAATCAATAATCGAATAGTTATCGTGGTACTGCTGGGTCCATGCAAGAACCTTTCTTTGTACTTGCAAGTTTGGTGTTACATATCCGTTAGTAACAACAACTGTTTGATCGCTTGTACCAATACATTTTGATGGATCAACAGTTACACTTCCTAAATCATTTTTTGAAGGTGTAGTAGTTTTACCTTGAGAAATAACCGTATAGTTAGGATTAGCATAGCGCGTATAATTTACAATAGGTGTTACGATATTACCCGCTTGCTGATCTTTTGCAATTGGTGAAAACATTGCAGGTTTACCATTCCAGTTATCAGTACCTATAGCAACAAAACCGCCAAAATAACTTTCGCCGCCCTGAAACCGCGCGCCAAAAGCACCATAATCTGCAAAGAGGTTTAAGTTAGATGAACCATACGTGATTCCTTTGTTACCTCCATCTGAAGAAACACCTCCCCAAAGCCTGTTGACCCGGATATAAGGATCACTTTGGGAATAGATACTGTTCGCAAAGAACAAAGCCATAAACAAAGTCACGCGAATAATGTTCATTCGATGTGAGTTAATTATTTTATTCATTTTCTCTCCAATTTTTTTATTTATTGTCTGGCGCCTAATTATATCTCTAGAAGTCAAACTGAATTCCGAACCAAACGGCTCTTGGATTTCCGAACATAAACACATCAACATTAGGATCGTTTATATGATTCTTCTCGGTTGATCTCAAATCTCCAATCTTATCTTCTCCAACAACATCACCTTTATTATGTGCCACTCCCCATTGATCTGTAACATTAGCGGTATATACATAACCAGGGTATAGATAGTCACCTTTGGTTTCGTTTCTAATTGGTTCGTAGTAAGAATCTGAATACTCTTTTAGATGTAACGAAGACATATAAGCCTGGTAATCCGTTCCGCTGGCTGATCCGCCGCCGCCGGCAAATGCATAATCCTGATTGAATATTTTTGTATCGAAGATGTTGTTTATATCTATGTATGCAGTTGCTTTAAATAAACCAATGTCGAAAGTCTTGCTGATTTTCATGTTAACAAGGAAGAAATTAGGCCATCTGAATTCATTATTGGCACCATCAACATTACGAGGATTGTATCTAAAAAGGTCTCCAACTTTCCAGTTAGGCATTAAGCTTAAATTCCAGCCTCCTAAAAAATATCCCCAATCCGCCGGAGATTTGAAATTAATATTCGCTTTAATTTGCGGTACCGGATCAGGTCTGCCTGGATCAGCATAAGAAAACGCGCTTGGTGCAATGTTAGCAGCTTCATCTTGGAAAACTCCATTTCTACCGGTATTTCCGCCGCTTGTATATGTATAACCAACATTTAACCAACCTGTTACCCAGCTTCCAATTGCTTTTGTTATTTGAACATCGAGACCTTGGGTGGCTCTGTAGCTGTCATTTGTTCTGAATCTATATCTTGCAATACCGGCAGTAGTAGGATTATAGGTAAGTGTTCTTACTTCTCCGGTTATATCTTTATAATATCCTGCTATGTGAACTAAGTATTCATCAAATAAATTGTAATCAACACCTAATTCATACTGAATTGTTTTCGATGGAGAAAGATTTGGGTTACCAAGCTCTGCTATTCCACCTTTCTGTGTATCGTATCTAAAATCATACATAAACATTTCGCTTAACGGTGGCAAACTTCTGAAGTGACCATAATTAAAATAGAATTTTGCTCTTTCGGTAATCGGGAAGGAAATTCCAAATCTTGGACTAAAAGTAATATGAGTAGCAACGGGTTGAAGTAAAGGATCCTTACCAGCAGCTACGTATTGATCGTTTAATTGATTCCAATGTTCCCAAATAATTGATCTACCGGATTTAAGTATTTCTAAATAGTCTGAAGGAGTCCAAGATGGAGCGGCAAACGCATCGCCATCCCATGGATTTCCTGTTGGCCAAACTGCATCACCAAAACTGTAATAATCCATACGTACACCAATGTTTGCAACCATATCTTCAAATGTAATTTCGTCTTGTACATATGCACCTATAGTACGTGGAGATACATCAAAATTATACTCATACATACTTAACGGACCTTGAGTAGGCCAATAAGACCATCTTTTGTTTTCTAAGTCAACTTTTAAAAATTCCACACCCGCTTTCATATAATGCATTTTGGAAATTTGACTTCCAAAATTGAGTTTCAATCTCAATTGTTTTGTTAAAGAATTATCATAATAAACGCCACCTTTGCTATCAAACCTATCGCTGCTTAAACCAGGAACAGCATAGTATTGATCAAACTGCCATCCGGCTATAGTATCAACCGATTGACCAACATTAAGAATTCTTCTTCCATAAGGCATTTCAGTTAAAGGGATAGGACCTAAATATGCAAGGACTGAATTATTTCTTGGTGTGCTTAAATCCGGATTAATATTTTCTTTTGTAGTTTGATAACTACCTGTAAATTCATAAAACGAAGTTGAGCTTAATGCATGTGTAAGATTCAATCCTAACAAAAGATTTTTTTGAATCCATGGTTGTAACATAGTTTGATAATACCAGTATTGACCTGGTGCGTAGTTACCACCTGAAGCAATATACAGTGGAATATTATTTTCCGGCATAAAATTGCCTCTATCAAGACCGGTATAAACGCCGGTTAAACCGGTAGCAATAGCTAAGTTTGCCGGTTCACTATCTGCACCACGTGCCGGATTCATACCCTTTTGATAGCCGTAAATGCCTGTCAACTTTAATGTAATGTTACTTGTTAAATCTGATTTTAAACTAAGCATTGTAGAACTGCTCAGATTGTAATCAAGTTCTTGTGGCTGGATATAGGAATTGCGGTTAGTTGTATTTGATATATAAAATGTTGCATCGCCAAGCTCTTCACTTATCAAAGGAATCGGTCCGCCAAATCCTCCGTCAAAGTTAAAGTCTGCATACTTGCCTTCTTTATTGGCGTGATTTCTAAATAAGTTCTTAAGATTTTGATCTGTTATTTCCGCCCCTACATTTAATCCCTTAGCATTCAGTTCACGTATCTTTGCATTTAACTTATCAAAATCGGGGTTAATCATGTGCATCCAGGAATCATACAAATAAATATTAACCGGAGTTACAGTTTCGCCAGGTTTTAAGCTAGCTTTCCATCCAGCCGGTAAATTCTTTGCCGCTGTAATAAAGCCGGTAAATGCAGAATAGGTTGGAAATTGTTGTTTATCATAAGCTGTAATAAAGCCTTGATTAATTGCTTCGGTAACACCAATAAATGCAATGTCCGGGTCTTGATGAGGTCTTAAATAGTTATTCATCGGATCATAAATAGATTTACCAAATCTTTTCATTTGTGCCGGACCTTGAGTAAAGCTGAACGTGCCATGATAACCGCTTTTTGTACCGGTTTTAGTTGTAACACTAATGAGACCGGAACGGAAATCACCGTATTCAGCATTCATACCTCCTGCCTTCAAAGAAACTTGTTCAACTGCGCTTGTTGGAATGAACGATTCGGCTTTTCCTACTCTAGCGTTTACGTATGTAAGACCATTTACCATTGTGCCGGTTTCCGAAGGTCTTCCTCCACGGATATTCAAGTAATCGCTATTTGTAATTCCAGCCTGTGTAGAAAGAAAATCTTGAAGAGTTCTAACACCCGCGGCTTCACCTATCTGATCTTTGGTAATAACAATTTGGCTGCTTGATACTTCTTTGTGAAGAATATCTTGTTTAGCTGTAACAACCATTTCTTGATTCAGCACAGCTGTTTCAAGAAGTTCGAAATCTACCCTAGTTGTTTGTCCTTGCGATACGACTACATTTGTCTTAGTAACTTTAGTTGTGCCAACCATACTTGCTTGAACCGAATAAACACCGACAGGAACGTTAACAATTATGTAATCTCCTTCAGGATCTGATGGTGCACCTGTATTTGTCCCAACTAGAATAATACTAGCACCAAATAAAGGCTCCCTAGTTTTTTGTTCGACAATTTTGCCGACGATTTTGCCCTGAGCATACGTAATTCCCGTCACCAAGATAAAAATCGAAAATATGAGAATTGCAATGCTCAACATGCGGTTAGACTTATGAATCATTTTTACTCCTCTTTTGAAATGATATTAGCGAAACATTCATAAGAACATCATGAATTAATTATACTTTACTACTGCAAATACTTTTGATCTATAAAATTTTTGTTATTTGGAATTACACGATTATTAGTTGCATCTAATGCAACCATTTTTGTTGGATGTGTAAGCGTTTTGTTAATTGATAATAAACAGTACAACCATGACTGATTACTGTTTGATTCGAGGTAAGCATTTCTTTTTGAAGACAGAGAGAAATACAATTTGCAATTACTCCTTAATAACTTTTTGCGTAAAGTTGCCGTGTACTTCATCGTTTACTTAATTGCTAACTAAAATTCGTAAAAATTTCTTTTCCATCAAAGAAAAATCTTAATAATTAGAAACCTCTGAAATATTATTGCGTATTTAAAAACTTTTTAATGAAAAGTGTTGTAAGAGAGTAAACAAAAAAGAGAAGCCGATGCGAACCAATAAGATTAATAATATCGATTTGTTTACCCAAGCAGCCAACGAA
>JACREY010000011.1 GCA_016218085.1 Ignavibacteriota bacterium
CCTGCTCCCAGCACATATCCGCAATATTCTCCGTTATATTTTTCTTTAAAGAAATACAATGTTGCCGGTGTTCCACCGCCGCCGGTGGATATTTGCTCAAGCGTTTGAAATCCATTGGTTGTTCTGAGAGTAACTTGCGAAGGTAAATAAAAAGCATTTACCCACCCGGTATCAGCATTAACCATATAAAATCCGCTATAAACATAAGAGAAAGAAGATTGCATAACAGTCCAGTTATATCCGCTGTTTGTTGTCTTTGAAATTAAATGAAATCCATTTGAATAACCCATTGCATATCCCAATGTATCATTTATAAACTGGAATTTTCCAACCTTTGAAGAATCGGAATAAATAACAAACCAATTAGTCCCCTGATTTGTTGTCCTGATTAATATATAACCAACACCGGATTGAGATATTGTTGCCCATCCTGTATTACTATTTATAAATTGCATATGAAATATACTGCCCGAAACAGGCAGATTGATTTGGTACCATTGCGCAGAGCAATGCTCAATGTACAGTGTGCAATGTGCGATTAAGAAAAGGATTAAAGCAAAAACGAATATTGTAAATTTTTTCATTTTTTAATTATAATATTAAAAATCCATTTATAATTATCCTGCCCGGAGATTATATGTGGTAACCCTGCCCTTTTTTATTTAACAAATAACATTTTTTTTGTTTGTGAAAAGATAATATTATCCCTTATATTTAATGCCTCAAATCTATAGAAATAAACACCGCTTGACAGGTTCCATCTTGAAAAATCAAGTACAATTTTATAATTACCTGATTTCATTTCTTCATTTTTTACAGGTCTCAACATCTCTTTTCCTGTAATATCATATAATATTAAATTTATTACAGAATTTTTCTTAACAGAAAAATCAATTGTGGTTTGCGGATTAAACGGGTTTGGGTAGTTTTGAGATACGTAATAATTCTGCGGAATTTGTTCGTTGGTATTCGTTATTTGCGTTATCGGTCCGCCTCCATCGGTTGTTCGAATTAAAGAAAAACTGCCTCCCCAACCATATAAACTATCAACAAAAAACAATCTATTCGCGCCCAAAATAGGTATCGATTGTTTTCCCCAAACATCTCCTCCATTTGATGTTGCATATATATAATACGGACCTCTCGCACCCCAACCTTTTCTGGGATTTGAAAAATATATAGAATAGACGACATTATTATTAGGTAAGTATTCGGTTAACCAGTTTAAACCAGCATTAATTGTTTTTAGCATACCTCCATTATTAGTAGACACCCATCCGGTATCTTTGCTCAAGAAAAACATAGATTGTATATAAAGTAATGATGTCATAGTCCAGTTAAACCCACTGTTTGTAGTCTTGGATATTACACCGCTTTCATTTATCCAGCCGTAATATTGACCTCCTACCGGTGGCTTTGTAAAAAGTATATCATCTACGCCTTGCCCGGGGCCTGTCCAAATTGTTTGGAAATTTTGACATCCGTTTGTGGTTCGTTTTATTAGAGAGTTATTTGCCCCGTCAAACATACCAATCCACCCGGTATCAGGATTAATAAAATAAAAGCAAAGAATAGGTTGAGAACTGGTTAATAGTGTAGTCCAGTTAAATCCGCAATTTGTTGTTTTTGAAAGCACCGAATTGCTTCCTGAAACTCCTAACCCATAACCAAGTGAGTCATTAAAAAAATAAAACTTACCAACATTCTGGGGGCCTATTATTGTAAAATTATTTCCTCCGTTTGTAGTTCTTAAAATATATGCATTTTGATTTGCAGTATCATTCATCCTTATCCAGCCGAGATTATGATTAAGAAACTGTATATTCCAGATTGTTCCGTTCATAGGAAGAGGCACCTGATACCAGCCGGACTGGGAAAAGCAAACATCAAACGAAGAAAGAAATATTAATACAAAAAGAAATGATTTTTTTTTCATAACATCTAAATTCTAAAATTTGAAATCGCTAATCATAATTTATAGAAAAATAAATTGATTTAATACTATATTCAAGTTACAATTTCCGAATATGCGCGATTCTGAAAAACCAGACTCATAAATATGATATAAGATAAAATTACATGAAAATCATATTTTTCTTTTTAATGCTTTATTTTGGGTTTAGGCATTGAAAAATCTATTTAAAAATTAACGTGAAAAAAGTAAAATAATGTTTTCTGGTATAATATATTCAAGAAAAGACTATCCGTCTTTTCTACCCCAAATTAACGGAAAGGAGTAACATTTTGTACAGTCCTCAAATCGACCCCGCACTTGTTTGTTATTTAAATTTCCCCGGAAACTCTTCTTACCTCCTCGGCATGGAAGAAATAATCCCGTAAAGTTTATCGTCAAGTGAGGCATTAATATTTTTAAGCCGAACATTTGTTGTGTCAATACTGCTCCGTATCGACTGTATGTTCTGCTCTGTAACCTTGAAAGTGCGGTATGAATAAAACGCTATAACACCGAATATTACAGTGTTTACAATTACTATAAGTGTAATAAAAAATTTCATTTGTATAAATTATTAGTTTTCAATAATAAAATATAAATAATATAGGGAATTATCAATTATATTTGTCTTTTCCTTTTTTATGCTGAGCGGTTAACCTGCAACCTTATTTTTTACATTTCGTCAAAAATAATAACTTACCGTTAAACAATGGATCTGAAAAGAGAAATACTTAAACAGTTGTACTTATTCCTTGCCCTCGTCGTTATCCTTACTACAGGACTTTTCCTTTGGCTGTTCCTTGGCTCTAAAGAGAATATGACCGCCGTATTGTTAATGATGTGGACTCCGGGACTTTCTGCGTTGTTTACTTCTATTATTCTAAAAGATAAAATACGCGATTATGGATGGAAACCCGGAAAAATTAAATTCCTGGGCTTCGCCTATTTACTCCCGTTAATTGTTTCCGCCATAGCTTACGGTATTTTCTGGCTTGGCGGCTTTGGGGAATTTACTGCTCAACAGGTTGTTAATTACAAATGGGCTAAGATGCTCGGTTTTGAGCTTCCTGCTCCGTTTATTATCGGTGCTCTTTCTAAAATGTCCCTTGGCTTTCTTCTTACCTGCCTCCCTGTTCTTGGTGAGGAAATCGGATGGAGCGGTTTTCTTACCCCAAAACTGCTGAAAATATCTTCCATCCACGTCACTTCACTTATAGTCGGTATTTTCTGGTCTGCCTGGCATTATCCCGCTATCATCGGCGGATTTTACGGTACTGGAACACCGCTGTGGATTGCTCTTCCGGGTTTTACTTTGGTGCTTACCGGATATTCTTTTATGAGAACTGTTCTGGTATCAAAATCAAATAGCTTGTGGACAGGGGTTGTTCTTCATTCAAGCGGAAACATAATTTTAATGGGTATGTTCTGGGAAATGACCGTACAAAAGAATTACGCCGCTTACTTTGTTTCTGAAACCGGAATATTAACGGGGATTGTCTCCTTATTTGTTTCTTTTTTGTTCATGAAATCCCAGAAAAAAAACAATTAAATTAATACTTTCGGATACCGTATTATTCTTTATTTACTTGACTAATTCACTAATTCTCTATACATTACTATAATTGCAGTTATTGTTATTTACATCTATTCTTTTTACGGAGGCACATATAAAAGAAATATAAAAATATTTTTAATAAATGTTTTATAAAATTTTTTTTCTATGAAAAAAATAATTTTTACAATCATGCTTATTATCCTTTTGGTTTCCGTGTCTTACTCTCAATACGGATACCGCTGGATTCAAAAACAAAGCGGAACTGCAAGCAGCTTTTATGGCTCTTATTTTTCAAATAATTCTTCTAATAATTATGCGGGATTTATCTGCGGAGCTAACGGCACAGTCTTCTTCTCAAATGACGGATATAATACCTGGCTCTCAAAATCTGTCGGAATAAACGTAAATCTGTATTCAATTGCTTCTGCCTCACCAAATTACAACTCAATTGTCTGCTGTGGTGACGACGGAACCGTTTTATATTCATCTAATGCAGGAACAAACTGGATTCAGCTGAACTCAGGTACAACCGCAAAGTTAAACTGCATAGTTCGTTCAGGTACAAAACTATTTGCCACAGGAAACAACGGAACCATTATTTCTTCAAGCTGGTCAGGGACTGCTTACTCCCCCTTCACTCAGATTTCATCCGGAACCACACAAAATCTCAAAAGTATTTATATTAACTCAGAATTTTTTGCTTGCGGTGACAATGGTACAGTTTTAAAGTCAACAAATCTTGGTGTGAACTGGTCTGCTGTTCCCTCTCCTGCTTCTGTTAGCCTTAATTCTGTATATGGATATTCAACCGAAATAAATGTCTGCGGTAACAACGGGCTGTATTATAAAACTACTAACAACGGGCTCATTTGGACAAGCTACCCGACTGGGGTTACAAACAATTTGAATTGCCTCAATTTATATTATTATATTTTTGGAAACTCGGGCACAATCTTGTATAATAAATATACGGGGTCGGGGCAAATAGAATGGGAAAAAATGATTTCACCCGTAACCGAAAATTTATATTATGGATTGCAGACCTCGAATAATATATTTTTTACCTTCGGCTCAAATGGAACTATATTGAAAAGAGAAATGGACTCTTCTTTAATAGCCCGGAAAATAAGCGGAAATAATATCAGCACATATATGATTTATAGAGGAATATTTGACCAGAATATTTTTTCAACAAATACACCCGGTTTCGAGTGGCCTGCCGGCTCAAATAAACACGCCGTTTTTACAACCGGTTTATCTGCTGGCTGCCGCATAAACGGTCAGCTTGCCCAGACAATGTGCTCTTATATGGGCGAGTATCAGCCCGGATGTATTATAAACGGTCAACTGAATGATAGTGATATTTTCAAAATTTATAAAGTCAGCAAAACTGAAAACCCGCCGGGGCAGGACTGGATGAACTGGGGATGTATGGTTCCTTTCGGCGCTCCTTATGTCGATGTCAATCACAACGGAATCTATGAACCCCTTATTGATACTCCGGGAGTCAAAAATGCAGCACAGACTCTCTTCGTCTGCCTGACCGATATAAACCCGTCTACTCATAGTGCCGGAGAAGGATTCGGCGGCGGCATTACGTCCCCCTTAATGGGAATTGAATTGCACCTTACCAAATGGACATACAATTATCCGAGTTTCAATGATGTTGTTTTTACTAAATTCGATATATTAAATAAATGCGGCTCCGCCTGGAATAATACTCACTTTGCAATCGTTTCAGACCCCGATATTGGCGATGCAAGCGACGACTGGGTTGGGTGCGATACAATCAGAAATATGGGTTATTGCTATAACTATGATAATGATGACCCGCAATATGGTACAGCTCCCCCTGCGGTTGGCTTTGATATTTTAAAAGGACCACTGAATAAAAGTGTAGTTCCTAATGTCAGGTATAATATGTCATCATTTATCAGGTTTGTTTCACCAAATGCAACACCTCCCAATGAAGGCGACCCTAACGGAGAACCTTATCCTGCTTATTTAATGCTGAAAGGATTAAAAAAAGATTCCTCCGCCTGGGTGGATAAAACACAACCAACACCCTGGGGAAGCTATAAAAGAACAAAAAAGATTTTTTACGGAGACCCGGAAACTAACGAAGGCTGGACTTCGCAAAAAGGATATATTTCCACCTGGACACCAAACGATTCAACTGGAATTGAACTCCCTGAAACACCAGGTGATAAAAGAATCGTAATAGGTATCGGTGCGGATAATTATTCCGTCTATCACGGCGATACTGCCACCATCTGGCTCGCCCAGCTTGTTGCGCGCGGATCAAATAATCTGAACTCGGTTACAAAACTAAAACAACTGTCCGATATTACACAGATGTTTTTTGAAAGCAATTTTACCATCGGAATAAATCAGATTTCATCCGAAATTCCCGATAAATATTCACTTGAACAAAATTATCCGAACCCGTTTAACCCCGCAACAAAAATTAAATACTCTGTTGCAAAGTTTTCTGACGTAAAACTCGTTGTATATGATATCCTCGGAAGAAAAATCAGGGAGCTCGTAAATGAAAAACAGGCACCGGGAGTATATGAAGTTCTTTTCGATGCATCATCGGATAAACTGAAATCTCTTGCCAGCGGTGTCTATTTTTACAGATTAAATACCGGTAACTTCTCCGATACAAAACGAATGCTCCTGATTAAATAGAAATTATTTTTCTGCATTTCAACTGAAACTTTTGGGGTTTATTTTAGTTAAAAAATAAAACCAAAAAAGTTATGAATAAAATTTCAGGAATTTATTCGGTCTGCATCGGTTTAATTTTTGCAGCTTTGCTAAACACAAATGCTTTTTCACAGAACGATACCGTATCCTGCAATACCTACGATTCCCTCTATAATACAATTAAAACCGGAAATTCTGCGTCAATTAATAAAACTGCCTATATATCCGAATTTTCACTCGTGGAAAAAAGCATAGTCACTGTCGTTCCCCTTGGTGCACCCGAATTCGGATACAAAGTAACTTATTTTATTAAAAACCTCGAATACGGAGAAAACGAAATTGAGTACGAAAAAAGCTCTGTGCTCGGATTTATGGTCGCTGGATGCAAATCATTCAAAAGCAAATATAAAAGCTTTGTAAATACTTCCTGCTCACTCGTTGCATTCTCGCCCGAAGAAGCAAGAGATGCAGCTAAGAACGGAATAGATTATCTGGTCGACGTCAGCTACAGTATCGAAGGAAGCCTCGTAAAGGTTTTCGAAAAAAACTGTAAAGCCGAACTCAATAATACTGTCGTAAAAAAACCCGCAGTTTATCTTTACCCCGAAAAAGAAATGAATGTAAGAGTAAATGTAATTGTTAACGGCAAACTGACTTATACGGAACCGGAATACATCACCGGCTGGAATGTTAATGTAAAACCTGACGGAACAATTGACAACAAATATGATTATCTTTTCTATGAAGCCGACCTTAATAAAATTGAATTACCCGACGAAGGATGGATAGTTGAATTCAGCAAACTCGAAAACTGGTTCGACGAATACCTGCCTCAAATGGGTCTTAATAAAAAAGAAACAGAACAATTCAAGGATTACTGGATGAAAGACTTGAAAAAGGCAAATTACTATGAAATAAAATTACTCGGCGATCAATTCCTTGAAGAAAATATGCGGCTGCAAATTTCACCCGAACCGCAGATAATTTTAAGATTAAATTTCTTCTTTAAACCTTTATCTGAAAAAAAAGAACTCAAATCCCCCGAAATTAAAAAGTTCGAAAGAAAAGGTTTTACCGTTATCGAATGGGGAGGAATTAATGCTTCAGATTCTCAAATCATTCCCTAACCTTACATAAATTATTAGTTTTTATGGGATTATTTTGATTCTTCGGTGTCAAATCATCACTCTCTTTATTTAATCTATTGAAAAATCATGTCTCATTGTGAGATTTTTTCCTCATAATTATACCTCCCCTTAATATAAAACCTTAATTATTACAAAATAAACAAAGATTTCTTCTGGCATGTAATTTGTAAAAAATAACGGAAATAATTGTCTGTTTAATTTAATATAAAAAAAGGTATGAAAAACCCAAGTAATAAATCAAAGACCGGATTTGCAATATTGCCGGGGTTATTTTGCAACGGAAAAAAAATGCTTTATGTTTTACTTTTTGCAATATCAGTTTTCCTTTTTGCTAAGGCAGGAATTGCGGGAACAATTTATGTGAATTACAGCACTGGAAATGATGCCACAGGAAATGGTACATCGGGAAATCCCTATAAAACATTCTATAAGGGCTATACGATGGCTGTCAACGGAGACATTTTAAACCTGACCGGTACATTTTGCTGGGCTAATGCCGATGAAACCGGCGATGCCGCAACTTCAGGATACACAATCAGCAAAAACATTACAATTACCGGACAGGGTGCTGGTGTTACTATTGTTCAGGCGGAAACAACCGAAAAAACTGCCAATAGAAGAGTGTTTACCATTGGAAGCGGATATACAGTTACAATACAAAACATTACTGTTCGACACGGCTATCTTGCAGCAAGTCCCGGCGGTTCTGGTATCTACGTCTCAGGTACATCAACCCTTAATCTCACAAGCTGCATTATAGAAAAAAATCACAGGTACTATAACGAAACAGATGGAAGATATTCGGGAGGAGCAATACAAGTTTATATGCTTTCAACGGGAAATGTAACAATTGATAAATGTTTAATACAATATAATTCAGACCTTGGCGGCTCTAGTAATTACGGAGGTGGAATTCATTGTACTAATTGCAATAGCAACTCTGGAACTTTGTACATTACCAATTCAACTTTTGCATACAATACTTCGACAAGAGCATCCGCAATATTTGGTTCATATCCGAGAATAAAGGTTTCTAATACGACTATGTGCTATAATACCGGTTATTGTACTTTTTATTCTTATTCTTTCAGCGGCACTTACCTTGCTCACGTATACCTGACTAATGTCACAATCGCATATAATAACACGGGAACAGGTTATGGGTTATATACCTGGGGTATGGCAGAAGGTAGCTTAACACCAAAGGGCACTATGGTAAAAAATATAATATTGGCACAAAACAGAAAAAGTGATAATTCACAAGCGGATTATTATTATTATAATGCGGCATCATTGACCAATAACGGATATAATTTAGTTGAAACGCAAAGTGCGGCAGGTCATTTTACAAACGGAGTTAATGGATGTATTGTCGGAGTGCAGGCAAATCTCAGACTCAGCAGTGTACTGGCTTATAGCAATACCCTTAATGGAACTCCAACACTTGCACTTTACGGAGGAAGCGTTGCAATTAATGCCGGAAATAATACAGCAAACGGAACGGAAAGTATTCCTGCAACCGACCAGAGAGGAAAAAACCGAAACGGAAATTATGATATGGGTGCATTCGAGTATAATGCGCGTATTTGGAAAGGAACAGTTTCAAATGATTTTAATACACCGCTTAACTGGTATGATACCTTGGTTCCGCCAAGCGGTGATGATATTGCTTTCGATACTGATGCAAGTAATAATTGCGTATTAGATGCAGACAGGACTCTCGGAAGTATTTACAACTCACACGCAACTTATGCCTTTGTTTTAAACGGTAAAAATTTGACTCTTCAGGGTGACATTGGATTATCCGGTAGCGGTCAGATTAATGCTTCGGACGGTAATATTATTTTTTCCGGAGGAAGTTATACAAATACAATTACTCCTTCTTCTTCTGCTCTGACGATTAATAATATGACCGTAAACAATGCAAATGGAATTTCTCTCGGAGGTAATTTAACCGTTTCAAACTTGCTTACATTAACAAACGGTCTCCTGAATTTAGGAGCTTACAATCTTACCCTTGATGCCTCTGCAACCATTTCCGGTACACCATCGGCATCTAATATGATTGTTCCCTCAAGCACAGGCGAGTTGAGAAAAGTGTTTACCGGAGCAGGTGAATTTACATTCCCGGTCGGCGATAATACAGGAACAGCCGAATATTCACCGATTACACTGAACTTTACAAGCGGAACTTTTTCTTCCGCTTATGCAGGAGTTACTCTCGGTAATACAAAATATGCAAATAACACAAGTGCAATTGATTATCTTAACAGGTACTGGACTGTTAATCAAAGCGGCATCTCCGACTTTTCCTGCGACGTAACAGGGCAATACCTCCCCGCTGATGTTGTCGGAACCGAATCAAATATCTACGGCGGTAAATATAACACAAGCTGGACTATCCTGAATCAGGCAGACGTCGTTAACCACAGGATTACAGGTACTGTCACAGGATTCAGCACTTTCACCGGCGGCCAACAGGGCGTTATGCCGGTAAACCTGATGTCATTTAATTCCACGGTGATTTCTCGCGATGTAAAACTCCACTGGGCAACCTCATCCGAATTGAATAACTGCGGATTCGAAGTGCAAAAACTCGTATCCGGCTCTCAGGAATGGACAGCAATAGGTTTCGTTAACGGAAACGGCACAAAAAATACCGTATCGGAATATAACTTCATTGATTTCAAGTTGAATAAAGGAAGCTATCAGTACAGACTGAAACAGATTGATAATAACGGCGGATTCACCTACCATAACCTTAACGGTTTTGTGGAAGTCGGTACTCCGCAAAAATTCTCGTTGTCTCAAAACTACCCCAATCCGTTCAACCCTGTTACCAAAATTGATTTCCAGATTCCATATGATACAAGAGTCACGCTCCAGATATTCGATATCTCGGGAAGAAAAATTACGACCCTCATCAATAACGAACTCAAAAAAGCAGATTACTATTCCGTTGAATTTAATGCATCTAACCTTGCCAGCGGAGTTTACTTCTATAAAATAATTACAGATAAGTTTTCAGAAACCAAAAAATCCATCTTGTTGAAATAAATCTCATTACTTCCTGATATCCCCTCGGGCATCCGGTTTACCTTTTCCGGATGCCCTTGTTATTTTAGAATCTTAATTGAACAAATTACGTTTCATTTTTATTGGGATTAATCTAATTTTAAAAATAAAATAAATTAAAACAGAGATATGACAAAAGCAAAAGGATATGCTGTGCACGATGCCAAATCCGAACTTGGCCCTTGGAATTTCGAAAGACGCGAAGTAGGACCGCACGATGTACAGTTCGATATTTCATACTGCGGAGTCTGCCACTCAGACCTGCATCAGGTAAGAAATGAATGGGGCAATTCCATTTACCCGATGGTTCCCGGACACGAGCTCGTCGGTAAAGTGGTAAAAGTAGGCAGCCACGTGAAAAAATATAAAGCAGGCGACCTTGTCGGCGTAGGCTGTATGGTCGAATCCTGCCGCACCTGCAAAAACTGCAAGGAAGGCCTCGAGCAGTTCTGCGCGGAAGGTGCCGTTATGACTTACAACGGATATGAGCGCGATAAAAAAACTCCTACATACGGCGGATACTCTAATATCGTCGTTGTTAATGAAGACTTCGTTCTTAAAGTCTCGGATAAATTAAATCTTGCCGCAGTAGCACCGCTTCTTTGCGCGGGTATTACGACATATTCACCTTTAAGACACTGGAAAGTCGGCAAGGGGCACAAGCTCGCAGTACTCGGACTCGGCGGACTCGGACATATGGCGGTAAAATTCGGCGTTTCTTTCGGAGCGGAAGTAACCGTATTAAGCTCTTCACCTTCGAAAAAAGATGATGCCCTTAAACTCGGCGCACATAAATTTGTCGTAACATCAGATGAAGAACAAATTAAAAGTGTCTTAGGTTACTTCGATTTTATACTCGATACTGTATCGGCAGAACACGATTACAGCAAGTATATCTCTCTGTTGAGTACAAACGGGGTTCACATTTGCGTTGGCGCTCCGCCTACACCCTCGCAGATTCATTCGTTCAGCCTGATTATGGGCAGGAAAAGTCTTGCCGGCTCTCTTATCGGCGGCATTCCCGAAACGCAGGAAATGCTCGACTACTGCGCCGAGCATAACATAGTATCCGATATCGAACTCATTGACATAAAGGACATAAACAAAGCTTACGAGCGTATGCTTAAAAGCGATGTGAAGTACCGCTTCGTGATTGATATCGCAACTCTTTAGAGTAAATAAATCTTCCTCGTTCCCACGCTCCTGCGTGGGAACGTATTTGAATATCAACGATTTTCCATTTCAATTACACTGATTTTATCTTAATTTTTCAAATAAGATAAAAATGAATCACTCATACGAATTCCAAAATATTCCCAAATCAAGAATAGCCACCTTCGATGTCTATCAAATGGGACTGCAAAAGCATCACGTAGCCGCTCTTCTCGAATTCGACGTAACCGAAAGCAGGTCTGAACTGCGCGAACTGAAAAGAAGCGGAAAGAAAATATCTTTTAACGCATTCCTGATAAAAGCAATAAGCAAAGCTGTCGAACTCCACCCTGAAGCCGCGGGATACATTTACAGCAAAAAAAAATTAATGCTCTTTAAAGATGTAAACATTTCTTTCATAGTCGAAAAAACAATCGGCGGAAAAAAAGTCCCTATGCCCGTAGTAATAGAAAAGTCAAATGAAAAAACAGCAGAGGATATAACGCGGGAAATCGAAGACGCTAAAAATTACGAACTGACGGAAAAAGACATCATACTGAATAAAAAATCTCAGGCAAACGAAAAAATATATTACCGGCTCCCGAAATTTTTAAGAATAATGTTCTGGCGCTATATGCTCTCCCATCCGAAATTCGCATACGAAAAAATGGGAAACGTAATCGTAACCTCTCTTGGTGCAGCGGGAAAAATCAACGGCTGGTTCGTGCATAAATCGGTTCACCCGCTATCGTTTGGCATCGGCTCCGTGCTGAAAAAACCCGTTGTAATAAAAGATGAAATTAAAATCAGGGAAATACTGAATATGACCATCCTCATTGACCATGACCCCATTGACGGCGCCCCGATGGTAAGATTCATCGGTGACCTCACAGATTATATTGAAAATTTCAGCCGTGATTAAGAACTGCAAAACAACCAGTTAAAACAAAAGGGAAACGTATGTGCAATTCTTACTTTAAAAGCCTTAAAATTCGCAAAAAAAACAACAATACCGATGCATTTTTTTATGGTGAACTTTTGTAGTACTTTTGTTGTCCGATTTTCTCACAACGAGACGTATATTTAAAAGAGCTTGTACCATAATATTATATGGTATTAAAAAACAAATATCAAGGGGGAAAGTGTTTATAAGATTTATAAAGTAAGAGCAATAACTTTCAACACAAAGGCACGAATTTTTTTTATAGGTTAAGAGTGAAGAATAAGAGCTTTGCACATGGAAAATGCGGAAAGAGAATGATTTTTTTAAGGGTAAGAGTCCCGACAAGCCGGGACAGGCGGAATTTTACGCCCCCTGTTTGTCATCCCGGCGTCCCGTTATGTTTTAAAACGGGATCAGGCCGGGATCCAGCTCTTGCTTTTGTTCTTCATTTCAGCCCATCGCTCTTTCGCTTTTGATCCCGGTGCTTTTTTTATCGGGACACTTTAAACTGTGGGTTGAATTGGTTTTTCTTTAAAACCGTTTAAACGGTTTAATAGCTCTTGGATTTTCTTTTCCCACGGATAAATCCGTGGGCTGAACGGAAGAGCGTAAAAGAAAATTATTATATTTTATGTCGGGAGTCCACAAAGCGGAGACTCCCCGACACGAGAAGTAATAATCTCAAAATTTATTCTGAATGAAGAGCGATGTTATTGTTTGTGGATCCCGGCCTAAAATCCGCCGGGATGACAGGGGGGGCTGGAGAGCAAGAACGAGACCCCTGCCTAAAACATACAGGGGTGACAAACGTGTTGGAGAGCAAGCTCCCCCTCTCTTTTTTTCATTTAATATCAAAAAAATTTGTTACATCTTACAGGGCTTAATTAAAATTCGATATAATGAAAAAATATATTATAATATTATTTGTTCTGGCTTTTGCATTTCCCGCTTTTGCGCAGGAATCCGGTAATCAGGATGTGAAGGAGCTTATTATACTGCACTGGAATGACTTCCATTCGAGGAATATGCCCTACAAGGTGAATAAAAAAGATTCGACAGGCGCGCAGACTCAGATATACGTTGGCGGAACGGCAAGTATGCTCGGCTACCTGAATAAATACAGGGACGATAAATCACTCGTGCTTAACGGCGGCGATGACTACCAGGGAACTCCGATTTCCTCCATCACGAGAGGATATTCGCAAATCGAGCTTCTTAATTTATACAATCTCGATGCATTCGTACTCGGCAATCACGATTTTGATTACGGAATGTACACGCTCGACTCCGCTCTCAAAGGCGCAAACTTCCCCTTCCTTGCCGCTAATATTGCTGTTAAAGGAACAAATAAAACATTCGGCAAACCTTACCTGGTAAAGGAAGTCAACGGAATAAAAATCGGCATTATAGGCGTGGTTCCGAAAGATTTAATGACTCTTACACTTCCTAAAAATGTCGGTGACCTCACTATGCTGAATACCGATTCCGTAATAGCGGCGGGTATCACAATCCTGAAAAAGGAAAACTGCAACCTGATTGTTCTGCTCTCGCATAACGGAGTTGACCGCGACAGGGATTTTGCGGAAAAGTTTCATAAGGATATAGATGTCATAATCGGCGGACACTCGCATTCGGTTATATTCAAGCCTGAAATAGTAAACGGAGTGATTATCTGCCAGGCAGGCTCATACGGACGCGACCTCGGCAAGCTGGATTTGAAAGTAGATATTACAAAGGATACCGTGGTAAAATATTTCGGGAAACTTTATGAAACAAAACTCGATTCGAATATATTCGATAAACCTGCAATGGAAAAGGTCGAGGGTATGATATCCGCTATCGAGCCCGAAATGAAAAAGCCCATAGGCAAACTGCTCTCCGACTGGAAGAAAAGCAGTCTGGGACAGTGGGAAGCCGATGCCATCAGGGATAAACTTCAGACCGATATTTCTTTCCTCAACGGCGGAAGCATCAGAAAGACTATGATAGCAGGCGATATTACGGTCGGCGATATCTGGGAAATAAATCCTTTCGGAAATTCGATGATGAAATTTTCCGTCAGTGGAAAATCAATCAGGAAAATGCTGGCGTATAATTTAAGGTCGCTTTCCAAAATTAAGGATAATCCCGAATACGACAACATTCTGGTATCAGGATTATATGTTGAATTAAATTCAAAAGAAATAACCGAAGATTCCGGGGATTTCATCAAAAAAATTCTTGTGAACGGAAACCCTCTGGATGAAAACAAACAATATACCGTTTCATCGAATAATTACGTGGTTTCACAGATGAAAAAATATTTCGGTGAAATTCCGGACAAAATAGAAGCAGAAGATACAAACATTCTCGACAGGGATTTAATAATCGAAGCGGTGCAGAAACAAAAGGAAATAAATTCCGTATTTGAAAAGAGGATAGTTGACCTTAGTGCGGAATAAAAAATAAAATTAAAATAAAAGAACAAATGGCAGAAGAAAGAATAGTTCATTGCGTAAAGCTCGGCAAAGACCTTCCCGGCATTGCAAAACCGCCCGTACCGGGTGAACTCGGACAAATGATTTATGAAAAAGTATCCAAAGAAGCTTTTAAAAACTTCATGGATTACTTCAAAATTATTGTGAACGAATACAGGATAGACCTTACATCTCCGGAATCCGACAAGATCTTTATCGACCAGATGAAGGAATACTTTTTCGGTAAAGGAGGCGAAATGCCGGAACAGTTTTCACCCGGAAAATAAATATTTTTAAATGAGCAAATATACGGATTTATCTTATACTTTCGATAAATATCTCGGGCTTCCTAAAGGGGATGCATACAATCTTTACAGGGATGAAAAAAATATTGTAATCCTTAAAAGGCTTGCAATAGTAATTGCATTGATTTTCGGTATCACTTCGATAGTTCACGTTTTTGATAAGGGTGTGCTCCATCCGATTACCATTAGTTATTCTGTTGTTTTGTTTTCATCTCTTGTTTTTATTTTTCTTTACAAGAAAAAAATTGACCTTTCCAATATACGAAGATACCTTTTCATATTCCTTGTTACCATTTTGATTATCAGAACTTCTATCGATATTATAAAAAGCGTAACCATAACAGAGGAAGACAAAAAAGAAAACACGGAAAAAATCGAAAAGGCAAATAAAGATTTTAACATTACAATTAAAGATGAGGATGCCGAAAAAGACAGTGTCGCCTCGCTCGTTTTCTTTTTCTGTTTGATGATTGTGTTTTTCAAGCTTTCCCGAAACGAAATCGTACAGCTTTTCACTCTTGCATTTGGTATACCTATTATTACGGAACTTCTGGTTTACAATAATTTTTCAATCTGGGATAAAGTAGCAAGTCTTATTATTGCCCTGGTATTTTTTATTTTTGCATACTCTGCAGAAACAAAAAGAAAAAAGAAATTTCTCGCAAGGCTGGACTCATATTCCAAACGACACATGGAAACGCACAGGATGAAGCGTGAGCTTGACTATGCGCGCGAAATCCAGCTCTCAATGCTGCCTCCCGGCGAAGCTAAATTCGGTGACCTCGAAATAGCGGGTACATCCGTTCCGACATACGAAGTTGGCGGGGATTATTTCGATTATTTTAAAATATCAGACAATCTAATTGGTATTTTTATTTGTGACGTTTCGGGACACGGAGTTGCAAGCGCGCTTCTGCTATCGGGTCTGAGAAGCTGTATGCACTTAATTCTCGAAGATACAAATAATCCGAAGGAAGTTTTCGTCAAGCTGAACCGCATGATAAGAAAAACGCAAAGCAAGAAAATGTTTGTAACGGCAATTTTTGCAGTGATTGATTTGGAAAAAAATACCTGCTCTCTATTTAATGCGGGGCATTTACCGCCTTATAAAATTTCCGGTGATTCGAGCGAGCTTTTTAAAATAAGAAGACACGGCATCACGCTCGGCGCTGTCGAAAATATCGTTCAGGATATGGAAGAAACCGAAGTAGTTTTTGAGTTCAATAAGAACGACAAACTCGTGCTCTATACAGACGGCGTGAGCGAAGCTATGGATTCAGAAAAAAAAGAATACGGCTTCGAGAGACTCGAATCTTTTCTCAATTCTAAAGCAGATAAAAATCCTTCCGAACTGCTTGACCTGCTGCTGAAAGACGTAAAAGATTTCACAAAAGAAACCGAGCAAAAAGACGATATGTCCGTAATGATAATCGGAAGAAATTAATAAAAATCTTAAATACTACCACGTTTTATTTTACAAACTTTTTATCCTTGAAGATAGGAAAAACTTGTAAAAACCTGAAATGATGCCGCTCTTTACTTTACAAACTTTATAAACCTTATAAACTTTTAACTTTTTTATGCCTGAAGCAATATGTCAGGTGGTCGTTCACCATTCCTGCCGCCTGCATAAATGCATAGCAGATAGTAGAGCCGACGAATCCAAATCCCCTTGCTTTCAAATCCTTACTCATCGCATCGGATTCATTTGAGGTAACCGGCATTTTTTTTAAATCGGATAATTTATTATCTATAGTTTTACCGCCGGTAAACTGCCAGATGTATTTATCGAAACTTCCGAACTCTTTTTTTATATCAAGAAATGCTTTTGCATTCTGCACTGTTGCATTAATTTTCATTTTATTCCTGATAATACCTTCATCATTTAATAGCTCCTTAATTTTCTTTGCATCGTACTTTGCGATTTTATTTGCATTAAAATTATCAAATGCCTTCCTGAAATTTTTTCTCTTGTTTATAATCGTGTTCCAGCTTAACCCCGCCTGGAAAGCATCCAGTATGATAAATTCAAACAGCTTCCTGTCATCGTGAAGTGGCACCCCCCACTCTTCATCGTGATATTTAATCATTAAAGGATTTGTTGAAGTCCACGGGCACGATTTTTTTTCTTCTTTTTTCATATTAATTTTTATTTTTTCTTTTCTTGTAATTTGTGTTCACAAACCAAACGGGTTGTGCGTCTTCCTTAATCTTAACATCATCGGGATTAACTTCGCCATTATAATCATAATTAATTTCAATATCCTCATCTTCCTCGTCTTCCTCTTCCGGCTTCGGCGGCAAAGGGTCGTATTTCCTGAAAATAACCGAACACATTAACCCGATCACTCCGCCTGCAAGGTGCGCCTCGAATGAAACTCCCGGGTCTGTCGGCAATACACCCCAAACAAGACCGCCGTATAAAAAAACCACAAGTAGCGACAGCGCAATCGAGCGTGAATCCTTCCTGAATACTCCGATAAAAAACAGGTAACTTGCAAATCCGTAAACCAGTCCGCTCGCACCGATGTGATATGCCTCCCTTGCAAAAAGCCATACGGCAAGTCCGTGAAATATATAAACAATCGGAAAGACCCAGAGAGAAGAGCGCGTATATAAAGCAAAAAGTGAAAATGTAAGAATAAACAGTGAAGTTGAATTTGAAATTAAATGTGTAAAATCCGAATGAATAAACGGAGAAAAAAGTATCCCCCGCAAACCCTTTGCCTGATGAGGGAATACGCCGTATTCGGTCAAATCTATTCCTGTATATACTTCAAATATCTTTACCAGCCATATAACCAGTAAAAATACAGACGCAATAAATAAACCGATTTTTATTCTGGCTTTATCGTCTTCCATTTATAGATTCATAAGATTCGTAAGATTCGTAAGATTCATAAGATTCGTAAGATTTAATGTTTCAATTCATTTTTGAAATTATCCGTTCAGCCTATCGCTATTTACTTTTTACGCTCTTTCATTCAGAATTCATAATTTTATTCGGTATTTCTTTACGGGTTTATCGTTAATTATGTGCTCCTGCAAAATCTCTTCTATAACCTTCGGAGTGCACGAATGATACCAGACACCCTCCGGATAAACAACCATTAGCGGACCTTTTGAGCAAATCCTGAAGCAGTCTGCCTTAGTTCTGAAAACGCCGTCCTTACCGATAAGGTCAAGCTCTACAAGTCTTTTCTTCAGGTACTTCCAGGACTTTTCACCTTCTTCGCGATTTATGCATTTGTCATCCTTCGCGTCACAGCAAATGAAAATATGCTTTTTTATTTTGTCTATTCCAAGGTCTTCAGCTTTTTTCTTTAATTTTTTGCTCATAGGTTTAAGTTGTATAATTAATTTTCCTGTAAAATCTAACAAATTTATTTCATATAAAATCCTTAAATATTAATTCAGGTTAAATGGAACATCTGCGCCTTTTAAGTTGTTATAAAAAGGTAATTTTACTAAATTTAATCAATGACAAAAGATTTTACACAATTAAGAAGGCTGATATCGAAGAACAAAAACTTCGTTATCACAACGCACCTGATTCCCGACGGTGATGCGTTGGGCTCCGAGCTCGCAATGTACAGCTACCTTAAAGCAAAAAAGAAAAATGTTAACATAATAAATCATTCGGTTACTCCCGATAATCTGCTCTTCCTTGACCCCGGTAAAAAAATCAATGTGTTTCTTCATAACCGGGAAAAGCACTGCAAACTGATAGACAATGCGGATATTATTTTCATACTGGATACAAACGAATACGCACGCACAAAAACAATGCAGAAGCACATTTCCGAATCGAAAGCAAAAAAAATCTGCATAGACCATCACCTCGGAACAAATAAAAAACTTTTTGACCTTGTAATTTCAGATACAAACTGCCCCGCAACATCCCAGATACTCTATGACTTTTTAATCAAAGAAGGTAAAAAATTCATAACTCCCTTTGTTGCTCAGGCGCTTTATGCGGGTATAATGACCGATACAGGCTCCTTCCGCTATCCCAGAACGGATGAAAAAACTTTCTCCATCTGCGCAGACCTGATTAAAAGAGGTGCAGACCCTGTTTACGTTTACGACAAAGCTTATTGCAATGTGGCTCCGGGAAAAGTGAAACTCCTTTCGAGATTCATTAACAGCTTCTCTTTTCACTTTGACGGAAAACTTGTCGTTGGAAAAGTTACCCAAAAGGATTTCTGCGATTTCCATTCAGATGTCCAGGATGTAGAAGGGTTCTCTTCTTTCCTTATGAATATTAAAAAAGTGGAAGCCGGTGTTGTTCTTGTAGAACTTAAAGACACGGTCAAAATGTCATTCCGCTCAAAAGGTGAAATTAAAATTAATGAATTTGCAAAAATCTACGGCGGCGGCGGACATAAAAATGCTGCGGGAGCTACTGTGCAGAAAATAAAATTAACCTCTCTTGAAGAAAACGTCGTGAAGCAATTCAGAAAATTTAAATCTTCCTGATTATTAAAAGGGTATTGTAGCGGAAATCGAAGAACCGATAAAATAAAATCTTTTTATATTAAACGACGTTCCGCCGTAAACATCAAAAATCAAATTGTCGTTAATGGCAAACGACAGGTCAACGTCAAATCTGTTGTCAGGTGAATATCCCTTCTGATATAATCCCGTAAAATCAAGATATGCTCCAAATACTTCCGAAAAAGTATATCCTGCGCTGATATTGTAATTGTATGAATTATCCGGATCATCTTTGTATCCGCTCCATACCGTTCCTAAACCGTACGAAACATCAATTTCATCATTTAGCGGATTGTAAAAATTTAATCCGATATCAAATCCCGGATTATCCGGAGTAAAAGCCGGATTCCCTATCCCCGGTATGGTTACAAGTCCCGTAAACGAAGCGCTTGGTCTCCAATTCTTGTTTGCCATCAGCCCGACTTTAAATCCCGCGCTTAATGAACTCAGTCCCGTTGTGTTATTACTTGCAGATATTACACGGCTCTTTTTCGTTTTTATTGTCGCAGTTGCATCGGTCAATACTCCCGTGTATCCTGTTAAAACCTGAAATTCAAGATTCTTGATTATTCCGTATCTTATAGTTATCGAAGGTGCATTAAAATATTTCAAATCTGCCTGAATGTTTAACTGCACACGTTTTGCGTTCGCATTTGTGTTTGTATAATAATGCTCAAGATTTAAATCCAGGTCTATTTCCAGCGTTTTTGGGTCAACAACATCATAAACATAGCCGTCGTCTTCCTGCGCTCCGTTGCTTACCTGGGAAAAGGAAAAACTGGGAGCAATTAAAATTAAGGTGATTAATATTGCAAACAGAGTAATTTTTGATTTCATGATAAAAAAATATTCACTGCTTTTAAAGTAGTGAATATTATAAAATTATAAAAGAGTTACAAGTAATTAATATTTATTGTGTCGCAGATTCTTACTTCATCAATATCATTTTCCTGACATCACTGAAATCCCCTGAAGACAATCTGTAAAAATAAACTCCGGAAGATAATCCCGAGCCATTGAATATAACTTCATATTCGCCCGATTCTTGTTTTTCATTTACGAGGGTCACCACCTCTTTTCCGAGTAAATCATATATTTTCAATGAAACAAAACCTGTGCTGGAAATCTGATATTTTATATTCGTTGTCGGATTAAAAGGATTAGGGTAATTCTGAAACAGTTCGAATTTGTCCGCTGTTTTTTCTCCGCTGTTGTTAGCGTTTGTCACCGTACTTAGCAGTGTATCGAGCAGTGTTGTATAATTTTCGATTATAATCTGCCTTGGCTGATTGCATAAAACTCTTTTAAGAAATTTAATAGACCTTGACTGAATGTACTCTATTGGATAATAACCTTCGTGCCCCCCTCCCGGCACGTAATCAAGCTCAAATGGCTTAGATAAATTACGGAACCTCTTCCTCAGTTCATCCGAGCCTTCTGTCCTGACATAGTTAGTGCAGGAATATGCATATCCCGTTCCGTATGGCACAACAACATCCGATGTGCCGTGAAACATTATAGTCGGCACCGCATTTGTGTTTTTTATAAAAACTGTATCGAGAAGTCCTCCCGATGCACTTATTACTCCCTTAATCTTAAACGAAGTCCTGTATGAATTTGTAGCTGTATCTAGAAGCCCTAATTGCAGAGCAAGATTCGGATTAAATGCGTTTACATCCTCCTGAGTTGCAAATGAAATCATCAGGCTCGTTACTGCGCCAGCACTAAGTCCTCCCGCAAAAAAATAATTCGTGTCAATTCTGTACAACCCTGAATTTGATTTGAAATACCTGAATGCCGCCTTAGAGTCCTGCATTGCTCTGTAAATTGCCTTCTGTAATGTTAATCCGTCTCCGTTGCAGTTTGATGGAATTCCGCCTAAATTCCATCCTGTTCTGTAATCTATTGAGGCGCAGACATATCCCCTCATTGAAAGGTCCAGCATTACAGGCTGTAGCTCATATTTATCTCCGGTGTAAAATCCCCCTCCGTGCATTAAAAGTATAAATGGTCTTTTTCGTAAATTGTCGGCAGATGTTTTCGGATAAGAAATAATAAATTTCAGAGAGACTGTATTCCCAAGCCAGTCTGTATTCTGACCGTATACTATTCCGCCGAGCGTGTCTATCTGGTCCGGGCGGAAATAATACGTTGTGTCAAACCTCCCCGGAATGCAGTACTGCTGTGCGCTTACATTGGCTATTATAAGAAAGAAAAATAATATTATTACTGCAGGTTTCAACTCTACGCTATCTTTATTTTATCAAAAGCATTTTTTTAACAGCCGTAAATTCACCTGCTTCGAGCCTGTAAAAATATACGCCGCTCGCAAAACTGCCGGAACTGAATTCAACAGTGTAATATCCCGCAGATTTTTTTTCGTTTACCAGTGTTTTTATTTCCCTTCCTGTAATATCATATACTTTCAGCACTACATTAATGTCTGACGGAATATCAAAATCGATTTTTGTAACCGGGTTAAACGGGTTAGGATAATTCTGGTATAAAGAAAAACTCTTCGGTGCGGTTACATCAACCTCGCCGTTTAGATTATAGTACCTGAAATTACCGTTCAAATCAACCTGCTTCAGCCTGTATTTGTATATCCCGGGCTGTACCTTCATATCGGAGTAACTGTACCTTGTTATCTCTCCCTGCCTGCCTATCCCTTTTGCAAAACCAATTTTAATAAAATCTGTTCCCGTATTGCCTGTCTTCGCTCTTTCAATGTCAAAACCGTAGTTGTTAATCTCCCAGGATGTTGCCCAGCTTAAGTTTACATCCCTCCTGTTGACCGATGAACTGAATGATATCAGCTCAACAGGTGTTGGGCTGTTCGACTGGAGCGAAACTCGAAAAGTCGTCTTTGACGGGTCATTCGTTTCAATATTTAAAACTGCATTTTCCAGATTATCGGGTAAGGTATTTCCGCCCACTTTATTCGCCGATCCGGGCAAGCTCATCTGTATGCTGAATAATCCGCTGTCACCTGTATTTATAGACGAAGGAGAAGACAATAGTGTAAAATACCCGGGGTATAATCCCGAAAAGGAAGTCGCTCCGATAGTTAAAGTTGTATTGCCTGTGTTCTTGAGATAAAAATCTTTCTGATAAGTATTCCCGTAAAAGACATCGCCGAAATTACAGACAGAGTCTGCTTCGTAATCCAGTCTTGCACAAGCGCTAACCGTTCCGGTCATTGTCAGGAAAGTTACACGCAAGCTGTCAAAATAAGGAATATCACCTGCGTATGCATCAAGATTGACAAATCTCCAGTTGCCGTTTGAATTTGTACCGTTATATCCCCTGAAATTGCACTCGCCTTTGTAATATCCGTTTGAAAAAGGCTGTGTACCGTCTTTCCAGAATTTTGATGCGCTGTCTGTAACCGTTGCGCTTGTAATTCCGGTTGTCACTCCCGTGATAAAGCTTGTCCCAATTAGCTGTTTCCTGTTGTTGTTTGCATCGGAAATCGGAGACCAGAGATAAAGCATTTCTTCGTCAGCAAGATATGTGTGCCGAAGATTAATTTTAATCCACGTGTTTAATATTGTATAACTCGAAAAAGCAAAAGTTGAAGAAATTGTGTATGCATTATCACCTGCCGTCCACGCAGACAATTTATTGGATACATTTGTAAGGTAACCGACTGCAAAATAACAAAGTGTATATGAATATGAAGTGCTTGCGTTTCTCGGGAATGTAGTCGTGTTTGCGGAATTATCGTAAGCTCTTATGTAATATTGTATTTCCGTCTGCCTTCCTACGCAGGGAATCTGAAACATAAATGATGAATCACCGCTAATTGTCGTTGCATAGGCAGAGTCAAAATTCGACCACCCGGCTCCGTTTCTGTTCCACCTGTATAATATTCTCGGCTGGCTGCTTCCGGTAGTCGGCACACCGCTACCGCTCTGGTCCCTGATAATTGTATATATCTTCGTCGGATATGTGCTGGAATCGGAATTCACATTATTGTGCACTATCGTCGGGGGAGTCACATCCACTCCCATCGCAAGCTGAACGGAATTGTATGCATTTACCCTGCCGTATCCGTAATATGAATTCCATTTCCCGTATGTTTTCGAATAATTGTAAGAAACATTATCAATTTTGTCGCAACCTCTTAAAAGATATTCCTTTACCTGTGTTGAAGTAAAATTCGGATTCACGCTGAATATCAGACCTGCTACTCCTGCTGCGTTCGGACAAGAACACGATGTTCCGTTAAAATTACTTTCGTAATCACCCGTGGCATATCCTCCTGTACCGCTTATGTCGGTTGTCGGGCAAATTGTCGGAGCGACACACTCAAGGTCCCCGTTCGTACTTTCTCCGTAATTCCCCCCCCACCAAAACTGGTTACCTGAACCGGAATATTTTGATTGGTCGTTTGCAGAGGAAGCTCCCACGCATATTACCGTAGACAGATATGAGGGATATGCGGGAGGATTTTTTGCGTCATTACCCGATGAAAATAAAATTACCGTACCGCTTCCGCTTCTTCCGTTATTTGCACAGTTGTTAATTGCATTTGTCAGCGTTGTATTCACAGTCCCGCCACCCCAGCTGTTGCTCGAAACGTGAATGCCCCTGACCCTCGCAGTGTCAAATGCTCTTGCTATGTTCACGCTTGTTGTAAAATTCCCTGCGTTATCCACGAGCCTGAAAGACATCATTTTGCAGTTACTGCTTGCCGTGTTGTCCCCTCCGCAGATTCCCGCTACCCCGACTCCGTTGTTTGAACGCGCTCCAATCAGTCCCAGCGTGCAAGTGCCGTGGCTTCCGGGGTCTGTTGCGACTGTGTTTGTATTTGCATAAGCATTATACCCGGTAATCAGGTTCGGTGCAAGGTCTGGATGAATAGAATCCACTCCCGTATCGAATACCCCTATTATCACTGAATAATTTCCTCTTACTATATCCCACGCTTTATCTACATCCATGTCGGCATTTGGAATTCCGTTGTTGCTCGTCACATCTCCATATGATGTATAACCCGCCGTCGTTATTGACTGACCGGTATTATTCAAAGTCCATTGGACGGAATACATCGGGTCATTCGGTGTCCAGTGAAAAAATCCAATTGCAGGAATCAGAAAATTTGGCTCTGCATATTCAAAGTAACCGGTGTTGTAATAAATTTCCGAAAGCTCAAGCGCGTTCTTCGATACTCCGTCATTTGTCTTGAGTAAAAAACCCTTGCTGTCAGAAATTGGTCCGATAACCCGAACATTATACAGAGCGTTGAGTTTATCCAGCTCAACCCTGTCCTTAAAATTTCTGAGTCTGACTATAAATTCATCGGTAACTGCCTGTGTTACCTTCCTGGATTCTCCGTAGTACGTATAAGCGGAAAATTTTATAATATCAGGACGACGCGAAAAAATATCTATGTAACTCCGGATTCTGGTCTGAAACTTATCGGGCGAAAAGCTTATCACGTAAAAATTTTCCGTGCTTTTTATCGTATCACCCGAAAATACCAGCGTCTGAATCTGCCTGTCAAGGTACTCTTTTGCATATACACCGGTGTTTACAACTAAAGCCACCCTGTCGTTTCTTTTTTCCAACTCTACCTGTTTCCCAAAGTAATAATAATAATCTGAAGCAAAAGTGCTGCTAAAGACTGCAAAAAGACAAATAATTGTGAAGAAATTCCTCATTTTCATTAAAATTATGATCTTATTATAAATTTATCTGTAATTTTCATAAAATGATATACATATTTTATATAACAATAATCAGTGAATATAATTGACGTTTTATTGTATTTTACATTTAAAAAAAGTTTTTATTAATTTAAATTGCTATAATTAATATTTTTATAAGATTTTATGTTCGAAGAAATTGTAGAATCCAAATACAGGCCGCTGAAAAAAATCTCGGACGGCATAAAGGATATATCGCCGGAGGAAATCAGAAAAAGTGATCTTCCTGCTTATGCTGTAAATTTTATTCTCGCTGAACAGCCGGATGTGAACGAGAGAACTTCTCTTTATATTCTTCTGGAAAAATCAGTGAAACTGATTGTAAATTATACCCTGAGACCGAAATGGACTCTCGTAAATTACCTCTTCGGAAGCTTCGACTCCAAACCGGCGGACGAGATTCTAAGAAAAATTGAGGTGTTCGGATTTTACAGGTATTATGTCGATTTGATTTCCAATAACATTAAAGACAATGCCCTGATGTTTATTACTCAGGACGAAGTCTTTGACCTGATTGCCGAAGCAAACAGAGTGGTGCTGGATAAACTCGTGAAAGAAACGTCAAGCATTAAAATAAAAAATTTCTTCTCGCAGGTTTATAAACTCAAATACGGCGACGACAGGGAAATTAACCTCGACTGGAGCATTCCGTTTCTTTTCATAAAATTATTTCTCGAAGATAAAGGGTTCCAGGACCTGCTCGATAAATTCAGGATTATCCCGGGACTGGATGACTCGATGGAAATCGAAATGAAGACCGCAATTAAAGTGCTTACCGATAAATATTATGTAAATGATGATTTCTTCGTTCCAAAAGAACCTGCTCAAGCCCCGAAAAAAGAAAAAACTGAGGGCGTAATAAAACCCGTTGATTCACTTCCGGATAGTCCGGGAAAATTCGACCTTACGGAAGAAATTAAAACCGAAATGCAGGAAGAAATTATTCCTCCCGTAAAGAAAAAGATTGTAACAGAAGAAGAAAAACCTAAAGGAATAATCAGGATTATAAAAAATATTCCGTCCAAAAGATTCCACAGGGAGAAAAAACCGGAGGTTGAAACAAAGAAAGAAGAAACCGGACAGGAAATAAAAACGGAAGAAATTATACCCGCACCTCAGACACCTGAAGAAAAACCCGAGAGAGATTATTCGGCCGGAGGAATAAGCGATAAATATAAAATTAAACACCTCTTCAAGCAGGATGAATTGAATGCAATTATGAAAAAAGTTTTTAAAGGCAGCAAAAGCTCAATGTATGAAGCTTTTGAAGAGCTTGAAAAATTCAGTACGTGGAATGATGCCTCGGAATACCTCAAAGAAATATTTATTAAGAATAAAGTTGATTTGTACAGCAAACAGGTCGTGCTTTTTACAGACCTTTTAAATGACCATTTCCTTTTAACGGAGAAAGGCAGATAAATTGTTTTTAGATTATGTAAAAATTTATATAAAGTCGGGTGACGGCGGTAATGGATGCGTCAGCTTCAGAAGGGAAAAATATGTCCCGAAAGGCGGCCCAAACGGCGGAGACGGGGGTAAGGGCGGAAGCATAATATTCAAAGCCAACTCCCAGCTCACAACCCTGATTGATTTCAGGTACAAGGCACATTACAGGGCAGGACGCGGCGAGCACGGAATGGGCGGCGATAAGACAGGCAAAAACGCAGAAGACGTTATAATAAAAGTCCCCTGCGGGAGCATTATAAAAGATGCGGAAACAGGTGAGGTACTAACCGAACTCCTGAATGACAAAGAAGAAAAAATTATTTTAAAGGGCGGCAAGGGAGGAAAAGGAAATACACATTTCAAAACCTCTACAAATCAGGCTCCCCGAACGGCAGAAAAAGGAAAACCGGGAGAAGAAAAAACGGTTGTGATAGAATTAAAACTCATTGCTGACGTCGGCCTTGTGGGATTCCCCAATGCCGGTAAATCAACCCTCATTTCTAAAATTTCTTCTGCTAAACCGAAAATTGCCGATTATCCGTTTACAACACTTGTGCCCAATCTCGGAATAGTAAAATACAAGGAATATGATTCTTTCGTTGTTGCCGATATTCCCGGAATAATAGAAGGTGCATCAAGCGGCAAAGGACTCGGAATTCAATTCCTCCGTCATATAGAAAGAACAAGACTTTTGCTCTTTTTAATTGATACTACAAAATTCAGCGGACAGGAAAAAACATTTCTGAAAGAATATAAAACCCTGCTGAAAGAACTCGAAAACTATGAAGCGGACTTGCTCGGTAAACCGAAAATTCTTTGCTTTACTAAAACTGATGCAATTACGGATAAGCTGAAAGCAAAACTGGAAAAGGTAAAAACAGATACGGACAAAATTTTAATATCATCGGTTACGGGAGATAATCTCGGCAAACTGAAAGATGTTATCTGGAAAAAATTACACAGGCATGAAAAATAAACCAACAATATTAATAAGCAACGACGACGGCATCGGTGCAGAGGGAATTAAAGCCCTCGCAAAAGAAATTAAGAAATTCGCTAACGTGATTGTTGCCGCCCCGCATACACAGCAGAGCGCAGTCGGGCACTCCATTACAATGTCCAGCCCTATACGTGTTAAGGAAGTGCTGATGTTCAGGGACTTTTACGGATATGCCGTCGAAGGCACACCCGCTGATTCGGTCAAGCTTGCCGTTCATACGCTTTTAAAGGATAGGAAAATTGATTTGCTTATTTCGGGAATAAACCAGGGTGCAAATACCGCCATCAATACCATCTATTCGGGTACTGTATCTGCCGCAACCGAAGGAACAATCCTCGGCGTTCCGTCCATCGCCGTTTCCCTGACAAGCTATACATATACCGATTTCGGCAATGCGGCAAAATTTGCCGCAAGAATTGCAAAAGTTATTTTACATAAGGGACTCCCGAAAGGCACACTGCTCAATGTTAATGTCCCGGCTGTTAAAAAAATAAAAGGCGTGAAAATCACGAAACAGGGAAAATCTTCCTGGGACGATACCTACGATATCCGCATCGACCCGGGAAACAGGAAGTACTACTGGCTTACGGGCAGTATGCACAAGATAGATAAAACCATGGACTATGATGTCAAAGCCGTCGACGAAGGTTTCATTTCCGTAACGCCTATCCATTATGACCTGACCGACTATAATATGTATGAGGAAATGCAGAACTGGAAAATTTAAAACATTTTTTTAAATTTTACAATTTAAGAAATGAAAACAAAAATTCTTTTTCCTGTAATAATCTTTTGTTTATTATATTCCTGGCAAGTACAGGCACAGGAATTTTCCTACCAGTTTTTCGGAGGTGGTAATATATCCTACCAGTCTGTTAATTATGACTTCGGAATAAAAGGTATCGACACATCCTATACAACCGACCCGAGATTTACTGCTAATTTAGGTTTCGGGATTAAATTCGACATCAAGAATTTCGGTATAAAACTGGAAGCGCAATACCTGAAAAAATCAGGGAAAATAACGACCGGACGTGTCGGGGAAGTGCCCGGATTTACGGCTGTTCAGAGGGAATATATTAACTCAAACGATTATATCCAGCTGGCTCTCCTGCCGCAGCTGAATCTCCCCGTGATTACCAAATCACATATATATATCAATGCAGGACCGTATTATTCCTTCACTCTCGCCGCAAATGAAACTGTTTATGAAACTACCCTGCTGCAAAACAGATCTTACAGCAAGGATATATCGGGCAGTATCCGCTCGTATGATGCGGGACTGATTTTCGGCACCGGACTCGAATACACCGAAGCACCGTATATCGGGTTCACGGTCGGCTTCCGCTATTCGATGGGACTTCAGAATATATTGAATATTCCGGATAAAGATAAAATTTCAATGAAAAATAATTCTTTTAATTTCGGTGTCGGAATAATTCTTAAATAAATTATTAAGAAAATGAAAAAGTATATTATATTACTCTCACTGATTTTTTTATACGGCTGCGAAACCCCTTTGAATGATATTGTTGCATTCAGCGGGTACTGGAGAATTATCTGTCAAAATAATACAGGCACCCAGCTTCCCGAATTTTCGATTGTCATAAATGACGACGGGACTTTTTCCAATAAAATGAAAATTTATCCGAACGTCGATACAGTTTTTGTAAAAGGTGCCGTCGATAATAACGGCACACTGGTCGGACAGTTCTGCGACAGTCTTGCCACTTATACAACCGGAAACTTTTCCGGCACGCTTACCGAAATCAACGGAATCAGGTACGGCTCAGGAACCTGGATTGATACCGTCAGGGGCGCAAACTCCCGCGGTACCTGGACCGGAAAAAGCAACTGAGTTTGTAAAGTTAAGAGCAAAATAAAAAAAGGTTATAAAGAACCAAAGTTTTTTAACTTTATGAACTTTATAACCTTACAAACTTTATGCGTTCTTTGTATCCGCAGTGGCAGATTTATAAAAAAAAGAAAAAATTATGTGAAAAGGTCATCCTAATGGAAGACTTTAAAGTAAATAAATCTAAAATGATTTTTTGAGTGAAAACAATTTCACAAACACAATTTATTTTTTGTAAATAGCTGAATAATAGCTATATATTTTATTAAAATATTTAACTATATTTTTTTTGACCTCTATATCTGTGCTGTCTAAATTATAAGCTTTTTCAAAATATTTACCTGCGGGTATAAAGTCGTTTTTAATACTCATTACAATTCCATAATTACAATTTAAGCCCACAGAATTTGGAAATAGTTTTATTGCGAATTTTAAAAGGTTTTCAGCTTCTTCAATCTGGTTTAAATAAATAAGCAATGAAGAATAAAATATAAAACCAGAATGACTTTTATTTAGTCTGTTATCTAATTTATAATACTCTATAGCTTTTGTGTAATTTTTGCTTTCTTCGTAAGCTCTCGCCAAATTAACTAAAATGCTAGAATCCCTATGACCATTTTCTATTGCTTTTTCCAAAGAATTTATCGCGGAATTTGTATTTCCTACATTAACATATGAAAGAAATATTTTTTCATATGTAATAAAATCACTTTTGGGGTCAATTTTTAATGATTTTTCTAAATAAGTAATGGCCTCTTTGAACGCTTCGTTCTTAAAAAATATAAGCCCCATATTGCGATATATTTTTTCTGGGTAGAGTTTTAATTCTTGACGAAAAGAACTATCTGATGTATATCCACTTCCGTCTACCATAAGCAATGAATACTCACTACCCCACGAAATCGCAAAATTATGAGAAATTGAACTATTAAACAATAAAGGTTGAGATATTATTACCCCGATACTATCCTTATAAAGTCTATTAAAATAAATTTTGTTTTCTTTTTTACTAAATAGAACTTGTTTCTGTCCCCCGGTAATAATTATTGATAATCCATTAGAGTAAAAATCAGGATTAAAGAAAATCAATAACGAACCTTCTTCTCTAGATAATTTATCGGAAAAATTACACAGTTTATTTAATAAGCTGTCAATATTTGATACTTTTTCGGCCTCAGATGTACTGACAGGGAATAATGTCTGTGATTTTGTGTTTAAAGAAGGGCTATAAAAAGTATATTTCATATAATAAGTTTCTTCTTTTTCGTTAATTGTTACATCATAAAACAAATACAATGTTGAACTAAAATCCATATTAACGCTATCAAAGTTTTTTCTTGCAACACTATATAATGTCATTTTCGAGCCAAAAACAACTTCGTTCTTTGAGTCAAGCATATCTGTAAATATATTATCCTCATAAAGCGATATTTGTCTAATATTTCTTACGGGTGTATTAAATTCATTAGTTATAATATATGTTAAAAAAAGTGAATCATTTTTAAAGTCACAAATAAGATTTTCTGCTTTAAGTTTTGGTACTTTATCGTGTTTATTAATATTAACCTCGGATTGGAAGGCTTTTCCGAGAAAAAAAATAAACAAGCCCGTTGCAATCATATAAATAAGTCTTCTGATTTCTTCTCTCTCATTATCTCTTATCAATTTATAAATTAAAATCACAAAGCATAGTACGCATATTGCCGCTATTAACCACAAATAGTTCATTAAATAGAGATATTTTGATTAATTAATTCAAAAAGTGATAAATAATGAAAATTGGTTAACATAATTTAAATTATCAAGTTAGTTCTTTGGTAATTGAAATGTTTTTATTTGTGGAATACTTAAATTTTTTAAAAAAAAGGGTCAGAATAGTATTTCTGACCTTTTTAATTTTATTAATCTAATTTCCTAAAATTATTTTATTTTGCTACCTTTTTCTCTTCTTTTTTAGGCGTCACAGCATTCTTCACGAATTTTGTCGTTACTGATTTCGGCCTGATAATCGGTGCCATCATAGCCCTGTTGATTACCAGTTGTGCCGCAAGTCCGATTATTCTCGATACCGAGAAAAGAACCGTGTAATATTCAAATTCAGTCATGCCGTAATGGAAAAGAAGTGCGCCGCTTGCCGCATCTACATTCGGCCACGGGTCCTTTACTTTGCCCTGCTCAGTTAAAATCGGAGGGACAACCTTGTATAACTGTCTCACTATCCTGAATATTTCATCATCCTTCATCACCTGCTCTCCGAAATCGCAGAAAGCCGTGAAACGCGGATCGGTTACGCGGAGAACCGCATGCCCGTATCCTGATATTACTTTTTTATTATTCAGTAAATTAATTGCATAATTTTTTACTTCTTCGTCACTCGGCGGATGTCCGATATCATCTCTTAACTTAAGAATGAATCTCAGGCATTCCTGGTTTGCAAGTCCGTGCAATGGCCCCGCAAGCCCGTTCAGTCCTGCCGATATTGCAAAGTACATGTCCGAAAGTGCCGAACCTACAGTCTGTGTTGCCATGGCGCTGACATTGCCGCCTTCATGGTCGCTGTGCAAAACCAAATAGAGTTTCATTAATTTAGCAAAGGAACCATCGGGGTCGTTTATTCCCAGAAGTCTTGCATAGTTTGATGCCCAGTCAAGCGAAAAATCAGAATTGATTCTCGGACCTTTGTTGAATTTTCTCCTGTATATGTATGCAGCTATTACGGGAATTCTTGCAAGTAAATTCAATGCGTCCCAGAACATCGGTTCCCAGAGATGGTCTTTGGGCATTCCCTCTTCATATCTTTTCTTGAAGAAAGATTCGTTTTCCATAACAAGTACGGCTGTATTGAGCATTACCATCGGATGCGTTTCCATCGGCAGACCGTTAATTACATTCCATACATAAAAAGGAACATCCATTCTTCTCTTCAGCTCATTCTGCAAGTCAACAAGCCCTTCGTGGTCGGGAAGTTCACCCGTTAAAAGAAGGTAAAATATTTCTTCGGGCAGTTTGTCAGTAAGCTCGAGAATGGGTATGCCCCTGATTATTAAACCTGTATCCAGTCCGACCTCGGAAGTATCGCACATCAATCCCTTGATGCCCCGCATACCTCCGTAAATCTGCTCAACCGTTACTTCGCCTATAACAGCAGAACCGTTTTTTGATACAATGTTCTTTGCCTCCTCGCGCAGCTTTGGTATCTGCGCCGCAAGTTTGTCCTTAAGTATCATAGTTTTAAATATTTATTGTTAGGGTGTAAATATATATTTATTTTTGTTAACTAAAAAGCTATGTTTGATTCCCTTTGTGGAGTCAATAATAAAATTGAAATAATTCCTTTTATATATTAATTTAACATAATCTTAAATTTAAAAGTTTAATTTACCATGAAAATTATATATCACGGACACTCTTTTGTTCAGGTGCAAAATAAAAATCATTCTGTATTAATTGACCCGTTTATCAGCGGAAATCCAACAGCAATTACTAAACCCGAAGAATTCAAATGTGATTATGTAATATTAACTCACGGACACGGAGACCATATCTCGGATGCGATTTCGGTTGCAAAAAAAAATAACGCCACTATCATTTCGTCTTTTGAAATCGCAAATTATGCCGCGGCCAATGGTATTACATCCCATCCGCTTGGAATCGGCGGTAGCTTCAATTTCCCGTTCGGAAGAGTGAAACTTACAATTGCACATCACTCCTCTTCGTTCCCGGACGGCGCATATGCGGGAAATCCTGCCGGAGTCCTGCTTACAATTGACGGTAAAACAATTTATCATGCGGGAGATACGGGACTTTTTTATGATATGAAACTTATCGGGGAAATGAATAAAATCGATTTGGCATTTCTGCCTATCGGGGATAACTTTACTATGGGAATCGATGATGCGGTGAAAGCGGCTGAATTTGTAAATGCAGGGGTTGTCGTGCCGATTCACTATAATACATTCGATATCATTAATGCCAACCCCGAAGACTTTAAAAAGAAAGTCGAATCAATCGGAAAGAAATGCCGTATTATTAATATCGGTGAAAGTGTCGAATTATAATTATAGATTGCTTAAAACTTATTGAACAGCCGGAAAATTTTGACTAAAATAATATCAATCTCGAACCAGAAGGGCGGCGTCGGTAAAACCACGACTGCTGTGAATCTTTCAGCGTGCATAGCAGAACTCGGGAAAAATGTTCTGCTGATTGATGCTGACCCGCAGGCAAATGCTACTACGGGTATCGGCATCGAAGCTAAAGACGACGGGAAAACAATATATGAGATTTTAATATCTGACCAGGTTGCCGGAGAGTGCATCAAACCCACTCAGGTGGAAAAACTTGATATCATTACTTCCCATATAAATCTTGTCGCTGCTGAAATCGAACTTGTGGGACTTCAGTCAAGGGAAAGTATCCTCAGACAGAAAATCGAAAGCTACGTGAAAGATGAATCAAGCGAAAAGAAATATGATTATGTGTTTATTGACTGTCCGCCGTCTCTGAGTTTGATTACACTGAACTCGCTGAACTGCGCCCACACCGTGCTAATTCCCGTGCAATGCGAATATTATGCTCTTGAAGGACTTACTCAGCTTCTTACTACAATTAAAATGGTGAAAAATTCCTTTAATCCTGGATTGAATATAGAAGGATATCTGTTGACAATGTTTGACTCCAGACTGAGACTCTCTAACCAGGTGGAGGCAGAACTCAGAAAATATTTCGGCGATAAGGTGTTCAATACGAAGATTTCCCGAAATGTAAAACTCGGCGAAGCACCAAGCTACGGAAAACCTATTACGGTCTATGACCCGCTTTCTGTCGGTGCAAAAAATTATATGGAATTGGGAGAAGAATTTGTAAAACGAAATCAATGATTTTATTTTTGTTCATTTATTTTACAAAAATAATGCATTCACGATTGACTTGTTGTAAACCCGGGTAATTTTAAATTAAGATTTATTAAATAGAATTAAAAAAAGATAATGGAAATAAAAGGTGGTTTGGGAAAAGGCTTGTCTGCTCTGTTCGACCAGAAAAATGTCGATATGAATGCAATATCAAAAATAGCCGAACAGGACAAGGTCTTATTTGAGGTTGAAATCGATAAAATAAAAGTCAATCCGTTTCAGCCCAGAGAAGATTTCAACGAAGATAAGCTGAAAGAGCTCGCAGATTCAATTAAGACGAAAGGATTGCTGCAGCCCGTAACGGTTAAAATTTCAGCAGATAAAACCGGTTTTGATTTAATATCGGGTGAACGAAGAGTCAGGGCTGTAAAAAAACTCGGATACAAAACTATTCCTGCTTACTTATACAAGACCGAGGATAACAGCAAGGAAAATATGCTCGAGCTTGCTCTTATCGAAAACATTCAGCGTGATGACCTTAACCCTATGGAGCTTTCTGATTCCTTCCAGAGACTGCTCGATGAATGCGATCTTACACAGGAAGAAATCGCCGAAAAAGTTTCCAAGCAGAGAAGTACCGTTGCAAACTACCTCAGACTTCAGAAGCTCCCCATCGATATAAAAATATCTTTAAGAAAAGGCGAAATCTCAGAAGCCCACGCCAGAACCCTTTTGCGCGTGGATGATATCGATGAGCAGATAATTCTGTGGAAGAAAATAATCTCGGACAGCATGTCTGTAAGGCAACTCGAAAATATTACAAAACCCCACGCCAAACCGAAAAAGAAAAAGGATTCATCAAAGCTAAGAGAGAATGATTCATACTATAAGTCTGTCGAGGAAAAATTAAGATTGTTTTTCGGAACACAGGTTAAAGTAAAAAGCAAAACAAAATTCACCGGGGAAATAATTATCGAATACTATTCCGACGATGACATCGAAAGAATTCTCGAAAAAACAGAAAAGTAAATTAAAGAGTAATGAAAAAAAAATTAACAGCCTCAAAAGCCCCAAAACCTATCGGACCTTATTCCGTCGCCGTAAGCTATGGTGATTTGATTTATACCTGCGGTCAGATTCCGCTCGACTTAAACGGAAATATCGCCGGCGAAGATATAAAAACACAGACCAGACAGGTTATTGAAAACCTGAAAAACATACTGGAAGAAAACGGCTCCTCTCTCGATAAAGTTATCAAGACAACGGTTTACCTGAAAGATATCACCGAGTTTATGGGAATGAATGAAGTTTATAACGAATACTTCGCAGAGTCCACTCCTGCGCGCAGCACGCTCGAAGCTGCCCGGCTCCCAAAAGATGCGAAAATAGAAATGGATGTGATTGCCGCCCGATAATAAAAAAAGAGCAACTCCCCTTTTTAAAGGAACTGCTCTGTAATATTTTATAGGATATAAAGCCTTACTTGGCTTTATTGATACGCTTTGCTAATTTTGATTTTACGTTTGCTGCCTTCTTCTTGTGAATTACACCCTTTGCGGCTGCCCTGTCAAGAATCTTTGTCGTCTGCTTGAATTCCTTTACAGCTGTCTCTTTATCTTTTGTTTCGATTACTTTTTTCACCGTTCCCTTGATTAGAGCTTTTATTTTCTTGTTTCTGTCTGTGATTTTCTTTGTCTGTCTTGCTCTCTTCTGAGCGGATTTATGTCTTAATGGCATTTTATATCTTTAATTTACAAAAACTAAAGATACTTAATTTATGCTATATTTTCAATTCGATATTTTTACCGTTTTTTAATACCCTGCAAAACCTCAAAATTGTTAATATTTTAGATGTTGATTGTTAATAAAGTTTTAGTAAAATTAGGAAAAATGATAAAATCAGCAGATAATTTAATAAAAAATATGTTTTTTACAAAAAAGACTAACTTTTGAACATTTATTGATATTATGAAACTACTAAATTTTATATACTTATTCTTATTCGCCCTTACTGCCGCCTGCAGCCCGGGAAGCCAGCACTTTTCCGCTAATCACAAAAAAATCCTGCCGCCTGATTACGGTATCTATAACGGGGCTTTCCCCGATATGGGCAGCACCGAAGACAGTGTTACCTTCGCAAGACTTAAAGCATTTGAAAACCTGACAGGTAAAAAACCTGCCTGGGTTTACTTCTCGGATAACTGGTTCTCGGGTATCAAATTCCCCGTACAAAAAGCTGAAATAATCAGGAGCTATGGCTCTGTTCCGTTCATTCGCCTTATGCCGCGTAAAGACTTTCATGAAAATAATTCAGATCCATTTTACTCGCTTAAAAAAATTGCAGACGGTAATTTCGACGGTGAATTAACCGAATATGCAAATGACGTTAAAAAATTCGGCGGACCTGTTATGATTGAGTTCGGTACCGAAATGAACGGAGACTGGTTTCCGTGGAGCGGAGTCTACAGCAATGGAAATCCCGGAATATTTAAAAATGCATATATACATATCATCGAAATCTTCAGAAAACAAAAAGCTGAAAATGTTACCTGGGTATTCCACGTAAACTACGACTCCTCCCCTAAAGAAAACTGGAACAGGATGTCCGATTATTATCCGGGCGATGAATATATCGACTGGATTGGAATGAGCATTTACGGAGCACAGCACCCTAATGATGAATGGGTAAATATTTCCGGTATTTTTGAAACTGCATATAAAGAGCTTGCGGCCGTTTCTGTAAATAAACCGCTCGCCGTATTTGAATTCGGTGTTATTGAAAATAAACTGAAACCTGAATGGATAAAAGATTTTTTCTCAATTATCAAAGATAAGAAATTTTCACGCATAAAAGGAATAAGCTACTGGCACTCTAACTGGGATAATCAAGACGGCTCTTATTCGTTTATGCGTATCGACTCTTCACCGGAATCGCTTGAAGAGTACAAAAAGAATATCTCGGATAATTTTTTTCACAATCAGATAAACCTAAAAGAACAATAATATGGAAACACAGGACAAAGAAAGACTCGTAACGGTATTTAAAACCGGACATCACGGTACAATAGCCGTTGTTAAATCAATACTCGATGAAGCAGGACTGCAGTTCAATGTAAAAGGCGAAGGAATACAGGATTTAATAGGCGCAGGTATATTCGGAGTCGGATATAATCCAATTACAGGACCTGTCGAATTCCAGGTGCTCGAAGAAAATGCTGAATATGCCAGAGAACTGCTGAAGGATGTATCGGATAATCCCCCTGAAACTGAAAATGATGAAACTGAAGAATCCTGATAATTTAAGAATCGGAATTATTGGAGGCGGAGCGGCAGGTTTTTTTGCCGCAGTTGAAATTGCATCTATAAAAACGGGTTGCAGTGTTGTAATTCTTGAAAAATCCGATAAACTGCTTTCAAAAGTGAAAATATCGGGAGGGGGGAGGTGCAATGTTACTAATGCCTGCTTCGATATTAACGAACTTGTAAAAAATTATCCGCGCGGAAGCAAAGAACTGAAAAGCGTTTTTCACCGCTTCAGCCCTGCCGATACTATAAACTGGTATGAATCAAAAGGTGTCAAATTAAAAACCGAAAGAGATAACCGTGTATTCCCAGAAAGCAATAATTCTGAAACAATTATAAACTGTTTTCTTTCGCAATCAAAAAAATACAATATAGAAATAATCAAAAATTATCCCGTTAAAGAAATTGAAAAAACAGAAAAAGGGTTTTTGTTAAATCCGTTTTCAAAGTTCGCTATCGAATTTGATAAAATAATTTTTGCACAAGGCGGAAACTCAAATCCCGACTTTTATAAACTCGTTGTTAATCTTGGGCATTCTATAGTTCCGCCTGTTTCTTCCCTGTTTACCTTTAATATAGACCATCACCCGCTTAAGGGACTCGAGGGAATATCCGTTGATGATGCGGAAATAAAATTAAAAGATTCAAAAATATCGGAAAAAGGGGCTATACTTATAACCCATCAGGGTTTCAGCGGACCTGCAATTTTGAAACTGTCCGCATTCGGCGCAAGAATAATGAATGAGAGAAAATATAATTTTACTATTAATATTAACTGGCTTCCGCACATCAAAAACATTAATAGCGAACTGCAGAAATTAAAATCTGTAAACAAAAATAAAAAAATATCCGCACACTCGCAATTCGGACTGCCTTTCAGGTTGTGGCAGAGATTTACAGAGCTTGCAAAAATCAATGAAGACCTGAAATGGACGGAGGCATCAAAGGAAAAACTTTACTCCCTATCGGAGATTCTGGTTAACTGTGTATTCGGCATTACAGGAAAAAATATTTTCAAGGAAGAGTTTGTTACTGCCGGCGGGATTAACTTAAAAGAAATTGATTTCAAAACAATGGAAAGTAAAATCTGCAAAGGTCTCTACTTTGCGGGCGAGGTACTCGATATTGACGGCATTACGGGTGGCTTCAATTTCCAATCCGCCTGGAGCACTGCATTCATTGCGGCAAGAAATATTTCTATTTAATTTTTTTTACATTTCCACACTTAATTTTAAATTACCTCCAAATCCCTCATGAATTATGCGCATTAGTGTGGATAGCCGAATATCAGAAGCATCGTTTTCTATTCTGGAAATATAATTTTTTGTTGTTCCGCACTTTTCTGCGAGTTGCTCCTGTGTTAACTGCTTTTGTTTTCTGAGTTCCTGTAATATTACACCCAGCTTAAAAGATTCAAATCCCTGTTCGTATTTTTCCCTTCGGTTAGTCCCTTTTTTCCCATATTCTTTGTTGAGATGCTCTTCAAAAGTAGTGATTTTATTTTTTTTGTTCTTCAAAATACAACTCCTTAATTTTAATTGCTCTTTGAATTTCTTGTTTAGGTGTTTTTTGTGATTTCTTTTGAAATCCGTTTAAAACGACAACGAGATTTCCTTTATCGAAAAAACAGAATATTCGGAATATATTGTTACCTATACTTACCCTTATTTCATATAAGTTGGTTCCTTCAATATGTTTAAAATATTTTTCCGGAATTATGTCTAAATCCCGGATAATTCCTAAAGTCCAGTTTATTTTTTCTCTGACTTTTTTGTTTTGCCGGTTGTAAAAGTCGTAAAAATAATTTCCGAAAAATATTATTTTCCTTCTCATACTTTATTTTATAAAGTTACCTAATTAGATAACTTATGTCAAGACATAATTATTTTTTCAAAAAAATAGCTTTGGTTTTATTAAACCAAAGCTATTAATAATTACTATTTATATAAAAGTCTTTTTTCGTAATTACGCTTTTACCGAAAGACTTTCCATAAGCTCTTTACCTTTTTCGAGGGCTTCGCGGTTGAGCGGAAGTGTGTTGTGGTATCTTTCAGGTAAAACTTTTTTCAAAGCTTCTATTATTGAGTCCAGTTTTACTATCGAGCGCTTTGCAAGGTATGCACCTAGCATAACCATATTGGCTACTTTAATGTTATTAAGTTTATTTGCCGCATCAGATGCCGGGATTGCGCAAACATCGATGTCGGTCCTTTCGGAAGCATGAATTATGTTTGTTGATTCATATACAATCAATCCGCCCGGTTTCACCTTGCTCTCGAATTTTTCCATCGAGGGCTGGTTGAGTATGATTGCAGTATCGAATCTCGAAAGAATCGGAGAGCTGATTGTCTCTTCAGATACTATCGTTATGCAGTTTGCCGTTCCGCCTCTCATTTCCGGACCGTAGGACGGCATCCAGGTTACATTCTTATTCTCTACCATTGCAGCGTAGCCGAGTGTCTGACCCATGGATAATACTCCCTGTCCGCCAAACCCTGCTATGATTATTTCTTCGGTCATAACTTTCTCCAATTAAAATTATTCTTGTTTATAATTGTTCGTTTTAAATTTTTAACTTATTTAAGTCCTGCTAAATCTTCTTTGCTTGGTAATTTTATATCTCCAAGCGGATAATATGGAAGCATTTCTTTTTCTATGAACTCATTCGATTTTACAGGAGTCATCTTCCAATTACTTGGACAGTTCGAAATTACCTCTATAAACGTTACTCCCTTTTTCAACTGCTGATACTTGAATCCGTTTGTGATTGCTTTCTTAAGTTTTCTTACATTGCCGGGCGTGTGTACCGAATGCCTTGTTACATAAAACGCTCCTTTAAGAGGTGCAATCAGTTCGCTGACTTTAATCGGCATTCCCGCAAAATCTGCATCTCTTCCGTAAGGACTCGTTGTGGACTTCATTCCAACCAGTGTTGTAGGTGCCATCTGTCCGCTTGTCATTCCATATACTGCATTGTTTATAAATATTATCATTATATTTTCGCCTCTGTTAATGCTGTGAATGGTTTCGGCAGTACCTATTGCCGCAAGATCGCCGTCTCCCTGGTAAGTGAATACATATTTATCGGGCAGTACTCTTTTAATTCCCGTTGCTACTGCGGTTGCCCTGCCGTGTGCGGCTTCCTGCATATCAATGTTTAAATAATCATATGCAAACACTGAACAGCCTACAGGTGCTACACCGATTGTTTGTTCCTGTATTCCCAGCTCTTCTATCACTTCCGCAAGTACCTTGTGCGCCGTGCTGTGTCCGCAGCCCGGGCAGTAATGCATCCTTGTTCCTGTTAAAGTAGTTAATGGTTTCTCATATACCAGTTCATAAACTTCGCCGTCTTCTATTATACAGTCTTTTTCTCCGGTTAACATCTCTTTTTCCATTATTCTAAAATTAATTTATTTATTAAACTCTTTTTTTTATGCTTTTTTAATATTAATCTAAAAAGAATTCAGGAGTTATAAAGTTAAGGAGTTATAAATAGAAACTTATAAAATATTTTCTTTAACTTCTTTTAACTTCTCTAACTTCTTAGCTTTTTATTTTATCTTTGCAAGTTTTTCGAAGTTCTCGAGAACTTCTTCAGGACTCGGAATTATTCCGCCCATCCTGCCGTAATGCCATACGGGAACTTTACCTTCAACCGAAAGCTTCACGTCTTCTATCATCTGTCCTGCGTTAAGTTCGAGCGTCAGTATTCCTTTTAACTTATTCGCAAGTTCATTTAATCTCTTGTAAGGATATGGATAAAGCGTTATAGGTCTTAATAATCCGAGCTTTATTCCTTTTTCCCTGGCAAGGATTACTGTCTTATGGCTGATTCTCGAAGATAATCCGTATGCAACTATTAAATATTCCGCATCATCGGTGAAAATCTCTTCGTATCTAACTTCGTTCTTACTTATTTCTTCGTATTTTTTATTCAGTGACAGGTTTACCTGTTCCATTTTTTCCGGCTGAATGAAAAGTGATGTGATAATATTTCTTTCCCTGTCTTTAGTTTTTCCTGTTGTTGCCCAGTCTTTTTTGATTGCAGGTACTTCCCTTTTCTTAAACACAACTCTTTCCATCATCTGCCCGATTGCTCCGTCGGAAAGCATGCACACGGGATTTCTGTATTTATCCGCAAGTTCAAATCCCAGAAATACAAAATCTGCCATTTCCTGCACGCTGTTCGGAGCCAGCACGATTAAGTGATAATCTCCGTGGCCGCCGCCTTTTGTTGCCTGAAAATAATCTCCCTGAGATGGCTGTATCGTTCCGAGTCCAGGACCACCTCTGTTTACGTTTACAAGTAAACACGGTAGCTGTGCAGATGCTATGTATGATATACCTTCCATCATTAAACTGAATCCCGGTGAAGAGGAAGATGTCATAACTCTTTTGCCTGCTCCTGCCGCTCCGTAAACCATATTAATAGATGCTACTTCGCTTTCTGCCTGAAGCGGTATTCCGTATCTGCCCGGCATTTCTCTTGATAAATATTCAAGCACTTCCGACTGAGGAGTTATCGGGTAACCAAAGTATGCATCGCACTTAGCCTGAATCGCAGCCTCTGCCATGGCTTCATTGCCCTTCATTAATCTTATGTCAAGTTCTTCCATTGTATAAAAATTTATTAAGTTTGTATATTATATTTTATTTTGTCTGATTCCGGTTAATTTCCTCCGAACCGGCTTTGGATAGTTATTTATCAATCTTGATTTTCATATCAGACTGAACATTCTTTATCTCCGCTACAAGTTCCTTTTTCTTTGCACTTGTGCGATATACTTTTATTACGCCGTCAGGACAAACCAGAGCGCAGTTTGTGCATCCTGTGCATAAATCATCTACTATAACGGCATATCTATACCCTAAGTTATTAATTTCTTTAGAAAGCTTTATCCCGTTTTCACTGCAGGCTGTAATACAGATTTCGCATCCTTTGCATTTCTGAATATCAACTACGGTTTTGCCTTTTACTTTGCGGGGCTTCTTTGCGGTTGTATTGTCACTCATATTATTGATTTTATTTGGAATGTATTTATAAAAATAACTGTATAAATTATCCAAAATTTAACTAAAATAAAAGTTAGAAAGAAATAACCATCTATTAAATAGTGGTTTTGAAAAACGATATAAAAATGCCCCTATTTGCAAAAAAACTGCGTTTTCACAAAAACTTCTTAACATCATAAAGCGGGCAATTCAAAATAAAATTTGCTGCCCCCACCCTTTTCACTCTCAGCTTTCAGATCGCTTCCGACAAGTAAAAGCATATCCCTGCACAGTGTAAGCCCAAGCCCGGTTCCTTCTTCATTTGCCGTGCCCTTTGTTGAAATTTTGTATTCTATGCCGAAAAGCTTTTCGATATCCTCCGTTTCTATTCCTATACCTGTATCTGTAATGCAAATAATTATTTTATTATTCTTAAACCCGGATTCCAAAATAACTCTTCCGCCTGCGTTCGTAAACTTAACGGCATTATCCAGCAGATTCCTTATTACCGTATCGAGTACATTCCTGTCGGATTCGGTGAATATGTCTTCGCTTATGTTGTTCTCAAGGATTATTCCCTTTTTTATTGCGTTTGGCTTCTGAAGCCCGACCGCAACCATAGCAATTTCCTTCAGGTTGATTCTTTCCTTTTTTATTTGGAAGTTACCTCTTTGTAGCCTTGACCATAACAGTACCCTGTCAACAAGTCTGAAAAGTGATTTTGCAGAGGTATTAAGATAGCCCAAAAATTCTCTTCTCTCCTTTTCGTCAATTTTTTCGTAATCTCTCTCAAGTATATCCGTTAAACCCAGAATTCCGTTCAGCGGATTTCTGATATCGTGCGAAAGAATCGAAATGAATTTGTCTTTATCTGCATTCGATTTTGCCAGTTCTTCCTTTTGTGCGGAAATAAGTTCGTTACTTTTTTCCAGCGTACTGTTAACGGATATCAACTGCCTGTGCCTTAAATACAATCCGGTTCCGATTAACAGTATAACAACAAATACCGCAGTTCCGAGAATCTTTAAGCGGGTGGTTTTCAACTCTTCTTCTCTTGTGCTTAAATCTAATTCGTGTTCTTTCTGCAGCCCGTAAATTTCGGAGGTTTTTTTATCGTCGAAAAGTCCGGTGCTGAGATTGGCAGCTTCCTCCAGATACCTGAATGCATTTTTATAATCACCTGTGCCCGCATAAGCCGTCGTCAACTGCCTTGCGGCCCCTACTAAATATATTTTAATTCCGGATTTTTTTGAAATGCTGTAACTCAAAGATGCATAATAAATTGCTTTATCGAATTCCTTCTTTACATTATAGAGAGAGGCGATGTTATTTAAGATATTGGGTTTGTCCGAATTGGAAGTGTCTTTATCCGTGTAATCGAGCGCGAGAAAAAGATATTTAAGCGATTCATCATACCTGCCCTGGAAATGATATGCGGCGCCGATAATATTATAATTGTTTATAATATTTGCCGGATTGTTCATCTGTCCGTATAATTCAAGGCTCTTATTGGAATATTCGACTGCCTTATAACTGTATGAAGTGTCGGGCTTCCTGTATGACAGCTCGTGATAAACCGACGCAAGTCTGTTAAATGCGTAGGCTATGTCTTTAATGTTGTTGTTTTTTTGTGCAAGTTTCAGGCTTTTGTTCAGGTATTCTTCGGAAAGGTCGTAGCTTCCTATCGCCCTGTATGATTCACCTATGTATGCGTAAACATTGCTGACCGAAGAGTTTTCCCAGCCGGGATTACTTTCCCTTAAATTCAATTCCTTCCAGAAGGCCTCGAGTGCAACCTTGTATTCACCCATCCTAAGGTTTATGCTTCCCTTTTTGTTTAATGCATCGGCTTCACCCTGCGGAAAATTTATTTTTTGAGATAATGATATTGCTTCCTCGATAATTCTTGCGGATTCTTCCAGCCCCCTGCTCCTGTCCGTTGCAGTGTTAATCAATTCTTTTACTTTTGCTGTGTCGGCCTGTGAAAATGATTTTTCATTACAAAGAAATAAAACCAACAGGAAGAAAATAATTACGGCAGAATATTTCATTTTTATTAAACAATTTATTTGATTTAAAAAAACTATCATGCATATCCCCCGGAGTATATAATCTGCTTGTTTGAGACGTAAAAATAGCAATTATCACGAATACTATGCAACTGATTAATATATCGCATAAAATAATACCTGATTCGTATTCGCCTTTAAATTTTAAGACTATTGTTTTAAGTTGCATTAATAATTTGAAAAAATGAACCTCGAATTTTTCCGCGAATATGCACTTAAGAAAAAAGCGGCTTCGGAAAGCCAGCCCTTCGGAGAAGATGTGATTGTATATAAGGTTGCCGGGAAGATTTTTATGATGATGAATTTCGAAACCCCGTTTCAGATTAGTTTAAAATGTGACCCCGAACTTGCTATCGAACTTCGGGAAAAATATTCCGCTATCAGACCGGCGTATCATATGAATAATAAACACTGGAATATGATTGATGCGGACGGCTCCGTGCCTGTAAACGAAATTCTGAATATGATTGACCATTCGTATGAATTGGTGGTGAGGAAGTTGACAAAAAAAGAAAAAGAAATTTATAAGAACAGTAGATAGTAGTCAGTAGTTAGTAGACAGTAGAAGAGCATATCGCAAAAAAAGCTTGTATGCTGACTACTAACTACAATCTACTAACTACTTCTTGACAAATAAATTGATTCTAAAATTATAATTAACTTTATGCTGATACTCACAGATATGGACGACGTCCTCTCCGATTTTGACGGAGAGTTTTACAGAAAATGGAATAACGTTCATCCCGAAAAACCAATCACTCCGCCGCACGAGAGGACAAAGTTTTATTTAAGCGACGAGTCGCCCGAAGAATATCTCGAGCTTATCCGCGGAATATATACCGCGCCTGGATTCGTGAAGAACCTGCCTGAAATTCCGGGAGGTGTGCAGGCAATAAAAGAAATTGCGGAAAGAGGACATACGGTTTTTATCTGCACAACCCCGCTGAACCATTATCAAAACTGTGTACTGGAAAAATACGAATGGATTGAAGAACATCTCGGATATGAATGGACAAAAAAAATAATTTTAACCAAAGATAAAACTCTTGTGCAGGGTGACATACTAATTGACGATAAACCCGAAATCACGGGAGCCGCAAAACCCGTGTGGGAGCATATTGTGTTTGATAAGCCGTATAACAGGCATACGAATCACGCAAAAAGAATGACATGGAAGAATTACAAAGAAATTTTGTTTAAAGAATAGTTTTTAGAAGTTAAGAAGTTATGAAGTTAAGAAAAAAAGTTCTTGCGAATTACATTTTTCGGTTTTATACTGATTACAACAACATTATTTTACTTATCTGCTACCGAGCTTGCTAATTCATCAGAGCTGTTTTTATAAGTAATAAAGTTTTTAATATACTCACGTAAAAAATTCGGACAGAAATCAAAACCGTTTTTCCAGGAAATTCCATTGAAATCATCAACTTTAACATCTTTAAAAAATTCTTTCTCTTTTAATGCATCGGAAATTCCACCCTTAATAAACGGCTTAATATCGACATCAGCAGAAAATCCGTCCGCAAATTTAACCCATACTTTAAAATTATCTAAAGGTTTTACTTGTACTATTCTTTCCATTTAATCCAAAGGTTTAATTTTCTTAATTTCTTTCATTTGCTGTGCAAGCTCCCAGTTTTCTAAAAGTTCTGCTCTGTGCTCTTCAGCCCACTCTAAAATTAACGCCTTAGCTCGCTTGGGAATTTTCCCGTTTATTATTTCAAGAGTGCTAATATTTACTTCGATTTCATATTCACCGTATTTTGCGTGGAAATGCGGAGGCAAGTGTTCGTTATAAAACATTCCGATTATAATACCATAAAATCTGCAAATCTCCGGCATATTTTTTCAATAAATTTAAGATAATTAAATTTAACTGTCAATTACACTTATGCTATATTTACTTAGTATAAACATAAATGACAAAATTTATATAACTATTATTAAATTCATATTTATTAATTTTGTTCTTTAATCGATTTTTAAGTTAAAATAAAACAATGAACGAAAAACACATTGAAAAAATTTCAAAAGAACTGAACCTAAAAGAAAACCAGATTTTTGCCACGGCAAAGCTGCTGAGCGAAGACGCCACGGTGCCGTTTATAGCAAGGTACAGAAAAGAACTGACGGGAAGCCTCGATGAAGTGATTATCACTGCAATACGCGACCGCCTTGCACAACTCGATGAACTCGACAAACGCCGCGAAGCAATTCTTAAATCACTCGAAGAGCGCGAACTGCTGACCGATGAACTTAAAGAAAAAATTGATGCGGCTGAAACTCTTACCGAACTCGAAGATATTTACCTTCCCTTCCGCCCGAAGAAACGTACACGCGCCACGATTGCAAAAGAAAAAGGACTCGAGCCGCTTGCCGTGATGATATTCGAACAGGAGAATATTGACGTAATCGCCGAAGCGGAAAAATTCATAGACGAAGAAAAAGGCGTGAAGTCTGCAGAGGATGCACTCGCAGGCGCACGCGATATTATGGCAGAGTGGGTTAACGAAAATAAACTCGCCAGGGAAAAAACGCGAGACCTCTTTGAGCGAAAAGCATTCGTTTTCTCAAAGGTTGCAAAAGACAAGGAAGAAGAAGGAATAAAGTATAAGGATTACTACGACTGGAAAGAACTTGCAAAAGACGCTCCCTCGCACAGACTGCTTGCAATGTACCGCGGAGAGAATGAAGGTTTCTTAAGACTTAACATATGTCCCGACGAAGAAGAAGCAATTGAAATACTTGATAAAATGTTTGTAAAAAATTTCGCATCTGTAGAAAGCGTTCAGAAAAATTCTGCGCAGGAACAGGTTTTAATTGCAGTAAAAGACTGCTACAAGCGACTGCTCTCGCTTTCGATTGAAACAGAATTCAGAGGACTTCTGAAAGAGAAAGCCGACCGCGCCGCAATAATAGTATTTGCTGATAATCTCAGACAGCTTCTGCTCGCTCCTCCGCTCGGCGAAAAAAATATTCTTGCTCTCGACCCGGGATTCAGAACGGGGTGCAAGGTTGTATGCCTCGACCGCCACGGAAAACTTCTGCACAACGAAACAATTTATCCTCACACAGGAGCCGCTCTTAAACTACAGGCGGCGGAAAGAATAATCGACCTCGTGGAAAAATTTCATACGGAAATAGTTGCAGTCGGAAACGGCACAGCAGGCAGAGAGACAGAAGAATTTGTACGCTCGGTTTTTGAAAAGACAGGAAAGAAAGATATTCCGGTTGTGATGGTGAACGAAAGCGGCGCTTCAATTTATTCCGCATCGGAAGTTGCACGAGAAGAATTTCCCGATTACGATGTAACCGTGAGAGGCTCTGTCTCAATCGGCAGAAGACTTATAGACCCGCTTGCAGAGCTTGTGAAGATTGACCCGAAATCAATCGGAGTGGGGCAATACCAGCACGACGTGAACCAGACAATGCTTAAGCAGAAACTCGACGATGTGGTAATGTCCTGCGTAAACGGAGTCGGCGTGGAAGTAAACACTGCCAGCAAACAGCTCCTGACCTACGTTTCCGGGCTGGGTCCGAAACTTGCACAGAGCATAGTGGAATTCAGAAATGAAAACGGCGCATTTAAATCACGCGAAGAATTGAAAAAAGTACCTCGTCTGAAAAATAAAGCATTCGAGCAAGCCGCAGGATTTTTAAGAATCCGCAACGGTGAAAATCCGCTCGATGCATCGGCTGTTCACCCCGAAACTTATCACATCGTTGAAAAAATGGCAACGGATATCGGGTGCACCGTGAAAGAATTAATTACATTCCCGCAGAATCAGGCTAAGATAGACGTGAACAAGTACATCAGCGATACGGTTGGACTTCCGACACTCGAAGACATACGTGCTGAGCTTGCAAAACCCGGACGCGACCCGAGAGAGAAATTCGAGATATTCGAATTTGCAAAAGATGTCGGAAAAATCGAAGACCTGAAACCCGGAATGAAACTCCCCGGAATAGTTACCAACATTACAAACTTCGGTGCGTTCGTGGATATCGGGGTTCATCAGGACGGGCTTGTGCACATAAGCGAAATAGCAGACGGCTATATAAAAAATCCTGCAGACGTTTTGAAAGTTTCGCAGAAAGTTACCGTGAAAGTTCTGGAAGTTGACCTTGCAAGAAAACGCATACAGCTCTCGCTCCGCACGGGAAGCGGCGAAAAGAAAGTGGAGAAGAAACCCAAGACATCTTCAAAAGAAGAAGCGGATAAGAAACTGAAAATGCTGATGGAGAAATTTAAAAAGCAGTAGTTAGTAGATAGTAGTTAGTATTTAGTAGAAGAGCAAAAACTCTATCTCATTTGCCTCGTTACCAAGCTGAAGCTTGGTAACGCACAACACGCTCTCCAACACCCGCCGCGGCGGGTCATCCCCGCGTCCCGTTATGTTTTAAAACGGGATCCGGCATGGATCTCGTTTTTAAAAGTGTTGCACTTTCGTAGCACTTTTGTTGTCCATTTCACCCTTTTTTCACTCACAAAATTGAAAAAACATATCTTTACCCAAAAAATCCGCTGGGGGGAGGGGGTTGAAAAAAAATTTTGTGTTATTTTGTTATCGGTTTTGCTTAACTGCTATATAATAATAAGAGTTACACGATAACATTTGTTATCGGATGCGTTATTGGTGTTATTGTTTTTAATTTTCTTGCCACAGAGCCACAGAGAAAATTCTATTTAAAAGAACGAGAATATACCCGTATTAATATATGGTATACGGTTGAGAAAAGCAAGGGGGAAAGAGGAGGAGAATATATACGAAAGTTTATTCGCTGTAAGGATTTAATTCCATTGATTCGGAAAAAATAATTAATCTTTTGCATGCTCTTGTAATTGCTACATAGAAATTCTTTTTGTCCTTAAATTTATGGGCATCAATAATGGCTACAGTATCGAATTCGAGACCTTTTGTTAGTAATGTCGTACCAATATATTTTCCATATATTTTTCTTCCTATCCTTCTAACAATATTCCTTGTTTCAACCATAGCTTCGTATACAGTAATTTTTTTATTAGCCGCAATTTTCAATGCGTTGCAAACTGATAATAACATCTCAATTCTATGACATCTTACTTTTGGCAGTTTTTTAACATCCATTAAAATACTTGAAATTATATTAAAATCTATTTTTGTATTTAAAGTATTAAATTTAACAATTAAAGGCTCAATAATTATTTTTTCTTTTTCTTTTTGCTTTTTTTTAATTTTTTTATCATTAAACCAATCTGATATATTATAAAACAAAATATTTATTACATCAATAATATTTTTGTCAAAATTATTTAAATTTATATTGTCAATTATTTTTGCAATTTTATAAAACTCTTTATTATCAATTGGTTCTAACATCATAAAAAATTTATAATTCTTTACTAATTTTTTTCTTAAATTATCGTTTTTACTTTCCGGGTCAATTATTAATAAACTATTTTCTGAGTCAAGATTTTTTAGTTTTTCTCTATATATGTTTTCTATTTTATTGAAATCATACTTATCATATTCTAATATTTTGTATGTTTCTATTATGTTTTTATATAAAAATAATTCGATTTTTTCATTTTTCTCTAATTTACTTCTTATGTCTTTCAGTGCCATTCCTAAATCGTTTTTTCCTTCTTTTTTCCATCTCCAAGGAGTTTCAAGTTCTGTTTTATTCAATAGAAATTCTCTCATCTCGTTTTTTTCTTCCATATTTATTATTGGATCATTTTTAAATCCAAATATGCCTTGTAATGGATCTCCTAAAATATGCGTGGGTAAAATGTCTGCCAAAGTAAGAATAAATTTATGTTGTTTTTGAGTACAATCCTGATATTCGTCAACAAATAGTCCGGTATATGTAATTTTAACTATATTAGATATTAACTTAATTTTCAATAATTCTGTTGCTTTATCAATAATAAAACTAAAATATTCTTTATCATCTTGTTTGGGAAGTTTTCCTGTGTGAAAAGCAAAAACATATTTTTGAGCAAAGCTCGAAATTGTTTCGACTTTATAATTTTTGTGAGGAATATTTAATTTATTGATTTTTTCTTTAATGGATGCAACACCTGCGTGTGTATGTGTAAGAATTAATTGCTTTCCATCTGTATATTTCAAACATTCCGCTATAGTGTGAGTTTTACCATAGCCTGCCGGAGCAATTAAATAACTTTTTTGCTTTGAAATAAAATCTTGTATATTGAATTCATTATCGGATTCCATCATCTATCCAATCAGATAGTTTATCTAAATTCTGTTTTAATTCGTTATCTAATAATTTATCATAATACTTAAAAATTAAATCTCCTAACTTCTCTCCTCTAGAAATACTTTTAAACCACTCCTTTTTCTTTACAATGGAGGCTTCGCTTATTGCGTTTCGCAACTCAGGAGTAATTGTTTCCGGGTTAATTTTTACAGGGGTTACGCCAACATTTTTACTTTTGATTGTTTCGTAAACTCTTGCTTTTATTTCATTCTTATTTATTTGGGGTTTCTCATATACTTCGATTAAATCTACAACAAGATTAAGAATCTCAACTAATATTTCAGAAGGAATATTATTAATTATTGCAAATTCGGTATATTCACCTTTGTTCCAATCAATAATGTATACTCCTATTCTTTTTAATTCTTCTTTTTTATCGTTTATTCCGTGTTTATCTTTAATATCAGAATCACAAAACAGGCATACTTTGTAACCGATTCTAGTTAATTCCTTGCAATATTCCACGATAGTAGATCCGTGCCCATCTGCAAAACTAACACCTAAAAATGTTGCACAATTTTCATATTTTCCCATTCTAAAAGTATTTAATGCTCTGCAAATACCAACCTCGGTTGCTCCTTCACAAACAATGATTTTACCAGAGAAGAATACCTCCGGGTTTGTTCTTAAACATCCTTGTATATCCTTATTAAGTATTGTAAGTTCAGTAGCTCCCTTTTTTAGTAAAAATAAATTGTCATAGAAAAGTTCGGTAATTACATTTCTAGAATGTGTTGTGATAAAGATTTGTCCTTTGAAATTCTTTTTCAAAATATTCACAAGGTGTTGAACTCTATCTGGTTCTAAGCCCTGTTCGATTTCATCTATCAAAACAATTCCATTTTCTTCAGCTAGTGCCATTTGAATTGCCAAAGAAATCAATCTCTTTGTTCCCTTTCCCTTTAATCGAAAAGGAATTTTTTCGTCTTCATCATGTAAAGATACCTTACCGTCTTTAACTGCAATATCTTTTAAATCTATAGATGTATTAATATTCGAAATATCTACACCTAATATTTTTGTTTGCGATTTAATTTTGTTGGTTGTATTTAAAAATTGCTCAAAACTGCTTTTTGCATCAATTTCAGATTTAATACTTCTTATAGCGTCAATTATTGTGTTTTTATTTTCGTTTCCAGACACTACATCTTCTCTTTTAAGAAGTGAATACAAAGGATTTCCTTTATTCCATGAAAAATGCCTGTCAATATAATCAGAAATCATATATACGTTTAATTTTGCTCTGTCATAATGTGAAATTTGTATTTCAATATCTCTTCCATTAAAAACATACCATTTTGGCTCTAAATACTTATCTACGATTAATTTAATAGACAAAACGTCATTTTCGGATTCTTCACTAATTTCATCCATGACTTCTTTTGTGATTGGATTTAAAGTTCTTTTATATAATCCAAATTTATCTTCAGATAATAATTCATCAGGCAAATCCAATAATGATACCTCAATTTCAATATTGTTTTCCACCTCACATTTATAAAAATCGCTGTCAAAAAAAGTTAAATTCCAATTAGGGTACAGCACGTATGATATTGCTTCTAAAATTGTCGTTTTTCCAGAATCTCCCCGACCTATTAAACATATAAAATTTGATTTATTAAATATATGTGAGAAATCTTTTATACCCCTGAAATTTTTAATAGATAGACTATGTATTTTTGCCATATCTCGTATTTTTATATTTGAAGAGCAAATAAATATACTAATAACAATATTTATTATCTACGCTTATTGCATAATATTATTAATAAAATTATTAAAATACTTACAAAAACGAGATCCCCGCTTAAAACATGCGGGGATGACACGCCGCGGCGGGGTTGGAGAGCATTTTAAGAACGGGGTTTCACTTACTTCCGAATTTTGTATTGCATTATTAAACAATATTGTTTAAGATAGCATAAACAAAACGGTGATTATGAAAAATATAATTTATGCAAGAAATATAATTTTTATACTTCTGATTTTTTTATCTTGCAAGTCCTCCGCGCAGAACAGCTGGGAAAAGCTCGAATATTATTACAATGTAGGCTCTCTGCCGCCGCCGTATCATTACAGCTACACCATTACAATAGATAAAGACGGCAAGGGTAACCTGAAATATATGGGCGGATATGAATCAACGGATAAGAACACATCGGAATATGCTTTTGAACTCAACGCAGGTGAACTGAAAAAACTCAAAAAGGAAATTAAGAAAAGCGATATACTAAACCTCGACATTAAACAAAGACCAAACGAGGAAATTCCGGACGGCGGGCATTCGGATGGTCTGCAAATATTCGGCAAAGATGATGACGGAAAATTCATAAGCATAAAAAGCATTCCATCTTATCCCGATTTGAAATACGAAAAAACTCTTGACAAACTTTACGACACGATTAAAAAATCCGTTCCTGAAAATATATGGAAAGAAGTCGATTCAAAGAAGAGTAAATAAAAACCCGCTCTTTTTTTCAAACTTCGGTTGGTGTAAAAAACAATTATTATTGTTTCTTTTCTGAGGCTCGAAAGACGTACTTATAAAGTTATCTTTGGGATTTTCAAAACCCACGAAATTAGTATAAGCCTTATCTCACCTGACTTTTCAGGTTTTCCATCAAAAACACTGTATCAGAAATTAAATTTCGTTTTACCCATTCTTTTTTTTCAGGTGTCAGAAGTTCGCCGATTCCTGCCAGAAGGTTGCGGCTTGATTTATCTTTAACAATCTTAATACACTTTCCAATAAATTCTTTTGTTTTAAGACCAGTTCTTGTTTTTATAATATCTTCGTTAAAGCCCCAATTGCATTTCAGAAAATAATTCACATCAAAAATATCACGCGCGGATTTTCCTTTTCTCTCATAAAGAGCAACGAGCTTATGTGCAAACATATCTTCCTTAACCATTACGTTTAAGCTTAACCCGAGAAAATTTTTTAATTCATATTTGGAATTAAAATTTCTTGTACTTATTTCAACTTTTATATTCTGAGTTTCTTCCGCATAGGAAACCATATAAAAAATAGTGTTTTTCTTTTTGTGGTTTTCTTTAAGCGCTCCATAATTTTTTAATATTTTTTCCAGCAAGCCGAAAACTATCTCCGCTTTTTCCTGATTCAATAAATCCAGGTCAATATCAACAGAAAACCTGCCAAGCCCGTAGAGCAAGTATGCCGCCGTACCGCCTTTAAAACCAAGTATTGGGGAAATTTCGGGATTTGTATAAATATCTTTTAAAATTCTGACTATGTAGTTTCTATGTATATCAATTTCTTTTAACATAATTAATTGTTTTATAAAGTTTTTTTATTTCTCTTTCTAATCTTATTTTTTTATAAATTTGAGACAGGCTGAAAACCTTTTCCCAGTTTAACGGATTCAGGTTGTCAAAGTAATAATCTTTATTGAGATATATGGTGTCGAGGAATGCTCTTTCAGGTGAAGCAACGGAATATTTCGAGACATTAATTCCCAGCGGGTTATTCAGTATTTCGTTTTTAATTTTTTTATAATTATAAAACTGCCCGTCAACCATCAATTCTCTGGAAGTGTACGAGATTAAAAAAACACTGTCGAATTTTTGAAAAATTATACCGCTGTCGAATAAAACAGTTTCAAGGCTAATGTAGGAGGGTCTCAGAATCCGATTTGCAAGTTCATATTTGTTATAATTATTGTGCGTTGCATAAAGACCATTTCTTAAACTGATTAGCTCTCCCTTTTTCACATAATAATTGATTTTTACTCTTGCGTTATTGAGATTGGTCTCATTCCACAAGATGCAAATATCGGCGAAAGAAAATACTGTTTTCTCTGTTCTAATTAATGCAGATATTGGGTTATACTTCATATTATTAACCATACATTAGTAAATAACTAATGTATAGTTAATAATATAGTAATTTGTAATTATTGTTTCAAGTAATTATTATTAAAATCCAACTTTCATATTAAAGAAAATATTTCTTTCGGCTGCGGGAATCCAGTTGGGAGTGCCCGTCCAGTCAACTCCGCCTGTTGTTTCGTATAGCCTGTCAAAAATATTGTTCACCTTCAGAGAGGCTTCGAGTGTACGGAAATATTTGCTTAAATTTTTTGAGCCAATAAGCGGAACAATATCCAGCGATACACCTGCATTGAAAACAGTATAGGGATTTATAATTTTATCCACATAGCCGGCAACCTGCGTGGCGGCAGGATTTTTTCTTTCGTTTTCGGAGTTATCGAGGTACTGCTTTCCGATATATTGCATAGTAAAGTATGCGCCGAGTCCGAAATCCGAATTGAAGTTAAGAGAAAGATTTCCGATGATTTGCGGATTCAATAAAATTTTATTTCCCGAATAATCATTTCCGTAAATAATTTTTCCTGCTGAGTCCACTCCGTTGATTTCTGTGTATTCCCTGAAATAATTATCCGTGAGCGCAAGGTTTCCGTTTAAAGTAAGTATGGGATTTTTATACCTGATGCCGCTGTAAATCTGGGCAATTAAATCATATTCAAACTCAAATTCTATTCCGCGGTGAACGGACTTGCCCGCATTGCCGTTGATGGGCTGTCCTACATTATCGAGCTGTCCGTTGTTTACGATTTCATTTGTAAAGTTCATCCAGTAGAAATTCAGATTTGCCTTGAGCAGGTTTGTGCTGTATCCGAAGCCGAGCTCGAAGTTTGTCATTTCTTCCGGCTTGATAAGCGGGTCGGAATAAGTGCCGCTTAGCGTATCCACAACCCTGAAGTTCGGGCGCGAGTAAGGGCTTTCGGCATCATAAATATCTTTCAGACGCGGTTCGCGGCGCGCCATAGATACATTTGCAAACACGCGGAAGTCATTATTGATATTATAATTCAGTCCGAGGCGGGGAGTGAAGAAATTATAATCAACGTCGAACTTATACGGCTTGTTCGCATCGTTATCTATAGAATACCTGTGGAATGCAAACTGCAGACCGAGCATTGCCGTGAAGTTTTTATTGAAACTGTATATTTCGTTTACATAAAGAGACGCGGTTTTTTTCTTTCCCTCATAGTAGTAATACCTGTAATTAGCCAGAGTATTGGGAGGAAGCACGCTTCCGAAAGAAACCTCACCGTAATGCTCGGAGCTGTGAATGCGAAGTTCGCCGCCGATAAGAAGATTTCCTTTATCACCTGAGTGCTTCCATTGCACCTTCGGATACCATCCGTAGTCGTTGTTGTTAACGAAAAGATTCACAACCATGTCGCTCCTTCCGACTTCATATCCCTTCCCTGGTACAAAAACAATCGTGCCGTCGGGATTCCGGTTGAAATACGCGGGATTAAACGAAGCGGAATCGTGAGTATAAAAATTCGGCAGGCGGAAATAAGAAAAATCCGCTCCATAAGAAATCGGATAATTTGTAATAAAATATCCTTCACCGCGCATATAGCTGAGCGTATTCGATATAAAAAGATTTTTTGTCGCCTGAAGATTATAGACCAGCTCGTAATGCGGCTGGTTGTAATTGTCGGTTTCGTTTGGGTATTCGAGAGGATTGTAACGCCTGTCTTTGCGCGCATCGCCCGAGATTTTTCCGTCGAGATAATCTTTTGAAACTCCGTAATATGCAAGATGATTTTTTATCGGCGAGCCGTAGAAATTCATTTTAATTACGGAATTTGCTCCGAGCATTTTTCCTGCGCTTAAAAAATAGGACCAGTGGTCCGACCATGATAAATTCCTGTAGCCGTCCGATTTTGTCTTTGAAAATTTTCCGTAGAAACCAAAACCGTTATCGAGCAATCCGGACGAGTATTCCATTGAATATCTTCTTGAATTATAATCCCCTGTTCCTGCATTCAGGTTTATGAATTTATTTTTAAAATAATCCAGAGTCTGTATATTAATCACTCCGCCTATGCTGGATGTGCCGTAAAGCGCCGTGCCTATTCCGCGCTGAAGCTGTATGCTCTCTACCGAAGAACCGATATCCGATAAATCCACCCAATACACCTGATGGTCTTCGGCATCGTTTTGCGGAGTTCCGTTTATAAGGATTGCTATTCTTTTCTGGTCGAATCCGCGTATCGAAAAATAAGAGTACCCGATTGATGCTCCCGATTCCGAATATGCGTTAATGTTCGTGCTGCCGTTTATGAACATCGGCAAATCCTGCATCCAGTAACGCCTTTCTATTGTTTCCCTTTTTATGTTTTCGAATGTAATAGGCGTAAGCCTTTCCACTCCCCTGAGGGCATCCACCTCTATGGTGTTCGTTTCGTATTTGATAGTGTCTTTATCCTGAGAATTTGCATATCCGGTAAATAGTAAAATGCCCGCCACGGCGGGTGCAAAGAGCGCATAAATAGTAAATAGTAAAACGTGAATCGTGAATCGTGAATCGTGAACAGAAAAGCGCGAACTTTTTTTTCCTTCTGACTCCTGACTTCTGACTCCTGACTTCTTTCCTGTTTTCTTTGCTTTAAGAAAAGCAGTTTTAATTAATGTTCCCATGATTAAAATTAATAAAAATAAAAAACGCCTAAACTTTTCCCGAACCTGATAAAACAAGGAAAAATTTAAGCGTTGAAAATAATTTGTAGTTTCCTACGGCGGCATTACCCGCATCAGGTTCTATGGGTCTTGTCTCAGCCTTTCCCGGAACGGGGAAAAGCACCCCAATACAGCTATTATGCAAAAAGAACTAAACAAAATTATTCACAATCGAATCAATTTGCAAGTGATTTAAAATCCTACTCTCATATTAAAAAACAAATTCCTATCTGCAGCCGGAATCCATAACGGAACACCGTTTGCGCTCATCCCGCCAGTGCTTTCATACAGCACGTCAAAAATGTTGTTAATCCTGAAAGAAACCTCGAGCGTCCTGAAAAACCTTCCGAGCCTGTCCGATTTGAAGAGCGGAATCAAATCCAGCGAAATCCCTGCATTGAAGACCGTATGAGCATTAATAATCTTGTCAACATAACCGGGTGCGTTTCTTCGCTCCGGGTTTTTCCTCTCGTTTTCCGAATTGTCCAGGTATTGCTTCCCTATGTACTGCATTGCAATATATCCGCTTAATCCGATTTCCGAGTTGTAATTAAAAAGGAGATTCCCGATTATCTGCGGATTCAGCAGAATTTGGTTTCCTGAATAGTCGTTTCCGTAAATGTTTCCAAGCGAATCGATATAATTTTTTTCAAGATATGTGATAAAATAATTATCTGTCAGACTCAGGTTTCCGCTTAAAGTTATTTCGGGATTGCGTCCCGCCTTTCCGTTCTGAAATTTTCCTCCCATGTTGTATTCAAATTCAATCTCTATTCCCTGATGAACGGATTTCCCCGCATTCCAGGTCATCGGCTGCCCGAAAATATCCAGCTGACCGTTGCTTACAATTTCATTCGTGTAATCCATCCTGTAGAAATTCAGGTTGGCCCTCAGCAGGCTTCCGCCGTATCCGAAACCAAGCTCATAATCATTCATCTCCTCATAAGTTACAAGCGGGTCCCTGTAAATTCTGTTTACTGTATCTATAGTTTTGAAATTTGGTTTCGCAGTCAGGCTTGTTCCGTCGTATAAATCGCTCAGCCTCGGCTCCCGCCTTGCAATGGATGCGTTCACAAAAGCCCGGAAGTATTCATTGAAATTATAATTAAATCCAACCCTCGATGTCAGAAACTTGTAATCAACATCGAAATTGTAAGGTGTGTATGCCGAATTGTCAACTGAATACTTGTGATATGTGAACTGTATCCCGAACATGCCTGAAAGCTTTTTTGCCATGTTCGTGAATTCATTCAGATAAATCGAATAAGTGTTTTTATTTCCTTTGTAAAAATAATATTTGTAATCATCCGGCGTACCGGGCGGAAGCGCATTTGCAAAATCAATCTCCCCGCAGTTTTCCGAACGGTGCAGACGGAACTCGCCGCCAATCAGCAGATTCCCGATATCCCCTGTGTGTCTTATGTGTACCTTCGGAAACCAGCCATAGTCGTTGCTTTTCGTGTTCAGTTTTGCAACCAGATCTGTGCGAGCAACCGTGTAACCTAATCCAAGTATTGTGTCTATTCTTCCCCTCTGATTGCGCAGGTAATAATTTATATTATAAGTGAAAGTGTCCCTTGCGTAAAAATACGGAAGTCTGAAATGATGTAAATCATATCCCGCACTTATCGGATAGTTTGTCGTGAAAAATCCATCCCGTCTGATGTAATTAAATGTATTAGAAATGAAAACTGTTTTCGCCGCCTGAAGGTTGTAAACAAGTTCATAATGCGGCTGGAAAAAATCCGAAACTTCATTTATGTATTCAATCGGGTTGTACCGCCTGTCTGTGCGGATATCTCCGGTCACCTGTCCGTCGAGATATCTTTTTGTTATGCCCTTATATGCTGTGTGATTCTTCACGGGGGATCCGTAAATGTTCAGCTTTATAACGGAACTTTCCCCCAGAATTTTTCCCGCACTAAGAAAATACGACCAGTGATCTGACCACGAAAGGTTTCTGTACCCGTCCGTCTTTGTCTTCGAAAATTTTCCGTAAAATCCGAATCCGCCCTGCGTGAGACCAGACGAGTATTCTGCGGAAAACCTTTTCGAATTATATGCGCCGTAACCCGCATTAAGATTTATGAATTTATTTTTGAAATAATCTATCGTTTGCAGGTTTACAACACCGCCGATTCCGGACGTGCCAAAAAGCGCCGTGCTTATCCCCCTCTGAATCTGTATGTTCTCTATGGATGAGGTAATGTCCGAAAGCTCTACCCAGTTCACCTGGTGGTCCATCGGGTCGTTCTGCGGCGTGCCGTTAAGCAGGATTGAAAGCCGCCTCTGGTCAAAACCGCGTATAGTAAAATATGAATAACCGACCGAAGCACCTGATTCTGAATAAGCGTAAATGTTAGTGCTCCCGCTCAGGAACATCGGTAAATCCTGCATCCAGTAACGCTTTTCAATTGCTTCCTTCTTTACCGTCTCAAGAACAATCGGTACAACTTTTTCTATCCCCTTGATAGCATCCACCTCAATTGTAGGAGTCCTGTATGTGTTTGTATCTTCTGCTTCCTGTGCATCCGCTCTTATTGAAAACCCAAAGTTAAAAAGAAAAAAAACTGAAATCAGCAGTAAAACTTTAAACTTCAAACCGCCGGCGGCCGGCCGCACCGCCTTTCTGTATGTTTTCATTTTACTATAAATTGAATTACCGCAACAGATTAATCTGTTGCGGTTTTTGTTTAAAATCCGGATATAAGCTATTTCAGTCTGAGCAGTATGTCAGTGTTGAATGAACTGATTTTATTTCTATCATTTTCCCTTTCGCCGTTAATATTCTCGAATATAATCCGGTATTTAAGCATTTCGTTCTCCCCTTCCGTACTCATCTCTTTTATTGTCATCTCTTTTTTTGATGTCCGCAAATCCTCGAAGTATTTTTCCAGCTTTACCCTGCAAATCTCATTTTCATTTTTATAAAAAATCATTTCCTGCAAATCGGCAGTGTACTCTATCCTGATATTTGCCGAATCAAGCGTAAAGCGGTTTCCCTTTTCCTGCTTTTCGTAGCTTTGGTATTTGTAGTCAACCAGATGGTCATAGCCTTTCACGCTCATGTTCCCGAAGTCTTTCAGGTTCAGGTAAAAATATTTATCACCCTGCACGAAGTTTTTCCTGTAAAGCGAATACTCAATTCCCATAAGCTCTGTAATCTTTGCTTCCTTGCTCTTGTAAATATTATTTACCGTTCCTGCAGTCAATGTGTCGATTTTTATATCGAACCACGGCTGGATTTTATCAAGTGATTTTCTCTCGCTCAGATATTGAATAACCGAGCTTACATCCTGTGATTCCTCTTCGGACACGGGATTCACGGCTTTCACTATCTTTCCGTTTACAAGAATGTTGTTCTTCACAAGTATCTCCTCCAGCCTCGAAAGCTGGCTGCGCTCCGACATGCTGAATGCGCCCCACGGACCGAATGAAGTGAGAAATGCAATTATGCAGAGCGAGTAAGGAATTATTCTTATGTTCTTTATCTTGCTTATCGAAAAATAAAATGCAATGAAAGTCAGCCATAATGCAAGCACGAAAACAAAATACCTTCTCTCCGTTATACCGTATTCACCCGTACGGCGGAGAATTGCTACAAACAACAGAATAATCAGCGGAAACAGAATCAGATAAAACCAACGAAGGAATTTTTTAATCCAGTTTATTCCCTCCATCTCCCTGAGCGGTTCGATTAAAAGTAAGGAAAAAATTCCCGTAGTGGAAAATCCGAGAATCAGGTAAGACACCCATCCCATCGGAAGCTGCCACTGTATTATGATTTTTCCAGCGTACAGGTATAATATCAGAAGGTATATAATTACCAGCGGCAAAAGGACATATTGCGTGAATATCTTTAAACCTTTCGGATAGAAATCCCTGCTCTCAAGCTCTTCCAGATTCTCCGGCATTCCCGAAAGGAAAAACCAGGTGTTGAAAACTCCGAGTATGAAAAAGAAAAGCTGCCCGTAAATTTCACCTTTGAATTCAATATTAAACAGCTTGTCAAATGAAAGTATCGCAACCGATAATCCGATATATAAAACTCCCGAATATACTCCGGTTAGCAGTATCCTCATGAAAAGATTCAGGTTGAACTGCCAGAATCCGTTTCTCTCCCGGGAAAAACCGCTGCTCACAAAAGGCGAGAACGATACCAGCAGGTGTGTGCCTGTCATGAAAAGCAAATAACGCGTAGTATCCGTAAATCCGGGCTTTTCCGGTAAAGTGAAATAATACAGTACAAGCATCACTATACCGGTCGCCTGAACAAAAAGTGAAACTGCATTCGAAACTTTTATCCGTTCCGTTATGAATTTAAGCGAAAGAAGAAATGATATTCCTAGCGAGCATACCATTACTATCTTGTAAAGGTGTTCCGTTTCTTCGCGCCTGTCAAACGGCTGCCCCATCAGGTAAATCATGAATGCCGAACCTATAAGCGAAACCAGAATTACAAAGGGAAACCGCAATAGCGTCTGTTTTGTGCTTTCTAAAAGTGCTTTTAATGAGGGTATTTTCATTTGCTTTTTATTTTAAATTTATTTTATAAAACAAATGATAACAAGTGCCTTTATTTTCTCCTTTTGGGTTCAGGAATTGACTTTATTAATCTTGTACGTATAACTTTCACCGCTTGTTTCAGCTGATTCTCTTGTTGATGATATGTATTGCCCGCAGTTGCTGCCTATCCTGTTTTCTTCGAGTTCCCCGATGCTGACCAGTGTCTCGTATCCGTGTAAATTTAGCTTTTCAATAAGCCCAAACTTTTCTATTCCCGGCCTTATGTATGATTTGTAATTATTCCTTATTACCTTTGCAGTCGGATTTAGCGGTGTGAATTTCAAAAGGAAAATTTCGGGATTGAAATATTTTTCCAGCACATCCGCTTCCACGGGACTGCTTTCCTCGAGCGCAAAATTCAGAGTGATTTTCTTCCCGCCCTTCCCGTAAAATCTTTCGGAGTAATCCGCAATTTCCCCAAAACTCCATTTTTTTACTGGAATCATTTCGTCCCGCCTTTTCCTGTCCGTTGTGTGAAGCGAAAACTGCAGTTGGAAATTTTCAGGGTATAAACTGTTTTTAATATCAAGCAGTTTTTCGAAAAAATTTTCCGCTCCCTTCGGAGCTATTGTCGAAACAGACGGAATAAAATTCTCCGTTTCATACCTTTCGTAAAATTTCCCCAGCACCTCCAGGACAGCAGGATTGAAAGACGGCTCGCCAATCCTTGCAAATTGAATCTTGAATTTTTCTGTCCTTATTTTCCTGTCGGGAAATTTTCCGGAAACTATATAATCTATCTGTGAAAAAATTTCTTCTACGGAAAGTTTTTTTCTAAAACTGCCGCCTGCATCGCAGAACGTGCAGTCTACCGGGCACCCGCATAATGTGGATACTATTAAAACCCATTTTTTTTCTAACGGAAGCGGAGGCTGAATTGACTCCACAAACTCGATTACCCCGCCGTTTTCGAGTTCGGCTATGTAAACCGTTGCAATATCTTCCGTCCCTGCTTTGGCTCTAATTTTCATTTTTTATTTTTCCGTATATCTCCATCGCCGTGCGTATTCCGTCCCCGATGCTTATTGCCGCCTGGCGGTAAATTTTGTTTTTAACATCCCCGGCAAAATACAAAGAATTTTTTCTTAATGCGTTATATTCTTTTTTGCTTATGCTTTTTAAAAAATCAGCCTGGGGCTCCCTGCCAACCGCCGCTATCAATATATCCGATATAAAAATCTTTTTGCGCCCGCTTATTATGCAGTGTATAAGTACCCTGTCTCCCGATTCTACAACCTTTATCGTTTCAGCATTTCTGTTAATAGTAATGTTTTCTGATTTCCGGACTTTTTTTAGCAGTGCGGGAATGCACGAAGGAGAACCGCCGCGCATCAGAATGTTAATTTTGTTATCCCTCCCTGCAAGATTGTATGCATAGTCAAAAGCCGCATCACCTCCGCCTATTATCGCTATCGCTTTGTTTTTTGTTTCCCTAAGTTCGTGAACTTCATAGTAGAAGTTTTTCTTCAGCAATCCAGAGGGCTCGTATTCAATTGGTTTTGTGCCTGTGGCTATAACAACACGGCGGGATAATAAAATATTTTTTTTCGTAATGACACTGTAAATATTTTTTTTGTGTTTTACGTCAATTACTCTTTCCTTTCTTGCTTTTATCCCGTATGCATTTAAGTGCTTCTTAAAAAGACTGATAAGTGATTTACCGCTAATGCCATTCGGGAAACCGGGAAAGTTTTCTACCAGGAATGCATTTCTTAACAAACCCCCTTCTTCATCTTTTTCAAGCAGTAAAAAATCGAGACCGTATCTTTTAAGCTGAATTGCCGCCGCAATGCCCGCAGGACCCGCACCTATAATTATAACGTCAAATATTTTATCCATTCTTACCTGCCTGTTTTAGCAAATCCGGACACCTGGTAACGTGCGCAAAACCGTGTGAAAGATTTCTTGAAGCCGACAAATGAAATTCTTCGTCGTATGTTGCCGTGCAGTCAACGGGAAAGAATACCTCAAACCCCCTCACAAATGCTGCCCGCGCTGTCGTCTCGCAGCAAAGATGCGCCGCAACCCCCGTGATTACAACGCTTTTCACCTGCTGTGATTTCAGGTAATCCTCAAGCTCCGTTTTATAAAAAGCATCGTACTGTGTTTTTATTATTATCTTTGCGCCGTGCGTGTCGAGTTTTTTCGTTAAACCGCTGTAATTTTCTTCCGTGATTATATCGCTCCACCATTCGGAAAGCATCCCTGCGTTTTCCTTTGTATTGATGTGACGGGTGAATATTACAGGACGATTATTTTTCCTGAAAACCGAAATCAGTGACGAAATATCCTCAACTATGGATTCCGATGCGGGAATGTACGCGTGGGAATTTTTATTTAAAAAATATTCCTGCATATCGGTCACTATCAGGGCTGACTGCCGGATGTTGAAATTTATTTTTCGGTAATCAGGACACGGATAAATTTTTTTCAGAAATTCTTCCGTCTTTTTTTCTTTGTCTGCTAAATAGTTTTTTCTCATTCGCTGAAAAGCTTCGACGCCATGTTTTCTATTGAAAAATTCCCGCCAGACTTGCCTGAGTAACGCGGAATAATGTGAATGTGTGCGTGCAAAACACTCTGCCCGGCTATGCGGTTAATGTTAAGCCCTACATTGTAACCGCCGGGATTGTACCGCTCCTGAAGTATTACCTTCAGCTCGCTCACAAGGTCCCAGCAGGCAATTTTTTGCTCGCGCTTCAGGTCAAAATAGTTTTCTGTGTGAACCTTAGGTATCACAAGCGAATGCCCTTTTGACACGGGATGAATATCCCCGATGGCAAATGCAAGCTCTGATTCGGTAATGAATTTCTCCGCCGGTATTTTGCAAAAAGGACAATCCATATCCTAAAATAAAATATTATTGCGGAAAAAATAAGGGAAAAGAAAGAGGGTGGTGGAAACTTAAGAAGAAATCCCTGCCTTCAGGCAGGGATTTATTGTAATTTGCGTACTCTTTGCGTCTCGGAGAGTCGCCGTGGAGACCGCCGTGGCGGATTATTTGCTATTACTTTTTATTCAGCAGTGCGAGACCTTCGAGTGCTGATGCGTTGTCAGGACTGATAAGAAGAACCCTTCTGAAAAGAATCTCCGCTTCCTTTGACTTTCCGAGCTGGAAATTCGTCCACGCAAACATCAGTTCGGAGTCGCCGTCAAAAGGATACAATGTCACAACCTTTTCGAAATATTTGTATGCATTTTGGTAATCTGCCTTGTAATAATATCCCAGCCCCGTGTAATAATTTGCCTTCGTATTGTTCGGATCTATCGCAAGAATGTCCGCATACAGCGCATATACCTTTTCCCATTTTTCCTGTGCCGAAAGCGGATAAACCAGCCCGAACTTTGCTTCAATTGATTTTGGCATAAGTGATACTGCTTTTCCGTAGTAGTTCACGGACTCGTCATACTGCTTGTTGGCATAATAAAGCCAGCCGAGTCTTAGGTTTATTTCATATAATTTTTCATCGTAAACTTTCTTCAGCACTTCTATTGCACTGCCGTAGTCACTCTTGGTTTCGTATGAATAACTTTCCTTAAATGCTTTCTGCAAGTCTTCGCCGGGTCCCAAATCCGTACTGCTCCTTGCGCTTATCTGAAAAAGCACGATTATGATTAGGGCAAAGAATACAAGTCTTTTTGATTTCATCAGAATGTCCATTTTATACCTCCGATTATTTTATGGTTATTGTTTTTTGTAAAAATTGTAGTGTATTGGTCTGCATTACTATATAATAAAGTGGGAATTTCCTCGTTGTAATACTGGTATCGCAGGGACAGCTCTATGCTGCTGCTCACCGGGGAAATAAGGTTAAACGAAATCCTGTCTGAATATTTGTTAATATTGTTAAATACTATGTATGCATCGCTTTCGTTGAAATTGTAAATCTGCCCGAATGTGTATCCCGCCTCCATCCACAGGTAATCAAATGTCTTCCAGCCTATTTTCTGGTCAACTATTCCGAAACTTTTATACTTTCCCATCGCTCCCTTGCTCGAAAAAACAGTTGCGTCAGTGACTGTGTATAGGTTCAGGTTGCCGAACGGGTAAAAAATTATTTCCGCTGTATTCTGTATCTGCTTTCCTCCGTTCAGGTTGGAAAAGGAATTTTTTAAACCGAATCGGAAATGCCCGGCGCTCTTCGCAAGAGAAAGAAAATATACGTAATTATTAATTGTCGAGCTCGTTTCGGTAAATATTGGTCCTGGCGGATTTGCAATATTGTCATATTCAAGATATATATTTTTGAATTTCACTCTTAACAGGTGAAAGGCGGGTGCAAGGTTCCATCCGCTCCCCAAATTAATATTTACATTCAGGTAATATTCATCCTGTACCGCTTTTGTGTCGAAATTCATCATTCCCTGAAAAAGCCCGGTAAGTTGCTCCGATTTGTTTACGGATATGTTATTGTAACCGTGGAATATTTTAACGTCCCTTCCAAGCTGGTGCATTAAATTTAAGCTGATGTAACTCCCGTCTTTTGTAAGACTCTGCTGATTGTAGTTCACAGGAAGGTTTTTGTTTATTGCGCTTTTTTGCCTGTCGTAATCCGAATTTGCCGTATAACCCCCCTCGGCGTATGCTCCGTAAATGAACTTGCTCTGTACGCCAAGCTTCTTCTTCAGCTTCTTCGGCATGTCATAAATCAGCGCCAGCACATCGCCTTCCCTTCCCGAAAAAAGATAAGAGTAATAAAGATATTCCTTTGCCGTAATATCCGTGCTGCTTAATTCAAGCGCCTTCTCGAAGTGAGGTATTGCCGACATGTAATCTTCCCTGCTGTAATATGCAATTCCTATCCTCATTCTCAGAAAGAAGAAATCTATATTATTTTCAATTGCAGCTTCTCCCTGTGTGATAAGCTCGTCCCATTTTGCGGCATTATACAGCGCAAAGGTTTTTGTATCGACTTCCTGCTGAGTCAGTCTCTGCTGCGAAAATAAAGATGATACCGCGAAAAGAATGAAAGCTAATGTTATTGCTGTCTTATGCACGTTGCTTTTATTTTTTTGTTTTTTAAAAATATGTTTATGGTCTCGATTCCCTCTTTGCTGATTTCAATCTTAAAGTTTTTCCTTCCCGTTTGCTTTCCGAAAAATGATTTATCCGCTGACGAATTCAGAATCAAATAAGACGGATTTATTACTTCATCTATCTCGCCGTACTGCAGTGTGTAATCGGATTTCAGAAATACAAAGAATGGAGCTATGAAATCCTGAACGAATAAGCCCGGCTTGCTGTATGTAAAGTTCAGGGCAAATGTGTCCTTCACCGCTACGTCTTTGTAAAAACCAAGCGGTACCTTGTATGCCGCAAGGAAGAAGTAATAAAGCAGGGAGCGCTTGCTTCCGACGAAATTGTAAAAGTAAAAATTTCTCCCGTCCTCGGAAAAGTATGCGTATGAATTCGATGCCCTGCAGTATATATATAAATAATTATATATGTTCGTGTAAACTTCCCATTCAATCTTTTTTACCTTTCCTTTTTTTTCGACTTCGAAAGAAATCTTTCCTCCCGGAATGAAATGGAATGCTTTTTTCATGAGCGGATTGATTTCCACGTTGGATATTATATCGCCCTCTTCCGGAATCGAATATGACCTGTATTCATAACCGCTCCCCGCTTTCTTCATATACTGTGAAACAGGGTAGTCTATCGTAGCACCGTCCACGAAAGGTACTCCCTGAAGCTGGAAGTGTATGTGCGGCTCCGGAGAGCGCCCGGAGTTTCCGCAGAATGCAATTACCTGCCCCGCCCTTACCCATTCACCTTTCATCACCTTGAATGAACCCGCTTTTATGTGAGAAATTTTCGAATAGAAGCCTTCGCCGTGCCTTATCACTATCGTATTACCCCAGTTTTCCTCCACGTTTACATCCCCTATTTCATTGTCGGGTATGCCGTCGATAATCTCATCGACGTAACCGTCGTAAGGGGAAAGGATTGCCTTGTTGTAACAGTAATAATCCCCGGGGCTTGCTCCGTAATTCCGGAAAGTTTTTCCCTCCGAATCCGTAATCACAAAATCCCAGGCATTTCTCCATTTTGATTTATGCGTCAGCGCACCGTCGTGACCCTGCGACACTTTCCACTCCCCGTAAAACGGAAGCCTTATCGGATAAACCGAATAATCCCTGAACCTGTGATTGCTGTTGAGATACATATAAAGGTTCAGCTCCGGAGAGTTCCGCTGAATCTTCACTTCGAGTGACTTGGATGAATTGTAAACCCTTAACCTGTATGCGTAAAGAAAAAGAAGAACTATAATATTGAACGGAAGAGAATAAATGTATATGTGCCATACTCCGAATATCCTGCTGAGACTTAAAGTCAGAAGCACTACGGCAGGCGTTAGTATCACAGCCCAGAAATAAGACAGCCTCGAAGGAACAAGGAAATATCCCCCGATTGCAATTCCGGTCAATATGTAATTAAATCCTATATAAGAAAAACTCTGCTCCGTGAAATTTGCGCCCATTAACTGGTAAAAGAAATAAGCAGAATAAAAACCTATCAGCGAAAGCGAGAATGCAATCCTTGAATAATAAAGCAGCGCAAGGGATATCAGCACTCCGGGTAATACCTGGTACTGGAAAAAAATTGCGCCCAGAGAAAGAAAATATGTTCTCAGCGAAGTAATAAATTCAAACTGGTCCCACCATTCGTAAACGCTTATAAGCCTGTTGCCTCCAATGACAAAAAGTTCTTTTATGAAAAACACTCCCTGCTCGCTCAGAGACAGGAAATGAAGCTCCCTTATCGCAAGAAGCATGAACCAGAAAGGAATCAGAAAAGGCAGGCTCAAAAAAGGCAGGTTGTTTTTACCAAGCGTGTTTTCAAGCGTTATTGTTATCAGAAGAGTAAGATAAGATGCAATAAGAACTATAATAACCACAAGCCAATCTGGCTGCAGATTCAACCCGATACCCAGCCCCACAAGAAGTGCGTTGAAGCCGTAATACCCTTTCTCTGTCCTGTACCTGTCATAGCCGAGCAAATCCGAAAGCACCGAAGAAAATATCACAGCAAGCACTCCGCAAAACCCTGCAAATACATTCAGAAAGGATACAAGTATAAGAACCGAGGCAAACAAATACCTGTCCGAAAAGAAAATTATCGAATAACTGTTAAATATGCTCCTTATGTACTGTTTTAATGTCACTGTTTATTTTTTTAAGAATAAATGTTCGGGAATTTTTTCAAGCCCGGTAATGTCGCTGTTGGATTCGTTGTTCCGGATTATGTGAACCTGACCACGCTTGTCTATCATCACTACCTTCGGTCTTAATGTTATGAACTGCATCCATTGAGTCATGTTGTATGCGCCTACCCTGCTGACAACTACCCGGTCTCCCTTTTTCATAGCCGGCAGATAAACAGATTCCCTTATCTGGTCAATATTCATGCAAAGCGGACCGTAAATGCTTGTCGTTTCCGAATGAGAAGAAAATTCCTGCGCCGGAGTGATTTTGTGCTCGTACCAGAATGAAGTGAATAAAATATTCACTCCGAAATCCACTATCGTTGCATGCCTTCCGTCGGAAAGCTTCTTGTTCGCAAGCACCGTTCCCGCCAGATGACCCGCGTCATCTATCAGCGCCCTTCCCGTTTCAAGTATCAGCATCGGCATTCTTTCCGGATCAAGCTGAGAATTAATCAGCGAAGTGGTTATAGCCTCTGCGTAGTCATCAAACGACGGGGATGTGTCTGTACCCAGCAAGTATGCTCCTTTCAGCGTGTTCTTCGATGCAAAGCCTCCGCCCATGTCTATGTAATTTAAATCGTGATTGTATTTCCTTTTCAGGTTTACCGCAAGGTCTGCAAGCTTTGTGGCGGCAATGCCGTAAGCACCTGCCGTCATCATAAACGTCCCTACGTGTGTATGAAGCCCTACCATGTCGAGCTTGTTGCTCATCATAATTCTGTTTATCGCTTCCCACGCTTCTCCGTTTTCATAATTGAAACCGAACCTGTCCCACATCGGGTAAATTCCGGTATCCATATTGACACGGATGGCTACCTTGGGCTTCTTCTTGTGCTTCGGGGCAATATCAATCAGCGTGTACATTTCATCGAAGTGGTCTATGTGAATCAGGGAACCGTTTTCTACTGCCAGATTCAGGTCGTCTTCGGTTTTCTCGGGACCGTTGAATATAATCCTGTTCCCGTCCACACCAAGACTTAATGCCTTGTCGTATTCAAAACGCGATACCACTTCTGCCCAGGAACCTTCCTGGTGAAAAAGACTGCATACTGCGTTCAGATAATTTGTCTTGTATGACCAGGCAAACTGCACTTTCGGATACCTTGTTTCGAATGCGCGCTTCGCTTCGGATATTGTACTGCGTATTGTCTTTTCCGAAAGTACAAACAGCGGCGAGCCGTATTCGGCAAGCAGGTCCTTCACAGGCACATCATCTATGTGTGTGAATGCCTCAAATTCTGTCTTCAGACCGAACTTGTGTGACGGTCCTATATTTAGTTTTTTTATTAACGGTCTTTCGAAATTTAATTTCTTCATATGATTTCATTTTTAAAGTTCTGCATTATGTGTTAGTTTCTCGAATTCCGATATGTCGCAGATTAACTCGTATGAATACCGGATGAAAAGCTTCCCGCTTTTAAATTTCCTGAAAGGTGCCGTCTCCATTCCAAGCGCCAGCTTTATAAGGGATTCGGGAAGATTCTGCCCGACACCTACTGCCAGGTAAACCCACGCGGGAAGACGAGGATTTATTTCTATCAGGTAATATTCGTTTTCCTCCGTCTTTATAAGCTCAAGCTCCATTCCGCCGCGCCATTTTGTTTTCTTTATAAGCTTCCTTGTCAGTGTGAGAAGCTCCCTGTCGTCTATGCTGATTCCTGCCCACGCTTTTCCCTTGTCCGTTATATACTGCTTCTTCATCGGCACCGCTCCTATCGTGTTTCCCTGTCCGTCTCCGAGTGCAACTACATTGACCTCAGTCCCTTCGATAAATTCCTGTATAATAATGGGCAGCCCCCACTTGCCGCTTATCTTGTAATAGTACATCTTTGCCTGCTCGGGTGTGTGCACAATCTGCGCATCGTAATACTTTCCCTTTATAAGCAGCGGATACGAAAATTCATCCGTTACATTGTAAAGCTCTTTTTCGGAAAATACCGCCCTGCTGTTCGGTACCTTTACTTTGTACTTTTTTCCGAATTGAGGCAAGACTGCTTTCTGCCTCTCCTCGAACTGCGATAATGCGGGCAGAAAAGTTTTTATACCCATCTTCTCCAGCTTGTCGGCGGATTTCATGAAAGTGTATAACTCCGCATCAAAATTCGGAATCAGTACGTCTATCTTTTCCTTCTCATTTATATATTCAAGCCTCTTAAGCAAAATGTCCGAACCTGCCGTGGGATAAGGAATCTGATAGGATTTATTTACAAGGTCGTGCATGTAAATTCCCGGTTCAAGATTTTCGTAAGCAAGGCCTATTATCCTTGCATCAAAAATTTTTGATTCGAGTATTCCTCTTATAACAGGAATGCCCGGTCCCGGATTGTCTGTGTTATTCAGCCCCGTCAGGGCAACAGTGATTTTCTTTTTCTTCATTAATCTTCTGCGATGTTAAGCTTTTTTAAGGTTTCTATGAATTCATCATAACTTTTGTTCAGAATCGATTTGCTTACATCATACTTTTCAAAAAGGGCATTTTTTATCTCCTCCTCGCTCATTTCCTTTTTCAGCATGTCCAAAATTTCCGTAGCTATCGGATTCATCGAATATGAATCACCTGATGCCGGATTAAAAATAAATCCAGTTTCGCTGACTGCAATTTTTTTGTTTATTTTCATAGCTTTATTTTTAATTTGAATACTTTCTATTAGTCAAGTCTTATATTATAGACAATTATCGGACCAAAAATGTTTACTCTTCTACCTGCATTTTTGCAATCTTTTACAATAATTTACAAATTATGATTCGACAAAAATGACGAATTAACCCGGTTTTAACCGAATTTGACGTGCTTTTTAATTCTTTTAATTATAGATACAAAAAAAAACAGTAAATAATTACTTATTTACTGTTTTTTTTTAAACCGGATTTCTAATACCTATCGGGGGGGCGGTCCTTTTGGACCCATCTTTTTTGTTATATCTTTCAACAATAAATCAAATTTCTCTTTCTGCTTTTCATCGCAAATCTCCCTTACGCTTTTAAAATGCCTGAAAGATAGCAGCTGGAGCTCCTTTTGCTTCGCTGATGACAGTGCGGCATATTCTTCGGCTTTCTTCTCATCTCCGCCTGACTTTATCAGTTCCATCATATCATCCATTGACTTGTGCATCTCGTCTATTAATTTTCTCGATGATTCAAAATGCTCGTCTCTGAGCTTCGCAAATTTCTCGCCCTGCTCGGGTGTGAATCTGAGCTCTTCGGCAAGAAACATCTTTCCGTCCATTTGCATATGTTCACCCGGAGGATGCTGCATTCCGGGAGGCTGCATTCCGGGGTGCTGCATTCCGGGGTGCTGCATTCCGGGAGGCATGTGACTCCCGATTAAAGGAGGCTTTCCGCAGGATCTCATCAGCCACATCGAACCTACTGAAGCTACGTTCAGTACGATTAATACCGCAAGTACTATGTAAAGAACTCTGTTTTTGGTTGTCGGTTCCATAAAAGTTTTTTTAATAAAAATAAAAATTGTTTGTTGATGAATATTCGGATGCAAGAGAATTTATCTGCGCCTGCCTTACGCTGTCAGATGCATTTGTGACGGCGGATACAACTGCCCCGTCGTAAATATTATTACTCTGTATGGAAAACAGTGTCGCAAGGTTTGCAAAGAAACAGATAATCACTGTGACAAAGGCAAGCCTGAAATTAAATTTCCTGCTTTCCCTTTCCGGCTCGTTTATTCCGTTCAGAATTTTATTGAATAAATATGGATTCACGTCGGCCTTTTTGATGCCGTTCAGCACCTGAAGCGTTTTTTCTGTCTCGTTTTCTATTAAATTTTTCTTTTCCATCCTTCTTTTTCTTTAGATGTTACTTTTTATAAATACTTGCGGATTAAATTTTATCATTATAATAATTATACAGTTCCTTTTTCAGATTTTCCTTTGCCCTGAAAATAAGCGACTCCACCGACGAATGCGATACCTTCATTATTTCGCTGATTTCCTTATAACTTAAATGGTCTATCTTATTGAGTAAAAATGCCGTCTTCTGGTTTTCGGTAAGTTTGTCTATCGCTTTAAATAATATTTTTGCTCTGTCTTTGTTTTCCGCTATTATTCCGGGATGAAGAAAATCGGGCAGCTCTTCTGCTTCTTCCTTTGCGAAAATGGATTTTACTATAGCAAATCTTTTTTTTCTTTTTTTGCTTCGGATGAATTCAAGCGATTTGTTCACGGCAATTCTGTATATCCACGTGGAGAGACTCGAGTCGCGGTTGAAGTTTTTTATTGACCTGTGAATAAGAATGAATATTTCCTGTGTTATGTCTTCGGCATCTTCCGTGCTCTGCAAAAAACCAAGCGCAGTATTATACACCCTCGAAGAAAATGTATCATACAATTCCCTGAATGCTGCCTCGTCATTTTCTATTATGCGGTCTATTAATTTATTTTCTTCCAATAATTTTTTGACAAATACTAAATACTAATTTCGAAAAACTAAACAAATTCTAAATACCAAATGCCAAATAAAATTTTTATTTAGAAATTAGAATTTAGATTTTAGAATTTACCGTTAAAATTCTAAATAATATCTAAATTTTAAATTAAAAAAATAAGTTGTTTCGATTTTAATTTTTCGTATTTGCTTAGAATTTAGATATTCGGATTTAGGATTTAACGAATGATGTCGTTCATTTTTCCCGAGTAAACCAAATCGTTTATCATCGGCTCTTTCAGGAATTCGTGCGGAAATCCTAAATCAATCTTGCTGACTTCGTTGAGCCGTTGCATCATTTTTTCGGGCAGTGTGAAATTCAGACAATCCAGAGAATCCCTTATCTGGGCTTCTGTTCTTGCTCCGACTATCGGAATGAAGCTCCCCTTCTGCTGTCGAACCCAGTTAAGCGCAACCTGTCCGGGAGTAACTCCCATTTCTTCGGCTACACGCACAACTTCTTTTGCAATTTCCGTGCTTCTTTCGTTAAGACGTTTGCTTCCTTCGGGAACGCGGTGCGGCTCATCTGATTTTTTATTCAGGTACTTGCCCGTCAACGCTCCGCCTGCAAGTGCCGCCCAGGGAGTTACGGTCATTCCAAATGCATTTGCCATCGGAATTAAATCCCTTTCAGGTGTGCGTTGAATCAAACTGAATTCGATTTGCAATGCGACAAACTTAGTCCAGCCACGAAGCTCGGCAATTGTGTTTGACTTTGCTACTATCCACGCAGGTGTATCTGAAATTCCTATGTACAGAATTTTTCCCGCCCTCACCATATCATCAAGCGCTCGCATTACTTCCTCTTCGGGAGTGTGAAAATCCCATGCGTGAACCCAGTATAAATCTATGTAATCGGTTTTTAATCTTTTCAGACTCTGCTCGAGCGAGTACACCATATTTTTTCTGCTGTTGCCGGAAGCAAGCACATCATCTTTTCTTCCGGGATTGTAAAGTGTGTATTTTGTTGCAAGGACAAAACTGTCCCTTTTTGATGCGATAAAATCACCGGTAAATTTTTCGCTTGTACCGTCGTGATATCGATTTGCGGTATCCAGAAAATTTCCCCCTTTGCTTACGAAGGCATCGAATATTTTTTTGCTCTCATCCTTTTCCGCGCCCATTGCGCCCCACTCCTTGCCGAATGTCATAGTGCCGAGACAAATTTCCGAAACCCTAAGCCCGCTTTTTCCAAGTAATTTGTATTTCATAATCTTATTGTTTTATTTATTACCGAAACTTAAAAAGAAATATTGTGATTCGAAACGCAAAAAAAGGGAGGGGGGGGTAAAGCTCGCCATATCCCTCGTTACGAAGCTCCTGCTTCGTAACGCATCATAGTTTTTCCCTCAGCATTAAAATAATTTTCTCAAGCCTTCTTTGTAGTGTCTCCTCTTTCTTCGCAGTGGAAATCCATTCGGCATATTCCTTGCGGTGGGAATAGGATAGCTTATCGAATATTTTTTTCTCTTTCGGATTTTTTGCAAGATGCTTTTTAAGCACGGGCGGGATTTCTACAATCCTTTCTTCCGTATCGATTTCAAGCGTGACATTCACAACATCGCCTGCCGACTTGCCAAATTCCGCCATCAGCGCGGTTTTAAGACCCATACAGTGATTCCCTTTTCCGTCAGGCATCAGCAGTCCGCGATGGAAAAGCTTATCTACGTTTGCCTTTACCTTAACAGATTTTTTTGTTCCCCATACTTCCGGTATGCTGTAGGGTACATAAAAATAACACGTGCTTTTTGTATTCTTAACCGGCAAAAGCTCCGCTTTGAATTTAAGAATCTGCATAATTAGTCGCTCCTACTTTTTACGTTTTACAATTTACTATTTACGTTTTACGCTCTGATATATTTTATCCGTCTCCACCCTCTCCACCAGCGAGCTGTTCCAGACACGGAGGAAAACCTCTTCCAGCGCAGAGTTTACTTTCTTGCTTTGAATAATCATCGTTGCATTTCTCGATTCATAAAAATATCCGCGCTCCCAGTTCGAAGTGCTCACCCAGCTGATATCGGAATCCGCTATCAGGTACTTGCAGTGGTCAACCCTTGAATACGGAATGAATCCGCCGCTGTATTCGGGAATGCTGCTGAATTTGATTTCGATATTAGGCACCGTTGATAAATCCTGAATGTTTTCCGTTGCGCCTTTTTTGATTGCCCAGTTGGAGAAAATAATTTTGATTTTCACTCCGCGCGCCGCCGCATCGCGGAGAGCTTTATCTATTTTATCGAATTCCTCTTCCTTGTTTTCGCCTTTTAAAGAATATGTCATAACCTGTATGCACAGGCTGCTTTTCGCTTTCTTTATAATTTTTACCAGCTCCGTTATTTCCTTGCTGTACTTCGACGGGGTTACAATACCCGGACTGAAGGCGGGATATAACTTCACAATTCCGTAATCCGTTGAATTTATTTTTACGGGAGCTTTCGAGCTTAGTTTGCTGTCGCCGAATTTTTTCTTTAATTCCTTTATCTTTGAATCATCGTATTCCTCGCACAGCTTCCAGTCAATTTCAAAGATGCTCGAAAAATTTTTTGCTGTTTTTTCATTCTTAACCCGCACGCCCATTTCGTGAATGTGCTTAAGCGCGCGCCAATCCATATTCTGGCTGCCGACGAATAAATCAAATTTATCAACAATAAAATATTTGGCGTGCATCACTCCGCCTGCGATTTTTTTGAAATTTATTTTTCTTAAAGTGATATTTGGAATGTTGTCGAGTTCGTCTGCGGATTTTTCGCTCGATTTGTAAAAACTTTCATCTATAATCACTCGCACCTTAACTCCGCGCGCGGCGGCATCTTTCACGGCTTTCAGGATTTTTTCGAGCACTTCACCTTTTTCGTTTGCAATGTAAAAGGTCTCTATATCGAGCGAGGTCTTTGCGCCGTTAATCATTTCAAGCCACACATCTGCGGCGCGGGGGAGCTTCGACTGCTCGAGCACGGTTTCGACGGGAGTAGATTCAACGAGCCAGAAGTTGTCTTGACTAAAGCCGTAGAGTGAAAACAGAAAAAAGAAAATGGAAAAAAGTAATTTTTTATTTAATAACTTCATACTTTATTTTAATTAAGATATTCTAATAAAAAAACAGAAAAAGGAAAATGGAAAAAGGAAAACAGTATTTATGCGTTACGAAACAGGAGTCCGCCACGGCGGATTTTCAACTTCGTAACGAGGAGGACGAGATATTGTGCGTTACAAAGCAGAAGTCCACCACGGCGGATTTTCAACTTCGTAACGAGGGGGGCGAACAAATAGAAAACTGCCCGCCACGGCGGGTGCACAGAGCGCATAAATAGTAAAATAAAAAAAAGCGCTGCAAATAATTACAACGCTCTTGCTTTATAACCTTATAACTTTAAAAACTTGACGAACTTAATAAATCCGCCACGGCGGTCTCCGCTGCGACTCTTAGAAACACAAAGAACGTGCAATAGTCAATAGTGAATAAAAACGAGCTAAAAAAAAGAGCGCCGAAAAATTTTCAACGCTCTTACTTTATAACCTTATAACTTTATAACTTTCAACTAAGAGGCCGGGGCGAACTTAGCCGTAAAGTGCCTGAGGAACTTCGGCTCTTCAATTATCTTTATTCCTTTGATTTTCTTTGATTTCTTTTTAATTGATTCAAAGATTTCGAGTACATAATCTATATGGCTCTGCGTATAGACGCGGCGCGGAATTGCAAGTCTTACAAGCTCCATATCCGCGGGAATGGTTTTTCCTTTTTCATCGTACTTGCCGAACATCACGCTGCCGATTTCCACTGCGCGTATTCCGCCTTCTATGTAAAGCGCCGCCACGAGCGCCTGTCCGGGGAATTTATCTACGGGGATATGCGGCAATAATCCCTTTGCGTCCACATATATTGCGTGCCCGCCCGGAGGCTGGATTATCGGCACGCCCATTTTTAAAAGCCTGTCGCCGAGATATTTTGTAGAGACGATTCTGTACTGCAGGTAACTTTCGTCGAGGATTTCCTCGAGTCCCTGCGCAATCGCTTCCATATCCCTGCCCGCGAGTCCGCCGTATGTTTCGTATCCTTCGGTGATGATGAGAAGGTTTTTGCACTGCGTGTACCAGTTTTTATCATTCATTGCAATGAATCCGCCGATATTGGCAAAGGCATCTTTCTTCGCGCTCATCGTGCATCCGTCCGCATAGGAAAACATCTCTTTACAAATGGAAAGAATCGATTTATTCGCATAGCCTTTTTCCCTCGTCTTGATGAAGTATGCATTCTCCGCAAACCTGCACGCATCGATGAAGAACGGGATTTTATATTTTTTACAAATCTTACTTACGCCCTTAATATTTTCCATCGAAACAGGCTGGCCGCCGCCTGTGTTGTTTGTTATGGTGTGCATACAGACGGGAATATTTTTTGCCCCTATTTTATTAATGTATTTTTCGAGTTTCTTCAAATCCATATTTCCCTTGAAGGGATGAATCTTGGAGGGATGTTTGCCCTGCTCGATTACCAAATCCATTGCGGTGGCACCGTTGAATTCTATATTAGCCCTCGTGGTATCGAAGTGGTTATTACTCGGAATGTATTTAGTGTTTCCGACATTTATAAATCTTCCGTCTTTATCAATTTTGCTTGTGAGCATTGTGAAGAGTATCCTCTCCGCCGCCCTGCCCTGGTGAACCGGCATTATGTATTTAAATCCGAAAATCTTTTTCGTAACCTGCTCAAATCTTATATAGCTCTTCGAGCCCGCATATGATTCATCGCCGTCGAGTATTCCAGCCCACTGCTTTGCGCTCATTGCGGATGTGCCGCTGTCCGTGAGGAGGTCTATCAGCACGTCTTCCGCGGGAATCAGGAACGGATTGTAATATGCTTTCTTTAATATTTTTTCTCTCTGCTGTCTCGTAGTGGTTTTTACCGCTTCGACAGATTTTATTTTAAAAGGTTCTATAATTGTTTTCATATATTTTGTGTGATGTAATTTTTTATTTAATTTTTCCGAAATAAACTTTAGTATTATAGACGAATTTTATCTTTCCGTCTTTGCTTTGCTTGTTAAAAATTTCTTTTAATTTGTTTAACATTTCTTTATTTGCCGCTCCGCTTTCGGGTGTGTAAGATGCAGATAACAGCCTGCCCTTTACCCCTGCAAAATCGAAAACCTGCGTGTTGCTGAAGTTTGCCTGTCTGAAATTCCTGACTCCGTAGAAACGATTGAAAACTTTTTCATCGAGTCCCTGCTCGGGCTTGTAATCGGAGCAGAATTCCTGCACCAGCTTTTCGTAATCTTTCATAAAAGCCGATGTGTCGTTGTCGCGTTTATTCCATATCAGCACCACGTATCCGCCGGGTTTGAGTATTCTGTTGAATTCCACTTTCGCCTTATCCGTATCGAACCAGTGAAATGCCTGTCCGGAAACGATTACGTCTATGCTCCTGTCCGCAAGCGTCGTGAATTCCGCCGTGCCGTTTATGCTGATAAAGTTAATATAATCCTTCATCAGCCGCTCGCCTGCCTCGCGCATTTCATCGTTCGGCTCCACGCCGTAAACAAGGTTGTCGTTATTCAGAAAAAGACGCGAAAGCTTTCCCGCTCCCGAACCTATATCCGCAACGTCTTTAAACTGGTCGAAACCGGTTTCCTTATCGAGTAAATGCAAAATTGCTTCGGGATACGAAGGCCGGTATTTCACGTAATTCGCTACCCTTCCGGTAAACCTCGTTGTTGATTTCATAATTTAAAATCTTTCCAATTTAATTTTCTCTTTACTGACGCCGAGGCTTATCAGCATTGCCTCCATTGCGTCCACCATTGCAAGCGGTCCGACAATATAATAAATCGGTTTGTTTATATCAGGAATGTTTTTCAGGATTAATTCTTTGTTTATGTAACCGATGTTGTATTTCCATTCTTTGTCCGTATCGTCGTCTATGGTAGGGATGAATTTGAACTTCGGATAAATCCTTGCCCAGTTTTCGAAGTCATCAAAGTAAGCCATTGATTTTGCATTCGGATTTGAATAAAATAAATATGCCTCGTAAGGCAGATTGTTTTCTACAATGTGTTCAACCATACAGCGTGCAGGAGTGATTCCGATTCCGCCGATTAAGAAAGCCGCCGGAACGGACGAATCCTTGTGTAGTACTGTATTTCCGCCGGGTTCGCTTATGGAGACTTTTGCGCCGGGGGGCATTTCAAGTATATTTTTATTAAATGCCGTATCGAGCGCGCGGGTAGTGAACATTAAATAATCTTTTAACGGAGAGTTGCAAATTGAAAATAATCTCGAATTGCCGTCACTATCGTGATGAATCGGCTCGAGCAAAGTGATTTTTGCATACTGTCCGGGCTCGAATTCGAATCCGCTGCCCGTCTTATCAAACCACATCGCAAGAGTATTTTCGTTTATCAGTTTCCTGTCCTTCAGTGTTATAATTTTTTCCGCCATAAATATATAGTAAATAGAATTTCGGGAGTCCTCCGATGAAAAACATCGAAGAGACTCCCCATTAAAAATAACAAATTTAAATGCTTACTGAAATTCAGAAATTAGGGGGGTAGTGTTTTGTAAACCATTAAAATGGTTATGGGGTTTAGGCGATTTGTTTTCCCACGGCTGAAACCGTGGGCTATAAAAAGCAATATAAACCCGCTTCGCGGGTTTCCTGTGATTTGAAAAGGGTAGTCCCTACGGGGTTATTAAATATACTCCTTGTTTCGGGGGGTCTCCCCTGTTTCGGGGAGTCTCTCCGGTGCTCTTCACCGGAGGACTCCCGAAAAATTTTATATTTCTATTTCACCAGCATTCCCGATTTGCTTCGCTATCGGGATTATGATAAAATAGCTTTCGCTATTTTATCATTAACATTTTTTTAGCATCTTTTTTTTCTCCGTCTGCATAAAGCACATAATAATACATTCCGCTCGATAAATTTTCACCGTCAAAAACCACTTCGTACTCTCCCGCATTTTGTTTTTGATTAACAAGCACCGCAACCTCTTTCCCGAGCATATCATAAACACTCAACTTTATAACTTTATAACTTTCAACTTTATAACTTATATTTGTTACCGGATTAAACGGGTTGGGATAGTTCTGTCCGAGACTGAATTCTTTTACGTTTTGATTGCCCGTGTTATTGCTTACCGAAGTCGTCCCTAATGTTACTCCGAAATTATACACGTATGCGTCCTGTCCCTGCACGTTAAACGGGGGCGGAGTAGTGCTGTATGTTCTTCTTTTGCCTGTCAGATATGTATTGCCGAGAGAGTATAATGCAGGTCCCGTAGAACCGAGCTGTTCGAGCTGAATTACCAGACTTTTTGTATTGTCATACGCAAACGGATGGTCCAAAGTAAACTCTAACCAGTTCATTGCAACTCCCGTTAGTGAAACCGAAGCCCTTTTATATACCGTATCCCGTGTTCCTGTGTAGAATGCGCTTGTCGGGAGCGCCGTAATGGTTGCCTCACCAAATAATATACTCAGGTTTGTATATGTTATCGGACCGAAGTTTGCCGCAACCATAAGATATATCTTCGTAATATTGCCTGAAGGTGCGGGACCGGGTTGATTTAAATCACCAGGCAATGCAAGCCACTGCACCATTCTTCCCGACGTTGTTCCGAGAGGAAAAGTGTTTCCCGAATTTGTTGTGTTGTAATTATAATACTGCGGTGTCTGGGGGTAAACGGATAAAACCGTTAAAAATAAAACAGCAAAAAGAAATATTTTTTTCATTAACGTTCCTCTTAATTTTTTGGTTTTTGAAATGCGGATTTATTTTATATCTCTATTTTGTACAATAATTAATCAATTTGAAATTAAAATTCAATTAACAAATAAAAAATATTTCCCCCTCCGCGGGGGGTACTAAACGGAGAAACTAATAAGCGACGCTGCCGCAATATAATTTTGTCTTTTTAGAGTGAAGCACTAAAATATTGCCGTCAGCTTTAGCTAACGGACAGAAGAACAAAAAAAACGGCTTTAGCAGCATTTCCCTTTTTACAAGCTCTTCTTCCCTCGTTCCCAACGTCCTGTCGAAGACCCGCCGCGGCGGGGGAATGCAAAACCAGCTTTTGTTCTTACGCTCTCCCAACAACCTTGTCATCCCCGCGTGCTCTTAGCGGGGATCTCGCTCTTGTACTTTTCTTTAAGGAAACTCTCCAATTCATTAATTTCGCTTTCGGTAATGTAATCATAAATCAAATCTCGTAATGTCGGATTTTCTTTCTTTATTATTTCAAGTTTCCATTCCCTGTTCCATTTTTTCAAACGCTTTTCTCTTTTAATTGCAGAATATACATCTGTAAAACACTCAAAGTAAACAAGTTTTATAATCCTGTATTTTTTTGTGAATCCTTCTGTAATTTTTAACTTGTGTTCAGAAACCCTGCGGAGAAGATTATTGGTAAAGCCGGTATAAAAGACTGTGTTGTTCTTGTTCGTCAGGATGTATACATAATATGTATATACTTTTTCCATTTCAGACTTCGGGATCCCCGCTTAAAACATGCGGGGATGACAGACGTGTTGGGTTTTTATTTTTTATTTAAGCAATACTACACCACGGCGGGTGTTAGGATTTTTTTGCAATATTATCTTTCGATATATTTATCAAATATATTTTTCGAGCGATAAATTTTGGCTTTTACTGTGTCATTTTTAATAAATAAAATATCGCCAATGTATAACGCTAAATTAAACTCATCTCTGATATTAAAATTAAAATTAGGATGCCTAACATACTTCAACGTGTCTCGATATATCTCAAATTCATATGAACTGCCTTTTTTTAGCATTTCATATTTTTCAAATGGAATACTCCCGTAAATTATTTTGTTTGAATATATAATAAAATTATTCTTCCTTAATGTATCTTTATTTAATTCGTTTATATAAATACTGTCTTTATTAAATTCTTGATATTCTATTTCGGGAATAATTGTTTTTGAAATTTTATTTGAGAATAAAACGATATTTTCCCCTAAGGAATTTTTCAACAAAAACACACAAATATCATCCAAAATCCCATAATCAATACTAATGATTTCGTATTTATTTTTCGTCCGAACTTCTTCTTTAACAGATGTGCAGCCAATCAGGAGTATAAAAATTAAGAAAAAATATCTGATTTGTGATAATTTATTCAAGAAAAATTAAAATTAAAGGATTATTATTTTTTCCTTTCAATATAACACAAAATATAAAAACAATTACTAAAAAACCATTTAAACAATAATTCCAATCATCACCGCAATCGGCTTTTGGAATCTTTTTCCGCCTTTCAATCATTCTTTAAATCCCCTAAATTTGCATATACACACATCAAATAAATAAATTGTTATGATAAATTATAAGAACATTAACTCGCGGCTGATAGAGGCACAGTATGCCGTGAGGGGAAAAATTGTTTTGCGCGCGCAGGAACTGGAAGAAAAAGGAAAGAAAATAATCTACTGCAATATAGGCAATCCGCAGGCACTGAAACAGAAACCTATGACATACATAAGACAGGTGCTGAGCCTGCTGGAATATCCCGAGCTGATTACGAATCCCGATGCACAGAAACTGTTTCCGAAAGATTTAATCGAAAGAGCTAAATTCATACTCGAAAAAAATCCTACCGGCACGGGCGCATACACACAGAGCGCAGGCATAGGATTTATCAGGCAGGCAATAGCGGAGTTTATTAAAAACCGTGACGGCATCCCCGCAGATAAAGATAAAATTATTTTAACCGACGGAGCAAGCAAGGGCGTGCAGTCCGTGCTTACCGTCCTTCTGAAAAATCCGAACGATGGAATTATGATTCCTATCCCGCAATACCCGCTCTACAGCGCCACGCTTACGCTCTACGGCGGACAGCAAATCGGGTATTACCTCGACGAAAATAATTCGTGGCAGCTGAATGAAAAAGTTCTTACCGAAAGTATAGAAAACGCAAAGAAAAAAGGCGTGAACCCGGTCGGCATTGCCGTAATAAACCCGGGAAACCCCACAGGCGCAGTGCTTTCCGAAGATAATATTAAAATGATTTTAAACTTCGCAAAGAAATATAATTTATCCGTTCTTGCCGACGAAGTATATCAGGAAAACGTTTACCTGAAAGGAATAAAATTTATTTCATTTGCAAAAGTCCTGCACGATATGAACGACAAGGATATTACACTTTTCAGTTTCCATTCGGTATCGAAGGGCTTCCTCGGAGAGTGCGGACACCGTGGCGGATATTTTGAAATAAGAAACATACCTGAAGATGTATTCGAGCAGATTATTAAACTGCAGTCGGTAAGCCTCTGCTCGAATGTTGACGGACAGATAGTTACATACCTTATGGTGAATCCTCCAAAACCCGGTGATGAATCTTATGAAACCTACATAAAAGAAAAAGACGGAATATTGAACGAGCTGAAATTCAAGTCAAGCCTGCTCGGAACGGAGCTCAACAAAATCGAAGGAATGTCAACAGAAGTGCCAGCGGGAGCAATGTATGCCTATGTTAAGTTTGAACTTCCGCACAAAAAGGGATTTGACCCGTCGAAGATGAGCGAAGAGGAAAGACTGAAATACGAAGCGCAGAGAGATAATGCATATTGTATGACGCTTCTGGAAGAAACGGGAATCTGCGTAGTACCCGGCTCAGGCTTCGGACAGATGCCGGGAACTCTTCACTTCAGGACTACCATACTTCCGCCGAGAAATGAGATGGAAGATTTGATTAGATTAATTAAAGATTTTCACGTAAATTACGTAAACAGACTGAAAACAGAGTAACACAATTTTAATATAGAGGAAAAAGTGATTAGCCGTCCCGATTAACATCGGGGCGGTTTTTTTATTTTATCAATACAAACTTTCTCGTGTCTTTTCTCACGCCGTCTATTATTAAGGAATAAGAATAAATCCCCGATGGCAATTCGTGCAATTTTACGCTTACTTCATAAACTCCGCCTGTAAGTACTTTTTTAAAAAGTATTTTTATTTCTTTCCCGAGAATATCATAAATAATAATTTGTGCTGTTCCGGAATTTAACATTTGAAATTTAACTTTTGTCATTGAGTTAAACGGATTCGGATAATTCTGAATTAACCTGCTTTCAGAAGGTAAGTAATTTCCCGGCTGCAAGACGCCTGTCCATCCCCCTGTCACTGACCCGAGAACCTTGTTTCCGCCGGTTGCCCAGCCGTTGAGCGAATCGCAAAAGTGTACCGAATTCAGGTTCGCAGTACCCGTAAATTGCATCGTCCACGAATTTCCGCCGTTCGATGTTCCCAGCACCACATTCGTCCCCGCAACCCAGCCTTTATCTGCATTATAAAAATGAACCGAATACATATTTGCGGTCGAAATCGACGGCTTCATCGTCCAATTTGCTCCGCCGTTTGTGGTTTTATATATAAACCCGCCGTTTCCGCAAACATATCCGGTGTTAGCATCCGCAAAGTAAATTGAATTAAGCGTCACAGTTGATGTCATTTGTATTGTTGACCAGTTAATTCCCCCGTTAGTTGATTTTGCCGTGTTTCCGCTTGCTCCGCACGTCCAGCCTGTTAAACTATTAATAAAAAAAATTGAATATTTTGCAAATGCGGTTGAAGTTGAATACTGCGTATAATTTGTTCCTCCGTTTGTGGTCTTGCCGATTGTTCCGTCAAGTGCGCACGTCCAGCCTGTCTGCGAATTTATAAAATGAATGTCTTTTATATCTATGCTTGTGCTTCCGTTCATAACGAAAGAAATAGCCGAATTCCAGTTTGCTCCTCCGTTTGTTGTTTTGTAAAGACACTTGCCAACCATATTCTCTGGCATTATAAAATATGCTCCGCCTCCCGCATAACCGGTAAGACTGTCTATGAATTGAACCGATGTAAAATAAAATGCTCCGCCTGTCGATATTGCGCCCCAATTCACTCCCCTGTTCGTAGTCCTGTAAACGGTATAAATATTAGTTGCAAGATCCTGAATGTATCCGCCCGCTATTATGCACGTGCGCGGACTAATCGCATATGCGCTGTTAAGGTTATTACTGCCTGAAGCAATATTTTGCTGAGTCCATCCCTGGGGAAATAAATAAAGAGGATTTAAAAGAAAAATAAAAACAAAAAAACCATAAACATTTTTCATAGCTTTTTTATTTAAAACTACAAAAAGAACATCCCTGTATCAAGTACAATATTTTTTTTTGAAGTATTTTGCTTCAGGAGATAAATTTTGGTATTTATTAAATTTAGTATCCTTGTTAATTTTGTAATGTAAATTTTGTTTTCATAGTTTTTTTATTGTTCGCCTCCTTTTCGGCAAATACGTGTTCCTCCTCCTTAACGTATTTGCCGTTTTTTTTTATACCGGTCGTATTAAAATAATTCCGTTTAATTTTTATTAAAGATTTTTTAGATTCAAAAGGGATAAGGGATAAATGAAAAAATACCGCCTTACAAATAACGCAGAGGACTACCTTAAAACAGGTATGGAAAAAATTGAGGTTCTGGACTTCGATGGCGCCTATTCGGACTTTACCATTGCCATAGAAATGGACTCCTCCAATGCCGAGGCATACTACAGGCGCGGACTCCTGCTGGGAAAAGAACTTCATAAATATTCAAAAGCCATTAAGGACTTTACAAAAGCTATCAAGCTGAAGAGCGATTTTGCTGAAGCGTACTATGACCGTGGCGTGACCTATAGGATTCTGGACGACCTTGCGAATTCCTGCGCCGACTGGCACAGGGCTAAAGAACTCGGATATCAGGATGCCGAAGCTCTGATAGAAAAATACTGCAGAAAATCAGAATAAGGGAAATTTCTTTATCTCCCTGTAAACCGACCCGCTGGAATCCAACCTGCTCTCCATCAGAAAAAATTCATTGACGGAAAACTCAATACGAAATTTTATTTTTTCCTTTAAGGAAACGAGGTTCACCTTTCTTTCCCTGCGAACCCTGCCAAGCGTGATATGAGGATGGAATTTCTTGTCCGGCGCATAACCGTATCCCGAAAGCTTTTCACAGATTTTATCATAAAGAATAAATGCGTTACCGTCGGGATTTTCCAGCCCGATAACCAGCACTCTCGGATATCTTAAATTCGGGAATGCCGTAATTTCATTTGCTGTGAAGGATATTTTTTCAAATGAAATTTCCGGTTTTATTTTTTCCAGATCGCGTGAAATTCCAACCAGCATATTCTCCGCAGTGTCGCCGAGGAAAAATAATGTCTGGTGGAATTTATCCTTTCCTTCCCATTTTATCGAATCGACAGCACGGCTGTCAAGTGAATCTTTTACTTCGTCCTGAACTCTTGCAAACTCCCGCTTTGTTTCTTCCGATAGATTTAATGAAATAAATGTACGCATGGTACAAGATATTAAAAATAAAAAAGAAAAAATATTCAAGCACGTAACCTCATTTTTAATGAAATTAAATGTTGATGCATGCTTTTTATTGAAATATTTTGTAATTGATTTTAATAAAAATAATCTTTACAATTTATTAACTTTTTAGATTTTTTATAAATCTCAAATACTCTAAAAAAATGAAAAAGTCACACCTTCTTTTCTTAATGTTACTCGTCTCGATAAATCTTTTTTCTCAATCGTGGACGGAGCAGTTTTCGGGAATTACAACCGGTCTGCAATCAATCTCTGCGGTAGATGACAACATCGCCTGGGCCTGCGGAGCCAGCGGTAAGGTAATAAAAACTACCAACAAGGGAGTTAACTGGATAAATGTAAGTGGCAATGTACCTACTGTGCTTACATTATTAAACATTTATGCGAAAGATGAAAATATCGCTCTCGTAACAGGAGTAAGCGTACAATACACCGTAATATACCACACGTCAAATGGAGGTCTAAACTGGACAGAGGCAAATGTACATGTGGGATTAGGTGATTTTTTATGGATGACTTCTTCGACCGATGCTTATTTTATCGGAGATGTTACTTCGGGAAACTGGGATTTATTAAAAAGCACAAACGGCGGTTTGAACTGGTCGGTCTGGTCTGTTCTTCCCGAAAATAACGGTGTAGGATCTGATGCTAACGGTCCGTGTTTTGTGGGACAGCAGGTCTGGTTTGGGGTTTCGGGCGGCTCTAAATTAATGTATTCTTCAAATATGGGAACGAACTGGGTTACACAGACCACGCCAATAGGAGCAACCGGTTGCATCTGCTTTGTTTCCCCCACAAAAGGAATGGCGGCAGGTACTTCAAATCATCCCGGATTAATACTAACTACTAATTCAGGAACAAACTGGGTTGTTGTAACTAACCCGTATTCCGGATATAACATTGCCGGAATCTGTTATATGAATTCTGCCTGGTTCATTGCAAATGGATTTCAATCTCCTTGTGGAATAAGCATTTCCTCTAACGACGGAGCAACCTGGACAACATCTTATACGTCTCCGGTATCACTTAGCTGTATGTCTAAATCACGCTCAGGCAGTACAATATGGGCAGTAGGCGCAAACGGAGGCATTTCAAGATACGGTACACCGATAATAGGAATAAATTCAAATTCCACGGAACTTCCTTCGGATTTTGCACTAAAGCAAAATTATCCGAATCCGTTTAATCCAACAACAAATATCAAATATCAAGTAGCAAATAACAAATTCATTACTTTGAAAGTGTTTGATATTCTCGGAAAAGAAGTTGCAGTACTTGTTAATCAAAAACGAAATGCCGGAGAGTACGAAGTGATATTCGATGGTGAAAATTTATCGTCCGGAATGTATTATTATGTACTTTATGCAGATGGAAAAAAAATTGATACTAAAAAAATGTTAATGGTAAAATAGCGAAAGCTATTTTATCATAATCCCGATAGTGAGGCAAATCGGGAATGCCGGTTAAATAAGTTCACAGTTCAGGCAAATCCTTTTTCTTACCTCTTTCTCTCTAAAAAAATCCTCTTTTTCTTTTCACTACTTATTCAATTGAAATAAAAAATACAAATGATTAATATAATTAATTATAATAATTTTTAATGAATAAAGACGAAGCATTAAAGAATAGCTTTCTGGAATTTGTGGAAATAGTCAGGCGGCTGAGAAAAGAATGCCCGTGGGACCGCGAACAGACTCACGAATCGCTCCGCCGTTGCCTGCTTGAGGAGTCTTACGAAGTTCTGGAATCTATTGATAATAATAACCTGCACGAACTGAAAAAAGAACTCGGAGATGTGCTGCTTCAGGTGGTATTTCACGCATCAATAGGCGAAGATGAAAAAACATTCACGCTCGAGGAAGTGATAGAGCACGAAAAGAAAAAACTCATAGAGCGGCATCCTCACATTTACGGCGACGTGAAAGTCTCCGGAAGCGAAGAAGTAAAAATCAACTGGGAAAAGCTGAAACGCAAAGAAGGCAGGGAATCAGTGCTGGACGGCGTTCCAAACGAACTCCCCGCGCTCTTCAAGGCATACCGCATTCAGGAAAAAGCCGCAAAAGTCGGATTCGACTGGAAAGACCCGAAACCTGTTTATGATAAAATTCTCGAGGAAATCGGTGAACTGAAGCAGAATATGGAAAAAAATCTCGAGCATAATAAAATAGAAGAGGAGTTCGGGGATGTGCTTTTCTCAATCGTGAACTATGCGCGCTTCCTTAAAATAAATCCCGAAGATGCACTCAGAAAAACCATAAAGAAATTTTCCGTCAGGTTCAGAAAAATTGAAGCCCATGCAAAATCAATCGGAAAGAAACCCGAGGATATGACACTCGAAGAAATGGACGCAGTATGGAACAGCGTCAAAGGAGAATCCGATGAAAAATGATTTGTCTATGGGGGTGATTGTCTTTTACCAATTCCCCCGCTCGGTAAAATATTTAATAATAAAACACCGCAAGGGACACTGGTCCTTTCCCAAAGGACATGCCGACCTTGGGGAAACGAAACTCGAAACCGCTCTCCGTGAGTTAAAGGAAGAAACAGGGGTAACTAAAATTAACCTCCTGAAAAAAAGAGTCCTGCTTAAGGAAGCTTATAAATTTACCGACAGAAAAGGGGTTAAAATTTTAAAAAAAGTTAATTATTTTATCGCTGAAACAAAAAGTAAAAAAGTAAAAATTGACTATAAGGAAGTTACAAATTTCAGATGGGCTACCGTTAAAGCCGGAATGGAAAAAATCACCTTCGAAGAATCAAAATCGATTTTAAAAAAAGCAGATAAAATTGTGAAAGCATATTTGGAAAAATGAAAAAACTGTTAAAATATTTTTCGGTATTATTTATCATCACCACCCTCTCCTTTGCAAAGGACGGGGAAAAGGATAAACTCGCCGTATTCCAGGCAAGAATGGACAGCATTGTGGCAACCGTGAACTGCGGAGCTTCGATTCAGGTCGTGAGCGCTTCTAAGTACGACCTGCTCTATGCTTATAAACCCGAATCTAAAATGATTCCTGCTTCCATTACCAAGGTTATTACTGCCGCAACTGCGTTTAACCTGCTCGGGGTCAACTATGAATTCAAAACTATAATTTATTCCGACGATAATAATCTCGGCGACGGTGTCGTGAACGGCAATATCTACCTGAAAGGTTACGGCGACCCGGACCTTAGCTCTTATGACATTTCCCTCCTTGCAAAACAGATTGCAGGAAAAAATATCAGGCAGATAACGGGAAATATTATTTATGACGATTCATATCTCGACGCCGAGCATTACGGCCTCGCAAATTACTATAATGCCGATACAAAAATTGCATACTGGCCATATGTCTGCGCTCTCAGTCTCGATAAAAATAAAGGCAGTTCTGATCCGGCTTATTCTGCCGCAAATGTACTGCTCAGTTCGCTTTCATCAGGCAATGTAAAAGTTGACGGAATAATTGTTTCCGGCACTACCCCCGATATCGCAAAGGAAATTACAAGGGTCTCCCGCTCGATTTTCAGCGTCCTTGCTAATATGAATAAAGTCAGCGATAATCAGTCTGCTATCACGGTGTTCAAGGTAATCGGGGCAAACTATAAATCCCCTCCGGGCACCCTGAAAAACGGCAGCGACGCAGTCGTCGACTTCCTTACCTCTATCGGAGTCTCCAGAAAAAATTATGAAATACTCGAGGGCTCGGGACTTACAAGGTATAACTACGTAACATCCGATTTGTATGTTCAGCTTTTGAAGTATATGTACGACGATGCAAAGAATTTCGATTATTTCTATTCGACCCTTCCCATCGGCGGAATAGACGGAACCCTTAAAGACAGAATGATTAATACCGAAGCCGAAAAAAACGTCCACGCAAAAACCGGCTCCATAAACGGCGTCAGCACGCTGGCAGGATATGCAATATCACGTGATAATGAACTCATAATTTTTTATATTGCAATGAACGGCTTTGGCAGTAATAACAAGCCGTATAGGAAAAAACAGGACGAAATCTGCGACCTGATTTGCAGGTTTTCAAGAAAATAACTTTTTAACCGTTTCAAAAATGGAATACAAGGAAAAAGAAGAAGTTATTACCGAAGATATTACTACGGATATCCGCAGACTCATTTTATATAATTCAAACCATCTCTGGGAAGATGTAATAAAGCAGCTCAGGAAAGCCACTGATTACGACATCATTCACTGCGAGCAGATTGCCGTCATTGCCCATACAAAAGGACAGGCCGTAGTTAAATCCGGAAAGTTCGAAGAACTTAATCCGGTTAATATTGTTTTAAAAGAAATAAATCTGATTACTGAAATCAAATAAATTTCTTCATGATACTGGTTTGAAAAAATTCTCTAAATATCCGGCGTTTTTATTTTTCCTTTTTCTGCTTGCCCGGATTTCCCCAGCACAGATTAATTACGAATTCGATTTTAATAAAAAATGGGAGTGGTTCGACCTCTATTCCAGCGAACCCGCTATCTCAAACGGCCTCATTAAACATATTCAGGCGCTCTCCGAAGACTGGACCGTGGAAGAAGGCAGAACCCTTTTCAGAAATCTCGCAAAGCTCGACTCACTTAACGAACTGCATAACCTGCAGAAAGTTATCGATACTGATTCAAATGCGGGTAAAAATCTCTGGAAGCATTATACGGCAAGGGAACTGAAATATTTTAATGAACCGCAGACTTTCCGCGGAATTATTACAGCCGCAATAGTCGTTTCAAAAATCAGAAAAAGCATCTTTCCCGACAGAAAAATTTTTGCAAACAGAAATTTTTATATAAAGATAACTGATAAAATCGATACATCATCTCATATTTCCTTTAACCTCAACGGCGCCGCAGATATTTATAACCTCTGCATCACAAACGATGTCACCGAAAAAGAAATTGCGTTCATCGATACTTCATCAGTGCTGAAATCCGTTTTCAGAAAAAAATCACCTTATTTCAACAGGGATTTGTTCGTTGCTTTTCTCAAGCTTTCGAAAAATAAACAACCTCTTTACGAAATCTATAAGCTGATGAATCCGTATAGCTACGGAGGGCTCGGATTTACTGCCGCCCATCTGCCGGAATTCAGGAACGTAATCAGCTCGGTTAATAAATACCAGCAGAATCTGAAATTTTATTCAATTAACCTTCTGTCGCAGTTCTTCCCGGTCGGCGCATGGCTCGAGGCAAACGTTTTCTTCTTCTTCGGAAATGTCGAGGAAAAAAGCGCTAAGACATCACTTAGCCACGGCGAAGAATATCAGGAGAAACTCCTCGTAAACCTCGCAACAATCGGAGATGACTACGAGTACCTTGCAAAGTATATGACACGCCGGCTTTTTATCTATGAAAAATATAATACCCAGCTCGATATCTTCCCGTATATCTTCTCGGACGAAGATACGCTCATATACCAGCTTATGAATGAGGTTTATGAAGGCGGAATTTCAAACTATATGGCACCCATACTCGAGGAAAACAGGCCGCTCTCCCTGATGGAGATTGACTTCTACCACTTTAAATCCACAACAAGCGCCATTCTTTTTAAAAAGAAAAAAAATGTAATCGACAGCCTGCTTAAAGCCGGATTGGAAGGCCGCTTCCTCTTTTATACTATGGGTGCGCAAATGGCTTATTCGATTGACAGAACGCTCGGCAGAACCGCCCTCACCGAAGCGCTTATCTACGGTCCGCTGGAGTTTTTCAAGATTTATATAGATGCTTACGAAACCGATAAAAAACAGATTACCGATAAGTTCAGGTTTAACTCCGATATGGAAAAAAAGATTTATTCGATGAGGAAAAAAGTACCGAAAGAAATTTATAAAATGATGTTCGATATGAACGTGAAGTACCGAGACCCTGCTCCCATTCCCGGCGAACTCGAAAAGCTCAAAAAAAATTACATGGAAGACAAGGAAGATTCTTTCTATTTTTACCTTATCGGCGGACAGCTTTTATTCGATAACGACTTCTATGCGAAATCTCTCGGATATTTCGAAAAAGTTTTAAACGAACTTCCCGATAAAAATTATGTTGCAAGAAAACTGGGAATGGCATATTACGGAAAAGGCGCGTATGAACAGGCCGCAGCTATGCTTGGATATTATGTCAGGTATTCACCGCTCTCCGCAGACCCGTACCTGCTAAGGGGTAAATCGTATTTTATGCTTAAACAGTACGGCAATGCAAAAACGGATTTTGAAAAAGCCCTGCAGCTTAACCCTGCAGGAGATGAAGCTAAACAACTTTTAGAACAGGTAAAAGAAAATGGATTTTAAATTACAGGCTCCTTATAAGCCCACTGGCGACCAGCCGAAAGCCATAAAGGAATTGACTGAAGGAATTGAAAAAGGACTGAAACATCAGGTCTTTGTTGGCGTCACCGGCTCGGGAAAAACTTTTTCCATATCAAATGTGATACAGAATATCGGCAAGCCCGTACTCGTGATGTCCCATAATAAAACCCTCGCCGCCCAGCTCTACGGAGAGTTCAAAAGATTCTTTCCCGAAAACCGCGTCGAGTTTTTTATATCGTACTACGATTACTACCAGCCCGAAGCATATATACCTTCTACCGATACTTATATCGCAAAGGATTTATCAATCAATGAGGAAATTGACCGCCTGCGTCTCCGCGCTACCTCTGCCATACTCGAAGGAAGAAAAGATATCATAATTGTTTCTTCCGTCAGCTGTATATACGGCATAGGCGCGCCGGATGAATATGCGCGGCAGGTTCTTGTGCTGAAAAAAGGAATGAAGATTTCACGGAAGAAACTGCTCACCGCCCTCGTGGATATTCATTATGTCAGGAATGATGTCGAATTTAAAAGAGGAAATTTCCGCGTGCGCGGCGATGTTGTGGAAGTGATTCCCGCATACGAGGATGAAATCGGAATACGCGTAGAACTTTTCGATGATATTGTAGAAAGACTTTGTTATATAAACCGCCAAGACGGAAGCATCATCCGTACCGACGACAGCGTTGCAATATATCCTGCAAAATACTTCGTTACCACGCAGGAAAAAATCGAGAATGCCATTACCGATATTCAAAAAGAACTCCAGCACCAAATCGAATATTTCCAGAAAGATAATAAATTAATTGAAGCGCAGAGAATCGAACAGCGCACGAACTTCGATATAGAAATGATAAAAGAAGTCGGCTACTGCTCGGGTATAGAAAATTATTCGCGCCATCTCGACGGACGAGAACCCAACTCGCGCCCCTACTGCCTATTCGATTATTTCCCGAAAGATTATTTGCTTATAATAGACGAATCCCACGTTACCGTTCCGCAAATCCGCGCAATGTACAACGGCGACCGCGTGCGCAAAAAAACACTTGTCGAGCACGGCTTCCGCCTGCCCTCTGCGCTGGATAACCGCCCGATGACATTCGAAGAATGGGAAAGTATGACAAAACAGATTGTCTTCGTAGGAGCAACTCCGGGAAATTATGAACTCGAAAAAAGCGGCGGCGCGATTGTCGAGCAGGTGATTCGACCGACCGGACTGCTCGACCCTGCTATAGAAGTTCACCCGGTGAAAAACCAAATTGACGACCTGATAAATGAAATCCGCATACGCGCAAATAAAAAAGAAAGGGTGCTTGTAACCACGCTTACAAAGCGAATGAGCGAAGACCTTACCGATTACCTCGAAGGCATAGGCATCCGCGTAAAGTATATGCACTCCGAAGTAGAATCGCTCGATAGAATCAATATTATCCGCGGACTCCGCCTCGGCGATTTCGATGTGCTCGTCGGCGTGAACCTCCTGCGTGAAGGACTCGACCTGCCTGAGGTTTCGCTCGTTGCCATACTCGATGCCGATAAGGAAGGATTTTTACGTTCCGAAAAATCACTACTCCAGACCGCTGGCAGAACAGCAAGAAATCAGAACGGACTCGTGATTATGTATGCCGATAGAATCACCGACTCGATGAGGAAGGTTATAGAAGAAACAGAACGCCGCAGGAAAATCCAAACCGAATACAACAAAAAATATAACATAGAGCCGAAAACTATTTATAAGACATACGAGGAAATTATGTCCTCCACTATCGTTGCCGACTCCAAACCAAAATCAGACGCGCGGAAAAAGAAACGCGAAGAGCAGTACGGCGGAAAGACAAGCCTGAGCGTGGTAACCGACCCGCTCTTCAAGCAAATTACGAAAGAACAACGCAAGGAATTAATAGACCAGCTCCGCCGCGAAATGATTGAAGCCGCAAAAGACCTCGAATTCGAGCGCGCCGCCGAACTGAGAGATGAAATCGAGAGACTGGACGAGTGATATTCAATGTACAATGTTCAATTGGAAAATGTACAATTATAAATTGTGCAATCCTCCCGATTTGTTATTTCGCCGGATTTTCAACAAATAAAAATTGAAATGATTGCTCAATAGCCACGACCTTTAGGTCGTGGAACAGATGTCCCAAATCCGGGCTTTAGCCCATAATATAGATTATTATTTCCCCTCTCGTTACGAAGCCCCTGCTTCGTAACGGCGAAACAGTTTTCTCTTTTTTCAATATATCCCACGGCTTCAGCCGTGGGAATATTAATCAAAAAAAAATCATAACCGTTTCAACGGTTTACCGCTCTGAAAACCGATGAATCGGTTCGGAAATTTATTTCTATTCCTTTCCCACGGCTAAAGCCGTGGGCTGAACCGAAGAGCAATAATTTTTATCTCGTTATGAAGTAGAAAATCCGCCATGGTGGAACCCAGCTTCGTAACGAGGGAAAGAGTTGTTTTGCGTTACCAAGCCGGAACTTTGTAACGAGATATAACGTGCTCTTCGCTTTCTCCGTGTCTCTGTGGCAAACAGACCTGATTTTTATCTTATGATAGTTAATTGCAATTTTGGAAATATCGTTTTATATTTATAAAAAATTATCGGTATGAAATTTCCCTTATTGCTTATTGCTGTTCTGATGTCTGTTTTTATGAACTGCCGCGCCGGCGGCGGATTCGAAATATCCGGCAAGGTGCTGGATGAGCGCTACTTCCCCGTTCCCGGTCTCAAGCTTTACTTCAGCGGCGGCGCGAGCGCTTCCACTAATACAGAGGGAAAATTCAAGGTCACGCTTGCCTCTGCTTCATATGATGTTTTTATCTATGATTATGCCAATATGAATTCGACCGTTTACAGGAACCTCTCCGCTCCGAATCCCGAACTTACTTTCTTCGGCAATATTTCATCGAAGTATGTGAATACCGATATCATCAGGGTGAACTTCCAGCCCGTGCCTCAGGGAAAAACCGCAATCATAAAATTTATAAGCGATAAGGTTTTCAGCAGTAAGGAGGTTACGGCGTCTTCGGGAGAAAAAATGAAAGTGCTGACCGTGGATTATCCGAATACAAAAGACTATGTCAACGGAAGAATTATATACCTGGAAAAATCACCGCAGAGCTTCGACAGGTTTTCTGAAAAATCCGTTACCATAATGAAGGATAATTATAACCAGTCAGTGACGTTCGATACTATGTCTTATTACTCGAAGCCGGGCGAGGCTTACGTGACCATCTACCTGCCCGGTCAGGAAAGCGATAAAAAATCATTCGAAGTGTATGCTGATTTTCTTTCACTCCACAGAAATTCTGAATTTGTCCTTAACCGCACCGAGGGGGATATTGTCTCGACTAAAGTTCTGATTCCTCAAAGCCTCCCTTACGGATACAGGATTAAAATCACCGGAAGCGCAGGATTCAAGGGAGGAGCGGGATATGACAGCTACTTCTATTCATACCCGGGCGCAACATATAATATCAACAGCGAAACTCCCCCAACACTAAGCTCTCCGCAGGATAAGCTCTATACCGTGAATGATAATACTCAGTTTTCCTATGAGTGGGGTTCCGGCTCGGGTGTTTATGTCGTGCACTTCCATTGCTTTGACCCTGTCGGAGATGTGTATATTGTTACAACTGACAGGAATATAAAATCTCCCGTTAACCAGATGAAGGAAATTCTGAAAGGCACCGAATACAGCTGGTCGGTTACCAAATACCTTACATATACTTCCACCGATGCTTTTGTCAGGGTAAAGGATTTTGCAAATGATGTGGGCTACCGCGCCAGTACTTTTTCCGAGATGAGAACGTTCCGTACTAAGTTTTAAAGTTTGTAAAGTTCATCAAGTTTATAAAGTTTATGAAGTAAAGATTACAATGTTCTTAAATCTTTAACTTCTTAACTTCTTTTAACTTCTTAAATTCTACTAACTTCTTAATTTCTATTCTGCTACTAACTACTATCTACTATCTACTGCTTAAAAGCTTCGCGCAAAAACCTCTTGTCTTTTCTCCAGTCTTTGCGCACTTTCACGAAGAGTTTTAGATATACTTCTTTTTTCAGGAATTTCTCTATTGATTCGCGCGCTGCCCTGCCGAGCGTTTTTATTTTTTCCCCGCTGCGCCCGATGAAAATCACCTTCTGGCTTTCGCGCTCCAGCACTATCTCTGCATTGATGTAGTCCTTTGATTCCTTGCGCTCTATGAATTCTACTATGTCAACGTAAACGCTGTACGGCACTTCATCCTGGTAAAGTTCGAGTATCTTCTGCCTTATAATTTCCGCAACGAAAAATTTTTCGGGCTTGTCGGTTAGAATTTCCTCGTCGAAGAAAAATTCCGATACCGGAAGGTTGTCCGTTATCTCTCTCTTTACTTCCCCGAGATTGAACTCTTCTTTCGCCGATACGGGTATGATGGTTTCAAATCCGAACTCCTCCTTCAACTGGATTATCCTGCTCATTACATCATCCTGCTGAACAAGGTCGATTTTATTAAGGACTATTATTCTCTTCTTTCCTTTGAACTCTTTCCTGAACTTTTCCTCGATACTTTTAAGCTCGGCGATGTTGAATTCAGAAACATCTATCAGGTGCAGTACCATATCCGCTTCGTTGAATGAGGACTTGAGCTCTGTCATCATGAACTTTTGCAGTTCGTACTTCGGCTCGAATAGACCGGGAGTGTCTATGAATACTATCTGTATGTTATTCTCTGTGTGGATTCCGAGTATCTTGTTTCTTGTTGTCTGCGCCTTACGGTTAACGATTGATAAATCATATTCCAGGAATGCATTCATCAGGGTTGACTTGCCTGCGTTCGGCTTTCCTATTATTGCAACGTATCCGCATTTTCTCATTTAAGTATCCGTATTTGGTTTTTTGATGTAATAATTATTTGCGGCTTATCTTTGTATAAAGTTATCTTTCCCTTAAGCTCGATGTTCTTGTTCCTGTATATGCTCAGGTCGCCGACTTCCTCGAACTTCTCCTCGAAGACTACTCCCGTAAAAGTATTCTTCGGGTATTTCCTGTCGAAGTTAAGGTACGCAACTCTTTCCCTCTTGACTACGTCTGCCACATATCCGGTCACAACCGCATTTTCACCCCCGTGATTTTTTGCTTCTTCTGATGAATATGCCTTCGGTGTCTCACCGCTTCCCCCCGGCTTTTCGGTGCTGTCCTTGCTTTCTTTCGGATCTGCCGTCCGGGTATCCCTGCCTTCGGATACCTTGTGAATCCTGACTTCCTCCTGCTTCTTTCCGCAGGAATAAAAAGCAAGAGAAAGGAAAACCGCCGTTAACAGAAAAAGCTTTCGCATAGAATATTATTTGTTTTTCTCTTTTGCTTCTTTATAATAATTTTCTGTCTGCTCTTTCAGCCCGGGATCAAGCACGTAGCCGTATTCCATGTCTTCGACTGCTTCCCTGTATTTGCCCGTTGCAAGATAAAGGATTCCGCGCCTTACATACGCTTCGGCATTGTTGGGCTCAAGCCTTATTGCAGTATTAAAATCCTCCATTGCCTTTTCATACTGGTTTGTATATTTGTAAAGTGTGCCCCTGAAGTAAAAACTCTTTGCAATCTTTGGATTTATTTCTATTGCCTTGTTCACATCTTCGAATGCCTTTGGAAAATTATCCCTGTTGAAATAATATGCGCCCCTGTTCCAGTATGTTTCCAGATATTCTGGATTGACCTCAGCCGCTTTATCATAATAAGCATAAGCCGTGACCGAATCTCCCTGCGTGGCAAATAAAGTTGCAAGCGAGTTGTATGTCAATGCATCATTCGGGTCAAGCTCGAGCGATTTAAATAAATCCTTCTTTGCGCTTTCGTAATCGTTGAACAGCATATAGCAGGCACCACGGCTGGAATAAGCTCTTGCATAACTGCTGTCCAGCTTTACTGCTTTATCAAAACAGTTATAAGCGTCGCTGTATTTTTTAAGGTTTATAAACGCAGCACCAAGTGAGACATATGCGGATTTATCGTCGGGATTTCTTTTCAGGTATTCATTAAAATATTCTGCGGCAAGCTTATCGTTTTTATTGTACATTGCATCATTGCCTTTTATTATTAGAGAATCGGTCTCCTGCGAAAACACTTCGGCGGCAAATAAAATAATAAATAAAACAATAAGGTATCTCATAATAATTTTTGTGGGTTTGTTATTAACAAAATTAAGAATTTTTATCGGTATTTTACAGACTTAAAATTAAATTTATTTGTCAGGTTAAAGTCCTTAACTTTGCAATTACGTCGTTCAGTTTTTCTTCCTGAAGCCGACAAATGAATTCCGTATTTCGGTTTTTCCAGTTCAGGCTTTTTACCTGGTCCGAAAGAATGAATCCCTTCGCCTTTGAGTCTTCGGGAATCGTGACTTCGAAAGGATAGCCTTTGGATTTGTTCTTTACAGGACAGAATAATGCAAACCCCGTTTTTTCATTGTATGCTTTCGGAGAAACAACCAGCATATTCCTTTTAAGCCTATCCTGCTGTAAAGGATTTTCAGTCCCTGTGTCTAGCCTTACAATATCACCCCTGGAAGGAATGTAATCAGTGCTCATTCTTTTTCCTCCTTCTCCCGGGTTTTTCCAAATACAATTTCCTTGTGAAGGTTTTTTTCTGCCACATTATCCAGCAGGTCTTCGAGCCTGAATTCCTGCTTTCTTTTTCTTGAAATTATAAGCTTGCCTTTGACTATCTTGAATTTTACATCCGAACCCTCATCGAACTTGAGAGCTTCAGCATAGGACTTAGGTATCCTAATAGCCAAAGAATTACCCCATTTTTGAATTTTTGTGCTCATAATCAAAGTATATACAATGAATATACCGTTTAATTAATGGATATACAATGGAATTTTGTTTGAACAGATATAAAACAATTAGGCGGGTAATATCCCGCCTTATCGTTATATATTTAATATGGTTATAGAATTAATTCTAATAATTGTCTATCTGGGCGCGTTGTAACTTGCCTGAATAATCAATATATACAGCCTTCCATTCGGAATAAAATTCATAAACTGTCCATCCGCCTTCGCGATGACCATTTCCCGTAGCTTTTACTCCGCCAAACGGCATATGTGCTTCAGCCCCGATTGTCGCACCATTTATATATGTGATACCTGCCTGTATATCTCTGACGGCTTTGAATGCATCATTCACATTATTTGTAAATAGGCTCGATGATAATCCGTATTCTGTGTTGTTTAAAATTTCGATGCCTTCTTCCAGACTGCTGCATTTTAATACCGAAAGAACAGGTCCGAATATCTCTTCTTTTGCAATTCTGTGTTCGGGCTTTACATCAACGAAGATTGTCGGGTGGTAGAACCAGCCTTTTGCAAGCTCGCCTTCGGTTGCAAACTTTCCGCCCGTGAGAAGCCTTGCTTTATCTTCTTTCAATCCAATCTGTACGTATTCATCAACAGTTTTTCTCTGCTCTTCGCTGACGCAGGGTCCGACATCGATGCCTTTATCGTTGCCGTATCCGAGTTTAAGCTTTTTAACTCTTTCAACGAGCTTTTCTACAAACTTATCGTGAATATCTTTATGAAGGATGAGCCTCGAAGTTGCGGTACACCTCTGTCCTGTGGTGCCGAATGCGCCCCACAGCACTGCGTCCATTGCAAGATCCATATTTGCATCGGGCATAACAATCTGCGCATTCTTTCCCCCGAGCTCGAGAGAAACCCTCTTCAGTTCTCTGCCGCCGACTTCGTTGATACGTCTGCCAACAAGTGTCGAGCCAGTGAATGAAATCAGATTTATGTCTTTATTTGCGAGGAAGCATTCTCCCACAACGCTTCCTTTTCCGTGAACGAGGTTAATGACTCCCGGAATATAATCGGGTCCGAGAACTTTTTTCATCGCTTCATCGATAATCTGAACCAGCGTATTAGCCGTCTTGGGCGTGATTTCCGCGGGTTTGAAGATTACGGTATTTCCGCAAACGAGCGCCGGAAATATTTTCCACGTTGGAATTGCCATCGGGAAATTCCACGGTGTGATGATGCCTGCAACGCCTATAGGAACCCTGAAAGATAGGTTCATTTTGTTTGCTAGTTCGCTTGGTGCATTCATCCCGAAAAGCCTTCTGCCTTCAGATGCTGCGTAGTATGCCGTGTCTATGCCTTCCTGCGTGTCGCCTTTTGTTTCCGCAAATACTTTCCCCATTTCACGTGTCATTTCGAATGCGATTTCATCTTTGCGCGCAAACATTATATCGCCGACCTCTTTTAATACATCGCCTCTTTTGGGAGCGGGAATCAGTCTCCATTTTTTGAAAGCTTCCTTTGCGGCTTTCACTGCTTCGTTTACATCTTCTTCTGTAGAAAGAGGAAACTTTCCGATTAAGTCATCGTTCCAGTTTGCCGGATTCCTGTTCTCGCTGTATTTTCCGTTCGAGGAAGGTTTCCATGCTCCGTTTATAAAGTTCTTAAATTCCATTTTTTTCTCCGTTAAATTTGGTTAGATATTAATGCAAAATAATCACTTAATCTGACATAAAAAATTCAAAATAATTTCTTTTTGTGTATAAAAATAATAATTTGTTAATTATAAATTTTTGAATTTATACTAAATATTAAAAAGGCAATATTACAAAGAATAACATTTAACAGATGAAACATTTTGACATAGTAATAGCAGGAGCAGGAATAGTAGGGCTTGCAACCGCATACAAGCTAATCGAAAAAAATCCCGATTTAAAAATCTGTCTTCTGGAAAAAGAAGACTCTGTATCGAAGCATCAGACGGGAAATAACAGCGGGGTTATTCATTCGGGAATCTACTATAAGCCCGGTAGTCTTAAAGCAATAAACTGCAGGCACGGATACAGGATGCTGCTTGACTTCTGCGACGAGAACGGAATACAATATGATATTTGCGGAAAAGTAATTGTTGCAACAAACGAAGAGGAGATTCCGGGGTTGAACAACCTCTTCGAGCGCGGACAGCAAAACGGGCTTCAGGGAATAACAGAGCTGACAGCCGATGAGGTGAAAGAACTCGAGCCGCATGTACGGGGAGTAAAAGGTATCCGGGTGCCCGAAACGGGAATAATTGATTACAAAATTGTTTCGGAGAAACTTGCGGAATTGATTGCCGCAAGGGGTGTTGAAATTAAATTCGAAGAGAGGCTTACAAATATTAACGAAAACCAAAAGGTTTCACATTTCACGTCTCACGTTTCACAGCAAAATATAGAAATAGAAACCAACAAGGAGGTTTATTCCTGTAAGTTATTAATCACCTGCTGCGGTCTTCAGTCGGACAGGGTTGCAAAGCTCAATACAAAAGATTTAAACGTCAAGATTATTCCCTTCCGCGGAGAATATTATACAATCAGAAAAGAAAAAAAATATCTCGTTAAGAATTTAATTTATCCTGTGCCTGACCCGCAGTTCCCTTTTCTCGGTGTTCATTTTACAAGGATGATTAACGGAAAAGTTGAGGCAGGTCCTAATGCCGTATTTGCATTTAAGCGTGAGGGATATAAAAAAACCGACCTTGATTTCGGCGACCTTGCCGACAGCCTTTTCTGGAAAGGCTTTACAAGTGTTATGATGAAATACTGGAAAGTCGGAATAGGGGAGTTTTACCGTTCATATTACAAACCTGCATTTGTGAAAGCACTGCAGAAACTTCTTCCGGAAATTCAGTCTGAGGATTTAGAGCCGGGTGGAGCGGGAATCCGCGCGCAGGCCTGCGATATAAAGGGAAATCTTACGGATGATTTTCTTTTTGTTGAAAGCGAAAAGGTTATACACGTATGCAATGCACCGTCTCCCGCGGCAACTTCATCGCTTTCGATTGGAGATACTATTGCGGAAAAGATCACAAATAAGTTATTGCGTTATTGAGTTATTGGGTTATTGGGTTATTCGTTCGTAAATCTTTTATTGTTTTATATATTTTACTTTATAATCTTATAACTTTTACTCTACCAATACGAACGCAGCCCAATAGTAGGGAGGATATTTTTTTCTCATTTCATTTTGAGCTGAGGCAAACGCATCATATTTAGTCATTCCTCCGAGCCATTTTTCATAAAATAATTTCATCAGTTCAACAGTTTCTTTATCCGGTACTTTCCAAAGGCTCATTATAATATTTCGAACGCCTGCAATCTTAAAGGCTCTCTGCAATCCGAAAACTCCTTCACCGCCTTTAATATCGCCAAGTCCTGTTTCGCAGGCAGAAAGGATTACTAATTCAGTATTGCCCAAATCCATGTTACTTACTTCGTAAGCAGTGAGTATTCCGTTTTCAATTCCTTCTATTTCGCTTCCACCAAGCCAAACTCTGTTAGCACCGGCGAACAGCAGCCCTGAACGCAGAAGGGGGTTTACGGAATACCTGAACGGATTACTGTTTCCGCTTAAATTATTTTCTCCCGGGTCGGGAAAAAAATACCCGTGTGTGGCAAGATGAAGCACAAGTGGTGAATTTTTCTTTGTAAAGTATTTCAATTTTTCTTCTTTTGCATTGCTGCCTGTAACAATAAAAACATCTTTGCCGTGCAAGCCGGTTACGGATTTTATTTGTTCCGTTTCCTCGAGTGTTCCCGGCAGGAAGTTCCATTTTTTCATGCTCGCCCTTGGAACATCATACACAATCATATTCGCGGGAGGTACCCATTCTTCTTCTTCCTTTTCTCCCCTTGTGTTTTTTTCTTTGTGAATAACAACTCCGCCGGAATCAAAATCATAATTTATTCCGCCAAAAATAACCTCGAAATAATTTGCGTGCGTTTCATACGATTTTTCCGAAGTAAGATAATCTTTTATGTTTGTAAGATATCTCAGCCTGTAATTATCTCCAAGAAGTTTGTCGCTTCCTGAATTCAGTGCGGAGAAGGAAATCTTATTCAGCATGCCGCTTGGAGAAAGATATATTGTCTTTGCTTCTTTAAGATACGGTTCAATCGGTGAAAACACGTAACGGTAAAGCATCCTGCTTATTTCGGAATTTAATTGGTAGCTGTTTTCATCTTCGGCTTTTACCGAAAGTATTTCGGAAATATCCGGCTGGGTACAGAGCCTTACAAAGACGGGATATTTAAAATCTTTTCTGATAATTCCCGCATAATAAACTATCGTATCGGAAAAGTTCTTATCGAAAGGATGGAAATTTATAAATTCAATAAAACATTCATCTTTATTCATTTTCTCTTTTATTTCCAGCCAGCCGGTGCCCTCTGCTTTGAAATTAATAAGGCTTGATGCGGCGAGTTCTTTTTCGATGCTGTTTGCTTCTGATTCTATTGAGCCGATACTCACTCCTTTTTTGTTCAGGTCATCTTTCTGCATCGAGTATGCATTGGAGAGCATCTGCCTGAGATAAAGCAGTCTTTCATATTTATTAAGCAAAACCGAATCGCCGCTGTTTTGAATTACGTTTTTCATAGCGGTAACCGAGTTTAAAATTAATCCTTTCGATGCAATGCTCAGGTTCATCATTTCTTCGGCAATCTCCGGGTCCGTTCCGCACCGCTTTACGGCAAAGGAAAAGAATTTTTCTATATGAGGTGTAATGGTTCTGTTGAACTCAAGTTTCTCTTTTTCGCTAAGACCATTGTAAAACCTGTTTATTCTATCAATGTAAAAAGTATTTGCTTCCAGGTAAAGCTCGTCCGCCTTGTCGTCTTTGCCTTCTTTGTAATACACTTCTGCAAGCGAAGACAGCATACTTCCGTAATCAGAAGATTCACCTCCAAGGATTTCCTTATCTGTTGAAATAGCTTTTTCATAAAGTTGTTCGGCATTTTCATAATCTCCAAGGCGGTAATACGTATAAGCAAGGCTCGATAAAATATCCGCAGTGTTTAAAGATTTTTCACCAAATCTTTTTATGCATTTTTCAAGCGCGTCTTTCAGAATAGCTTCAGCCTTCCGGCTTTCGCCTGTTTCGTTATAAAATACCGCAAGGGATTTTTTAAATTTTGTATAGTATTCCGGGTAATCGGTAATTTTCAGGTTCTCAAAAATTTCAACTGCTTTAAACAGATATTTTTCGGCATCGGCATAATTATTTTTTCTCCACTCGATATATGCAAGATTGTGGTAGGCATAGGAGCTTGTTGCGTCTTTGTCCGCATACATCCCAAAAATTATTTCCGCAGATTTTTTCATAACGGGTTCCGCATCTTCGTACCTGCCAAGGCGGAAGTAATATGCGCCAAGGTTTGAAAGTTGTTTTGCATACCATCGGTTTTTTTCACTGTAAATATTTTTTCTGATTTCCAGCGATTTTTTTATATATGGCTCGGCAAGATTGTCAAATCCCCTTTCAATATAATAAGTTGCTATCGAATTAAGCATAAAAGCATATGGTTCGGTGTCCTTTTTTATATAATCCCTATAAATTAAGTAAGATTGCTCGAAATATTTCCATGCAAGCGAGAAATTATTTTTGTGAAGGTAAACCCATCCGAGATTATGAAGATAGCCCGCATAAATAGCAGATTTGTCACCGTATATTCTACCTGAAATTTCCAGAGTTTTTTTCGCGCACCACTCGGCTTTATCGTAATCATAACAGTCGTCATATATATAGTTAAGGTAATAAACTATAAACATATACTGGCGGCTTGCTGTATCCCGGCGGTTTTCGAATACCATCCTGACAGAGTCTATGGTTTTTTTCGATTTTTCAATCGTAAAAAATTTTAGGTAATTATAAAAAGCTCTATCTCCGAGGGTTTTGGCATAAAATATACTTTCTGTACCGAAATTCTTTTTTGCCGATTCTCCGGATTTTGAAATAAATACATCCGCTTTATCAAGCTCTTCATCTTCGAGATAATAAGATGCAATACTGTCAATCTCCTGCCAGGACTGGGCTTTGGCAGATGATAACGCAATCAAAATGACCATTATGCTAAACAGATATCTCATGTATTAAAATCCGTAATTAATAAATCCACCGTCAACGGCAATGTTCTGTCCTGTCACAAAAGAAGCTGCGGGCATACAGAGGAACGCAACAACGGAAGCAACCTCTTCGGGCTGTCCTACCCTGTTGAGCGGAGTTCTGTTTATTACATCTTTATAAAAAAACTCGTTGTTAAGAAGCTTCTGCGTAAGCGGAGTCCGGATGTACCACGGCGATACGGCATTCACTCGGATATTATCAGCGGCCCATTCGGTACTCAGGTTCTTTGTGAGCTGGATAATCGAAGCTTTAGACATTGCATACGGCGTACCCGTTCTCAGCGACGTCATTCCCGCAACGGAAGAAATGTTTACAATATTACCTTGCTTAGATTTTTTCAAGAGGGGATAAGAAAGCCTGCACATATCGTAGCAGGATTTCAGGTTGGTCTCCATTACGGTTTCGATTTCCTCTTCTGTATATTCGCTTGTTCTCCTGCGTATATTTGTACCCGCATTATTAACAAGTATATCAAGGCTACCCCATTTAATTTCAATTTCGTTTACAAGCTTAAACCTGTCCTGCTTTTTGCTTAAATCTGCTTTCAGAAAAAAAGGATTTTTGCTGTTGTCGTTATTCGTACCGCTTCTGGCACAGAACACAACTTCTGCTCCGTGATTCAGCAGTTCGTTTACGATTGCATTTCCGATTCCCCTGGACCCCCCTGTCACAAGGGCTTTCAGTCCCTTTAACGTCCAATTCGAATCCATAAAAAATAATTATTGAAATTAGTATTTCTTATCCTTTCAAAATTTACTTAAAATTTTTCAGTTTATAAACAAAATAAGAAATCCAAATAAAATAATAATTTAAAAAAATAAAATTCAGAACCCCGGTAAAAGAAATGAGGGTGAAAATCTATAATCCGAAAAACATAGTATTAATACAGTGTTTTATAGTGCAGTAACTATGTTTAACGACATAATTTCATATGGAATGTGTTGAAAAAATACACGGGGTAAATATAACATACTGATATTTTGTTATTTAATTTTTTGTGCTTTAAAATACTAAAATGCATAAAATTTGCAGTGTTTTTCACGGGGGAAAATAATTTTTAAGAGGAAAAATTTATCCCGTCGATTTTTATTTTCATAATTTAAAGAGGGTAATTTATGAAAAAAATAATTCTGTTTTTATTGCTTTTTATTCTGTCTCATTCACTTGCATCGTCTCAAACCGATGACAACGGGGCACCTTATTTTCCGCTAAGTGTGGGAAATTCTTTTTACTACAAATGCTACGACCACGATCCGGGAGGAACCGATTCCTCATTTGTCGTCTCACGAATAACAAGCGTGAAAACAATCCAGGGAAAAAGATATTACTACTGCACAAACTTTTTAGGAACGGCTAATAATTATTACCTGCGTTTTGACAGGGCATCGGGAAACCTTGTAAAATATGATTCTACTGCATCGGGATGCAGTTACGAACTTGCACTTTTCAGATTGTCCGCAAGTGCAGGAGATTCCTGCGGGACAACCTGCATAGGAAATTTTAATACAAAGTGCATTAGAATATTCGATACAACAATTTTTAATGTCAGTGCAAGAACAAAAATATTCAGTTATTCTTATTATAATATAAACGGATATGGAAATAAGTATGAAGTATTCTTTTCAAGGAACTTAGGCGGTCTCAGTTATTACACGGAAACTTTTACGGTCCACGCAGACCACTGGACAAAAGATATATTACAGGGATGTAAAATAAACGGAATTGTTCGGGGAGATACGGTTAATCATATAACTCCAACGTATGCAGATTCAGGAAAGTATATGCCGCTCGCTGTAGGAAATAAATGGGTATATTATAAAACATCTTATTATGGTTATCATGATGACTACCAGTTTTCAAAAGTCGTTTCAAAAATAACAAAAGATTCTGTTATAAAAGGATTAAGGTATTATTATGTAGAAAATTTTGCGGGACCGGGTTATCCTTACTGGGTAAGATATGATGCAAACACTGGAAAATTAATTAAAAGAACGGATTTTCCTTTGTGTGGTGGAGATTTGACTTTATATAATTTTGCATATTCTGTTGGGGATTCATCGCGTAAAGATACGTGTAGCGGTAATACAAATATTGTTTCGGGTATTTTCGATACAACTTTATTCAGTATGCATACGAAAACCAAAGAATATAGTTTTTTATCATCAGTCTGGCACGAAGGACATTATTGGGAAACTGAATTTACTAAAAACATCGGACCAAACTACTATACTTCCAGAACCAGCACACTCACGGGTTACAGCGGGGAAATATTCGAGTTAACCGGTTGTGTTTTGAACGGAATTGTTTACGGGGATACAACGACCGTAATTCCCCCCTCTTATGTTGATTCTTCAAGATATTTCCCGATGAAAATCGGAAATAAATATTATTATAAACGAAATTACACATATCATAGTTCGACTCCGGATACAACCATTCTTGACTCGAGCTATTATATTGTAAAGATAACCGACACAACGAGGCTCCACGGAAAACTTTATTACAAAATGAATTCTTTTATTGCCGGAACAAAAACTTATTTCCGTCACGACCTTGACAGCGGTTTTTTGTTTTCGTATGATTCTTTAAGCTGGTGTACTAATTATCCTTATGAATTTAAGTGTTTTATGCTGAGTTCAAACGCAAACCAGGATGGAAGCGGCACCTGCTGGCTTAACAACTATTATTCAAGATGTTTCCAGATTCACGATACGAGCGCATTCGGAAACGCGCGAAAAGTAAAAGGATATATGACGAGCTGGGGTGGAACATCGGGAGGGCATTATTATACCTGGCTGTTAAAAGATATCGGAGTGTGTCAGTACGAAGGTTATTCTTATAGCTATTCATTCGGGTCCTCCTCTACGACTAAATACAGGTTAATCGGTGCTTTTGTGGACGGCGTAAAATACGGAGATACAATTACTACCGGAATCCGAACGATTAGCAATATTTTACCGGATAAGTTTGAGTTGTTCCAGAACTATCCAAACCCGTTTAATCCGACAACAAATATAAAATATCAGATTCCTATATTGTCATCCCCGCATGCTTTAGGCGGGGATCTCGTTCTTCTTAAAATTTACAATATTCTAGGGAAAGAGGTTACAACGCTTGTAAACGAAAAGCAATTGCCGGGAGTGTACGAGGTAACCTGGGATGCGTCAGCATTTCCTTCGGGGGTATATTTCTATACACTTGAATCACAAAGTCACAGAGACACAAAGAAAATGTTGTTGATAAAATAATTTCTATATGAAAAAATTCATACTATTGTTATTAATTGTACATTGTTCATTGAGCATTGAAGATTGTATGTGCCAGTGGGTGCAGACAGATGGTATCTACGGAGGTAATGTTTATTACATAGAAGCTGAGGGAAACAATGCTTATTCCGTTGTTAACAGTTCATTTTACAAAACTACTAACGGCGGAATAAACTGGTCATATGTTTTTATCGACAGTGTTGGTGTTAAAAAAATTCTTGTTAACGAAAATAATCTTTTTGCAGGAACGAATAAAGGAGTTTATCTGTCAACAAATAATGGTGTATACTGGGTCAACAAAGGACTTACCGATTATCAGATTAATTATCTTGTTTTGAGCGGAACAGTTTTGTATGCTGGTGCAAGCAAATATCCAAGTATCAATAGAATTTTTATGTCTACTAATAATGGAACAAACTGGACTCAGACTTCTTTTGACTTAGGATATATTCATTGTCTTGCAACCAGCGGGAATTACTTGTTCTGCGGAACAGAATCCGGAGGAGTTTATTTTTCAACAAACAACGGGGTAAACTGGCAGCAAACAACTTTAAATAACCAGTCTGTATACTCACTTTCTGCTAACGGAAATAGTATTTTTGCGGGCACATCAAGTAACGGAGGGTATTTATCAACAAATAACGGCACAAGCTGGGTTCAGACTACTTTAAATAATCAATGCGTGAATTCAATTGCTATCAACGGTAGCACCGTATTTGCAGGAACGACATTTGGTGTTTACCGCTCAACGGATTTCGGAACAAGCTGGGGTTTAAATACATTAAATAATATATGTGTTTATTCCGTAAAGTCGGCCGGTAATCATATTTATGCGGGGTCATATACTTACGGAATTCATCACTCTACTAACAACGGTTTAACGTGGAACGAAAGTTCGTTAAATTGCAGTGAAATATATTCGTTCGGTGCAAACGGAAATAATATTTTTACAGGTGTTGCGTTTGGCGGGGTTTACCTTTCAACAAACAACGGAGCGAACTGGTCACAAACATCTTTAAATAATAAAACGGTTTATTCGTTTGCTTTTTCCGGTAACAATATTTTTGCGGGAACAGGAGAGAGCGGTGTATACTTATCTACAAATAACGGATTAAACTGGACACAGACAAGCTTAAATACAAATATTGCAAAAACCCTTGCAATTCTTGGAAATGCCGTCTTTGCAGGTACAGTTAACGGGCTTTACATTTCGACAAACAACGGTACTAACTGGACACGTACCCGTATGGACACACTGCCAAACTATTACCCGCCGGTTAACTCTTTATTAATAAGCGGAAATAAAATTTTTGCAGGGTGCGAAAACGGTGTTTTTTATTCAACAAATAACGGAACAAACTGGATTCATTCTTTAACAGGATTATATTCTTATGGTCTGATTTCAACTGGAAATTTTATTTTTACGGTTACAAATAATGGGGTATACCGCTCAACTAATACGGGTTTAAGCTGGGCACAGGTTTTTAGTAATTCAAACAGCGTTCAGGCTTTGGCTGTAAGCGGGAATATTATTTTTGCGGGAACAGGCGCATATGGGGTATTTCTCTCAACTGATTTCGGAATAAGCTGGATTCAAAAAAGTCAGGGGTTTTATCCGTATCCAGGTATTAATACTTTATTTGTTGCCAATAATTACATTTTTGCCGGAACACTCGGATATTCGGTCTGGCGGCGGGCTATTTCAGAAATTATAGGGGTTAAAAATATTTCTTCCGAAATTCCAAAGAGTTTTTCTCTGTTCCAGAACTATCCTAACCCGTTTAATCCGACAACAAGTATAAAGTATTCCATTCCGTCAATCGTGAATCGTCAAACGTCAATTGTAGTTTTGAAAGTATATGATATCCTCGGAAAAGAAGTTGCAACACTTGTAAACGAAAAGCAATTACCGGGGACGTATGAGGTTACTTTCGACGGGACGGCTTACCCGTCGGGGATTTATTTTTATACTCTTGAAACACAAAGTCACAGAGACACAAAGAAAATGTTGTTGATAAAATGACGGAGTCATTTTATCATAAAATCCGCCGCGGCGGAGTGTTACTTAAATAATTTATTATTATGAAAAAAATATTTTTATTGATTATTTCGTTATTAATATTATTGTGTTCTCATTCTTTTGCAGATACTCTATCGGCAAAATATTTTCCTCTTGCAGTCGGGAATAAATGGGTGTATCTTAATGGTTCGACTTCGGGCGGTCCTTTTTATTACTCAACTTCAATAACAAGAATTACTAAAGACACCGTAATAAACGGGAAAAAATATTTTTCTATTAACAATATTCCGTTTACAAATATTATTAATTTTTGGATTAGGTATGATTCGACAAGTGGCCAATTAAAATGGTTCAATAATATTGCCTCTTGCAACAATGAAGATATGATTTTCGATTTATCCGCAATTATAGGGGATTCCTGTAACAACTCAACAATGCCCTGTACGGTTAATAATTACATTTGTAACTATATAAACGATTCACTTCTCTGGGGTATAAACTCAAGAGTAAAGGCATATTCATATTACTTTACAAGTTCCGGTGGGCCTGGTTTTCATACTTATAAATTTGCTAAATCGATAGGATTTTTATATTTACAATATACATATAGCGGGAATTATTTTTCCAGTACACATAGTTGGTTAAAGGGCTTTGTAATTAATGGGCAGGTTCATGGAGATACAAATACAATATCGCTGATTCAAATAAGCGGTATGGTACCCGATAAGTTTGCATTATATCAGAATTATCCCAACCCGTTTAATCCCGTAACAAATATCAAATACCAAATAAAAAATAACAGTTTAGTAAATTTGAGAGTATATGATGTCCTCGGAAAAGAGGCGGTAACACTTGTAAACGAAAAGCAATCGCCGGGGGTTTATGAAGTAACCTGGGATGCATCGGCATATCCATCCGGTGTTTATTTTTATACCATTGAAACACAAAGCCACAGAGACACAAAGAAAATGTTGTTGATAAAATGACGGAGTCATTTTATCATAAAATCCGCCGCGGCGGAGTGATGATAAAATAAAAAACAAATAAATAATAATACAAATGAAATCATTTTTCAAAATTACCTTAATCATTTTTATAATTTTTTTGCTTTGCTCCGATTCTTTTTCGCAGAAGCTGAAGCCGAATTTTCAGATAATAAGAAAAGACACATTGATTGCAATGACAGACGGGATTAAGCTCGATGTCACTGCATTCTATCCCGATACGACAAAACCCACTGCGGGCTGGCCTGCGGTGATATTCTGCCACGGATACGGCGGCTCGAAATATGATTACTTCCTCGATGCCACACAGCAGGCACAGGACGGATTCTATTGCCTCTGCTATACAATGCGCGGACAGAGGGCTTCGGAAGGATTATCCAACCTGATGAGCACAACAGAGATGAATGATTTCGTACAAGTTATAAATTATGTAAAATCAAAAACAATAGTAAACCCTAATATGATAGGGGCAATGGGCGCCTCGCAGGGCGGTACGATTCCGCTGATGGCAACGTGCTACTATCCTACATCCAATTTATTAAAAGCTATTTGTTCGGATGTTTCCTCGCCCGAATTTGCTACAAGCTGGATTGAGAATAAAAGTGTAAAAATGTCTTTGCTCTGGACTCTGAGTTATCCCGACTCGATTGCACGCTATACAAACCAGGTGAGGGCATACAGGAACTGGATTCTGGCAGACACGCCCGACAAGTGGGACAGCCTTGCATATTATTTTCCGCTGAACAGGGATTTTACTTCCAAACTTCACGATAACACCGTTCCGCTTTGCATAGGAGTAGTATGGCAGGATAAATTTTTTAATGCAGATGGATTTATAAAAAATCTCGGAAACATTTCGGGTCCTTACAGGATGTATTTGGGAACATTCGATGCGCACGGCGCAGACCCGAGCCAGCCGGAAACATTTTTCTATGATTGGATAACGGGAGAATGGATGGATTACTGGCTTAAGGGAATCGTAAATCATTCGCTTGACTCGAGTAAGTTTATGTATGCGGCAAGCAGTCATCCGAAAACAAATTACGTATGGACGTGGCAAAGATATTATTCGGATGTATGGCCTCCGCTGGGAACGCAGAACATAAAATTTTATCTTCAGCCGAACGGAAGACTCTATGACCAGGAAGTTTGGAATGTGAATTACGACACGGTAAGCCTTGTCAATAATTTAATTGATACAACACTAACAATGACGGAAGCCGTGAACAGGGAGTTTACAGGGGCAATATTCAATTCCAAGTTTGCAAAACACGAACTTGTTTTTGAAACCAAGGCACTTCTTTCGGATGCAAGAATGGCGGGAACGCCGTTTGTGAATATTCATTATATGCCCTCGGCAAATAAATCACAATTTAATATGCAGGTTTGGGATGTTTTGCCAAACGGCACTGCAGAGCTGGTAACAAGAGCAAACTACACGGAAAGGAACATAACTCCCGGGGTAATCAGACAGCTTTATTTTTACGGAACATCTGCCGCCCATACATTTAAAGCGGGAAATAAAATAAGGGTGATAGTAACAAATCTTGATAACCAGTCTTATGACCCTTTTTTGAGAACAAATCCTTACGTGCTTCCTTCGCTTGTGAGGGCGAGGAATAAAATGTATATGAATATGTACAATCCGACATACATAAGACTTCCGCTAATCGGGTACACACCGATTAATGTGAATCAGATTTCGAGCACGGTGCCGGAGAGGTTTTCGCTCGTACAGAACTACCCAAACCCGTTTAATCCGACTACAAATATCAGATATTCTATTCCGTCAAACGTGAATAGTCAATCGTCAATGGTAAAGCTTGTTGTATTCGATATCCTCGGGAAAGAAATAGCAACACTCGTTAACGAAAAGCAGTCGCCGGGAACATACGAAGTGAAATTTGGTTCCGGTGCATTGCCGAGCGGGATATATTTTTACAGGCTTATAACAGAAAAATTTAGAGATACAAAAAAAATGATATTATTAAAATAAATATTAATTTATATTAAAAGAATATTATCTTTATTGAAAATTTAGAGGATCTTCTTTTAAAATATTTATAAAATAACATAGGTAGAATATGAAAAAGATATTTTTGTTTTTACTTATTTTACTTTTGTTCTCAAAAAAAGATTTATACTCACAATGGGTACAATCGGGTGGCCCGATTGGAGGAACCGTTTACTCGCTTACCACGATAGGTTCAAATGTTTTCGCAGGAACACTCTACGGAGGAGTTTACCTTTCAACAGACAATGGGCAAAACTGGAATCCAACCTCTCTTCGGGGATATAATGTCCTGTCGATTAGAAACAAAGGAATAAATATTTATGCGGGTTGTTACGCATACGGAATATTTTTGTCAACCAATAACGGTCTAAACTGGAGCTGGACATCACTAAATAATCAAACGGTTTTTTCTATAGCATCCGGCGAAACAAATATTTTTGCGGGCGTTTCATATAACGGAATTTTAATTTCGTCAAATAACGGGCAAAACTGGACTCAGTCTTCATTGAACAATAAGACGGTTTACTCAATTTCCCTGTATGGGTCAACAATATTTGCCGGAACACTGTTAAACGGTATCTACTCGTCCACAAATAACGGATTAAACTGGGTTCAAACATCCTTAAATGGTAAAACCGTACGAACGATAATAACCCATAACAATAAAATTTTTGCGGGACTGGACTCCGGTGTTTATATATCATCAAACGGAGGGCAAAGCTGGTATCAAAGTTCGTTAAACAATAAAGTCGTTTATTCTCTAGAATCTGATAGTGTCAGCCTTTTTGCGGGAACATACAAAAACGGAATTTACCGATCCACAGATAATGGCTTAACATGGACTCAAATGGCCATTAGCAATAAAACAATAAATACAATTACGATAAACAACAGCCGTGTTTTTACCGGAACTGACAGCTCGGGAATTTTTTTGTCGTCTGACAACGGGCTTTCATGGGAACAGTCACCTTTAAAAAACATTATAATTCTTTCTCAGGCAAATGACGGAGCAAATATATATTCCGGAACAAAGGGTTATGGTGTATTTTTGTCTTCTAATAACGGTGTAAACTGGATTCAGGCCGGTTTAAGTAACAGGGAGATATTATCTTTTTTGATAAAAGAGAATAATATTTATGCCGGAACTTCAGGATACGGGGTGTATATATCTACAAATGGCGGACAATCATGGGTTCAGAACGGATTAAATTCGCAAAGTGTTTATTCGATTGCCAAAAATGACACGTTTATATTCGCGGGAACAGGGGGCGGAGTATGCGTTACATCCAATAACGGACAGAATTGGATTCAGACATTTTCCTCTTCCTGGGTTACATCTGTTTCTGTAAATGGTTCGACTATTTTTGCGGGAACACCTAATTATAACATTTACAAATCAACGAATAACGGACAGAATTGGATTCAGGTCATAATTCCAAATCAAAATTATATTAATACGCTTGCTAATATAAGTACTTTTATTTTAGCCGGAACACCGGATGGCGCATATCTTTCCTCAAATTCCGGAGCGAACTGGGTAAAGACTCTTTACAGTGAGTCGGTGTTATCTTTTACAGTAAGCGGACAAAATGTGTTTGCGGGTACATGGGGATCTGGCGTTTATCTATCAAGGGACAATGGGGTGAGTTGGATAAAAAAAAGCGAGGGATTAGGTGTCATGAGAGTTAATTCTTTAATTGTTAGTAATGGTTATCTTTTTGCTGGAACAGATGGTTATTCTGTGTGGCAACGCTCAATTCAGGAAATTATAAGAATAAAACAAATCTCAAATACTGTTCCCGATAAGTTTTCACTTGAACAAAATTACCCCAACCCGTTTAATCCGACTACGAGTATAAGGTATTCTATCCCGTCAATCGTGAATCGTCAAGCGTCAATGGTTAAGCTTGTTGTATTTGACATTCTCGGGAAAGAGGTAGCAGTGCTGGTTAACGAAAAGCAGTCGCCGGGAACGTATGAGGTGAAATTTGACGGAACAAATCTGCCCTCAGGCGTGTATTACTATAAACTGGCAATTGATAATGTACCATATTCGGTTAAAAAAATGGTGTTACTCAAATAGTTCTTGTTACAAATAAATTGGCAGAGTTAAATGTTTTGCTTTATAACCTTATAAATCCGCCACGGCGGACACAAAAGAAGTGCTTTATAATCTTTATGCGATTTTTGCATCCGCTGTGACGGACAAACTTTAAAAACTACTTTTATGAAAAAATTAATTTTTCTCTTCTCGTTTATTATTTTATTTGCTGGGACGCAGTGTTCTTTTGCCCAGCTTTCCGCAACAACCATGAAAGACATAATGGAATCCGTAACCGACAAAGTAAAAACACTGGAAGATGTAAATGACCAGGAAATTGTAAATATTACGGTTGACCTGCTTGTCGGCTCGGGACAGAAATTTGTTTACAGGTATCTCGATAATAATTTCGATTACAAGGTTCTTGCCATTGGAGACAGAAGGATAAATTCGCTTAATGTCGAAATCAGGAAAAAAAGCGGTGAGAACTGGATTAAGGTTGACAGGGTTTCCGGCCAGAACGCCGAGATTGATGTGTTTCCCGACAGCAGGGCGTTCTATGAGTTCACGATTTCGGTGGATGAGTTTAAAGAAGACAACACTGCGGGACATTTTGCGTTTCTGCTGTATCATTACGACCCGGTGAAAAAGAAATAGAGCGGTTATAAAGTTCATAAGGCACGTCTTTTGTGTCCGCCGTGGCGGATTTGTAAAGTTTATAAAGAAAAAGAAGTAATTTCGGTTTTAATTGATTTTTCCATTGCATTCCCCTTAAAACTTTATAACTTTATAACCTTATAACATTAAACTTTTTAATGATAATATACAAAACCGCGGAAACAAAAAAAGATTACGAAGACGCAAAAGTGCTCTTCCTTGAGTTTGCGGATTCGCTTAATTTCAATCTCTGTTTCCAAAATTTTCAAAAAGAAATCGAAGACCTGCCCGCAATGTATTCCGAACCCGGCGGATGCCTGCTTCTTTCCTGTGAAAATGAAAAGCCGTTCGGCTGCGTTGCCGTTAGAAAATTTGAAGATGGCATCTGCGAAATGAAAAGATTGTACATTCCTGAATCTCATAGGGGGCGAGGCATAGGACGTGAGCTTGCCGAAAGAATAATTTCAAAAGCAAAAGAGCTCGGTTACAAAAAAATGCGGCTCGATACACTTGAAACCATGAAAGAGGCAATTTCGTTATATAAGACAATGGGGTTCTGTGAAATTACAAAATACAGAGAGAATCCGATTAAAGAGGTGGTTTACATGGAGATAAATTTATAAAAAATGACAACAAAAGAAGTATTAACCCTGCTTGAAAAAAACAAAGATGCCCGCGGAATAGAGCACTGGAAAAAAATCCATCCCGAAAACAAAATGCAATCATTCGGCATCGGGCTTACGAAGCTGAAAGCGCTGGTTAAGAAAATCGGTAAGGACCATACTCTCGCCTCTGAATTATGGAAGATAAATATTTATGACGCAAAGATGACGGCAATACTGATAGAAGACCCAAAGCTGGTGACCGAGGCACAGGTTGACAGGCAGGTAAAAGAACTTGGCAAGGGAATGTTTGTTCACGTTTTCTGCACTGTATTAATGCCGAAACTTCCTTTTCTTAAAAAGAAAGTTGATGAGTGGACTAAAAGCAAGGACGATTTTCTTAGAAGATGCGGATATTATTCCCTTTATGCCCTTGCACAATCAAAAGATAAAATTGAAGATGAATACTTCGAAGCCTTCCTGAAAATTTTTGAGGAGAGTCTTCAAAAAGAAGAAAATATGGTAAAGGATGCGATGAACGGCTCAATCTTAACAATCGGAAAGAGGAACAAAAACCTGAACACTAAGGCAATTGCCGCGGCAAAAAAAATCGGCAAGGTTGTGGTTGATTACGGCGATAACTCCTGCCAGGCGCCTGACTGCCTTAAACACCTTACAACGGAACGGCTTCAGAAAAGCTTTAAATAATTTTATATGAAAAATTATCTGCAAAATATTTTCGATTCGGAAAATAAAAAATTCATTGATGCCATAGACGAGGTTGCAATCTGGTCGGCACCTTTTGGTTTTACGCTTCTTAACACAATTAAAATGAAACGCGGAATCAAAGCTCTGGATATCGGCTGTGGTACAGGATTTCCGCTGACAGAGCTTGCAACGCGGCTGGACGGCGCAAGCAGAATTTACGGAATCGACCCGTGGGATAAAGCGGTTGAGCGCGTTAAGGAAAAAATTTCTCTTTATGAAATCAAAAACGCCGAAGTAAAAACAGGAACGGCAGAAAATCTTCCGTTTGAAGACGGTTATTTTGATTTAATCGTATCAAATAACGGGATAAATAATGTACAAGATTTGGATAAAACTCTTTCGGAATGCTACAGGGTGTTGAAGGCGGGCGGGCAGTTTGTTTTTACGTTCAACCTGCCTGATACTTTCATCGAATTTTACAATATCTTCGAAGAAACTCTTAACGACCTCGGACTGCTGAACGAAATTCAGAAAATGTACGGGCACATATTTGAGAAAAGAAAACCCATAGATTATATGAAGAATATAGTTGAACAAAATAATTTTAATATTTCAGAAATAAAGGAAGGAAGTTTTAATTACAGGTTTTCAGACGGAACATCATTTCTATATTACCCCATGATTCGTTTTCACTTCCTTCCTTCGTGGATAGAACTTCTGCCTTCGCAGAGAGTTGAAGAGGTTTTTGAAATAATCGAAACTAAGCTGAACAAAGCGGCATCTGAAAAAGGCGAATTGATAATGACCGTGCCATATGCGTGTTTCTCTTGCTTTAAATAAATTTAAACGCAAAGTTCGCAAAGTACTGCGCAAAGAGCGCTAAGGAGAGAGGGCATTTGCTTTGCGGTCTTTGCGAAATCCTTTGCGGTCTTTGCGGTAAAGTTTTTCGAATTGGGCAAAATTACCTTATATCTATTACAAACCAATATAACTATTTTTACCGATTATCTGATTAATTTTTTATGGATAGGACTTTACGTTTAGAAAAAGAAAGCATTGGAAAGCTATTATACCAATTTTCTCTCCCTGCTATTATCGGAATGATGGTAATGGCATCATACAATATTGTTGACAGGATATTTGTCGGACGCGGTGTAGGCGCGCTGGCGATTTCCGGAATAGCAATCACTTTCCCCGCTATCATAATTTTCATGGCATTCGGAATGCTTGTCGGCATTGGCGCAACGGCGATTTTATCTATAAGATTAGGCGAGAAAAAAATTCAGGAAGCAGAGCAAACACTCGGCAATGCGCTTACGCTGTCCGTAGTCATCGGAATAATTTTAACCGCAATATTTTATATTTTTCTCGACCCGCTTCTTATTTTGTTTGGAGGAACGGGTGAGGTGTTGGAGTATGCAAGAGACTTTTCAAAGGTGATGCTCATTGGCGGAGTATTCCAGATGATTTCATTCACGATGAACAATCTCATCCGCGGCGAAGGTAATCCGAAGATGGCAATGACTACAATGATAATAGGCGCTGTGCTCAATACAATTTTAAATCCGATTTTTATTTTCGGATTAAACTGGGGCATACAGGGTTCTGCCTGGGCAACTGTAATTTCCCAGGGAATAAGTTCTGCGTGGGTATTGCTATACTTTTTTGGAAAAAAGAGCCATGTACATTTTCATTTTGCAAACCTGAAATTAAGAAAAAATATTGTTTCGAAGATTTTCTCAATAGGTGTATCTCCTTTCATAATGCAGATTGCTGCAAGCATAGTAATAATGATATTCAATAAATCGCTCGCGCATTACGGCGGCGACCTTGCTGTGGCTTCTATGGCAATTACAAACGCCATAACGATGTTTATAGTTATGCCGATTTTCGGAATCAACCAGGGAATTCAGCCTATACTGGGATATAATTTCGGAGCGAAGCTTTATCACAGGGTAAGAAGAGTATTTGAACTTGGCATTTTGGCCGCTACTGTTATTTGCGTACTCGGATTCGTAACTGTAATATTTTTCAGCGGGGACATTGTAAGGTTTTTTGAAAGAGGCAATGAAGAACTTTTGTATATCGGCTCAAGGGCACTGAGGATTTATCTTTTTATGCTTCCGGTTGTCGGCTACCAGATTATCAGCGCGGCTTATTTTCAGGCAGTAGGCAAACCGAAATTTTCACTAATATTAACTGTGGCAAGGCAGGTGGGAATATTAATACCTGCAATTTTAATACTGCCAGATTTTTTCGGGCTTGACGGAGTATGGGCGGCAGGACCTGTTTCTGATTTGCTTTCAGGTATTCTCTCGGCGGTTTTCCTTATCCGTGAAATGAAAATTCTGAAGAAGTTGGAGCTGGAAATGAAAGAGGTCAGGCCCGAACCGAAAATTACCCCAGCCAGTTTTTAATCATAGGATTGTTTTTATTATTTCACATTTTTTGTTAATTGACATTTTCACCCCCCCCCATAAAATGGTAACAAATCAAATATAATTAATAATTAATAAAATTATTTATAAATCCTTATATTGTTGACAATCTTAATATATTAATTCAGATATTACACGACTTTATTTATCGCTTAATTCTTTTTACGAATATCGAATTTAACAATTAGTTAATTTGCCTTTGGGTTGATGGTACTTGACAGTGATAAAAAAATAATTTAATTTATTAAAAAATCACCTGTCAAAATTGTTATTATGAAAAAGATATTAATAATTATTTTGTTTTTATTTGCGCGATGTGTAGAGTCTCAGTGGGTCCAACAGAGTTATATGCAATATATATCATTTTCCTCCTTAAAATTTTTTAACAATAACACTGGGTTCGTTATTGGAACAGGTGACGGAATATTTACCAATGTCTGTTATTTCTTTAAAACAACAAACGGAGGTTCAGATTGGAATTCAATACAGTTACCCTCCTTTATGTCCTCATATGAATTATATAACCATAGTTTTTTAAATATTAACACAGGTTACGTTTGTGGTTTTACAAATAAAATATTTAAAACAACCAACGGTGGGTTAAATTGGGATTATTCATTGGCTCCTTATTCAACAACAGGTAATCAATCATATGGTGCGATTCATTTTTTGAATGAACAAACCGGATACATAGGTGGCAGGTTCGGATTTCGGGCAAAAACAACAAATGGAGGTAATAACTGGATTACTCTAGATACGGCTTATTCACAAATTGTAAGTGTTTATTTTTTAGATAGTAATTATGGATTTATGGGTGATAATTGGAGCAATGTTTACAAAACAACAGATGGGGGTATATCTTGGAACTATCAATATTTAAAAGATTCATTGTCAAATGAATATGCATATACCTATATGAAATTCTCAAACTACAATACAGGCTTTCTAATGGGAAGAAATGCTTATGACGGAATTCTTTTTAAAACGACAAATAGCGGAAATAATTGGAAAAAAATAATTTACAGACAAAACGAACCTTTTAATTCAATATTCATTTTAGATAGTTCAAATATTTATATTGGGTGTAATCAGGGGCTAATATTAAAGTCTTCAAATCGTGGATTAAACTGGATAAGTCAATTATTGCCGGTCCAAAATTCTTGTAATAGTATTTATTTTGTTAGTCTTAATACTGGTTATGCCGCAAGTTGGGAGCGTATATACAAAACCACCAACGGGGGAGTGTTTATAAGCTCAGTTTCGTCAGACATTCCAAACGAATTTATGCTTTTCCAAAATTACCCCAACCCGTTCAATCCCGTAACAAACATAAAATATAATTTACCAAAAGATGTTTTTGTTAAAATAAAAATTTATGATATACTTGGCAGAGAAATTAAAACCCTTGTAAACGAATTTAAAAATGCAGGTAGTCACATTGTTTTCTTTAACGGTTTTGAATTTGCAAGCGGTATATATTTCTATAGGATTGATGCCGGCGGCTTTACACGGGTGAAAAGAATGGTGCTTATTAAATAATCCTGAATTATCGGGATGCCCGCCAAAGCGGATTGCTGATAAAGACTACATAAAAAGCAAAATATTATTAACCGCAAGAGTTAAAGCTTTTGCGGTTTTTCTTACCCCAGCCAGTCTTTAATCATAGGGTTATTTTTCACGGGAGTGAATTCGATAAACCTGTATGATGCAAATCCGCCTTTCTGATACGGGTCGCGTGAAAAATATTCCTGAATTTCTTCGAGAGTTTCCGCGCGGGCAACTACCATGCCTCCGACTTTCGGATTCTGCGGGCCTGACATCAACAATAATCCTTTTTCATATCCTTCGTCGAGGAAGGAGCGGTGTGCGGCAAGTGTGCCCTGAAGCTCTTCGAACGTAACTTTGTATGTGATTTCTACTATGAAGTGTTTCATATTATATTTTATTGTTTTCCGTACTGGTAAATTTTTACGTTTTCTTCCGTAATCAGCGCGCTGCCGATACAGTCGGTTTCGTCAAACATTTTTTTAAGCCCGGAGATTTTTTCTTCCGTATCAACGATTTCTATGACTATAGGCAAATCGGATGAAAGTTCGAGCAGGTTTGTCGTGTGTAGCTTGCTCGCTTTTCCAAACCCAGAAATCCCGCGCAGAACTGTGACTCCGGCGAAGTGGTTTTTTCTGAGCCACTCGACAAGAAACTGATAGAGGTTTTTCCCCCGATACTTATCGCTTTCCCCGATAAATATCCTCATTAAAACAGCTGTTGATTCTTTTTGCATTTTATTATCCTTTATTAGTTAATAAAACCGCAAGCTCTTTTCCGAAATAAACCGCAAGCAGGCAAAGCACAACATTCAGTACAATATTCAAAATCAAAAACATTACTTCGCTCAGTTCGGCAAGGCGGAAAGATTCGTATGCAAAGGTTGACATCGTGGTATAAGCGCCGATAAATCCGATTGTTGAAAAATCCCTGAATTCAGGTGATATATTTTTCCCTGTTGCAACGCTGTAAATAATAAATCCAAGCACAAAGCTTCCCGTCACATTTACAAAAAGTGTTCCCAGCGGGAAATTTCCTACTAAATTATTTATATATTTCGCGATTACGTAACGCGCTATCGAGCCGAGAAATCCGCCAATTCCTATATATAATATTCTAAGCATTTTTATTGAAACATCCCTTCGTCGCGCACAAGCATTAAAATCAGATGCTGGGGAACAATGTAATATTTTTCATCTTCGTACATCACTTCGATTGCTCCTTTTTGAAGAAAGATTGCAAGGTCGCCCTCCTTTACCTGGAGCGGGATGTATTTTACTTTTTCTTCGGTGCTTTTCCACGATTCGTTGAAGTCATCCGCTGCCTGCGGTACGGCATAGCCGGGTCCGACCTTCATAATGTATCCGCTCTGAACGTCTTCTTTCTGCTGTACGCCGGGGGGAAGATATAAGCCCGCCTTTGTTCTGTCGTCGAGAGATTTAGGTTTTATCAAAACCTTATCCCCGATTACAATTATATTCTTTAATTTATCATCCATTGTGCAAATTTACAGTAATAAATTCGAAATTAAAATTCAAAATTTGAATATATACAGATTTAAGTTAGTTTATTTTGGGTAAATAATTTAATAAATTAACAATATTAATTCGGATATTTAAATATTATCCGAATTGTATATTCTTTTCGCAATACAAATTATCGGGGGAAATTTGTGATACTCGCAAAATGTCAAATCAATTTAAATTAATTTCACATATGAAAAAAATATTTTTAATATTTTTAATTGTACATTGTACATTGGCAATTGGACATTCCCAAAGCGGCTGGTTTTGCCAGAATCCAATTCCTTGCTCGGGAAATTTGCTAAATAATTTTGCTCTCGATGCAAATACAATATATGCCGTCGGGGGCGGAGGAACAATCGTTAAAACCACAAACGGAGGCGTTAACTGGATTTCCCAGGCGTCAAATGCAGTTGTCGATTTATTTGGAGTATACTTTATCAATTCAAATACAGGCTGGGTAGTTGGTGATTTTGGAGTTTTAAGAAAAACTACTGACGCAGGAAATCACTGGTTTGCACAAACTCCGCCACAGGGTTATGTTTTAAGAGATGTTATGTTTATAAATGCTAATACGGGCTTCATTGCGGCGGCATCGGGTAAGATACTGAAAACAACAAACGCGGGTGATAACTGGGTCGAGCTTTCGACTCCAACATCTGTTGTATATTTTTCCGTTTTCTTTTCAAATGAAAATACCGGATGGGCTTCGGGGCAGACGGGAACAATAATAAAAACTACTAACGGTGGATTAAACTGGGCGGCTCAATCAAGCGGACACGATAAAAATATCTGGTCTGTATATATGCTCGATGCAAGCAACGGATTTGCGGCAGGAGAATTCGGTTATATTTTAAAAACTACAAATGGTGGAACTAGCTGGACAAAACCAACATTAAATTGGACTTCACAATATTTAAAAAATATATCCTTTATAAATTCTTCGACAGGATTTATAACCGCCGGAGAGGGAATTTATATGAAGACTACAAATGCGGGTGGTAGCTGGTCGCAATTATATTCGCCTGTTTCAAACGGTCTTTACGGAATCCGTTTTCCATCTTCAACGGGATATATAGTAGGTGGCGAAGGAACTGTATTAAAATCCACAAATTCAGGACAGAGCTGGTTGAAAATTTCGGGTGGATATACGGAAGAACTTTATTGTTATTATGCGGCGGACTCCTTGAATGTGTGGGTTGGGGAAGATAACGGACGGGTTTTAAAAACAACAAATGGAGGAATTGACTGGTTCGAGCAGGCTATATTAACCAATAATTATGCAATTTATGCTATAACCGGAATCGGTAGCCAAACTATTTTTGCGGTTGGCGGATACGGAAAAGGATTTAAATCAACCAATGGAGGAAATGACTGGACAGATTTATCCGTTGGCACAACGAATAATTTAATGTTTATTAAATTTTTTGATGCCAATAACGGGATAATATTTACTAATTACACAATATGTTTAAGAACCACAAATGCAGGAAGTTCATGGGCCATTCAACCAATTTCACCCGCCGGATATTTTAAATCAGGGTATTTCATTAATAATTCGACCGGATGGATAATTTACAATAGCGGTATTGTTTTAAAGACGACTAATTCGGGCAATAACTGGGCTCAGGTTTCGGCAACAGGAATCACATCAAATAACAAATATTTATTTTTCACGAATGATAATACAGGTTTTTTAGCCGCAGATTTAGGAAAAATATATAAAACAACTAACAGTGGTATAAACTGGGCTCAATATTCGGTCGGAACCTCCGACCATTTATATACGGTGGGATTTAAAAACGAAAATGTCGGCTGGACGGGTGGATACAACGGGATGATTTACAGAACTGTGAACGGAGGTTTAAACTGGACTCAGGAAATTATTAACACGGGACAGCATCCCAACGTAATATCGTTTATTAATCCAAACACGGGCTGGATATTCGGCGGAGGCGGAATGATTTTAAAAACTACAGATGGCGGAAATGTATTTGTGAGAAACATTTCTTCCGAATTGCCAAAATCGTATATGCTTTATCAGAACTATCCGAACCCGTTTAATCCTTCAACAAATATCAGATATCAAATAAAAAATAATAGTTATGTCACATTAAAGATATATGACATTTTGGGGAAAGAAGTTGAAACACTTGTAAACGAAAAACAACAAGCGGGAACGTATGAGGTAAAATTTAATTCCGATAGATTAACTTCCGGAGTTTATTTATACCAATTAAAAACAGAAAGTTTTAATGAAACAAAAAAAATGTTAATACTCAAATAATTTTTTTCGGCAAAAAACGGTTTCCGAAACAAATAAACATTTTTAATATAAATGAAAAGAAAAATTTAATTAATAAATAAACATTTTTTAATATAAATGAAAAAGAAAAATTTAATTTTTGTATTTCCTGTTTTTATTTTATGCTCTTTATTTCTTGTATTACAATCCGGAGAACAAAAAAACAGTCAATTCTCATTATTTGGCAAGAATATTTCTTTAAACGAACCCGAAACTAAAAATATCTTTTTCATTAAAAATTCGATTCCTGCTGTCAGCAATATTCAAACAACCTTGATGTCATCAATTAATGCTGTAAAGATTACATATAATTTATACGACGCCGACTCTGACCCAATGAGAATTACTCTAAGGCTTTCAAGCGACAGCGGAAAAACATATCTTTTTCCTTGTGATTCAGTTACCGGTGATGTTGGCTATCCTGTTTATTCGGGAAATCAAAAACAAATATTTTGGTTTTATTCTGCAACACCCTTTATTCTGAAAGCTAAAATTATTGCAGACGATATGCAGGTGGTAGATATATCCGCTATAGTGAATCAGGTTGACAGTAATAAGCTAAAAGATAATCTTTTTTTCATTCAGGGTATCAGGCACAGAACTGCAGGAATCTCACAACTCCAGAAGGTAATGGATTCTATTCTCACCCGTTTTTTAAGATACAATCTTCAAACATCAATTCAGAATTGGGATTATTCCGGATACAACGCACAGAATTTTTTAGGCAGGTTACCGGGAACAACGAATGAAGATACAACATACATTATTGATGGACATTTTGAAACCGTCGGTAATAGTCCCGGTGCAGATGACAACGGAACAGGGGTAGCGGCATTTCTTGAGATTGCGAGAATTCTTTCCAATTATAATTTCTCGAACACTATTAAATTCATCGGGTTTGATCTCGAAGAATCGGGAATGCTAGGTAGTCAAAAATATGTTGCGGAAGGTATTCCCTCTTACGAAAAAATCGCAGGAGTATTTAATTTTGATATGATAGGTTACTTTTGTGATGTACCGAACTGCCAATCTTTACCAACCGGAACTTGCACCCTGTTTCCTGACCTGTGCGACAGTGCCGCCGCACAGCAATATAAAGGAAATTTCATACTTAATGTCGCAAATGTTAACTCAAATTCATTACGTAATCATTTTGACAGTTGTGCAAGGTTATACGTGCCTCAACTTCGAGTACTTTCTCTTGCCGTGCAAGGTAACGGACAAATTGCGCCCTTTTTAAGAAGAAGTGACCATGCATCTTTTTGGGACGCGGGGTTTAAGGCGTTATTGTTAAATGACGGAGGAGGAGAATCTAGAAATCACAATTATCATACTCCCGGTGATACAATCGGAACACTCAACATGCAATTTTTGACCAACGTTGTAAAAACAACAATTGCCTCAGTTACCAGCATCGCGGAAGTTCGACATAGTGGATATGCGACGGGAAATTTTTTTACTGTTGGAATAAATCAAATAAATTCTGAAATACCGGATAGATATGAACTATTTCAAAATTATCCGAATCCGTTTAATCCTTCAACAAATATCAAATATCAAATAGCAAATAACAGTTATACCACAATAAAAATATATAACATGCTCGGAAAAGAAATAACAACTCTAGTAAACGAAAAACTACAACCCGGAATATATGAAGTAAATTTTGATGGGAGCAATTTACCTTCGGGAATTTATTTTTATCAATTAAAAACGGATTATTTTATACAAACTAAAAAACTAATATTACTCAAATGAAAAAATTATTTGTTTTTATCTCGATTATTTTATTCGTGTTTTATTTTAAAAACTCCGAATGCCAGTGGACACAGGTAAATGTCGGACCCGCATCGCTTTATGTTGGCGGAATTACTTCAAACACAAATTATTTATATGTTTCAAGTCTTGCAATCGGCGGCGGTATGTACAGATCGTCAAATAACGGTTTAAATTGGTCGGCTTGTAACAGTGGTTTTTATGCTCCCTTTACAACATGTGTGGCATCGAGAAACGACACTCTATTTGCCGGGCAGTCGAGTTCTTCTTCAAGGTTTTATTTTTCTGTAGATAGTGGTGCATCGTGGATAATGCGAGGTCTAAGCGGGTGGAATCATAATCAAATTTTTCTAGAGGCAAATGATATTTATGTTGCAACAAGTTATGGACTGTATAAGACTACAAATATCGGAAGCAACTGGGAATTGCTGATTCAGATATCAGGTGTAAACACCTGTGCGAAATCCAATAATAATATTTATGCAGGTACAATGACATTCGGAATGAGATTATCTACCAATAATGGTGTAAACTGGATATCCACAAATAACTATACGACTGCAAATGTAAAATCACTATTATATTATGATAACATGCTTTACGGAGCAGTTTACGATACGGGTTTTGCGGTCTTCAACCATAGCACATTAAATTGGGGATTATTAAACAACGGGCTTACAAATAAAAAAATCAATGTTCTATATAGAATAGGTAATACAATGTTCGCCTGTACACAGGGTGGAGGCGTATTTACTGCGTCTATCGGAAGCTGGGTATGGACTCAGCATAACGAGGGAATGATAAATCTCAATATTTATTCTGTTGGTGTTAAAAATCCTTATATTTATCTTGGTTCCGATAGCGGAAAAGTATATAAAAGACTTATATCCGAATTAGTTACGATAAAACCGATTTCTTCGGAAATTCCGTCGGGGTTTGCTTTGTACCAGAATTATCCGAATCCGTTTAATCCTTCATCAAATATCAGATATCAAATTGCAAATAGCAGCTACACTACATTAAAGATATATGACGTTTTGGGAAAAGAAGTTGCAACTCTTGTAAACGAAAAGCTTCAGCCGGGAACGTATGAAGTAACTTTCGGTGGAGATAATTTATCATCAGGTGTATATTTTTATCAATTGAAAACTGAAAACTTTACGAAAACAAAGAAAATGTTGTTGGTAAAATAATAAATTTAATTCTCTCCGCTTATTAAGGGGTAACAGAGGCGGGGATTTTCGAAAAAGGGGAAAAGGAAGTAAAGATTTTATAAAAAACTAAATAATATATTTGGGAGATTAATAATGAGAAAATTAATTTATGTGTTCTTCATTTTAGCTTTTGCTTGTATTACAAATGCACAGTGGCAGGCGGATGTGCGGCTGACTAACAGCCTTGCTACTTCAGAGTTTCCTTCTCTCGCAGTATCCGGCTCGGTTGTGCATGTTGTCTGGCATGACAATCGCGACGGGAACTATGAGATATACTATAAACGCTCAACGGATGCAGGCGTAAGCTGGGGAACGGATATACGCCTGACTAATTACACTGCTTCTTCGCAGTATCCATCTATTGCGGTATCAGGTCAGTTTGTTCACGTAGTATGGATGGACGTACGTGACGGGAATCGTGAAATTTATTACAAACGCTCATCAGATGGAGGCTCGAATTGGGGAACAGATATGCGGCTTACGACTAACACATCTATTTCACAAGATCCATCTATATCAGTATCCGGTACAGCGGTGTATGCTGTTTGGGAAGATTACCGCGACGGAAACTATGAAATCTACTACAAACGCTCAACAGATGGCGGCGTAAACTGGGGAGCAGATACAAGGCTGACGAATAGCACTAATTATTCTTCAATGCCAGTCATTTCAGCATCAGGTACGAATGTACATGTTGTATGGATTGACGAACGCGACGGAAACCCTGAGGTTTATTATAAACGCTCAACAGACGAAGGTGTAAACTGGGGTACAGATACAAGACTGACGAATAACATTTATTATTCTTCATTGCCGTCCATATCAGTATCAGGTACGAATCTGCATATTGCATGGGAGGATAAACGTGACGGGGGGAACGCCGAGATATATTACAAAAGCTCGACAGACGGGGGCATAAACTGGGGAACTGACACGCGGCTGACTAATAACCCCGCTAATTCAGAGTCTCCTTCTATAGCAGTATCCGGCTCGATTGTGCATATTGTGTGGTTTGACGAACGCGACGGGAACACCGAGATATATAACAAACGCTCAACAAACGGAGGTGTAAACTGGGGAACGGATACACGACTTACCAATAGCATTCAATATTCTGCATTTCCGTTCGTTGCTGTTTCCGGAACTATTGTGCACGTTGTGTGGGAAGACACGCGTGATGCGGATTATGAGATTTATTATAAGCGCGACCCAACGGGCAATCCTAATAAAATAGAGAATATTAGCACGGAAGCACCGTCATCATATTCGTTGGAGCAAAATTATCCCAATCCGTTTAATCCGAATACGATTATAAGATTTCAGATTAAAGATTCAAGATTTACAACTTTAAAAATTTATAATATTCTCGGAAAAGAAGTTTCTGTACTGGTTAACGAAAATTTAAAAGCCGGTGTTTATGAAGTAACATTCAACGGTTCGGCATTAGCAAGCGGGGTTTATTTTTATCAATTAAGAACCAATAATTTTTCTCAAACAAAAAAATTTATTTTACTAAAATAAAAAAGACGGATTAATATCGAAGAAGAAGAAAAAAATAAAGTTTTCAAATATGCTTTCTTTTCTGCTTGTGCGGTTTTGCTGATTTATATTTTATGGTCTGTGGTTTTCGAAACACTGATTCCGCTGTACGAAAAAAAAGCATACGATGAGTTTGCCTATAATTTAACAGGTATTCCGTTACTTATTTTCGGAACAGGATTATTTTCCTACGGGGGTTTTGTTTTTGTAAGGGATACATTAAGAGAGCTTGCTTTAAATGAAAAAGTCGCAATTAATCTTGAGATAATCAGAAATAAAATTTCTCCACGGGAAAAAATTAGGGCTGCCAGAAGCGAAAATACACGGTTTCTTCTGTCCGCATGGAAAAAAGGCTCATTTTTAATGTTTATTGGCATTGTTTTCATTTCTGCGGGTGGGGTTACCATTAATATAAATAATATAACAAAGTAATTACATCTCAATTATATACTTTAAATAATTTTTATTTTATTTAAATTTACACTTAGGATAAATTCCGTGGTAATATTATAATTCGAAAAAGTTACTTTACAAATATTTTTAAAAACTTTTTATTTTATTTTTATGAAATCAAAAATTCTGCTTTCGGTTTTGGTTTTCATAACAATCATTTTTGCGTTTGGTTTCTCCGGGGACCGGACGGAAACAATGACTGTTAATAATGTTGTCTTCAAATTCGAAGCAACGAACGGCAACGGAAATAATATATGGCTGGATAATTTCTCGGTCGGGGCGCGGTATGACAACGACCTGACAATTTCATCGTTCAGTCTCAGAGACAGAAATTACCTTATTCCGGGTGTTTCGTCCACTTCGGTTTCTCCCATTGTTACAATATTTAATATAGGAAGAATTGCCTCGTCAGGTGCAACAGTTACCCTTACAGACCAGGGAGCTTATACATCCACTAAATCAATAGGTTCCGTAACAAGCGGGTACACGGCAAATATTACATTTGACCCTGTAACATTTAATCTTAATACATCAAAAAATCTTAAAGTGTACATTACCTGGGCTACTGACCAGAATCACGGAAACGATACTCTTTCTCAGGCAACTGTATTTCTGGCGGGTGTTCAGAAAAAAATTCTTTTCGAGGCACACACCTCAACTACGTGCGGACCCTGTGCATCACAGAATCCCGCACTTGACGCTTTTATTCAATCACATTTTGATTCCTGTATTGCAATTAAATACCACGTTTGGTGGCCGGCACTCGGTGACCCGATGTATGCTTTAAACATTCCGCAAGCAAGGGTAAGAACACAGTATAATTCCGTAAGTGCGGTTCCGTGTTTAATGGTTGACGGAGTTCTTCAGCAGGTGAGCGGATATACAACGCTGTCAAATCTTTTAAATCCTTTTAATGCCCGCAGGGCTCTCGGCTCTCCAATTGGGATTTCGGTTGTGGATACAAGACTGCCGGGCGATACAATCAAAGCCACCATTACTATAAATGTTGTGGCCGCTCCTCCTTCAAATGTTGATTACAGACTGAGGATAAATGCCATCGAGAGAAAAATCACTTATTCTTCTCCTCCGGGCTCGAACGGAGAAACAATTTTTTATGACGTATTCAGAAGGGCATATCCGTCTTCAGATGGAATCCCTATAAACTATTCAACACCCGGTACCTATACAGTAGAGTATAAGTATAAAAGAGAATCCGCCTGGATAGATTCTATGATGTATACTACCGTGTTTATTCAGGATGAGTTTAACCACGAAGTAATAAACTGTGCAAGAGGCAGAAATTATTATGCCGATGAAAAAATAATTCAGCCCGTAGTAACGGACAATTCGGTTGAGCCAAAATTCTCGACAGTATCGGGAGAATATCCGCTCTTAATCGGAAACGGATTGCAGGTTGAAACAATGGAAACACCTGTTCCTCCTCCCGGCTGGTCAATTATTAATGCAGATTCAAACTTTACTTTCTGGCAGTATATTTATTCGGCCGTAAACGGACCAACTTTCCCGGGCTCAAGAAGCATTAGAATTAATTATTATTCATATACAGAAAATATAGGTACAATAGATGCCTTAAAAACAAAAGTGTTCAACAATATCAATCCGACCGACACTATTAAATTCGATTATGCTTATGCTCCAAGAACAGGATACACCGACAGGCTTGTACTGAAAGTCTCCACTAACGGCGGAGCAACATTCCCTTATACTGTGTTTGATAAATCGGGCACAAACCTCGCTACAGCTCCGGCTACAACATCCAGCTTTGTACCAACGGCGGGCCAATGGGGAACGTTCGCTATCAGTTATGCAATGGCTACATCGGTAAATCCGCAGGGAACATTCACTCCGCTGGTTTATGAACTTTCCCAAAACTATCCCAATCCGTTCAATCCGGTAACAAGTATCCGTTATCAGATTGCAAAAAGCGGATTCGTAATCTTAAAGGTTTATGACGTACTCGGAAAAGAAATCACAACCCTGGTAAACGAGGAAATGAATGCAGGAAGCCACGATGTCACTTTCGACGCATCAAATATACCTTCAGGGGTTTATTTTTACAAAATAACCTCGGATGCTTATACGGAAACAAGGAAAATGTTGTTAATAAAGTAATTTATATTTAGTATTATTTTTTCAAACCCGCAGTGTTTAACCTGCGGGTTTTTTTATTTGTAAAAAAAACACTTGACATTTAAAAAAAGAGATTGTAATTTTGTATTAGGTATTACCTAATACAATATTGCAATGGAAAAAATAATATATAAATTAAAGTCTCTCGGATTCACGGAATATGAATCGAAGGTATTCATAGCGGTGTTGAAAGGTGGGCTGATGAGCGCTTCTGAAATTGCCGATAGCGCGGGAATCCGCAGGACCGATGTTTACAACATTCTGAAATCTTTTGTCGAAAAAGGCTACTGCAACGAAATAGAAACCAACTCCGTCCTTACATACGAAATGATTTCCCCCGACATAATATTCGATAAAATTGAGCGGGATATTTTAAGAGCAAAAGAAGAAGAACTTGCTTTGCTGAAGGAAACTATGTCAGACCTTAAACCGCTTTACCGCACCGAGAAATCATCAAGGAGCAAGATAGTCAACATAGAGCTTGTCCGCGGATACAACCAGCACAGGGAAGGAAAATTCATAGAGCTGTTAAAAAGCGCAAGGAAGGAAATTCTTTTTATGATTCGTCCCGAAATTTATTTGTCCGATGAAATAGATGACCTTGCAAATAAATTCTACAAAAAAGGTGGTGTTATAAAATCGGTTTACCAGTCAGGAGACAATTATAAGGTAAAAAAAGAAGATAAATGGGTTAAAGCATCGAAAGAAGATTTTATAAAGATACTCGAGAAGTTCGAAAAATCGGGTGAGCAAATAAGAATATGTACGGATGCAGTTCCGACTATGGTGATAATAGACCGCGAAACGGTTTACCAGAATATCGCCGATAAATCCCTACCGCGACATAACGAGGCAGATATTATAATAAGAAACAAAGACTTTGCAGAAAGCATGATTAAGATATTCAATACTTTCTGGAATAATTCTTTCTCAATTAAAGATTATAAAAAAAATAAATAATACAAATATGAAAACACAAAAAGCAATAACGGTATTTCTGTTGGTGATTTCAGTTTTGTTTATGCTTGCAAAAGATGTAAAATCCCAGTTTACAATGACACAAAAACTGTTTGACCCGAACAATGCAAGCACATATTTTCAGAATACGGGAATATTCAACCAGAATATCGCGGTGCAAAATATGCCGGGATTCATGTGGCCAAAGGGTTCAAACAAATATGCCATCTTTACAACGGGGCTGACAATAGCCGCCCTGGTTAATGACTCACTTAGAATGGCTGCTGCATCATATATAGGTGAGTACCGCCCCGGATATACAACAAACCGTATTCCATATACAGATACAAATTTTCATATATATAAAGTTAAGCGCGGAGACAACGCAATAAATAATCCCGATTATGCAAATTGGGGTACAATGGTTCCTTTCGGCGCCCCTTATAATGACGTAAATAATAACGGTCAGTTTGATCCGGGTATAGACATCCCCGGTGTAAAAAATGCAGAGCAAACAATTTTTATTGCGTTGACAGACGGATTTGCCGAATCGCATAGTGTAAGCGAGGGATTCGGAGGTGGTACGCCCTCCTTGTATGCAGATTTAAGAATTACAGCCTGGGGATACAGTATAATTCCCGGGTTGGAAGATGTGCATTTTATAAAATTCCTGATAATTAATAAAAACAATTTACCTTGGACACATACATTTATGGGACTGGTAACAGATCCGGATTTAGGCGGAACGGAAGATGATTATATCGGTTGTGATTCTGCCCGTAAACTTGGATACTGTTATAATTTCAATAATAATGATCCGCAATATGGAACTGCCCCACCCGCTGTAGGTTTCTTATTGTTAAAGGGAGCGGAAAATCACAGTATAGTTCCAAATATTCAAATCGGGCTGACTTCCGTAAATTTCTTTGTTAACGCAGGATATGCACCTCCACCTTGTGAATCAGACCCTTATAGTGAGCCGTTTGGGGCATATTCGTTTTTAAAAGGATTTAAAAAAGACGGTTCACCCTTTTTAAACCCTACTACTACGCCATATACACCCACAAAATTTGTATATAATAGTTGGAGTGAATCTCAGGGATCTATTCAAAACTGCGGTGGAATATCGGGAGTAAGAATAAATGTCAATCCCCCCGGAGACAGAAGATTGTTAATGGGTATGGGTGCCGAAAACTTCACGATGGCTCCGAACGACACACAGACGATTGTCGTTTCACAATTGATCGCAAGGGGAAGCAGTAACTTAAACTCCGTTACACAACTTAAATCTCTGTCCGATGCTGTTAGAAATATTTATAACAACGGATTTAATTTATTCTATTCAGTTTCGGGTAACGTGAAGTATCTGGACAACAATCAGAACGTTACAACCGGCTCGGTAAAGGCATTCCGTCTGAATACCGGTACGGGCCAGATTATGGTTTTGGATTCAACGGGAATACTTCCGGATGGAAGTTATCAACTAAATAATGTTCCCCAGGGAGATAATTACATCGGAGCTGTTCCAAATTCCACTACTCAGACAGATTATGTGTTTACATATTACCCTTCATCAATATATTACCAAAATGCAACTCTGCTGAATATTAACGGTAACCAGACCGGCATAAACGTAAGAGTATTCAGAAAAACTATTTCGGCGGGAACCAATACCGTAAACGGAAAAGTGACAATAAACATTGCGCCATACACGGCAATCAAAGATGCGAATGTATATGCGTTAAGCGGCAGCACGTTTGTCGGATATGCCGTTTCGGGCACAAACGGTATGTATAGCCTGGCAAACATTCCAAACGGAAATCTGAAAGTATTTGTAAACAGAATTGGTTATAGCAGCGACAGCATTATGCTGAATATATCAAAATCAACTCTTGATTCCGTAAACTTCAGGCTTGCTCAGCTTTATGTATCGGTGAATCAGGTTTCTTCCGAGGTTCCGGACAAATATTTGTTGTATCAGAATTATCCGAATCCGTTTAATCCGAATACAATTATAAAATTCCAGATTAAAGAATCTAAATTTACAACATTAAAAGTTTACAATATTCTTGGAAAGCAGGTGGCAACGCTGGTTAACGGAAAATTAAATGCAGGTATTTATGAAGTTCCTTTTAACGGCTCTGCTCTTGCTTCCGGTGTGTATTTTTACAGGCTTATAACCGGAAACTACACCGAAACCAAAAGAATGGTTTTGTTTAAATAATCTCCTGATGATGGACCGGTGTCAGGTCTTCTTCTTTGTTGGAAATGGTCCGCGGGGTTTTTACGAGAGTGTTTGTCCCTTCGCTTAACCCTGCGGATTTTTTTATTTGATTAAAATCATTTTTTTTTCGATTGTAAAATTTCCTGCGGTCAGCCTATAAAAATAAATCCCGCTCGATAATTGGTTTTTTGTTATTGAGTTATTGGGAAATTGAACTTCATACGTTCCGGCCCCCTGCTTCTGGTTTACAAGAGTAACAATCTCCTTCCCGAGAATATCGAATACAACAAGTTTTATAATTGACGATTCACGGCTCACGATTGACGGAATAGAATACTTTATAATTGTACTGGGATTGAAAGGGTTGGGGTAATTTTGATAAAGCAAAAATCCTTCGGGGTTATTTAAATTATTGTTTTTTATCCCTATCACAGAAGCGCCCGAAAGAAGTGTGCTCCCGGGTCCGCCGTAAGCCCCCATGTCGCACCTTCTGCCGCCCTTCGCCGGAAACTTTGCCAGTAAAGGATTTCCCGGGTTTGCAGGGTCATTGAAAACAGAACTTGTATCACCTGCATCTATGCAGGGCGAGCCATCGGTAAGAATGTAGTTTGTATCTGCAAACTGCGGATACGAAGAGATATTGCCTGTTCCGGTATATCCGCCCTGCACACAACAATAGCTTACTGTTACCACTCCCCCGTTCGAGGTTAATATCTGAGGTCCGCCTTGAGAAGTGTTTCCCCAGATTATGTTGTTTCTTAAAATTAAATTTGAAGAATATATTGAAAGTACTCCTGCGGTACCTGTTGCAGAGGAATTATGAATGATGGTGTTGTTTTCAATGAGTCTCGGCTTGCCCGATAAAACATTATTTGCCCATATTCCCGCTCCGGATGAATATGTTGAGCTTTGCGAATTATAGCAAATCAGATTGTTTTTTACCGTAACTCCGGTATAATTAAGAACGATGCCGGCACCGTACAGACCCTTGTTGTAAATAATTATATTATCCAGAATTTTTGGGTTGCCATCACCGATTCTGATTCCGCCGCCGCCTGCGCCGTTTCCGCCGGTATAATTTATTGCTTCGTTGTATTTTATTATATTATTTTGAATAAGAGGAGCACAAAACGCAATTAGTATTCCGCCTCCTTCGCGGTAAACGCCTGCTCCGTGCTCATCGAGCCATTTTGTACCTGTTCCCCCCGTTATGGTAAATCCCTGCAATACGGTGGTTGAATCTTCTCCGTTATGAAATCTCACGCAGCTTGCCGAATCCGGATTTGACGGCGTGCTTCCGTTTATTATTGTATTTTGTATGTATGCCAAATTATTCGATATATAAAACCTGCTTGTAACAACAATTTTCCTTCCGTAGAAATTAATATTTTCGTAATACGTGCCCTGGTCAACGAGAATAGTATCACCGTTTGAAGATGCATTTATTGCAGACTGAATTGATGAATATTGCGCCGGGACGTTTCGCATTACCGCATTTGCCGAAACGACAAAAAAGAGAAGAAGAATAATTGTGTTAATTTTTTTCATAGTTGTTTTTTTAATTAAAGTTAAATATTTCTTTGAACTCTGATGTGTTTATCAGCCGCTTTAAATATTCGATGTTGTCGGGAGAATTATTAAAGGGCTGTTCTTCAAATATTTTTTCCGCTTCTTTTCCTGCATAGTCTTCGAACCTTTCCAGTTTACTGCCAGTTGCCTGCTTTATTTTCATTACATAATTTGTGTTGAATATCAGCTTGCCGGGATTAACATAACCGGAATCAACAAGCGCCTTTGTTTTCTTTGCACAGCGGCACGGATTGCTTTTTTTTATCAATCCGCATTTGTCATTCATAAAATTGAAAAGCTCTTTCCTTGCGCGGGATAATTTTTGCCGGAAATTTTCCCTGCTTATTTCCATTATTTCGCACCCGACCGAATCAGATACCCTGAATATGCTTCCAAGAATAAAAATTACTCTTTGTTCCCTGTTTAAACAGAGCAGCATACCGTTTAGACAACTTTGCTTTACTTCTTCGATTACCGTTTCAGTATCGAATGACAGATTTGTGTCTTCACTTAATTCAAAATCAGGGGTTTTATCTATTGATTTTCCATATTCGGAAAAAGTTGAATAGTGTCCGCTCTCGCCGCGGCTTTTTTTCATACTCAATACGTGGTTAATGACAATCCTGTAAGCCCACGTTCTGAAACTGCTTTCTTTTTTAAAAGAAGAAAGTTTTGTGATTATCTTAATCAGAGTTTCCTGTGTAACGTCTTTTGCTTCATCTGCATAATAAACCATTCTGAGTGCTATGTTATATATCCAGTCCTGGTGTCTTATAATGAGTTCTTCGAGTGCAATCCTGTTGCCTTCGACTGCCTTTGTAATTAGCATTTCGTCTGTATTGTCTTCCCGATATTTTTCGTTAAATGGATTTATCATTTTTGCTCCTACCTATTAGACAGTTTAAAAAGCCCCCTGTGACAAAATACGTAAAATAAAGCAATGAGATTCAAATTTTATATTGTATAATGAATTTATTAATACTAAAATTAAGAAAAAACAAATATGAATCACGAACACTTCCTTGTTCCTCACGATAAAAAAATCTCACTGAAAGACTACGACCCGAAATTCACAGGACGGTTTAAAGAAAAAGGCGAAGCAAAAGAAAAATTAGCGAAGGATATATGCGAACTTGTGAAGCTTCAGGACGTTTTATACGCCCACGATGTTTATGGTCTCCTTCTTATTTTTCAGGCAATGGATGCCGCCGGCAAGGACGGAACGATAAAGCACGTTATGTCAGGCGTAAATCCGCAGGGATGCCTTGTTCACAGTTTTAAGGCACCCTCAACCGAGGAACTTGACCATGACTACCTCTGGAGATGTATGAAAGCTCTTCCTGAAAAAGGGAGAATAGGGATTTTCAACCGTTCATATTACGAGGAAGTGCTCGTGGTAAGGGTTCACAAGGAATTGCTTCAGAAGCAGAAACTCCCGCCAAACGGGAAGAAAGATGACCTGTGGGAACAGAGGTTTGACGAAATAAACCAGTTTGAAAAATATCTTGTAAAAAACGGAATAATTGTTATAAAATTCTTTCTTAACGTTTCAAAAGACGAACAGAAAAAAAGATTTCTGAAAAGAATTAACCTGCCCGAGAAAAACTGGAAGTTTTCTATTGCAGATGCAAAAGAAAGAGCTCACTGGAAGGAATATATGCGCGCATATGAAGACCTCTTCAATAATACCAGCACAAAGCACGCACCGTGGTATATTATTCCTGCGGATAATAAGTGGTTTACTCACGCTGCTGTAGCGGATATTCTGGTGAAAAAACTTCGTGACCTGAACCTTGAATACCCGAACGTATCGGACGAACACAAACAGGAACTGCTTAGGGTAAAAGAACTTCTGGAAAATGAATAAGGATTTAAAAGATTTGTAAGATTCGTAAGATTTATAAGATTTATAAGATTTATAAGATTTATAAGATTCATAAGATTCATAAGATTCGTAAGATTTGTAAGATTAAAGAACTTATTCTTGCGAGTCTTTTCTTTTTTGTCTTATAAATCTTTAATCTTACAAATCTTATGAATCTATTTAATATCCCTGAAATCCCTACCTTTTTTCAGCTGAGTCAGAACTTCGAAATAAAGTTTTATTGCATTCTCTACGTCGTCTTTGTGAACGGTCTCAACGGTCGTGTGCATATATTTAAGCGGCACGGAAATCAGAGCGGATGCAACTCCGCAATTTGAATATGCAAATGCATCCGTGTCCGTACCCGAAGACGATGAAACCGCTTCACGCTGGAACGGAATTTTTTTCTTTTCGGCTACATTGATTATCATTTCAAGCACGTTATTCTGTATCGAAGGTCCGTAAATCAGCACAGGTCCTTTTCCGCAGGAAATATCGCCCTGGATTTTTTTCTCATACATCGGAGAGCCGGTGTCGTGTGTAACGTCTGTCACGATTGCAAGGTCGGGGCTGATTCTCTCGGCAATCATTTTAGCGCCGCGCAGTCCGACTTCTTCCTGAACGGAGTTTACAATGTACAACCCGAAATCCAGTTTCTTCCTTTTTTCTTTTATGAGCCGTGCAGCTTCGGCGATTATAAATCCTCCAAGCCTGTTATCCAGCGCCCTGCCTACGAAATATTTATTGTTCAGGAATAAAAATTCATCTTCGAACGTGGCAACACTGCCGACGTGAATGCTAAGCTTTTCGACTTCTTTTTTCGAACTGCACCCCACATCAAGAAAAATATTTTTCATTGAGGGTGTTTCTTCTTTTTCTCTGTCGCGGACGTGAATAGCGGGCCAGCCGAAAATTCCCTTTACAATTCCTTTTTTTGTATGGATATTTACCCTCATAGAAGGGGCTATCTGGTGGTCCGAGCCGCCGTTTCTTCTGAGATAAATATAACCTTCCTCTGTAATGTAATTTACATACCAGGAAATTTCATCTGCGTGCGCTTCTATAACAACTTTGTATTCGGCTTTGGGATTGATAACTCCGACAACCGTTCCGTATGTATCGCTGATATATTCGTCTATATAAGGTCTGATATAATCCAGCCACATTTTCTGTCCTGCGGTTTCGTAACCTGTCGGGGATGCATTATTCAAATACTGCTCTAAAAATTTTAAGCTCTCGGTTCTCATATTATATTTATTGTTTTTTATAAATTTAATTAATTATTAGTAAAGAAGAAATAAATATACTTGGTTTTATTGATATATTAATAAATTTGTGTTTTATTATTCGTAGATTTTTACGATTTTAATTCCGAGGGATAAAACTTAGGGTATATTGTACTTTTCCTGCCCGGAAAGCGGATAATCATTTCGGCATTTCGTTGTCCGCTTGCCAAAAATGATATTCCTGAAAGAACTTTAAATAAAAGGAGTCAGTATGAAAAAAATAATTACACTTATTTTTTGCTTCTTTGTGTTTACTTTTCTCCGCGATGCATTTGCAGATCCTCCCCAGCCACCTGTTTTGCTTCTTCCTGTAAACGCAAGTCCCTGTCAATATATCTACCCTATATACGACTGGAATGAGTCACAGGGTGCAACCGGCTACAGACTTCAGGTTTCTTCGAATCCCGGTTTTACTGCGCTGGTTTATGATATAAGCGGAATTCCCGTTTCACAATATATGTCCGGCATAGCACTGCAGTATAACAACCAGTACTATTGGAGGGTGAATGCTACGGGCACAGGGGGAACAAGTGACTGGTCGAACACGTTTCTGTTTTCGACTTCTCCGCCATTGCCTTACTCTCCGATACTTATATATCCGCAAAACGGCTCTACTAATGTGCCGCTGAATTTAATGCTCAGCTGGTATCACGGAAGCGGCGCAACGTCCTTCAGGGTTCAGGTATCGCAAAGCACGTCTTTTACTACCCGGGTTATTGATTCTGTTTTAAGCGGAATGCAGCTGGTGGTGAATCCCGGTGTGCTTAATCAAATGACGGTCTATTACTGGAGGGTTTTAGGGCAAAATTGCGGAGGGAGCGGACCCTGGTCTGTAACCTGGTCATTTGTAACGGGTTCGGTTACTTCGGTTCAGCAATATTCGGAGAAAATCCCAGCTGAATATAAATTACATAATAATTACCCAAATCCTTTTAACCCTGTTACTAAAATAAAATTTGACCTTCCCGAGAATTCGGAAGTCACCATAACGATTTTCGATGCCGCCGGAAGAAGCACGGAAAAACTTCTTAATGGAAATCTGAACGCGGGAATGTATGAAATAATCTGGAACGCGGGAAAATATTCTTCGGGAGTATATTTCTGCAGGTTCACTGCCGGTAATTTTACCGCTATAAAAAAACTTGTTTTGACAAAATAATTGCTTTCGGTTTTTTAAAAAAAAGCTCTTCTGAAATAATCGAAGGGCTTTTTTTATTTGTATTTCAAAAATCGGGGATTTTTACGATTTTCCCTGTATAATACAGGATAGTGGCGATAAAACCAAAATATACCTTAACGGGAAAAGAAGGCGATACCTCTCCGAAGGCGGGAAAGAAATTCACCGACAGGATAGAATTTCTTGCGGCTTTCGAGGATGCGCTTGCTAACAAAGTAAAAGACGAGCACAAACTGCTTATCTATTATGGTGTGGGCGGCATCGGAAAAACCACGCTGCGCAAGGAACTCGGCAAACGCCTCGAGGAAAACAGGCCAAATACAGTTTGGACTGCAATTGACCTCGATACTCCTACTTACCGCGAGCAGGAAACTGCTCTGTTCGTATTAAGAAACCAGCTTCACAATAAATTTAAAATCAATTTTCCTTCCTTTGATATCGCATATACGGTTTACTGGCAAAAGACTCACCCGCAAACTCCGATGACAAAAGATAATTTCCCGCTCTTAACAGGTGCAAATGCTGTAGCCGGAATAATGCGCGTAGTCGGGGAAATGCCTTATATCGGATTCGTACCCAAGCTTACAAAAGCATTCATGACGGGCGGAAATGTTTTTCGCGAGTGGTGGAAAAAAAGAGGCGAGAAAGAACTTGCAAACCTTCCTACTCTCGAGCCGAAAGAAATATCCGTGAGGATGCCTATGTTCTGGGCAAGTGATTTAAAAGATTTCCTCGAAGAAAAAAAGAAAGATGCCGTACTTTTCCTCGATACCTACGAAGCTCTCTGGGAAAACCTGAAAGCGGACGGTGGATTTTTTATGCGCGATGAGTGGATAAGGGAGCTTGTTTCCCACCTGCCTGAAGTTGTATGGGTAATATGCGGAAGGGAAAAATTAAGATGGAGCGAGCAGGATGAGGAATGGGCAAACTATCTCGAGCAGCATCTGCTCGGAAGATTGTCAGATGAAGATTCCGCTTACTTCCTTAAATCCTGCGGAGTAGAAAAACCCGATGTTCAAAAAGTTATTATAAAAGCAAGCAAGGGCGTCCCACACTTCCTTGACCTTGCAGTAGATACTTATTACGAAATCCAGAGCCGCCATAACAGGGAACCTGTCGCTGGTGACTTCGCAAAAACGCAGGACAGCGTTCTGGAAAGATTCCTTCGCTATCTTGATAAAACGGAAATCGAAACACTGAAAGCTCTTTCTGCGGCGAGAGTATGGGGAGGCGATGTTTTCAGACTGCTTGTAAATGAATTTCAGACCGGCTACCCCATTACAGCAATGGATAATCTTTGCCGGTTTTCGTTTATAAGCGAATCAACTGTTCCGGGAAGCCACTCCATGCACGAGCTTATGAGGGAAAGTCTGCAGGCAAAGCTGGATAAAGAAACTTTGCGGATTTTACAAAAAACATTATTCGACTACTATAAAGAAAAATTAAATGGCGTAGATGTAAAGAACATAGATGATGACGCAAAACGGGTTTTTATTGAGGCATGCTATCACGGAAAAGCTTCTCTGCTTCCCGATGAATATTATTCGTGGTTTTATGAAACAAGCATAACATTCTATGAGGCTGCCCAATACAAGCTTCTATTACCTATGAGCGAGGATTCTTTAAAAATGTTGGAAGCATTTAGTGGAAAGGATTCTCTTGAATATGCAAATGCATTACATAGACTTGCCAATCTTTATTCAAAATTTGGAAAATATAAAGAGTCCGAAGAAATGTTCCGGCAGGCTCTTGAAAAAAAAGAGAAATTATTAGGCATCGAACATTTAGAGGTTGGTTTAAATTTATTAAATTTAGCGGGACTATTTTTCTATCAGGGAAAATTTACCGAGGCAGAACCGATGTTTATAAGGGCAATAGATTTAATCGAGAAAAACTCCGGGACGGATTGCAATGACGTTTCCGACCCCTTAAATAGTCTTGCGGTTATTTATTCGATACAAGGGAGGTATGATGATGCAGAGCCATTATTCAGAAGAGCTATTATCATAAGAGAAAAACACCTCGGGGCTGATCATCCAAAGGTTGCACAAACTCTGATGAATCTTGCAAATATTTGTTTTGACTTAAGAAATTTCACTGAGGCAGAAAATTTATATCAACGGTCACTTGTTATTTCTGAAAAAGCTCTCGGAAAATTTCACCCTGAAGTAGGAAAAGCCCTGAACAGTATCGGCAATGTTTACCACGAACTTGAAAAATACACGGAGGCAATGCCCTATTACGAAAAAGCAAATGAAATCTTTGAATCCGCATTCGGAGAGGTGCATCCTGAGGTTGCTATCGAAATAAATAATCTCGCCTACCTGAATTATAAGCTTGGAAATTACGATAAGGCAAACGATTTATATAAAAAAGCCATAAAGCTTTTTCAGAAAATTTTCGGCAGAAACCACCCCCATACGGCGTTTACGGTAAACAACCTGGCTTTGTTATTTCTCAAACAAAAAAAATTCAGGGAAGCCGAAATTTTATTTAAAAGAGCTTTGAAAATAAGAAGCGAGGTGCTGGGTAACGAGCATCAGGATTTGGTGGATTCGTATAAATACCTTGCCGAATTATATGAAGAACAAAACAACCTGCAGGAAGCAATCCGGCACATCGAAAAAGCGAAAGAGATTCTGGAAAAAGTTTTAGATAAAGAAAACCCGGAGGTGATTCAGGTAACCGAAAAGCTCTCCGAACTTAAAGGCAGATTACCCTAACCGATTAAAAAAGCCGCAAACTCTTCCGGCGTTATCGCGCCGAAATACAAATTCAAATCAAATGATTTTAACACAGGCGTAATTTCTTCCTCTTTGTATTTTTTACCGGCTAAGTTTTTTTCTATTTCCTCTGTCTCGCCGTGCCCGAGGAAGTCGCCGTAAAATTTTACTTCAACAATTGTTCCGTCTTTTACCTGAAGCCTTGCGTCTATCTGTCCGAATTCAAATCGTTTTGTTTTTTGAATATTAAACTCAGGCGAGCGTCCGAAATTCCAGTCCCAGGTTTTGTATTTTTCATTCGCGAGTTTTTTCACCTCTTCCCAGTGCTCTTCGGATAATCTGTATATCGGAATTTTTTTTGCATCGCGGAAGATTGACTGAATTATTTTTTCCCTGAACTGGATTATTGACATCGGCTCTTTCAGAAATTCCGTGATATTCGCCACGCGGCTGCGGATTGATTTGATTCCCTTGCTTTCGATTTTATCCGTCTTCACATTCAGCGCCTGCACAACATCTTCCAGGTGCGAATCAAAAAGAAGTGTTCCGTGCGAAAACATTGACTTCATATTTGTGAATTGCGCATTGCCTGAAATTTTCCTGCCGTCAACTACTATGTCATTCCGTCCTGTCATTTCAGCGTTTACCCCCATTTCAACCAGCGTATCGCGAACGGGTCTTGTGAATTTCTCAAAGTTGTGTATGCTGTCATCCGTATGCTTCGAGAGGAAGCTGAAATTCAGATTCCCCCTATCGTGATAAACCGCCCCGCCGCCGGAAATTCTTCTTACCACATGCATATTATTTGCTTTTACATATTCATAATTTATTTCTTCCATTGTGCACTGGTGCTTGCCTATAATAATGGACGGCTCGTTTATATAAAAAAGAAGATAATTTTCTTTTTCAAAGTTAAGGTTTCTTACACAATATTCTTCCAGCGCAAGATTTATCGCCGGGTCATTGATGTCATTATTGCTGATTAAAATCATATCGGTTAAATTTTGTTTAATCAAAAATAGTTTATTAAAAAAACTTTAACAATAAAATAAAAAAGACTATAAAAGAATAATCCTTTATAGTCTTTAAAAAAAAACCTAAAAATTCCAACGCTATTTCACCAAAACCATTTTTTTCACCTGTACAAAATCACCTGCCTGTATCCTGTAAAAATACACACCCGATGCAAAATTGCTTCCGTTGAATTTTATCTCATATGTACCCGCTTTTTGAAATTCATTAACCAGAATCGCTATCTCTCTGCCTGCTAAATCAAATACTTTTATGGATACAAATTTGTTATTTGCTATCTGATATTTGATATTTGTCGAAGGATTAAACGGGTTCGGATAGTTTTGAGAGAGTTCATATTTGAAAGGCAATATGCTTTCTGAGCTCACTGATTTCCTGTTCAAATCCGTTATTCCTGCCGAAAGCAATAAACCCTCCAGTTGTTTCTTTTCTTTTTCTGATTTCGTTAATGTTTTTGCCGTTCTTAAATTATTTACAGCTTTGTTTTTTAGCTTTGACTCTTCGTTTTTAATAATCTGCATTTTAATTTCAGCATCATCTTTTGTTAATTTTGCAAGTTGTTTCTTCGTGTTTTCATCCCGTTTTTTTGAAGAATTCGAAAATGTTTTCTTCATTTTTTCTTTTATTGGGTCGCCTTTTATTAGTTTGTTCATTCTTTTGACTCTATAATCTTTAAATTCCTCTGGTGTCATTTTTTCTTCGCGGCTTGAAACTGAACCCCCTGTTCCTATCAGCGCTTCAACCTCTGCGAAATCCCAGCTTGCAAGTAGTCTTAATTCCGGATTCGGATGGAACAAAGAAATAAACTCGTATCCGTCTAATGCGCTATTATACTCCGTCATATTTGTATAACAACCTAAAATCAGGTTATAGGCAATTTCGTTAAACTCTTCACTGTATAATTCGGAATTTATTTTTTCACTAAGGTAAGTTACCAAATTCCCGTATAGTATATCCCTGTTTTCCTGATTTGGAACCGTATCCAGATTTTCATAGCACGTGTAAATCTTATATAAGCTGGAAATTATTGAAGTAAAACCGGGATACTGGTTAATCAAAGATTTAAAATCGGTTACCGCGTTAAAGTAATTCGAATTGTTATAATTATTAACCGCCTGCGCATATAATATCTCCTCTTGTGTCAGTTGTGTTCCCGACGGCAGCGCTGTTACTTTCACCGAATCGTATAACCCGGAACCAATTTCTCTTATTACCCAGTCAATTCCATCGTTAGTTGAATTATTGCAGCTAAAAGTTGAACCGTATATAATTGGATTTACGGGATTATTATTTTCATCCCATATTAATGAAACAGGCGTATTGCTATTATCAAAACAATTATTTCTTGTGTAGTAATTTCCTTCGGGTTCAATAATTCCATATAAATGATAATTACTGCCCGAACGGATAAACCTGTTTTCTCCGTAATCCATTGTTACATATCCATAATTATACTCGACATTATCCTGCCCGCTTGCCTGCATATAGTTTCTTCCCCCGTACCATACAATTCCTGTTTCGGTAATAATAGGTTCAATATGAACAACCGACTGACTTCCGGCAAGAATATTTTTAGTGCTATAAAATGTGTTATTATAAACTTCGGGGTCACTTTGTGTAAAATGCAAAGCTCTTGCTGAACTGCCATAGCTGGAGTTGTTCTTTATAGTCCCCTGCATATCTCTTCCAAGAATATTAATGTAAGAGTTATTGTTAAAAGTATTACCCTCAATATAATAACTCGGTTTTTGAGACATATAACTTGCCAGAACAAGTGAAATTGAACCTGAATTAAAAATGTTGTTTTTTAATATTAGCGAAAAGTATAACGATTCGTTATTTTCCATCGAAGATAAGTCATAATCTTTAATATAAATACCTATGGAGCTCGAGCTGAGATTGAATGTATTATTTTGAGCATTAAGGGAATATAAATTCTCTGCGTAAATGCCTCTGTCACTTGCGTTTCCCGTTAAATTAAATGTGTTATTTGTTATTGTTTGATTATTCGAAGCGTGAGATAAATCATTATAAATACTTATCGGACGTTGGCAATCGCTAAAAGTACATCCGGTTATTGTGGAAGTTCCTGCATTGATAAAATCAATTCCGTTCCATTGAGACGACGAGCTAAAAGTTATTCCATTTAAATTAACATATGCTCCGTCCATTACTTTAATGGAAGAATTTGCACCACAATTAACAGTTACGCCTGATTCTGTCGCTAAATATGAATTTGAACCAGAAAAAATTAACTCTACGTTTGAACCTAGATTTAAAACTGAACCGCTTTTGAGTTGAAGATTATCACCATTATCTATATATAGTTTTGTATTGTCAAGAATATTTGTTACGGAATTCGGCATAGCGATTATTTTTGCACCGTTGCTGTGACAATAGGGAGTGCTTGGCGAGTTAATATATTCATTTCCGGTTAACAGTGTATTGTAAGTGATGTTCCCTGCTATTGCACGTGGTCTTCTTATTTTTCTGAAAGAAATCGTTGATTCTAAGTTTTGATATACCACATAATCGCCTTGTTTTGAACTAAATATAAATGATGCATCTATTTGTAACGATGAATTTGAATTCCTTTGTAAAGTAACCGGAGGTATAAACGAATTAGTGTTTATATCATATTCACTATATCTGACTTCAAAGCAATTTCCCGAATTAGTGCTATAATATGGTTTTTGATAAATGAAACCTATTCTCGGCCCACTAGATAAATCTGTATTACTAATAATTGTCTGATTCACTTCATATCCGGTTATCATATTTTCAACCAAAGTACTTTGCTCAGTCCAAGTTCCACCATTTGAAGATTTTTTAAATTGGCCGCCTAAACTAAACAGACCCATATCTAAAAGTGCGGTTTTTGCAAAAATATATAAACCATTATCATAATTAATAATACTGGCTCTTGTATATGCACAATTATTAGAGCCAATGTTCCAATTAGATACTATTTGAGGATTTGAAAATACTGGTGTAGGTGCTAAGGATATTTCTTTAGTTGTAAAGATATCTTGCGTTGAAGAAGGATCGGGGGTCACAACTTGTTCTTCAGATGAACTATAATAATTTGTATATACTAAAAATATTCTGTCGGCTCCAGCTGTTATTTGTGGGTTTCTCCCATAGGAATTGTTATTGCTCCATTCCTTAATTAAATCAGTACTGAATTCATAAGTAACGTAACCTAAATAATCGCATCCATATCCGGGTTGTTTGTTTTGATAAATTATGTGCAGTTTATCATTTGTTATAGCAATATCTGTATACACAAAAACATTCGATTGAATTGGAATTGCACCTGGAATAAATATTTTTTTCAATTCCAAGCTCGTTTCGCCGTTTTTTCTTTCGAATATTTCAATGGAGTTGTTTTTAATTGCAAGTACATAAACCTTTCCGAAACCGGAACACATGCTCAATCCGTGAATATTATTGTCAATATTTGTAATTGATTCTATAATATTACCATTATTATCAATTAATTTATAATTTAATGTATTATAATTTTGCGATGCATTACTCAATCCGGCGACGTGCATTCCATAATTATCGTATGCAAAATCAAGAATAGGACAATTTGAATTAAAAGAAGTTGTTACCGGGCTTAAATCTATTAATGTATTACTTTCCCAATTATAACTCTGAGAGAACAGATTATTTACAGCAATGGATATCATAAAAATTAATGAAATCCCCCAAAAAAACATTTTTCTTTTTTTCATAATTGATTATATTTGGTTTGTAAAAAATAAAGGCAGAGATATCTTTTAAAAAAAGATAAATCTTTAATTACCGGGCAAGGTATAAATAAAGGGCTCTGCCTTTTTATATTAAAATATTATTTTATTAAAATCATTTTTTTAGTATCACAATAGTTTTCTGAAATTATTCTATAAAAATATACTCCTGATGGAAATAATGATGCATCCCAATTCACTTCATAATTACCCGGTGATTTTTTTCCGTTAACTAAGATAGCAACTTCTTGACCTATTATATTAAATACTTTTAAAATAACGTGTTCTCGGTTAGCTGTTTTCCTTGAAGATGAATTTGGAATTTTAAATTCTATTTTTGTTTTCGAATTAAAAGGATTCGGGTAATTCTGAGATAAATAATAATCACGGGGGAGAATATCGCTATTAGAGTTTATATTAACAGGAATACCACCGTAATTTGTAGTTTTATAAATTTTTCCAAATTGTCCAACGGCAAATCCTTTTCCAGATTTATCAAAATATAATGATTTCAGATAATTAACCGAGCCAAGATTAAAAGGTATCCAGTTATTACCGGCATTTCTTGTATAATAGAATCTTGTTCCATTGTAAGTGCTACCAAATCCGATTGAATCATTAATAAATTTTACGGTTAACCAACCATTGTGATTTGTTTGCATATTTATCCATGTATTCCCGCCATCTGTTGTTTTTATTAAGTCGAATATATCTGAACAAAGAAAAGCAACATTTCTATTCAACAAATATATTGTGCTAAAACATCCATTTATATTAATACTTTCCCAATTTTCTCCCCCGTTAGTTGTTCTGTATAAATTAGGACCAAATAATATATTATCGAAAACCGCAAAGCCAAACAAAGAATCATAAAAACAAATATCGCTGTTTATTGTATTATTAGTTTTAAATTGGGGAGAATAACTCAATCCGGAATTTGTAGTTTTATTTATAATTATGTAATTGTTTTCAAAAGTATAAAACCAGCCGGTATTATTATTAATAAAAGAAGAGATTACAGGATAATTATTGTTTGAATTAATTATTTTATTCCAATTAACACCTCTGTTGATTGTTTTATATAATCCGTTAAATGCTGAAATCCATCCTGTATTATCATCTGTAAATTGAATTTTTTTAATACTTCCATTTAAAGAAACATCTCTATAATTTGTATTCCTGAACCAATTTTCTCCTCCATTTGTAGTCTGCATTAAAATTCCATTAGGACCTCCGGTAAAACCGGTATTACTATTTGCAAAATCTATAGTAATATATCCGTTATTTAAACTATCACGTGTTAAATCCAACCAGTTATATCCGCCATTTGTAGATTTTAGCAATACACCTGGTTCATTTGCGACGAGATAAAAAGTATTTTCGTTTGTTAACTCTATGTTACCGTAACCCAAGTAATATCTGAAAGTTGAGTCCAGTATCTGCCAATTATTTCCATAATCACTTGTTTTCCAAAAATAGCTCCTATAATATGGAGGATTTACATTTTGTTTAGTTCCGTACATAAATCCATTATCATTGTTATAAAAAGAAATTCCCGATATTAAAGAATTACTATAGTTAAATATCCAATTAATTCCTCCGTTTGTGGTTTTATATAATACCATACCTCTTTGCATCCAGCCTGTATTTTCGTTTAAGAAATATTTTACCCCCATTTGAACAGTATCATTATAAATAACATTCCAATTATACCCTCCGTTTGTGGTTTTAGATATTGTTCTATATCCTTGGGCATATCCGGTATTTTCATTTATAAAAAATAAATAAGAATTTACTAACTCACCAAGCGCGAACGAGTAAATTAAATTCCAATTTAATCCACCATCCGTTGATTTTATTAAGCGGTAAATAGAACCTGAATAATCACCTAAAGTGCCATATAACAAATTCCCATTTATTGCGAATAATTTTTCAATTTTAAAAGAGTTATTTATTGTTATTTGGAACCAATTATTGCCACCATTTACAGATTTTATTATACGTTTTTCGTTTCCGGAACCAATGGGAAGCCATAATGTGTCCCCAATGTGAATTAGATATATTGATGTTATCATAGTATCAATATTTGGCATGTCTAATGCCTTCCAATTATAACCTCCATCGGTTGTTTTATAAATATTAGTGCCCTGACCTACAAGGTACCAACCGGTATTTGAATTTTTAAATTTTATTTCTGATATTTCTCCCCCACTGCCGTTTTCTACACTATACCACTGGGAATAGGAATATTTTGATAATATCACTAGAAATAATAGGGTATAAATTAGTAACTTCAAAGTAAATCTAAATTTTTATTTCCACTAATAAATAATTTTTCTTATTTTAACATTATTGGTGTAACTTTTTCAACATAAGCACTTTCCTCTTTTGCGGTTTATGAATTACTTCCTTTTGTAAGATAGGAACAATTTTATTTAATATCAAGCAAAAATCGGAAACCGATATGTTAAATAATTTCAAAAAAAAAAAAAACGAAAACGGAATTATATGTTATATATATACTATAATAACAATACCATAATAGCATTATATTGACCTAATATTATTACCGTTTTACAATAAATATTTTCTACCATTATTGTTCGTATCCTTAGTGTTCTTTTGCCGTTCCCCGTGCTATCTCCGCTTTTCAATTTAAAATTTAACATTGACAATCAAAAACGAATACCATATATTAATATGGCTATTGTTCTTTGACATACGGGTATTTAAAAATTGGTACACCCAATCGTTTTTTTGGTACAAAATGGTATAAAATTTGTACTTTTTCACAAAATTTTCTGCGAATTCGTCTCAATTTCAAAGGAAAGTAACAAAACTGGTACAAAATTGGTACGAAATTTTTTATTTTTTCGCTTAATTGTTGTTTATTACCGGTTTAACTTTTTAATTGGTGGAACAAAACGGATAAAAAAATTAAATATTTTCTTTCAAAACGGAAACATCTAAAATGCGGAGTTTGCGTTCAACCCCGGCTAATCACCGATATGAAATTATAAATAACTAATCCCGATTGCACGTTCTTTGTGTCCGCTGCGGCGGAACAATTCGCGATTCATTATTCTCTCTCTCCGTTTCACCTTTCACGTTTCACGTTTTATATTTAATTTTAACCTATGATAATCCCGCAGGAAAAAATTGACGAAATAGTTCAGGCAAGCGATATCGTGGATGTGATTTCTTCCTATACACAGGTGAAGCGCAGAGGAAAAGCTTTCCTTGCCCTGTGTCCTTTTCACCCCGATAAGAATCCTTCGCTGAACATATCCCAGCAGAAGCAGGTCTATCACTGCTTTGCCTGCGGGGCGAGCGGAAACGTGTTTACGTTCGTGATGGAATACGATAAAATCACATTCGTGGAAGCCGCCACCAAACTTGCATTCCGCGCAGGCATCGAGCTGAACATAAGAAGCTCCGCTCCCGATGTAACGAATGAAATTTCGCGGCTCTTCGAAATAAATAAAATGGCTGCGAGGTTTTTTTACGATAAACTTCAGACTGTGGCGGGATACGAAAAGGATTTCGTGAACGATTACTTGAAGAAACGGGAAATCAAAAACGACATACTGCGGAAGTTCGGAGTCGGCTATGCTGAAAAGGGCTGGGACGCCTTGCTGAATCACTTCAGGGAAGAAAATATTTTTTCAGAAGAAGACATAGAAAAATCGGGACTCATAATCACAAATGAAAAAGGAAAAACTTACGACCGCTTCAGGGGCCGGCTGATGTTCCCGATATTCAGCGAGAACGATAAGGTAGTCGGGTTCGGCGGAAGAAAGCTGTTCGATGATGACCCGGGCGGAAAATACATCAACTCGCCCGAGACCAGAATCTATAATAAAAGCAGAATCCTCTACGGACTTAACTTTGCGCGCGAAAGCATAAGAGCAAATGAATACGTTTTGCTTGTCGAAGGATATTTCGATGTGATTTCGCTTTACCAGGCGGGAATTCACAACGTGGTAGCATCGAGCGGTACGGCGCTCACTACAGAGCAGGTACAGCTGATTTCAAGATATACTAAAAATGTCGTAATGCTCTACGATGCCGACCTTGCGGGAATAAAGGCAACCCGGCGCGGTATAGAGCTCGTGCTGGAAGCGGGGCTAGACCTTTCCGTGGTAACACTGCCTGAAGGCGAAGACCCGGATTCGATGGTAAGGACAAAGGGCAAAGAGGAATTCGAGGTTCACCTGAACAACAGAAAATCCATAATCGAATTTATCAGCGAGCTTTACAACAAGGAAAACAAGCTCAGTACCGTTCAGGAAAAAACGGAATTCGTGAAAGAGATAATCGGATACATAAGCAGGATTCCCGACAAGATAAAACGGGCATTCTTCATAAAAGAGATTGCCGGAAAATACGGTCTGTATGAATCTGACCTGCGCGACGAACTTGAAAAAGCTGTTAAAGTTTTCAGGAAAGAGTATTTCACAAAATCATCCGTCGTCCTTCCCGATAAAAAAACATATAAAAAACAGGACAAGAAAAACGAGCCGAATGCAGGAGAATTTGATGCGCTGAAAATACTCGTAAGCGGAGACCACATTGCTATCGAGAAATTCGAAAGACTGTTCAATTACGAATACATAGAAAACAAAATCGTGCTTGAAATCATACAGGTACTGCTGGATGAATATATGAATTTCGGAAAAATTGAGGTAAATAAGGTTATTAACAACTTCGAAAATTCGGATGCAAAAAAACTTCTTGGAATGGTCTCTACCAGCAAATACGAAGCAAGCAAGGCGGAAAACGCAGGCAGGGATACGCTGCTTTTTAAAACTGAAAATACCAAGATTGATTATTCGAAAATGGTGGATGAAGTATTCCACTGGTTTGAAAAGAGAATGAGAGACAGGGACACAGAAACCGAAAACGATCCCGAAAAAAGGCTGCAGTTAATAATCAACAAGAAGAGATTGACCAACCAAAAAATGAAAAAATAGTATTCACTACTAAAAACTTTTTAATTTTTTCTAAAAAATGACTTTTTTGATATAAAATTTACATTTATTTTAAGATTTTATACCAAAAAACGATATTTGACCAGGGAAAAGATATATAGAGGAATACCCGCATCTCATGGAATTTCCATAAGCAAGGCATACCTGTATACCAGAAGACAGGTAAGTATAAGCCACCATGAAATTTCCGAATCCGAAACCGAAAACGAAATCGGCCAGTTCACAAATGCTGTCGAAATCTCCCGAAAAGAACTTAACAAAATATATACACTTTCTGTGGAAAGGATAGGGGAGGAAAATTCAAGAATATTTCAGGCCCAGCTCGATATCCTTAACGACAATATATTTATCAATACGGTCTTTGACAGGATTAAAAAAGAAAAACGTACATCGGGATTTATTTTTCACGATGAAATCTCCAAGCTTGCAAACGTGCTTCTTTCCGCAAAAGATGATTATATGAAAGAACGGTATTCGGATATTATTGATGTTAAAAACCGCGTGATAAGAAATATGAAAAGGGAAAAACTTGTATCTAAAGTGGATGAGAACTCCATCATCTTTGCTCACGAGCTCACTCCTGCCGATACGATTCTCTTCAGCAAGAGAAAAGTTCAGGGATATGCAACCGATACAGGCGGAACAACCTCTCACACCGCAATTATTTCGAGAGCGCTGAGAATTCCAGCCGTCGTAGGAATGAAGGTGATATCAAAACACGTGCTCACGGGTGATACCGTTATAATAGACGGATACGAAGGTACTGTTATACTGAATCCCAGGGAAGAAACTATCGAGATCTATAAAGCCAAGCTTATAAAGCATAAACAGGAACAGACTAAATTCGAAAAATATGTCGACCTGCCCTGCCAGACTCTGGATAAAAGAAAAATAGAAATAACATCCAATATAGATTTTGTCGAAGAGGTTGACTTTATTCAAAACTGCGGACACTGTGGCATAGGACTTTACAGGACGGAACACCTATTCATGGCAAAGGGTGAATTTCCCACTGAGGCCGAGCAAATAGAAGAATATACCCATATTGCAAATGTGACTTTCCCGAAAACCGTTACCATCAGGACTTTTGACCTTGGAGGAGACAAGGTTCTTCCGACCGCAATTAAGGAAAGCAATCCGAATCTCGGATGGAGAGGAATTCGAATCTGCCTGGACAGGGAAGATATTTTCAAGACACAGCTCCGCGCAATACTGCTCTCTTCTTCCAAAAAGAATATCAAAATAATGTATCCGATGATATCCTCTCTCGATGAAGTCAGGAAAGCCAAGAGAATTCTGAATGAGGTTAAAACAGAATTAAAAAACAGAAGAGCTGATTTCGACAAGGATATAAAAGTCGGGATTATGGTTGAGGTTCCTTCTGCATTTATGCTTGCGGATGAATTTGCAAAAGAGGTTGACTTCTTCAGCGTGGGCACAAACGATCTTACGCAGTACCTGCTTGCCGTCGACAGGGGCAACGAACTCATATCGGGTATGTATCAGCAGCTTCATCCCGCTGTACTGAGGGCGTTGAACTGGACGATAGAAAAAGCTCACTGCAACAAAATAAAAGTAAGTATTTGCGGAGAACTCGGCTCGATGCTGCTCGCAATACCCGTACTTGTTGGAATGGGCATCGATGAAATCAGTGTCAATCCCTCTGTGTTTCCCGAAATAAAACAAATAGTAAGGGGAATCAACTATTCCGACGCTAAACTACTAGTGGAGAAAATTTTAACCCTTTCTACGGAAGATGAAATCAGCCGTGAGGTTGAGGACTTTTATGAAAAAAATGTTAACAGCGAAAATTAAACTTTTTAAAGATGGATAAAAAACTTATCAGGAAGTTTGATAAAGAAAATATGTTCGATGTTTTAAACGGATTTCCACTGCAGGTAAAAGAGGCGTTGAAAATCGCCGGAAAGCATGACCTGAAAAGTTTTAAGAAAAAAGGAATCGGAAATATAATAATTTCGGGTCTTGGCGGCTCGGCCATTGGCGGTGATTTGTTTAGAAGCTATACACAGTATGATATTAAGGTACCCGTTATGGTAAACAGAAATTATACCTTGCCGGAATTTGCAGATAAGAAAACCCTTGTAATAATTTCGAGTTATTCCGGAAACACGGAAGAAACCATTGCCGCCTACAAACAGGCAATTGAGGCAAAGTGCAAAATCATCTGCATAACAAGCGGCGGCGAAATTAAAAAAATAGCAAAGAAAAACAAGCATCACTGTCTTATTATCCCGGGCGGGCTTCAGCCCAGATGCGCTCTTGGCTATTCGTTTTTTTCCTTGCTTACAGTTTTCGTAAAGCTCGGACTTGTAAATGACCGTAAAGAAGAAATAAAAGAAACCCTGAAAATCCTCGAAGAAGGGCGCGAAGAATTTACAAACTTAAACCCGGAAAATAATGTTGCATTAAAAGTAGCGATTGAAATAAGAAATAAGCTGCCGGTTGTTTATTCCTCGTCTGACGTTCTGGATGTAGTAAACCTGAGATGGCGCGGACAGATTTCCGAGAATGCAAAAATTCTTGCTTATGGAAACGTCTATCCCGAAATGAATCACAATGAACTGGTAGGATGGAAACTTAACGCGGATATTCTTAAGAAGATTGTCGTAATATTCCTTAAAGACCCTGCCGATAACGAAAGGGTGAAGCTGCGGATGAACATTACGCTCGACATAATTAAGGAATATGCCGGAAATATCATTACGCTCGAAAGTAACGCAAGGGGAAAGCTGGCAAGGATTTTCGATTTGATTTACCTCGGCGACTGGGTGAGCTTCTACCTTGCGGCACTGAACGAAGTCAACCCGACTCCGGTGAAGGCAATTAGCTATCTGAAAACCGAACTTGAAAAAATTGCAATAAAATAACTTTAACTATATTGCTTTACAAACTTTATAAACCTTAGAAACTTTTGAACTTATATGCCCGAATGGTTAATTAGCTTAATTATTACTTCTGTTAAAATTCTTATTGTAGAAGTTGTTCTTCTGACTGCGGTTGCTTATTCTGTTTATGCGGAAAGAAGGCTTTCGGCATTTATTCAGAACCGCCTCGGACCAAACAGAGTAGGTCCTCAGGGACTTTTTCAGCCGCTTGTAGATGTTATCAAGCTCGTGCTGAAAGAGGACATCGTACCGGACAGCGCAAATAAATTTATTCACTCGCTGGCTCCCGGAATTTCCGTGGCTGTAGCGCTTTCCACGTTTGCCGTGATTCCATTTGGCGATAAAATAATTTTATTCGACCGCGAAATCAAGCTTCAGATTGCAGATGTGAATATCGGCGTTTTATATATACTTGCCCTTCTGTCACTCGGTGTTTACGGCATCACGCTTAGCGGATGGTCTTCAAACAATAAATATTCCCTGCTCGGCGGACTGAGAGCATCTGCACAGATGATAAGCTACGAGCTTGCAATGGGAATTTCTGTTCTGGGAATCATACTTGCAAACGGCACGCTCGAGCTGGATACCATAGTGGCAAACCAGTTCGGATGGAAATGGAACATAATACTGCAGCCGCTCGGATTTCTGACATTCCTTGTGTCTTCATTTGCGGAAACAAACAGAACGCCGTTTGACCTGCCTGAAGCCGAACAGGAACTTGTCGGCGGATACCATACGGAGTATTCAAGCATGAAGTTTGCTCTCTTCTTCCTTGCAGAATATGCAAACGTAGTAGTTGCATCGGCATTCATCACTACGCTGTTTCTGGGCGGATGGCAATTCCCGTATCTGCAGAATTTCGGACTGCCCGCATTCTGGGTAAGCATAATTCAGGTGCTGACTTTTTGTGCAAAGGTATTTTTTATGGTGATTTTCTTTATCTGGGTAAGGTGGACTATTCCAAGGTTCCGCTATGACCAGCTTATGAATCTTGGATGGAAAGTAATGCTGCCGATTGCTCTTGTAAACCTTGTTATCACAGCGGCGTTTTTAGTTCTGACAAAATAATGTTTTATAAAAGACAATTTTAACGGGAGTGGGGTTTGAATTAATGTCAAATTTTGCTCCCGTTTTATTTATTTCCCCTTTTTCCTTCAATCCCCCGGAACCGGGCTGATTAAACATTAGTTTAAAAGTAGTTCGAAAATTAAACTTGTAAAAAAGAACAAAAAAATGGGGATATCTGTATTTAACGGGTACAATTCCCCTTTCCCCCCCCTGAGGGGGGAAAAACCGTGTTTAAATTTTTCTGCTCTTTTTTATAGTGTTTTTATATTAAAATTACTACTTTTGTTACGTGATTGTTAATATCAACTAATTTATTTTCTTACATAAATAATAATATTAAAAAATGAAAAAGACAGTTTTATTGTTCGTGTTTACCTTACTGATAACAGGTTTTTTAAAGTCGCAGACATATTCGGATTTCACGCTTCAGGACCTGGAAGGAAACGATGTATCGCTCAGCAAACTGCTGGAAAAGGGTCCCGTCTTTATGTCCTTCTGGGCTACGTGGTGCTCACCCTGCAAAGAGGAAATGAAAAAAGTAAATGCGACTTACGAAAAATACAAAGACCAGGGATTTGTTTATCTTGCTATTAACCAGGATAACCAGAAATCGGTTTCAAAAGTAAAATCTTTCATCACTGCCCAGAATTACGCCTTCCCCGTTGTATTCGACACGGATAAGAAAGTGTTCGAAGCATACAGCGGAAAAGATGAAATGCCTTACGCCCTCCTTATCGGAAAGAACAAGGAAATACTTTCCGTCCATACGGGATTCAAGACAGGGGATGAGGCAAAAATAGAAGAGGAAGTTAAAGCCGCACTCGGAATAAAATAATTTTAAAACAAAAATCACCATAAACACTCAATGAAAAAGTTACTTATCTTATCATTCCTGCTTCTGCTTTCCTGCGGAGCGTTCGCGCAAAAGCTTGATGTTAAGGCTTCCCTGAACAATGTCTTCAGGTACGGAAACGGAAAGGAAAACAATACAATTTCGGAATATTCGAAAGAATACCTTGAGAACCTCGGAGATGCGAGACTTAAGATAAATGATTTCGTATTCGGCATGAGGTATGAAATCAGCGACCCGATTGAATACGGAAATAACTTCAAGGGTATAAGGAAAAGATATCTCGAATACAACAACCTCAGCGAAAACGTCAGCATCAGAATCGGAGACTTCTGGGATATAGTTTCAAGGGGTTTGACGATGAACGTATTTGAAGACCGCGGACTTGCTTATGACACGGGAATAGACGGAGTGAGGGTTACATATAAAAGAACATTCGGCGAAAAAAATCCCATTAAGACAAAGGCGCAGATATTAGGCGGCGATATAACATATACGGATTTCCTCAACCTGAAAAGAACGGAAACATACAAGGTGAGGGATGCGAATTTTGAAATCTCTCCTCTTAAAAACCTGAACATCGGGGTTAACTATGTGTATGCAAACGGCTCACTGATGGGAAACGACCTGAAAACCCTAACCGGGCTGAAAGCGGAACTTCCGGAAGGATATATGTCTCTGAACTATAAGAACCTGAACTTCTTCTATTCGTATGCACACAAGCACGTTATGACGGAAGCAAATCCGCTTTATCCGAAAAACATATCTGCATTCGGGAACGGAATGTATTCGTCGCTTTCATATTCCACATCGGGACTGGGTGTAACGCTCGAATACAAAAATTACAGGTTTGACCTCGTAACCCCGGACCAGCGCGACAGGACAAGGCCGACAAAGATGTTGCCTTTCCAGAATCCCCCGACCGGGCTGAAAGAACATACATCGACGCTTATATCAAGAAATCCGCACGTGGTGGATTTTAATGACGAAGTCGGCGCACAGCTCGATATAGTTATGGCTCCGTCGGACAAGCTCTCTATGAACCTGAATCTCGGGCTTGCCTCAAGGCATTATGAATACCAGAATACCGACATAACCGGCTGGCAGTACAGATGGGAAAGAATCAACAGATATAACAGCTTCCTGCCATCGCTGCGTGAGCAACTCTCTCCGTTCTGGGAAGCGTATTTCGAAACAGAATATTATGCAAGCGAAAAGTTCTATGCAAAGGTAGCAGTATCCAGGCAGAACGAAACCATATACAAGGAAGAAGACCCGTTTACATCTGAAAAAGTTTTCACGACAACCGTTCCGGTTGAATTAAGGTATTCTCTAACAAAAGATTACACTCTGAAGATAATATTCGAAAACCAGTGGGCGCACAACACCACTCACGCCACCACTCCTGACTACACGAGCCAGTTCGTGGCACTGAGCTTATCAAGATCGCCAAACCTGACACTGACGATGAACACGGAATTCTCCTCCGACAAGGACGACCCGACAGGCAAGAGCAGCTGGTATATGGGAGAAGTATCATACAAGGTAACGTCCACGCAGGTAGTTACCGCTTCGTTCGGCTCGGAAAAAGGCGGACTGAAGTGTACCAACGGCATTTGCAGGTATGTGTACCCGTTCAACGGATTCAGGTTTACAATTTCATCAAAATTTTAATTAAGGAAAACTAAAATGAAATTTTTAAAAATAATTTTCTTGCTTGCATTTGCAGTTTCGTTTTATTCGTGCGAGTTTAATAACAATCCTTCCACAAGCACTTCGGCGAAGGTAAACAGAAAGGTGCTGGTGGAGCTTTCCACAAATGTGAACTGTGTGCATTGCCCTCCCTCCGGGCACTATCTCGACTTAATCGACACTGCGATAGCGGGAATCACAAGCTCTGATACAAACGTGATAACCCTCAGGATGCACTCTTCGATTTTTGCAGGCGACCCGTTTTATCTTTACAACGTCCCGGTAAACTCTGCAAGGCAGATGTATTACTTCGTGCTTGTAAATCCGTCGGGATACCTGAACGGGGCTTATATGCCGTCATTTAACTCGCAAACCTGGACAAACAGCATAAACTCCGCACTGGCACAGAACGAAACGCAGAGTCTTTCGTTTACAAATACTTTCGACTCAACCACCGGCAACGGAACAATCAGCCTGAACATAGCGCAGATTTCGGGCAGTACGGCGGCGGACTTAATGCTTCACGTCGCAATAGTAGAGAGCGGAATGTATTACGGCGGCGGTACGAACGGAGAAAGATGGTTCAACAATATTCTCCGCGACTTAATCACTGGTGCAAACGGAACAGCAATTACCCTTCCGTACAGCTCCACGGTTAACTACACGCTGAAAGCGGGAATAATTCCTTCAAAGGCAGATATAATAGTATTCACTCAGAGCCAGTCAACAAAGGAAGTATTCGTGGTGGGCAAGAAGAAATTTCTCTAAAAGAATTTGAAAGTATCACCCGGCTCTTTTCCCCGCGCGATCGGGAAAAGAGCTTTTTTTATTTTCCCCTTCAAAATAAATTTCATATTTGATTCAGGTTGATTAATTTATTGAATCCGGCAAAATTTATTTGAAAAAATATTTTTACATACTGCTGATATTTTTATTCCTGCTTGCGGGCGGGGTTATCTTTGCTCAGACCGATACGGCAAGGATAACAGCAGATACCACCAGACTTGCGGGTGACACGACAAACCTTAATCAGAACAGGCAGGAAGAGCTCCTTCTGGAAAATTCGCTCGAAGACACAGAAGATTCAAAGCTTCTTGATTACCTCGATAACCTCAGAAGAAATCCTTTTGACCTGAACACCGTGACACAGGTTGACCTCGAGTCAATTCCCTATGTCAACTCCATACTCGCAAAAAATATTATAGAGTACAGGGGCAAGATAAAAATGTTCCAGTCAAAAAGAGAGCTGATGTACGTGGAGGGAATGAATGAACGGCTCTATGACATCCTGAAAGTTTATATCGTAGTGAGGAATTCAAGTCTCGATTTTTTAGAAGACGAATCGGGAAAAATAACAAAGGAGAACCGCCGCCGCGGAATCCGTCTCGCAAAGAACCTGGAAATACGCTACAGGAGCCGCTTTCAGCAGGATATGCAGACAAAGGAAGGGTACCTGAGCGGGGACTATCCGGGCACGAAGGCAAAAATCTACAACCAGCTTAACTTTGTTTACGATAAATCAAAATTCATACTCGAAGGAAATCTTACAATCGAGAAGGACCCGGGCGAAACAAGTCTCACGGATTTTTCTTCGGGCTACCTGGAGCTGAAGACAAAAGGATTTTTAAAAAATCTTGTTGCCGGAGATTACTCGCTCACGTTCGGGCAGGGGCTGGGGATGTGGAGCAATCTTGGGTTTTCCAAAGGCAGCGAATCGGTTGATCCGGTGAAGAAAAAGGGATACGGCATAAACAGCTATTCATCTGCAAACGAGTCGCAGTTTTTCCGCGGAGCGGCTGCCGACCTGAATTACAAGAACCTCGACCTGATTTTATTCTATTCAAATAATTATTTCGATGCCTCGGTTGACACAACGCTGGATGAAGTATCGAGCTTTTACTTCGACGGATACCACAGGACAATTTCGGAAAAGAACCGCCGGAACTCCGCAAAGGAACAGCTTTTCGGCGGACGCACCGTATTCAGCAAAGACAACATACGGCTCGGTATGACTTACTGGACGTCGAAATTTTCAAAAGTAATAGGGGCGGACAGTTCGCGCCAGCTTTATAACTTCGCAGGCGATAAGGCAAACATGCTTTCTTTCGATTATGATTTCATCTACAGAAACATTAATCTTTACGGAGAGTTTGCGCGCTCGCAGTCGGGTGCCGTTGCAGGAATAGCGGCGATGCAGTTTTCTTTTTCAAAGCTTGCAAACCTTGTATTCCTTTACAGGGCTTATCCCGAGGACTTCTCGCCCGTTCACTCCTTTGGGTTCGGGGAAAAAAACGGCAACACGCAAAACGAAGCAGGGTTTTATTCGGGCATAAACCTGATGCCGTTTAAGGGACTGGAGATAAACGCATATTACGACCAGTTCAAATTCCCTTACCGCTCGTATTCAGACCCGGTTTCGATTCAGGGAAATGATTTCCTTGCAAACGTGATGTGGGCAGTGAGCAAAGACCTTGCGATAAACTTCCGCTACAAAAACGAAAACAAAGAAGACACGAGGACGGTGCAGGATGAATTCGGGCGCGATATAAAACTGATTGACAACCGCAACCAGATGAACTTCAGGTTTGGATTCGACTATGACATTTCCGACAGGATAAGGGTTCGCAGCCGCTACGATTATGTGTTCGTAAAATATGACCTTTTCGGGGGTAACAACAAGGGGAATATGTTCTTCACGGATTTAAGATTCGTGCCGTTGCGAGGGCTGACATTTTCTACCAGGTTTATTTACTTCGATACGGAAGATTACGACAGCCGCCTGTATGAATATGAAGAAGACATAAGGGGCGTGATGTCAAACCTCGGGCTTTACGGAAAGGGCACGCGCTGGTATGTAATGGCAAAGTTCAAACCATACGGCTTCCTGGAGGTTTCAGCGAAGTACGCCAAAACATATATGGACGGAGCGAAGACAATCGGTTCCGGCAATGACCTGATTCACACCGACATAAACGACAAGCTGAACGTGGGAATGGAAATCTTCTTTTAGTTTGTAAAGTTTATCCGCCACGGCGGATGCAAAGAGCGCATAAAGTTTATAAAGTAAGAGCGGCAATCGTGAATAGTCAATCGTGAATAAAAGAGCGAAGAGCTTTTCACCACTAAGGCACTAAGGGCACAAAGTTTTTTTAATGTTAAGAGCGAAGAGCAAAATATTTTGAACGCACCCGCCACGGCGGGCGTAAAGAACACGGATTACGCTCCCGCCACGGCGGACTCAAAGAACGAGGATTGGTTATGGTAATCGCTGTTTTTTTGAGGGTTAAGAGCGGAAACCCCGAAGGGGTGAGAGTATTATAGAAAATAGAAACAAAAAAAACAAAACCCCGAAGGGGTGATATATTTATAACATTGTTTTCTGCCCCGGAGGGGCAGTATATTTATAGCACCGTGAGTTTCCCTTTATCCACCGCTCCGGAGGTCAACGACCCGCCGTGGCGGGAGCGGAATATTTCAAAGAACAAAATTAAGTTCATAAAGTTTATCCGCCACGGCGGATGCAAAGAACGCATAAAGTAAGAACAAAGAGCGTGAATCGTCAATCGGCAATCGTGAATAGAAGAGCAATGAGCGTGAATCGGCATTAATAAATTAAGGAACGACAGCATTAACAAGCTCGTGAATTATTTTAATTATTTTAAAGAACTAGTGTTTAGTTTCATTACTAAATCTTAAAAACATTAATTAAAAAATCCCAATAATAAATAACTGTTTTTTGTATACATCACTTTTGAGCAACGTTTTCGTGTTGCAGTACGTAGCAGTTTTGTTTTCATACATTTTTATCCTCTGTTTTTTCAATAGTTTTTACGGGTGTTTCTTCTTCGGTCGTGTTTTCATTTCCGGAAACGGGGAAAACGCCGCTATCCGCATCATGATTTGATTCGGGTTCGATATTATCCCTGAAGTTTATTCCCACTTTCAGCAGGTCAATTTCGCAGATGGAAATCATATCAGAAAGTTTTATATAGAGACTAAGCGCATCTCCGTAGGGATTTGAAAACCCATTTGAATCCAGTTTGGCATTTTCCATTTTTTCCGCAATTCTTTTCAGTTCTTTTTTCAGGAAGTCCAGGCGTTCGGTTTTGGAGTCAATAATTTTCTGCTGGAGGTCGCAGAAGACTTTATTGCGGAGTTCGAGCAGTTCCTTTGAAAACTTTTTATTCCAGTCGCAGACCGTACGGGAGGACATTTTCAGCTTGCGTGCGATTTCGCGGACAGAGGAGCCCGAGGAGCGAAGGGTGAGGAATTTGCATTCGATGTCTGAGAGCTTCGATGCAGTCCCGGGTGATATGTTTGGTATTCTATAATCCATATAGCTTTTTCCTTTCGTTATAATATAAGCCTTATAGATTATGTTGTCAAGGGAAATAGTACTTAAAATATACAGTTTAACTCTTTCAAATTCGTGTTTTTTCTATGTTTTTCTAATGTTAATTTTTGCTCCAGTGATCTTTGAAATCATTTCGTAAGGAAACCAAGTTATTTCCATATTAATTTTCTCCTCAATTATATCAGAGCAAATTAAACTTGGGGCACCCCTTTGCTCGGTTACTTCTAAAAGTAAAGAAAGTAATTTGTTCCCATATTCAATGTGTTTTGAATAATTAGGAGCATTTATTTTTGTATTTAATTTTTCTAAAAGTTCGAATTTTTCATCAATTAGCGGAACAATATCAAAAGTTTCTTCTTTTTTGTTAAGATCCTCAGTAACCTTTTCACCCCAAGAGTCATATTTTGAAGTTAGATCATCGCGAACAAGAAAAATAGTTAACGTACAAATTGTTTTTCCTTTGTCACCCGCTTCTGAGTTTATTTTTAGGGAACCCGACGGAAGACCACAATGTTGAGAAAAATTACGAAGTTTATAAAGAAAACGATAAGAGAAATAATTATCATAAGCTTCCCCCGTCTCTTTTTTAAAAAGCAATATCTCATCGGATTTAGCACCGAATTCTCGTTTAAATCTTGTTTCTGTATGGTCTAAATAAGTTCTAACCGAAGAAAGAAAATTTAATATTAATCTATTTAAATCTAGAAACAAAAACTCGAATTCGGAAAAATCCGCAGTTGGGTTATCAATAAATTTATCTAAATAATTTTTAACAGTTGATTTAAATTCCCTGTAATTTAATTCTACAAGCCTGAATAATTTTTCGTCAGAAGAAAGTTTGTTTAGCTTTTTTACGTGTTCAATACATTGATTATAATTTTCTTCGTTAAATTCGCGAACCATTGAAACACTTGTGTTGTCTATGGTCGCAAGAAAAAAAGTTTTGGGCATTTAATTTAATTTAAGTTAAGTTAATAAAGGTTTAAAGATAAATAGACTTTTATTTATTTATATTGTTGAAATTGATATCCAGCTTTTTTAACTAGTTTATCTAATGTTGCCCCATATGACGGCACTCCTTTACTTTTACTGATACATTCTTTATTTAAAATTCTTTGGAAAATTTCAACCGGGACGTTCAGATATTTGTAACCCGAGCCCCCTTTAAATTCTACAAATAAATCATTTTCTGAGTGCGCAATTCTTTCTATACTTCCTGAATCAGCGCCAATTTCTTGCCACTCTATATTTTGCATTTTTACTCCTTTTTTATTTTTGCATCCATCTCTCGATGGTATTTTTATAGTCAAATTTGCTATTTCTTTTTTCTTTCCAAACCCCGATTCTCTTATCAAAATTAATGTTTTTAACTGATTCTAATAAAGGAATTTTAACTTTCATTGGAATTTTCATTGATTCACCAATTACAAAGGCATCTCCATTTCCCAGGGATGGAAGAGATTTTAAAAACATTGAAAAGTTATTGGGGGCAAATTTAATAATTATTCCTTGATCATCACTATTTGTCAATCTTAGCGCAATAAATGTACTAACCTGTGAAATAATAGTATTAGGAATTTCAACCGGTCTTTGTGAAATAATCATCGCACCTATTCCAAATTTCCTACCTTCTTTCATTATTCGTTCAACAGCTTTCTGAGAAAAACTATCTTTGGTATTTGAATTTAAATATTTATGTGCTTCTTCATAACAAATTAAAATGGGTCTCCCTTCAAAAGGTTTGTTTACTTTTAATGAGTAATATATTATATCAAATAATAGATTTGATAAGATACCAATTACAACATCAAGAATATTGTATGGTATACCTCCTAAATTTAAAATCGTAATTTGCTTTTCATTTTCTATCCACTTTGAAATCAATTCCTCAATATTCTTTGTTCCTTTTATGTATTCATCTTCTCCAAACATAAATCTAAAATCATCACTTTTAATAATGTTTAATATATTGTCTGCGATACTTCGAAAATAAGTTTCGTTTGATTTATAAGGGGCTGTTCTATCGGTTGTATAAGGTTTAAATTGCGGTTTCTCCAATTTTTCGGCATTTCCTTTCAATTCTATCCCTTTTTTATCTGTTTCAAAGGCATAATTTTTGGGTTCCCTTTCGGCAGAGACAGTAAAAGTACCATAACCCCTACTATGAAATTCCAACCAAATATCTTTGATGTCAAATGGAATAGGGGAATTTATGTTAATATCATTTATTTTGATTTTTTCTTTTAACTCGCTTCTCCCTGACACATAATTTTTTTTTATTTGAAGTATTCTATCATGAAATACATCTGTAGCAGTTGACATAACATTTCCCGATGGTAATCCAAATAATTTACAGAGAGTGTCAAAATCAAGCATCCAATATGGAATAATCAGTTTGTTTGTTTCGTTATAAACGGAAAATTCTTTTGCCTCATTTTTTAAGTAATTCATATATTCACCATGTATATCAATAATTATTGTTCTTGAGCTTGGATACTCTGTAACAATGTTAGAGAGAAGATATGCAACCGTATTTGATTTTCCACTCCCGGTGCTACCGACTACGAACGAGTGCTTTAAAACAAAATCATTTAAATTAATATATACGGGCAGTTCATTCGAAAAATAATTCGTACCGATTTTTATTGGGAATTTTACGGCTGATTTGAAAATAATATTTATGTCATCTTCGTCAATTATATAAGCAGAATCATCAATGCTCGGAGTAATTTTTGCTCCGTTTTCGAATTCACCGGTAACTGCCCTGTATCCAAGTAGTGAAACGTTTATAATCTTTTTGTCTACAACAATTTCACCAGAATATAGAAAGGTCGAAAAAGATTCTACAACCCCATATAAACACGATAATCCATTAATTATTTTTATGAAACTACCAACCTGACCAATTCTGTATAAATTACCATTATGAATTATGTTGTAATTACTAATATCTTTACTAACTTCAATAATTATTCGTTCTGAATTTACCTCTATAACTTGTCCTATTTTTCCATTTTTTGATTCTTGTTTCATTATTTTTCCTTTTCGGTTTCAATTATCGTTTCTAGTGGCTTTTGATTAACAAGTAAATCTAAAATTGTCACAAAATTATTAAAATCTCCAATATTTTTATCAAACGTAAACTCACTTTCTGCTTTATTTATATATTTCTTTTTTTCGGTGTAAATTGAAATATTTGGATACAAGCCAAATATTTCAATAACTCTTTTAAAAGTATCTATGCTATATGTAAATGTAAGTACTGTCAATCTAGTATTATTGTTTAATCCATTAATAATTATATCGTTTACATGATCATCGTTAAAAGAATATCCCAAAATAAGAAGAACTTTTTCGTTTTCTAATAAGTACTTTCTGAAACGGTCCAAATAAGATATAAAGGGGGCTTTTCTGGAGGACAAATATTTATCCATGGAGGGATAAACTAATAAATTCTCAAATTCATTATTAACATTGTTTTCGATAAATATTTTTTCATCTTTAGATTTTTTGAAATTTAAAGAACCATGTAATTTCCATAATTTTACCCAACTCTGCTTAACGTACAATCCTTTAAAATCGTCTACAGAATCAGATATAAAAAACGGCTTTAAGTTCCCAACAAAACCCGAAAAATAAGGTAAGTTTACTTTCTCTAATGCTTTTTCCAGTAGCAAATCATAATTTAATGAAAATATTTCTTTTTCGAATTCTCGGTTAATAAAATTTAGCCAGATTACTAAATTACATAATTTATCAAAAACTACATCAGTTGAAAGTTTTCCAAAAATTGTTTTTTTTATGCTTTTTTCAAATTCTATTATTTCTTTTTCTTTCAGATTATTAAATTCTTTATCTTTACTAATTAATGATTTTAATTGTTGCACTTTATTTAATATATCTTCAATATTATCATCATCACTTAATAAATCAGTGAAGTTTTTATTCTTTAAAACTTTTAGAACTTCTTTTGTTAAATCGTCAACGTTTGGTAGTCCACACGCTTTTGATACACCCGCCCCAATTAATAAACCAACCTGTTTTGGGGTTGCTAAAATTTCTAATAAATTTTCCATAATTAATCTTTGCTTTAAATTAAGATGTTTTTATAATATTTCTAAAATAAATATATTCTACTTTTATTCAACCTCACATCTTCACCCACCTCAGCCTTGATTTTTTTCCTGCCAGGGTTTCGTGGGGAAGGAGTACGAGTGTATCGGATTTAAATTCAAAATCGCGCAACAGAGTTGTTCCCCAGTCTTTCGGCTCAGTGGCGGAGAGGCGGCGGTGCTCGACGGTGGAGTTTGTGATTTTATACTCGGCGAAGTAAACCCAGTTCGAGCAGTAGAGTTTAATTAGCTCTTTTAGTTCGCCCGGGCTGAGGCTGTCGAGGTTTTTATTTGTGTTTACGTCTTTATATCCTTTCGGTGTGATTTGCACACCCATATTATTTTTTCCGTCGTAGATGATATAGCCGGTCCAGCCGGAGAAGGCAGAATCGTAATACCATTTTCCCGAAGAGTTATCGAGCGATTCGATTTTTTCAAGCTTCCAGGAGCCGGGTAATTTATTTTCGGGGGTTTGATTTTTTTGACAGCATCCGTAGAGGAGCAGGGCAATGAGTATTACAAAAATTAATTTTGAAAAGCTCATAGTTTAGGGGTTTGATGTTTTTTTATAACAACACGATAATATATGAAATATGGTTTTTGGTTGCAAGGAAGAGTAAAGAGTGAGTAGAGTCTATAGAGTCTATTGAGTAAGAGCGGGATCCCCGCCTAAAGCATGCGGGGATGACAATGTTGCTTGAAGAGCAGGGGTGACAATTTTTTGTGGATTATGTATATAATTTGAAACAAAATCCCTTAAAAATCAGTAAAATCAATTAGGATTAGATTAATAAAATTTTTAATATTCGTAATCCCGATGTCGTCTGAAAAGCTGACTCATCGGGACGCAAAGAGCGCGGATTCGTAAGATTTATTAGATTAAAGAGCAAATAATCAACATCTTATTTTGTAATAATATGTTATATTACACAATAATACTCATATAATACCATAATACATTATAAATTATTTAATTTAATTAAAACATATTTATGAAAAAAACATTAGTGATTGCTATAATTGCGTTTTTGGTTGTGCCGTTTTGGATGGCGAATGCGCAGGACAATATCTGGTACACGACCGTGCTGAAGGAAAAGTTCGTTGATAAAAGCGGAAATCCGCTGACGGGCAAGAGTGTGATAGTGGGCGATGTGGATTCGGGAGTGGACATTTTCAGTCCGTTCTTTTTCTTTGCGGACGGCGGAGAATATGACTGGATAGACACTGATAAGGACGGCGGCTTTACGCCGGGAGTGGATGCGGTGGACTTCAACAAAAACGGCAAGGCAGACGAGGGAGAGTGGCTGAACTTTATCGGGATGAAGAATTCAACTTACGGGATTCTGAAATTCAATTCGAAGGAATATAAATCGGATATGGATTTTCTTTACCTCGACAGGAACAAGGACGGAAAAAGGAATTTCGGAGAGAAGGACGGATTCGCCGAAAGCGACCCGACATACGGCGAGCAGATTTTTATTTCGCTGGATAAAAACAGGGACAACAAGCTGAGCGCGGGTGAAAAGCTGGTAGCATTGAAGACTTCGAAGGTGCGCGCGGTACGCGAGAAGGACGGAACGATTAGGAGACGCGGAGTTGATTTGATTAAGACAGAGCCGGACACCGTGAAGCACGGAACGAGCGTTTCGGGAATAGTGCTTGGCGGGCATTACGGTGTGCAGAAGATGTGCGGAATTGCTCCCGATGCCGAACTTGTGATGGCAAACATTAATTACAATTACACGCCGAGGTTCGTTACGATGTTTCCCGACCTTGTAAAATTTTTAAGAGATGAAAAAGTGAACGTGCTGCTTTTCGAAGACGGCGAATGGATGTATGAATATATGGACGGCTCAACGGAAGAGGAAGAGCTTACAAACCAGATGGCAAGGGACGGAATAACAGTGATAGGCGGAGGCGGAAACCTGGCTTCGGGCAATATGCACATAAAGGATAACCTGAAAAAAGGCGTACCCGCTGATTATACATTCAAAGCACCGAAAGAAGCCGAGAAGAAAAAGAACGACGGCGTATTTACTTCTTTCCTCTGGAGAGAGAAAGATGTAAAGGTCGGGTTTACGGTAGAAACTCCTGACGGAAAAAAATCGAATGAACTGACGGACGGTTCGGGTTTTGTGAAAGTGGGTGATTACAACATGTTTTATTCGAGGGACGTATCGGACAAGGGAACGGTGATGTTCAGGTTCGGACTTTCTGCAAAGGATTCGGGAACGATAGACGGTAGCTGGAAGATAACGGCAAAATCCCCGAAGGATATAGTAATAGACGGATTCATAGTTGACGTAACACAATCGTGGGGCGGAAGCTCACACTGGACCTGCAAGGACAAGATTACCGACGAAGGAACTGTAACATTCCCGAGCACGGCGGACAGCCTGATAGCGGTTGGCGCGTACACGGTAAACTTCGCATTCGGGCCTGACGACAAGCTTGGCGGGCTGTGCTATTACAGCGGAAGAGGATACAACATCAACGGAAAAATCGGAATAGACATATCCGCGCCGGGGCATTCGACATTTACGGTTGCGCCGGATAATTCATATACGCTTTTCAGCGGGACAAGTTCTGCGGCTCCGCACGTAACGGGAACCGTGGCTCTGATGCTGCAATACGACCCAACCCTGACACACGCGCAGATAAGAAATATTTTAAAACATACTGCAACAACGGATGAATTTACGGGTAGCGTACCGAATACAAACTGGGGCTGGGGAAAGTTGAATCCGGAAGCGGCGATAAAGTACGTACTTAAGTAGAAAGTTCATCAAGTTTATAAGGTTTATAAAGTAAGAACACAAGAGCGTTAATCGTAAATAGTAAATTGTAAAAAGTAAAATGTAAGAGCGTCAATCGTGAATAGTGAACATAAGAGTGGATTTAGTTTATAAAGTTGAAAGTTTATAAGGTTCATAAAGTAAGAGAAAGAACGGTTTACTTTGTGAACCTTTTTTATTTAAAGGCATTACAGTTTTACGTTTGGCATACTCGATACTTTACAAACTTTATAAATCCGTCACGGCAGACACAAAGAACGTGCTTTACAAACTTTATAAATCCGCCCCGGCGGACACAAAGAACGTGCTTTATAAACTTTACAACCTTTTTAGGTAAAAAACTTAGCCGTGAAAGTGTTGGGTTAATAGTTTATTTTAGAGTATGGAAAAAGTAGTAGCAATAGTAGGCAGGCCGAACGTAGGCAAATCAACGCTTTTCAACCGTATAATCGGAAGACGGGTTGCGATTGTACACCCTATTGCGGGTGTAACGAGAGACAGAAATTACGGTGAGGCCGAATGGACGGGCAGGAAATTCTTTTTGATAGATACGGGAGGATTCGTGCCGGATTCGGATTTCGAATTCAACAGGCATATACGTGAGCAGATTATAATTGCACTTGGTGAGGCGGACAAGGTGATTTTTGTGCTGGACGGGAAAGGCGGAATACACCCGGTTGACAGGGAAATTGCAAACATACTCAGGAAAAACCTGAAAGGAAAAGAAATAATAGTCGTTGCAAATAAAGTAGATAATACAAGCCGCGAGCTTGATGCGGTGGATTTCTTTTCGCTCGGACTGGGCGAGCCGTATTGCGTTTCGGCACTTTCGGGAAAAAACGTAGCAGATGTATTGGACCACGTGGTGAAGGATTTTCCTATGGCCGGCGAAGAAGAGAAAGTTGACGATAGAATTAAATTTGCGATAGTGGGAAGGCCTAACGCCGGGAAATCCTCGATAGTCAATGCCTTGCTGAAAGAAGAAAGAAATATTGTTACGAACATTCCGGGAACGACAAGGGATTCGATAGATTCGGTAGTGAAGTATCACGGAGAAGATATTGTGCTGATAGACACGGCGGGTTTAAGAAAGAAAAGCAAAATCAAGAAAGACGAATCGCTGGAATTTTTCTCGACAGTAAGAACATTTAAGGCGATACAAAGATGCGACGTGGCACTGCTGGTACTGGACGCGACGCTGCTTTACGAAAATTTCGATAATGTGTCGGATATGAAGCACGCAATATTCAAATTAGACAAGCAGGATATCAGAATAATAGAAGACATAATGAAATTCAAGAAAGGCGTTTTACTTGTGATTAACAAGTGGGATTTGATTGAGAAAGGCACCAATACCGCAAAAATTATCGAACAGAAAATTACAGAGCATTTAAGAAGTTTTAATTTCCTGAAATTCATATTTATATCTGCGCTCACGAAGCAGAGGATTCACCGCGTGATGGATGATGCAATTGTGGTTTACAACGAAAGAAAAAAACAGATTAAGACCAGCGAACTGAACGACAAAATCCTGGATGAAATCAAGCGGAAGCCGCACCAGTCAATGAGGGGCAGGGAGGTGAAATTCAATTACATCACACAGCTCAGGGCGGCACCGCCCGTGTTTGCGTTTTTTGTAAACGACCCGAAGCTGGTATCCGAAAACTACAAGAAGTTCCTCGATAAAAAAATGCGCGAACATTTCGGCTACTCGGGCGTGCCGATGGAGCTGGTATTCAAGAAAAAGAATTAGCGACTTTCCGGTACGTTACGAAAATTACCTGCATTGATATTTGAAAAGGTAATTCATATCTTATACATAATAAATTATGGTATTATGATTACCGAAGTTTACACCTCTGCCACTTTCGGCGTCAATGCTTACATAATCCGGGTAGAAACCCACCTGGAGCAGGCGGTGAAATTTGCCGGCTTCACAGTGGTAGGCCTTCCCGATAACGCCGTAAAAGAATCAAGAGAGCGGATTCCCGCGGCAATTAAAAATTCAAATCTTGTATTTCCCGCGCTGAAAAAAATTACCGTAAACCTGTCTCCCGCGGATATAAAGAAAGAGGGCGCCGGTTTTGATTTGCCCATAGCGGTAGGAATAATTTCCGAAAGCGGGCAGGTCGAGACAGAGAAGATTAAGGACTACGTTTTTATAGGAGAGCTTTCGCTCGACGGTAAGCTGAGAAAAGTACCCGGCGTACTGCCGATAGCGCTGGAAGCTAAGGAAAGAAATTTCAAAGGGATAATTCTTCCACGTGAAAACGCCAAGGAGGCGGCAATAGTTGAGGGTGTCGATGTTTATCCGTTTGATGATTTGACGGAAATTTACGACTTTTTGAACGGCCGGCTGGATGTACAGCCGTACAGGCTGGATGCAAAAGAGGTATTTTCAAGAGAACAGAAATATGTACTTGATTTTTCAGATGTTAAAGGTCAAGCCGAAGTAAAGCGCGGTATGGAGGTTGCGGCTGCGGGAGCGCATAATATCATTATGATAGGGCTACCGGGCTCGGGAAAAACAATGCTTGCTAAGCGAGTGCCCTCAATTTTGCCTCCATTAACGCTGGAGGAGGCGCTGGAGACCACAAAAATTCATTCAATAGCCGGTTTGATACCTCCGAACACTTCGATAATTACGACAAGACCTTTCCGTTCCCCGCATCACACGGCAAGTGATATCTCAATTGTCGGCGGAGGAACAAATGCCAAACCGGGAGAGATATCTTTTGCTCATAACGGAGTGCTTTTTCTGGATGAGCTTACAGAATTCAAGAAAAATGTTCTTGAGGTTTTGCGTCAGCCGCTCGAGGACAGAATAGTAACCATTGCGCGCTCAAAAATTACCGTTCAGTATCCCTGTAGTTTTATGTTTGTGGCGGCAATGAACCCCTCGCCAGCAGGTACCGCGAAAGAGGCTACAAATTATTCGGATTATGAAGTGCAAAAATTCATTTCAAAGATATCGGGACCTATTCTTGACAGGATAGACATCCATATTCACGTAAATCCGGTTAAGTATAACGAATTATCCAGCAAGGTTGAATCGGAAAAATCTGAAATTATCCGGGGCAGGGTAGTAAAGGCCAGGGAAATTCAAATTAGAAGATTTAAAGACACCCCCGGCATATTTTCAAACGCAAATATGCAGACTAAGGAAATAAAAAGGTTCTGTATCCTGAATAAAGACTGTGAAGACATATTAAAAACAGCAACGGCGCGGCTCGGATTATCCGCAAGGGCTTACGACAGAATTTTAAAGGTTAGCAGAACCATAGCAGACCTTGCAGGAATGGAGAAAATCAATACTGCGCATATTAGTGAAGCTGTTCAGTACAGGAGTCTGGACAGGAATAGTTGGGTTTAGAATTCCGAATTAAAAAATTGTTTCACGTGAAACTTTTTCGTTATTAAGTATATTGGTTATTAAGTTATTTTAGAGCTCTTCCAATAACTCAATATGCCTAATAACCAACAACAAAGAAGTTTCACGTGAAACATTTTCCTTTTAATTTCTGCTTTAAATTCTTATTTTTCAACAGAAAGGTTAAATTTGAACAAAAAATACGACATAATTATAGTTGGGGCGGGGCATGCGGGAATTGAGGCATCTTCAGCAGCCGTCAGAATGGGTTTTTCCGTGGGGTTAATAACCCTGGATCCATTTGCTATTGGCAGAATGAGCTGTAATCCGGCAATTGGGGGTACAGCAAAGGGTCACCTTGTGAAAGAAATTGACTCCCTTGGTGGTGTAATGGGGGGGCTTGCAGATAAAACAGGAATACAGTTTAAAATGCTGAATAAATCAAAGGGTCCGGCTGTTTGGTCTCCCCGGTGTCAGTCTGACAAGGATTTATATTCAAAAGCCGCCGTAGAATATTTACATAATCTTTCCGGCCTTGATATTATTCAGGACATGGTAAAGGAGCTTATGGTAGAGGATTTCAATCTGACGGGCAAGAGTTTCAAATACAAAATAAAGGGCGTTAAGACCGGGCTTGGTTATGAGATAAATTGCAATTGTGTCATTATTACATCCGGTACATTTTTAAATGCTGTGATGCACACAGGAAAAGAAAGAACGGAGGGTGGAAGATTCGGGGAAAGGGCGGCAACGGGGCTTTCTGAGTGCCTTCTTGGGCTTGGGTTTGAAACCGGAAGGCTGAAGACGGGAACTCCACCGAGACTTGATGTCAATACTATCGATTTTTCCAAAACAGAAGTTCAACCGGGTGATAGCATACCGGTACCGTTTTCACATAAGACACCTTATGAGCTTGAAAGGTTTCCTTACCAAAAACAGGTAGACTGCTTTCTTACGCATACAAACGAAGAAACACACAATATTTTAAGAACCGGGTTTGCGGATTCGCCGCTTTTTACAGGGATTATCAAAGGTGTTGGTCCGCGATACTGTCCTTCGATTGAAGATAAAATTTCGAGGTTCTCAGATAAACCAAGACACCAAATATTCCTCGAGCCGGAAACTCTCGACGGGCATACCGTTTACATGAATGGCTTTTCTTCAAGTCTTTCTGCCGACATTCAGTTAAAGGCGGCGCGAACAGTACCGGGTCTGGAAAATGTCACAATGGTAAGGCAGGGATATGCCGTTGAATATGATTTCTTTCCTACGCACCAGATTGATTTAACGCTTGAGACAAAGCTTGTATCCGGATTATTCAACGCAGGGCAGGTGAACGGAACATCCGGTTACGAAGAAGCCGCCGGGCAGGGAATTATTGCGGGGATAAACGCGGCATTAAAGCTTAAGAACGATGAGCCGTTGATTTTAAAAAGAAGCGAGGCATATATCGGTGTGCTTATTGATGATTTAATTATTAAGTGTCCTGATGAGCCATACAGAATGTTTACCTCATCTGCAGAATACAGGCTTATTCTCAGACAGGATAATGCAGATCTGCGTCTTATGGAAAAAGGATATTCACTGGGATTGATTGAGGAAAAGTATATAAGGCATATAAGAGAGGAGCAACAGCTAATTACCGAAGGAATCAATTATTTAAGTACACACACAATCTCTCCAAAAGCCGTTAATACATTGTTGATACATAATAAAACAAGTGAAATTTACCAAAACGAGTTTTACTCACACCTTTTGAAGAGAAACGAGGTCAGTCTTAAAGAGCTTATTGGTTGTGCGGATATCTCCAATCTCCCCCTGCTTCAGCAAATTTCAGAAAGCACCGGGGTAATGAATCAGATTGAGATTGAGATAAAATACAGCGGATACATAAAAAGACAAAATGAACAGGTAGAAAACTTCAATAGAAACGAAGACATAAGAATACCGGAAGATTTCAAATATGAAAGGATTAAATCGCTTTCCAGCGAAGCGCTCGATAAACTAAAAAAGATAAAACCCGTATCAGTGGGCCAGGCCACGCGCATAGCGGGTGTACGGCCGTCCGACATATCGGCAATCATCATTTATATGCGGGGATAGCCCCCCATAACTTTTCAGGATATATTTCCATTATCGTCATCCCATCTGTTTTGCAGGTACTCCTTGCCTCTTTTTGTCTGGCCATATTAGAAAACCCTTTCTATAAGGTGTAAAATTATATGCGCCGCGAACACTTTTTCTTTGCTGTTCAGTGTTTCAAAATATTAAAATTCCCATAAAATTTTCTCAAAATGAAACGGGGGCTTTAAACAAAGTCCGAATTTCTTCTGTTTATAGGGCTTTTCTCTGGCACCGGATTTGTAATATTATATATAAATAAAAAAAATTTTAATTAATTAAAAACAATAAATGGAAAAGAAAAAATTATCAAAGTATGACTTCGGAATTTTTGCCGTAGTGGCATCACTTGTATTGTTCATTATAGTCGGTTTTGTTCTTTAGTTAGTTATGCAGAATTAATTTTTATTAACCATAAATTAAAAAGCAAAAAAATGGAAAAGAAATTATCTACACAGGATTACAGCATGATAGCAATAGTATTAACCCTCGTGGTTTTTATGCTTGCCGGATTCATGCTCTGATATCTGACGGGGGACTTAAAAAAGAAGTTTTAAAGTTTTAAAAATTTTTACCATGAATAAAATATTAGTCATAGACGACGATGAATCAACCAGGGTCACCCTCGCGACCTATCTTGACGAACTTGGATACGAAGTTTACGATACAGACAACGGTCTTAAAGCTCTCGATCTGATAAAGACCAAAAACCCGGACCTGATCATCTCCGACATAAAAATGCCGGGACTCAACGGAATAGAGTTAGCATACGTTGTAAAGGGATTGAAGTATAACATACCGATAATTCTTGTCTCGTGTTATGAAAATTCCGAATTAAGATTTGCTGAAGCATATTACTTCGCTTATCTGCCCAAACCTCTGAACATTTCAGACCTGAAGATAAACATCGGCATGGCATTGAAGAGGGCGGCATAAATAAGATTTTTTCTCCTTTTCTGTATAGAGAACAAGACGCAGAATATATCCCTGTTGCATACTGCATATTCTGCGTTTTCATTTTTTAATAATCATATTTGTTAGCGATATCTTCCCTGAGCATATCGCACTGCCTTTTTCCGGCTTCACCCGCGGCAATATTTACCGCTGCACGGATTTCCTCTTCGCTCATCTGCATCAGCCTTACCGCATTAATAACGCCCTTTGCGGTTCTCACATATCTGTTGCAGGTGAAGTCGTAAATCACGTCTCCTATAGGAATGCTTGCGCATTCAGTATTTTCCCACACTGTTTTAGCCGAGTGCCTGTCTGTAATGAGAACCCGTGTGTCTATCATTGCGTATATTCCCGAGGTGTTCGAGGCAATCCTGAAGCGTTCAAACCTTGTTTCGGCAATGAACTGCGGATTCTCTTCGAGGGTTTCCACTATGTTTGCGCTGAAATAGGTTTCCAGCCCGTCTTCTATTCCGAGCGATATCTGGTAAACGAGGCTGTCTGCATTCACTGCGTTCATCACTTTTTCGCGCACGCTGCTTTCGGCTATGCTGCCGCCTATACCCGCAAGAATAATGGAAATGAAGTTGTCGTCGTAATAACTTCCGTTAATGTCCACGTTAACCCGTGCAAGGTCCGGGCTCACATACTGCTTCATCATTATGTTCTTGCCTGTCAGATTAAACCTTGCAAATTCGTTGATGTGCGTACAACCGAAAAAAAGAAAAATGAATATAAAAGGAATTATATTCTTTATAATACTTTTTTTATTCATAATATTTGGTAATTTATTTTTAAACTTCTTTTATAAAATTTTGTTCCTAAAAATATGTACAAATCAATAAATGATTTCTTAGCGGACAGGAAAGAGGAAAACGGATTTACGTTGAAAATGCTCGGTGTTTTAACGGACGAATCCCTGAAACAGAAAGTATGGGCTGAGGGCAGAACGCTTGGTTATTTGGCCTGGCATATAACTCTTTCCATTGGGGAGATGATGGATAAAATCGGATTAGCTCCCGACTGCCCTCCTGAGGATGCCCCGGCACCGGCAAAGGCATCCGAAATATATAAAACTTACGAAAAGGCATCTGCATCGATGATGTCCGAGGTAAGCACAAAACTCACAGACAAATCATTAAACGAGGAGATAAGTGCATACGGGCAGACCTGGAAAAAGGGGATGATACTGTATATGTTAAGCGGTCACGAAATCCACCACCGGGGACAGCTTACCGTTTTAATGCGCCAGGCGGGACTGAAAGTTCCGGGTATTTTCGGACCTGCAAAAGAAGAGTGGGCAGCTTACGGAATGCAGGCACCCGAATAACAGAGAAAAATTAACGTTTTATTACTTTAAATCCCTGTTTTTTTATTTTGCTTTTTGCCTTTCAAGAAAGTATATTTAACGGGCAAATTGTTTTTATAAACCTGTCATTATAATATTTATAGTCCGGTATTATAATGTTTTTATAAATTATTTTATAACGGGAAAATTTTACAAATTATAAATTTAAAGCGATGAAACACGCAAATAGTTCATTTGCACGCATTTGCACTTTTGCCGTAATTTTTGTATTGGTTTTTTTAGTAGGTGTGCAGGCGCAGGATGCGTCCAGCAACGACACAAACAAAGAAGGCATAAAGGTGGGCGTGGTAAAAAATTCCTGCCTTGTTAAAGTAGAAATAAAGGGCAAAGCCGAAGTATTAAACCTTAAGGACATATATTCATTCCTCGGCGTTAACAAGCTTGACCGTACATACCGCTCGATTGCATCTATAGAGCAAATGAAGGTGCCCGGAAAAACCGTTAACATAGATGGCGAGGCAATGCTTTCGGTTATTTCCGGAAACGAAGGAATCATCCTGCTCATTGTGGATGCGGGAAATCCGAAAAACTTCACATATACTGCCATCAAGCAGAGAATCGTCCGCAAGGGTGAAGCAAAAGACCTTTACCATTCTCAGGAAGAAGGCATACAGAGACCTGACCTGGTAACAATTACAAAGAGCGGTGTTGCATGGGTAAGCTACGGAGAAAATAACTTATACAATCTGAATTTTGTTCCTTTCGTAATTCCGAAACACATTACGACTACATTCGAGGGAAGCAGTTCCACCCAGAAATGGGATATCAGGGTGCAGGAAGGAAACATAAGTGTTGTTGACGGCGACAAAGTTCTGCTTAAAGCGGATTTATTCAATGGGTTCAGCGATATGGCAGATAGTCTTAATTCAATAGTAAAATGGAGCGGCAAGACGAGAAACCCCACCAACTTTACATTCAATATTGTAGAAGATACCCGCAGCATGGCGGGAAATGATGTTCTGCTTGAGTTTGCGGAGGCCGACCTCAATAAGCTGATTAATCTTTCGGACAAAAACACTTCGTGGGAAAGCAATGAAATCGTGAAACCTCTTTCAAATGTAATCAGAAACGGGCAGTCTTATATACCGCATGTTGTGATTGCAAGAAACGGAATCGGAATCGTGGAGGTGCCGAATGAAGGCGACATTGTACGCTATTATAATCTTGGCAACAAGCCATACGACCCTAATGAAAAAGAAAATCCTAAAATATTCAAGCCGGCATATTCCATCAATGCGCTGGGCACGCTGTTCGGATATATCGAGGTTACAAAAACCGAAGACAAGAAGCAGTATCTTGCGGTCTTCACGCCGTTTTACAGGTTCGGAATAAAAATCGAATTGCCTTACCTGGTTAAAACGGATTTTGCAATCGTTGCCACGACGAATACGGTTTATATTACGGAGGTAAACAAAAACATAAAATCGCTTGTAGGAATTAGCGACCTTCAAATGCAGTAAATGATTCGTAAGATTCGTAAGATTTGTAAGATTTATAAGATTAAAGAGCATTAATTTTTCGTCCGCGTGGCGGAATTGTATAGAAAAAAAGTTTGTAAAGTTCACAAAGTTTGTAAAGTGGAACAGATTTAGAATAGATTTTAGAAAAGATTATTGTGCAAGAAAATTTTTAACCCGTGGGAGAAATCTTGCGGGTTTTTTGTTTGTGGGTTTTTTTTTTGCGGGTTTTTGTTTGTGGGTTTATAAGAGAATAAGAAAAATTGTCACCCCCGCATGCTTTAGGCGGGGGTCTCGCTCTTGCTCATATTTGTAGCCCACGGTTTTAACCGTGGGACAGAGAACGAAATAGTAACTCTGAACCGTTTCAACGGTTTAAAAAAGTGTAAACCGTTAAAATGGTTTTGGTATTATAGAATTGTTTTCCCATGGCTGAAGCCGTGGGCTACAAATAAGAACATAAAAAACCCGCTGTGCGGGTTTCCAGTTAATAGAAATCCTTGGGTTTAAAAAGACAACCCCGTAGGGGCTGCCCAATCGTAAATGGGAAACCCTCGCCACGGCGAGTCCGAGACCTACGGGGTTTAATTTTTCTAAAATCATTTTCTATTAACAGGTAATCCCTACGGGATTATTTGTTATTTGAAAAGAATCATTTTCTTTGTTTTCACTCTTACCCCGTCAGCGTAGAGGGCTTAAAAATAGACACCGGTTGATATGTTGTTATTGGTATATTGATTAACGGAAAATTGTGTTTTGTATATTCCGGATTTTTTATTCTCTTTTAAGAAAGTATGTATTTTGCTTTTTTCACTTTAAGAATAAATATTCAAATCTTATGAATATTATTTAATATTACGAATCTTTTATCAGCTCTTTTGCGCTTTGCAGAGCCGCCTTTGTCACGTTTTCGCCGCTGAGCATTTTTGCTACTTCGGTGATTTTTTCTTCGTTGGTTAGAATTTTTATTTCAGCGACAGTTTCCGTTTTATTTTTGTCTTTCGTTTCGGTCTTGCTGACGTATAAATGATTTTCGCTTTTTGCGGCAATCTGCGGCAGGTGCGTGATGGAAATAATCTGGTGTGATTTTGATAAGTCTTTTAATAATTTTCCTACCTTGCCTGCAATGCGTCCGCTGATGCCGGCGTCAATTTCATCGAATACGAGAATCGGAATATTATCTCTCCCTGAGAGCGCGGCCTTTATGGAAAGCATAATACGCGAGATTTCCCCGCCCGAAGCGGTTTTCCGGAGAGGAGAAAAATCACTGCCTTTGTTTGTCATCAGTAAAAACTCTATATCGTCTATTCCGCTCGATGTGATTAAAACTTTTTCCTTTTCTTTTTTTTCGGTGAAGAGTTCGTCTTCCCTGCCCGGATAATATTTATGCTCAACTTTGAACTCTGCAGATTCAAGCCCGACTTCCTTTAAATATGAGTTGACGGATTTCTGTAAATCCTTAATTGCTTTTTTTCTTAAATCGGAAAGTTTCAATGCAGACTTAAAAAGATTTTTTTTGTTTTCATCAATTTTCTTTTTCATCTGCTCGATTTCATAATCAAAGTTTTCAGTCAGGCTAAGCTCCTCTGCCAGCGAGGCGGATTTATCAATCAGCTCATTTACGCTTAATTTATATTTCTTTTTAAGAAAGTTTAGCGCGCCGAGGCGGTCACGGATTTGCTCTATTCTCACTGCATCGAAATTCAGTGATTCATTATAATCCGATAGCGTGGAAGAAACATCTTTCAGTGAAATGTATGAAGACTCCACATCTGAAATAAGTTTTTCCAGCTCGGAATCAAACTTGCTGATTTTTTTAAGTTCCTTGATTGTAAGTGAAAGTCCGGCAATGATATTATTATCTCCGTCGTAAAGTCTTTGCAGGCTTGCGTTCAGGGCTGTTGAAATTTCTTCTGAGTTTTCCAGCTTGCTTAATTCATTTTCGAGCTGTGCGTCTTCATCGGTCTGCGGATTTACGTCGTTGATTTCCTTCATGTGAAACTCAATAAAAACTTTTCGCTCCAGCAGGCTGTCTTTTTTGTTTACCAGTTCATTAAATTTATTTACTTCGGATTTATAATTTTCAAATTCTTCCGAAAAGCTATCTACAATATTTTTATCCGAAAGAAAATTATCCAGAATTTCGAGATGAGTATCTTTATTAAGCAAAGACTGATGTTCGTTTTGCGAGTGTATATCAATTATCAGGTTGCCGAATTCCTGCAGGTCGGAATTGGAAACGGGAGTATCATTTATAAAATTGCGGCTAAATCCTTTTTTATACAGTTCCCTTCTCAAAATCACGCTTTTTTTATCCTCGCCGTCCAGCAAAAGTTCTTTTTCCTTTAAAAACCTGCTGATTTTACCTTTGTTTTCTATTCTGAATATACCTTCAATAATAAGTTTCTCTTTTTCGTTCTTTATAATGGAATAATCAGCCCGCTCACCGAGAATAAGCGAAAGCGCATCCAGAATGATGGTCTTTCCGGCACCTGTTTCACCTGTAAGTATATTAAGGCCTTTAGAGAAGTTAAGTTCAGCTTCTTTTATAATCAGGTAATTTTTTATGAAAAGTTTTTCTAACATTCTATGACCTATTATATTAATATATTATATAAAAAAAGATCTGTAGTAATAGTGTTGTTAATATTGTTAAAAAATATGGAAATGTTTTAATAATAAAAAGTAAATAAAGAAAACCCATAAAAAACCCTTTGATAACTTGTTAATAACCTTACCATAATTTTGTACTTATGTAAAAATCCCATCTTATAGGATTGTTAATAAGATAAAGTTATTAAGGGCTTACTACTAACATATTAACAAAAAAGCGCCCCTTAAAAAAGAGACGCTTCGAGATAAAAATCATATAAAAATTTATAAGTGCTATAAAGTACTAAGGATGCCTTTGATGTCGTGAACCACATTGGCAGCCTCTTTGTCTTTCTTTATTAAATTTCTGATTAAATTATGCGCATATAAAACTGTTGCGTGGTCCTTGCCGCCGAAGTAAAGTCCTATTGACTGCAGTGTCATACTTGTCATTTCTTTTGCGAGGTACATTGCCACCTGGCGCGCAAATGCAATTTCCTTTGTGCGCTTTTTCGAAAGGATGCTGTTCTCTGAAACGCGCAGATAATCGGCTACGGTGAAAATAATATTTTCGAGAGAAATGATTTTTGCTTTCTTCACGTTCCCTATTACACGCTTTATTACGTTCTCGGCAATTTTCATATTTATTTCGCCGTCATAGACCAGTGTGCTTTCGGAAATTGTTCCCGCCACGCAGCCTTCGAGAGTGCGAATGCTGTCTTTTACATTGGTTGCGATGTAGTGGATTACCTCTTCCGGTACCTGTATATTAAAATCGTTATATTTCTTCTGTATGATAGCAACTCTCATTTCCCAGCTGGGTGGTTGTATGTCAACCGTAATTCCCCATTTAAAGCGTGATACGAGCCTCTCCTCGATGTCTTTCAGTTCGCTGAGCGGTTTATCACAGGAAAAAATGATGTGCTTCTTGTTATTGTAGAGAGTATTAAAAATCTGATACATAAAATCCTGTGTTGCGCTCTTGCCGCCAAGGTTCTGCACGTCGTCGAGTATAAGCACGTCAAGTGATTTGAAAAATTCATCGAGCTTCTTAATGCCCGTCTTCCCTTTCGAGAATTCTATTCTGTCCTGTGCTATGTGCGTGGTGAACTGTGTTGTGAAATCAGGCGTCGTGGTATAATAAATTTTCTTCTCGGGATATTTTTTCAAAATCTCGTGACCGATAGCCTGAATAAGATGAGTCTTGCCGAGTCCGACTCCGCCATAAACAAAATACGGATTGTAAGACTTGCCCGGGTTATTTGCAATTGCGTATGCTGCGGCAACTGCAAACTCATTGCTCTCGCCTTTTATAAATGTATCGAATTGATGTTTTGGGTTCAGGTTTGAATCGAAAGGTTTGGTTTCGGTATTATCCGAAATCACTTCCGCCCCCTGTGATTTATTTCCGTAGGGATAATCGAAGTTGATTACGGAATTGTTACTATTAACAGTCTCACTTTGATTTGTGTTTTTTTCTTCTTCCTGAACTTCATCGAAAAGGCTCTTCTGAGAAATCTCATAATTTAATTTACCGTTTTCACCGAGCAATCCGCTTTCTATTACACCGTTTATCTGCTTATTAAATCTTTTAACAATCATACCGTAGTAGTCGTTGCTGGGAACAGCAATTGTAAGCGTGTTATTAATATAACTTTTCGGAGTGATAACAGAGAACCACGTCTTGATTTCGCTTTCTTTTAACTTCTGAGAGAGAAGTTCAAGAAATTTTTTCCAGACGCTTTCGGCATCGAGAAGTTCTTTAGCCGGTTCAATGTTTGCTTTTTCGGAATCGTAAGGTATTATCGAAAGATTAGTAGAATATTCAGCCACGCTAACAAATTAGAAAATTATTAACAAATCAATTTTATTTAAAAAACTACTTTAAGTGCAGGCGTTAATTTTAAGGAAAAAACGCCCTTAAAACGGAGACTTCTTAACAACCGTTTTTGGGTTATAACTACTATATTTTCAATAAGGTTAACTAAAATACGGGTAGTTATTAACAATCGTTGTTAGAAATTAAGATTTCTTAACACCCAAATATAAAAAATCAGAACGGATAAAAAAAGTTATTAACAATGTATTAACACGAAAAACTCATTGCAATAACTTATCAAATATTAGCGAAAAAAAGTTTTACTGTCAAGATTGAAATAAAAATCCATTGAAAAAATTTTTATTTTGCGGAAAAAAATTTTAAGCACACGAAAATATTCAATATCCAAAAAAGAGTCTGTAATTTCATTGATGTAATCGTTAATTTTAGGCATAAAATGAAAAATGTCCGTTGAAGAGCAGAGAATATTTAAATTTCGTAGTAAGTAAAATAGAAAACGACCTGAAAATTTCCGGCGCATCAGCAGAGCAGATGAAGTGCCTGTATGTGCTTGGTGTATTGAAGAATTCGGATAATCTATTAAAGGACATTTACACAATTTCCCGCATAAAAAATTTCAAGCCGCTCGGCAATTACCTGCTTTTCATACTCAAGAAATCGGAAACGGGGGAAGTGCGTTTCGATAACCTTCTTGAAAACCTTAATCAGGACAGGGAATTTATAATCAGGGAGCTGAAAAGCCGCTTCAGGCTTGATGCGCAGGAAGAAGACGGAAGCCCCGCGGAAATCACACGCAAGCCCAAAGAAGAAGAGGTGAAAGAAGAAAAAATCACAGACGAAATCAGGAAAATTCTTGCCGAATCAAAATTCAAGGTTGAGGAAATCGACAACGAGCTTGTAACGGAAGAATTTATCGAAACGGACGTTAAGGAAGACAGTGACTCCATAGTGCGCGGAAATTATCTTGAACTTCTTCAGCCGGAAAACGGATACGAAGAGGATTCGGTTTTTTCCCTGCCGACAGATAAACCCGCAGAAGAAAACGAAGGTTTGGAAGAAGAGGACGTTTTTTCCTTGCCCGGCGAAAGGAAAGAAGAGGCGGAAACAAAAGAAGCCGAAATAAATGTAGGCGGTGTGAATACGGAAGAGCTGGAGGAGATTGTGCTGGAAAAAGCGGAAGAGGAAGAAGCAACAGAGGTAAAAGAAGTAACAGAAGTTGCAGAAGAAAAAGCGGAAGAAGGGGCAATAGAAGAGCTTATTCCGGAAGAAGAGTTCAGAAAAGAAGAAATTCCGGAGGAAGAAATAGTTTTTGAAGAGGCAACGGAAGAAAAGATTGAAGAGATAAAGAAAGAATTATCGAGAGAAGAAGTTGATCCCGGCACAGAACAACGGGACGAAAAGAGTGCGGAGGTTGAAGAAGAAAAAGAAGAAATAATAGAGGAGCAGGCCGAAGAGCACGAAGAAGAGGAATTTGCAGAGGCGGAGAATTCGGTTTATATGCAGTACGAAACCGAACTTATGGAGCGGAATGCCGTGCTGTGCGCGAAGTTCGAGGAATTGAAAACCCTTGACAGGGAAGATGAAAAGTTTGCCGAAACGAGGGACGGGATTCTGAAAGAGATTACGGACAACAGTGCTTACCTCGAAGACTATTCGAAGAAAATGTCATTTGAAGTGATTACGGGAGTTTACAATGTAATGAACATGACATTTATCTCTTACGGCAAGACTGTGGGCGGGGAAATCCTGAAGCTGTTCAGAAATTCGATATCGCTTGTAGAGAGCTTAATCAAGGGCGAGGATTTTGCAGGGTTTGACAGCGCTATAAAATCCCTGGATGCCCTAAAGCACACACTTCTTGAAAGCAAAAAAGAAGAGGAGAAAACAGAAGAGAAAACCGAAAAGGAACCTGCCGCAGAAACGGAAGTTCCCCCGGGCGAAAAATATATGGACACGAACCAGCGCCAGAAACTTGCGCTGCTTAAGCAGAATATTATAGAGGTGGAAAATGTGTTCAAATCGCTTGAAGAAATTAAAGGAAGATATCAGGCATATGAAGCGCTAAGAAGGCTGTCGCATACATTTGCGCACTTAAAAGAAATGGTGAACATTGCAAACGCGCTCGAGATGAGGAAGGTAGCGCAGCTGGCGGAAGCAAGCTATATATTCGTAAAGTTTGTTCAGAACTACAGGATGGATCCTTTTGAAAGTGAAATTTCGGAAGTATTCAAATACATAACATACAATTTCAAATTAATTTTTCTGGACAAGCCCACCAAAGATATAGACCTGCTCATTTCGTATCTGAACGACCCGGTAAAGATATTTGAGAAGAAAGAAAAGAAGTGATTTAGTTATTCGGTATATTAAGTTATTGAGTTATTTGGTTTCAAAGTACAATACTAAAAAGAATTTACATTTTACAATTTACGAAATTATATTTACTTTATTAAAAAGACTGAAGCAAAAATAAAGTTTAATTTAAAACAGAATTTGTTATGAACAATTACGCAATAATAATGGCAGGCGGCGTAGGGCAGAGATTCTGGCCCAAGGGCACATCAAAGTATCCGAAGCAGTTTCTGAAAATTCAGAACAAAGAACAGTCGATGATACAGGAAACCTTTAAAAGGCTTGAAGGTTTGTTTAATACGAATAATATTTTTGTTGTAACAAATGTAGCATACAAGGCGCTGACCAAAAAACACCTGCCGAAGCTTCCGGACGAAAATATAATCTGCGAGCCGTTCGGGCGCAACACCGCGCCCTGCATAGGTTTGGCGTGTTTGTTTATAAAGCAAACCGACCCGAAAGCAAACGTCTTCGTGATTCCTTCCGACCATATTATAAAGGACGTAACGGAATTCCAGCGCGTGGTAAAGTGCGGGATGAAATTCGTAAACGACAACGGAGGAATTGTTACGCTCGGTATAAACCCGACAAAACCGGAAACAGGATACGGCTATATACAGTACGACGGAGACGATTCATACGCGGTATCAATCGAAAGCAAGGAAAAGCACTCAGTTGGCGACACCGTTTACAAAGTAAAAACATTTGCGGAAAAACCGAACCTCGAAACGGCAAAGGCATTCATCGAAAGCGGGGACTTTCTCTGGAACAGCGGCATGTTCATATTCCGCGTGGATACAATGCTGAAAGAGCTCAATGCATCGCTGCCTGAAATTATGGGATATATGAACAATCTTGAAAAATACCTTATCTCAAACGAATTCGACAAGCAGCTCGAGCTTGCCTATGCGCAGATAAAAGGAATCTCGATTGACTACGGAGTAATGGAAAAATCTTCGGAAGTATATACTATCCGCAGCCACTTCGACTGGAGCGATGTCGGTTCATGGGATGAGATTTATAATTTAAAAGAAAAAGACTCGAACGGAAACTATACTCAGGGTATGACTGTTTTGCAGAAAACAAAGAACTGCCTGATAATCAACGACCAGCGCATAACCGCTGCAATCGGCGTCGAAGACCTGCTTATAATAGATACGGACAATGGTTTACTTGTCTGCAAGAAAGGCGAATCGCAGAGCGTGAAAGAAGTTGTGGATTATCTGAGAAGAAAAGGGTTGGAGCAGTTTCTGTAAAAACAACAAACACTAAATCAGAAATTCTAAATACTAAACAAATACTAATTTTCAAAACCAAAACATGTTGTAATTTAGGATTTAGAAATTGTTTAAAATTTAGATTTTAGAAATTAGAATTTTAAAAATTATATGAGCCGAATATTTATTGCATTATTTCTACTATTACTTTCCATAAATTGTTATTCAAATGACTCCGGAATTATAGCTATCGGCGGGACGTGGATTGTGATGAAGGACGAGCATCCGTCGGTACAGATGGAAAGCGAAAAAATAGAGATGAATGTATATGCGGATTATTACGACGTAACGGCAGAATTTATTTTCAAAAACATCGGCGGGGAATGCAGTGTTTATATGGGTTTTCCCGAATCGGGATTCGGCGATATGAACAGCTATAAGGATTCGGTTTCTGCTTTTCTAAAATTTTCAACCGAGGTCGACGGTATAATGGCGGAGGTCAGGCGCGAAAGGGTGCGCGGGGAATTTAACGATTACGATGCGTACCTTGCATACTGGATTAAAGAAGTTTCTTTTAAAGAAGGGCAGATGAGAAAGGTAACGGTAAAATACCGCTCCCCTCTTGGCACGGGCATTTCGGCTTTTTACAACGGCACGGATAATTTTGTAAGATATACATTCAGCGGCGGCAACTGGCAGGGAAAGGTGACGGAAAGCAATCTGAAAATTTATTTTCACATCCCTGTAGAAGTGAGGCCGAATGAAAAATTTGATTTAAAGAAAGTTGGCGACCACTACGAATACAACCGTACATTCTGGGAAGCAGAAGAATATTTCGGAGTGGTATTTAAGATTAAAGATTAACCGGATTCGTAAGATTCGTAAGATTCGTAAGATTCGTAAGATTCGTAAGATTTGTAAGATTTGTAAGATTTATAAAATTTAAAAATATTTAACATTTGCGTTTTTTGCATCCCGATTTATCGGGATAAAATTTAACATTGGAAGAGTTATGAAATTAGAACATCTTGGTATTGCGGTAAAATCACTCGAACAATCGGTGCCCATATTCGAAAAGATATTCGGAGTAAAAGCATCACCGGTACAGATTGTGGAAGAGCAGAAAGTAAAAGTTCAGAAAATAAAATTAGAGAACTGCGACATAGAAATACTCGAGGGTACAGACCCCGAATCACCGATCTCTAAGCACATCGAAAAACGCGGCGAGGGAATCCAGCACTGTTCGTTCGAAGTACACGACATAGTGAAGTCTCTTTCCGAGCTGAAAGAAGGCGGAGTAAGGCTGATTAACGAAGAGCCGAGAGTCGGCGCGGATGATATGCTGATAGCATTTCTTCACCCGAAGTCAACTGCGGGAATCCTTATGGAGCTCGCACAGCCGGGAAAGAAATAAAATTGCCCTACTCTTTTACAGTTTTACTTTCTATTTTTTCCTATGAATGAAAGTTTAAAATCAAAGCTTGAGAATCTCCCCTCATCGCCGGGAGTGTACCAGTTTAAGGACGGCACGGGAAAGGTGATTTATATAGGCAAGGCAAAGGTGCTGAAAAACCGTGTCAGGCAATACTTTCATTCGAGTCCGCATTACGGCAGGATTCCGATGATGGTATCGAAAATAAACGACCTCGAAATAATTACAACCGACAACGAAGTCGAAGCGCTTATTCTTGAGTTCAACTTAATCAAAGAGCTGAAGCCGCGCTACAACGTAAACCTTAAAGACGATAAGTCATTTCCGTACATTGTAATCACGAAAGAACCTTTTCCTCGCGTATTCCCTACACGGCAGAAACGCACAGACGGCTCGAAGTATTTCGGACCTTACACAGACGTAAAAAATATGCGATATGCTTTAAAAACAATCAGGGATATTTTTATGATTCGTTCGTGTTATTTTAATCTCACGGAAGAAACAATCGAAAGTAAAAAATATAAACTCTGTCTCGATTACCACATACACAAATGCGAAGGTCCCTGCGAGGGGCTTGTCAGCCGCGAGGATTACAATGAAATGATAGATGAAGTTGCAAAACTGCTTAACGGAAAAACCACATCACTTATAAAAGAGCTGACAGCAAGGATGGACGAGCTTTCCGCGGCTATGCAGTTCGAGAAAGCCGCAAAGCTCCGCGACAAAATCGATGCAATCAGCGTGTATTCATCCAAGCAGAAAATGGTGGATGATGAAATTATAGACAGGGATATTTTCGCGGTTGAAACGGAAGACAACGACGGTTGCGGAATGATATTGAAAATCCGCGACGGCAAGGTAATCGGCAAGTCGCACTTCTATTTAAGCAACGTTCTCGAAAAAGAAGAAGACGAACTAATTGAAAACCTCGTAATCAATTATTATTCGAAATCCGATTTTATCCCGGATGAAATTTTCCTGCAGAAGGAAATTGAAAACATAGATACGGTAAAAGACTGGCTCGAAAAACGGGACGTGAAAAAAGTAAGCATCGTTGTTCCGAAAATCGGCGACAAGGCAAAGCTCGTGAATATGGTTAAGGCAAATGCTCGCCTGATGCTGGAAGAGCTGAAGCTTGCAAAGCTGAAGCGCGAATTCATTGCGCCGTCGGTGGAGTCGCTCAAGCGGGATTTGCGGATGGATAAGCTTCCGCGGAGAATCGAGTGCTTCGATATTTCCCACATACAGGGCACGGACACCGTGGCTTCGATGGTGGTGTTTCAGGACGGCAAGCCGAGAAAAACGGAATACAGGAAATTCAAGATTGACAGTGTATCGGGAGAGACAGGGCAGCCGGACGATTTTCTTTCTATGCGTGAGGTTGTTTACCGCAGGTATAAGCGGCTGATTGAAGAAAAGCAGGAGTTTCCTGATTTGATTGTGATTGACGGAGGCAAGGGGCAGCTTTCTTCGGCAACGAAGGTTCTTTCGGACTTAGGAGTTTTTAAATTGGAGCAAGAAGCAGATGGTTTATTAGAGGTAAATAGTGAATCGGCAATCGTGAATAGTAATAGCGAAGAGCAAAAGAGCGTGAATCGTAAATCGCCCGCCACGGCGGGTGCAGAGAGCGCATCAATAGTGAATAGTAAGAGCGAAGAGCGGAAAAACGCGAAACGTGAAACGGAAAACGTAAAACGAAAGAGCGACAAAAAAACAGAAATTCAACATTCAAAATTAAAAACTAAAAATTTAAAGATTATAGGTTTAGCAAAGAAGTTGGAAGAGGTGTATTTTCCCGGGGACAGCGACCCGTTCACCATTCCGAAGACATCGAGCGGGCTGAAGCTGCTGCAGAGGATTCGTGACGAGGCGCACAGGTTTGCTGTGACATTTCACAAAGATTTGAGGGATAAAAGAACACTCACAACGGAACTGCTCGAGATAAAAGGCGTAGGAGAAAAGACCGCGAAAAAATTACTCACAGAATTCGGCTCTGTGGACGGGCTGAAAGAAAAAATCGTTTCCAATTACGAAGAAGTTAAAAAAGTTGCAGGGAAGAAAACCGCAGTGATATTGAAAGAGTTTTTTTATATTTAGATTTTTAAGAGCATTTCACGAAGGGGCACGAAGAAAAACGAAGAATTATTCAGGTTTTAGGTACAAAAATAGATGTTTCCTCTTAGGGAAACTTTTTATATATTTCTTAAGTTTAAATATTAACCGATGCAACGAAAATTTGAGGTTTTCTTCCTGGAAGATGCAAGAGATTTTCTTGCGGGACTTAGCGAAAAAGCAAGAAGAAAAATAATTTACAACATCGATAAAACTGCATATTTAAACGACCCGGTTTTGTTTAAAAAATTAATTAAGGAAATCTGGGAATTCAGAACGGAATATAACGGTATACAATACAGATTGCTTGCGTTTTGGGATAAATCGGGCAATAAAGAGACACTTGTGATAGCCACACACGGGTTTATTAAAAAGACTGATAAAACACCGGGAAAAGAAATTGTAAGAGCAGAAAAATTAAAAGCAGCATATTTCAGTGCGAAAAAATAAAACCAATATGAAAAACAATAAAATAAAAATTTACAAATTCGACCATATTAAAGACGAATTTATCGGGAAAAAAGGTACCCCCGAAAGAGAAGAATATGAATTTGAACTAAAGACAGAACTGCTTGGCGAAACAATTAAATCCATTAGAATAAGCAGAAACCTGACACAGGAACAGCTAGGAAAGATTATCAAGGTACAGAAATCACAAATATCAAAACTCGAAAGCGGAGCAAAGAACGTAACTGTGGAAACAATTCTAAAAATATTTGACGCATTAAAAATGGGTATATTGATTAATGTATTCCCAAAAACCAAGAAGAAGAAAGTTGCCTGATTCCTCCCTCTTTTTTGTATTTTCTGTTTGAAGAAAAACGGATAAATTCAATTAAATCAAATACATTGTATGAAGCACAGGAAACCTCCAAAAACTTTTATACTCGATACAAACGTAATACTGCACGATTCCACCTGCATACACCAGTTCAAAGACAACAACATCGTAATACCGATTACAGTGATAGAGGAAATCGACCACTTCAAGCGCGGCAGCCAGGTGATAAACCTTAATGCGCGCGAGTTTGCGCGTACGCTGGATTCCCTGACCGGCTCTGCTTTATTCGACGGGGGGATTTCTCTCGGAAAAGGAAAGGGAAAAGTTAAGATTGCAATTACAAAAGGAATCTCGGATGAAATCAGGCATATTTTCAGGGAAGATACTCACGACCACAGGATTTTAAGCACGGCTTTCGAAACGCAGAAGCAGCTTGCAAATAAAGGCGTTGCGATACTTGTATCGAAAGATGTGAATCTCAGAATGAAGGCAAAGGCAATCGGCATACTTGCGGAAGATTATACAACAGACAGAATCAGCCTGGAGGAGCTTTACAGCGGAAAAGAAACAGTAGAAAACTTCGATGATAATCTGCTCACACAAATTTATCAGCCCCCCTTCCAGATTCCAGCACAGAAAGTTTTGAAAGCGGACAAGGGCGAGGTTCATCCGAATAAATACTATGTGATAAGAAACGCTAACCGCTCCGTGCTTGCATATATGGACAACGAAAAGAAAACGGTAGAAAAAATCGACAAAAATTATACATACGGTATAAAGCCGAGGAATGCAGAGCAGACATTTGCAGTTCACGCGCTTATAAACAATCACATTCCGCTTGTAACTATTACGGGAAAAGCCGGTACGGGAAAAACGCTGCTGGCGCTGGCTTCGGCGCTTTTTGTGAAAAAAGAATACAGGCAAATTTTTGTGGCAAGACCGGTAATTCCTCTAAGCAATAAAGATATCGGATTCCTGCCCGGCGATGTGGACAGCAAGCTTGCGCCTTACATGCAGCCCCTGTGGGATAATTTAAAAGTAATACAGGACCAGTTCCCCGATAACGACAAACATCATCTGCAGATTACGCAGATGATTAAGGACGAAAAACTGATTGTGGAGCCGCTCAGCTACATTCGCGGAAGAAGCCTGCAGAGAATATATTTTATTGTGGACGAAGCCCAGAATCTAACCCCGCACGAAATAAAAACAATAATCACGCGCGTAGGCGAAGGAACAAAGATTGTATTTACGGGAGACATTTACCAGATAGACCACCCGTACCTGGATTCACAATCAAACGGATTATCGTATTTAATAGAAACATTCAAGGGGCAGAAATTATATGCACATGTAAACCTGGAAAAAGGAGAAAGGTCAGAGCTTGCCGAGCTTGCAAGTAATTTATTATAAAATTTTATGAAGATTGGATTTAAAATAAAAACGAAAAACAGTACGGAAATTAGGTTTACATATTATTTAACCGATGCTCCTGTTTCCTCAGAGGCGTTTAATAATATTTTACCGTTTAAAAGAAATTTTCTGCACGCAATGGTATCCGGACAGGAAATCTGGTTTAATAATCTTCCCCCTGTTGATATTATTCAGGAAAATGCGTCCGTATTTACAAAACCGGGAGAGGTTGTTTTAGGACCGGCAAAACCCGCGAGAGTAAAGACAGCAAACTGTTTCGGGATATACTATGGCGAAGGAAAAGGATTGGATGCCGCCAATATTTTTGCAAAAGTAGTTGATGAAGATTTTGAAAAATTGAAACAACTCGGTGAAGCTATTAGAATGTACGGAACCCAAGAATTGGAGATTCTTTCGTACGAAGAATAAAACAAGCTTTCAATCGGGAATACAAAATTTTAAAGCAAGTTATTAAATTTCATATGAAAATCGGATTTTTACAGTTCAAGCCCGAATTCGGAAAAGTAAAAGAAAACATATCGAAAATCGAGAATATGGTTTTTGAAAAAGATTTTGATTTGCTTGTGTTGCCGGAGTTGTCAAACTCGGGTTATCTTTTTGTAAGCAAGGAGGAGCTTGAGGAATACTCCGAGCGTGCAAGCGACGGAATATTCTGCAGTTCGCTGCTGAAAATCTGCTCGCAGAAAAAATGCTACATCGCCGCGGGATTTTGCGAGCGCGCTGAAGAAGATGAAACACTGTATTATAATTCATCCATACTCGCCTGCCCCGAAAGCAGGTATTCGCTTTACAGAAAGATTCATTTATTTTATGAAGAAAGCAATTTTTTCACACCGGGAAACTTAAAATACAAAGTCGAAAAAATTACGGGTGAAAGGTTTGGCGAAGCATATGTAGGAATGATGATATGCCTGGACTGGCTTTTCCCTGAAGCCGCGCGGACGCTGGCTTTGCAGGGGGCGCAGATTATCGCGCATCCTTCAAACCTTGTAATGCCGTACTGCCAGAAGGCAATGTATGCGCGAGCAGTGGAAAACGGAGTGTTCACCATCACTGCAAACAGAATAGGCGAGGACGTGAATCACGGAAAAGAAGTAACATTCACGGGGGAAAGCGTGATGCTGAATCCGCGGGGAAAATATCTTGCCCGCGGAACAAAAGATACGGAGGAGCTTATAATCGTGGATATAAATCCCGCAGACGCGGACGATAAATTCATAAATGAATATAACCATTTATTTAATGATAGGAGAAAAGATTTTTATTCTATAAATTAACACAATCACCCATATTCCATTTTATTAAATTTTAAATTTAATAGTTATGGCAGACACAAAAACCGTTTTGATAACGGGAGCATCGAGCGGAATCGGGCTCGAACTTGCCAGGATTTTTGCTTCAAAAGGATTTAACCTTGTTATAGTATCCAGAAACATCATCGAACTTTCCAGACTTAAAACAGAACTCACCTCAAAATACAAAATCTATGTAGAAGAAATTGTAAAAGACCTCTCCATTCCCGGGGCGGCTAAGGAGGTTTACGACGAAATAAAATCGTTGAATTTTGAGGCTGATTACCTTATTAACAATGCAGGCTTCGGCGACTTCGGTGAGTTTTGGAAATCCGACTGGGGCAAGCAGGAGAAGATGATAAACGTGAACATACTGGCTCTTACACAGCTTACACGGCTTTACCTCCCCGAAATGATAAAAAAGAAGAGCGGAAAAATAATGAATGTCGCATCCACCGCGGCTTTTCAGCCGGGACCTTTGATGTCTGTCTATTATGCGAGCAAGGCATATGTACTATCTTTTACGGAGGCGATTGCAAATGAAACGGAAGGCACGGGAGTTACCGTGACCGCGCTTTGCCCGGGACCGACTAAATCGGGTTTTCAGAAAGCGGCAAATGTGGAAAGCTCGAAAAGGCTAAACGCAAAATCAATACCCGATTCTAAAGCCGTTGCGGAATACGGCTACAAGGCAATGATGAAGGGCAAGCGGGTAGCGGTGCACGGCATTATGAACAAAGAACTTGCATTTTTCTCCCGCAGGATTCCGAAAGGCGTGGTGCTGAAAGCGGTGAGGAAGATAAATGAGGAGAGGAAGTGATTGTCTGAATTAGGATTTATAGGATTAAAAGATTATTGGATTAAAAAACGGAAAAAATAAATTTATAGATTATTCTTTTTGTAATCTTTATTATCGGGATGGTTAACGTTGTAAATTCTTTTAAACTCGAGACTTTAAGATTATTGGATTAAAAAACGGAAAAAATAAATTTATAGATTATTCTTTTTGTAATCTTTGTTATCGGGATGGTTGACGTTGTAAATTCTTTTAAACTCGAGACTTTAAGATTATTGGATTAAAAAACGGAAAAAATAAATTTATAGATTTTTCTTTTTGTAATCTTTATTATCCGGGTGGTTTACATTGTAAATTCTTTTGAATTCGAGACTTTTTGCTCCGAAATTTATCAATAACCCTATAGGTAAATTATAAGCCTGGCAGTAATTCATTGCCTGTGCGATATGAACTTCTTCGAGTTTAATCAGAGCTTTAAGCTCAACCATAATTTTTTCTTCCACAAAGAAATCGACTCTTCGGGTTCCAATATCTGTTCCTTTGTAGAAAATCGGCATCTCCATTTCGCGCCGAAAAACCAGACCATCACTATTCATCTCGATGGCAAGTGCCCGCTGATATATTACTTCCTGAAATCCGTTTCCGAGCGTGCTATGGACTTTCATTGCGCACCCGATAATTCTTCCTGTAATATCTCCGTGCAGCATAAACAAAAATTTATTTAAAATAATAGCAATTATTGTTAAAACAAAAAATACTAAAAGAGCAAATCCTAAAATCCTTAAATCCTAAAAATCTTAATTCAGACAGGGATTAGGCATTTCAAAAAATCTTTAACTTTGATATATTAAGCAAATTTAATTTTTATGTATAATTCCATAGTATTAGTAAAACAGGTACCTGATACCGCAAATATTTCAGGGAAAGTGATGAAGGACGACGGAACGGTGAACCGCGCAAAATTGCCCGCAATATTCAATCACGAAGATAAAATTGCGCTGGAATTTGCCCTTCGGGTTAAAGATAAATTCGGCGGAAAGGTTTCCGCAGTCACGATGGGTCCTCCGCGCGCATCCGATATACTCCGCGAGTGTCTTTACATGGGTGCGGATTCGGTTTATTGCGTTACTGACAGGAAATTCGCCGGAGCGGATACGCTTGCAACTTCGTATGTTTTAAGCGAAGCGATAAAGAAAATCGGTAAATTCGATATCATTTTTGCAGGCAGGCAGGCGATCGACGGCGACACCGCGCAAGTTGGCCCGCAGACAGCTGAAAAACTCGGCATTCCGCAGATTACTTACGCCGAAGAAATTATTGATTTAAAAGACAGAAAAATCACAATAAAAAGAAAAATAGACGGCGGGTTTGAAATAGTAGAGTGCCTATTGCCCGTGCTCATTACGGTTTTAAAAGGTGCGGCTGACCCCAGACCTTTCAGTTCGAAAAACCTTATGGCTTACAAAGGCGCAAAATCCCTTGCAGACCTCGAGAAAATCGCAGAGGGAAATTCGCTTCTTTACGTGGATGATTTGGTTCACGAATATAAAAACAGAAAAATTTTTATCGAGACAATGACCACGGACGACCTGGATGTGGATGCCGAAAGATGCGGAGTGAAAGGCTCTCCGACAAAGGTGCACAAGGTTGAATCGGTTGTGCTTGCAGGCGGAAACCAGGAAATGATAGAGCCTACGAAAGACGGAATATCGAAGTTGATAGATAATTTGATAGAAGATAGGATCTTCTAAAGCGTAAAATGTAAAAAGTAAAACGCGCAAAAGCATTTAAGTTTTTAAAATAGGAAAATTAAATATTAAATTATAAAATATTGCAGGGTGGTTTTTGAACCGACCGCAATTGAAAAAAAAAGTATGAAGAAACCAGAAGTATGGGTATTTATCGAGCAGAGGAGCGGAAAGCGCGCGGATGTGAGCTTTGAGCTTCTGAGCAAGGGGCGCAAGCTTGCCGATAATATGGGCGGAATACTGAAGTCCATAGTAATCGGTCACAATGTAAAAGACATTGCGGTGGAAACATTTGACTACGGTACGGACGAGAGTTATCTGATTGACCATCCCGAACTGTATTATTACAGAACAATTCCCTACAGCAGGATACTGGATGAGCTGATACATAAGGAAGTGCCGCGCATAGTGCTTTTCGGTGCAACCGTAATCGGAAGGGACCTTGCGCCACACGTGGCTTCGAGCACAAAGAGCGGATTGACGGCTGACTGCACGGATTTGAAAATTTCGGATGTTACATATCTGAACAAGCCATTCAAAGATTTGCTTCTGCAGATAAGGCCTGCATTCGGTGGTAACATCATCGCGACAATCATCACGCCTGATGTTCCCGTTCAAATGGCAACCGTGCGCGAAGGCGTAATGGAAATGCACAAAGCCGACAAACCGAAAGAAATTAAGATAAAAGAAATTCCTTTCAAGCCGACAGATGCAGACGAACTTCTGAAAGTAATCGAGCAGCACAGGGAAGAAAGCAAGGTAAACCTGAAAGGCGCGCCAATCATAGTTGCGGGAGGATATGGACTCGGCTCGAAGGAAAATTTCAATTTGATTTTTGAACTTGCAAAAGCAATCAACGGGGAAGTAGCGGGAAGCCGCGCCGCAGTTGATGCAGGATTTATTCCTTCGGAAAGGCAGGTCGGGCAGACTGGTGTAACAGTCAGACCGAAATTATATATTGCAGTCGGAATTTCAGGCGCAATCCAGCATCGCGCGGGAATGCAGGAAGCAAATAAAATAATTGCAATAAACTCTGACCCCGAAGCTCCTATTTTTGACATCTGCCACTACGGCATAGTCGGGGACGCAATAGACGTAATACCAAAATTTATAGAAACATATAAACATAAACTGAAATAAGAAAATGCCAAACTTTTTCACTGAAAATAGCGACATACAGTTTCACTTCAACCGCCTGAACTTCGAAAATATTGTGAATATGATTGAGGATAACTATGAAGAATCGAAGAGATTCAATTATGCTCCGATTAATTATGAAGATGCAATTGAAAATTACAGAAAAGTTTTAGAGGTGGTCGGGGATATAGCGGGCAACTTCATTGCCGAGCGCGCCGCAGACGTAGACCACGAAGGCGCACAGCACAGAGACGGAAAAGTCTCTTATGCAAAAGGCACACAGGAAAATCTGGAAATGCTTTCGAAGGCAGACCTGATGGGAATGGTGCTTCCGCGCCAGTATGGCGGACTGAATTTTCCGTTCACGGTTTATTTAATGGCAACGGAAATGATTTCCAGGGCAGATGCATCACTGATGAACATATTCGGTCTTCAGGATATCGGGGATATGATTGTAAAATACGGAGACGACGACCAGAAACAGGAATTCGTTCCGAAGTTTACAACCGGTGAATACACCGGTGCAATGGCTCTCACGGAGCCAGACGCAGGCTCGGATTTGCAGGCTGTAAAACTTCACGCATATCAAAATGAAAAAGGACAGTGGTTTTTAAGGGGAATGAAAAGATTCATCACAAACGGAAATGCACACGTTCATTTGGTTCTCGCCCGCTCGGAGGCAGGAACAAAAGACGGAAGAGGACTCAGCATGTTTGCCTGTTACGGAGACGAAACGGTGAAAGTAAGAAGAATAGAAAACAAACTTGGCATACACGGCTCGCCGACCTGCGAGCTGCAATTCAACGATACACCTGCACAGCTTGTCGGGCAGAGAAAATTCGGGCTTATAAAATATGTTTTCGACCTGATGTTCCGCGCAAGAATGGGGGTATCGGCTCAGGCGCTCGGAATTTCGCAGGCGGCATTCGAAGAGGCGTTGATGTACGCAAAAGACAGGGTACAATTCGGAAAAGCAATTTACAACATTCCCGCAGTATCGAATCTCCTGATAGATATGAGGGTAACACTCGAAAGCAACCGCTCACTTATGTATGCTACCGCAAAAGTTGTGGATAAAAAAGAAAGACTCGAAGAAATGATTCACCGCGCAAAAAAAGCCGGGGAATCAACAACAGACTTAAACAACGAACTGAAAGCCACAAACAAGATTGCAAATTTCCTTACGCCGATTACAAAGCTGGTCTGCACGGAGTCGGCAAACAAGATAGCTTACGACTCGCTGCAGATTCACGGCGGAACCGGGTACATGAAGGAATTCAGGGTAGAGCGTCTTGCGCGAGATGCCCGCATCACCAACATTTACGAAGGCACATCGCAGCTTCAGGTTGTAGCGGCAATCAGCGGCGTGCTGAACGATGTACTGAAAGAATATTTTAACGAAAGAGAAAAGAAGCAGTACGCAGGCGGACTGAACGTGCTCTCGAACCACCTGAAGGAAATCAGGGAGATACTTTACGATTTATTAAAGTACGTGACAGGAAAAAAAGACACGGGATTTCAGGACGTTGCGGCGAAAGAGCTTGTCGAGCTTTATACTTACCTGTATGTCGGCTATCTGCTGCTCGATGAAGCCGAAGAAAACCAGAAGAAGAGGTTTATTGCAAACAGGTATATATTAAACGCACTTGCAAACTCAAGGAAAAATTCCGAACTCATAAAGAGCGAAACATATTCGGACATCCTGCACCTGGACGAGATAGTAAAATAAAATAATTTATAATATTATGTTTTATTACAGAATTTTTGACGACAAAGAGGAATTAAACTTCTTTAAAAGTTCTTTTGGCTACGAAAAAATACGCGAGCTTATGAACGAATACGAGAAAACACACCAGGAATATATTAACAGGGACTTTATCGGTTACCTGAAAGAGCAGGATCCGGAAGCGGAAATTATCGAGGTTACGAATATTTATTACTAAAAAATTACGGCTATTTCTACCGAGCGTTAGAAAATGCTAAACCTTATTCCCAAACATACTTACGATTACCAGCAACTTTGGGCATTAATCAGAAAAAGAAATAAATGGCTGATAGATCTGCGCTACTTTGCATTTCTTTTTTTGCTTATCTTTCTATTTACAACGAGATACGCAATGAAACTGGAATATACGGACGAGCAGTTTACGGTTCTTGTTTCTATCGGCATATGCATTCTTTTGTATAATTTGATACTTTATTATGTTTCGAACTCTGGTGCCGTGAACGATTCACCCGAGGGGCTCAACCCGATAACCTTATCGCTTATACAAATCCAGGTTGACATACTATCGCTGGCCCTGATAGTTTATTTTACGGGCGGAATAGAAAGCCCGTTTTATATTTTTTACATCTTCCATATGATTATAGGAAGCATGATTCTGCCGGGATACGCTATCTATACGATTGCCGCCATAGTTGTTGTAAGTTTTTGCGGTCTTTCCTTTGCGGAGTTTTACGGAGCCATAGAGCATGTGGGCATAGGAGGTATTTATACTGCGCCGATTTACAATGACTTTGAATATGTTTTGATTTTCTCTGGCGCATTCGGAATTATGATGATGGTGAGCGTATTTCTTGCAAACTCAATTACCAGCGCGCTTTACAGGCGGGAGCAGGATTTGAAAATAACGCTTGATAAGCTTAATAATGCCGAAAAAATAAAACAGAAGTATATAATGGGCGTTGTCCACGAAATAAAAAGCCCGATTGCAGTTGTACAGTCTTTTCTCGATTTAGTACTCGGAAAATTTGCAGGCCCGATTTCTGAAAACGTAGAGGATAAATTAACCAAAGCAAGACACCGCTCCGATGAAGCAATTCAGATTATTAACGACGTTCTTCATATCTCCCGTCTGAAACTAATGGGCGAAATAGAAAAATCCGAAGTTGATATAGCCGAGGTGCTGAATATTAATATTGTAAAAAGGGAAGCCCAGACAAAAGCAAAGAATATATCGCTGACACTCGAAGATAAAAGAGAAAAAAAGAAAAACATTCCCGGAGACAGGAATCTGCTCGACCTTGCTTTTTCAAATCTGATAGGAAATTCAATCAAGTATACAAACAGCGGCGGAAAAATTGAAATTGTAATTTCAGACGGCGGGGAATATACCGAAATAGAAGTTTGTGATAACGGAATCGGAATTCCTTCACAGGACCACGGGAAAATATTTTCGGAATTCTACCGCGCTTCAAACGTAAAACACAAATATCAGGAGGGCACGGGCACAGGGCTTTCCGTAGTAAAGCAAATCATTGATCAGCACGACGGCGGAATAACCTTTACAAGCCCCTCCCGCCTTGCCGATGAAAAGGGCACCGGAACTTCGTTCGTTGTTAAGTTATAAAGTTTATAAAGTTCGTCAAGTTTATAAAGTAAGAACAAGTACAACAAAAATTATTTTTTTACCCTTACAATTCCACTGTTATTATCCTGATGTGTTAATTCTTATATTACAAAAGCCGTTTAAGTTTTCAATGTTTTAACTTTAAAAACTTTATAAACCTTACAAACTTTTTAGCTCTTCGACCAAAGCCCCATTGTGTTGCCGTCTAAGTCGGTAAAGAGAGCAAAGTATCCCGCTTTTTCGCTGATGATGGTTTTTTGTTTTACTATTTTTCCGCCCAGCTCTTCGGCTTTTTTCAGTGTGCCTTCTATGTCTTCTGTTTCCACATACAACACAACTGCCTGTCCGGAATGATGTGGCTCTGTTTTCTTCATCAGTCCGCCGCTTACAGAGCCTTCGCCGGTATAGATTATCCAGTAGTAAGGATTGCCGAGGGTTGTTGATTTATTAAACTGCCATCCGAGCAATTCCGAATAAAAATCCTTAGCTTTATCGAAGTCCGTTACAAAAATTTCAAACCATCCTATATGATGTTCTGCTGCCATAGTTTTGCTCCTTATTTAATTTATTTATTTTCAAAGATATAAAACTGATTATTCCCCGAAAAAGTTTAATATATCGAAATGAATTTTTTTATTAAATATCCTGTTTTTGGTATAGGAAATTAAAAAACTTTTAGATAGTTTCAGATAAAAAGGTCTTAATATCTTTTATTATGTACATGTTATATTCAAAATCCAGCGAATATGTTGTAAGGGCGCTGGTATATTTAGCGATGAAGGATAACGCGGATTTTATAATGGTAAAGGAAATTTCCGAGCACACGGAAATTCCCCAGCCGTTTCTGTCAAAGATATTCCAGGATATCTCGCGTGCAAAGTGGATAACCTCCAAGAAGGGAAAAAACGGAGGGGTAAAACTTGCGGTAAATCCCGCAAAGCTTAAGCTGCTCGATGTAATCTCTTATTTTGACGGAATGCAGGATTACAGCCGCTGCATGTTCGGGCACAAGGAATGCGGAGTTTCCTCGAAGTGCGCACTGCATAATAAATGCAGCGACCTCAAAAATGAAATTTATGATTTCCTGAACTCCACCACCATTGCGGATTTCACCAGCATATGGAAAAAAGAAAACAAGGTCAGTCTGAAAGAGCTTAAAATATTCTGATAAATTTTATAAATTGTGTATATTATAAAAGAGGAGATTTGTTCTCCTCTTTTTTTAATGGCAATATCCAACTCTATTAAAGAATAAATATATGGAAAAATATTTTACAAAATACAGAAAAAACACAATAGGAAACAACCACGTTTACACTTCGCCTTACGGGAAGAAAAAAATGATTTATGCGGATTGGGTTGCAAGCGGAAGGCTCTACAGACCAATAGAAAAAAAATTGACGGATGAAATCGGACCTTTTGTTGCAAACACACACACCGAAACCAGCGAATCGGGCACCCTGATGACAAAAGGTTATCACACCGCACACAGGATAATCAAAAACCACGTTAGCGCGGGAAAGGATGATGTGATAATCACCGCGGGATTCGGAATGACTACGGTAATTAACAAATTCCAGCGAATACTCGGATTGAAAAGGTGTCAGAACCAGTCATACAAAAAATGTGAAGCAAAAGGAAAGCGCCCCGTTGTTTTTATTACGCACATGGAACATCATTCAAACCATACCTCCTGGTTCGAAACCATCGCTGATGTTGTTCAGGTAAAGCCGGATAATTCACTGCTTGTAGATTTAAATGACCTCGAAGTTCAGCTTAAAAAATATAAAAACCGCCCCGCGCTTTACGGCTCTTTCACTGCCTGCTCGAACGTGACGGGAATAGAAACCCCGTATCACGAAATGGCGCGCCTGATGCACAAATATGGCGGGTATTGCTTTATAGATTTCGCGGCGTCTGCTCCTTATGTAAATATGAATATGCATCCCGAAGGCGATGAAGACGCAAGACTCGATGCGATATTTTTCTCTCCGCATAAATTCCTCGGCGGCCCCGGTTCGGCGGGAGTAATAATATTTAATTCTGCTCTATACAAAAATTACAGTCCCGACCAGCCCGGCGGCGGAACGGTATGGTGGACAAATCCCTGGGGAGAATTCCGCTACATAGACGACATCGAAGCGCGTGAAGACGGCGGCACTCCGGGATTCCTCGAAACTATGAAAGCGGCAATGTGCATCGAACTGAAAAACGAAATGGGCGTGAACCATATGAAGAAACGCGAAGAGGAGCTTGTTGCCATTGCCTTCAGCGAAATGAGAAAAATTCCGAACCTGCATATACTTGCAGATAATATCGAAGACCGCCTCGGCATAATGTCGTTTTACATAGAGGGTATTCATTATAATTTATTTGTGCGCCTGCTCTCAGACCGTTTCGGCATTCAGGTGCGCGGCGGATGCGCCTGCGCGGGCACGTACGGGCATTACCTGCTGAATGTAACTTATAACCAATCAAGAGAAATTACTCAAAAAATAAACAGCGGTGACCTCTCCACCAAACCCGGCTGGATAAGACTTTCGCTTCACCCAACTATGACTACCGATGATTTGTATTTCACCGTAGATGCGATTAAAAAAATCGGAAAGAATTATAAAAAGTGGGCAGCGGATTACGCATACGACAAGTACACGAATGAATTCACAAATAAAAAATCCAAAGGCAAAGAGGCCGTAGATTACAGGAAGTGGTTTGAGCTTTGATTTTGAACCTTTATTGTAAAATTATATTGTTAACCAAATAACGAATCTAAATCCAATTCAGTCAATAAAATCATGCAAAAAAAGAAAAACTTCGTTCTAATTCGAAATACAATACCCGCACTATATTTACTATAGTAATTACACTATCTTTAATAATCATTGTTTCTATTTTTATTTGATTCAATAATAAATGTTTTAAGCTTGACATTATTTGTTTTTGTAGATATTTTATATTTATTATTTTCATTTCGTTATTATAGTTTGTAGATATTTGTTGTTAAAAAATGTTTTATAATAAATGTGAAATGAGAGGCTTATTAATTCCAATATTATTCTTAATTCTTTCTTTTTCGGTTACAGCTCAGCCTATAACAGAGTGGGTGCAAAGATATAATTCCCCGGGAAATTACAGTGACCGAGTCAATGATATGGCTGTTGACGGACAAGGGAATGTATATTTAACGGGACTTTCAAACGGGGATTTCCTTACAATTAAATATCTTTCATCAGGAACTCTA
>JACREY010000012.1 GCA_016218085.1 Ignavibacteriota bacterium
ATAATATACTCCGCTGGATAAATCCGAAGCGTTGAACTCTGTGATGTAGTTCCCTGCTTTTTTGTAATCATTTACCAAATCAGCGACCTGCCTGCCGAGCATATCGAATACCTTTATGGAGACAAATCCCGCCTTCGGAAGCGAATAGCTTATCCTTGTTTCGGGATTGAAAGGATTCGGGTAGTTCTGCGACAACGAATATTTCTGAGGAACGTTTCCGGTATTTGCTATTCCCGTGAGCGGAGTGAAGTAAAGGTTAATATTCGGGCGTCTCTGCTGAACTGCTCCCGTAATTAAATCTGTACATCCGCTTCCGTTTGGAAGGTCCTGATAAACTCCGTAAGTTTTTCCCGGCTTTACGGTGGAGCGCACAGTCGAAAACCAGGTGTACCTGTTGTTGTTATAGCAGACTTCTATTATCACATTCGTTCCGCCGTTCCAGCCGAAATTCTGGTTGAAATAAACAGTCTGCCAGCCGGTATTTTGCACCTTGAATGTGCCGCTGTAAACCACATCCCAGCTCTGATTGAACCCGGTGAGCGAAGTGTCGGATGTATTTGCCATTTTTATGTTAAAGCCGTTCATCGTAAGCGTGTCCACGTGATTGACATAAAAAGCAATTCCGGTAAAATATCCCGGACTGCCGCCTGCGGCAATAATTTCATCGGCAAGGTAGAGCATATCTGTTCTGCCGTCCATCCAGTAAGTGGTGAGCGGGTAATTTGAAGAAAGCGTATCTGTCCCTATGTATAAATTCTGCCCCCGGGCATTTACATAGATTGAGATTAGAAAAACAGTTAAGAATAAGTGTAATATAGTTTTTTTCATAACGGAAATGTTAATTTATTTAAATGTAATACTATTTTTAAATAAAACAAATGAACAAATGAAATTTGAAAAAAGCTGAATTTAATCGAAAAACGGCATATAAATAATGCCTATACCCAAAGACAGGTCTGTAACATCAGACTGGCTCCGGTCGAACATAAATGTATGCCTCAGCTTGATGTATGGATTCACGGAGAATTTCTGGTCAAAGAACAGTAGTCCGCCAAGCGTAACCTGCGGAAATGCTCCGCTTTTCTTAAAGTCTGTAAAATAACCTCCTCCTATCCCTGTAGTCAGAGCGACAAAGTCTTCTGCCTCCAGCGGAATCTCTACACTGAAAAAACTTCTCAAATGATGGTTTCTTTCATCCCTGAAAATGTAGGAATATTCTGCTCCCACCCTGCACACGGTTCCGAATTTTGAAAATCTTATAAAGGGAAAAAGCACAGATGCTTCTTTTGTCAGTCCGAAGTTCACTTTTTTGTTTTCATAAACCAGCATAGGGTTTATCAGCATGGCGGTTATTATCATTGCATTTCCGAACCAGAATTCATCCTGAATCCGCATATTGCTTATCTTCGAACCGGGATTATGTTTTTTAAGGTCAGTTTTCAGTGAAAAAGTGTTTTTCCCGCTAAAAAAATCCTGCGGAAAGGAGATTTCCGCCGCAAGCATAAAAACAATAACAATAATAAAAATGCGCCTCATTATACTCCCTTTGTTTTTCGTCAATATGTTTAAAATTTAGCTTTTATTGCAATACAAAAAAATTATCATTAATCAGTCATTTCCCCACTTACCTCCGCCGGAAATGAAAAATATTTTTATTCTTCGTTCCAAACAGCCTGTCCCGAAACATCGGGATCCCCGTTGGGAACGACGTATATGTCTTTGCTCCTCGTTCCCAACAGCCTGTCCCGAAACATCGGGATCCCCGTTGGGAACGACCCGTTATTCAGTCCAAATCAAGCGACAGTACACCTGCCTTATTTTTTACGTAATATTCTGCCGAACTGTATTTCCATTCTGTCGGATCTGTTACCAGTTCAAGCTTTACCGGATTAAAATGTATATAATTTATTTTCTGAGAATACATATATTCACTCATAATTGTTTTTGGTTGGAATCCTTCCTGCCACACCTGATATGTCCTTCCTGTTTTGTATTCTTTTTTATTTTCTTTTAATAATTTCAAAATACTCTCTTTTCCGTCGGATTTAAGCTGTCTGATTTTCTGCTTTGCTGAATACGATTTAATTAATTTCATAACATTACAGAGTTCATCGCTTTGCAAAAGCAGGTGAAAATGATCCGGCAGAAAAACATACGCAACTAATCTTAGGCGTTTTTGTTTTTGATAAAATTTAATCGAATCAGTCAGAATATTATAATATTTATCTTCGGTGAAAATTTTTATCCAGTTTACAGTTGTGGAAGTGACGAAGTGTAATGCCTCCGGATTTAATATTTTATATCTGGTTCGCATAACATTTTCTCGTTCCCAACGGGGACGTTGGGAACGAGGGTGTGGTTTTATTTTTTATTTGAGTTTATTGTTCAAAAATCAAAATACATTTATATTGTTATTAGCAAGTCTGTTTTATACGTTTTTAAGTAAATTTAAATACAAATTAATTTATATTCAAGTTTATCATATATTTCTATAATTATAAATCACTTATGCTGCGTCTCCTGCTATACACGAAAATATATTATCCTCCCACTTCGTTTCCTATCCGGTTTACTCCTCGTTCCCCAAGCCTGTCCTGAAACATCGGGATCCCCTTTGGGAACGGCGAATCGTTTTTTCCCGCCTCTTCCACATTCCCAATTGGCCTGTGAAATCTTTTTCAATACAAAAATATTTTCATCAAAAAGGAAAATTGTTCCTTTACAAAATGCTTTATAATAATTAACTTGAACTACTGCTTTTTAAAAACTCCAAATTATTTACAGCGAAGCGAATTGAAAGAATTTATACATTTACATAACCATACGCATTATTCACTGCTGGATGCTATCTGCACGGTGGATGGTCTCGTGAATGCCGCTGTAGAAAACAATATGCCTGCCGTCGCGCTGACCGACCACGGCGTGATGTACGGAGCTATGGAGTTTTACAAGAAGTGCAGGCAGCGCGGCATCAAGCCGATTGTCGGTTTTGAAACATACGTAGCGCAAACCGGCTCAAGATTCGACCGCGGTACTAAAATAAACACAAAAGCCGCAACTGCTGAAATCATCGATGCCGAAACAGACGAAAAGCTTTCAACCGCAAATATAAACTATGCTCACCTGATTCTGCTCGCAAAAAATGAAACGGGTTACAGAAACCTTATTAAAATAAATTCAATCGGGCATACGGAAGGATATTATTACAAGCCGAGAGTTGATTTGGAAGTACTTGAAAAATACAAAGAAGGCATTGTTGCCCTCTCCGCATGCGCCCACGGCGTGATTTCCTGCCACATAGTCAGAGACGACCTCCGCACAGCGAAGAAAATGGCGGAGATTTACAAACAAATTTACGGAGAGGATTTTTATCTCGAGCTTCAGAATCACCTGTCGCTGGATTCCGAGAAAAAAGTCCTCCGCGAAATGCCGCGCATTGCAAAAGAGCTCGGCATAAAGCTGATTGCAACGAACGATGTGCATTACATAAAGCGCGAGCACGCAATTGCCCATAACATCTACCTGCACATCAGCGCAAAGCAGAATAAGTCATCCGAACAGCTCGACCTTACGCAGAACTTAAGATATGGCACAGACCAGATTTATTTCAAGTCCGCAAAGGAAATGATTGATCTTTTCAAAGATTATCCTGAGGCGATAGAAACAACTCTCGAAGTGGCGGAGAAGTGCAATCTCGAGCTTGACCTCTCGGTAAAGCATATGCCGGCTTATAAAATTCCGGAAGGCGACGATGCAAAGACTCTCGATGATTATCTCGAAAAAATTTCCTGGGAAGGATTAAGGAAAAAATATTCCGAAGTAACTCCAGAAGCAGAAGAGAGACTGAAATACGAACTCGCCGTTATCAAAAAAATGAACTTCCCGGGATATTTCCTTATAGTGCAGGATTTTATCAATACCGCCAAGTCACGCGGGATACTCGTCGGTCCGGGGCGCGGAAGCGCTGCGGGAAGCCTTGTCTGCTACTGTATCGGAATCACGAGCGTTGACCCGCTGAAATATAATTTGCTCTTCGAAAGATTCCTAAACCCTGAAAGAATCTCGATGCCCGATATAGATATCGATTTTCAGGACGACAGGCGCGATGAGGTTATCCAGTATGCAAAGGAAACATACGGCGATAATTCCGTTGCACAGATTGTTACTTTCAATCGCCTTGCTCCCCGCGGTGTTTTGAAAGATGTAGGAAGGGTTCTGAATTTTCCGTTCCAGGAAATCAACGAACTTACAAAGCTCATACCGATTCTTTTCGGAAAAGTAAAACCACTTGCGGAATGCATGAATGAAGTGCCCGAATTCAAGCAGTACTTCAACGACAAAACCGCAAAGCTCAACAGGAAAGAGCTTTTTAATTATGCAAACACGCTTGAAAACCTGAACAAGAATTCCTCTATTCACGCATCAGGCGTGGTTATTGCGCCTTCGGATGTAATTGATTATGTCCCGCTTGCAAAGGTTACGGGCGAGGATAGTGTATTCTGCACGCAGTACGATATGAACCAGCTCGAAGATGCGGGATTGATTAAAATTGATTTTCTCGGGCTGAAGGAACTGAAGGTAATCAGCAAAACATTAGAGCTTGTAAATAAAAGATTCAACAAAACGCTTACATTGGATACAATTCCTCTCGACGATGAAAAAACTTTCAAACTTTTCGGGGCGGGAGCAACAACGGGAATATTCCAGTTTTCAAAAGACAAGATGAAGGAATACCTTTCCAAGATGAAACCGCTGAACATCAACGACCTTGCAATTATGAACGCGCTCAATCGTCCGGGTCCGATGAAGCTGATACCTGACCTGATAGACAAGCGCTTCGGACGCAAGCCGATTACATACATGCATCCGAAAATGGAAAATGCGCTGAAAGAAACATACGGCATTATCATATACCAGGAGCAGGTAATGCAGATTGCACGCGAGGTTGCGGGATTCACTATGGCGCAGGCGGATAATATGAGAAAGGCGATGGGCAAGAAGATTAAGGAAAAGATGAAACAGGTAAGGGAAGACTTTATAAAGGGCGCAGAGAAAAACGGACTAAAGAAAAAACTTGCCGAAGACATCTTTGCATTGATTCTGGATTTTGCGGATTACGGATTCAATAAATCGCACGCTGTTGCTTATTCGTTTGTATCATTCTATACCGCTTTTCTGAAAGCGAATTTCCCGGTAGAGTTTCTTGCTGTTTCGATGGAATGCAGAAAAGATGATGAAACGGAATTGCAGTTCCTTGCCGAAGAATGCCAGAGAATGAAGATTAAAGTAAAACAGCCCGATGTGAACCTCAGCGAGCTCGGTTTCAAGGTGTTTTACAATAACGACGAAGATGAAACAGGTGAAATTATATACGGCTTAAGCGCAATCAAGAATGTTGGAGAGAAAGCCGCTGATAATATCATAAAAGAAAGAGAACTAAACGGGGAATATAAAAGTTTTACCGATTTCCTTATCAGGGTTGATTTAAGGCTTGTTAACAAAAAGACCATCGAGGGACTCATTCAGGCAGGGGCTTTCGACTGCATAGAGCCGAACAGGCGCAAGCTGTTCTATAACCTCGAGCGGGCAACAATCTATGCTCAGCGTTACAAGGAAATGCCCGAATCAAAAGGACAGGAAGGGCTTTTCATTGCAGCGCCGGGAAATAATTCCGCCGGGCTCGGCGACCTTAAACTGCAGGATTATGATGAGTTTCCGGAAATAGAAAAATTCAATCTCGAAAGAGCCGCAATCGGATTTTATGTTACCGGACACCCGCTGGGTAAGTACAGGAAGGATATTAAGAACCACGTAAATCTCAGTTTCGGAAGCGATAAGAGCGAAGAGGAAATTGACAAGATGGGCACAGCTAAAATGTGCGGGGTGATAAGCGACCTGCAGATACGAGCTTCGAAGAGGGGAAATAAATTTGTCGTATTTAACCTGATGGACTTATACGGCACGGGCGAATGCATTGCTTTCAGCAATCTCTTTGAATCAAAAACCTACCTTTTTAAAAACGACAACATGGTATATGTGGAAGGCAAGGCGGAAAAAAACGGAGAGAAAATAAAACTCGTGGTGGATAATATTTTCCCGATAGAAAGAATTCACGAATACAAAGGGCAGAACCTGACAATTAACATAAACGAAGGCAGAACGGGAATAGAAGAGCTGAGGCAGATAAGGGAAGTTGTGGATTTGCACCCGGGAAGCTGTTATTTGTTTTTTAATGTCACAGGAAATGGAACTAAAAAGATTTTTAAATCGAAGGAATTCAAGGTAAATCCTTCTTCGGAATTAATTTCGAACTTGAAACAAATAGTTGGAGAACATAATTTGAATATTAATTAATCAACCAAAAGATAAACCATTAAAAATAGAAAGGAAATAAAATGCATCCATTAGAATTTACAGATGCTAATTTTGCAACAGAAGTAGAACAGTCTGATATACCGGTACTGGTGGACTTCTGGGCGGTATGGTGCGGTCCCTGCAGGATGATTGCGCCGATAGTGGAAGAGCTCGCGGGTGAATACCAGGGCAAGGCAAAGATAGGAAAACTCGACGTGGACAACAATCCCGGAGTTGCAACAAAATTCGGAATCAGAAGCATTCCGACGATTTTGATTTTCAAGGGAGGAAAACTTGCAGACCAGATAGTGGGTGCTGTTCCTAAAGGAGTTATCGTGGAAAAGTTAAACGCTCAGTTTTAATTTTTTCTCTGATTTTTCTGTAAAGCCCGTTCATTTTTTTGAACGGGCTTTTTTTAATCCCCGATTATCTTCACAAGAACTCTTTTTTCCCGCTTGCCGTCGAACTCTCCGTAGAAAATCTGCTCCCACGGACCGAAATCGAGTTTTCCCCCCGTCACAGCCGCAACAATTTCCCTTCCCATAATGGTCCGCTTTAAATGCGCATCAGCATTATCTTCAAATCCGTTGTGAGCGTACTGCGAATAAGGCTTTTCGGGCGCGAGCTTCTCCAGCCATTTTTCGTAATCGCTGTGAAGCCCTGATTCATCGTCGTTTATGAAAACACTTGCCGTGATGTGCATTGCGTTGCAGAGTAGCAGCCCCTCTCTAATGCCGCTTTCGGCAAGGCATTGCTCCACTTCGGGAGTGATGTTTATCAGTTCTCTGCGCTTTTTTGTGTTAAACCACAGTTCTTTCCTGAAAGATTTCATTAACTTTTCGTATTAAAATTTTGTTTATAATATTGAGATTAGTATTCATATTAAATGTAAATATTAAGGAAAGAAAACAGCTATGAAGAAGAAAATAGTAGTTTTGGGAACCGGCTTTTCAGCGTTTAGTTTTATGAAAAAAATAAACCGTAATAAATACGACATTACGGTAGTCAGCCCGCGCAATCATTTTCTCTTTACCCCTTTACTGCCAAGCACCACGGTTGGTACAATTGAATTCAGAAGCATAATTGAACCGATAAGGAATCTGGATAATATAGTTTATCACCAGGCATACTGCCTGAATGCCGATACGGAAAATAAAACCGTTACCTGCAAAGACGGTGATACGGGTAAAATTTTCAGTCTCTGCTACGATTATCTTGTAATAGCTGTAGGCGAGGTTACAAACACTTATAATATTGAAGGGGTTAAAGATTACGCCCTTTTTCTCAAAGAACTATCCGATGCAAGAAAAATCAGAACAAAAGTCATAGATTGTTTTGAAAATGCTTCACTTCCGGAACTTACGGAGGAAGAAAAAAGGAGTTATCTTAGATTTGTCGTGTGCGGGGGTGGACCTACCGGAGTTGAATTTGCGGCGGAGCTTCACGATTTTCTCGAAGATGATGTAAGAAAAAAATACAGAGACCTTGTAAAATTTACAGAGGTTGTTTTAATAGAAGCAGGTGAAACCGTTCTTGCCACTTTTGACAAAAAGTTGAGCGAATACACAATGAAGGTTTTCAGGCGACAAAAAATTTCGTTGAAAATAAATTCATTCATAAGCAGGGTTACCGAAAGAAAAATATACCTGAAAGACGGAAGTAATATGAATTACGGAGTGCTGGTCTGGGCTACGGGGAATAAACCGACAGACTTCATAAGAAATTCGGGCTTTGTGACCGATAAAAAAGGAAGACTGACAGTAGATATGTTTTTCAGACTTAAAAAGGATGAAAACAGTATTTATGAAAACATTTTTGCCGCAGGGGACTGCACGCGATTGGAAACAGGCGAACTGCCCGCAACCGCGCAGGTTGCTCAGCAGCAGGGAATCTTTCTTGCAAAGTATTTTAACAGGGAAATGAATGTGAAGGATTCTTTTAAATTCAAAAACCTCGGAATGCTTGCGTACATTGGCGGACACAAAGCCCTTGCCGATACGCCGCAGTTCAAAGGAACAGGTTTCAAAACTTTTGTATTCTGGCGAAGCGCATATCTTACAAGACTTGTAAGCTTTAAAAATAAACTGCTTGTGATTTTCGACTGGACTAAAACCTTTCTGTTCGGAAGGGATGTAAGTAATTTCTGATTAATTGCTCAGCGCGTAAACTATAATGTTCGTACCCATCTTGAATGCCTCCTCGCGCTTTTCCGGCGGATCCTGATGTTCTTTTGTATCTGCCCATCCGTCGGATATGTTCGTTTCGTAAGTATAGTAAACGCAGAGTCTTCCGTTATGAAATATTCCGAATCCCTGCGGCGGCTTTCCGTCGTGCTCGTGAATTTTCGGCAGCCCGTTTGGAAATGAAAAATGCGCATTGTAAATTTTATGATTGAAAGGAAGTTCCTGCATCTGCTTATCGGGAAAAACTTTTTTTATTTCGCGCCTGAAAGCTGTATCCATTCCGTAATCATCATCCGCATAGAGAAATCCTCCCGATTCGCAATATTTCTTCAGCCTCGAAACTTCGTTTTGAGAGAATTCTAAATTTCCGTGCCCGGTGATTAAAATAAAAGGATAATCAAAAATTTCATCGGAAGCGATATCCACTGTATAGAATTTCGGAACGTCAACATCTATTGTAGTATTTTTTTTCAGGTATTCCATCATATTTACTTCAGCCGAAGGGTCATTGTACCAGTCGCCTCCTCCCGAATATTTAAGGCGTGCTATTCTGAATTTCGAACCCGGACTGTCTTTATGCTGAGCAAAAATCATAAGAGGAGAAAGTAAAACAATCAGTGATATTATTAAGAATTTTTTCATTTTATTTTGGGAAGCTCCAGAGAAGTATCCGTTCTTTCAATGTCGCGCCAGATTGCCTGGCAGGGGAATCGGTTTTCGTAAAGCGAGCGTGAAATCATTACCGAGTCTATGCTTGGATGCTTAAGGTCAACAAGGGTCTTCAGGTGTGAATAGTTTCCTATTCCCCCTGCTGCTGTTATTTTCAGTTTTGTCGCATTGGCAATCTCCACTAATCTTTCCAGGAAAGGTCCGGAGAAATTCCCGACCCGCGTAACATCCTGGTATATGATTCTTTTTACACCGTTGCTTTCCATCAGTTTTGCAAAATCAAGAGGAGTGATATCTGCGAAGTTAATCCATCCGTCGGTTACCACGTTGTTAAGTTTTTCGTCTATGCAGATAACAAGCTTCGAAGGTGAAAATTCGCTTGTGATTTTTGCTACAAGGTCAGGATTTTGTATCGCCGCTGTTCCCAGCACTATTCTGTATACTCCGAGCTCTTCAATTATGTGCTTTGCCGTTTCGAAATCCCTTATGCCGCCGCCCAGCTGAACGGGTATATCCACTGACTTTACGATTTCCCGGATAATCGGATAATTGCGCATCTCGCCGGATATTGCTCCGTCAAGGTCGGTGATGTGAATAGCTTTGAAATTTTCTTTTCTGAAGAGCCTAGCCACATTTACGGGGCTGTCGCAGTAGTAATGTGTTTCCTCTTCGAGGTCGTTTATAGACCTGACGCATTTGCCGTCTTTAATATCTATTACAGGTATTACAAGCATAAATCTATTTTCTTATGATTGCTAATTTTCCCGCCCCGACTTTTGTTCCGTCTTTGTTGTATGCAACAACAATGTAAATCCCGGTCGGCACGTAGTTTCCTTTTTTATCCCTGCCGTTCCACTGGTCGTCTATCTTTCCCTGCCTTGCAGTGTATTCGGCAACAACCTCACCGTTTAAGGTAATTATTTTTATAATCGAGTTTTCAACAAGCCCTTCTATCAAAAGTGTCGGGTTCTTTACCGAAGGCAGAACGTACGGATTCGGCTTGCAGATAATCTTATCGAAGTTTTCCACGGGCTGGATTGCATTTGTCTGAACCGATGAAAGACCGTACAGCGTTCCGAAATATGCTTTTCCCGATTTTGCGCTTACGACAATGGAGTTTATTGTATTTGATAAAAGAGGGCTGTTAGTCGTGTTAAAAGTTTCTATCAGCGTGGAGCCGTCTTCAGAAAGATGAAATACACCATTTGATTCCGTTCCAATCCATTTCTCGTTGAGCACATCCACCGCTATGGTTGTACTGCTTTCGGTGAAAGGCACTCTCAGGTTACCCGAAATAATTCCGACCTTCTGAGGTGCGGGAGGATGAGTCGGGTCTTGCACGGCGCGAAGCGGGTCATCTATCGTAAATACTCCGTTGTTTGTCGCAATCCAGATTACATTTTTTCTGTCAATGGTTACATAATTTATTGCCTGTACCTGAAAATCGCTTACCACATCATACTTGCCGTAAATATCATCCGTCGGGTCCAGTATCGTTCCGTTTTCGTTGTAAAAATATAATCCTTTAGGTGAATTAAATTTGCTCAAAACCACCCACTTTGTATTGAAATTGTCTATCACCATATTTTCATAAAACGCTCCCGTGACTATCGAAGGGTCTGAATATCCCGTCCAGGCCGAATCCTCCGTTTTTGCATATATGCTTTTTCCCGAACTTGTTCTGTAAAACGCTGCCCATAAAATTCCGCTGTTGTCGTAAGCCAGCCCGCTTGGAACGCAGAATGTATTTCCCCCCGGAATACCCGGAAGGTTTGTATTGAAAGCGTTATAAAGCCTAACACCCGTATCTGCAATGTTTGCAAGTCCGTTTCCGAAATTCAGCGCCCAGACAGTATTGTTGCCGCAAAACATAATCCTGAAATTATTCGAGTTTCCGAGTGCGGGATAATATTGGTTTGTGTAAGTAGTCCAGCCGGTACCGTCGAATTTGTAAAAACCCCCGTCGCCAAGTCCGCTTGCACCCCATATGTTTCCGTTGTGGTCTTCGGCAACAGAGTTAAACGAGCTCCTGTTCGGACAGTTCGGTGCTACATAATTTCCCGAATTGTACAATCCCTTCTCGTAAATTCCAAGCAGGGGGTTCTGGTTCTTGTCCTGCGAAACCACATTGCAGTTATCGGATATGTTGTAATCAAATACAACGGAAAGGTTGCTCTTCGATGCATAAAAAGCTTTATTGTCGGCAATAAAGTAAAGCCTGTCGCTGATTGCAGCAATGCTTTTTACGGGTACGCTGTCATAAACATTGTTCGGATACAGGTTCCAGCCGCTCCCGTCGAAATACATAAATCCAGTGCCCGAGCCTGCAAAAATTTTATTGTCGAATGCCCTGATAGATTTTACATTTCCGTTCAGCCTTAGCCCGGAGTAATTTGTCCAGGACGCAGGACTGTTAAGGTTTGAAGTTACATAGTTGGCATAAGCCACGCCTGAGGCGGTTGCCGCATATATATAGTTATTCAGCAGGGTAATGTCGGTGACTTTGGTTTTCAGGTTAAAGCTCCCCAGCTGGTAATAAGGGGCGTCTATGAAATTCAGAGTCGTTGTAGAGATTTTAATAATGCCGAATCCTGTTGCTACGAATACGTTGCCGTTATAAAACACAAACCCGTTTACACTCTTATCGTTTTCCGTAGAGTTTTTTATATCGAAAAGATATTTGAATGAAGAGTTATTAAAATCCAGGATGCAAATTGAGCCGTCCAAAGCGCCTATCCAGAGCCGGTCTGAATTATCCACCGCAAGTGCCGTGATGTTGTTATTTATCAGACCTTCTATGTTTGTGTATTTTTTTAAAATTGAATTATTGTTCAGGTCAACCACGAATAATCCGCCCGTCGTGCCGCAGTATGCAATCTGGCTGATTCTGTCAGAAGCTATGCATGTAACGTTTTTTAAATCCGTGTAATTATTCCATTTCTTTTGCGCAAATGTGAAGTTTGCAAAAAATAGGAATACCGCTAAAAGAATAACGGTGATGACACTGCCTGGTTTTCTCATTGTATATGATTTTATTTCCGAAAAAATGTAGAGAATAATCGATAGTTCACATAATTATTGTAACAATATGAATTTTTTTATTTATAAAGTCAATTACTTTGTAAAGTGTCGAAAGCCCCGCTCCCGACGGATAAAATACATTGTAAACGGTAATTTAAACTGTAAATTTAATCTTTATTGACCTGAATTTTGATTATTTGAGTGAAGACGTAAAGAATTACGGCAAAAAGCAGCGGATAAACCAGCGCTGTGTATCTTGCCACCGCCGCCGCAAGCGATATGCCGCCTATATATATCAGAGAAAACAATATCATAAACGAATATTCGAACGGAAATTTTTTCCTTTGCTTTATTAATATGCCGATTGATATAAAAAGAAATGAAAACAAAAACATATTCGGCAGGACGTAAAAATATACATCGGGCTTTTGCAAAGAATATGAAAACGGAAAATTGAACATCAGCCGCCCAAGCCCAGTAAACCAGTTATAAAAAAATTTCTTCGGATTGTTTTTCAGGTGCTCGATGCCAAGCTCTTTAAACTTTTCGTCTTTCTCGATTGCCTTCATATTCTTTGTCTGCTCCAGTGCGTCCTTGTGATTTTGCATTGCCTGCGGATTGTCGAGGTAGATATTGTAACCGAACCAGTCTCCGTATTCACCCGCGAACGGTGTTGTCGAGTGGTAAATATTAACCCCGCCCCTATTCGACCAGAAGAATACTTTTCCCGTTATGCTGTATGTGTAAAACAGATACGGCAGGCAGAAAGTAAAAGCAATCAATAGTGTGATGATTGATGTTTTTGCTTTCTCTTTGTGCTTTGTGAAAATTAAAAATATTCCAAGCAGAATTATGCACGCGGCAATCGTGTATCCGAAAATCGCCTTCGTCAGCGCCAGGTAAGCCATTGCGGCGGCGAGCAGAAAAACCTGTTTATAGCTTTTGTTCCTGTAAACCTGTATTGAATAATAAAATATCACGCACATAAGGAAGCAGGAAAGCGCCTCGCTGTTTGCATAAGCCATCTGCCTGATGTAAGGCGGCCACAAGCCAAGTATGAATGTGAATATTACGGATTTCTTTTCATCGAGAAAAGAGCTGATGATTTTAAAAAATAAAATCATTCCCGCAAAAAAGAAAGCCGTATTGAACAGTTTCATAGCAATTGCAGGCAGGTGAATAATTTTGAACAGCGCAAGCAAAAGCGGATAGCCCGGCTCCCACCAGATATTTACATCATTGCTTTCAGTGTAAAATCCGTGTGTGATGTTGTTTGCATAATATTCATATCCCGCCTCATCACCGATGAAATTATTGCTTGCAAATACAAGAATAATTATTATGTATAATACAGGAAGAACATATAATATTGGCGGAAATTTCCGGTTCATTGTAAAATAAATAGTTTAACAATAATAATACCGCTGAAAAATATTTGCAATGTCAATAAAAAAGTACGTTTGCAGATTTTAAAACCCGCAGGGTGGTTTTGTCTAACGCTCTTTCCCCTCGTTCCCAACGTTCCGTTGGTAACGCATACTGCGCTCTTGCTCTTCAATGTAGCCCACGGCTTCAGCCGTGGGAAAGAAAAATCGAAACAAAACAAAAACCGTTTCAACGGTTTATAGATGGTAAACCATTGAAATGGTTTGGTGTGTTTTCGTATCCCTATCCATGGCTGAAGCCATGGGCTACAAATAAGAACATAAAAACCCGCGGAGCGGGTTTCCTGTTAATAGAAAAAATAAAACAGAAAAGAACAACCCCGTAGGTCTCGGACTCGCCGTGGCGAGGGTTGCCCCAAAACGTAACAGGAAACCCCTACGGGGTTTTATATCGTCTGACTCAACTTCTATTAACAGGAAACTCCTACGGAGTTTCTGTTCTCGTTACAAGGTTTATAATCCAATTTGCTCAATAGCCACTAGCTTTGCGCTCTTTGCATCTCGAAGATCCGCCTGGGTGGACGCCGTGGTGGATAGCTGACGGATAAAAAGATATTGGGATTGCAAATTTTACAAATTTTATAAATCTTAAGAATCTTATGAATCTTTAAATCCATTTGATTTTCAATATAAGTTAAATAATGAAATTACTATATTATTAGGTTTGATGCGATAAAACGGTAAAAAACGATAAATTTATAAGAAAATGCCGAACCCGGAAGAAAAAAACAAGAAGTTCAAACGCAGATTCTTCTATAAAAAGAAAATGCGCAACCGCGACGGATTCAAGGACAGACAGGGAGAATCCGAATCCGACTATCAGGAACTGAGAAAGCTTATTCCCGCCGAGCAGATGCTCTCGGTTGTGATTCCGCTTTACAACGAAGATGAATCGCTTATGGAGCTTTCACTCGCTTTGAAGAAAGTTTTCGATGGACTCAGGTGCAACTATGAAGTGATTTTCATTGATGACGGCAGTACAGACGGCTCATTCGAAAAACTGAAAGAGATTAACAAGCGCAACAGCCGCTATCACTGCATCAAACTGCGAAGAAATTACGGTAAGTCAGCCGCGCTCTCAATAGGATTCAGGGAAGCAAAAGGCGACTTTGTGATTACTATGGACGCTGACCTTCAGGATGACCCGAATGAAATTCCCGATTTAATCAAAGTACTGAACTCGGGCTATGACCTGGTTTCGGGATGGAAAAAAGTGAGATACGACCCGTTTATAAAACGCCACACATCAAAAATATTTAATTACTTTACTTCAAAAGTATCGGGAGTCAGGCTTCACGATTTCAACTGCGGGCTGAAAGCTTACAGAAAAGACGTTATCAAATCTGTAAAGGTTTATGGTGAAATGCACCGCTACATCCCGGCACTTGCGCACCTGATGGGGTTCAAGGTTACGGAAAAAGTCGTAAAGCATCACGCGAGGAAATTCGGAGTGACGAAGTTCGGCGCCAACAGGTTCCTTAACGGTTTCTTCGATTTGCTTACTGTTGCATTCACGAATAAATTTATAAAAAAACCTCTTCATCTTTTTGGCACTCTCGGGATATTATTTTCGATGCTCGGATTCGGAGTTACGCTCTATCTAACGATTCTGAAATTCTTCGGGAATGAATCCATCAGCAACCGTCCGCTCTTCCTTGTCGGAATATTGATGATTATAGTCGGATTCCAGTCGTTCTCTCTCGGACTGATTGCGGAAATGATTACAAAATCGAGCCACAGGGATGATGATGTTTTTATTGAAACAACTTTATAACATTTTAATACACATTTCAGGTTGAACACAGTCAGCAAAAAAGCTAAAATCGGGAATAATGTTATTATCGGGGATTACACTGTAATAAAAGACGATGTAGTAATCGGCGATAATGTTGATATCAGCTCGAACGTATTAATCGATAACGGAGCAAGAATTTCTTCGGGCGTAAAGCTTCATCACGGCGCAGTGATATCGAGCATTCCGCAGGATTTGAAATTCAGGGGCGAAGTAACCACTCTGGAAATCGGCGAAGGCACCGTAGTCCGCGAATATGCAACCCTTAACCGCGGCACGTCTTACAGCAATAAAACAATAATCGGAAAGAACTGCCTGATAATGGCTTATGCGCACGTTGCGCACGACTGCATTCTCGGCGACCACGTAATAATGGCAAACAGTGCGAACCTTGGCGGACACGTGGAAATCGGTGACTGGGCTGTAATCGGCGGTATGACCGGAGTGCACCAGTTCAGTAAAATCGGAAAACACGTTATCATTGCCACAAATTCAAGAGTCTCGAAAGACGTTCCCCCTTATATCACTGCGGGAAACCAGCCGCTGAAATTCGAAGGACTGAATTTAATCGGTTTACGCAGAAGAGGATTCACAAACGGACAGATAAATTCTATAGATTCGGTCTATAACACGCTTTATAAATCGGGTAAGAACATCACTCAGGCACTGGAAGAACTTAAAAAACAAAAAAACCTTACAGAAGAAGCAAAAGTAATAGTTGAGTTTGTAAGCGCAAGCACAAGAGGAATAATTCAGGATTAACAATGAGAAAAAATTACGAATTGAAAGTAAGACTGCATAACTACGACGTTGCAAAGTGGAAAGCTATAAGCTATGTAAGAAAATTCAAAGACAAACAGCACAATCTCGAAAAACAGAAAGATATATATTATTACAAGGTAGGCGGACAGCGCCTGAAATTAAGGATTATAAACGGTAAGACCGGGCACCTCGTCTATTACGACAGAAAAGACCATACAGAAAAGCGCGTATCAAAATATTTATTATCCGATACGGGCAGCCCCCAGGAGCTGGATAAGATATTAAGAAAGTTTTTCAAGGTACAGCTCATTGTCGATAAAACCCGCGAAATATTCACGGCGAAAAATCTCCGTATCCATCTCGACAGGATTAAAGGTGTAGGAATATTTCTCGAGTTCGAAATAATTTATGACTCGCTCGGCGATGCAAAAGATTTGATGCAGGATTTGATGAAACATTTTCAATTTAAAAAATCGGATTTCATAAAAGAATCTTATTCCGATTTAGTCTTAAAGAAAAAAACAAAATAATATGCCATCAACAGTCAGACAGGACGAATTCAGGCACATAACAACCAAAGTGCTATACATGATGAAACAAACGGGCGAGAAAATCACGATGCTCACCGCATACGATTATCTCACCGGGAAATTTCTGGATGCTGCGGGAATAGAGCTTATACTCGTCGGAGATTCGCTCAGCAACGTGATTCAGGGAAATGAAACTACCCTGCCCGTAACCCTCGACCAGATGATTTACCATACTAAGATTGTAAAAAAAGCAGTCGAGCGTGCAATGGTGGTTGCCGATATGACATTTATGAGCTATCAGGTCGGCGTGAACGAAGCCGTGCAGAACTGCGGACGCGTGATGAAGGAAACCGGTTGTGATGCAGTAAAAATGGAGGGCGGAAAGTATCTCTCCGAAACCATTAAACGCCTTGTTGAAATCGGCATACCCGTGATGGGTCACCTCGGACTTACTCCCCAGTCAATCAATAAATTCGGAAGCTACAAAACCCGCGGAACTGATAAAGACGAAGCTCAGCAGATATTCGAAGATGCTCTCGCACTCGAGCAGGCGGGGTGTTTTTCCATCGTGCTTGAAAAAATTCCGTCTTCACTCGGAAAGAAAGTTTCCAAAGCATTGAAAATACCTACTATCGGAATCGGCGCTGGACCTTATTGCGACGGTCAGGTGCTTGTTACTCACGATATGCTCGGAATGATAGAAGAGTTCAAGCCCCGCTTCGTCAGGAAATATATGAACCTCGCCGCCGATATGAAAGACGCATTCAGAAGATACATAAAAGACGTAAAGGAAGATAAATTTCCCGTAAAGGACGAGAGCTACTGATTAATTTTTTAAGATTTGTAAGATTCAAAAAATTTAATTATTTTCTTCTAATTACAATTTTCTTTTTTCTATTTTCCTTTTTCACGAACTATGGATTTACTTGACCGTACACTTTTTCACATCGGGGACTCTTCCGTAACATTTCTCTCGCTTATTGCATTCGGTGTGATTCTCATTGTTACTGTAATCGTATCGCTCGGACTGAAGAAGCTTCTGCTGAAAAGGGTTTTTCCTAAGCATAACATTTCAGAGGGAATAGCAAAGGCGTATTCGAGCATAATCTATTATGTGATTTTTATTACCGGATTTCTGATTGCGCTTAATTCGGCAGGCATCAACATCTCCATTCTCTTCGCAGGCGGCGCGGCACTTCTGGTGGGAATTGGTTTCGGCATACAGAACATCACGAATAATTTTATCAGCGGTATAATCCTTCTCTTCGAAAGACCGATTAAGGAAGGGGACTTCATCGAAGTTGACGGAATACTCGGGACCGTGGTTTCCATCTCCGCAAGAAGCACAAAAGTTCGCACGAATTCAGACGTGATGATAATCGTGCCGAATTCAAAATTCCTCGAAAACAAAATAATTAACCGCAGCTACATCGAGCATACTCAGATAGACGTGCCATTGAACATTGCATTCGATACAAAACTGGAAAAAATAACTCCCATACTCACAAGAATTGCGCTCGAACACCCGAAAGTACTGAAAGAACCCGCTCCCGCAGTAAGCGTTTCCGACATAGAGGAAAATTTTATCAAAGTCAGGCTGTGGGTAACCATTTCGGAGAATAAGCTGTTCGGAGTTATCAGGTCTGATTTATACAAGCGCATACTGGAAGAATTTGCAAAGGAAGGAATAGAATTCCCCGTGGCAAGAAGGGAAGTGAGAACCGTGTCAGGAAGCGCAGATAGCGATTAGGTCTTTTTTAAATTTTAATCTGAAATTTTGAAAGAGCGGATTTCAATAGTAACAGGCGATATCACAACGCAGGAAACCGATGCAATCGTAAACGCCGCAAATACAAGTCTGCTCGGCGGGGGCGGGGTTGACGGCGCAATCCACAGAGCCGCAGGAAAACAATTACTCGAAGAATGCAGAACTCTTGGCGGCTGCGAAACAGGCGGCGCGAAAATCACGAAGGGATATAATCTTAAAGCAAAATATGTAATCCATACAGTCGGACCCGTGTGGAACGGCGGCAAATACGGCGAACGGGAAAAACTGGCTGGCTGTTATAAAAATTCGCTTGCTCTTGCGGAAAAGCATAAAGTAAAATCAATCGCATTTCCGTCAATAAGCACGGGCATTTACAGGTTTCCGATAGAAGAAGCCTGCAGGATTGCACTTAAAGAAATTAAAAGCTTTTTAAAAAATAACAATATAATGGAAAAAGTTGTTATAGTATGCTTTGATAAAAATACTTATGAAGAATACGAAAAAGCAAATTATGAAAAATAAATTTTCTTTTTAAATGTCCGGCAATGATATAATAGGGATAATCGGCGATATTCACGGATGCCTGAAAACGCTCAGGTCTGTTTACAGAAAGCTTGCGCGATATACAGAGGATATTTACACCGTCGGAGACCTTATTGACCGTGGACCCGACTCGAAAGACGTAGTGCAATTCTGCATAGATAACGGCGTTAAATCCACACGCGGAAACCACGAGGATATGATGCTGAATGCCATAGAGCACCCCACCGATTACAATATTTTCATGCATATGCAGAACGGCGGAAAGCATACTGCAAAATCCTATACGGGCAGGCCTGATTCAAAAGACTATGATTTTTATTTCAACAGGGTTAAGCTTCTCGGGCATTTTGATTACCTGAAGCATCTTCCGCTGTCATACGAATTTCCGAAGGTCATAATATCCCACGCAGGAATAATCGAAGGCGGCGACAGGGAAACAATCCTCTGGAATAAAACCATTCTACCGCAAAAGTTGGAAAAACTTCAGGTTATAGGACACACACCTTACAGAAGCTATATTTACCACGAGGATTATTACGCCAATATAGATACGGGCTGCGTCTATGACAATAAACTCACGGGCATCATCGTGGATATCCATTCGGGAAAAGTATTGAATGTAGCGGAAGAATACTGTAAGGATTAGTGAATTACTTTGATACTATAAATTTTTTCGTATCTTTTATTTCACCATCCGAATAAAGACTGTATAAATAAATTCCGCTTGACAGGTTAAACAATTTATATCCCGCTTCATAAGTACCCGCTTTCTGTCTTTCGTTTACTAAAATATAAATTTCCCTTCCCAGTATATCAAAAATCTTTAAAGTTATTAATGCTGATTTTGGGACATTATATTTTATTATCGTGGTTGAATTAAAAGGATTAGGATAATTTTGGAATAACTCGAATCCGGAAGGAGTTTCAACAGATATATTATTAATAAATACACCGCTGTTTGTAGTTCTATAAAGTCTTTCGGCTACATTACTGAAACCGGTATTTTTGTTCAGGAAACAGATAAAATTTTGCCCGAAATTTGTAGAAGGTAAAATCATACTTATCCATGTCCATCCGCAATTCGTTGACTTTATAATTTCACCGCCCTCCAATCCGACGTAAATAGTTGAATCATTTGTTAATTCAAGAGCTTTTGCATACCAGTATTCCGGTAAAACAAGTATGCTCTTCCAGCTAATTCCTCCATTTGTGGTTTTGAAGATTGCCGATTGATAAGGATTTATTCTGTCGCTGGTTATATATCCCGTAAGGCTATTGGCAAATTTTATCTTATTCAGCCCGTAATTAAAATGTGCCGGTGTGGTATCGCTGAGAATATTGAATGTTATAGTTGCACCCCCATCGGTAGTTTTGTAAACCTTGCTGTTGCTGCAAGTAAAGAATCCGGTATTATCGTTAATGAAAAATATGTCTTTAATATCTGAATAAACTGTATCAAAAGTGAACCAGTTTAAACCACCGTTAGTCGTTTTTCCAAAAATGCCGTATCTGCCGGCTAAATATCCGGTCTGTTCATTAAAAAATTTTATTGCCGTGTGAATAGTGTAGCAGGATATTTGCGGTCCCTCAATATCGCTCCACGTTACACCGCCGTCGGTAGTCTTGAAAATATGATTATTTATGCTTAGCCAATAATTCCAGCCTATTACATACCCCGTGTAAGCATTTATAAAATCCAATCCTAGAAGAAACATATTCATATACTGCGGAACAGACAGTGTAACCCAGTTATTTCCGCCGTTTGTTGTTTTATATATAAAACTATTTGTATCGTATTTTGTCGTTTTTGATGAAAGTAAATAACCGGTATTTGAATTTCCGAATTTTATGGATACGAAAGGAAATTCGTTATTTGTAGATAACTGATGAATCCATTGAGAAGAGAGTTGGCTGCATAAAGATATTACTATTATAAAAATAAAAGTAATTTTTTTCATATCTATAAAAAACTTTGTTGTGAATCATTTTATAATGATTCACATAAAACTATAAACATTAATAAAAGAAATCAAGTATTATATTACGGCAGTACCGTTTCTCTCTTATACTCCCCGTTTGCAACGTTCAGCACAGTGAGGTATGCCAGCTTTGTTATTTTCTCGAAAAGATTCCTGTTCAGCGTCTCAGGCAAATCCGAAGGCAGGTGCAAATGCTTGTAGCTGTTTGTTGTTACGAAGTACAGGCACGGAATTCCTTTCTGGTGAAAAGGCGTTGCATCCGCTCCGCCGCCGTTCCAGGTATGCATAACCATTTGTTTAGTGTAGAGGGAATCCAATCCGCGAGTAATTTTCCAGAGTTCGGGCGCGCTCTTTCCGTTTCCAATGTGAATGCTGTCGCCGAATCCTACACAATCCATATTAAGCATAGCAGTAACTTTTTCAAGCGGCACAGGCGGATTCTCCGAAAAATAATTTGCACCGTTCAGTCCTGATTCCTCATTAGAGAAAAGAACAAATATTATAGAGCGCTTTGGCTTTATTTTTGAATTTACAAATGTACGTGCAATCTCCAGCACTGCAGAAGAGCCCGAAGCATTATCATTTGCGCCGGGATAATAAATTTCATCTGCCTGCCCGCCTACGTGGTCAAGGTGCGCCCCGAGTATTATATATTCATCCGTTTCGCCCTCCAGCATTCCGACAACGTTCATCGTATTTCTTTCTTTTTCGTATATTGCGTTTATGTTAAGCTGTGCGCCGGTGGTCAGCTCGAGCGGCTTTGGTTGCTTCAGCGAATCTATTAACGTCTGAAGTTCCTTCAGTGTATAAGGACTGCCTTTTAGAAAATCGTCCGCCGCAGAGATGTCAATCTGAAGCATCGGGAATGACTCTATGTAGCTTCCCTCGCCGTCCATCACGCTGCCTATTGGTTTTTGCGGGTTTGCATCATTTGGTTTTGAAACAAAAAGAATTCCAAGCGCTCCTTTCTTAAATGCTGCATCCTGCCTGTACCTTAAAGAGGAATTCCAGTTCTTGTCTCCGTTTTTCCAGTTCGGCACCTGCTTGAACATCATTACAACTTTTCCCTTCACATCCAGCCCCGCATAATCATCATATCCTTCTTCCGAAAATCCGTATCCCGCAAACACAACCGGTGCCGTAAAATTCCCTGAGCCCGTAAATCCGCGGCACGCAAAATCTTTTCCGAGCTCATAGTTCTTTATGGTTTTTCCGTTTTCAACAAGCGCAAATTTGCACGGTGCGGTTATTTCGTTGTACTCGATTTTGAAATTCTGGAAGTAGTTTTTATTCCCGAGCGGTTTCAGCCCGATTTTCGAAAATTCCGAAGCGATAAATTCCGCAGCTTTATAATATTCCCTGCTTCCGCTGAGCCGGCCTTTAAGCTCCTTCGAGGCAAGATAGGTATCAGTTTTCATTAGGTTTTTTTCAGAAATGAACCATACTCCGCTCGTATCCTGCGGATAAACTGTATTTAATGCAAAAAATGCCGATAAAACGAGAATAATATACTTCATAAATTTCTATTTTAAGCAAAATATATTTTTTATATTTTAATAACAATTGTTATGCAGGAACAAAAGAAAAAAATATTTTCTCTCACACCCGTTGAAGTGCTTGCGGGATATGCAAACGGAGTATTTCCGATGGGTGATTCGAAAAATACCGTTGACTGGTACGAAGCCGACCCGCGCGCTGTATTACCTGTTAAAAACCCGGATGACGGTCTGAAAATTACGCGCTCTCTGAAACAAGTTCTGAAAAAAAACATATTTGAGATAAAAATAAATACCGCATTCGGAGAAGTGATTCATTTCTGCTCTCGGAGAAATGAAACCTGGATTAATAAAACGATTATCGATGCATATACCGAGTTAAATAAACTCGGCTATGCCCACAGCATTGAAGCCTGGCGGGAAGGGAAACTCGCAGGTGGTTTATACGGTGTGGCTTTGCGCGGAGCATTTTTCGGCGAATCAATGTTTTATAAAGAGCCTTACGCTTCGAAAGTGTGCGTTGTAAAGCTGTATGACCTGCTGAAAAAAAACAGGTACAGGCTTTTTGATATCCAGATGATTACCCCCGTGTTTAAATCTTTCGGAGCAGTGCACATTTCCAAAAAAGAATACCTCGCCGAACTGAAAGATGCAATGCACGCAGACGGAAAATTTGAGTATTAATGTAAAACAAAATCTGCTTAATTTTAAAGATATAAAAGTTATTTTATGAATAAACAGCAAACATGGAAAAGGATTTAGGTAATTTATTTTCTTTACTAAAAGAGCTTGCCGGAGCATCGGTACATTATGTTGTATGCGGCGGGGTAGCTTGTGTCTTGCAGGGTGTCGAGCGCTCAACTTACGATCTGGATTTGGCGGTTTCCTTCGAAAAAGAAAACCTGGAAAAACTTATTGAAATAACAAAAAAATTTGATTTGATTCCAAGAATTCCTGAACCGGTCGAAAATCTATTTGACGAAAAAAAGAGAAAACAGTGGATTGAAGAAAAAAATGCCGTAGTTTACACATTTGTTTCAAGAAAAGGACCGTTACAGCTGGATATTTTTTTATCTTATCCGGGTTCATTTGATGATTTATTTAAGAATGTAAATATTATTCAAATTGAAAATATAAACGTTCTTGTTTCTACAAAAGAGGAATTGCTCTTTGCAAAAAGAAATATTATTCCTCCCAGAAAAAAAGACTTGCTTGATATTGAAGAATTGGAAAAATTACTCGATGATGAAAAGAAAAATAAAAATTAACAAGAAACCGGATAAAATGTTTGACGGGCACCTTGAAAAACCGGTTTCGAAAATGACACCAAAGGAAAAAATCGATTACATTTGGGTTATGATGGAGTTTAAATATAAAATCAGAAACAGAAAAATAATTAAATAACAAATGAACATAAAAGGAAAACTGTACGAAATCTACCAGACCAAGCAGGTCACGGGGACGTTTCAGAAAAGAGAGTTTATTGTCGAATATGCGGATAACCCCAAATACCCGCAGTTTATAAAGTTCGATCTCGCTCAGGATAACTGCGTACTGATAGACCAGTTCCAAAAAGGCGAACTTATTGAAGTGTCCTTCGACTTAACCGGCAGACCGTGGACAAACCCAAAAGGAGAAACCACTTACTTCAATTCTTTGCGTGTGTGGAAAATTGAAAAAGCAGGTGAGGAAAACCACGGAAAGGACATGGAGGACTTTATTCCGCCTGAAATAGACGATTTCCAGACCCCGTTTTAGAGCAGTTGAAAGTTCATAAAGTTTATAAAGTCCATCAAGTTAAGAGCTTTTGCTCTTATGCTTTTTCTTTATACTTTATAAACTTTATGCGCTCTTTGCATCCGCCGTGGCGGACAAACTTTATGCGCTCTTTGCATCCGCCGTGGCGGACAAACTTTATAAACTTTTAACTCTGTTATAGTCATCGCTCCTCGGGAAATTCAAAATAATCATTGCGGCAGCAAGTAAAAATCCCGCCGAGGCATAAATTATATTACTGTTTACAAAAAGATTCGTCGCTATGCAAAACAGTCCCCCGAGGTCGCACATTGCAAAGGGTATTATGTGCGCATTGAAATACTTATTCATAAAATTCTTTCCGTTAAGGTCCTTCATCAGCATCTTTTTTATAAACACGGAGGGAATGCAAAGCACAGCACAAATAATAAAAGAAATCAGGTTAAACGCGGCAAGCTCCTGATTCACGTAGTTTCCCAGAACCGTAAGCCCGAATCCGTATATCAGCACAATCCCCAGCAGTATTGCTATTCCAAGTATCCTTATTTTCCTTGCCATAAAAACTATATCCACTTCCTTCACCAGCTCGCTTTTGTTGTTTTCCATAATATTATTTGTTTTGTTCAAAATTAATCATATTATTAATTAAATTTTATATAAAAACATACACCTTAATCTGTGAATCTGTGGCAGACGGAAGGACTTTTAACCAATAATAGTTTTTAATATCTTTACGCTAATATGAAAACCCGAGACAGCATAAGCACCCCCGACGTACTGCCCGAAGACGAAAAGGACTTCACCTCGCTCATTCGTCCCAAAGACTTTTCCGAATTTGTCGGACAGGCAAAGGTAAAAGAAAACCTGAAAGTCTTTATCGAAAGCTCCATAAAGCTCGGCGAATCGCTCGACCACGTCCTCTTCACAGGTCCCCCCGGACTCGGAAAAACCACGCTTGCAAACATAATCGCAAACGAACTTAACGCAGAAATCATCACTACATCAGGACCCATTATCGAAAAACCCGGCGACCTCGCGGGAATGCTTACGAAACTCAAAAACGGGCAAATCCTTTTCATAGATGAAATCCACAGGATTCCGAAAGTTGTGGAGGAGTTTCTCTACTCCGCAATGGAAGAATACAAACTCGATATTATGATAGACTCCGGACCTGCCGCGCGCAGCATCCCCATTAAACTTGAAAAATTTACTTTAATCGGGGCAACGACAAGACAGGGATTGATTTCCTCCCCTATGCTCGACCGCTTCGGCATCACCTGCCATCTGGATTATTACACCGCCGATAACCTCGTTGATATCATAAAACGCTCCGCTAAAATTATGAAAATAAAAATCTCCGAAGACGGCGCAAAGGAAATAGCGAAGCGCAGCCGCGCCACTCCGCGTATTGCAAACCGCCTTCTCCGCCGCACGCGCGATTTTGCAATCGTAAAAGGTGACGGCACGATTAATAAGGAAATTTCCGACTACGCCCTCGCATCGCTCGGAGTGGATGAATTCGGACTCGATAAAATTGACAAGAAAATTCTCGAAACCATAATACTCAAGCACGCAGGAGGACCCGTCGGCCTCTCCACCATCGCCGCATCCGTCAGCGAAGACCCGGGCACGGTTGAAGATGTCTATGAACCGTTTTTATTGATAGAAGGATTCATCCGCCGCACCCCGAAAGGCCGCGAAGCCACACCGCTCGCCTATAAACACCTGGGGATTACAAAAAAGAAATCCGGCGAAGCCAATACGCTTTTCTGACCCCGTTCATACTCCACACACTCTATCCACTCTACATACTCAACATACTCTACACACTCAATACACTCTATTCACTCTCTCATTTTTATTTATTTGATTATTTCTTAAATTGTAAAATATCCAAATGTGTCGGAGAGTCTCTCCGATGATTTTTATCGGAGGACTCTCGACTATAAAAAGGGGGAATTGTATCGATGAAAAAAAGAATAATAAAGAAATTTCTGTATGTAGCAATTATCACATCTTTACCAATCTTGATTAGTCTATTTATTTTTTGCTTAAATAATAATGAAAAACAAGATTTATGGGATATTTTATTGGTAATAGGTACTATTTATTTAGGTTTATTAGCTGCATTTCAAGATTTTGTTCGTGGATTGTTTTACAGACCTGAATTAGATTGTGAACTTATTCTAGAACCCCCTCATTGTCATCTCTTGGAAAATAATCTTACATATTATATAAGATTTAAAATTCTTAACAATGGAAATGTCAGCGCAAATAACGTAGAAGTATTTCTAAAAAGTGTAATCGATAAAAATAATAAATATGTTAGTCTATCAGCCAGTAACTTATTATGGAGCTCAATTAAATTGGAAAGATTAGAAAAAGAAAATCCATTTTCTTCATATAGGATGTATTGGGATTATCTTTCTCCAAATACATATCAATATTGTAATCTAGGAGAAATTAGTCAACCATTACTTCCCGAACAAGATAGAAGTGGACTCAGTGCAGAGCAAAGACTTTCATATAAGTTCAATTTATCTTTATATTGGAAAGCTAATGATGGATCTTTTTCACTTTTACCGGGGAAATATACTTTTGAGCTTATAATAGCTGCATCAAATGCAAAACCAATAAGTAAAATTTATGAAATAGAATTTACAGGCGTATGGAATAAAAACGAAAAAATCATGTTTTCAGAAAGTATAAAATTATTAAAAAATGAATAAATTAGAAAAATAAATTTCCTGTCGCGGGGAGTCTCTCCGATGATTTGTATCGGAGGACTCCCGTAAAAAAATATTTCACCCCTTCGGGGTTTCCGCTCTTAACTCTCAAAAGCTTAGCGTCTTTGTGTCTTAGTTTGAAAGCTCTTCGCTCTTCATTCAGAATTCATAATTTGCGTTCTTTGCATACCGATTTATCGGGACATAATTCAGAATTTTAAATTGCTCTAACGCTCTTTGTTCTTTGAAAAATCTTTGTATTCTTAGTGCCTTAATGGTGAAAGGCTCTTAGCTCTTAACCCTGAAAAAAATCGGCTCTTATCTGCACAAATCCTCGCTCTTTGAGCTCGCCGTGGCGGGAGCGTTATCTGCGTTCAAAAGATTTTGCTCTTCCTCCGTCTACTGTTTTCCGTTGTTTTAATAATCAAAAAATTTTAAGTTATCCATATGAACAGAACAAACTTCAAAATCGGCTACGGATACGACGTGCACCGCCTTGCAAAAGGCAGAAAGCTTATTCTCGGCGGAGTGGAAATTCCTCATAAGGTCGGACTCGACGGACACTCCGATGCAGACGTTTTACTGCACGCAGTATGCGATGCACTGCTCGGCGCGGCGGGATTCGAAGATATCGGACACCGGTTTCCCAATACAGACCCGAAGTATAAGAACATTTCCAGCCTGATTTTGCTGAAAGAAACAATGAAACTGCTTTCATTAAAAAAGTGGAAAGTCGGAAACATAGACTGTATGCTGATACTCGAAGAACCGAAAATTTACAAACATATCGCTCAAATGAAAAAAAATATTTCCGCAATTATAAAAACTAAAGAAATCTCAATCAAGGCAACAACTTCCGAAGGCCTTGGGTTTGTCGGACAAAAAAAAGGGTGTGTCTGCTCCGCAGTTGCATTAATTTATAAATAAGTCAGGTGAATATATTACAATCAATAGATAATTCGGTTTTTTATTTTATAAACGGCACACTTGCAAATCCGCTTACGGATGTACTTATGCCGTTCATCACCGTGGAAAAGCACTGGTTCGTTTTTTATGCAATAATGTGGCTCTACCTGATGATAGCCGGAGGCAAAAAAGGCCGAACGGTTGCACTGCTGGCGATATTTCTTGTTGCAGTCACGGACCAGGCAAGCAGCCATTTTCTTAAGGACTGGATCCAGAGAGTCCGCCCTTGTCACGTTCTTCCGGGCGTTCACCTGCTTGTCGGTTGCACGGATTCGTTCTCGTTCCCTTCTTCCCATGCGGTGAATAATTTTGCAGGAGCGTTTTTCTTTGCGCATTTTTACCCGAAGATGAAATATGCTTTTTATACGGGAGCATTCCTGATGGCTATCTCGAGGGTATTCTGCGGAGTGCATTATCCGTCTGATATTCTCGGCGGTTCCATTATCGGAATCCTGATTGCCTGGGGAATAACCGTTTTATGGGATAAAATAAATTCTCGGATAAAGCTTACCTGATGAAAATAAAGAATATTCTTCTATATTTGGTTACAGGTTTATTGCTCGGACTGGCATATCCGCCTGTTGATTTTTACCTGCTGATTTTTGCGGGGTATGCAATGCTGATTCATTTAATAGAAACCTCATCCGGATATAAGGAGTTATTAAAGAGAATTTATTTTTCGGTAATTTTCTTCGAGCTTTTTGCAACATCCTGGGTTGCCCTGAGCGGTATGCGCGAATCTGCGGACAGGTTCTTGATTGCAGGCGGTGTTTTCGTGATTTTTTTTCATCCCGTGTTTTTTCTTTTCCCGTCTGTATTTTATTATTCAGTAGTCAGGAATCTGAAATCGGAAAAATATCCGAATTTGCATCTTATTGCGTTCCCGTTTATCTTCACTGCATTAGAATACCTGCAGACCTTAACAGAGGTCACCTTCCCGTGGCTGTTTGCAGGAAATGCATTTTCCAACAATCTTGATAAAATCCAGTACATAGATTATACCGGTGTTTACGGAGTTTCTTTCTGGGCGCTGGTTTTGAGTGCATTGGTGTATTATGTTTTCAAAACATTTAATTCTTCGGAAGGCAGCATTTTCGACGCGCTGAAGAAAGGGAAGATAAAAATTATTCTTGTGCTGATAGTTTTAATATACATTCTCCCGAATATTTACACGGGCATTTCGTCGCCTTCAAAGAAGTATTTAAATAATTCAGATGAGAAAATTTCAGTCGGAGTTATTCAGCCGAATGTAGGCGCGTGGGTGAAGTGGGGAGCAAACCAGAAAATTCTGGTTGATGATTATTCGAAAATGGTAAAAGAGGTTTCCGCAAAAAAACAAAATTTGAAGCTGATAGTACTGCCCGAAACCGCAATGCCTTTCTTTTTATTATATGATGTCTATTATGATTTATTTAAAATATTCAAAAATGCCTGCGACAGTTCAGGAACAAACGTTCTTACCGGAACACCGGATATAAAAATTTACGAAAATCAATCGCTTGCAAAAGTTGATTCCAAAATTTTTTCTTCCAGAGGACAGTATTATGATTCATACAACTCCGCAGTTCTCCTCGAGAAAGGAAAAGATAAACTTCATTACCAGAAATTCAACAAGATTAAGCTCGTTACCGGAAGCGAAAGAATGCCGTACCAGAAAAATATTCCTTTTCTTAAAGACATAATAAAGTGGGGCGTGGGATTAAGCTCTTACCAGCTTGGCGAGGACACAACGATTTTCACGATAGACAACAAGTACAAATTCAACACTGCGATTTGCTTTGAATCCGTATTTCCGGGTTTCTTCTCGGATTTCATAGAAAAGGGTGCGCAGTTTTCCGTGATAATTACAAATGACGCATGGTGGGGAAAATTTCCGGGAACCTTTCAGCATAACAGGTATGCAGTTTTCCGCGCTGTCGAGAACAGACGCTGGATAGTAAGATGCGCCAATACAGGCGTATCCTGCATCATAGACCCGTGCGGAAATATGCTTAATGAAACCGGGGTAAATGAGAGGGCTTTATTTACCGGTGAAATCGGAATTCGTAATGAAAAAACTTTCTATACAAAATACGGAGATGTGTTTTCAGTTGCCGTTATGATTATTGCCGGTATTTTCTTTCTCGGTGGAATTATCTCAAGAAAAATTAAAGCTTAGACAGAATGTTCTTTGCTTCTTTAAGGGAGTTGTATGGACCAAGTTTCATAATGTAATATGTCCTTCCTTCTGATTTCACTTCTTCGTAGCCGGGCGTTATACCTTTATCTTTAAGCGCTTTGATTTCCTTTGCAAGTACAAACTGGTTATCATACTCGCCAAACTCAATGTAGAATCCTTTGGAAGTTTCTTTTATTACCTTGTCGTCTTTTTCAAAAACGGTTTCAGCTTCTTCTTGTACGGCCGTTTTGTTTGTGTCTGCATAGATTACACTGTCGCTGCCTTTTGTCAGGGTTGAATCCGCAGGATGCGGAACGGGAATCTGCATATTCTGCTCCGGGGATTTGTTCACAAATCTCTGGTATAGAACCACAAAGACGATTATTGCAATTAATAATGTCACCATTACTATTGTCATTCTTACTGCGGGAGTAATTTTCTTCTTCGGTGATTCCGGTTTTTCCACTGTCTGCTCTTCTGTCTTTTTTTCTCTGTCTGCATCTATAAGATTTGTAATATCATCGTAAGTTTTAATTGTTTCTGTTTTTTCCTGAATTTCTGGGGGTTCGCTTTCGGCAGGTTTTTCCGAAACATTCTTCTCTTCGTCTGATTCGGTTTTAAAATTTCTGAACATTTCTTCAAGCTCGCTGAAAGATGTTAACCCGTTTTCATCTTTTTCAGGTTTTTCTTCTGCGGAAGGGATTATAGGCTCATCAAGCAGCCTGTCAAAAATTTTCATTTCTGCATTAAACGACGAAACTTTTATTTCTTCGGATTCCGGAACTATCTGTTCCTCTGCCGGTTTACCGAATAAATCTTCAAAAACATTATCCGGATTCGTTAATCCGGCATCCTGCTCGGGAATTATATCTTCCTGTTTTTCCTCGGATTCGGATTCTTTCTTTTCCTCCTCTTCGTGTTTAATGTCTTCTTTTTCTTCCTGAATGAAACTCTCCGATGTAATACCTTTTTGTTCAGCGGGGATTTCTACGGGTCCTGTCGTGTCTGTTTTACCTTCGTCTGAAATAAGCCCGAGCAATTCTTCAAGTATTTTCCCTTCATCATCAGCAAAAACGTTCTGCCGTGGCCGGTCCAGCGTACTTTCGTCGTGAAGCTTCGGCTTTTCTTCTTCGTCAATTGTTTTTGGTCCCGAAATATCCACAACATCATCTTCGTCTGATTTTTCAAGCCTGCTGATTTCCTCCAGTATCTTCTTTCTTTCTTCCAGCATCTGAAGCAACTCTGCCTCAAGCTCAAGGCTCGTTTTCGGGAAGTCTTCTTTTTGCTGTACGGTAATTATATCTTCACTTTCTTCCTCTGTAAAAATTTCTTGCTTTGGCTCGCCAGGGATTTCGACTTCCGGTGTGTCGGCTGAATCTGGTGTTTCCTCCGAAGGAATATTTTCTTCTCGTATTTCTTCCGTTATGAATGCTTTCAGCTGCTCTATTTCATCTTCAATTTTATCCGTTAAGGATTTTTTGTTTTCGCACTTTTCTTCTTTGATATATACCGTTGCATCACGGGAAATTGTTTTTGCGGCTGATTTAAATTCTTTTGTTCCCTTTGCAGTAAATTCAAGTATTCTTTCCGGGAATTTAACCGAATTAAGCACTTCGATAATCCTTGCCTTTTCGCCTTCTATGTTATTTGGCTTAACTTCTTCGTCCGACATCACCTTAAGTTCAGCATTAATTTCTTCTGGAATTCTTTCTGTGTAAATTTCGGCTTGCGGCTTTTCGGGTATCAGAATTTCTTCTTTTCTTTCCTCTGTTTTTAAGGTAGGAATTTCAGGCTTGTCAGATTCGGGTATCAGGATTTTTTCTTTCAGCTTTTCGGTTTCAAGTACGGGAACTTCCGGTCCGGAATCCTCGTGAATTAAAACCTCTGCGTTTTCAGTGGAAGAAAAAGCGTTGTCTTCAAAATCAATCAGAAGAATTTCTTCTGTTTCCTCCCCTGATTCAATGCTATGGTATTCCGGGGAAACGGCAGAGTCAAGAAGCCTTATCTGTACGGGTTTCAACTCTCCGAAATTATAGTTTATGTCTTCTGCAAATTTCCTTACCGGAGAGAAAAGTACTGTTTTTTTCTGTTCCCCCTCTTCGTCTGTCTTTTTCTTTACACTGAATTTTCCGAATTCGCTTATGTTCACATTCTTGTCTTTAATAAATGCCGCTGCAAGGGTTTCGAAAATACCGTCGAAATACTCCGAAACTTTTATTTCGTCAACATTAAACTCCGAGGCAATCTGCTTTATTAAAAAATCTTTCTTCATTCGTCCTCGTTTATTCTTTTTACCAGTTTCTTTGATGGCTTAAATGTGATTTTATCCTTCGGGGGCAGAAGAACTTCGGCCTTTCTCTTGTAATCAGTAACGGTTTTTGCTTCACGCCTTTCGATTGTGAACTTGCCGAATCCTTTTATTTTTACTTTTTTTCCCTCTGTGATTGATTCTTTTAACAACTCAATCGTTCGGTTGAATATATTTATGCTGTCTTCCTTTCCGAAGGGACTCTTTATGTATACTTTATTTATCAGGCTCTTTTTGTTCATTGTTAAAAGAGATATTCTGTTTTTTTAATTAATTCTTCGAGATACTTTTTATCCGTATCGTCAAATGCTCCTGAAATCCCGCTGTCAATATCCAGCACCGCTGCGGTTCTCCCTTTTTTTATAACAGGAACCACAATTTCCGATTTCGACTCCGTATCGCAGAAGATGTGTCCCGGAAAAAGGTTTACGTCTTCCACTACAATTGTTTCTTTTCTCTCCGCCGCAGTTCCGCAGACTCCATTTCCGAATTTAAGCCTGGTGCAGGCAACTTTTCCCTGAAAAGGCCCGAGCACCAGTTCATCTTTTCTTTGCTCATCAGTTAAATAAAATCCTGCCCACAAATAATAATCGAACGTATATTTTAAAACAGAAACTATATTAGCCAGGTTCGCTGTTTTGTTTTCTTCTCCTTTTATAAGAGAAGAAATCTGCGGCAGTACCGCCCTGTATTTTTCTTCTTTTGATAAATCCGTTAATTCCCTGAAATCTATTTCCCCTGACATCATTCCACCTTGTTTGCAGCTGTTTTTGCTTCGTCTATTGTTTTGAACGGACCAATCCTGACTCTGTAATATTTTCCTTTTGCTCCCAGGTCTGCTTCCGTTACACTTGCATTTATACCTTTCTTTTTTATATAGGTTGCCTTGCTGTCGGCTGAATTTTTATCCTTAAGCGAAGCTACCTGAAGGTATATACCGTCCCTGTCTTTTATCACAACGAAATTCTTAATCATTGTGACCTCTGGCTGAGTTTGTTTGTCGGTTTTTTCTTCGGGTTTTTTAACTTCTTCTTTAACCTCTTTTTTTTCTTTTTGCCCGGTAATAGTGTCTTTAATCTGCGTACTGTCGATGTTGCCTTTTTGCTTTACTGTATCGTTAATTTCCTGTGCTGATTCCTGCTTTGTCGTCTGAACTCGTTTTCCTATGTATTTATTATACGCAAAATAAGCGGCAACAGATAATACACCCAATACAAGAAAAATCAGGGGTATTACCAGCCAGGGCGATTTCATCAGGTTTCTTCTTTCATCATCCTGAAAAACAGGATTTGACATTCCTCCTGATTCAGGGGCAACCGGCTTAGTGTTCGGTTCTTCCGGCAGTAAAATTTCCCTGGGCTTTCTTGTGGGAACGGTTTCTTCCTGTTGGGGCAATTCCCCGGGCTTTTCTTCCGGTAGAATGCCGGTTTCGATTTCATTGTGAAGCTGTTTAACTTCTTCAGGTATTATTATTTCATTTTTATCTTTCTGTTCATAAATCAACTCAAAAATTTCAGTAAGAGGTTTTATGTCATCTTCGTTTTCTGCTTCGGTTTCTTTTTCTTCGTCCCTGAACATCGATTTAAAATCAATCTCGGGAATTTCTATATCCTCAGCCGTATTTTCTTTTACCTGTTCTTCCTTAATGTCTTCTTCCCGGAGTTCTTCTGCTTTTTCTTCTTCGGGCCTTTCCTGCTTTTCTTCGGCAACATGTTCGCCGGGTTTTTGTTCTTCGGGTTCTTTGTGCTCTTCCTGTCCGTAAATTTCAAGAACGGGTTCACTGTGTTCGTCTTCTTTTACAACAGTTGTTTCGGTTACTGGTTCTTTGTGCTCTTCTTCCTTTACAAGACTCATCGATTCAGACAGCTCTTTTCCCTCTGTTGGCTCCAGTGCCGTATTTATCTTTTCAATTTTTTCTTTTAACTCTTTTTCGTAAGAAGGATTAAGCTTAATTACTTTCTGCCAGTCGCTTCTTGCTTCGGACAATCTGTTTTGCAGGTAATAATACGCTATCCCGCGGTTGTAATATGCTCCGGCGTAATTCGGATTGATTTCTATTGCTTTTGAGTAATCCCTTACCGCCTCACTGTCTTTTGAAAAGAGATAATAAATATTACCCCTGTTGTTATAGGCTTCTGCAAAGTCCTCCTTGTATTCTATTGCTCTGTTGCACTGCTCGAGGGCTTCATCATATTTCTCGAGTTTTCTGTATGCATTGCCGCAGTTATTATAAGCTTCCGCGAAGTCGTGCTTGTATTCTATTGCCTTCTTAAAATCACTGATTGCCTCATTGTAAAGATTCAGTTTCAGCCGTGCGTATCCGCGCCTGTTGTAAATTGAAGCAATATTTGCCTTTGACTTTGAATCTGTTATGGTAAGGAATCCGATAGCATCGGTATAGCTCTGTATTGCAGTGACCAGGCTTCCCGTTTCAAGGTAGCAGTTTCCGCGTATTTCGTAGAAAACGTGATTTTTGGGAAACCGCTCAATTAACTGATTACAATAATTTATTGCCTCGTAATAGTTCCTTTGTTCAAGTTCCTTTATGACACTGTCAATAAGATTTTGCATAAATAAAATTTACCCGATATTAAGGTTAAATTTAATTTTTTATTATTTAATAAAAAACTTAAAAAAGAAGGTTTCTTTGTAATGACTTTAAGATTAAAAATATTAGATTTAAGTTCTGATTCTCTTATATGTCAGACAGGAAACTAATATTGTCCCTTGCAGTACCAGCAGTTCTTCAGACTGTGGTGAAATCCCTTTTTGCCATAGTAGATGCTTTCTGGGTCGGGAAAATGGGAAGCCTCGAGCTGGCTTCGATAACCGTGGCAACTTTTATGGTGTGGGGAATACTTGCGCTCGGGGAAATTATAGCAACGGGTACCAATTCTATGATTGCCCATTCGACGGGAGCGGAAAAGCACGAGCTCTCAAAAGAAATAGGTTCGCTGAACATAGTTAATACATTTTTTCATACGATAATACTGGCGGTCGTTCTGATACCTCTGCTTCCCCTATTTTATTACATTATGAATCTATCCGCTGAACAGTCAAAGCTTGCAGGAGAATATCTCGTAACTCTGATAATCGGATTCCCGTGCATCACTCTACTCTCTACAGTAACTGCGATTTTCAGGGGATACGGTGACACGAAGACCCCCTTTTACCTTCTGATACTTGCCATAGTCCTTAACATATTTCTTGCACCTCTTTTAATTTTCGGAATAAGCGGTCATTTTGCATTCGGAATGAAAGGGGCTGCGGCTTCTTCGCTGGTTTCCTATTTTATTTCATTCGTAATCGGATACAGGTTGCTGAGAAAAAGAGATTTAACCAGCAAAATAAACCATTATAAATTCGATTTTAAGATTTTAAAAGAAACATTGCGGATTGGAATGCCCGTTGCGCTTAACGGCATAGCGTTTTCGCTTATTTATATTTTTGTTTCAAGGTTCGTTGCGGATTACGGTACCGTGGGTTTTGCGTCTCTGGGAATAGGGCACAGGTCTGAATCTCTTGCTTACCAGATTACCGTAGGGTTCGGACTTGCCTCCACAATACTCGTCGGACAGAGCATGGGCGCAAAGAACACTCCGAAAGCAGAAAGGCTCGCCTGGAAAATATTCGGAGTTGCCGCATTCGCAATTATAATTTATTCTGCGGCACTTTTCATATTCAGCAGGGAAATTGCAATGATTTTTTCATCCGATGCGGATGTAATTAAAACCGCATCGACATACAACCGAATTGCGGCAATTGTGCAGATATTCTCTGCGGCGGAAGTGATATTCGGCGGGGCTTTTGCCGGAGCGGGCGATACTCTGCCTACTGCGGTAATAGGATTTCCGCTGAACTTTTTAAGGATTCCTCTGGCGGCTTATTTTTCATACCTGTGGGGACTGAACGGCATCTGGATTGCTATATGCCTCTCGGTGGTTTTAAAAGGAATATTAACGGTAATTTGGTTTAATACGGGCAGGTGGAAGAAGAGAAAAACGCTGGTGGAAAGTATAAAGTAGAAAGTATAAAGTAGAAAGCGGAAGGCAGAAAGCATAAAAAAAGAGATTGGGGAGTATCCTCAATCTCTTAATGCTTTATACTTTTTACTTTATTCCGCTTTTATTCTCCAGGGTCAACAATTTCGCATTTTACTTTCAGGTCTTTCTGAGGAGTTTCCGGGTCATTCGAAAAAATGGAAATTATTTTTTCCTGATGTCCGCTTCTGCCTTGAGTGTTGAAGGTTATTTTTATCTCGCCGCTTTCATTCTTTTTGTATTCGGTTTTTTCGCCGACAGTTGCACCCGTACATCCGCAGGAAGTCTGTACTCTTTCAATTTTCAGTACTGCGCTGCCTTTATTCGTAAACCTGAAATTATACTGAAGTTCGGGACCTCTCGGAACATTTCCGAAGTCGTGCACTTCTTCCTTGAATACAATTTTAGGTGCTCTGAGCGAGGCGGTTAATTTTGAGTTTGTAAGAACAACAAACATCATTGCCGTTATTATTATCATTCCGATAATAAAATAGCTTGTTTTAGCTGTTTTTGTCTGAATAAAATTTTTCATTTTTTATAAATCTCCTTACGTTGTTTGATTTTCAATTTGCGGCACCGGTTCGGCGTCCTTTTTCTTATCGCCAAAGAGATAAATAATCACCACACCTAATAACATCAGAATATCCTGAAAAATTCTCACAAGCAAATCCGTTTTAGAGGATGCTTCCTGGGTTGTGGAGGTGAATCCGCAACCGCAGTCGATATTAAGTCCCCTGGCATATGCAGAGGTCAGCGCGATTATAAAGACTACCAGTGTCAGTCCTAATATAACAGAACTTCCCTTTTTATAAAATCCAAATATCAAAAATAATCCGGCAAATAATTCTATATAAGGCAGTGTTATTGCAATAATATTAATAACCTGCAGAGGAAGCATGTCGTAGTTTTTTATTGCTTTGGCAAACTCCTCCGGATTTACAAGCTTATTCCATGCAACATATACATATATACCGCCGATAATAAGTCTTAATAAAATCTGTAAATATTTATTTGATAAAATTTCTTTCATTTTCATTTAATTTATTTTTCAACCGGGTAACCCGAGTGCTCCCACTCACCATATCCGCCGATATAGATATTGACGCTGTTGAATCCGAGTCTTGCAATATCGTAAGCAAGATCAATGCTGATTTCGCAGTCACCGCCCTTGCAGTAGCAGACAATGATACCGTTTTTATTAAGCCCTTTCAGCATTTCTGTTTTTTCTTCCTTTGTTTTATTATGAAAAACATCATAAGGAATATTGATTGCGCCTTTAATTCGGCCCTGTGCAAATTCTTCGGGTGTTCTTGCATCAATAAAAAGTGCTTTTTTATGATAAAGAATCTTTGCAAAGTCCAGCTTGATATTCTGCGGGTCAACAAAGCCGTCTTTGTTGAGTCGCGGGTTTTTTATAAGGGACTTTGTATTTTCCGTTGTGTCATAGGGATTATTAAGAAACTCTTCTTTAAGCTTGTCGCTCTGCTCTGTTGAGTATTTTGACATATCCATTACGAGCGGAATGCCTTTGGGGTTAATCCAGTTAACAAGAAACGCCACGGCAATGCTTAAAACGGTAATTATTAATATTTGTTTAAATATTTTAGCCATACATAAAATTATAAAAAAATGCATCCTTAAAAAACACAAAAAAAAATATCCAAAGAGCAGTTTGTAAAGTTTATAAAGTTTATAAAGTTTATAAAGTAAGAACGGAGAGCAAGAGCTTTCACCACTGAGGCATCAGCCACGGCGGATCTCCAACACGGGCACTAAGTTTTTTGAGGGTAAGAGCTGAGAGTATTTGCCACAGATTACGCAGATTAAACGGATTTCCACTTCCGCCACGGCGGGCTCCCCGGCGACTCTTTGAGGCTCAAAGAGCGAGAGCTATGCACACGGAAAGAGCGGAAACCCCGAAGGGGTGAAATATTCCGGTTTTATTTACACGGGAGTCCTCCGATACAAATCATCGGAGAGACTCCCCGCGACAGCGGAAAGAACGAGATCCCCGCCTAAAACATGCGCAGATGACAACGGGTTGGGGAGCAAGAGCGTCTCACCATCCACCCAGGCGGACGCCCACCTATGCTGGTCTTCGACAAAAAGTACGCTAAGGCATCCGCCACGGCATATTTATGACACGGGTACTAAGATTTTATTTTGCGTTACCAAGCCGGAGCTTGGTAACGAGGTAATAGATTTTTTATAATTTTTTATTCGTGCGGGAGTCCATCGATACAAATCATCGGAGAGACTCCCCGTGACAGCGGAGAAGAAGAGCTAAAAGCGTCTCACCACTAAGGGGACTTAGAATACTAAGATTCCTTAATGTTAAGAGCGAAGAGCATGAGCGAGACCCCTGCATAAGGCTTGCAGGGGTGACAGGGGGGATGGAGAGTGGAGAGCATTTCATGAAGGCACACGATGGTTTCATGAAGTTGCACGAAGGCATATGAAATTTCACAGAGTTTCACGGAGCAGCACAGAGAAGACACATAACATGTCTCTCTGCGCATTTTCCGTGTTTCTTCGTGGCAGAAGATTTTTATACAGCTAAACCAAGTCTTATAATCGATTCCCCGTATTTGTATTTCAGTTTATCCATTTCGCGGTAGGGGAAATTTATTTTCTTGTCGAAGAGCTCGAGGTTTTCCCTGCGCGGGTCGGCGTGCAGGTCGAACACGGTCATTCCGAACATTCTTGCCTTGTGTTTTTCGCTGGGACGGGGGAAGCGCCTGAAAAGTCGGAGCGCTGTTTCGAATATTTCCCTGTCGTCGTTTGTAGGCTGCTTCAGCCGCGCATCGTATCCCGCATATTTTAAATTGTCATACCTGATTACGAGATAGAGGTGTCCGGCTACAAGCTCTTTATCACGCAGTTTGCGGCAGACATATTCGCCCACACGGCGGATTTCTTTTTTGATGTCTTCTTCCGTATAGATGTTGTGTTGCATTGTGTGGTGGTGGTTCAGGCATTTTTCCTTTGCGGTTTTTTTGAAAATTCCCGATGTATCTTCTCCGCGCGCCATTTTCTGAAAGACTATTCCGTTAATTCCGAATTCTTTTCTCAGCGCTGCGGGATTCGCCTTTGCAAGGTCGCCGAGCGTGAGTATATTCAGTGCGCCGAGCCGCCGCTCTATGCGATGTCCGATTCCCCATAGTTTTTTCGTGCGCATCGGGTAGATTACGGATTCCCTGTCCTGCTGTGTTACCACGGAAAGCCCGTCCGGTTTCTGAAACTTCGTTGCCATTTTAGCATAGCTTTTATTATATGAGAGGCCTATCGAGCAGGTGAGGTCTTCGAGGTCGCGGACTTTCTGCTTGATTTTTTCCCCGACTTCACGCGCCTGGTCGAAGTTTTTGACTATCGGTGTTATGTCAACGAAGACTTCATCCACGCTGTACTGTTCGATGCAGTCATCGGGTACGAATGTTTTCAGTCCGCGCATAAGGCTTTGTGTTACGCTTTCGTATTTCGGTCCGTAGCACGGCACGGAGATAAGCTGGGGGCAGATTCTTTTTGCTTCCCAGGCGCTCATTCCCGTTTCGATTCCGAATGCGCGGGCTTCGTATGAAGCCGTCATCACGATTCCTTTTTCGCCTGTGGTACTGCCGACTGAGACAGGTCTGCCGCGGAGATTAGGATTATCGCGCTGCTCCACCTGCGCGAAGAATGCATCGAAGTCCAGGTGAATGAAGAAGCGGTTTTTGAGCTCGGTGATTTTCAGGTTGAAATCCTTAAAATGCGGGAAGGAGTACAGGGGCATCAGTCTTACCCGCCTGAAGATGTCCGGCAGACCGTCCTCCTTCCGTTGTATAAAGAAAAAAGAGCTTAGTTTATCCATATAAATACCATATATATTTATGGCAATAATAATATATGGGAATTTAAAAGTCAAGTTCATTAAAAAGTAGTTAGTAGATAGTAGTTAGTAGTCAGTAGAAAAGCTAAGCGTTTTCTTGCTGTTTTACGATGAACCCAACGAATCTTTGTCCTTATTCACGGTTCACGATTGACTGCTCTTTCCGTTCTTGTGCTAACTACTATCTACTAACTACTAACTACTTCTTCTTATTTAGTCCTTGATATTTACTAAAATTACTTATAATTTGTAGTAGATTAAGTCTACAACATTTTAAAATGAATGAGCTTATATCCAGATTAAAGACCCTCGGATTCACGGAATACGAATCGCGAATCTTTCTCGCCCTTCTGCAGGGGCATCTTATGTCTGCGACCGAAATTGCAGAATCCGCCAAAATCCGCCGCACGGATGTTTACAACGTACTCAAGTCATTTGTCGAAAAGGGCTACTGCAACGAAATCGAAACGAACACAATCCTCAAATATGAAATGATTGACCCCGACGTGGTTCTGGATAAAATCGAGCTTAAAATTCAAAACGAAAGGGACAGGCAGATTGCTACATTTAAAGACACGTTTAAGGAATTAAAACCCCTCTACCGCTCGAAGGAAAACGAACGGGATAAAATCTCCAACATCGAGCTTATACGCGGTTACAACCAGCACCGCGAGGAGAAATTCGTAAAACTGCTTAAGGGTGCAAAAAAAGAAATTCTGTTTATGATTCGCCTCGAAATGTACATTTCGGATGAAGTGGATAAGACTGCGGAGAAATTCATAAAGAGCGGTGGAGTAATCAAATCAATATATGAAGTCGGTACGAATTTCAAAGTAAAGAAAGACGGAAAATGGACGGACGGCAGCACAGCCGACCTGATAAAGATATTCTCGAAGTTCGAAAAATACGGTGAGCAGGTAAAGCTCAGCCGCTCGAAGATTCCGAATTTCACTGTATTCGACCGCGAAACGGTTTTCGTGAACATAGTTGATAAATCCGTCCCGCGTTACAACGAAGCCGATATAATAGTAAAAAACAAGGACTATGCAGAAAGTATGACGGAGGTCTTCGATACTTTCTGGGAGAAATCATACACCTTAAAGGAGTATAAGAAAATTAAAAGTTAATTTTATGAGAAAGCTATTTTTATTGCTGATAATTTTGTTGAGTTTTGCACGGACATCTTATCCGCAGGTTTGGGAACCTTTTGCAATCGGTTTAGATAACAGGGTAAATGCTTTAACGGTTTACGGAAATGAATTAATTGCAGGAGGGTGGTTTACCATAACTTCAGGTAAAGATATTTGCAGGGTGGGAAGATGGACAGGAACAAACTGGTCACCTGTCGGTAGCTTGAGCCATTTAATAACTTCACTCTGTGAATACAAAGGCGCATTATATTCCGGAAGTGACTTCGGAATATTGAAGTGGAACGGAACAACGTGGCTGACTCCCGGTTTGGGAGTGGATAACTCTGTTTATGCGCTCAAAGTATATAACAACGAGTTAATAGTTGGCGGAAATTTTATTATGGCGGGATCTACCGCTTCAAATAATATTTCAAGATGGAATGACACTGCCTGGTCTCCGCTTGGCGCCGGGACCAGTGGTACCGTTTATGCGCTTACAGTTTTCAACAATGAATTAGTTGTCGGAGGTAAATTTTCTGGCCCGGGAAACAATATAGCAAAATGGGACGGAACAACCTGGTCATACCTTAGCAGCGGTGTTAACGATACTGTTTTTGCTCTGACTGAGTATAATGGAAACTTAATTGCAGGAGGAAGTTTTTTTACAGCCGGAGGCACCACCGCAAACAGAATTGCAAAGTGGAACGGAACAAACTGGTCTTCTGTTGACTTTGGAATTACAGGTGTTTCGGTGTATGCCCTCACAACCCTTAATAACCAGTTAATTGCAGGCGGGAATTTCACGATGGCAGGAGGCTTTTCTGTCAATAACATTGCAAAATGGAGCGGAATGTCCTGGTCCACTCTCGGTAGTGGAATGAGTAATGCAGTCAGAAGTTTAACAATTTATAACAATGAGCTCATTGCCGGAGGAGACTTCATAACAGCCGGAGGTGTTACCGTTAACCGTATAGCAAAATGGAAAACCAATTTCACAATATCGGGATATGCCCGCTACGCAGATAATAACCTGCCGGCGACAAACGGTAGTGTAAAAGTCATCAAAGTTGACAGGAATACAGGAAATATTATTATTTATGATTCAACACAAATCAACCCTGATGGAAGTTATACTTTGACCAAAGTTCCGCAGGACTCTGTTGATATTGGTGTTTATCCGAACTCATCAACTCAAAACGACTGGGTAATGACTTATTACCCCTCGACCATATACTGGCAGAATGCTGTAACCCTTTATCCGACAGGAAATCTTACGAATATTAACATCGGAGTATTCAGGTTATTTGCGGTTACATCAGCCAACTCCGTTAACGGAAAAGTAAGAAGTATTAATCCCTCCGGAAACCTGAAGGATGCAATACTCTATGCAAAAATCGGAAATTCGTTTGTAAGAAGCACTACATCGGATGCAAACGGAGTATATCACCTTGTATCGCTTCCTACAGGTACGATGAAGATAATTGTTAACAGGATGGGATATTCAGGCGACAGTACGAATGTTACCCTTACACCGACAAGCAATATTGATTCGGTGAATTTTGTCCTGAGCAGGATTACTATCGGTATAAGGAAAATCGAAAACACTATCCCTACGGAATACAAGCTGTTTCAGAACTATCCCAATCCGTTTAATCCAACAACAAATATCAAATATTCCATTCCGTCAAACGTGAATCGTCAATCGTCAAATGTAAAACTTGTTGTATTTGATATTCTTGGTAAAGTAGTTGCAACACTTGTAAACGAAAATCAGTCACCGGGGGTTTATGAAGTCTCATTCAACGCAGGCAGTCTGCCGTCGGGTGTGTATTTTTATAAGCTGACGGCGGGGGATTATACGGAAGTAAAAAAATTGGTTCTGCTTAAATAGCATATTATTTCATGAAAAAAGTAATCGCATTACTCGCTTTTGCCTTTTTTACTGCAAATTGTTTCTCTCAGTGGGAACAAAAATCAAACGGTATGGGAACAAATAAAATTGTCTGGTCCATGGCAGCAAGCGGAAATAATATTTTTGCCGGTACAAGCAATGGGATTTATCTGTCGACAAACAACGGTGATAATTGGACAATTTCCTTAAACGGTCAATCCGGGAATTCAATGTTTATAAACGGGAGCAATTTTTGGCTTGGTACAGACCACGGAGTTTTTTTGTCTACTAACCTTGGTACAAACTGGGTTCAAACGGGTTTAACCACAGGTAGTGTATGGGAACTTACAGTTAAAGATAATTATATTTTTGTAGGGACATCAGGTTCTGGTATATATATCTCTTCGAATAATGGTGTAAATTGGACACATACTGTTCCAGATCTTTTTATTAGTTCTTTGGCAGTTTCCGGAAATTATATTTTTGCAGGTAATTGGGCTTATCCTATTGTTTATGTTTCAACTGACAATGGTCTTAACTGGATACCGAGACAAACAGGCGGGATCGGAACCGACGTTATACTTGCGTTGCTGATTAAGGATAATATTTTGTTTGCAGGAGTAGATAATTCAGGAATATTTCAGTCAACAAATAATGGTTTAAATTGGAGTCACAGTGTTTTGAATCACGGGGGGATTTGCTGTTATTCCGTAAAAGATAATTATATATTTGCAGGTGATTTCCTGACTAATGAATTATACATGACATCTAATAACGGAATAACCTGGATACCAAAAGGACGGGGAATAGGTAGTTCGCTTTCCGTTTGGTCTTTAACCATAAACAATCAATACATATTTGCAGGAACAGATTCGTCTGTATGGAGGCGTCCGTATTCGGAAGTTATTGGAATCAATAATATAAGCTCTTTTGTTCCTGAAGAATTTGAGTTGTATCAGAACTATCCGAATCCGTTTAATCCAACAACAAATATCAAATATTCCATTCCGTCAAACGTGAATCGTCAATCGTCAAATGTAAAACTTGTTGTATTTGATATTCTTGGTAAAGTAGTTGCAACATTTGTAAATGAAAAACAGTCACCGGGGGTGTATGAAGTTACATTCGATGGAAGTGCTCTTCCGTCGGGGATTTATTTTTATGTTTTAACTTCAGGAGAATTTGAAGTAACAAAAAAATTGGTACTTATAAAATAATTAATTACATTTTATGAAAAAGATTATTCTGCTATTCACACTGTTAATGTTTTTCAGTAATTGTTTTTCGCAAAATCCTAATTTCTCAAAGACAATAAAAATATATGACCCGGATTCTGCAAGCGTTTATAAGTTCTTTAAGATAAACACCCCGCAGCCGGGATACAAAAATCTTTACATTCAGCTGATGGGATATTTTCAGGGATATGTTTTTGACCCGCGATACAAGAATGTATACAGATTAAATTACTTGACCGGTTCCATCCAGGGCAATCTTCATCATGGTATTTTGAACAGTGTGTTTCAATTTGGCACATATGGCTGGGAAGTGGGTTATCTGCTGGATTTTGCGGTTTCTCAGACAGATACAAATCTGCTTCTTTGCGGCTCAACAATTGCATTCTGGGAGCCGATGTCAAATGTTTTCTACACAAAAAATAACGGCGATTCTATACGTCAGCTTTTTTCATCATCAATGTCAATTAGTTTTATGGGAGCGGCAATAGACCCTGTTAACGATTCAATTATGTATTTAGGATATCCGACGTATAATAACACGGCAAACGTTTTCAAAACCACAAACCGCGGCGTAAACTGGCTTGCAACCGACACCATAAGCTCACCTGCAATGGAAGGGAAAATGTATATAAATCCGATGAACAGAAATGTGATTTTTTTAATTAATAATTCCATATTATACAGAAGCACATCTGCGGGATATGATTTTCAGCCTCTTCTAACGGATACTATAGCAGGAAGCAGGATGGCTTTTTATGTTCCCGACAACGCCCTTTATTTAATCTGCCCGACTGTAAAAGGGATATTAAAGTCAACTAATAACGGAAATAACTGGACCCGTATATTCAATAAGCCAAGCAATGATCTGGAAATTGACCCGGTGGATGCAAATATCTTTTATGCGGGAACGGGAGAAGGTATTTTTAAAAGCACGAACAAGGGCTCGACGTGGTTTTTGTACAATAATACTTTCACCCCTTCAAAAAACATTCTTGGATTAATTAAAAATCCGAATTCGGGGGATACTCTCTATGCCGCAACGGGCAAAGGGGTTTATAAAGTTTTCGGACAGGTGGTTATGGATACGGCTTCCCCGAAATTTTTTCCGCTTGCGGTAGGTAATATTTTTGTTTATACCTGGTTATACAACGGATTCCCGAATGCCAGCGGGACCGCAAAAGTAAAAATAGTAAAAGATTCCATTATTAACGATAAAAAATATTTTAAAACATACGGTAATTTCCCGACTTTCTATACTTCCACAGGTCTGGTCAGAGTTGACTCTCTAACAGGTTGCATATATGAATATATTGGCAGCGGAGGATGCGGATATAATCCAACCGAACGATTAATGGACAGTTTAAGGGCAAGAAAACTTGATACAGCTAAAACGTGCGGTATGTTTGATAGGAAGTGCTATGACACTTCCGTGGTTACGGTTTTTGGAACACAGACTGTAAGAAAGGATTATAACAACCTATTGATTCTGACAGCCGCAGGCAGGTCTTACGGGAAAAACTTCGGTTTGCTAAGCGCAACCGAGGGAGACCCGTTTATAACATCGTATGGTTTAAAAGGTTGTGTTATTAACGGAACAGTTTACGGAGACACAACAGCCCCTGCGGATTTATATACAATTTCAGGAAATGTACTTTACTCCGACAACAACCTTCCTGCTACGGACGGTTATGTAAAAGCAATCAAGCTCGATAAAGCAACGGGAAATATAATTACATTTGATTCTGTTCAGATTCAGGCGAACGGAAATTATACTTTAACAAATATCCCGCAGGATTCTGTTGATATAGGCGTTTATCCGAATTCGTCCACACAAAACGACTGGGTGATGACTTATTATCCTTCGACAATATACTGGCAAAGCGCAGCCACGCTTTATCCTACGGGAAATTTAACGAACATAAATGTAGGGGCAATAAGGTTGAGCTCTACTGCCAACAACAATTCCGTGAACGGAAAAATTATGAGGTTAACGGATAATTCTTTGGGTAACCTTAAAGACGCAGTGCTGTATGCAAAATACGGAAGTATATTTGTGCGGTGCGGCATCAGCGATGCAAACGGTGTTTATCATCTGCCGCATTTACCGGCAGTCAGTTTAAAGATAATAGTCAACCGCCTTGGCTTTACAAATGACAGCACAACTGTTAATCTAACAGCCACAAGCAATATTGACTCGGTAAATTTTTATCTTTATAAAACTTTTACGGGAATAAAGCAGATAGAAAATGTTCTGCTTTCCGAATATAAACTTTATCAGAATTATCCGAATCCGTTTAATCCCTCTACAAATATCAGATACCAGATAACAAATAACAAATATGTTTCGCTGAAAGTCTATAATATTTTGGGGAAGGAAGTTGCTACACTTGTAAATGAAAAGCAGACCCCGGGGGTGTATGAAGTTACATTCGATGCCGGAGGTCTGCCGTCGGGGATTTATTTTTATAAATTGCAGGCGGGGGATTTCAGCGAAGTAAAACGAATGGTGTTAGTTAAATAAAAAAATATTATATAAAAAACACTTGTATAACTTTAACCAAAACCCAAATCATAATCTCTATTTATGGAAACAAAGCTGTTGTTAAAGTTTTACGGAATAATAGACCTCGGCAACTTCTGGCCGAATTCAAAAGAAGTTGACAGTAAGGTAGTTTACGGGCAGTGCAGTGCGGATACAATAAAAATCCTTATTGACAGGAAACAGGGCTTTCTAACCAAAAGCCATCCCTATGCCTCAGAAGAAAAAACAAAAATATTTAATCATGTCCTTATCAGCGGGACTGAAATCCGGCCGCCTGTTGATTCGAAGGGATATGTAACTGTCCGGCTGCAGGGAGTGAGCGCTCCCGAGCTGCATTACAAGCCGGATATCAGGAAAGCAAAAATGCTGACACAGCATTTTGGACAAACCGCAGTGGTTGAACTTCAGCATATGCTCCGCAAGCATTCACTTAATAATAAAATTAAATGTGTTGCCAAGACATACGTGGAAAAGCCCGAAGATGCCTTCGACTGCCGCGCAAGGTTCATCGGTGATGTAATTATTCTTAAAGATGACAGGGAGTTTCTCAATATCAATCACTGGCTTGCCGAGGAAGGGCTTGTCTATCCGTGTTTTTATACTTCAATGACAAACGGGGAAATACGAACCATACAACTTATGGTGAAAAGTGCAATATCGAAAAAAAACGTATTATGGGAGCACCACTATCATAAAAAACTCGAGCCGGTGGAAAATCTGTCATTCGAATTGAAAAGAGGGAGAAAAGTCCGCTACACACCAAGCAGGGATAAAAAACTTCCTGTTTATATGCCGAAGATTTTCAGAAGGCAGTATAAATATGAGCTTACTAAAAACGGAAAGAGCTTCAAATCCTTTTTACTCAGCCGGAAGGAACAGGACAGATGCTGCCTTCTCGATGATTTCTTCAAGGATGGAGCAAAAGAAAACAATATGATGCCATTCGGAAATCTGTTCAGCAGCAATGGGGATATTCTTTTCAAACCGTGGGAAGTAGTCTTCGAAGAAGCGGAATCAAAACTGCTTGATGATAAAACAAAAAGGGTTATTAAGAATTTGGAATTCTGAAAGAGCAGTGAATCGTAAATCGTGAATTGTGAATATTAAATCACACTTTTTCTATTGACTATTCACGATTGACGGCTTTTTACACTGCGCGGTATGTAAACGCATTTATATTCATTCCTGCGCCTACCGATGCAAAAACCAGGTTATCACCCGGATTGATAGTGTGATTTATCAGATTATCTTTCAGAATCAAATCGAGTAAAATGGGAAGCGTTGCAACGGAGCTGTTGCCGAGTTTATTTATTATCATCGGCATAACGTGCGGCGGAACTTCCTTCGATTCAAAAAGTCTGAAAACCCTCTGCAGTATTGCCTCGTCCATTTTTTCGTTTGCCTGATGAATTAAAACCTTGCTGATTTTATCGAGTGAAAGTTTTGCTTTTTCGATACAGTTCTTAACCAGCTGCGGAACTGTGCTGATTGCGTATTCGTAAAGTTTTCTTCCGTTCATTTTAAGGTAGAGCTGGTCTGTGGCATCTTTTGGATTAAAAGATTTATCCATTCCTAGCAGGTAAGCAAAATCAGCCGCGTCAGTTCTTGTTTCGTGCGACATAATTCCGATTGGTTCATTACTTTTTCTTCCTTCGAGTATTGTGGCTCCTGCGCCGTCGGAATATATCATGCTGTCGCGGTCAAACGGGTCTGAAACACGGGAAAGTGTTTCTGCTCCGATTACAAGCGCTCGCTTTGCGTCACCCGATTTAATAAAATAGTTTGCCTGAATGATTCCCTGCAGCCAGCCCGGGCATCCGAATATTATATCATAAGCTACGGCGAACGGATTTTTAATTCCGAGTCTGTGCTTTACTCTCGAGGCAAGACTGGGAACTATGTCGGTTTTCCTGTTGTCTGATTTTACATCCCCGAAGTTATGCGCCACTATTACATAGTCGAGAGTTTCCCTGTCTATACCGGAAGACTCAAGCGCTCTTTCGGCGGCAACTGATGCTATATCGGATGATACAAGATTATCTTCGACATATCTTCTTTCGGCAATATTGGTAATTTTTTCAAATTTCCGTATAATTTCGGAATTCTGAATTTCGATTTTGGTGTCCTTGTTTTCGTAAAAGGTATTATTGAGAAAATCATCGTTATGCACAATTTTCTCGGGTATGTAACATCCTGTACCTGCTATTACTGAATAAATTTTTTCTTCCATTATAATATAAGCCCTATAAGAAAACTCTTGTTGAAAAAAATTTTCTTTCGTAAATTAATAAATATTTTTCAAAGAAAGATGTGAAAATCAAAACTGAACCGAAAAATTCATGACAGAACAGAAGTTTTTATTCTCCATCCTTGTAAAGCATAAAATAATCAATAAATTGTAAAGTTATAAGGGTAAAAAGAAATATTGAAGCTTTAAAGTTCCCAATATTGAATATCTGTTTAGACAACAGAAATCATTATTTATCATTTTCTTAATCGGGTAAAAGTTGTATTTTAAATCAGAATAAAACATTATGGTATCCTTATATGCATTACCTGCAATAATTGCATTCACGATTAATATCTCTCTGACTATTATAATCATTCTTGATTCCCCGCAAAAAACGGAAAACAGGTTATTCTCACTTGCGCTTTTCTTTACTGCCCTATGGAATGCGGGTGAGGCATTGCTTATAAGTGCCGATAATATATCCTCTGCAAACTCAGGAATACTCCTGATGCAGTCAGGCATAGCCGCCACCCCGCTGCTTTTCCTTCTTCTGAGCTTTGTTTATCCGAGAAGGAAGTACCCTGCAAAGCTGAAATGGTACAAGGTAATTTTGCTTTCTGTTATTCCCGTAATACTCGCATTAAATTATCCGGGTTATGTACAGGTTGGTACATCGGAAGATATTTTGATGGGAACCGGAACAAGGTACTGGTTCACTTTAAACGGCGAATCTCCCTTTACATATCTGAAAGTGATTCAATCGTTTATTTATCTCGCCTGGGGCTGCTTTAATTTTTACAGGGCTTTTAAAAGCCTGAAAAGCCGCAGGGAAAAGGATTCCGCTCAGTATGTTATATACGGCATTGTGATTTTTACCGTACTTTTTCTTGCCTTGAACACACAGAAGGGCAGCGAAATCACACGTATGTTTCTTTCCAGCATTTTGCTTATGTGCGTAAGCATATTTTTTTCATATGCAATTTTAGAAAACAGATTCATAATATTAAAAAGATATTTTCAGACAAGCCTGAGGGTTGCAGTTATTTCCGCAGTGATACTGACCCTTTATGTATTTGTGATTAAAACAACAGCAGAAATATTGTCTTCTTTTTATACAGTCAACAGAATTGCTGCTGAGCTAATAATGATTTTTATCCTTTCGCTTCTTGTATATCCGTTTATCACGAGAATACAAAATCTGCTTTCCGAAATACTATCGCAGAACTATACACGTTTCAGGAGCAAGGTACTGAAATTTCTTCAGGACAGTTCAAATACTTTCTCTATCGAAGAACTTCTGAAAAATACGGAAGAATTCCTGATTGACCTTTTCGGAGTGAAGGATGCTTATGTTCTAATGCCGGATGCAGATAATAAAAACTTTGTATTCAAGGACGGAGATAAAACGGTTAAGATCTCTGTTGATTCGGATGTTATAAAGCATCTTTCCGAAACTTCCGTCACTTGCGAAGCGGATTACCTCATGGAAATATCGGGAAAGCAGGAAAGTATTTTTCTGTCTGCGTTTTCCGGAGGGCTGATAGTCCCTCTCATGTCTGAAAACAAGCTGAAAGGACTTGTGATTCTCGAAAGCAAGAAAGGCGGACAGGTTTTTGCAACCGAAGAAATAGACGCCCTTATGCTTTTTTCGAATCCTATCTGCACACTGATAGAAAGAAACCAGACACTGCACAAGATTAAAGAAGAGGAGATGAAATCCTCGCAGATGGAAAAATTTGCGGCTATCGGGCGAATGACGGCAGGCATCGCACATGAAATAAGAAATCCTATGAATATCATTTCCACAGCCGCAGAAACAATTTTGAAAAAACAGAATGACAGCGAAACGGTAAACAAACTTCTTTACTTCATAGTAGAAGAAGTTGACAGGATGAACAAGATTGTTTCGGATTTTCTGCAGCTTTCGAAGCCTGTTTCTCTTAATATTGAAAAAAGGGATGTTGTTGCGTTCCTTAAAATAATTGCGGAGCAGCTCAAACTTGGATATAAGGACTATAATGTCGATATTGAAGTAAAGAACACGGGGGAAGTATTTATAGAAACTGATTTTGACGCGCTGCGCCATATCGTGATGAATCTTTGCTCCAACTCGTTCGAAGCGATTCAGCAGAACGGAAAAATACTGCTTGGAATTGCGGAAGAGCCCGGTAAAACGGTAATAACAATTTCCGATACCGGGGGAGGCATTCCCGAAGAGAACAAAGATAAGGTATTCGATTTATTCTTCTCCACAAAGCAGACAGGTACAGGGCTTGGGCTTTCTATAGTACTCTCCCTTATTGAGAATCTAAAAGGGGAAATCATGTTCGAGAACTCCGGCAACGGAGCGGTTTTCACAATCAAATTACCAAAGAAATAAAAGAAGTATGAATAAAAACAAGTTTAATGTTTTAATTGTTGACGACGAGGAAAAAACAAGAAACATTCTGGAGATAAATCTCAGGGAGAGATTTAATATTTTTACAGCAAAAGACGGAGAAAAAGCAATCGATGTTCTGAAGGATTCATCGGTGCACCTCGTGCTTTCCGATTGGAAGATGCCCAATAAAGACGGACGTATTCTGCTGAAGGAAATTCAAAAAGACTTTCCCGATGTACCGGTGATAATTATGACTGCATACGGAAACATACAGAATGCGGTTGAAATGATGAAGGAAGGTGCATTCGATTTTATAGAAAAACCCATAAAACTCAATGACCTCGAAGTTGTGCTGGACAGGGCGGAAAAAGTTATCGCCGTTATAGAGGAAAACAGAAAATTGAAGCAGGAACTTTACAGGCATAATATCGAAGATACTATAATTGCTACCGATGAAAAAATGCGTTCATTACTAAAGAGTGTGAAAGATATTGCAACTACCGATTTAACCGTTCTGGTTCAGGGAGAAACGGGAACGGGTAAGGAAATGATTGCAAAGGCAATTCATAATTACAGCAACAGGGCAGATAAAATATTTGTTGCACTTAACTGCGGTGCTATACCGCGCGAGCTTATCGAGAGCGAACTCTTCGGCAGTGAAAAGGGAGCATTCACGGGATCCGTATCCACGCGAATCGGGAAGTTCGAACTGGCGAACGAAGGTACCCTTTTCCTTGATGAAATCGGTGAGCTTCCCTCGGATATGCAGGTAAAACTTCTTAGAGTTCTCGAAGAAAGGGTAATCACAAAACTCGGAAGTAACCAGCAGATAAAAGTTGATGTAAGGATTATAGCTGCAACTAACAGGAATCTCTCGAAGCAGATTGAAGAAAATAAATTCAGAAGTGATTTGTATTACAGGCTTAATGTGATTAATTTTAACATTCCACCGCTCCGCGAAAGAAAGGAAGATATATCCCTTCTTGCAATGCATTTTATTAACAAAAAGAACAGCTCGCTTAATAAGTGTATTGAAGGTTTCGACAAGGGATTCATGGAATATCTTAAATCCTATCACTGGCCCGGAAACGTGAGGGAACTGGAAAATGTAATACTCCGCTCGATGGTCAGTGCAAAATCGAAGCTGCTGCAGGTCGAGGATATTCCCGGAGAGGTGAAACTGATGCTTGGAGATAACGAGAACTCCGTTCCGTCTGACTATCAGGAATTCCTGAAAGTCAAGCAGATGTTCAAGGAAAAATATATTAACGAACTGGAAACAAAATTCCTGCTCGAAGGACTCAGAAAAAATGAATGGAATATTTCCCGAACTGCCCGCTACTTCAATATGGACAGGCGCCAGCTTCAGAATATGATAAAAGACAACAACCTGAAAGCTCCGGATAACAACGATTAGTACAAGTGCGACAAAAAATATCGCACCTTTAATTTATTGATTATTAATATATTATTGTGTTACAATAGTATTGGTGCGAGGCTTATTCTCGCATCTTACCAAAATTTACCTATCTATTTCCTTTAAAATTACACAAATTTAAGTGTTTTATTCTGGCATGTTTTTTGAACATATATTTAGCAAAAGTCCATATAATAATTTATTAAAAATTAGTAAGTAATAAATATGAATCTAGGTGTAATAGCGGCAGGTGACGGACAGAGGTTAAAAGACGAAGGAATTGTGACTCCCAAGCCTCTTATTATTGTAAACGGACAGACTTTACTGGAAAGGGTAATAGTTCTTTCAAAGAAATTCGGTTTCGAATCAATCAATATGATTATCAATTCAGCATTCAGAAAAGATGTTGAGGAATCAGGGATTTTAGAAAAACACAGCGAAGTAAAGGGAAGCGTGATTTACGGCACCACACAAAGCTCTTTGCACAGCCTGAACAAACTGAAAAATACATTGTCAGATTCGAATTTTTGCCTGATGACAATAGACAGTATTTTTGACGATATTGAATTCGAATCTTTTCTTAAGCACGCAGAGGGGATAAACGGCTACGACGGACTTATTGCTGTAACGGATTTTGTTGACGACGAAAAGCCGCTCTGGATAAAGACCGATGAAAACGGAATAATAAAAAAATTCAGCAGCGTGAAGGAAGGTGCGGATTATGTAACAGGCGGCATCTATTTTTTCAAGAAAGGCGTAATAGGGCTTACCGACAAGGCAATCGAAAAGGATATCAGCAAGCTCAGGAATTTTTTACAGTATCTTGTTGATATAGGACTGAACCTGAAAGCGGTAAGCTTCAGCAAAATAATTGACCTTGACCACAAATCGGACATAGAAGAAGCCGAAAAATTTTTAAAGAAAAAGTAAAAAAAGTTTTTTATTAAAATGATAGAAATAGCAGGAATAGCAAGAAAGACTGAGTTTTCACCGAATCACGTTCTGAATGATTATCTCATCATTCAGAAAACCGCCGAAGAGCTGAGGAAAATCGGAGCCAAGGTAAACGTGTACAGGGAGGAAAATATTTTTATTGAGGAAATAAGGGAAGATTTTGTATTCTCCATGGTGCAGAGTCCGGCCGGCTCGAAGCATCTGCTCGATATTGCAAAGAACAAGAAGTTCGTAATCAACTCTCCCGAAAGCGTAAGGAACTGCTACAGATACAATATGAACAGGATAATGGAAGAGAACACTATACCATTCCCCAAAAGCATTATCGCGGATACGGGGACGACCGATTACAGTTTTCTGCATTCGCTTGGTGAAAAGCTTTGGATTAAACGCGGTGACGCACACGCGGTTCAGAAAGAGGATGTGGTATTTATTGAAGATAAAAGCAGAGTGCCCGAAGCCGTGAAGACATTCGGCGAAAGGGGACTTAAAAGCTGTGCCATACAGAACCACATAGAAGGAGACACGATAAAATTCTATTCTATTCTGGGGAAAGATTTGTTTTACTGGTATACGACAGATCTGAAATACTGTGCCATATTCGACGAAGCAAAGCTCAAGCAGCTGGCGAATGATTCCGCAAAAGCGCTCGGACTGGAAATCTTCGGCGGCGATGCAATTGTAACAAAAGATTCGGAAATATATATCGTGGATATTAACGACTGGCCGAGCTTTGCTCCCATAAGGGAAAAAGCCAGCAAGGTTATTGCGGATTTAATTTATCAGAAAGCAGTTAAATATTAAAATTCATTTACTATATGCACTCAAAAATCAAAACACAGATACCCGGACCGCTCTCGTTGAAATATTTTGAAATGGAGGAGAAATATATTTCTCCGGGCATTCAGACAATCGCAACATCTTCAAAAATAGTAATTGAAAAAGGAGAAGGCTGCATTATAGAAGATGCAGATGGAAACAGGTTTATAGATTTTTTTGCAGGAGTCGGAGTTGCATCTATCGGGTACAACCACCCCAAGTATGTAAAGATGATGTCCGAACAATATTCAAAGATTCACGTCGGTAGTTTCACTACCAAGAACAGAGCGGAGCTTTCGAAACTTCTTTCGGAAGTGGCAGTCGGTGATTTAAAAAGAACACAATATTACAGCAGCGGAGCCGAAGCTGTTGAAGCCTCATTGAGGCTTGCAAAATCCTACACAAAGAAATCGGAGTTCATAGGTTTCTGGGAAGGCTTCCACGGAAAAACACAGGGAGTGCTCGGATTGCTCGGTGATAATTTTAAAGCGCACCTTGGTCCTCTTCCGGTCGGAAGATATTTAACACCTTACGCGAACTGCAGCAGGTGTCCTTTTTTCCTGAAATTTCCCGATTGCAAATGGGCGTGTGTTGACCACATAAGGAAAAAAATACGGTACGAAACGACAAATGACGTAGCGGCAATTATCGTGGAGCCGATTCAAGGCACTGCAGGTAACATCGTTCCGCCAAAAGGATTCATGCTCGAACTTAAAAAACTCGCAGATGAAATCGGAGCACTGCTTATTGCGGATGAAATGATTACAGGATTCGGAAGAACGGGTAAGATGTTCGGATGTCAGCACGACGGAGTTGTTCCCGATATCATCACAATAGGAAAAGGCTTCGGCGGCGGTTTCCCGACGACGGGGCTGATGTCGAGAGAGGAAGTAATTTTTTCGAAGCCCTTTGCAAATCCGAGCGGAAGCTCGTCGAGCTACGGCGGAAACCCGATTGCATCCACAGGCGCTCTTGCCACACTTCGGATAATTCAGGAAGACGGACTTGTAGAGAATTCGGAAAAAGTCGGCGCATTTATGATGAAGAAATTCCTCGAACTCAAAGAAAAATATCCTGTTATAGGAGAAGTGAGAGGAAAAGGACTTATGATAGGAGTTGAACTCGTAAAAGACAGAAAGACAAACGAAAAGCTCGACAAAAAATATACGCAAATGTTATTCAAAGAGGCACTTGACAGGGGACTTATAATGATGGGATATAATCCTGATATAAGAATAAATCCACCGCTCGTGATTACTCAGGAAGTTGCAGAAGAAGGAATTAACATAATGGAGGAAGCTTTAAAAGTTGTCTCAGGTAGAATCAACATATAAGTCGAAAGATACGGAAGAACTGCTCGACAGGTTTTTCTTCAGGCCTTTTGGATACGGCATTGCCGTGATTTCCAAAAAAGCGAAACTGACTCCAAATATGCTGACCATATTCAGCATTATACTTGGGGTAACAGCGGGGCATTTGTATTATTACAATTCGCTGTTGATAAATGTAACCGGAATAATGATTTACATTTTTGCCGATATACTAGACAGCGCTGACGGCCAGCTTGCAAGGATGACCGGGCAGATTTCTAAAACAGGGCGCGTTTTCGACGGGGTTGCGACAAACCTGATTTCGATTTCAATTTATATGCATTTGATTTTAAGGTCGATGAATAACGGTTTTGGCTGGTACATTTTTATAATAGCGGCAATTGCAGGCTCGAGCCACGTTATACAGGCAGCTGCAGCAGATTTGTACAGGCACGCATACCTTTATGTCGTATGCGGAAAAGAAAAATCCGAACTGGATACTTCGAAGAATATTCTCGAACAATTTAATAAGTTGACCTGGAAAGAGAATTTTATTGATAAACTTTTTCTTAAATTTTACTGGGATTATACACGCAGACAGGAATTTATTTCGGGTGATTTTTTAAACCTGATAAAGCTGATAAACACAAAATACGAAGTTATTCCTGAATGGGTAAGAGAAGAATACAGAATATTATTCAGGAAGATGAATAAGTATTACAATTTCCTGACTGTGAACTCGAGAACTTTTGCCGCGGCAGCAGCTGTATTACTGAATATTCCTGTATTATATTTTCTTTTTGAAATTTTCATCCTGAATAGTGTTCTAATTTATGTCTGGATGGCGCAAAAAAGCAAAAGCAAAAAACTTTACGAAAAAATCCTAAATGCTGATTAGATTATGCTGAAATGTGCAATAATAGGACTCGGAAAAATAGCGCAGACATCTCACGTTCCTGCATATCTAAGCAGACGCGTGAAAAAAAAGATTTCTGTTGTGGGTGGTGTTGATATTTCTGAAGAAAACAGCAAGGATTTTAAAAAACTCATTCCGGGAGCGGAAATATTTTCTAACACGGATGATTTATTTAAGAATCTTGATATAGATTTTGTTGATATTTGCGTCCCGCCGTCTCTGCATGCAAAATATCTGAATGCTGCTTTGAAATATAACGTTGGAATAATTTGTGAAAAGCCTTTTACAAAAGAATTAAAAGAAGCCGCATTGCTTAAAAGAAAATTACTTGAGAAAAAACCCGTATTCATTCCATGCCATCAATATAAATATTCACCGGTCTGGAAAAACTTCAAAAGTTTTTCGGATAAAACTACCGGTGGAAACTTCCTGCAGTTCAATATTTTCAGAAATACGGCGGACCTGGGATATGATAAAAATAATCCGGGCTGGAGGACGGATAAAAAATTAAGCGGCGGCGGAATACTTTCCGACACAGGAACACATTACTTATATCTTTCATCCTGGATTCTCGATAAACCCATACAGGTAAGCGTTTTCAACGATACGCTTAAACATAATAAGTATAGCGTAGAAGATACTTCGGTCGTGATACTTAAATGCGAAAAAGGTATTGCGGAAATAAACCTGACCTGGGCAGCGGACAGAAGAGCAAATAATGCATTTATATCAGACGGGAAACGAAGCATGAGCTACGACGGAAAGAAAATTTGTTTTTATGATAAAGATAAAGCAAAAGAAATACATGTACCGGATGCTTCTGACAAAAGAACTTATCTTGCGTTTTACGAAGATCTCTTTCTGGATTTTGCAAATGCAATGAAGGCAAAAAAATTTGACAGGTCGCTTATCGAAGAATCGTATGAGTCTGTAAAACTTCTGGATCTGTGTTATAAGTCGGCAGAGAAAAAGAAAACATTAATTGTTAGTTAAAATGAAAAAGGCGATTATTTTTGATTTCGGCGGGACTATAGATACCGGGGGCATTCACTGGAGCGTGATGTTCGAAGATGCTTATAAAAAAGCGGGGTTAAATATACCGGAAGAAAAATTTAACCGTGCATATGTTCAGGCAGACGATGATTTGAAAAAGATAGCGAAGGACGGTATAAAAAGTTATCCGGACTTGCTGAAAAAGCAGACAGAGCTCCAGTTCAAATATTTAGACAAAGAAAAGGAAAGAGAAACGATAAACAAAATTGCCGATTACATTGTTAAGGAAATGAATGACTCTGTTGAGATTTCAAAAAGTATTTTAACAGGTTTGAAAAAAAAATACAGTCTTGCACTCGTATCGAATTTTTATGGCAACCTTGAAGAAATGTGTGCAAGTATCGGATTATGCGAATTCTTCGATGTATTGATTGATTCAGAAAAAGAAGGAATAGAAAAACCGCATCCGGGAATATTCTCGCTGGCTTTAAAAAAGATGAATGCAAACCCCGAAAACACCTATGTGGTGGGGGATTCATACGAGCGAGATATTGTCCCCGCTAAAATTCTCGGATGCAAAACAATATGGCTTAAGAATAAAAGTTTTAAGGAAAATAAAGAAACGGATTCGGCGGATTATATAATAGGAGACTTGAAAGAATTGAGCGGACGTCTTTCTTAAATTTAAAAATTATTTATCGTATTTAATTTAATATTATGAAACAATCAGGCAGTCCGGTGCCAGCACCGGAAGGAAAACTCGGAGTTCTGATAGTTGGTTTAAACGGAGCGGTTTCGACCACATTTCTTGCAGGAGTGCTATCCATAGGAAAAAAGCTTGCAGTTCCGATTGGCTCATTAACGCAGATGGGAACAATAAGAATCGGCAAAAGAAGCGAAAATAATTTCCCGCTAATAAAAGATTTTGTTCCCCTCGCAGAGTTAAATGATTTTATCTTCGGAGGCTGGGATATCAGGAATGAAAACTGCTACCAGTCTGCGCTTACCGCAGGTGTACTGAAACACGAGCATATCGCACCCGTAAAGGAAGAGCTGGAAAGAATAAAACCGATGAAGGGAGTATTCGAACAGCATTACGTAAAGCGCCTCAGCGGCGAATGGATAAAAGAAGGCGGAAGCAAATATGAAAAGATGATGATGATTCGTGAAGACATTAAAGACTTCAAAAAGAAAAACAAGCTTGACAGACTCGTTATGATATGGTGCGCGAGTACCGAGATTTTCATTCCCGTTAACGGAGTGCACCACGAACAGGATAAATTCGAAGATGCAATAAAAAATAATCACGCAGATATTTCTCCAAGCATGCTGTATGCATATGCCGCAATCCTGGAGGGCGTGCCGTTCATAAACGGAGCTCCTAATCTCTCCTGCGATGTACCGGCACTGATTGAACTTGCAAAGGAAAAAAATGTTCCGATTGCAGGAAAGGATTTCAAAACAGGCCAGACACTCGTTAAAACTGTAATTGCACCGATGCTTAAGGCAAAAATGCTGGGGCTGAGGGGCTGGTTCTCCAATAACATTTTAGGTAACCGGGACGGCGAGGTTCTCGATGACCCTGATTCTTTCAAGACAAAAGAGGAGAGCAAGCTGTCAGTTCTGGACAGCATACTTCAGCCGGATTTGTATCCCGAGCTCTATTCCGATTATTATCACAAAGTCAGAATTAACTACTATCCTCCGCGCGGCGACGATAAAGAAGGATGGGATAATATAGATATATTCGGATGGATGAATTACCCGATGCAGATTAAAATTGATTTTCTCTGCAAGGATTCAATTCTTGCTGCACCACTTGTGCTGGATTTAATCTTATTCGCAGACCTTGCTCAAAGAATTGGTATGACGGGAGTACAGGACTGGCTTTCGTTTTTCTTCAAGAGTCCGATTCACGAAGCGGATGCGGTGCCGGAGCACGATTTGTTTATACAGCAGATGAAACTGAAAAACACACTCAGAAAGATTATGAATATTGAGCCGGTGTCGCACATAGACTACGACCCCGAGCTTGTTAACAGCCAGGCATAAAATACAGACCATTCAATCTTATGGCAGTTGTGTTTGTTTGATATGAACTGTCCATTTTATAAAATATTTTTGGAAATACTATTTTCTTATTTTGTGTATCATAATATCAGTTGTATCTATCGTTATACGATATTATATTACGATATAATAAAAAACAAAATTATGGATGAACAGCTTTTAAAAGACTTGTTTCTCGGATTCATTAAAGTTCACATTCTTTATCATGCCGAAAAAGAATTAATTTTCGGGCAGGAGTTTCATAGTGAACTTCAGAGGCACGGGTATGAAATATCGTTTGGCACTCTGTACCCCATTTTGCATAAACTGGAAACACAGGGTTATCTTAAGTCTTATAAAGAAAAAGTCAACGGCAGAATAAGAAGATATTACGAAATAACAAAAACGGGTAGATTGATTTTAAAAAAGGCTAAGGTTCAGGCAAAAGAGCTTGTTGAAGAACTATATGAGGGGTAATATCAGGATTTGATTAAAAAAGAAAAACCCGCTGTTAAAATAAAGTTTGAGTTTGACTTATTGAATATTAAACCGCTTCGAAAATTAATTTTATGGAAGTGGTTTCCTTACATTTTTCAATTCTTTATTTTAATCATTTTTATTGTTTTAATAATTTTAGGATGGAATATTTTTACGCCAACAGGCATTCCGGATAAACTTTTTGCAAAATCAAATTTGGTTACCTTGATTATCTGGGGTATCTGGTGGCCTCTTATGATAATTACTGCTGTGTTTTTCGGGAGACTGTGGTGTATGGTTTGTCCACTGGAACTTGTATCCAATCTTTCGGAACGAATTTCTAAAAAAATCGGAGTAAAGCAAAAATCGCTGCCCGGCTGGATTCAAAGCGGAGCTATCATAGTAATCCTTTATTCTTTAATTCAGATTCTTGTTCCGGGAATACATCTACATCGAAATCCGGCTTTCACATCTTTTTTTCTTGCAGGTCTTTTATCAATATCGGTTTTTATTGGCGTAATATACAGGGATAGAGCATTTTGCAGAGGGTTCTGCCCGATTGGTATTCTGTTAAACGCATATGGACGGGGAAGTATTCTTGCCGTAAGAGCAAAATCAAAAAATATATGCAGTGATTGCAACCCAAAAGAATGCATTGTTTCCTGTAAGCGATACGAATTAGACAGAAGAAGTTGTCCGAGTTTACTAAACCCTCCAAAACTAAATTCTAATAAAGATTGCCTTATATGTGGACAATGTATAAAAACATGTGAATCTGAGAATATGCAATTGTTAATAAGAGAACCGTTCAGCAAATCTGATTACAGAGAAAAAAAAACTAATTGGTCTTTAACGATATTTATAATTCTTGCCTCTGGATTTGTAACTTCCGAACTGACTACTGAATGGAAATATATCAATGAGATATTTTTACTAATACCCAATTATATTAATGATTTTATAAAAATAAAAAATTTTATCGGTTTTATAGATGGTTTATGGATTTTATTTTTATTCCCGCTACTTTTATGGACGATTTTAGGTTTGGTTGCAATAACTTTGAAAATATCAAAATCCGTTTTTGATTTTTGGAGAAGTTTTGCATTAACTGCTGTTATAATAATATCTGCAGGACATATAATAAAAGCGGTTGCAAAGTTAAATAGCTGGATTGGTTTTCTGCCTCAAAGCTTAAATGATCCGAACGGAATAAATTTGGCTGTTGGTATTAATAACAAATCAATTTTATCGCCCGGACTTCTTGTTGGAAATTATATCGTTTCCTTTTTCGGGATTATTATATTATCTGTATTTTTGTTCTATTCTATATCTGCCGATTTCAGCAATGCCGAAAATCAGGGCTTTAAAAGCCACATACCAAAATATATTTTATATATTTTATTCCTGCTGATTACAGCGGGTATAGGATTTCAGTAATTCTAAATTAATTTATAATAACTTTTCGGATTTATAATATGAAAATTGATTATTTGCAATGTAACACCTGCACACGCCTGCTTATTAAGAATGCATCTGAAAGATCGCAATTATTCCGTTATACACGAAATATCTTAAAGTATGTAATGCGCATTTGGGTAATTTTAAGAAGAATAGACTTATCTAATTATATTATTAAATCACCTTATTGCAAAAATTGCAACAGGGTTTATAAAAATGCCCTTAAAGATAATTCAAAAGTATTTTTAAAATTTAATAATATTATTAATCCTTATTTCGATTCTTACATTGAGAAAAAGCTTGGAAAAAGCAATATAGCCGAAGCAAAAATAAAAGCCCGTGAACTCAAGCAATTGAAAGAAATATACGAGTCGGTAAATATCAATACAGATATTACCAAATGGACAAAAATATAATAAAAAAAACCCGCCACTCTAAAAGAGTGACGGGTCCGAGTATAATTTATTTATCAATAAATTATTTAACCAATATCATCTTCTTTGTCATTGCGAAATCATTTGAAACCATTCTGTAAAAATACACTCCGCTTGAAACGTTTTCTCCAATATCGTTTATGCCGTTCCACTTAACGCTATATGTTCCAGCGTTTAATTTCTGGTTCAGCAGGTTATAAACTTCGCGGCCTGCAATATCATAAATCTTTATAGATACCAAATCATTTTTCGGAATCGAGAATCTTATTTCAGTAGACGGATTAAACGGATTCGGATAATTCTGCATAAGTTCAAAGCCCGACGGAATATTAGAAGTAATATTCTGTACGCTCACTGTCCAGATTTGCCTGTTGAACCATCTGTTCAATGTGTCAGCGAGAAGCGAATCTGTTGTTTGTCTCCAATCTGTTAAAGTAGCATCCGTACCAACACCAAGAGTTGGCACATTTCCCGTCCCCGCAGAAGTGTTCGGATTTCTGTGACAGGATACCGCACAAGTATTCAGCATACCCAAAGTAGGTGATGACACTCCAAGTTTTTGTAATGTCTTAATAGGTCTTACAATTTTGAAATTGTGTGAAGCAATATCATATGAATTTGCAGTAACAGCTACTTTTGTCATGTGGCATTTCACGCAATTTGAGGTTCCTCCGGAGCCGTTTGTATTTGCAGGGTCGTAGGAATGTTTTGTGTGCTGAGTAATTTTTGCAATGTTTGGGTTCCCGACGGTTCCGAATGTTGTATGGCACTGCAGGCAAAGGTCATTGTTGGCATAGCTTTTTTTCAACTGATGAGGAAACGATGTCGGTGTGTGCGGGTCGTGACACTGTGTGTAGCAATTCATGAAGTTATTATGATTCGAATAACTCATATCCTGCCATTGCTGGTGATGTTGCCTTGCTGTCATTGTATCAGGCCAAACACCCGGTCCGCCAACTGCATTGAAGAATTGTTGCCAGGGTGCAATAAAATTTGATAAAACTAAACCCGGTCTGTAAATACTGTCGACTGATTCTTTCCATGGGTATTCATAGGTTTTACCTGTGCTTGAGCTTCTGATATGACATTGACCGCATACCTCTTGTTGTCTCTGTAATCCCGCCGCTGTCATATTTTGCGGACCGAAGATATTATTTTTATTTGGTCCCGAAATATGTGTGCTGCCAGCTCCATGGCAATTTTCGCAACCTACTTTATTGCTTAATGTATCATTGCTGTTTGCCCAACCTGATAACCATGTAGTATCTGAACCTGATACCTGCTTAACAGGCTTATATCCGACCATATGACACCCAATACAGTTTTTTTCATATGATTTTGTTCTAAAAGCATTATTTATTGCTTTCAAAGTACCGTCTGCATTGAACCAATTTCCGGGATTATACGAAGCCCAGGCTCCGGATGAATTATCAAGATAACCCTTTAAATTCCATTGTATTGGCAGCATATAATAATTGCTTGCAATCAATACAAGGTATCTTTGTTTGTAACCGCCACCATATGTATATTTTATTTCATATGTAGCAGGAGTCCCCGAAGAGGGGTTAAGTGTTGCCTTGTATAAACCCGCATCGATTGAAAGCGATACAGTGGCGTTTCCATAAGATGCACCCATTGACACGCTCCCGGTCCAGTTCGGTCTGAAGTTTCCCGCAACAGGATTCATATGAATTTGAGAGTGCAGAGTTGTTTTCCACTCGTTAAAATTTCCTGAGTGGCATGTGCGACAAGCCCCGGTACCAACATAATTTTGCGCATAAATACCGGTGGTTAATCCCAATAAAACCAATACGGTAAGAATAAATTTCATTTGTTCCCCCATTTTTAATTTTTAATAATTGTTTTTTCTTGAAAGTACAAGTCCAAAATTTCTTATTAGAGCAACCGCAAATATTATGCCAACATAACATTAATATTAAAGAAAAATCTGAAATATTTCCCGTGTAAATATAAATATTTATTACAATTTGTGGAAATTTTTCCTACCCTGAGGAATTATTCCCCTGAGCATTTGTTTAAATGCTTTATGTGGAGTAATTCCTCATTACCTATATAAATTAAATGACTTGCTGTTTCATATCATTTAAACTGTAAAATATTTATATTTATTTTTTAAAATATAAATATTTGCGGATAAATGATTATGCCCTGCGCAAAATCCAAATCAAACAGATTTTTTGTTACGTTTCTCCTTGTTTTTACCCTGTTTCTTTCGGGACAAAATTTACTGAAAGCGCAGGTAGAGCTTGTGCCTGTGAGCAATCCCGTTTATGACTTTTTAAAAAGAATGCAGCTTGAAGGGTATATACCGGATTACAATTCTTCTAATATCCCGGTATCAAGAGGCGAGGTAGCGGATTACCTTAAAATAGTAAAATCAAATTCGATTAATCTTGAAACAATTGATAAAAACCTCCTTGGTGATTACTATGTTGAATTCGGATATGACATTGATAAAAATCTTGATAATTCATCTTCATTCTTAGGAAAAAACAGAAACAGCAACATCTTCGAAGATAAAAAACAAAAGTACATTTTTGCGCATGCTGATTCAACGGTTGCATTTTTCTTTGACGGCAGAGGTTCTTTGTCATACAGGGGATCAACGGGTGATTCACTTGGAAATAATTCTATATCCCTTGGAGAGATTGGTTTCAGAATGCGCGGTACTTTTTTAAATATACTCGGTTTTTATTTAAATCCATCCGGGGGAAAGAAATTATCAGGGAATAAAAAAGATGCCCTATTTGCAAGAAAATATGACACTAAACTGCACGCAAGCAGTCATTTTGGTGATGAAGGAAAGACGTTTGACTCCTTTGAGGGATATTTAAGATATCAGTCAAAATCAAGAGAGATTGCTGTTACATTGGGAAGAGAAGCGATAAATCAAGGTTTTGGTTATACTGATAAACTGTTTTTATCAAACAATACAGTTCCTTACGATTATATCAGGCTTGATTTATCTTATAAAATATTTCATTATAATTATCTTTACGGCCAACTGAAAGGTGATTCTCTTGGCCGAGAATTACAGTTTAAAAATATTGTTACACAAAGGCTGGATGTGAAGTTTTCTGATAAGTTCAGAATGGGATTCTGGGAATCTTTAATTATTTCAGATAATCCTTTTTATTTAACTTATTTAAATCCATTAAGTTTTATTTTCTCTGCTGATATTAATACCCAAGGTGAACAAACAATAAAAAATAATACTCTGTTCGGATTCGATATGGAAATTATTCCGTTCAAAAATTTATCAGTACAGGGTTCATTATTGATTGACGATATGAATTTCTCAACCATTTACTCAAAAGATTCTTCCACAAATGATAATAAATTCGGTTATCAGGTCGGCTTGCTTTGGAATAAGGTATTTAATCTACCTGGAATGAGTTTAGCTATGGAATACACTAAACTAAGCCCATATACTCTATCGCACCGTTTAAATAAAAGCCAATATACGCACTGGGAAATGCCATTGGGACCATCTATTTCACCAAATACAGATGAAATTGCAGCAAGACTAATTTATTATCCGTTTAAGAGACTTCGATTAGATTTAAAATTCCAGCATCAGCGCTCTGCTGAAGGACTGGAATTCGATTCAACCGGAAAATTAGTAATGAATTACGGGGGATATATTTACAGAGGCGACGGTGAATTATTAAATTATAATTATTTTCTCAACGGAAACCGGATTAATCGCGATATTTTAACTATGAATTTAGTATTTGAACCGGTAAGGCAATATTTTCTTGAATTCTATTATCAGTTCAAATACCAGAATCTTCTGTATTTAAATAAAAAGTCAAAAGACCATATTTTCTTTATGACTTTCAGGATGGATTTCTAATTCTATCTGTAATGAATGACCGGACTGTTGATTAAATTCCTGATTTATCGGATTATGAGTCCGAGTTATTAATTGATATGTGTTTTTCTGGCTAAATTGGTTTTTCTTCGGTTAAATCTCTTAATATCCAATACTTGCTATGGTACTTAATCATTTCTTAAAATTAATGATTTTATGATGTTTTTTAATGCTTTAAATTCAGTATTTTTATGGTCAAATAAAAAACACTATGAGTATGAATACATTAAAATCAAAAATATTTTTTATATTTTTATTATTTATTTTTTCGTCCGGTTTCTACGGATGCGGATATAATTCACTCGTCAGTCTTGAAGAGAAAGTAAATTCCGCCTGGTCGCAGGTCGAAAATCAGTACCAGAGAAGGGCAGACCTTATTCCCAACCTTGTAAAAACGGTTGAAGGAGCCGCCGATTTTGAAAAAAGTGTTTTAACCGAAGTCACAGAAATGAGAAGCCGTGTCGGGCAAACGAAAATAACGGCAGAGGACCTGAACGACCCGGAAAAATTTGCAAAATACCAGAAAGCGCAGGACCAGCTTTCATCTGCACTTTCAAGATTGCTGGTTGTAACCGAAAATTATCCCCAGCTTAAATCAAATGAAAATTTCATGCAGCTTCAGTCACAACTTGAAGGAACGGAAAACAGGATAGCCGTCGAAAGAAAAAAATTCAACGAAGCTGTTCAGGAATATAATACTGAATCCCGCTCATTTCCGACCTTGATAATGGCAAAGATTTTTGGATTTAAGGAAAAACAGTATTTCAAGGGCAAGGAAGGCTCTGACCAGGCACCCGACGTGAAATTTGACTTTAAAAAAGAAGAAAAGAAGAACAATTAATTTTGATAGTTAATCATTATTCATTAATCATTAATCATTGATTATATGCAGGCTGTAATTATGGCGGGCGGGTTCGGAACAAGGCTGAGGCCTCTTACGAATAATATGCCCAAACCTATGGTTCCGGTTGTCAACAAGCCGATGCTCGAGCATCTGTTTTCTCTGCTGAAAAATCATAATATAACGGATTATATTATGCTGCTCTATTACCAGCCTGAAATTATCAAAAAACATTTCGGAGACGGAAGTAAATTCGGGGTGAACCTGCGTTATATAACTCCCGACAGGGATTACGGAACCGCAGGCGCAGTAAAGCTTTCGGAAGAATTTATAAAAGACGATTTTCTCGTAATCAGCGGAGACGTGCTTACGAATTTCAACCTTTCCGATTTTTATAATTTTCATAAAGACAGGGATTCAGTTGCGACCATTTCGCTTTACAGTCACGAAAATCCATTGCAGTACGGAATTATTCTTACAAATAATAATAACGAAATAGTAAGGTTTCTGGAAAAGCCCTCTTCTTCAGAGGTATTCTCCGATACTATCAACACGGGAATATATTATTTTAACAAAAAAGTTTTCAACTACATTCCGGAAGGGGAGAATTTTGATTTTTCAAAAGACCTTTTCCCTTCACTGCTCGATAATAAAATCAAAATATTCGGATTCAACAGCAAGGGCTACTGGCGCGATGTCGGTACGCTCGAAGAATATATAAATTCAAATCTTGACGTGCTGAATAACAAGCTCGGTTATATTAATTTTGAAAAGAGCGGCTCAAACCTGATTGGCGGCGCGGCGAATATAGAATTCGGTGCCGTGATAGAAAACAGTATCATTGGCAATAATGTAACGGTTGAAAAAGGAGCAGAAATAAAGAACTCCGTAATTTGGGATAATGTTACAGTAAAAGCCAAATCAAAAGTCCTGTTCGATGTAGTCGGCCAAAACTGCACCATCGAAGAAAATACCCGCATAAACGATTTCGTGTTTATCGGAGACAACTGCCACATAGGTAAAAATGTTTTCGTCAGCTCCAGCATTAAAATCTGGGACAGAAAAAAAATCGATAACAATTCAAAGGTTACCCGCAGCCTTATTCAGGAAGATACATTCTTCGATGAACTCTTTACAGATTCGAGAATTACCGGACTTTCGAATCTTCAGATTAATCCCGAGTTCGGAGCTAAGCTGGGCGCGGTTTACGGCGCATCCGTCGGAATGAATAAGCAGGTTTTAGTCGGCAGGGATATTGACGATATTTCCAATATGATAAAACGCTCTATCACCAGCGGCATTCTTTCAGCGGGCGTGAATGTTTCCGATTTGCAGGTTATCCCGATTCCGATTTTGAGGCAGGAGCTGAAAAACGGCGGAGGCGCAGGAGGAATATTCGTAAGAAAATCCCCATTCGATAAAGGCACTACCGATATCATATTCCTCGATAAAGACGGAAAGGATTTATCCAGCAGTAAAACTAAGGGCATAGAGAGATTATTTTTCAGTGAGGAATACCAGAGGGCAAATTATGTTGACGTAGGCACATTAAGGTTTCCCGAAAGAACGAATGTAAAATACAAAGAACATTTTCTTTCCTGCCTGGATGTAGATGCAATCAAGAAAAAGAAATTTAAGATTGTTCTCGATTACTCTTTTGGAATTGCCTCTACAATCTTTCCGAATATACTCGGAGAATTCAACTGTGAAACCGTTTCTTTATCGGCACATCTTGATAAGGATAAAATCACACGCGATGCGGATGAATTTAAAAAAGCATACGACAATTTTTCCTTTGTCGTAAAATCTCTCGGATTCGACCTCGGATTTATGATAGATGCAGGCGGTGAAAAACTATGGCTTGCAACCAACGAGGGACGTGTTTTCGATGATGACAGGTTCCTTATCATCGTTGCAAAACTTTACCTTATGACAACACCCGGTGTTAAAAAAATTGCGGTTCCGGTACAGGCAAGCAGGGAAATTGACCTTGTTGCCGCGGAATACGGAACGGAAGTCATCAGGGTAAAAGATTCACATTACTCAATGATGTCTGCCTGCGTGGATAAGGAAGTCAAGTTTGCGGGCGGAACGCGCCGTGGAGTCTTCTTCCCGGAATTTCTATATGCTACGGACGGAATGTTTTCCATTGCAAAAATTCTTGAGATGTCCGCAAAAATTAATATGAGCATAGAGGAAGTGGATAAAATAATTCCTAAACTCCACAGAAAGAAACTTAATCTGAACTGTACACGCGAGGAAAAAGGCAGAATAATGAGAAGAGTTATGGAAGACACGATGCAGTTCAGACAGCAGTTGATAGACGGGGTAAAAATATTTTTAAACGATACAGATACCGTTCTCTGCATTCCCGACAAAGCCCGCGACCTTGTACACCTGAACGTGGAAAGCGACTCCGGGGAAAAAGCGGAAAAAATTCTGGAAGAATACAGACAAAAAATTAAATCAATAATAAGTTAACAGAAAAAATTTACCAATATTTTCTTATGAAAATCAGTGATATATTAACCGAAAACGTAATTGAGTTAAGGCTAGAGGCAAAAGACAAGACAGAAGCAATCAATAAAATGGTTGACCTTGCAAACGGGTCAGGAAAAATTACCGACATAGAAAAAGTAAGAACGGTTGTTTTCGAAAGAGAAAAACTCGTTTCTACGGGTGTTGGAAAGGGATTTGCAATCCCTCACGGAAAATCAGACGATATTACCGATATCGTAGCGGCTTTTGCAATTCTTGCAGAGCCGGTCGATTTCGATTCAATAGATTCCGAAAAAGTTCAGTACATATTTTTACTTGTTGGAAAGGACAGCATGCTGAATATGCATATAAAACTTCTGAGCCGCATTTCAAGACTGATGAATAAAGATGAGTTCAGGAATAACCTGTTAAAGGCGCAGAGCAAAGAGGAATTACTTCAGTTCTTTAAAACCGAAGAGCAGAATTATCTGGACATTTAGTTTTCAGTGATTAGTTTTTAGTGGTTAGTTTTTTGTAGTTTATTTTTCCCTCGTTCCCAAACTGAGTTTGGGAACGTTTGTTTTTATTTTTCCTCGTTCCAACGCTCCTGCGTCGGAACGTTTTATTTTATTAAAACCATTCTTTTCGTTTCCGAAAAATCACCGCAAGTTAATCTGTAAAAATAAATTCCTGAAGTCAGCCCGCTCCCGTCGAATGTCGCTTCATACGTACCAGCATTTTGTTTTTCCTTCACCAGCGTTGCAATTTCTTTCCCGAGAATATCAAAAACTTTCAGGGTTACCAATTTGTTATTTGTTATCTGATATTTGATATTTGTAGATGGATTAAACGGATTCGGGTAGTTCTGGGAGAGAGAGTATTTATCTGGGATGTTTGAACCGATCTTTTGTATTCCAATTATTTCGGAAAGCAGTCGCCGCCAAACGTAGTTCCCTCTAGTTCCCGCTATTAAGAAATTATTACTAATAATAAGTACGTTGATAGGAAATATTTGATTAAATCCTTGATTTTTGTTTAACCAAGTTGTTCCCTGGTCAGTTGAAAGATAAATTCCATTACTATATGTCCCAACAATAATTTTGCTCTCGTGAACAACAACAGATAATATTGCTTGTGACGTTGACGAATTACTTATATTAACCCAGCTTTGCCCTTGGTTTGAAGTAAGATAAATTCCGTTATTTGTTCCGGTATAAATATTGTTATCAGATCTAGTAATTGACCATATTGTATGGTTTGTCAATCCGTTGTTTGAAAGAATCCAATTTGAACCTTGATTAGATGAAATATAAATTCCATTATATGTCCCGGCAAAAATTAAATTGTTAAAAGCGGTTAAAGCATTAATAGTCTGATTGATTAAATTTGTTGTAGACCAATTAACCCCATTATTAGATGACTTAAACAAACAAAAATCACCCAATAAATTAAATCCCCCCGCAAAAATAAAAGAATTTGAAACAGAAAAAGTTTTTATTGAGACAATAGGTAACCCACCACTTAAAGGCGACCAATTCAATCCATTATTTGCTGAGTAAAAAATTCCGGTACTAGCGCCTGCATATATTTTATTATTGTAACAAAGAGAAGAATTTAATATTCTGTTATCTAGTCCTGAATAATTCCAATTAGCACCATTATCTGTAGATTTAAAAATACCACCCTCATACAAAGTAGCAAATATAGTTGGTTCAACATAAGAAAAACTTGTTACATTATTATTAGTTAAACCGTTTGATGGTGTCCATTGTGAATAGGCATTCCCGAAGAATGCCAACAACCCAATTATAACCATTAACTTTTTCATAACCGTTGTGTTTTATATAAAAATTATTATTTATTGAATACCCCTGATTCTCTTCACTTTTCGGGATTTCCAATAAAGTAGTTTTCATCACTTTATCATCAACATCTTCTTCGTTTCCGAAAAATCTACCATCTGCCGCAGCGGATCTTCGACACTCAACCTGTAAAAATAAACCCCCGAAGGCAAACCGCTCCCATTAAATTCCGATACGTATTCACCGGCATTTAATTTCTCATTCACCAGCGTTGCAATTTCTTTTCCTAAGATATCGTACACTTTCAGTGTAACAAATTTGTTATCTGTTATCTGATATTTGATATTTGTCGTCGGATTAAACGGATTCGGGTAGTTCTGGGAAAGAGAATATTTATCGGGAATCTCATTACCCGTTTTATTGATGAATGATATTCCCCCTGTTGTTGTTTTTAAAATATGTCCTGAATCATCTGCCATCCATCCGGTATTAGCATTATAAAAGTAAACTCTTTTGTAATTTGCAAATATTGGGGAGCTCTGTTGTACCCAGTTTACCCCGCCGTTTGTAGTCCTCAGAATTATGTTGCTGTCTCCGCAAACCCAGCCGTTATTAATATCAATAAAATTAAAACTGTTCAGCTTAAGTGTATTTGAACTATATACAGCACTGAAATTATATCCCCCGTCAGTTGATTTTAAAACAAGCCTTTGCCAGTTCGGATACTGCCAGTTATAACTGCAAAAAACGAATCCCGTGTTTGCATTAATCAACTTCAAATCTACGTTGTTGCCTCCCATATTAATTGCAGTAAAGTTCCAATTTGAACCTCCGTTTGTTGTGTGGTAAAAGATATTTTTATAACCCGTAACCCACACATTGTTCCCGTCTGCAAAATCCAGTTTTTTAAAATAAGCCGGGTCATCAGTTATATCACCGGTCGTTACTCTTAATGACACATTCCAGTTTGTACCCCCATTTGTTGTTTTTAGTACATATGTATCAATTAATAATGCCTGCCCTGAAAGATATTCAATAAATCCGCAAGAAAATCCTGTATTTAAATTTAAGAATTTTATAGAGGTCATTCCTTTTATGGGCGATTCATTGATAGGGATTTCCTGTGAAGTCCAGCTTGAACCGGAATTTGTCGATTTCAAAATCGAACCGTAATTACCGGCTCCCGGAGAACTGCCTGTAGTAAGCCAGCCGGTATTTTGATCTATAAAATTTATTGAAGTAACATATGCATTTGAGGTGCCGGTTGCATTCCAGCTAATTCCTCCGTTTGTAGTCTTGCTTATATTTGATTGGGAATAGTTAAAAGGGTGGAACCATCCTGTAAGTGAATCAATAAAAAACATACTGCTGCTATAATTTGTAAATGCCGTAGAATAATATTGCATATACCATCCGGACTGCGTATACCCATTCCCGAAAAGTATTAAAAAGCCGATGATAAAAATTAACTTTTTCATAACCGTTGTGTTTTATATAAAAAATTATTATTTATTGAATACCCCTGATTCTTTTCACTTTTCGGGATTTCCGATAAAGTGATTTTCATCACTTTATCATCAACATTTTCTTCGTTTCCGAAAAATCTACCATCTGCCGCAGCGGATCTTCTACACTCAACCTGTAAAAATAAACCCCCGAAGCCAATCTCGAAGACCCGCCGTGGCGGGCGTCGAATGTCGCTTCATACGTACCAGCATTTTGTTTTTCATTCACCAGCGTTGCAATTTCTTTTCCGAGAATATCGAACACAATAAGTTTTACTATTGACGATTGACGATTCACGATTGACGGAATGGAATATCTGATATTTGTCGTCGGATTAAACGGATTCGGGTAGTTCTGTGAAAGAGAAAATTTGACAGGAATGTTTGAGCTAATATTTTGAACGTTTATTATCTCAGAAAGTGAACGCCGCCAAACCGAATAGTTATAAGTTCCCGCAAAAATAAAATTGTTTGCTACAAAAAGTGCATATATATTATTGGGAGTTTCAGTGAACCCTTGATTTTTCTGAAACCAATTAACGCCGTTATTTGTGGAAAGAAAAACCCCTCCAATTCCCTGTGTGTAATTAAGTGTTCCCGCAAAAATATTACTTCCTGAAATGGCAACGGAATATACATATTGATTATATTGAAAAATTTGAATCCAATTAACACCATTGTTTGTTGATCGAAAGATACCCATAGTTCCTGCATATATATTATTACCGGATATTATCAGGGAAAATACAGGTAGACCCGTTAATGATGTCTGAATCCAGTTTCCGCCGTTATTTGTAGACAGATAGACTCCGCTCGTATCTGTTCCCGCAAATATATTATTACCCGAAACGGCAAGGGACATTATAAAACGATTGTTTAAAGATGTTTGAATCCAGTTTTGTCCAAAATTTGTAGAAAGAAAAATACCATTTGATGTTCCTGCAAAAACATTAGCACCTGAACTAACGAGAGAATGCACATATTGGTTATTCAAAGATGTTGAAATCCAATTTCCACCGCTATTCGAGGAGAGAATAACACCATAGTAACTATCTCCAGCTAAAATATTGTTTCCAGAAATGCAAATTGAATGAATATCTTTATCGTTCAATGAAGTTTGAATCCAACTTAGTCCGTTATTTGATGAGCTATAAACACCATTGTAATTTGTTCCTGCAAATATATTACCGCCAGAAACTGCAAAGCAATAAGCCGATAAATTTTTAAGTGGGGTTAGTGTCCAGTTTCCGCCATTATTTGTTGAGCGATATACGCCATTATAATTTACACCTGCAAAAATATTATTTACCGAAATTGCAATACAATAAACATACTGATTATTTAAAGTCGTTTGACTCCAGTTTCCACCGTTATTTGTGGATAGATAAATACCATTACTTCCGATTCCTGCAAAAACATTGTTTCCCGAAATAGTAAGAGCATAAACACTGCTGCTGTTTATAAATATTTGAACCCAATTTAATCCGCTATTTGTAGAAAGATAAATGCCATAGAAATCCGTTCCGGCAAACAGATTATTACCTGAAACTGCAAGAGAATAAATGCGTCTGTTATTTAAACTAGTTTGAGTCCAGTTTTGTCCGTTATTCGAGGAGAGCCAAACACCACTTCCGTTAACTCCTGCAAAGATATTATTACCTGACGCCGAAAGAGAAAGGACATTGTGATTAAATAAAGACGTCAAAGACCAACTGCCCCCATTATTTGTGGAACGATAAACACCATATGAAGTACCTGCAAAAATATTATTTCCCGAGACAGCAAGTGAATTTACATATAAACTATTCAAAGAAGTTTGAATCCAGTTTCCTCCGTTATTTGTTGAGAACCATACACCATTACCATCAGTTCCTGCAAATAAATAATTTCCTGAAATAGCAAGTGCCTTAACCAGAGGGGCATTTAAAGTAGTTTTTGTCCAGCTTTGTCCGTTATTTGAAGAAAACCAAACACCCGAGGAAGTTCCTGCAAATATGTTGTTACCTGAAACGGAAAGAGCCTTGACATCCCCTCCGTAAAAACCGTCGCACTGTACCCACTGCGTATATCCATTCCCTAAAAGTACCAAAAACCCAATAACAACCATTAACTTTTTCATATTCGTTGTGTTTTATTGAATTACACAAATGTATTGAAATATTAAAATAAATATAGGTCAAAATTTATGGACAGGGGGTATGTTTGGCTGCCGCGCTGATTTTACTCCCGCTTTTCATATCCTTCATATTTTCTTAATAGTTAAGCGCTATTTTCACATAAAATAAGGGCTTTTTTGGGTGGATATGTGCTCTAATTTTTGTCTGTTATATGGTTTTCAAAATGATTAAATTTATAATTACATTTCTAAAATTAAAACGGAAGTATTAGTATGCCCAAAAAATATGTATATTATTTCGGCGGAAAAAAAGCAGATGGTAAAGCAAATATGAAAACCCTCCTCGGAGGAAAAGGCGCCAATCTTGCAGAAATGGTAAACATCGGTTTACCGGTACCGGCAGGTTTCACACTTTCAACTGAAGTCTGCACGGCTTATTATGATAATAAGAAAAAATATCCGAAAGAATTAAAACCACAGGTTTTAGCGGCACTCGCAAAAGTTGAAAAACAAATGGGTGCTAAATTTGGTGATAAAGTTAATCCCTTGCTCGTTTCGGTCCGCTCCGGCGCAAGAAGCTCGATGCCCGGAATGATGGAAACCGTTCTTAACGTGGGACTGAACGATGTCACACGCGAAGGACTGATTGCAAAAACAGGAAACCCGAGATTTGTTTATGACTCGCAGAGAAGACTTATCCAGATGTATTCAGACGTGGTGATGGAAAAAGCGGCAGGAATAGAGCCGGCTGAAGGCAAAGGTGTAAGGCATCAGCTCGAAAAAGAATTGCATAAAATGAAATCCGAAAAAGGATGTAAACTTGATACGGATTTAACAGCAGATGATTTAAAAACGCTTGTAGAAATCTACAAAGCAAAAGTATTCGAAGTTCTCGGAAAACCTTTTCCGGAAGATGCAATGGAGCAGCTTTGGGGCGCAGTCGGCGCAGTATTCCAGAGCTGGATGGGTAAAAGAGCAATTTCTTACAGAAGAATAGAAAGCATTCCCGATGAATGGGGCACAGCAGTAAACGTGCAGTCGATGGTATTCGGTAATATGGGCGATACATCTGCAACAGGCGTTGCATTTACAAGAAATCCCGCAACAGGAGATAATCACTTCTACGGTGAATGGCTCGTCAATGCACAGGGCGAAGACGTGGTAGCAGGTATCAGAACTCCGAACCCGATAAATGAAGTAGGAAAAAGCGAGCATAACGAGCACTTAGTTTCGCTCGAACTCGGAATGCCGAAAGTTTATAAAGAATTGGATAAGATTCAGAAGAGTCTTGAAAAGCATTATCACGATATGCTTGATTTGGAATTCACTATTCAGGACGGAACATTATATATGCTTCAGTGCAGAGTCGGAAAACGCAACGGCGCCGCCGCAGTGAAAATGGCAGTAGATATGTACAAACAGAAATTGATTTCAAAAGAAGAGGCAGTAACAAGAGTAAAACCCGAACAGCTCGATGAATTGCTTCACCCGATACTCGAAGCAGCAGCCGAAGTAAATGCAGTTAGAATTGCAAAAGGTTTACCTGCAGGACCCGGCGGAGCAACAGGACAGGTTGTGTTTTCGGCTAATGATGCAGTTGAATGGGCTAAGAACGGAAAACAGGTTGTGTTAGTCAGAGAAGAAACCAATCCCGAAGATATCGAAGGCATGAGAGCCGCAGAAGCAATACTCACGGCACGCGGCGGAATGACCTCACACGCGGCACTTGTTGCGCGCGGCTGGGGAAAATGCTGCATAGTAGGCGCAGGCACGATTGAAGTCAATATGGAAGCAAAAGAATTCACAGTCGGTGAATATACAGTAAGAGAAGGCGACTGGATTTCACTTAACGGAACAAAAGGATATGTATATCAGGGACAGGTTCCTATGATTGATGTTGATGCTGAAAACCCGACACTCGTCGAGTTCTTAAAGATTTGCGATAAAGTAAGAGTGCTGAAAATCCGCACAAATGCAGATACACCGGAAGACGCCGCAAGAGCAAGAGTATTCGGCGCAGAAGGTATCGGACTCTTCAGGACAGAACATATGTTTTACGGAGAAGGCTCAGACCAGGCATTATTCTTACTCAGAAAAATGATTATGTCTGACACCGAAGTCGAAAGAAGAAATGCTCTAAACGATTTATTCCCCTTTGTAAAAGAAGACATAAAAGGAACACTTCTTGCAATGGACGGATTCCCTGTAACCATAAGGACACTCGATCCGCCGCTTCACGAATTCGTTCCCGAAAATCCTGAACAGAGGGAAAAGCTTGCCGAAAGCCTTGGAATTTCATTTGATGATTTTAATTCAAGAGCAGATAAGCTTCACGAAAATAACCCTATGCTCGGACACCGCGGCGTTAGGCTCGGCGTAACTTATCCCGAAATTACCGAAATGCAGGTTCGTGCAATACTCGAAGCTACAGCAGAACTTCTTGCTGAAGGCAAAAAACCTTTCCCGGAAATTATGATACCCGTAGTCGGAATGGAAATGGAATTGAAGAATCAATATGTAATAGTTAATAAAGTATATAAAGAAGTTCTCGAAAAATTCGGATTGAAAAAAATCGGACATTTAGTCGGCACCATGATTGAAATTCCGAGAGCTGCCATAACTGCCGATAAGATTGCAGAGTATGCGCAGTTCTTCTCATTCGGAACAAACGATATGACACAGATGACATTCGGATTCTCCCGCGATGATATCGGTGGATTCCTTCCTGATTACCTGAAAAAGAAATTGTTACCGGTTGACCCGTTCCAGGTTATCGATAGAGCAGGAGTCGGAAGACTTATGACAGTCGGCGTCGAGCGAGGCAGAAAAGTAAGACCCGACCTTAAAGTCGGTATCTGCGGCGAGCACGGCGGCGAACCGAATTCAATTGAATTCTGTCATATGCTCGGATTGAATTACGTAAGCTGTTCACCGTTCAGAGTCCCAATCGCAAGACTCTCCGCGGCAAGGTCAGCAGTGGAATTCAAATTCGGCTGTATCTTTACACCCGAAAAGAAAAAGAAATAATCTTTAATAATTGTCATCCCCGCATGTTTTAAGCGGGGATCTCGTTCTTAAATCGTTCCTGTGCGAATGTGCAGGAACGATTTTTTTTAGAGCTTTGACCGCAGATTATCACGGATTTGACTGATTTACACAGATAGAACAAATATAATATTTGCTATTTGTGCGTTCTTCGCATCCGCCGTGGCGGATTATTTTATATTTGCAAATTTCGTTTCCATCTCTCATACTTACTGCGTCTGATTGGCGTGCCTTCGAATTCTTTGTTGAATTCTTCTTCGGTGAGTTTTAAAAGTTCTTCGCGGGTTTTGTTGAATATGTTCGGCTTGGGATAAAAACTTTTATCTATTGAAAAGAATTTCTTTTTATTATGCGGACATACATCCTGGCAGATGTCACATCCGAATATCCAGTTGTTCAAGTCTATGTATTCGGGAATTTCATTCCTGTTTTCGATTGTGTGATACGCAATGCAGAGATTCGCATCGAGCTTGTATTCTTCGTAAAGCGCTCCCGTCGGACACGACTGAATGCACAGACTGCACGTACTGCATAAATCCTCTATCGGCTTATCATACGCAAGTTCTGCGCTGATAAGGATTTCCGAAAGAAAGAAAAAGCTTCCGTATTCGGGATTGATTACCGTTGTGTTTTTTCCCTGCCAGCCGATTCCTGATTTCACAGCCCAACTTTTTTCAAGCACAGGTCCGTCGTCCACATAAAATTTGGTTGTCGCACCGTCAATATATTTCTCAATCGAAAAACAGATTTCCTTGAGTTTTCTTTTTATGATTTTGTGATAGTCGCGCTCCCCCCATGCATAGCGTGAGATTTTCGGAATATCGGGAGAGTCAGAATGCGTATAAGGCGTGTCGTATAAATATGCAAGAGATATAATTGATTTCACTTCAGGCATAATTACGGCGGGGTTAATTCTTTTTTCCGTTCCCTGATTCATCCAATCCATATCAGCATTCCTGCCTTCCGCGAGCCACTGCTTAAGCTGTCCGGCTTCTTCGGCAAACGGCTCTGCTTTTGAAATTCCGACTTTAAAAAATCCGTAGCTTTTGCAAATGTCTTTTATGCGCGATGTGATTGTGTTTATATCCATATTAAAAATCGAAATTGAATTTCGTCTTGCCCGATGGCTTTACAAAAAGGAAACCATCTTCAATTTTTGTTTCAAACAGTTCAAGGTTTCCTCCGAGGAAATTTTTCGGCTTGCCGTCTTTCAGGCTGAATTCATAAAGGTGTATTGGGCAGACAACAAAATCTTTTTTTATAAAACCGTTATACATTTTCGGAGTATGATTATGCGGGCATACGTTGTCCACTGCGTAAATTTTATCTTTGATTTTAAATACGGCGATTTCCGTGATGGAGTCGAGCTGGAATTTGTGCCCCTTGAATTCTTCGAGGTCCGCTATTGCGCAAATTTTTATGAAATGTTTCATGCGGTAAATTTTACCGTATTATTTTCCGTCTATGTTGAAAACCCTGTCCAGTCTTGCGAGTTTTAATAGGTCTATTACATTTTTATTTAATCCCTGCAGTATCAGTTTTGCGCCTTTTTCCCTTTCTATTCTTTCTGCAAGCAGAAGGCAAGAGAGTCCGGAACTGTCGCATCTGGTAACATCTCCAAGGTCTATTATGAACTGGTTGCTTATTTCCTTCTGAAGAAAAATCAGCTCAGTTTTTAAATCGGATGAAATATCCTGACCAAGGCTTTTTTCCTTAAGCTTGAAAATTGTTTTGTCCTTTTGTTTGTCTATTTCGTACTTCATGATATTCCCCGTAATTTTTAATTTAATTGCAAAAGTCCCGTGCGGGACTTTTGCATTATTAATTATTAATGTTTAGGTCTGTAGGGTTTTTTATCTCCGCGGTGCTCGCGTTTTTCATGATGCTCACGCTTTTCGTGGTGTTCACCTTTATCATCACCTTCTTCTTTTTTAAGCAGAACTTTTCTGCTGAGCTTGAACTTGCCCATCTCGTCTATTCCCAAGAGTTTCACCTGTATTTCGTCACCTACTTTTAAAACATCGCCCACTTTTGCAACGCGCTTGTTATCTATTTCTGAAATGTGCAGAAGTCCTTCCTTGCCCGGCAATATTTCCACGAATGCTCCGAAATCCTTTATTGATTTCACTATTCCTTCGTAGATTTTTCCTGCTTCGGGAACTTCCGTAAGGCGCTCAATCATCCTTCTTGCTATTGCGGCGCTTTCCTTGCTTACCGCTGCGATTGTCACCTTGCCTTCGTCATCGATATCAATTTCCGATTTGCTTTCTTGAATAATGTGTCTTATCATCTTGCCGCCCGGTCCTATTACCGTACCTATCATATCCACGGGTACCATAATCGTGTATAAGTGCGGTGCATATTGAGAGATTGCCTCTCTCGGTGCAGGGAGAGCTTCATTCATTATTCCGAGTATGTGAAGTCTTCCGTCCTTTGCCTGGGCAAGAGCGGTTTCCATAATGTCGAATGATATTCCGCGTATCTTTATATCCATCTGAATTGCCGTTATGCCGTCTGTTGTTCCTGCTACCTTGAAATCCATATCACCGAAGTGGTCTTCGGAGCCTAGTATGTCGCTGAGCACAACCACTTTTTCTTCTTCTTTAATCAGACCCATTGCAATTCCCGCTACAGGTTTTTTAATCTGCACACCACCGTCCATTAGGGAGAGTGTTCCCGCACAGACTGTCGCCATCGAAGATGAGCCGTTTGACTCCAGTATATCCGATACAATCCTGATTGTATAGGGAAAGTCGTTAATATCGGGAAGCATTTTTTTCAAAGACCTCTCTGCGAGATTTCCGTGACCTATTTCTCTTCTACCGGGTCCGGGCCTTCCGCCAACTTCACCCGTACTGAACGACGGGAAGTTGTAGTGAAGAATAAATCTTTTATATGCATCTTCTTTCAGCAAACCCTCTACGAGCTGTGCATCCTGCTTTGTTCCGAGTGTCATTGTTGTCAAGCTCTGCGTTTCTCCTCTTGTAAAGAGAGCCGAGCCGTGAGTTCTGGGCAGGACACCCACTTCACAGGTTATTGGTCTTATCTGTTTGTTGTTTCTGCCATCGAGTCTTATGCCTTCATCAATAATCATTTTTCTCATATCCGCCGCCTGGATGTCGTGCATTATTTCCTTCAGCTTCTGTTCCATTTCGGGATACTTTTCTGTAAGCGAAGTTAATACCGTGTCTGTAAGTTCTTTATGCCGGTTATGCCTGTCATCTTTTGAGAGTATTGTTCTGTCGAGTTTGACAATTCCGTCGAGATACAAATTCTTTACATCTGAAATCATTTCGGTCAAATCTTCTGCAGGTGTAAGGTCTCTTTTTTTCTTTCCGACTTCCTTTGCACATTCAAGCTGGAAGTTGCAAAGTTCGATTATGAATTTATGTGCAAACTTAACGCCCTCGAGGAAATCAGCTTCGGATATTTCCTTCGCTTCACCCTCTACCATGGCTATTGAATCGACTGTTCCAGCAACGGTGATGTCATAATCACCCTGTTCGAGCTGTTCGAATGTCGGGTTGACTATTAATTCTCCGTTCACTCTTGTTACTCTCACTTCCGAAATCGGAATGTCAAACGGAATGTCCGAAATCATGAGCGCAAAAGATGCACCGTTTGCCGCAAGCACGTCTGTATCGGATTCTCCGTCCGATGAAAAAACGTTGCAGTTTATTTGTGTCTCGCAGAAGTAACCCTCCGGAAACATAGGCCTGATAGGTCTGTCGATAAGCCTTGCCGATAATATTTCTTTTTCAGTCGGTCTGCCTTCTCTTTTAAAAAAACCACCCGGAATTTTACCTGCCGATGCCGATTTTTCCCTGTAGTCAACCGAAAGCGGGAAGAAATCCTGCCCCGGATTTGGTTCGTCTTTTGCTACTACTGTACACAAAACCACATTGTCGCCCTGTGAAATTAATACAGCTCCGTTAGCCTGCTTTGCAACACGTCCTGTCTCGAGCATAATTGTCTTTCCGCCAATTACTATACTCTTTCTGTAAATCATTATGTTATTTTTATTTTATAAAACTTTTATTCCGTAAAAACTGCGGAACATATTAATACATTTGAATGTAATAAGGTTATTCTCCGAAAAAAGAATAAATAACCGTTAATTTCCCCTAAAATAAATTATTTTCTTAATTCAAGGTCTTTTACAATCTGTCTGTATCTTGTGATGTCTTTCTTCTCGAGGTATTTAAGAAGTCTTCTTCTCTTGCCGACCATTTTCAATAAACCGGTTCTTGAGTGAGTGTCCTTCTTGTGTGTTCCGAAGTGTCCTGCCGATAATTCATTAATTCTGTTTGTAAGAATTGCTATCTGCACTTCAGGTCTTCCCGAGTCTTTTTCGCTCTTTCCGAATTTCTTAGTGAATTCGAGCTTCTGTTCTTTCGTTATTGCCATTTTTTATATTTAATTTGTTAAAATGTTAATGCTGTTTTTTAATTAACCCCATACAGGTTTCTTTATCTTTTTTTAATTGCGATGTTAATTCTTCGAGGGAAGAAAATTTTCTCTCGTCCCTTAGAAATTCTATGAATTCTATCTTCACCGTTTCGCCGTATATGTCATCCTCAAAACCGAATAAATTCACCTCAATAAAAACCTCCTTATTCTCTGCAATCGTAGGCCTGTTGCCGATGTTCATCATTCCGTGAAATTTCATTCCCTTAACTTCCGCTTCCACAAAATAAACCCCGTTTTTTGGAATCAGCTTGTGCTCCGAAAGCGGCTCTATGTTTGCAGTAGGAAAGCCTATTGTGCTGCCTCTCCTGTCGCCCGAAACCACTTTGCCCGAAAAATAATAATTATTTCCCAGCAGGAACGATGCCTTGCTTACATTTCCTTCAGCCAGAAAATTCCTTATTGTTGTGCTGTTTACCCTGTCACCGTTTATCTTGAATTCATCAACCTTATGAACTCCGAATCCGTATTTTTCTCCGAATCCTTTCAGAGACTCAAAATTTCCTTCCCTGTTCTTGCCAAAATTATGGTCGTATCCGAGAACTATATCTGTCAGTCCTATTTTTTCAATCAGGTAATTCCTGAAAAAATCCTCAGCACTGATTTCTGCAAACTCCCTTGTGAAATTCAGTATGTAAACAAGGTCAACACCAATCTTTTTAAATTCTTCCAGCTTTTCTTCCGTAGTTGAAAGAAGTTTAATTGCCTGATGTTTGTTTTTAAGAATCAACTGCGGATGCGGTTCAAAAGTCACAACCACGCTTCTCAGGTTTTTCCTGTTTTTTATTTCAAGTAAATCGGATATAATTTTCTTATGTCCAAGATGTATACCGTCAAATGTACCGACCGTAACCACACTATTCTTACTATAGCAGGGTTTTTCGCCTTCTTTTATAACAAACATCAGTTTTTACAGAGACTTTAATACTTCTTTTATTTTTTCAAAATTAGGGAGCTGTCCAGCATCTTCGAGAACTTCCGCATACCTAATCACGCCTTCTTTATCTACAATAAAAGCCGCTCTTTTTGAAACACCGTTCATCCCGAGTACAAATCCACCGTCCGGGTATAAAGTACCGAATTTTGCGCAAACTTCTTTGTTAAAATCACTTAAAAGTGCTATTTTTATGCCGTTTTGCTTTGCCCAGGCTTCCTGAGTAAATATAGAATCCACGCTGATTCCGATTACATCTGTTCCTAAATTCGAATAAAATTCAAACCCTTCCGAAACACTGCACATTTCGCTTGTACAAACCCCCGTATAAGACAGGGGATAGAACAGAATTACGAGGTTTTTACCTTTAAAATCGCTTAAAGCGATATCTTTAATTTCGCCTGTCTGATTCTTCGATTTCAGCGAAAATTCAGGGGCTTTATTGCCAATTGATATAGACATAGTCGTATAATATTAAAAATTATATAAACACTAAATATAACAAATAAAAGAAACATTAACAATCCGATATATAAACTACAAAAACAGGCGTTTTTTTATAATAATCTTGTAATTTGATATTGCAAATAAAACATTCATTCGTTACTTTTACAAAATAATTAATAAATAAATTTAAATTTTTTAAGAAACAAATATTTGCATTCGCAAAATGCAGAAGAAGGAGTAAAAAATGAGGAAAGTAAAATTACTTTTTGTTTTATTCGCTTTACTGGCCATGACCTCAGGTGTCTTTGCACAAACCTGGACGGCACAGACAATTCCCGTAACATCAGATTTGAACAGCTGCTGGGCAACAAGTACAACTGTTTGCTGGGCTTGTGGACCGGGTTCTGTAGTAATTAAAACAACCAATGGCGGTACGTCATGGACAAGCGCAGCCGGAAATATGCCGGCAGCAACAGATTTATACACAATCTGCGGTATTTCGGACCAGATTTGCTGGGTAGGAGCCGGTGATGGCAGTTTGTATAAAACAACCAACGGTGGAACCAACTGGACATTCGTTTCCTTGCCAACACCTGCAACCGCATTTGTTGACGTCGTACATTTCTTTAATGCAAATACCGGATTTGTTCTTGGTGACCCGGTAGGCGGTGTTTGGTGCTACTACTGGACAACTAATGCGGGTACAAGCTGGACATTCGGTCCTGCTCCGACTGCAACCGGTACAGAAGCGGGATGGAATAATTCGTATGCGGCAATTGATACCGGACACATCTGGTTCGGAACCAATTTCAGCAGAATTTACAAAGGCGGATTAAGAAGCGGATTTACATATGGAACAACCACAAGTCCGTATTCATTTGGAATGTGTTTTTATGATTATAACACAGGCTCTGCAGCAATGACAACAAGTACACCGTCAGTTGCAGGGAACGTTAACACAACCAACGGCGGAACAACCTGGACAGCATCAGGTTTTACTCCTGCGAACATTTGCTTCGGAATGAAATCTGTTCCCTTCAGCAGCACATACGGATGGATGGCTTGCGGCGGATCTGCTACAGCGGCAGGAAAAATTTACAGAACAACAAATAAAGGAACTTCGTGGACAGAGCAGACAACCTCACTTGCAACAGGAAAATCATTCTATGCGATGTCGATGTTCAATGTTAACTGCGGATGGGCAGTTACGGGTACGGCAGTAACAGGCGGTACAAACGGCGGCGTATTCAAATATACGGACAATATCAGTCTTATCGGCAGCAATACCAATTCAACTCCGACAAGCTTTGCTTTGAATCAGAATTACCCGAATCCGTTTAACCCGACTACAACAATCGATTTCTCGATTGCCAAAGCATCTTTTGTTACACTAAAAGTATATGATGTGCTGGGCAACGAAGTAATGACACTGATAAACAACGAATTAAAATCAGCAAACAATTACAGCTATACCGCTGACTTCTCGAAGTTGTCTTCGGGTGTATATTACTACTCGATTAAAGCCGGTGATTTCACCTCGACAAAGAAGTTAATGTTAATAAAATAAAACCTAAACTTTTATAATAAATGAGGCTGTTACCGGTATTTTTTCAGGTACAGCCTCATTTTATTAATTCAAATAATTATTAAAATGAAAAACAAAGCATTAAAACTTTTTATTGTCTTTGCCCTCGCTCTCTCTGTTATTGCCGGTATAAATGCCCAGACAAAAGATTATCCGACTACAAGATTTATTCTACCATACGCATACAAAGTTCAGCCGTACGGTCTGGATAACATTCTTGGCGTTGTATCTGTGGGAGCATTCGACAATTATACAATTTCAACTTCGGGCGGCTTTATGGAAACAGATGTCGTTGTTAACCGTACTAATCCCTTGAATTTTGTTGCCACTGATAACAGAATTATTACCGGGGCAAACTACGTTTATTATACAAACAACGGTGGTGTAAGCTGGAGCTATTCAACCGTTCCGACAAGTTACGGCGACCCTGTTTTTGCATCGGATGGACAGGGTAATCTTTATCTCGCATACCTTGTCAGCACCGGTGTCAGAATTCAGAGATCGACAAACGGCGGTGTTAGCTGGAATTCTGCAGTCCAGTGTGCAACCAATTCTTCCGCTGATAAAGAATGGATTGCCTGTGACCAGACTACCGGCACATATAAAGATTATGTCTATATGGCTTATTTTAACGCAGCCTCGGGAAGCCAGAGAGTGGATTTTCACAGAAGCACCAACAATGGAACTAGCTGGCTTGGCGCGCAGATACTTGCCCCTACTGTTTCAACAAACCCGGGACCTAATATAGTCGTGGACTGGACAGGTAAGGTATATGTCTTTATAACAACTTCCAGCGGTGCCGCTTATGTGGTTTCAACAGACGGAGGAGCAACATTCGGCTCAACATTATCAGCCGCGGCTTATGTTGAACCCGGAACGATTAATGCAACTACCGGCAGGCATTGTGTTAAAAGCAATATCAGAACAAACGGACATCCGCAGGCAGCTACCGATATGTCAAACGGTCCATATAAAGGCTATACATATATTTCTTATGCGGCAAATCCTCCGGGACCGGATATCGCAAATGTTTATATAACCAGAACTACTAACGGCGGTGCATCATTTGGTTTTCCTGTTCAGATAAATGACGACGGAACAACTACAGACCAGTGGATGTCGGATATATCTGTGGACGATGCAGGCAGAGTCTGGGTTTACTGGTATGACTCAAGAAATGACCCGTCAAATATTCTGACCGAAATTTACGGAGCTGTTTCAACTGACGGTGGAGCAACTTTCTCCCCGAACTTTAAAATTTCGAATCAGAACTTCAACCCGAATACGATTAAACAGTATCAGGGGGCAGACCATTATTATATCGGAGACTATGTCGGAATGTCAGGCAGAACATTTACATTCCCGGTTTATTCGGGACAGAATAACTCACTGAATGATTATACTGCATACCTTCCGGATTACGGAGTTTCGTTCCAGAAAGCATCGGATAATCTTACCGTAAGCAATACTTCGGTAAACTATGTAAGAATTCCGATGATGGGCAATTACAGCGGAACTGTTACTTATAGTGCATCAGTTTCACCTGCTCCATCCACCGGCTCGATTACTTTCACCTGGGCTCCAGGTAACGTAAAAGTTCTTACCGGTACACCGGATTCGCTTAAATTAAGCGCCACAACTTCATCAAACTGTTCATACGGCACCTACACGGTAACAGTTACCGGTGTTGAAACAGGCGGACCAAGAACACACGCAAGAACATACACACTTGTAGTCGGCTCTACTCCGAGCGGAATAAATAACAATACACAATCCGCTTATCAGTATAATTTATACCAGAATTATCCGAACCCGTTCAATCCTTCTACAAGTATTGAATTTTTCCTTCCGAAACAATCTTTGGTAACTTTAAAAGTTTATGACCTGGTTGGAAAAGAAGTGGCAACGCTTGTAAATAATGGCACAAGAAAAGAAGGACTGCATCAGGTTTCGTTTGACGGCACGAATTTATCTTCAGGTGTGTATTATTACAAAATCACCGCAGGTGAATTTACAGATATAAGAAAAATGCTTTTAGTAAAATAGTAATACTGATTACACTGATTTCGTTGATTATAAAGCCCTTTAGCAAACAAGCAGAAGGGCTTTTCTGTTATCCTGCTCTTCCAACTCTATACTCACTAAACACTCTACACACTCTATTCACTTTTTTCTAAATCCCATTTTTGATAATTTGATATATATGATAGAAACTTCAAAAATTGCGGAAAAAACCGTTTTGGTTTTTTTCGCAAAGAAAAATGAAAATACGGTAAAAATAAAGGAATCTCTGGACGAACTTAAACTGCTCTCAGCCACGGCGGGGGCCGATGTTGTCAAAACTTTCTACCAGGTAAGCGATTCGTTCGATTCGCGTTTTATGATTGGTAAAGGAAAGGTTGAAGAAATTGCGGAATATGTCGAAGATAAAAATGTCTCACTCGTAATTTTTGAAAATGAACTTTCTTATACACAGCTCAGAAATCTCGAACAGAAAATAAAATGCAAGATATTGGATAAGTCTAACCTGATACTGGATATTTTCGCCAATAATGCGCGCACCGCACAGGCAAAGCTTCAGGTGGAACTTGCTCAGCTGGAATACCTTCTGCCCCGGCTTACCCGCCAGTGGACACACCTTTCCAAGCAGTACGGCGGAATAGGGACAAAAGGTCCCGGCGAAACGCAGATTGAAACAGACAGAAGGTTAATAAAAACTAAAATATCCGTTCTTAAAGAGAAACTCGGAAAAATAGACAGGCAGAGGAAAACACAGGCGCTTGAAAGAAAAAATCACATCAGACTTTCGCTTGTAGGATATACGAATGCGGGAAAATCAACCCTGCTGAACCTTCTGACGGATTCTAATGTATATGTAGAGGATAAGCTTTTTGCTACTCTGGATACTTCTACGCGCGCTCTTAAACTCAGCAATGAAAAAGTGAAAAAAGTTATATCGAGATTTCCGAAGAAAGTCCTGATATCGGATACGGTGGGCTTCATTAAAAATCTCCCGCATAACCTGATAGAGTCTTTCAAGTCGACTCTCTCTGAAGTCGTGGAATCCGATATCCTGCTCCACGTTATCGATGCCTCGAATCCGAACTTTGAAGAGCAGATGGCGGTTGTAAGGGATACGCTGGATGAAATAGGAGCGGGAAGCAGGAAAACAATAAATGTATTTAACAAAGTTGATATGCTAAAGGATTTTGAATTGCTCAGTCACCTTAAGGAAATGCATCCTGACGGTGTTTTTATTTCAGCCCGGAAAGGATTGAATGTTGAAAAACTTCTGGGCAAGGTCAAAGAAGAACTGAGCAGTGAATATGAAGAGCGTATAATAAAAATCAAAAAAGAAAATTATAAATTGTTAAGCAATATTTACAAGCTTGCGGAAGTGCTGGATGTAAAGTACCTGAAAACCTTTACCAAAGCCACTCTTCGTGGTACCAAAGATAATCTTGATTTAATAGAAAAATTAAATTATGCCGACAACAACCATTAAACAGTCGTAACAAAATTAACCTGAAGATATGAAATGATATTTTAATGTTCTGAAATTTAAACTGATAAAAAAAGTGCAACAGGTTATAAAATAATTTTAGGAACATAAATAAATTTTACATTCTATGGAGAATACATTTTTAAGCAAGAAAATGAAATGGTATCATTATTTAATGGTATTTCTTTCTGCGTTATTTTTAGCCAACTTTGTACCTCATTTTGTAAACGGAATATCCGGAATTCCTTTTCCGTCGCCATTTTCAAATCCCCCGGGAAAAGGACTGTCTTCACCATTAACAAATGTCATTTGGGCTTTCATAAATTTAATTCCGGGTTATTTTCTGTTAAGATACAGCAGAATGAACAGTAAAAATTATCTTGCCCTAATTATTTTCTTTATTGGTATAGTAATTATGAGTATAAATTTAAGTTTGACATTTGCGGATAAAATGAAATAAAGATATTATTAAAAATTACGAAAATTAAATTATGGAAATATCAAAAAATAAAAATCCTGATTATTATTTATTAAACGAACTTTTTACCGATGAGGAAAAAGCAATCAGGGATACCGTGAGGGAATTTGTTAATCACGAAGTGATTCCCATCATAGAAAAATACAATCAGGAAATGAAATTTCCGTTTCAGATTATTCCTAAAATGGGCGAGCTTGGAATCTTCGGTCCCACGCTCCCCCCCGAATACGGCGGAATGGGAATTAACAATGTTGCCTACGGACTCATTATGCAGGAACTCGAGCGAGGCGATAGCGGCGTAAGAAGTTTTGCCTCCGTTCAGTCAGGACTTGTTATGTATCCGATTTACACTTTCGGAAGCGAAGAACAGAAAAAATTCTGGCTGCCGAAACTTGCATCCGCAGAAAAAATCGGATGCTTCGGACTTACCGAGCCCGATTTCGGAAGCAATCCCGGCGGAATGATTACAAAAGCAGAAAAAGTTGACGGTGGATACCTGCTTAACGGTGCCAAGATGTGGATTACAAACGGCACCATCGCAGATGTTGCAGTTGTCTGGGCTAAACTTGAAGGTAAGGTTCGCGGCTTCCTTGTTGAAAAAGGAACGAAAGGATTTTCCGCTCCCGAAACAAAAGGGAAATTATCCCTTCGCGCATCGGTTACATCCGAACTTGTATTCGAAGACTGCCTTATACCCGAAGAAAATATTCTGCCCAACAGCGGAGGACTTAAGTCTCCGCTTATGTGCCTTACGCAGGCAAGATACGGAATTGCCTGGGGAGTGGTCGGACTTGCAATGGAATGCTACAATACCGCGCTTGATTATTCACTCTCGCGCATTCAGTTCGGCAAACCCATAGCATCTTTTCAGATTACACAGGAAAAACTTGCTTATATGCTTACTGAAATTACAAAAGCGCAATTGCTCTGCTTCCATCTTGCCAAACTGAAAGACGGCGGCACGATGCGCCCCCAGCACGTTTCTATGGCTAAGCGTAACAATTGCGAAATTGCAAAAACAATTGCAAGTATGTCACGCGAAATGCTCGGCGCCAACGGCATTCTGGACGAATATCCCGTGATGAGGCATCTGAATAATATCGAATCCGTAAAAACATATGAAGGCACGCACGAAATGCATACGCTCATTCTCGGCGAAGATATTACGGGAATAGCCGCATTTGAATAATTAAGTGATTAGTGGTTGGTGATTAAAGGTCGGTGATTAGTTTTTCTAATTTATTATTTAAAAAGTTTTTAATAACTTAATAACGTAATAACCAAATAACAATATGAGGGAATTTGACATTCCGCTGTTTTACAAGAGCAAGGTTATTTCAAGCGTAAAGAAAATGCGCCAGGAAACGGATTCCCGCAAGAAAGATTACACTCCTTCCGTGCTGGATTTCGGACCCGTTGTGTTTTATATTGCACGGCATTTTGGGTTTTGTTACGGAGTGGAAAACGCAATCGAAATTTCATATAAGGCGCTTGAGGAAAATCCCGGTAAAAAAATTTACCTCCTGAGCGAAATGATTCATAATCCCGAAGTGAATAACGACCTTGTCAGCCGCGGAGTCAGCTTCATTATGGATACAAGCGGAAGCCTTCTTATTCCCTGGGAAACACTGAAACCGGATGATATAGTTATCATACCCGCATTCGGAACCACTCTGGAAATACAGAAGAAGATTGACGAACTGAATTCTCATACAATCAGCTATGATACGACCTGTCCCTTCGTGGAAAAAGTCTGGAACCGCGCCGCTTCGCTTGGCAAATCCGGCTTCACAATCATAGTACACGGCAAGCATAACCACGAGGAAACAAAGGCAACATTCTCCCATAGCAAGGAAAACGCACCGACTCTTATTTTAAGAGACCTGAATGAAGCGAAAATTCTCGGCGATGTAATACTCGGAAAAAAATCGGATGAGGAAATAAAAGAACTGTTTAAAATTTTCCGCGACAGGTATTCTAAAAATTTTGATATAAATCTCCATCTTGAAAAAATCGGAGTAGTAAACCAGACTACTATGCTGGCGTCTGAAACCGAGGCAATTGCAAATTACCTGAAAGATATAATGATAAAGAAATTCGGGGAGAAGAATATCAGGGAGCATTTTGCGGATACGCGGGATACGCTCTGCTATGCCACGCACGATAACCAGCGCGCCACGCTTGCCCTGCTGGAAAAAGATGCCGATATTGCTGTCGTGGTCGGCGGATATAACAGCTCCAACACTTCGCACATAGTAGAGCTTTGCGAGGAAAAACTCCCGACATACTTTATTTCATCATCGAAGGAAATCGAATCGGATAAAATCATAAACCACTACAACTTCCACGAACATAAAAAACTTAAAACCGAATATTATTTGCCGCAAAAGGAAAAAGTGAAAATCATTCTCACAAGCGGCGCCTCCTGCCCCGATGCCATAGTGGAAGAGGTGATGAATAAACTGCTTTCATACTTCAGCAATACAAGAAAAACAGACGAAGTGCTTAATACGCTAATTTCAAAATAAACCCCCTCAATACCTTTCCAAAGCACATAAATTATGGATTAGGATAATATATTCGTTATTGATAATTTGTAAAAGAATCCGTTTTAACGGAAGAGCATCAGGTATGCTATAATAAAATAACAAATTTCATATGGAGCTAAGTTTTAATCCCTGACGGAAGAAAGTTTAACCATAAACTTTAAATAATTATGAAAAAGAGAACCATTCTATCCGTTTTAATTATTATATGTGTTTATTTTGCTTTATTTACTTTGTCCTCCTGCCATAAGGATGAAAATCCCGTCAAGCCGGTTGATCCACCGCCTCCTGTTCATCCGGATACTGCAGACAGGTATGTTTGGAAAGTGTATTATCCTGCTATACATCCTACATTTGTCTATGCGGCTGATACGGATAGAGTGTATATGATAGGTGATGGATATTTACAGTTATATAATGGATTACATATAGGTGTATATAATCTTAATTATCAGGATTTTAACGCTGATAATGTTTATGGTTATGATAAAAATAACGTATTTGTAATAGGAGCATTTTGGATAAGTGAAAAAAGGTATCCGGGATTAAAGAAAATATCAAACGGCGGCTATACAGATTACCATTGGAATGACACAGGAGCTTATTTGTATGATATGTTTGTAACTGGTCCGAACCAACTATGGATATCGGCATTATATACAAGCAAAGTATATTATTTTAATAACGGTATTGTTGACACATATAAAATAAATAGTACTGACAGTTTATTGTACGAATTTTTTTATAAAGGAAAAGACAATAGTTTTTATATATTTGCAATGCAATCATCAAACGAACAAAACGGATATTTTTATACGTATAAATTCGTAAATGACCATTTTGAATTATTAAATAAAGAATATTATAATGACTTCCCTTATTTATATAGATGTGGTGTAGATGTATTAATGCGAACATATCATTCACAAAATATTAAATATTTCGATGGAAACGGTTGGGTTTATCATTCAACTTATGATTCACTATATACTGAAATTCCTGTAAAAATTGGAGGTGTTTCTAAAGATTCACTTACTGCGATAAGTAATGATTGGGGAAGAATTAAAACCTATGGATATACCAGCGGTTGGCGTGATGAAAAATTTATGTGGGATGAGCCAAGTGCAAACAGATTAAAATATAATGTCGAGGCAAAATTCGGGAACATATATTTTACAGTCTGGGGACTTGGAAACAGTTTGTACATCGGTCGACCTAATAAAAATTTAAAAAATTAAAATAAAAACGAAATGAAAAAAATAATTATAGCAATTCTATTTTTTTGTTCAACAATTCTATTTAGTCAAAGTTCCTGGTACAAAAGCACGATATCAAATCAGGAAAACAAAAATTTATATGTCGATTTTATTAATGCTGATGTCGGATATGCAGTTGAATGGGATATGCCGGGTAATAGTACAATGACAATTTATAAATCTACAAATAAAGGTGTTAACTGGTCTTTAGTAGGAAATTTAGGAGAAGTAACTTCAGATATTGGACCTATTATTAAATTTTTAAACGAAAGCACAGGATATTTATTTTCAACTACTTCTCCGAGTCTCGAACAAGATGAAATATACGTCTATAAAACTACTAACGGAGGTATTAACTGGAATCAATGGTCTAATTATTTCCATAATTATCATTGGGGACATTGGGGAAAACCAGAATATTTTTCTCTTGATTTTAAGAGCAACAACTTAGTTTTTTTAAGTACTGAATCCGCTGTATATAAATCTTCCCGTTTCGGAGAGTCTCTCCGATGTTCTTAATCGGAGGACTCTCGAAGAAAACCCTGGTTCCAAAATAAACCCAATAACTCCACTGAATATTTAAAAAATCTTCATTAAATTCCAATTGTACACAATAGATGTCATTGTGAGGTGACCGTTTGAAGAAATCCACTTTTTCTATGTTTTTCGAGGATTTTCTTCAGCCGGGGCTCGCAATGACATTTTTTCTCTCCGATATACAACCAAAAGGAGGAAAGTTTTTTGAAATTTTAAGAGGAATTATGAAACCATTTTTAACAGATGCGCAGTTGAAAGCAGAACTTAATAAATGCGAATACTGCGAGGAGAAACCCTGTAAAGAAGCCTGTCCTGTGGATTGCTCGCCAACCGATTTCATTATGGCTGTAAAAAAAGGAGCGGATTCCGATTATGAAAGAGCCGCCGCAATTATTATGGGAAGCAACCCGCTCGGAGGTGTTTGCGGATATGTATGCCCTGACTTCCACTGTATGAAGGTGTGCGTACACAAGAATTTTAACGAGCCCGTGAAAATCCCGCCCGTGCAGGCAACCATTATTGCAAAGGCAAAGAAGCTGAATGCAATGCCGGTCTTTAACAAAAAAGATAAGAACGGATTTAAAGTTGCCGTGGTAGGCGCGGGTCCCGCAGGTCTGGGTGCGGCATCAGTCCTTGCGCAAAAAGGATACGAAGTCGAGATATTCGAAAAAGATAAAAAGCCGGGAGGAATGTGCAACCTGATTCCTGATGAAAGACTCGATAAAAAAGTTCTTTATACCGATATAGATTTTCTGCTCGGTCTCGGTAAAATCAAAATCAACTACGGCGAAGAGTTTATAACAAACAGAAAAATATCAAATGAAAAATCAAACCCGAAAGATAAAGAAGAATCACCCGATAACTTCGATGCAATTATTTTTTCTACGGGACTCACAAAGGAATTTACGCTTGGTATAAAGAATGAAGACTATGCACATAAATGGATTGCATATCTTACCAATCAGAAAAAAATTAATGTAAAGAATCACCGCGTAGCTGTTATAGGCGGCGGAGCAGTTGCAATTGACTGCGCTCTCACTGCAAAAACCCGCGGAGCAAAATCAGTGGAAATGCTGATGCTTGAGAAGCTTGATGAAATGCCGCTTACAGCCGCAGAGCGCGAACACCTGCTCGAATACGAAATTGAAATTACAGGAAGAACAAAAGTTAATGAAATTTCCGTAACGGGAAAAAAAGTAAGTGGAATTTTGACGCAGAAAGTTATTCTGCCTTCAAATAAAAAATTCCATCCGAAGAATATTATTACTGATAAATCATCAAAACCGCATTTCAGGAATTTCGATACAGTTATTATTGCAATCGGTGCCCGCTCTGAAGTCATACAGGCAAAGGAAAAGGGCGTGTTCTATACGGGCGATATGGTGAACGGACCGACAACAGTTGTGGAAGCGGTCGCCGCAGGAAAAAACACAGCCGCAATCGTTGATGCATTTATTCAAAATGAAAAGAAACCGAAAATCCCAAAGAATGTAAAAAGCGGGGTTACGCTCGACGGAAAGAATTTGATTCCTGTCAGCCTTGAAACGGAATTCTTCGGCAGAAAAATTTTATCTCCGTTCCTGCTTTCTGCCGCACCTCCTTCAGACGGATTTGACCAGATGAAAATGGCATATGAGCACGGCTGGGCAGGCGGTGTGATGAAAACTGCATTCGATGATGTTCCGATTCACATTCCCTCGCAGTATATGTTCGCCGTAACGCAGAGCACATACGGCAACTGCGATAATGTTTCGGGTCATCCGCTCGAAAGAGTCTGCAGGGAAATCGAAATGCTTGTTAGGGAATTCCCGGAAAGGCTTACAATGGCATCAACAGGCGGACCTGTTACCGACAATGATGAAGAAGATAAAAAAGTATGGGTATCGAATACAAAGAAACTCGAAGCAGCCGGAGCTATGGGAATCGAATACAGTCTCTCCTGTCCGCAAGGCGGAGACGGCACCAAGGGCGATATAGTTTCGCAGGATGCGGAGCTGACGGGCAAAATTATAGATTGGGTAATGGAAGCCAGCAATTATGAAACTCCGAAACTTTTCAAGCTCACCGCCGCAGTAACTGCAATCTATCCTATCATTGCGGAAATAAAAAGAGTCTTTGCAAAATATCCGGGAAAGAAAGCAGGCGTCACGCTTGCAAATACTTTCCCTGCGCTTTCTTTCAGGAAGGGCGAAAAGGAAACCTGGGAAGAAGGCGTTGTAATCGGGCTTTCAGGCGAAGGGGTTATTCCAATCAGCAATCTCACACTTGCAAATGTTTCTAAACTCGGAATAGTCGTTTCGGGCAACGGCGGTCCGATGGATTATAAATCCGCAGCGGATTTCCTTGCGCTCGGAGCAGAGACTGTTCAGTTCTGCACAATCGCAATGAAATACGGATATGGTATAATAGATGAATTGCATTCGGGATTAAGCTACCTGCTTAAAGAAAGAGGATTGAATTCCGTGAAAGAGCTTATCGGATGCGCTCTGCCGAATCCTGTTACGGGATTTATGGATTTAACTTCTCTAAAAAAGATTTCCGATGTGAATAAAGAACTGTGCGAGCACTGCGGAAACTGTACCAGGTGCCCGTATCAGGCGATTGAACTTAACGGTAAAAAAATTCCGGTTACCGATGCATCCAAATGTATCGGCTGCTCTATCTGCGCGCAGAAATGTTTCTCGGGGGCGCTCTTTATGAGAGAGAGAACAGAAAAAGAACTTGAAGTATTAAACGAAGCATAAAAAAGAGTTTAATGAATAATACACTATTAATAAAAAACGGAATAATAATTTCACTGGGAGATAACTCCAAGGTTTTATATAATCACTCAATTCTTCTCGAAAACGGATTAATAAAAAAAATTGCTCCTTCTTCTGAATTCAAAGAAAAGTATGACAAAGTAATAGACGCATCGGGAAAAGTTGTTCTGCCGGGATTCATAAATGCTCATATGCATTTTTACAGCACGCTTGTTCGCGGACTTGGTAAGGCAAAGCCGTCCGGTAATTTTGTTGAAGTACTCGAGAATCTCTGGTGGCGGCTGGACAAAGTACTCTTGCCCGAAGATAATTATTATTCCGCACTAATTATGCTTATCAATGGCATAAAAAGAGGTACAACAACTTTCATTGACCATCACTCCAGCCCGCACGCAGTGACGGGTTCGCTACAGCAGATTGCAAAAGCTGTGAAAGAAACAGGACTGCGGGCTTCTTTATGCTATGAGCTTTCCGATAGGGATGGTGAAAAAATTGCAGAGGAAGGATTAAGTGAAAATTATGAATTCATAAAATACACACAGAAGAATAATGATGAATTCCTGAAAGCTCTTTTTGGACTTCACGCATCATTCACTATTTCGGATAAGACTCTTGAAAAAGCATCTAAGCTTGGTAATGAACTTAATTCAGGATTTCACATTCACGTTGCAGAAGCTGAATCGGATGAAGAATACAATTTAAAGAATTTCGGTATGAGGGTTGTCGGGCGTCTGAATAAATTCGGAATACTCGGCAGCAAAACAATTGCAGCGCATTGCGTTCACGTTAATGAAAACGAAATGAATCTTCTGAAAGACACGCAAACGATTGTCGTGCATAATCCGCAGTCGAATTTAAATAATGCAGTCGGAATTGCAGACGTGGTGAAGATGGCAAACAAGGGGGTCCTTGTCGGGCTTGGCACTGACGCAATGACGGTAAATATGATTGAGGAAGTCAGAGTTGCAATGTGGACGCAGCATCTGAAACAGAATAATCCAACTGCGGGATTTATAGAAATTGCATCAACGCTTTTCTTTAATAATGCAAAGATTGCAAACCGCTACTGGAACAATCCGCTTGGTAAAATTGAAGAAGGTGCGGCAGGAGATATAGTGTTGATTGATTACAATCCTCCTACTCCCCTTGATGAAAATACTGTTCTCGGACATTTAATTTTCGGAATATCTCAGGCAGATACCGATACCACAATAGTAAACGGAAAAGTTCTGATGGAAAACAGGAAATTAAATCTCGATATAGACGAAGAAGCAATTGCGGTAAAGGCAAGAGAGCTTACAGTAAAATTATGGAAAAGATTTTAAAGTAGTAGTTAGAAGACAGTAGTTAGTAGTTAGCATAAAATAATTGTAAAAAATAATGGAAAATATATATAATAAGATAAAGAAAAGGTCAGTAGAGTTAGAGCAGGATACCGCTGACTTTCTTATGGATATGATTCGCGTGCCATCTTTTTCCTGTAAGGAAAAAGATGTGATTCAGGTGATTAAAAAAGAAATGGAAAAAGTCGGATTCGATGAAGTCAGGATTGACGGGCTTGGCAGTGTTATCGGCAGAATAGGTAGCGGTAAAAGAGTGATTGCTTTCGATGCTCACATCGATACTGTTTACCCGGGCGAAATGTCACTCTGGGATTTCGACCCCTTCTCTTCGAAAATCGAAGACGGTAAAGTATGGGGGCGCGGCTCGGTTGACCAGGAAGGCGGAATGGCTTCGATGGTCTATGCAGGAAAAATGATTAAGGAAATGAATCTGAACAATGACTTCACGATTTATTTTACGGGCACCGTGATGGAAGAGGATTGCGACGGACTCTGCTGGCAGTACATCATCAACGAAGAAAAAATAAAACCCGAACTCGTAGTGATTACCGAACCGACTAATATGAATATCTATCGCGGACACAGAGGCAGAATGGAAATTCTAATTAGCGTGAAAGGACTGAGCTGTCATGGCTCTGCGCCGGAAAGAGGAGATAATGCAATTTATAAAATATCACGAATCGCTCTTGAAATCGAAAAGCTTAATGAAAGATTAATCACGGATGAATTTCTCGGAAAAGGCACAGTAACTACGACGCAGGTATTCTTCAATTCGCCTTCTCAGTGTGCAGTGCCTGATGCGGCAAGCATTCAGCTCGACAGGCGTTTAACTTACGGAGAAACTAAAGAAAGTGCAATTGCAGAAGTTAAGGAAGCCTGCAAACTTGCAGGTTATCCCGATGCAAAAGTAGAAGTTCTGATGTATGAAGAAAAAGCGTATACGGGTCTCGTCTATCCGACTGAAAAATATTATCCGACATGGAAGCTCCTTGAAGATTCCGTTTACCTGAAAGACTCGGTTTATGCCTATAAGAATTTATTTAACAAAGAACCTCTGATTGATAAATGGACATTCAGCACGAACGGCGTAGCAATTGCAGGTATGCACGGAATTCCCTGCATCGGGCTCGGACCGGGAAATGAGGTTTATGCGCACGCTCCGAATGAAGCCTGTCCTGTCGAACATCTCTCGCAGGCTGCGGCTTTCTATGCAGGACTTGTAGCAAAATTAAATAACAAATAAATTTTATCTTTATGATAAAATATAAATGCACATTATGCAGCAAAGAATACAAACGTGACGAAGTGAAATACCTTTGTCCTGATTGCTCGAAGGATTATAAACCGGGAATTCCTTTAAAGGGAGTTCTGGAAGCAGTATTCAATTATGAATTTATAAAAAAGAAATTCGATAAATCGAATCCTGACTGGAATCTTTTCTCCGCAGTCGAGCCCGAATATTTTCCGAAGTATCCTGTCGGCAATACTCCTTTTTTTAAAATTGATAACTACGGGAAAGAATTCGGATTTGATAATATCTGGATAAAGAACGACGGCCTGAATCCAAGCGGGTCGCTGAAAGACAGAGCTTCGTTTCTTGTCGTCGCTGAAGCAAACAGGATTAAAGAAAAAAATATCGTAACTGCATCCACGGGAAACGCGGCGAGCGCGCTGGCAGCCGTGTGTGCATCGGATAATAAAAAAGCAATTATCTTCGTTCCTGAATCAGCGCCGAAAGCAAAACTCGTGCAGATGTATCTCTACGGAGCTGAAGTGATAAAAGTAAAGGGTACGTATGATGATGCTTTCAGGCTGTCGCTTGAATACACCGATAAAAATCCGGGACTGAACAGAAATACCGCATATCATCCTTTAACAATCGAAGGCAAGAAAACAGTTGGATTGGAAATATTTGCTCAAAATAATTTTAAAGCGCCTGATGTGATTTTAATCCCCGTCGGTGACGGAGTAATTATCAGTGGAGTTTTTAAAGCATTTTATGATTTGAAAATGTCGGGACTTATTGAAAAGCTTCCGCGACTTGTATGTGTTCAAGCGGAGAAATCAAATGCTATTCACAATTTTATTCAGACAGGTGTTTATAAAAATGCGGATAACCCTAAAACGGTTGCAGATTCGATTTCAGTTTCTGTTCCGAGCAATGCGTATATGGCAAAGCGGGCAGTTGAGGAATCAAAAGGATTTTCAATCACGGTATCGGACGAAGAAATATTAACAGCACAAAAATTACTTGCATCGAAAACGGGCATATTCTCAGAACCTTCTTCATCAGCCGCAGCCGCGGCTCTGGAGAAATTGAAAAGTTCTGAATTGCTTGATAAAAAAGAGCAGATAGTATTGCTGATTACGGGAAACGGTCTTAAAGATATCGAAAGCGTAAAAGATTTTTAATGAACACTGCATTAATAAAAAATGGTTTAGTTTGTTTTGAGGATGGAATCCGTCAGTCGGATATCATTATCCGAAACGGAAAAATCGAATCTTTTAATTCAGATAATAATGCCGATGAAGTTCTCGATGCATCGGGTTGCTACGTCCTGCCCGGGATGATTGATATCCATACGCACCTGGATGACACTATCGGAAAATATTATCTGGCAGATACTTACAAAACAGGTTCTGAAATCGCAGTGCTGAACGGAATTACTACGCTTTTTAATTTCATAACACAGGGAAAAAACGAATCGCTTAATGAGTCTGTGGAAAAAGCCACAAAAAAAGCAAAAGGAAATTTGTATAGCAATATCGGCTGGCACCTGACTCCGACAGTTTTTAACGAAGAAGACTGGAAACACATAAAAGATAAAATCAACAACGGCTTTAAAACAATAAAGCTTTATACAACATATAAAAACGCGGGAATATTTACTGATTACGATAAACTCGATAAAGTTTTTGGTGAACTAAAAGAATACGATGTTACTTTTTTAATTCATTGCGAAGATAATGATGTTATCGAAGAAGATTTATTGAATAATTACGATTTGTCGAAGCCCTTTACACACGCGCTTTTACGCCCTAAAATAGCCGAATTCAAAGCTATTAGAAAAGTAATTGAAATAGCAAAAAAGAATAATGCTAAATTGCATATTGTTCACGTTTCTACTTGCGAAGGAATAGATTTAATTAATGATGAAAGAAAAAATTTAAAAATAACCTGTGAAACCGCTCCGCATTATCTTTTTCTGAATGATGAATATCTGAAAAAGGAAGACGGTTATAAATGGATTTGCTCTCCTCCTCTTCGAGATAAAAAAAATATGAATGATATGCAGAAGAAAGCAAGGGAGGGATTGTTCGATATATTTGCAACTGACCACTGTGCATTTGAAAGGAAACATAAGGATGAAATGAAAAAAGATATCAGAAATGTTCCGAATGGTCTTGCCGGAATCGGTGCCCTGCCTCACTTGATATTTAAATTATATAGTGATAATTTTAATAATGCTTTTTCGGAAATGTGCAAGCGGCTCTCTGAAAATCCTGCTAAAATATCAGGGCTTTATCCTTCAAAGGGTGTCCTGAAAGCCGGTTCAGATGCAGATTTAGCGGTAATTAGCCCGGACGGAGCCGAAAGAGAAATAAAATCTTCTCTGTCGGATGTATATGAAACTTATCCCGGATTTAAAACAAAATTAAGCTTTAAATATGTTTTTCTTAACGGAGAAATTATTGTCAAAAATGATAAACTGATTAACGAAAAGAATACCGGAAAAATTATTACTTAACTTTAAGAACTTTATAACTTTACAAACTTTATGAACAAGATTTCCTGGCGGAATGACGCCTATGCAAAAGTTACGGGAAAGGTAAAGTTTGCTGATGACATCAAGTTTCCGCAAATGCTCCACGCCATACCTGTTTATTCGGATTTTGTTCACGCAAAAATAAAAAACATCGATACTTCAGCCGCGGAAAAATCGGAGGGCGTAGTACGCGTAATTACGGTCAAAGATGTTCCCGGCGTAAACAGGTGGGGACAGATTATAAAAGACTTCCGGATTTTTGCCGAAGATAAAATTTTTTATAACGGTGATGTAGTTGCCATCGTAGTTGCCGAAACAAAAGCACTTGCTATGCAGGCATCAGAGCTTGTAAAGGTAGATGCAGAAGTTTTGCCCTCTATTCTTGACCCGGAAGAAGCAATGAAACCCGGCTCTCTTCTTGTTCACGAAGAACACGGAACGAATATAATAAACCAGCACAAAGTAAGAAGAGGAAATCCGAAAAAAGCATTTGAGAAGTGCGATTTGATTCTTGAAAAAGAATTTTCAACTCAAACAATTGAACACGCATATATGGAACCCGAAGTAGCGGTCTGCAACCCGCGACCTGACGGCGTTATAGAGGTTTACGCAGGAATGCAGCATCCCTTCAGCACGCGCAGGTTTACTGCCGCTTTACTTGGAGTTCCTCTTGCCGATATTGAAATCGTAGGCGTTCCTGTCGGCGGCGGATTTGGGGGGAAGGATGATACAATTGCAATAGTATGCGCAAGAACAGCGCTCGCCGCAAAACTTACAGGACGTCCCGTAAAAATGTCTTATACCCGCGAATGGTCTATTCGGGAAAGCTACAAGCGTCATCCGTATAAAGTTTATTATAAAATGGGTTTGACTAAAGACGGAATAATAAAAGCAGTCGAAACAAAAATAATTGCAGACGGCGGAGCGTATTGCTCTGTTACTCCATGGGTTACGTGGCGCTCGACCGTTCAGTGCTGCGGTCCTTATGTTGTCGAAAATGTTCACTGCGATACATACGGAGTATATACCAACAATGTTGTAACCGGCGCTATGCGTGGATTTGGCTCGCCTCAAATGAATTTCGTAATCGAATCTATGATAGAAATCGCATCCGAAAAACTCAGAATACCTTCAATAGAATTTCGCAAAAAAAATATGGTGCGGCAGGACAGCATAACAATAACAGGACAGAAACTCGATAACCATAAAGTTGCAATGGAAGATGTTCTCGATGTAATGCTGAAAGAATCAGATTACTTTGAAAAATATAAAAAGTGTAAAACGGAAATTAAAGAAGATGAGGTTTACGGAATAGGTCTTGCGATGAGTTACCGCGGAATGAGTCTTGGTGCCGAAGGAGTTGACTTCTGCGCCGCAATTATAAATGTTCAGGCAGACGGCTCTATCCTTCTCGAAACCGGTATTCACGAAAACGGACAGGGTTCCGAATCTGCAATGTGCCTGATTCTTGCTAGAGAGCTTGGAGTGAAGCTCGAAAGAATCCGTTACAGAAAACCATCCACTTCCAATATTCCCGACAGCGGTACTACAGTTGCTTCCCGCGGAACCGTTATGGGCGGAGGTGCAACTGTAAACGCAGTAAAAGAATTGAAGAAAATAATATTCGAATACGCTTCCTCGAAATTCGAATGCCCGATTGATGAACTCGAAATCAGAGATGATAAAGTATTTTCGAAAAATAAAACCGCGCCTTTCGAAGAAATAATAAAAGGAATGTACGGCGAAAGAATTTACCCTTATGCATTCGGAGTATTCAAAGCGCCGAAAGTTACGTGGGATGAGGAAACCGGGCAGGGAGTAGCATATTTTTCTTTTACATACGGGTGCCAGGTTGTCGAGCTTACCGTAAATAAAAAAACAGGAAAAGTAAAATTGCTTAATGCATATGCCGCGCACGATACAGGAAAAGTTGCAAACGAAAGCATGACTCTCGGACAGTTCTACGGCGGAATGGCAATGGGCACGGGCTATGCGCTTCACGAAGAAGTGAAAAGCACAGACGGAAAAATCAAAACACTTAATTTCAATTCATACAGGATTCCCCGAGCAACCGATATGCCCGAAATGAAGGCCGTGCTTGTGCAGAATCCCGACCCGAATTCACCAAGCGGCGCAAAAGGAATCGGCGAGCCTACAAATGAACTTATGGCTCCTGCAATTGCAAATGCAATTTACAATGCAACGGGAAAAAGATTCTACAAACTTCCGATGAAAATTGATGTAAAGAAAGAGCTGGAGGTATTGCAATGAAACTGATAATCAACAAAAAAGAATACAACGTTCCAGATTCATACGGGGAAAAAAGATTGACAGATTATATACGCGATGAACTTGATTTAACCGGCGCAAAGAATGCCTGCCAGATGAATGCCTGCGGCGCGTGCGCTGTGCTTCTGAATAATGAAGTAATCAAAATCTGCCACGTGCTTGTAAAAGATGCCGAAGGAAAAGAAATCCTGACAATCGAAGGTATGGAAAATCCCGATGGCACGCTCCATCAGCTCCAGCAGGCTTTTGTAGATGCGGGTGCTATTCAATGCGGATTCTGTACGCCGGGAATGGTTCTTACTGCTCACGCATTCCTTATGAAAAATCCGAAACCTACACGCGAGCAAATCAGGAAAGCTCTGCAGGGAAACCTCTGCCGTTGTACAGGCTATCAGCAAATTATAGATGCAGTGGAAATGGCATCGGAATATTATAGAAAAAATTAATAACTAATATTTTTATATGAACAACTTACTCAAAGAAAATTTAAGCAAACTTTCAAAACTCGATTTCAAATTATTTAACAAAGACTTTCTGCTAAACTCGGATAAGACAGATGATGAACTTATGGCGGCAGAACTGACTGCGGAAATTTTTAACGAACTCCACAGGCTGGGAAAATCATTCAAGGTATTCGATTCGGGACTTGGCATCTCGATTTTCCGCGATAACTCCACGCGCACACGATTCAGTTTTGCCTCTGCCGTAAATGCGCTCGGGTTGGGACTTTCCGATCTCGATGAAGTGAAATCACAAATCGCTCATGGAGAAACAGTCTGCGAATCAGCAAATATGATTTCTTTCCTTGCACAGACAATCGGCATACGCGATGATATGTACCTCGGCGAAGGAAATAAATATATGCAGGAAGTTTCCGATGCAGTGGAAGAAGGTTATCAAAAGGGCGTTCTGCATTTCAGACCAAGCGTAGTCAATCTACAATGCGATATCGACCACCCCACGCAGACTCTTGCAGATTTATTAAAGCTGAAAGATTATTTCGGCTCGTTCGAAAACCTGAAAGGAAAAAAACTCGCTATGACCTGGGCTTACTCGCCAAGCTATGGCAAACCTCTTTCCGTTCCGCAGGGAATAATTTCTCTTATGACAAGATTCGGAATGGATGTAACTCTCGCATATCCCGAAGGATATGATTTAATTCCCGAAGTAATTGAACAGGCAAAAGGTTATAACAGCAATTTCAAAGTATTGAATTCGATGGAAGAAGCATTCAAAGATGCAGATGTCGTTTACCCGAAATCCTGGGCTCCATTTTATGTAATGCAGAGGAGAACAGACCTCCTGAAAAAATCAGATAAGGACGGATTGAAAGAACTCGAAAAGGAATGCCTTGCAAACAACGGAAAGCATAAAGACTGGGAATGCGATGAAAAGAAAATGAAGCTAACTAAAAAAGGCGAAGCCCTGTATATGCACTGCCTGCCTGCCGATATCACCGATGTCAGTTGCAAAGAAGGTGAAGTTTCGAAAAACGTATTTGAAAAATACAGAATACATACGTATCAGGAAGCAAGCTTCAAGCCGTTTGTGATTGCGGCAATGATTTATTTAACTCGTATGGAAAATCCGGTAAAAAAATTAGAGGAAATTATAAAATAAATTTATGTCGAAAATAATAAAAAGTATTAATAAAGAAGTAAGAAACAAAACCGCAAAGAGATGCAAGGAAAGAGGAATCACAATTCCGACTTTCAGGCAAATGCGAAATCCGGAATCAATTCCCGAAAACATTAAATCAAAACTTGAAGGTGTAGGACTCTGGGATGTGAATCCCGTAAACCTTTTCCGCATTACCTGGAAAAATAATATTAATACAGGTCTCTTCGGAGGAGTGAATTATTTTGAAGTGCCGAAAGAAATCACGGGAGTGAAAGCCCGCATCATCGGACTTGTCGGAAAATATTTCCCGACCGGCGCGCATAAAGTGGGCGCGGCTTTCGGATGTCTCGTTCCGAGGCTTGTAAGCGGAGAGTTCGACCCCGACGTGCATAAAGCAGTATGGCCTTCCACAGGGAATTACTGCCGTGGCGGTGCATTCGATTGCGCACTTCTTGGCTGTACCCCTATTGCAATTCTTCCGCAGGAAATGTCGAAGGAAAGATTCGACTGGCTTAAGGAAATCGGTGCAGAAGTAATTGCAACTCCGGGATGCGAATCGAACGTAAAAGAAATTTATGATAAATGCTGGGAATTAAAAAATGACCCGAAGAATATTATTTTTAATCAGTTCGAAGAATTCGGAAATCCGATTTTTCATTATAATGTTACAGGTCCTGCCATCGAAGAAGTATTTAAAAAAATTAATACTGAAAATAAACTGCGTATGTCCGGATATGTTTCCGCAACAGGCTCTGCCGGCACGATTGCCGCAGGTGATTTTTTAAAAAAATACTATCCTCACTGCAAGGTTGTTGCATCGGAAGCACTACAGTGCCCGACTCTTTATATGAACGGATTCGGCGGACATAGAATCGAAGGAATCGGCGATAAGCATATTCCGTGGGTACATAACGTAAGAAATACAGACTGCGTTGCAGCAATAGATGATGAAGATTGTATGAGGGTTCTTAGGTTATTTAACGAAAACGAAGGATTCAAATATTTTAATTCACAGGGTATAAATTTACAAACGCTTGAAAACCTCTCCCTGCTTGGTATTTCAAGTATATCAAATATGCTTTCCGCAATTAAAGCCGCAAAGTATTTTGAGATGGATGAGAACGATGTTATTTTCACAATCTTTACAGATTCTGTTGAAATGTATAAATCACGCCTCGATGAATTGAAATCGGAAAAAGGTGAATATAAAACAATCGATGCGGCAAAAGACCATTCTGCTTCTTTGAATCATCAGAATATAGATTTCATCAAGGAGCTGACTTATTACGAGCGCAAAGCAATTCACAATTTAAAATATTATACCTGGGTCGAACAGCAGGGAAAAACATATGAAGAGATTATGGAACAGTGGAATCCCGAATACTGGACTGACCTTTTTGAAAACGAAGTAGTGCATTTCGATAAACTGATAGAGGAATTTAATAGCCTCTGATGAATATATCCGCCCTGATATTAGCCGCAGGTAGCGGCAGTAGAATCGGTAAACCAAAGCTGATACTGGAATACGGCGGAAAAAGTTTTTTGAAAATAATTGCTGAAAAAATCGGTAACACAGGAATAAAAAACATTGTTTGCGTAATCAGTTCCGATAAATATGATTGGGCAAAAGAAAATGTTCCCGGAATTGAATATATTATAAATCCGAATCCTGAAAACGGTATGATTTCATCCGTGTACTATGGAGTTAAGGAATTAAATATTTGCGATGCGGTATTAATTATTCCCGTTGACCATCCGTTTGTATTGGATGAAACGTATAAATTAATTATCGGTGTGGTGCAAGAAAATAAGGGATGTGTGATAAAACCAAAGTACAAAGATAAATCAGGACATCCTGTAATTATTCCGAATGAATTGTTTGAGACAATTCTAAAAAATGATTTTTCGGTTGGACTGGACAAAATTATCGCGCAATCGGGTTGTAAACAAAAATATATCGATGTAGAAGATATAGGAGTTGTAAATAATATTAACACTAAAAATGATTTTAATATAGAATAATAAAATGGATAATATCTATAATAAAATAACCGAAGCAATAAACAATAATATTCCTTCGTGGCTTGTCACCGTATCCAATGTTACAGGCTCTACACCTGCTTCTATCGGAATGAAAATGCTCGTATATTCAGACGGCTCGATATACGGAACGGTAGGCGGAGGCGAAATCGAAAAAAAAATCATCGAAAAAATTGTAAGCACCCGAACCGATAAAAATGAAAAATGGAGTTATAATCTCGGGACAAATGATACTGAAGCCGAATCCACAAATATGGTCTGCGGTGGAATTCAGGAAGTTATTGTAGAGCCGCTCCTGACAGGCACTCCGCTGTATATTATTGGCGGCGGACATTGCGGAATGTCGCTTAGTCTGCTTGCTGCTAAAACAGGTTTTCTAGTTACTGTGATAGATAACCGTGAAGAATGGTCGAGTAAATCGAAACATCCGAACGCTTCCAATACAATTTGTTGTGATTACACGGAAATAAAAAAGCATATAAATTTTTTGAAAGATATATTTATTGTGATAATGACTCACGGGCACATTCACGATGCACTTGTTTTGGAGCAATTGATAAGTGAAGATTATAAGTATATCGGAATGATAGGTAGTAAAAGAAAAGTAAAAATTGTTCTGGAAGATCTTATTAAAAAAGGAATATCCGAAGAAAAAATAAAAAATGTTTTTTCTCCGATCGGTCTGGATATTCTTACTCATAAACCCGATGAAATAGCGGTAAGCATAATTGCACAAATGATTGCCGTAAAAAACGGAAAAGTTGAGATTGTCTTTAATCAAAATCCGTTGGCTTGAAGAGATTTTATCATTTACTATTTATAATTAACTTGATAACTTAAATAAACAAAAATTTTATGTACAAGATATTTTTTTCTTTTTTGTCGTTACTTATTATTTCCTGCGCAGGTTCTCAAAGCGGACCTAAGTGGAGTTCGGTTTCCCTTATGTATGAATCCGGACCTCTTCCACCAAAATATCAATATAGCTACACTGTTACAATAAATACCAATGGTGACGGGGGAGTTGTTTGTTTTGTTGGCGCGGACCCTTCAAATCCGTCACTAACTTATGATTTTAAATGTACACCCGAAAACACAAAAAAAATAGATGAAGCAATTAAGAAAAGTAAAATTCTTGAAGATGAAATCACAGAAATGCCCGAAGGAAAACGCCCTATTGGCGGGCACCTTGAAAAGGTACGCGTAATATTGGAAAATGAAAATCCAAACTTAGACCAGCCTCCAAAAGTAAAAGAATCACCGTATTTTCCCGATGAGAAATACCGTTCTGGACTAAACAATCTGTATGAAACCATACAGAAAATAGTTCCGTCTTCGGTATGGGATGATTTTGAAAAGAAAAAATCAGAATACCAGAGCAAGAATTAATTACAACTGTTTTAAGCTGTAAGCTCCGCCTTTTTCATCTACTACTTCGTAGCCTTTTTGTTTTATCAGGTCGCGTAGTTCGTCTGCAAGCTTGAAGTTTTTACTCTTTTTCGCTTCTATTCTTTTTTCTGCAAGGTCAATAATCTCTGCGGGCACGTCGGCATTGGTTTTCACTGCTTCAACTTTTTCCAAATCGAGTCCGAATATATTATCGAATACACTTACAAGAAGAATCTTTTCCGCATAGTTTAGCGTTTCGTTTTTCAGCAACTCCCATAATAACGCAAGACCTTCTCCTGCATTGAGGTCATCGTTTATGCATTCGCTAAATCTTTCGAGATATTTTCCGGTTCTAGCTACATCAACACTGTCAGAATCTTTAACTAAAGATTTTATTTCCGCAATTTTAGATTTAAGGTTGTTGAATCCGTTTCTTGCGGCATCGAGATTGTCAAATGAAAATTTTATCTTTTTTCTGTAATGTGTCATTAAAAGGAAATACCTGTAATCAAGAGGAGAATAGCCTTTGTCTATCAGCGTTTGCAGGCGTAGAAACTCACCCGAAGATTTCGACATCTTTCCTTTATCTTCTATAAGAAATTCTCCGTGCAGCCAGTAATTCACAAACTGTTTACCACTGCATGCCTCTGCCTGAGCGATTTCATTTGTATGATGAATAGGAATATGGTCAACACCTCCGCAGTGAATATCAAAAGTCTCTCCAAGATATTTTTGGCTCATTGCCGAGCATTCTATGTGCCATCCCGGAAAACCCACGCCCCACGGCGATTCCCACTCCATCTGTCTTTTTTCATCTTTTGGTGAAAATTTCCAGAGTGCAAAATCGGTTTTGTTTTTCTTTTCATCGGAAAATTGAATTCGCTTTCCTTCTTCGAGCCCTTCTATATCCAGCATCGCGAGTTTTCCGTATTCAGGGAATTTACTAGTATCGTAGTAAACACCGTCGGCTGTGGTATATGTATACCCTTTTGCTTCGAGGCATTTAATCATATCAATCTGCTCTTTTATATTGTCTGTTGCTTTGCAGTAAATTGTCGGGGGTATAATATTTAACAAAGAAATATCTTTCTTAAAAGCTTCCGTATAAAAATTTGCAATTTCCCATACGGTTTTTCCTTCTCTTGCGGAGCCTTTTTCCATCTTGTCTTCACCCTCATCATCATCAGAGACAAGGTGTCCTACATCTGTAATGTTCATCACGTGCTTAACGTTGTATCCGTTATAAAGTAAAACTCTTTTCAGAATATCTTCAAAAAAATATGCTCTAAGATTTCCAATGTGTGCGAAGTTATAAACCGTCGGTCCGCAGCAGTACATCTTAACTATGCCAGGTTCGATAGTTCTGAATTCCTCTTTTCTGCGCGTCAGCGTATTGTATAATATTAGTTTTTCCATTTACAAAATTAAAATTATCTTTGCATAAAATAAATTCAAATCAGTCTGCAAAAAGTTCCGTAAACTTAAAAGTTCTTCCGTCGAAAAGCCCCTTGTCGCTTAACTTCAGCGATGGTATAACAAGCAGTGCCATGAACGAAAGAGTCATAAACGGTGCGTGAAGATTCGTACCGAGTGATTTTGCAATCTTGTCCATTTCAGAATATTTTTCCGCAACAATGTATCCGTCTTCGTTTGACATAATCCCTGCTACAGGCAGTGGGAGCACTTTTGTCTTCCCGTCTGCTGAAATGCTTATCCCGCCCTTATGCAAAATTACAGCATTCACAGCTTCGCATAAATCTTTATCGTTTGTTCCGACGGCTATTATGTTATGCGAATCGTGTCCCACGCAGGATGCTATAGCTCCTTTTATTAATCCTATATTCTTGATGAAGCACACAGCCGGCTTTACATCTTTGTACCTGTTAATCACGCTAAGTTTCAGAATATCATTATCTGAATCAGGAACAACCCGGCCGTTTTCCACTGTGGGTTTTATTATAAGTTCATTTGTTATCAGTTCTCCGTCCATTGCCTCGATTACCCTGATATGATTTCCCCTTGCCGGAACTTCGAAATCTTTTAATGATTTCTTTACAGCTTTGAAATTATTTATTTCATCTTCCTTAACGGATTTAATAAAAGTCTTTCCGTTTTCCGAAACAAGTTCTCCGTTTATGTACGTCTGCAGAATATTTAAATCAGTCAAATTGTCTGTAACGATAAAATCCGCAAAATCATTTATCTGAAGCAGCCCGACATCAAGATTGTAGTGCTTTACCGCATTCACGCTGGCACACTGTATCACGTCGAATAAATCATATCCGTATTTTAGTGAGCGTTTTACTATTTCATTTATATGGCTTTCGGCTAAATTATCGGGATGCTTGTCATCACTGCAAAGCATTACCGAACCTGTATGCTCTGAGATTAACGGTCTTAGTGTCTCGTAATTCTTTGCGGCAGAGCCTTCGCGAATTAAAATCTTCATTCCGTATTTTATTTTTTCATATGCTTCTTCAATCATATAGCATTCGTGGTCTGTGGAAATTCCTGCTTCTATATAATTTTTCGCATCTTCACCTTTTAATCCCGGTGCGTGTCCGTCTATAGGTTTTCCGAATTGCTTTGCAACTTCAAGCTTTTTCATCACTTCCGTATCTCTAAATAACACCCCGGGGAAATTCATCATCTCGCTAAGGTAATGAAGATTATCTTCTTCGAATAATTTTTTTATATCATCCGAATTCAACTCTGTCCCTGCCGTTTCGAATGAAGTTGCAGGAACGCAGGAAGGCGCGCCAAAATAAAATTTAAAAGGAACTTTCTTTCCATTTTTAATCATATATCTTACCCCGTCTACTCCAAGCACGTTTGCAATTTCGTGCGGGTCTGAAACCGTTGCTACCGTGCCGTGTACAACAGCCAGCCGTGCGAATTCCGAAGGAATCAGCATAGAACTTTCAACATGTATGTGAGCATCAATATATCCGGGAAGAATATAATTATTATATTTTTCGTTGTCTTCCGTAATGTTTATAATCTTTCCGGCTGATACCTCGATTGTTCCCGTGAAAATCCTTCTTTTTATCGGGTCGGCTATGTTGCCCGAAATTTTTAATGTGCCCATACTTTTTTACATTAATTTTAAACTTTTCAATATTTCATAAGTTATTTCTTTTGCTTTCTTTCCGTTTGCATTTTCAGGAGTTTCTATGTTTGTAGCAAATACATATGCATTATCACCGAGCGTCAGATAACCGACAAACCATCCCTGTGTACGCTTAATGTCCTTGCTTTCACCCGAGCCCGTCTTTCCTCTTAATACATATAAATCGTTTTTATCGAGTGTCATTATGTCTTTTACTGTATTTACCGTTCTCTCTGAAAAAGGTAATTTGTTAGTAATCAGTTTTAAAAGAAATTCTACCTGCTCATCTGCGGATATTTCTATCGAACTCATCAGCCAGAATTTATCCAACCCTCCCGAAATATCTTTATTGCCGTAATCAATTTTATCAACATAATATTTCATTTTTTCTTCACCTATTCTCCTCGCCAGTTCTCTGTAATACCACACGACCGAATTAGAAATTGCGGTTTTCAAAGTGTGGTCTTGATTCCAGGAATCAATTGGTTGTTTTGTTCCGTCCCATTTCAGCGTGAAGTTCTCATCATTCGCAACACCCGTCTCCAATGCTATCAGCGAATTAGGGATTTTAAAAGTCGAACAGGGTGACAGCCGTTTTCTGCACTGTTCTTCGTTGTGCCTGATGTAATATTTGTTGTTTACATCATAAAGCACAAACGCCCCGACGTATCCTTCAAAATACTTGTCTAAGTTAGTTTCGTAACTTCCTAAAATGTTTTTCTTTTCTTCGGGCTTTTTATTGCATCCCGAAAAGAAAAATAATGTTAGAATAAAAAATATGAATGATAAATATTTCATCTTATAATAATTTGTTTTGCTCTCTTTTGCGTTCTTTGCGGAAACCTTTGTGAGCTTTGCGTTTAACTGTACTTAAAATCATTGACAGCAAGGCGGTTTTTTTACTTCCGTTTCCTTATTCATCATCTTGTTAATCTTTTCCATCTTCGGACTGATGTATGGTATTCCCAGACTCAATCCTCTTATTATAAACAGCACAGCAATGAGCCCAGCTAAAAAAGGAATCAACTTTGATATCCTCTGCCTAACCTGCACATTAATAAAATTTCCGGCCAGCGCAGTACCGAACATAACAGGAACGGTTCCCAGTCCGAACAAAGCCATGTAAAACACTCCGCTTAATACTTCCCCCGTCACCAGCGCTCCTGCAATTCCCATATATACAAACCCGCACGGGAGAAATCCGTTGAGTATGCCGATTAAAAATAATGACCACATTGAATTATTTCTGAATAGGGAACCGAAAGATGTTTTTATCTTTGACGTGAAATTTAACATCGAATACTTTTCTGACATTTTCCCCTTAAAGCCTTTAGGTAAAATTACAATCAGAAGAATAACAACGCCCGTTGCAATGGTTACACCCTGTTGAAATTCTAGGCTAACAAAAGAAAAGCTTTTTCCCAGCATTCCGAATATCAAACCGAAAAAGGAGTATGTAATCACTCTACCGAAATTGTACAGTATCCTTCCCGTATAAAAAGAAAAGCTTCTGAATGAACCCGCCGGCAACGCAAGTGCAATCGGTCCGCACATCCCTATGCAGTGCAGGCTCCCGAAAAATCCTATTATTAATCCTTCCCAGATGTACATAAATATTGTATTATTTCTAAAAGTAATAAACCTCTTTTATGCGTTCAACGCAATTAGTAAAAGTGTAAATAAAATAAAAAAGGTTTTGGTTTTCGGCCAAAACCTCTCTAAAGATATTTCTGAAAAACTATTTTATAAATATCATTCTCTTTAAATCGGTGAATTCGCCTGCAGTCAGTTTGTAAAAATAAACACCGCTGGATAACTGCTCACCGTTAAACTGCGCTATATAATTACCGGCATTCTTCTTTTCACTTACCAGAGTCTGTACTTCCCTTCCAAGCAAATCATAAATCTTTAAAGTGACAAAACTGTTTTTAGCTAACCGGTATCTGATATTGGTAACAGGATTAAACGGATTCGGATAATTCTGATATAATGCAAATTCTTCCGGTACCTGGTTTTCATTTCCTTTTACATCTAAAACGGAGTTCATAATAAAGGTAATGTTCGGCCTGTTTACCTGAACTGTTCCGCCTGTCAGGTCTATGCATCCGCTTCCTCCCGGCAGGTCTGACGACTGGTGCCAGACCATATTGTTCATTGGGGTGGCAAGTACAGATGAATTTGTATTGAATCCGCTGTTATCAAAGCATATTTCTATCAGTATGTTGCTTGTCCCGTCCCAGATGAAGGGGTAATGGAAAGTTAAATACTGCCATCCCGTTCCTGCCACTGTGTAATTTAAAGGATTAACATTTGTCCATCCGGTCGAAGTAAAACCTGTTACGGTAGTCTGTGTAGTATTCTTTATTCTTAAATTAAAATTACTCATTACCTGCGGAGATGCGGATGTAACATTAAATCCTATATGCATTATTCTCGATTGTGTTCCACCCTGCGCTATCAGTTCAGATGCAAGGTAAAGAATATTTGTTCTCGAATCCGTGTTGAAAGTCCTGAAAGGATACGATGATACTGCCGTCCCGCTTCCGATTCTTACCAGATAGTGCTGGTTTATAAATAATTTATTTAGTGCTGTCGAATCCGTATTGTGATTTGAGGAGTTATCCCTTGCGCAGATTCTGTAAAAAATTGAATCGTTCGGTTCGACCTGCGATGGCGATGAATTGAATATGCCCTTGTAAAAATCATTTCCAATCGAGGCGAGATTGAACCTGTTGTATCCCGTCGAAGGATTATTTTTATACCAGCTTATCCAAACCGAATCTATTCCTGTGTTATCCAGCACCTTTACTATTGCCGTGTCAGGCCATTGATTTTCAGGAACGCTCGGGAATGGATTAAAGTAAAACTGCGGCTTTTCAGTATCGGGTCCGGATTTAAATGTAAACTTCGAAGCAGGTGCATCTGTTGGCAAAGTCGAAATTCTTCCCGAATTATCCTTTGTTTTTATGTAGTATGTATATGTTGCTGCCGTACCGTTTCCGGGAATTCCTCCTGTCCAGTTATTCCCTCCCGAATTTGTCATAGTTGTACTGTCACTTAAAGCGCCCCTTGTCCATATCACTTTAGTTTCTCCCGCAGCAAGGGCTGTTCCGAAAGTGTTTATAGCTGCCTGAACATTGTATGGTCCGTTAAGGTTTTCAGTATCTTTCAGCGGCTCGTGTGTAAAGTATGGCTTCAGGATTACCGATGCAGTATAAATCTGTGCAGGCCCGTTTCTATTGTCTGTCCAGAATGTATAAAATGCATCGTTCAGCCCTGCTATGCTGTTGTAATCGGTGTAATATCCGTCTGCATAACCCGACAGCGGCACTGGTTTCTGTGCGCTGCTGCTTAATCTCATATTAAAAAATGTTCCGCCGCCATCGTATGATATTGCGAGGTATGTGTTGCAGGAATCAAGATTGAAAAAATCCCTCGTATCATAATATACAATACCGATTTTTCCGGTTGACTGGTCAACCGAAATCCTTGGCAGGAACTGCGGTTTGCCGTTATTAATCGCATCGTTATTCACTCTTATAGGCGCGCTCCAGGAGCCGCCTCCGTTTGCCGAATATGCAAAGCAAATATCTGCATCACTGCCGGCAGGCGCAAGGTTCTTCTGAGCCCAGCATAAATATATGTATCCGTTTTGCGGTCCTCCGCTTCTATCCACTGCCATCGAAGGGAATGAATGTGTGCGTATATTATTTATTAAAACCGTTCCCCTGATTCCGTTTATTGTCAGGGCATCAGTTGGAGCAGTCCAGGTTGTTCCGCCGTTTAAGGATTTTGCAAAAACAAATTTTTCTTCTTTGTTATTTGTAATGCTAACAGAAGACCACGCGCAGTAAATCTCGCCGTTAGGTCCTGTTTGCAGATTGCAACCCTGCTCGTAATGGTTTGCCTGCGGCTGTCCGATTTGCACGGATGTTGTGTATGTTGTCCCTCCGTCAGTGGAATATGAAAAAAATATTGCCGGCTGAGTTAGAGAAAAATCAGAATAAGCCGCATATACTCTTCCTGAATACGGGCTTGTTGCACCTATATCCGCAATGTTATTATTCATATCGAATAAAACAGAAGACGGCACAATCACTCTTCCCATCCAGCTGAATCCGTAGTCATCCGAGCGGTCGGATACTATCAGGTTATCGTAATAATTGTAATGAATCCTGTTGCTGTTGCCGTAAATGCAGGAAGGATTAGTCGAGAAAAACGAAGACCCCGCCAGCAGGTCGCCGCCCGTCCAGCTTGCGCCGCCGTTGAGCGAGTAGTAATAACCCACGCCGTCGTTTGTGTTTGCTCCCGCAAATATTTTAGGCGGTATGGAGTTGTAAATTGCCGCCGATACGCTCGACTGGTTCGCTCCGGAAGGAAAAATCCTGATGTTAGCAAACGAAGTAGTCACTATGTCCGAATCCTGATACCTGAAATATCCCGCAGGAGATGTATTGTAATTCGGAATCTGGTTTGTAATGTAAGGTTTAAAATCCTGCGGCTTGACTGTCATCCTCTGCTGCGGGTATGCGGAGGAAAATATTACAGTCAGAATTGCGGCGATAAAGCAGTAACGCATTGAATTCATATGTGATATTTAACCTTGTAATTAACGGTTAATATAAATTATATCTCAAACACAAAAAAGCCAAAATAAATTTGGCAGAAATACGATTACTGCATTTAAATTATGCAAAACCAATGCAAAATTGTCCTTGCTCTAAAGCTCTCCAAACAATATTGTCATCCCCGCATGTTCTTAGCGGGGATCTCGTTCTTGTACTTTTCTTTGAACAAGTCTTCCATTTCTTCTACTTCTTTTGGGGTAATGTAATCAAAAATCAAATCTCTTAATGTCGGATTTTCATTCTTTATAATTTCGAGTTTCCAATCCCTGTTCCATTTTTTTAATCTCTTCTCTCTTTTTATTGCAATAAAAACATCGGCAAAGCGTTCAAAATATACCGGTTTTATTACTTTGTATTTTTTGGTGAATCCGTCTGTAATCTTGTATTTGTGTTCGATAACCCTGCGAAGTAAATTGTTGGTAAAGCCCGTATAAAAAACTGTGTTGTTTTTGTTTGTCAGGATGTAAACATAATATGTGTATGTTTTTTCCATTTAAGTCGTTGAGATCCCCGCTTTAAGCATGTCGAAGATGCGCCGTGGCGTACGGGGATGACATACGTGTTGGGTTTTTTATTTTAATAAAATCATCTTCCTCGCGTCCATTCTCACCCCGTCCGCATAGAGGACGTAATAATATACTCCGCTCGGCAGGCTCGAAGACCCGCCGTGGCGGGCGTCGAATTGCACTTCGTAGCTTCCGGGCTTTTGTTTTTCGTTGACGAGAGTTGCAATTTCTTTCCCGAGGATATCGTAAACTACCAATCGAATAATTGACGATTGATGATTCACGATTGACGGCACAAAATACCTTATATTTGTTGTTGGATTGAACGGGTTTGGGTAGTTCTGAAATAATTTAAAATTTTTCGAGATAAAATTGCTATTAGAATTAATACTTAAAGGGTCAATATACAGCATTGTATCAGTTCTTGCTACAAATATACCTCTATCTGAACTATAACCGGAAAAATATGCGGTACCCACATACATTATATGTCCATCATTTAGCGGTAAAATACTGCGTGGGTCATAGCCACCATTATTGCTTTTTTTAATTATATTTTTATGTATAATCTTTCCTGTAGAATCAACAATTTTAAAAACCGTCAACGAAATTGAATCAGAGTAAAAATCATAATAATCATAAGATGTAAAAACAAATCTATTATCATCCAATACATCCAGTCCTCTCATAAAATGTTCTGTTCTGCCCGTACTGTCAAATCCATGATGCTGGCTTATAACATTTCCTGATGTATCTATTTTCGCAAAATAATATTTGAAATTGGTGTTTGGGTAGGGGATGGAATCTGCAGCATACCCCATCAACAGATAACAATTACTTAGTTTTCTGATGATGTTACAGTTAGCATTTATGTTGTAATAAATTTTTTGCCATAAGATATTTCCGTCTATATCAACTTTTGTAATTACATTGTAATCATCGGGTAAATGACCAGAACATAAATATCCATTGTCAAAAGTTTCTATGATAGAATAAATTTCGCCTGAATTTCCAAGCTCGCTTGTGTTTTTACTCCAAACATATTGACCTAACGAATCAATTTTTAGAACATAAGAAAACCCGCTCATTAAATAGCCATTATCAGAACACCTTATTATTTGGTTAGTGCTATAATAAATATTCTGATTCCCGTATGTCTTTTTCCAAATTAAATCCCCGTTTTGGTTAATTTTCATTGCGTACGGTTTGTAATCGCTTCTATATCCGGCTATGACGCAACAGCTGTCTGAAGATACTGCACAAGTCATAGCATATATGTCATAAGTTGAAGAGTCAGAGTAGACATTTGACCAAATTACATTTCCTAATTTATTAATTTTTATTAAATTTATTTTCATCCTCGGTCCATTTTCGCACTGACCTGCAATTATAAAATCACCATTTTTTACCTGACAAATATCCCAGCCTCTCTGGTAATATTGTCCTGCCGTTCTAAATGCATGCCACCATGTTTGGGTATCTCCGTTTTTATAAGTAAGAATAATTATAATTAAGAGAAAAATTTGTTTTGCATAACTTGAAAAAAATTCACTTCTCTTCATTACGGATTGGAATTTGGTAGAGTTTAATATAAATTATTTATTCATTATAACTTTGTCAAGCACCATCACTTCAGGGGTAAATTAACTAATTATTATTTTCAGTATTCGTAAAAAAATATAAACAGTTAAAACGGTTGTTTAATGTTTGAATTAACTTATTGAGATTGTAAAACATATAAAAAAATATTAAAACATCTTTGCCTCTTCTGCTATATCCCCAATCACCTTCTCCAGGTTTTCGTTTGTGCCTTTGAATGGATGCTCTGCTCCGAATGTGTGTCCCGTGTTTTCGTAAAGTATTAGTTTTGTTTTCGATTTATCCGAAAAATTGTAAAGAGTCTCTGCGTCCGAATAATCCACTGCCATATCCTGCTTTCCGTGTATGATTACTGCCGGCACTTTTATCCTGCTCATTGCATTTTGTATGTTCAGGCGATCATAATTTTTTTCGAGGTCTTCGATTAATGTGTAGTTCATTCGCATATACTGTTTCGTGCGTGTGTTCAGCACTTCAAGGTATCCTTCTTCCTTCCATCTCTTTTTTCTTTCTTCGGTGTACCTGTCGAACTCCGCCACCGAAGCCAGCGCAATAAGTTTCTTTATTCTTGCATCTTCAGCAGTTTTCAGAATTGCAATTCCTCCGCCTCTCGAGTGTCCAGCAAGCACGAGTTTTTCAGTATCAAAGCTGTATTTATCTTTCACGGAAAAAAGAAAATCTATAACGCATCCCAGGTCGTCAAGTTCGCGCGAAAAAGTATTCCGTGCAAATAAATCCAGCCTGTTGAAATCAACAGGATTATCTTTCGTGTTATCCGTGCCGTTGAATGAAAAATTAAAACTTACCGTGAAAATATTTTCATTGGAAATTTTTTCCAGCATATATGGAAAGCTGCCCCAGTCCTTGAATCCCTTGAATCCGTGGCAGAAAATCAGAACCGGTAAGTTTTCTTTTTGATTTTCAGGATACCTGAAATCAACAGGGATTATATCCCCCTGCACATTTTTTATTTTGATGTGTTTATATGCCATTATTTTACAATCGAAATCTTTCCGCCCGTAGTTGTAGCTTTTATAATATTTCCTCCGCCGTTTATTATGCCGTTGAGCGTCTGTCCCGAAACATCCTTGTTCACCAGCACGGAAAAATCCGTTTTAATTTCACCTGCCGTGGCTGATGCATCGAGCATTGCCTTTATGGTTTCGGGCAGGATGATTTTTATGTCGCCGCCTGTGGTTTTCAGAGTCATACCCATATTGTTAGTGCTTGTATAGGTGAGCTTTATGTCACCGCCCGCTGTTTCTGCTTTCACTTCTCCGTCAGAGCCTTCCAGCTTTATGTCTCCGCCCGTTGTGGATGCGGTCAGGTTGCCCTTGAATGTAATTACTTTTATATTTCCGCCTGTGTTTTTCATTTTCGATTCGCCTGTAAACTCTGATACGTTTATGTCCCCGCCTGATGTTTCAAGCTTGATATTTCCCGTCAGTGAGCCAAGTTTAATTTCTCCGCCAAATGTTTTTACGTCTGCGTTAAAGTATTTGGGCACTGTCACTTCCACCCTCAGCGAAAGCGGTTCTTTTCCCGGCTCGCCTTTTGCACTCGTGGTTATTGTGATGTTGCCGTCTTTGCTCTCGACCGTGAAATCTACATTTTTTACCGCTTCGTTGTTTCCGCGGATAAGCACGTTTACTACCATCTTATCCCAGGTCTTAATTACAATTGCACCTGTGTGGGTTTTAACGTCGAGGTTTTTATAATAAGATGATTCGAAAGTTCTTTCTATCAAAGTGAATTCCTCTGCAAGCAAATTTGAGGAAATGAGTAAAATAAAAATTAATGCAGGAATGCTTAAAAAAAGATTTCTTTTTTCCATTTAATCTCCCCGTTATATTATATTTAATTTTATAAAATTATCGCGCCCTTTTTTTTGCGTCTTCGTATATCCTCTGGTGAGAGGGGTCGTACTGGCTCAGCACGTCGTAAACTTTTTTATCGCCGTAATTCAAAAACAGCTCCGCTATCTCTGCGTTTTTTGCCTCGAAGAATAAATCTATATTATACGCCTTTACTTCTTTTTTCTTTATTGCGCTTATCTTTCTGATGGCATTCAGTATTATCGAGTGCGAGTTTTTCGAAAGCCCCATCGAATCCAGCCCGAACCAGTGATATTCAAAAAAGCTGCTCCTGAAATCCTCGTATCTCGGATTCAGGAGTTCCTGTACGAGCTGTATCCTGGAGGGCTTCGAGCCGCCTCCTGTTTCCGTCCAGCCGTTTTTATCGGACATTTGCTTGTTGCAGATGTCGAGCGCTTTCTGAAAATATGTACTCTTGTTCTTCGGGTCGTCTTTCGGGAAAAACGAATCCTGGTCATATCCGAGAGCCATATATGCATAGTAATCAAGAAGACTGAGCAGTGGGTCGAATCTTAAATCGTTTTTTATGAACTGCATCGACTTGGTGTATGTAAAAGAGCACCTTTCATCCAGGAACCTGAACAGGGTTGTGTATTTCGGGTCTTTCTTTTTGTCGAATTTGTCTATTATCCTTTGTGTTGTAACGAACATCTGCACACTGTAATTGTCGTTGCTGCCAGAGGTGAAATTAAACTGTATCAGCAGTTTCACCTTGTACGCATCTGCTCCGGGCATGTTGTTTTCGTTGAAATAATTGTTTTCGTAAAACCTGTTTCTGTTGAAATAATCTTCCACCTGCTGCTTGAACGTACTTACCTTATCTTTGGCATCGGGAGATAGCGCATCGGTGTTAAGTGTGACCACCGTTTCGAAATCCTGAGCCTTAATTAAAGCCGTAAAACAGAAGAATGATATTAAGATTATTTTTAATGCAAAACTGCAATTCATTTTATGCCTTTTTTATTAGTTTCTAATTTAATTTTGAATTCTTATTTTAAATAATCAATTCAATATTGAGTGAATTATTATTTTTTACATAATCGCATTTTTATTGCCCTGACGGTAATTTTGATAATTTTTACCGCAAAGCCCGGCTATTCCCAGTTCGAAAATATCGATATGGGTGCCAGGGCAGTAGGCCTCAACGGCGCTTTTACATCACTTTCGAATAATTCACTCGCCATATTCTATAATCCCGCAGGGCTCGGACAGATTAAATACAGGGATTTTTCTGTATTCTATAATCCCGCGCCTTTCGGACTGACCGAATTGTCTTCTGCGGCATTTACATTCGCAGAACCGACTAAATACGGTGTCTTCGGCTCGGCTCTCCGCTCTTACGGCTTTGATTTATACAAGGAAACAGGCATTATGGTTTCCTATGGAAACAGCTTTAAAAACAGGATATTCTACGGCGTGAACCTTAACCTTTATCATCTGAATATACAAAATTACGGCACTGCGACTTCTTTCGGACTCGATGCCGGTGCAATGGCTTATATTAATAAATACCTTAGATGGGGATTTTTCGGAAAAAATATTACAGGCTCTACCATCGGCTCATCCAAAGAAAAAATTGCACAGGTTTACAGGACGGGTTTGAACTACAAACCCGTAAATGAAGTTAACCTGTTGCTCGAGTTTGAAAAAGATGTAAAGTACCCCTTATCCGTTCGCGCAGGATTCGAATATTCCCTGCTTGACTATGTTGACCTGAGGGCAGGAGTCGGAAGCGAACCGGCATCTTTTACCGGTGGAATTGGTTTTAATTACGGACTCTTTACACTGGATTATGCACTGTATAAGTCTCAGGACCTCGGTATCACACATCAGGGTTCACTAACGATTAACTTCGGAGGGTTCAAGGGAAGGCAGGAATCCAAGGAACAGCTGAGAAAAGCATTTGAAGAAAAATAGTTTTTATTTTGAATATTTATTTTAAACGGATACCAATGTGTGTTCCGGTGAACAATCAATTTAATCGAAAGGTAAGAACATAAAATGAAATATATTGTAATAGGAGAACCGTGTGTTGACCTGATTCATAAAACCGACGGCAATGTAATACACAGTTACGGAGGTGTGCTTTACTCCGTTATTTCACTGTCAGTGCTTGCGGCGAAGAAGGATGATGTCATATGCCCGGTTATGAATCTCGGTGCTGATGAATACGATAATATTACGGGAATACTGAAAAAGTATCCGAACATTAATACAGAAGGAATATATAAAGTCGCTCACCCGACCAGGAAAGTCAACCTGTATTACGACCTCTACAACTCGGGAAAATCGGCAAGAATGGAAACTTCCACGGAGCCTACATATACAATAGATTATAAATCCATCGAAAAATTTCTTCCTGAAGCCGATGCTGTTCTGGTGAATATGATTTCAGGAGTAGATATCACTCTTGATACGCTGAAAAGCATAAGGAAAAATTTCGGAGGATTTATGCATATAGATATTCACAACTTAGTGATGAAAACAAATCCCGACGGAACAAGGGAGCATACAAACCTCGAAAACTGGAGAGAGTGGTGCTCGAATACAAATACTGTCCAGATGAATGAATTTGAAGTTACTACACTGTCCCGCTCGAAAAAAATCGAATATGAAGTTATCGGGGAAGTCCTGATTAATATGAACGCCAATGTAACAGGCATCATTATTACACGCGGAAAAAACGGTGTGAGCGGATTTACACGTCAGGAAAAGGTTTTCGGGAACGAAAAATTCTTTGACCTTGATAAGGATGATGTAAGCGCAGTTGAAAGCCCGCACTTCGTCGACAGCACAGGATGCGGGGATGTTTTTGCCGCATCTTTCACGCTGGATTTCTCCAAGAACGGGAATTTCAGGAAAAGCCTGCATTATGCAACACGGATTGCATCTTTTAATACGTCCCTCGAAGGAATTAATGAACTGCATAAATTAAGATAAAGTGGCTGAAAGAATTTTAATTACCGGTGCAAATGGACTGCTCGGTCAGGCGGTTATGCATATCTTTACAAGGGAATCCGATTTCGAGCTTGTTCAAAGCTCGGTAGAGGATAAACCGTTCATTAATTTCGGTTCGGAATATTACAAGCTCGATATTACCAATAAGGAAGAAGTAAAAGATGCAGTGCGCAGGTTCAATCCGAAAATAATCCTTAACTGCGCCGCATTCACCGATGTGGATAAATGCGAAACCGAAAGGGAACTTTGCTGGAAACTGAATGTCGATGCGGTTAAGAATCTGATAATTGCCTCGCGAATAAATGATGCAAAGATTATTCACTATTCCACCGATTACGTCTTCGACGGAAAAAACGGGCCTTATGATGAAACCGCTACTCCAAACCCGATTTCCTTTTACGGTAGGTCAAAACTTGCAAGCGAAAATGCACTTATCGCAAGCGGAGCTGACTCAGCAATTATCAGGACCATGGTTCTCTTCGGACTGGGCGTTAACGTAAAACCAAACTTTGCACTTTGGATGATTAACAAGCTTAAAGCAAAAGAGCCCATTAACATAGTTGACGATATGTCGGGAAACAGCACCATCTCCGATGACCTTGCATACGGCTCGCTTAAGCTCATAGAAAAAAACGCAAAGGGAATTTACCATATTGCAGGACGCGATATTGAATCGAGATATGACTTTACGATGAAACTGTGTGATGTATTCGGATTCGATAAAAAACTCATTGCAAGAATTAAAACAAAAGACCTGAACCAGCCCGCACCAAGGCCGCTGAAATCAGGACTGATAACACTTAAAGCAGAAACAGAGCTCGGATTTACCCCGATGGATACGGTAGAATCATTGAGATTTTTAAAATATCAGCTTGGAAATTAATTTTATTGCCACAGATTCACAGATTTAAAGCATATGGAGAAATATTCAAAAGATAATTATCCTCTTCAGGATGAAACTTTTCAGATAATAGGAATTTGTATGGAAATACATAGAATTCTTGGCAAAGGTTTGTTGGAAATCGTTTATAAAGATGCAATTGAGTATGAATTAAAGAACAAAAACATTATATACGAAAGAGAAAAAAGATACGATATTAAATATAAGGATATAATATTACCTCATAATTTCTTTGCGGATTTTGTTGTTATGGATAAAATTATTTTAGAAATAAAAGCGCAAAAAAATTTAGGTGAAGAACATTTTAATCAGGTTTTAAATTATTTAGCAATATCTAAGTGTAAAATTGGATTAATAGTTAATTTTGGTGAAAGTTCGTTAAAATATAAAAGAGTGATTTTATAAATACACGGATTTAATCTGTGGGGTACCCCATGGGTCATCTGTGGCAAAAATATTAATATATGTTAGACATAAAACTTATCCGTGAGAATCCCGGTTACGTCAGGGAAAAACTCAAATTAAGAAACGAAGACGATGCAGTGATTCTAAAGCTTCAGGAAATCGATAAAAAACGTCTTGAAATTATCAGGAAAGCAGAAGTGCTGAAGGAACTCAGGAATAAGGTTTCGGATGAAATCGGCACAATGAAAAAAGCTAAGCAGAATGCCGATGATAAAATTGCCGAAATGAAAAAAGTGTCGGACGAAATCAAGCAGTTCGACGAAGACCTCCGCAAAGTCGACGAGGAAATCGAAAAAGAGCTTTATTACATTCCCGCACTCCCTGCCGATGATATTCCGGTCGGAAAATCCGCAGATGAAAATGTTGAAAAAATCGTTTGCGGCGAAAAACTTAATTTCGATTTTAAAGTTAAAGACCACGTCGAGCTCGGCAAGTCGCTCGATATACTTGACTTCGAGCGCGGCACCAAGATTTCAGGAAGCGGATTCCCGCTATATAAAGGTAAAGGTGCAACGATTGAGAGAGCTTTAATCAATTTTATGCTCGATACTCATATTGCAAATGGATACAAAGAAGTGATGCCTCCCGTGCTTGTTAACCGCGCATCTATGGAAGCCGCGGAGAAAGTACCTAAATTCGAAGAGGATATGTACCGCACAGACCCTGATGATTTGTTTGCGATTCCAACTGCTGAAGTTCCGATTATCAATATTCACCGCGATGAAATTTTCAGGCAGGACGAACTTCCGCTTAAATACTGCGGATTTACAAACTGCTTCCGTCGCGAAGCAGGAAGCTACGGAAAAGACACAAAAGGATTTTTAAGAGTCCACCAGTTTAATAAAGTAGAACTGATAAATTTCTGCACTCCGGAAAAATCCTACGAAGAAATGGAAAAGATGATGCTCGATGCGCGCAGAATACTCGACGAGCTTAAAGTTCATTACAGAATCATCGAACTCTGCACCGGGGATATAGGATTTTCCGCAAGCAAATGCTATGACATTGAAGTCTGGTCTTATGCGGAGGATAAATGGCTCGAAGCCTCATCGGTCAGCAACTGCACGGATTTCCAGTCGCGCAGAGCAAAAATCAGGTATAAAAAAGTTCTCGAAGGAGGCAAGACAAAAACCGAGCTTGTTCACATTCTAAACGGCTCAGGTCTCGCTACTTCGCGCCTTATGGTCTCATTGCTTGAATCAAACCAGACAAAGGACGGACACATAATTGTTCCGGAAGTTTTGAGGAAATATACAGGGTTTGATTTAATATAATATTATTCGAACTTCTTCTTCGCCAGTACCACAGCGCCTATTATTGCTGCTGTCAGAAGTATTCCGACAACTAATACAGGAAATGAGTATGTTGTGAACAGTTCTTTTCCGAGAAACTCCGCCTTGCCGATATTCTCGGCGTTCATGTTCAGTTCGCTGTATTTCTTGTCGAATCCGAACCAGATTGTAACGGACATAAGGCCGAGCAGGGCAATCGAAAAAAGCACAGCTGTGATTTTTGTATATGTGAAATTTTCGGAAAGCTTTCTTTCGTCTTTAAGGTTCAGAAGCATTATTACGAACAGGAATAAAACCATTATGGCGCCCATGTATACAAGAACCTGTATGATTGCAATGAACTGCGCTTTCAGCAGAAGGTAAATTCCCGATACCATTGCAAAATTCACTATAAGGTAAACCGCGCTTGCTACGGGATTTCTTCTGGTAATCATCATTATGGCAGTGAAAACCGCTGCTGCGCTGAATACGATAAACAGTATGGTCTCTAATTTTAGTATCATAATTCGGAAATATTTTTGCTTTTGAACGTTTCTTTTTAAATATAAGTTATAAAAATAAAACATTTAACTCTAAATATAATACCCCTTTTTTATCTTTAGAGTTACCTCAAATAATTATATTTTTAAGAGTGTATAAATATCTAATAATAATAACATTATTTATTGCCATTTGGTTTTCGCGCGCTTACCCGCAGGGCAGCTCTGATTCCCTGCGCTCGATTGAGTTTTTTATAGAAGGTAAGACAGAAGATATAAAAGGAAATAATCCGGCCGCTCTTGAAAACTACAAGACCGCACTGAAATTTTATAAATCCCCGGGAATTTATTATGCCATCTCGCAGATTTATTCCGAACAGGGGAAAATGCAGGAAGCGCTAATAGAAATCAATAACGCTTTGAGAATGGCTCCCGATGACCTTGATTATCTCGACCATAAAGCGCGCATTTATTATACGATGGATAACCTTGTGAAGTCATCGGAAATATTCGAACAGATACTTTCAGCAGATTCAGGCAATACCTATGCGCTCTACAGCCTTGCCAGAATTTACGAAGAGCTTAAGCAGCCCTCTAAAGCTATCGTTGTTTACGAAAAGCTTACCGATGTTGCCGGATTCGACCTGGAAATTTTAAGAAGAATGTATGATATTTATATCAGCTTCAAAGATTATGAAAATTGCCTGCTTGTTATTAAGTATGCTTTGAAGCTCGACCCGTTCAATTCCCAGTTTCTTCAGCAGCTCGGAGCACTTTATATAAAACTGAACCGCGACGATGAAGCAAAAAAAGTTCTTGAGGAAATATTTGCTCTTAATCCCGATAACAAAAATGTCCAGTCGGAACTTGTAAAGCTCTATTTCAAAGGAAAACAGACGGAAAAAGGATTCGAAAGCTTTGCGAAACTGCTGGGCAAAGATGCTCTTAATTACGAAGAGAAAGTCCAGCTCGGCGAGCTTTATTTCAATACCATCTCGCAGGATGCCGCCGCGTCCGAAGTTGCAAAAAATATTTTCTTGCAACTGAACAACCAGTACGAAAGCGAGTGGAAACCGTATTACTACCTCGGCGAACTGGATATTATTTCAGGCAATAATAATGCGGCGGCGGAAAAATTCGAAAGGGCAATTCAGTATGCCGATACCGGCAGGGAAGCTTATATACAGGTGGGTTTTGCTCTTTACAGAATCTGGAAAAACCAGGAATCGTTTTCAATTCTTTCCAGGGGAATAGAAATGTTTCCCGATGATTTCCGGATGAATTATTTCTACGGACTCGCGCTCCAGAGACAGGGTAGGGAAGCCGATGCCGTTTCTTATTTTGAAAAGGCGCTGACTATTTCTCCCGACGAAGTGAACTTATTGTCCACGCTCGCAATGGCATATAACGGATTAAAACGCTATGAGGAATCTGATAATGCATATGAGCGTGCGCTCAAGCTCGACCCAAACAATATCCTTGTTTTGAATAATTATGCTTATAATCTTTCCGAACGGGGAGTTAATCTGGACAAAGCCCTTGAAATGATAAAAAAAGTTATCGAGCGCGAGCCTAACAGCGCTTCCTACCTCGATACATACGGATGGGTTCTCTATAAACTTAAAAAATACAACGAAGCAAAAATATATATTGAAAAGGCAGTCGGTATCAGCGGCTCGAGCGCAGTTCTGCTGGAGCATCTCGGCGATGTCTACCTTGAACTTAAAGATATTAAAAATGCAATAAATTTCTGGAGAAAAGCTTCCGAGCTTAATCCGAATAATATAATTTTGAAAGAAAAAATAAATTTTTATAAAGAAGATTAATTATAAACTTAAACAAATAATAATAATTATATGCAGGAAAATCATTATAAAGTACTTATTATCGGTTCAGGACCCGCAGGATTCACCGCAGGTATTTATGCTGCAAGAGCAAATTTAAACCCCGTAATCTTCGAAGGCTCCCAGCCCGGAGGCCAGCTTATGATTACAACCGATATAGAAAACTATCCCGGATTCGAGCACGGAATTGCAGGTCCCGTCCTGATGGATACAATGAGAAAACAGGCACAGAGAGTCGGTGCTGCAACTATTTATAAAACTATCATCAAGGCTGATTTTTCCAAAAAACCTTTTGAGGTTTTCTCGGATGATAATAATAAATATACAGCTGATTCCGTAATCATTGCAACCGGTGCATCTGCTAGGTATCTTGGTATTCCGTCAGAACAGTTTTATATGGGTGCGGGTGTCTCTGCCTGCGCAACCTGCGACGGATTCTTTTTCAGGAATCAGAGAGTGGTAGTTGTTGGCGGCGGCGATACAGCCATGGAAGAAGCTACTTACCTTGCAAACCTCTGCTCGGAAGTTCTGCTTGTCCACAGAAGAGAAGGATTCCGCGCTTCACCTGCAATGCTGGAAAGAGCTCAAAAGCATCCTAAAATTAAATTTGCCCTGAACTCAGTTATAGAGGAGATTACAGGCACAAATGAAAACGGAAGAAAATCTGTTACTGGCATTAAGCTGAAAAACGTGAATACAAATGAAGTGATTGACCACCCCTGCGAAGGAGTTTTCATTGCTATCGGCCACGACCCTAATACAAAAATTTTTAAAAATATATTAACACTTGACACCGCGGGATATATTATTACTGAAAAGGGTTGCACTAAAACGAATATTCCCGGCGTGTTCGCTTGCGGCGATGCCCAGGATAACCACTACAGGCAGGCTGTTACTGCCGCAGGCACGGGATGCATGGCGGCAAAAGATGCCGAACAGTATCTGGAGTCTCAGGAGTAGTAATATTATTTAAATTGCTCGTTCCCAAAGTCCTCTTTGGGAACGCAGTAATACATAAGAATATTATCAACGGCATCTGTATTTTCGGAATTATCGAAATCAATAATTATTTAATCAAAATCATTTTCTTTATTTGCACAAAATCGTCCGCCTGGATTCTGTAAAAATATACTCCGCTGGCGAATTCAGAGCCGTTAAAGGAAATAATATAGCTGCCGGGGTTCTTTACTTCATTTACGAGTGTTTTTATTTCCCTACCTGTTATGGCGTAAATTTTCAGAGTTACCAATCCTGTTTTTTGAATCTGGTATTTGATGTTTGTAACGGGATTGAAAGGATTTGGATAGTTTTGATAGATATAATTTTTATCAGGAATTTTTTCTCCTTGGCTGCTTACCCAAACATTTCCGCCATTTGTTGTTTTAAATATCTCTCCACCGTTTCCTACAACATAACCGATTAAAGTGTCAAGAAAATAAATATTATTTAATCCTTGCTTAGAGCTGGTAAATTGTGTTATCCAGTTTATGCCCTGGTTTGTTGTTTTAAGCACATTATAGCCGTTTGTAACGTAACCCGTGTTTTTATTTAAAAAATATAGTGTCCCTCCTCCAGGAGTTGTATAGCTCCAGTAAAATCCTCCGTTTGAAGTTTTAAGTATTTTATCATATAAAACTGCATGACCATTTAAAGAATCAGTAAAAAATAAATCTGTAACTTCGCTCCCATATTGCCCTGTGAAGATTGGTGTCCAGTTTTCACCATAATTTGTAGTCTTATAAAAATTATTATAGTCAATTCCCGCTACAGAAAATCCGGTAGATTCATTTATGAAAAATATGCTTGTTGGGTAAATATTTGTATTTATTAAAGCCCAGCTATCACCTTGGTTGGTTGATTTTGCTATGTAATGTGTCTGGCTTATGAAATAACAATAATCATTATAAAAGGAAGCTTTATACAATGAGCCATAATTTTCTTTAACTATCCAATTTAATCCTCCGTTTGTTGATTTTTGAATGGTGTTCCACTCTATTGCAACTATAGAGTTTGTATCATATAAATGAATACTCTGAAAAATACCACCATTGCTATAATTGAACGGTAACCAAATATTTCCGCCATTATTTGTTTTTACAATATCTTCTTCTCCGACAGCCAAACCTAAATTTTGATTTAAAAAATGAATTGAATATAAAGGTTTTCGTGTACCGGAAGAAATATAGTACCAGTTTAATCCGGCATTAGTTGTTTTTATAATTTTAGTTTGTGCATCTAAAATATAACCTGTATTTATATCAGGAAAGTCAAAAGATGTATAATTACCATATCCGGCAGAATTTTGTAAAACAGTCCAGTTATTACCTTTATCTGTTGTTTTATAAATATAGCATCCTCCTGCACCAAGTAAATAACCATTTAAAGAATCTAAAAAATTAATACCATTTACTGTACACAATATTTGGGATTGGAATATCCAGCTTTCACCTGAATCAGTTGTTTTTAAAATATTACCTAAATAACCTGAAGCAATACCGGTATTCTGATCGAAAAAATAAAGACAACGAACTTCATAAGGAGATACATCTTTTAAAAACCAATTTATTCCACCGTTGGTTGTTTTAAAAATATTTCCTCCAAAATAAAACCCTGTATTTTCATTAAAAAAATAAAGACTTTGAAGATATGAACCCCGCATTAAATCAGTACTTACTGAAAACCAGTTTTCACCTGCATTTGTAGTTTTAAGGAGAAAGTTGCACGTATCCCGATATGCGAATCCTGTATTTTGGTTAATAAAATAAATGCTATGAACTGAAGCTTTTGAGTTTGAAGCGTAAGAGATAAACCAGTCATTTCCGGCATTTGTAGTTTTAATAATTATAGAAGAGTCACCTGTGGCAAATCCGGTTGTAGAATTAATAAAACAAATATATCTTAAGATTTTAGTAGTGTTTGAATTTACACTATTCCAGTTTATTCCGCCATTTGTAGTTTTAATTATATTTCCCATTTGGCCTACACAAAAACCTGTATTATTATTTAATAATTTAATTGAGTAACCTGAAAATTGATATGGAACAGGACTTTGTCGTATCCATCCCGATTGGGAGAAAATATTTGAAGCGGAAAGAAACAAAAGAAAAGCAAGTGTTATTTTAATTTCTTTTTTCATATTATAATTTTATTAATTATTAATATAAATATCAAGTCCCGAATTTAATATTCGGGACTTGATTTTAGAATGATTATATAAAAATAAGTCAGGAGAAAAAAGAGAAGTCATTATTTATAAAAGGATACTACAACAACAACAACGAAGATCGAGGACTCACCGTGGGAGGGTTGAATATTTATTCGTACTGAATTATATAAATTAATACATAAGTATATTATCCGCAGCAGGTGCGAATTCCTTTTTACTCATCACGGAGTCGCAGCCGCAGTCGAAAAAAATCTTTTTGTCGGTGAGGGCAGTAGCCACACCGACAATTTTTTTATTCTTAAATTCAGGATTTGCACGGATGGATTTCACTAAATCGAAATTTTCTTTTATATCGAAATCTATTATAATCAGGTCAATGTCTTTACGGATTTCCTGAAATATATCTACCTGATAATTCAGCTTGGTCAGTGTCAGCGAAGACATTTTTATTAGCATTTCAAAATCGCTGTCCTGAGTAATCAGCACAACTCTTCTTGTCATAAATTGTTCTTTAACCGTTGTATTGAATGTATGTATTCAGCATTTCAATTTTCTCCTCCTTCAACTTCATATCGTATAATAGTAAATCCCTCATCGAAACCAACCCGATTAGCTTATGCTCCTCTATCACCGGCATATGTCTTATTTTTTGCTGCTTCATAATCTGCATACAGTATTCGGGAGTATCGGATATGTCTATCACATATACCTGCGAAGTCATTACGTCATCTATTTTTGTCGTTTTTAAATCCAGCTCTTTTGAAATGCATCTGCGCACGAGGTCCCTTTCGGAAAAAATGCCTTTCAGCTTGTTTTCATTGTCGAGCACAGGAACGGCTCCTATATTATGCAGGTCCATGTATTTTGCAACATCAAAAACGTTCATTCCTGTTTTTACAAAAAAAAGCCTTTTTTCTATTACCAATTCTTTTAATACTGCCATTTTTTACCTCCTTTTTTATAAAATAAATATTTCGGATTAATATAGCAAGATTACAGATATTAGATATTAATTCTTAGTGCTATTTTATCAATTATTATTAAAAAATGATAAACCTCACTTCTCACGGCGTTATTTGGTGTCGAATATAATTTAATGAATTACTTTTAAAACATAATAATTCTATATTTAGAAAATTTTTTTGAAATAATATGCTCAAAATTACGGATTTGAAAACAGATTGCAGGTATTTCAGGGGAGATGTCCCTTGCCGCCAGAATAAGCAGTTCGGAGTGACCTGCGATAACTGCAGCTTTTTCAAAAAAACAAATGAAAAGATACTTATAATCAAGCTTGGTGCCGCAGGAGATGTAATCCGCACCACGCCCCTGCTCTATCCGATTAAAAACGATTTTCCGAAAGCAAAGATTTTTTGGCTGACATATTCGCCCGACCTCGTGCCGGTTAATTCCGATTTATGCGCGGATGTTGTTCTGATGTGCGATTTTAAAAGCGTGATGTACCTGAAGGAAGTCGAATTCGACATCGTGATTAATCTCGATAAAGACCGCGAAGCAATCAGCCTGATGAACTCCATTAAGGCAAGAAAGAAATACGGATATACCATAAAAGACGGAATCTGCTGGCCAATAAACCAGTATGCCGAGCATAAATTCCTTACAGGCGTGTTCGATAACCTTTCAAAGGAAAATACCAAAAGCTATCCGGAAGAAATTTTCGAAATATGCGGGCATAAATTCAACAAAGAAAAATATATAGTCGAACTCGATGATAAATTCGATATGAAATGGGATATGGATTTTTCCAAAAAAATAATCGGACTCAATACAGGATGCGGCGAGCGCTGGACCTCGAGACTGTGGAGCGATGATAACTGGATTAACCTGATTCACAGACTCTATGATAAAGGATATGAGATAGTCCTTCTCGGCGGACCGCAGGAAGATGAGAAAAACAAATTATACGCAGGAAGCACCAGGGCAAAATATTTCGGATATTTCCCCTTGAAAACTTTTCTTCACCTTGTGAATAAATGCTCACTTGTAATTACGCAGGTTACCATGACCATGCATATTGCAATCGGACTGGACAAGAAACTGCTCCTGATGAATAATATTTTCAACCCGAATGAATATGAACTTTACGGAAACGGTGAAATCATTCAGCCAAAAAAAGAATGCAAGTGCTACTTCAGCCCTAAATGCGTGAATCCTGAATACAGCTGCATGGATTACCTTTTGCCCGAAGACGTTTTTGAGTCAGCTCTTAAATTATTGAATTCGTAAATGAAGATTGTAATAATAGGCACGGCGTATCCGATGAGAGGAGGTATAGCTCAGTATAATTCCATACTGTACAAATACCTTTCCGAAAAAAATGATGTTAAAGTTTTTTCATTCAAGAGGCAGTATCCCGAATTCCTCTTTCCCGGCAAAACCCAGTTTGAAACAGGCGAGCCCGCTTTCAAAATACCGGAAGATAAAAATGTAATTGCAGTCGATTCGGTAAATCCTTTTAACTGGCTTTTCACTGCGCTTAAAATCAGAAAGGAAAATCCCGACCTGCTTATTTATAAGTACTGGATTCCGTTCTTTGCTCCGTGTTTCTTTACGATTTCTTTAATCGTGAAGATGTTCAGTAAAACGAAAGTTCTTTTTATATGCGATAACGTCATCCCTCACGAGAAGAGAATAGGAGATAAGTTTTTTACGAAACTCGTTTTCTCCGTTGTAAATTATTTCATAGTCCAGTCTCAGACAGTTGAAAAGGATTTGAAAATATTCAATAAAAAAAACAAGCCGTATAAACTTTCTCCTCATCCGCTATATAACATCTTCGGTGAAAAGATTGATAAAGCCGAAGCAAGAAAATATATCGAAGAAAATTATAATGTTAAATTCGGCACGGATAAGGTTCTTCTCTTTTTCGGATACATCAGGAAATATAAAGGCCTTATGTACCTGCTCGAAGCAATGCCGCAAATTCTGAAAGACAATAATGTAAAGCTTCTCATTGCGGGTGAGTTCTACGACGATGAAAAACCATACAGGGAAAAAATGAAACAGCTTGGTATCGAAGATAATATATTTTTGCTCTCAGATTTTATGCCCGATGAAAAAGTGAGGTATTTCTTTTCCGCCTGCGACTGCCTCGTGCTGCCCTATACGGATGCAACCCAGAGCGGTATTGTGCAGATTGCATATTATTACGATAAACCCGCAATCGTAACGGATGTAGGCGGGCTTTCCGAAGTTGTGGTTAAGGATAAAACAGGAATTATTATCAGTCCGGGTAGTGTTAATGAAATAGCCGGTGCTGTGAAGCGGTTCTACGAAGAAAACCTCGAAGAAAAATTCTCCGATAACATTAAAGAGGAAAAGAAAAAATATTCGTGGGAAACCTTTGTTGAAAACATTATGAATCTTGCAGAAAAGTGATTTTGCTTATTGATGCAGCCCGGCTCTTTGCTTTAGCTCTTACTATTTGCATTTTACGATTTACTATTTACCATTTTTTAAGTATTAAATTGATGCAGCCCGGCTCTTTGCTTTAGTTCTTACTATTTACATTTTACGATTTACAATTTACCCTTTTTAAGTAATGAAAGTATAAAAATTTATATTTAAGTTTATTGATTATGAAATACGACCCCATAAAAAGAACGTTTGGAAATATTGTATCGAGAAATGCTTTTCTCAGAAAAGTGTTTTACCGGATTCTCGACCTGATGTTTCTCCGCTCCTGGCACGTGAGAAAAGAAATAAAAGATAAGATTAAAAATACGGGTAAGATGGACATCTTTGATGCAGGAATGGGGTTCGGACAATACACATATTTTCTTGCCAGACATTTCCCTGATGCCAATATATTCGCCGTGGACGTGAAGGATGAACAGGTGGAGGACTGCAGGTACTTTTTTTCCAAATGCAAAATTGAAAAAGCAAAATTCGAAATTGCCGACCTTACAAAAATAGATTATGAAAACCGTTTTGATTTTATACTCTCCGTTGACGTGATGGAGCATATTGTTGAAGATGAAATAGTATTCAAAAACTTTGCAAATGCATTAAAAAAAGGCGGAACACTTCTCGTGAATACACCCTCAGACCTTGGCGGCAGCGACGCTCACGACCACGACGACGAAAGCTTTATCGAAGAGCACGCAAGAGTCGGATATTCAAAACAGGATATCACCGAAAAGCTTGAACGGGCAGGACTGAAAGTAACCGACTTCCGCTATTCATACGGAAAGTTCGGAACAATCTCCTGGCGCCTCGGTATCAAGTATCCGATTTTGATTGCAGGTGTTTCCAAAATCCTTATACTGATTTTACCGTTGTACTATTTCTTTACGCTCTGGCTCGTGCTTATCCTGATGTGGCTGGATGTTAAGTCGGATAACAAAGAGGGAACAGGCGTTATAGTTCTTGCTGAAAAGCAGTAAATGCAATTTTATTAAAAGATTGTTATGACTAATTTCAAAAAACTATCTGCACAGCAGAGGAAATATTTTTTTCTTATCCTTCTCTCTGCATTTATAATAAAATTAATACTTGCATTTACTCTGCCCGCTGAAATTCGCTCTGACAGCCTCGATTATCACAGGATTGCAGTTAACCTCGTTAAGTTCGGGGAATACTCCTTCGAATCAGGAAAGCCTACAGGCAACTTTGCCTGCGGTTACCCGCTTTTCCTTGCAGGAGTTTATAAAATATTCGGTACGGAACAGATTTGGGTGCGCATAATAAACTCTCTTCTCGAAATTATCACGGGTTTTTTCTTCTTCCTCATTTCGACGAAGTTCTTTAATGAAAAATGGTCGCTGGTTTCGCTTGCAATATTTACTTTCTTTCCGTCTAATGTTTTATTCTCGCAGACGGTACTTACCGAGCCCGTTTTCGGTATGTTTGCAGTGATTCTGCTGTGGTACTGCATTAACGGCGTTATTAACAATAAAATTTTCTTTATCGGGCTGCTCTGGGGATATGCAGTGCTAATCCGCTCCTCGTTCGCGCTTTCGCTTTTCCTTATGCTGATATTTATTTTCAAGTACAGAAGACAGCTATTCGAAGGCTTCAAAACAAAAAGAATTAAACGCGTAATTCAGTATTCCATAATCTTTATTTTCGGAGCCGCACTCGTAATTGCTCCCTGGCTTATCAGGAATAAAACCGTCCTCGGCACATTTACCATTGCCACGCAGGGCGGATTCACTTTCTGGTCGGGAAGCAATCCGAATGCAACAGGAACCTGGTATTATAAAATAGAGGAATCAAACCCGATGTTCAATATCACAGACGAGGTAGAGCGCGACAGGGCATTTTTCAAAGAGGGGATTGATTACGCATTGCACAATCCTCATAAATTCATAATCACGGGATTTAAAAAAATCGGTTACCTCTTTTCCTCCGAACGACTTATCCTGCTTTACTTTACGCAGGGCGAAAAAACCGGGATGACTTCTACCGAAGTCTATAAATCCATAAATCCGCTATTCATAGCGCTTGTGAATATTCCTTACTTTGCTGTGATGTTGCTTGGTACCTGGGGATTGTTTGCATTTAAAAAACATAAGTTCTTTCTCTACGGATTTATTGTAACCTGGATGATTACTTTCTTCCTCTTCGTTGCTCTTGCAAGGTATCATTATGTTCTTATTCCTTTCTTTATTCTCGGTACGGTTAAATTTATTTCCGAAAGACAAATTATTTGGAAAGAACTTTCTTTGACAAAAAAAATATCGGCAATAGCATTCAATATATTCCTGCTCGGTGTATGGACATCCGAATTTTATTTGATGTATAAATGAAATTAAACGTAAGTAAAATATTGCTGACTTTTTTTCTTCTGGTGATACTCGCAATATCTCTTTTCCGTACGGTTAACTATGCGATAATATTTTCAGAGCAGAGTATTCAAATGGATTTCACCGCATACTACGCAGCAGGGAAGTCGCTGAATAGCGGACTCTCTCCTTATGTGAACCATATCCTGACAAACTGGGAACTCTGGGACGGAATTGCTTCCTTTAAACACAGCCGATTCCTCTATCCTCCGCTCGTGGCAAATCTCTTTCAGCCCCTTGCGTCCGTGCCTTATATAAATGCAAAATACATATGGAATTTCTTTAACCTGTTGTGTTATATCATTTGCTTTGCACTTCTTACGTTTATTTTTCTTCGGAATGATAAAAGCGAAAGGTACAAGAAGTTTAATAAAATACTGGTATCGGCAATTCTTGCTTTTAATTTCTTCCCGTTCCTGGCATTGCTGGAAAGAGGACAGATTGATTTGGTCACATTGTTTTTTATTCTTCTCGGCTTCTCATTCTTTCTTAAAAAAAATAAAAACGAATTCTTCTCCGGCGTATTCTTCGGAATTGCCACGCTGTTCAAGCTATACAGCTTCCTGCTTATTCCGTTCTTCTTAGTGCAGAAAAAATATAAAGTGATTTACGGATACCTTACGGGTATAACTGTTCTGGTATTGCTTACGATTGTATTCAGCGGGACAAAACTATCCTATGAATACCTTGCAACCGAAGCTCCCAGAATTGCAAAATTCGGAAGCAGCGGAACACCGGAAATGCAGCTCCCCGTGTGGATTCTGCAGGCATACCTGCCTATGACTCCGACCTCTATATCCATCATAGACGGACGTATGTACCTGACTGAATCTATCAGCTTTAACTCGAAAGCATCTTTCATCCGCCTGTTCGAAGTTACTCTGCCGAATTTATTTTCGAATTCAATTTACTCCTTCTTCGTCTTCGCCGTATTCTTCCTGCTCTTTCTTTATTTTAAAAAGAAAAACAAAATCGGCGAATTTGAAAATAAATTCATTTTCTGGCAGATGATTCTGATTGTAATAACACTATCCAGCCCTTACACATGGCTGATGAACCTCGTCTGGCTTATGCCACTTTCATTTGTGATTGTCGGTGAACTGCCCGGTATGATTAAAGAAAAAAAATATGCAGTTGCGGTAATTCTTATCGCAGGATTTATACTTCTCGCATATCCCGATAATTTGCTCGTAACTAAAAATATTAAAATAATCGGTGAGTTTTTTAAAAGCAGATTTGTGATTTCAGAATTTCTTCTTGCCCTTTCACTCTTCCTGATTCTAAAGTATAAAAAAAATTCTGAAGAAATTATTCCCTGAAAAATATCGCGTCTATCTGAAGCATTCTTCCTGTTTCTTTGTTTATAAATGCAGGCTGCACTCCGAATAAACTGAATCCCGATTTTGTTACCCGCTCGAATATCTGCGGAAACAGCGCTTGTCCCGCATACAGCGGCACCAGTGAAGTTTCCACAAGTAATCCTTTTGCCCTGCTTATGAAATGTCCGGCTCCGTTTAAAATCTTTTCTTCGAATCCCTGCGTGTCAATTTTTATGAAAATGTTTTTTGCGTCACCCGAATATTTGTCTCCGATTGTATCCAGCCTGTAAATCTTTGTCTTTTCGCTTCCGATGTATTTGGATTCAGGCGCCGCATTCACGTGCTCGTCCATTATCTTCATCACCGAACTGCTTATCGAGTTTTTTGAAATATTAATCTCAATCTCTCCGTCCTCGTCGCCGATTGCGCATCTCTCTGCTATTGCCCACATTGCATTGCCTGCGCTTCTCTTTGTCAATGCTTCGTGAGCAGATGATAGCGGCTCGAATGAAACAATCTTACCACCGTAGCCCAGCTTGAATATCATGTTCGAAAACTGCCCTGCGTTTGCGCCGATATCAAAAATCAAATCAATCTTATTATGAGCGAGCTGCTTCATCAGCACCTCTTCGTCTGTCATCTTTACGTCCACTCCGAGCCTGTTTCCGATTTTCCTGGAAAGCATTTCGGATTTTATTTTCAAAAGTTTTAAGTCGGGCATACTATAAAATTTTTCTGTATTTAATAATGTGAATTATAAATTTAAAAGCCAGCTTCACGTGATTCAATAATACGTAAAATATATTGAAATGTCTCGATAATATTTTTATTCTCTCCACCAGCGAACTTATCGTGTTCTTTCTCGAATAACCTCCAAGCAGGAATCTTGAAATTATTTTTTTAGTATTGATAATTTTATTACTGCTCTTTAAAACCTTGATTGTCCAGTCTATATCCGCGCAGTGTCTGTAGCTCAAATCGTAATCTACTACGGCACTTTTCTTTATAATCAGCGACTGGTGCGTGATTACCATTCCGTCTATCATATTTCTCCAGGTAAGGTTTTCAGGTGGAGTCTTAAGCTTTCTTCTGCCGAAACTTTTTCCTTCTTCATCCACAAGTTCCGTATCGCCGTAATAAACATCTGCATTTTCTCCCGACACAAAAACTTCATTGAGAGTATTCCCGGAATAAATCATATCCCCGCCGTTTAAAAACCAAAGATATTCTCCCGTTGCCATTTTTATTCCCTTATTCATAGCGTCGTATATTCCATTGTCGGGCTCGGATATCCATTTCGTGATTATGTCTCCGCTCTGCTTTATCACATCTATTGTTCCGTCCTTCGAGCCGCCGTCAACCACAATGTACTCGATGTCGGGATAGCTCTGCTTCCTCACGCTGTCCATTGTTTTAGTAAAATTATCCCTGTTGTTAAAAACAATAGTGATAATGCTTACTTTGGGTTTATATATATTATTATTGTTCAATTATATTTTTAATAATCTATTAAGCGTAAAATGTAAAACGTAAAAAGTGAATCGTCAATCGTAAATTAGAGCATTCTTGCTCTCTTCGTGTTCCTTTGTGAAATCCTCTCTTGCTCTCTTCGTGTTCCTTTGTGAAATCCTCTCTTGCTCTCTTCGTGTTCCTTCGTGAAATCCTTCGTGCTCCTTCGTGAAATCCGCTCCTCAAAATATCCGCTCTTGCTCTTCTACTATCTACTGACTACTATCTACTAACTACTTCTTTATAAAATTCAAAAGTCTCTTCTGCGCACTTGTCCCACCCGAACATCTTCTCCCTCACATACCCGTTTTTAATCAGCCTCTCTCTCGCTTCCGTATCATTTATCACTTTCTCTATCGCTACCGACAGTTCCTCCTCGCTCCCAGGATTGAAATACTCCGCCGCATCTCCTGCCACCTCCGGAAAACAGCTCGAGTCGCTTGCCGCTATCGGGCACCCGTAATGCATTGCCTCCAGCAGCGGAATCCCGAATCCCTCGTACAGCGATGGATAAATAAAAACACTTGCATACTTATACGCATTCGCAAGCTCCCTGTCGCTTCCTTCCGTCTGAAACACCTTTCCTTCCAGCCCGAAACTGCTTATCATTTCCGCTTCATTCTTCCTGAACTCGCCTCCGCCAAAACATAAAAGGTCGAAATTATTTTTTATAAAATCCGAATCCCTGAATGCCTTTAGCACTAATCCGAAATTTTTATATGCCCGCCTGTCGCCGACATAAAACAGGTAAGGCTTTTCGAATATCGGCTTCTCCGTCACCTCGTGCTTCAGCGAGTTCCCGTGATATATCACCTTTATCTTTTCTTCGGGAATGTGATACAGCTCCAGCAGGTCCTTCTTTGTCGTTTCCGAAATGCAGATTATCCCGTCTGAATTCATCACTGCATTTTTCTTCCTCTCTATTGTTGCGTCCAGCCCGGAAAAGTTATCCGGAAATTTCTCGTGCGTAAAATCGTGCACCGTAATTATATCCCTTGTGCCGATCTTCTTTTTATAATCCGCGTAATATGTGTGATGAAAAATGTCGTAATCAGTTTTCTTCCTGAACTTCTCGAATACAGGCTTCTGCAGTTTTGTCGATATCAGCTTTGTCTTCGGCAGTTGCGGAATTTTCTTCCCGTGGAATTTGTAATACTTTTCCTTCAAGTCATCCAGCCCGTACCTGTTTATATGATACCCCATATAAAGTATAATATCCATATCTTTTTTTTCTGCAAGCCGCGAAATTATTTCATAAAAATACCTCGTGGCACCGCCGTACTTCTGAATCAGGAATATTTCGTAATCATATAATACTTTCATTCAAAAAATATAAAATGTTCTTAGTTCTTCTGCTAACCTCTATCTCTAACTTCTGTCTTCTGACTTCTGCTCTAGTCAGCTCTTCTACTAACTACTATCTACTGACTACTAACTACTTCTTAAAAATACTCTTTACCTTAGTTTTCACTTTACTCCATTTACTCTGATATATCTTACGATAAAAAGTGTACAAATCAGCTTCCTCGTCCGCCTGCATTTTCTCCGGATGAACTATCTCTTCCAGCTTGCCCGTCTTATTCTCCGCCAGCACGTGAGCCGAATCCAGCGTATGTGTAGCATCCTCGCCGAATCCTATGTTCGAAACAAAATTCACATTCGGAATCACGCTCATTCCGCCCTGCTCCCATACGGAGTAAACCCATTGAAAATCCCACGTATCCAGCGCATTATCATAAACCGTCCGGAACAGCTTCATCCAGTGCGCCTGCATCTTCTCGTCTTTCAGTATTTTTGATATTCCGTTTTCAGTTTTGAATTTCTCAAATGTCTTTATCTGCACATCGTAATGCTTCCACGCCCTTCTCCAGGTTGCCCAGCCCCACACGTGGCACAGCTTCGAAAAGTAATAGCTCGCATCCCCGCGTATCTTTCCATCCTGAAAGTTCGCCGCGCCGATATGCATAATCCTCTCGTCGTTTCTGTATCTTGCCAGCATTTCCTCCGCAAATGCAAAAAAAGATTCCTCCAAAATGCAGTCGTCCTCTATTATTATTCCCTCTTCCGCGTTTTCAAAAAACCACGTAATGCCCTTCACCACTCCGCGTTTGCACCCCAGGTTTTCACTGCTGAAATTCCTGTGCACTTCGCATTCCCAGTCCACGCCGTCTATAATGCGCCGCGTCTCCTCGCAGCGCTCCGCCTCGCCGGGCTTGTTCGTCCGCGGACCGTCCGCCGATACGAAAAGTTTTTTCGGTTTAATTTCTCTTATCCGCTCGAATACCTTTGCAGTCGTATCCGGCCTGTTGAATATCAGGAATAATATGGGGGTGTGGAATTGGGGGGTTGGCATATTATGTCAATTTGAAATTTAAATCTTTTCTTACAGCTACAATATTTTGATATGCAAAAATTTCACAATGAATTGGTTCGTATTTTTTTATGTGAATAAAACTTTTTGGCAGAAGTCTGTATAAATCAAAATTACTTAATAATTCGAAAAAATCCCTGAAATATACTCTGCTATATACATTCATAGAATTAAATTCAAAATGTATAATATCAATTTTGCCGTTTGTTAAACTTTCTTTTGCGCCGAGTAAAACATTGTAATCATTACCCTCAGTATCAATTTTTAAAAGGTTTATTGTGCCTATATTATTCTCTTTTACAAATTTATCAAGTGTAATTACATCAACTTCATAAGAGGTAACCTTTTCGTTATAAAATTTTTCAAATGTTTCTTTGAATAAAGAGGCGTGCTCTGTCCCTTCGGTATTATTTTCGTAATCATAAAGCATTAATTTAGATTCTTCTTTTCCTAAAGCAATATTAAAAGCTTTGTATTTGCTCTTCTTAGAACTGGCTTCTAAAGATTTATAAATTTTTGGATGAGGCTCAAATGAGAAAAGAGTAGAATCGGGAGAAAGCAGTTTTATTGATTCAGAATAATTACCAACATTTGCTCCTATATCAAATATTACTGGATTTTTATATTTAATAAGAATTTTATCTAATAAATTCTTTTCTCCGCTTAATTTGTCGCTTTCGAAGTTGTTAATTCCGATTCCTTTAACAATTAAATTATAAATTGCTTTATTAATATTGTAGAATTTGCCCCTGGCAAATATCACTCTGTAAATCTTGTATATTATTTTTCTCATTGCAGAAAATACGTTTAATATAAAAATACTTCTATATAAAAATTCAGTTTATATAAATAAATTTATAATAAATAAATAATTATATCGCAACTAATTTTAATGCGAATACTGAAAAATATAACTTGATTAATATTAAAAAAATAGTTAAATATTGTATAAATCTTGTAATTACAGATAATATAATTTATTATTTGTAAACTTAATAAATTACAAACATGAAAAAGTTTATTCGTTTTACAAGGCTTTCCATTTTTTTAATATTCTCTCTTGTTTTATTTTCAAATAATGTGTCATATGCGCAACTCGGTTGGTATTTCCAGAATAGCGGTACAACACAATTATTAACATGCATAAGGTTTTTGAATAGTAATACTGCTTGGGCAGTTGGATGGGGTTCGAATATTTTAAGAACAACAAATGGTGGGGCAAATTGGCAACAAGTACCATCAGGTACAAGCTCAAGTTTCCAAAATACATTTTTTGTTAATGTAAATACAGGGTGGGTAGTTGGAGAAAATGGAACAATAATTAAAACAACAAACGCAGGAACAAGTTGGTTTACACAATATTCTCCTGTGTCATCTCGTTTGATGTACACACATTTTTTTAATGAAAATACAGGTTGGATTTGTGGCTATTCTGGTGTTGTCTTAAAAACTACGAATAGCGGAGTAAATTGGATTTCTAAAACTTCAGGTGCATCTTATAATCTAAATTGTATTTATTTTATTAATGGTACCACTGGTTTTATTGATGGAGATAATGGGACGATAAGAAAAACAACTAACGGAGGAGAAAACTGGTATAATATAACAACTCCTTTGACTTATAATTTAGACAAGTTCTTCTTTATTAACGACTATACTGGTTGGGTAACCGGGATTAATGGTACAGTTCTTAAAACAACTAACGGTGGAAATAACTGGCTGTTTACATATACGGGTGTATTTTGTTGGATTACAGCAGTGCATTTCTTTGATATATATACTGGGTATGCTTGCGGTGGAGATTATAGTAATCAAACAAGCGGAATAATATTAAAAACAATTAACGGTGGAATTAATTGGACATCAACAACTCATCCTGTAGTGCCATGGATGTCTTTCATTAGTTTTATTTCACCAGATACAGGATGGTGTGTGGGACAAAACGGAACTATAATGAAAACTATAGACGGTGGACTGGCACTTCCGGCTGCACCAATTTTAAATACACCGGCAAACAATTCTACTTTAAATACAATGACTCCTTATTTAACGTGGTATTCATCAGGGGGGGCTACAAATTATACAGTGCAGATTTCACCTGACCAAAATTTTTCTTCAATAACAGATTCTATTACTACAATTAATACAGGATATTATATTCCATCAGGTAAATTGACTAATGGACTATCTTATTACTGGAGAGTTAAAGCAAATAATTCAATGGGCTCAAGTCCCTGGTCAACAACTTGGAAATTTACAATTCAATATATCCCGCAGGCACCTGTATTAATATATCCGGCAAATACTAGCATTATTTATACATTAATACCAAATTTTGACTGGGAAAATGTTATAGGTGCTTCAAGTTACCATATTCAGGTTTCGTTAACCTCAGGCTTTGCTACTCTTGTTGATTCAGCAACGGTTTCAACCAGCAATTACCTGATTCCTTTTGGTAAACTACTAAATATGCATACGTATTTTTGGAGAGTAAAAGCAAAATCAGGTTCAACAGATAGCCCATGGTCCAGTATTTGGTATTTCTCAATTGAAGTTACAAATATTAATCAGTTAAGTTCTTCCACCCCCTCCGACTTCAAGCTTTATTCGAACTATCCGAATCCGTTTAATCCGGCTACAAAAATTAAATTCGACCTGCCGAAAAAATCTCATACGAGCCTCGTCGTCTATGATGCTCTCGGCAGGGCAGTGCAGACTCTGGTTAATACGGAACTGAAAGAAGGGACTTATGAATATGCCTGGGATGCCTCGAAGTATAACAGCGGAGTTTATTTCGTAAGAATCATCAGCGATAACTTCGCCGATACAAAGAAAATGATGCTGATAAAATAAATTTTTGTAATACGGGAGTCATAAACGACTCCCGTTTTTTTATTCATTTCTTAAAATTATCATTATCATTCATTAAAAAAATGAAAAGAATTACTTCGGTTTTTTTATTATCCATCCTTTTTGTGTTTAATTATGTTTTTCCCCAGACTGGCTGGTTCCAGCAAAGCAGCGGTACAAATTACGAACTCCGCTCAGTCTGTTTTGTAAATGCAAATACAGGATGGGCTGTCGGATTTTATAATACGGTTCTGAAAACAACAAACGGAGGTACAAACTGGTTTGCTCAAACTACGGGCGTATCGAACAGCTTTATCAATTGCAGGTTTATAAACAGTAATACGGGTTGGCTTGCAGGGGAAAGCGGAATTATTTTAAAAACGACTAACAGCGGCACAATCTGGCAAAACCAGTCTTTTTCAACTTCAGGCAGGAATTTCGGTCTGTCATTTCCCGATTCTCTTAACGGTTTTCTCGTCGGGGATTACGGTCGTGTATTAAAAACAACGAACGGAGGTCAAAATTGGCAGCAAAAAACAATCGGCATAACAAATCATCTTGTCGATGTGAAATTTTTGAATATCTTAACCGGCTGGATTGTCGGTGACAACGGAATTATCTGTAAAACCACCGACGGCGGTAACACCTGGTCCCTGCAGTCTTCAGGCATTACACTTAATTTGCAAAGCTGTTTTTTTATTAATGAAAATACAGGATGGATTGCTTCGGACGGAGGAAGAATTCTTAAAACCACAAACAGCGGAAACGTTTGGGAAACAAAATATAATTACGGCAGTTCAATCTGGCTCGGCTGTGTCTTTTTTCCAAATGCTAACACGGGTTATGTTGTAGGTGGTAATTACAGCTCTGCCAATAATCCGGTATTGCTTAAATCAACTAACGGCGGTGAAAACTGGTTTACGCAATCTTCACCCGTTACTGCGTGGTTCGGCAGTTGCTTCTTTATTAATGAAAATACGGGGTGGGCAGTCGGTAAACCGGGAATGATTATAAAAACCGTGACAGGCGGATTAAATACACCCGCTCCGCCAACCTTGATATATCCGTCTAACGGGGCAACGAATATTCCGCTTACACCCGCTATGACATGGAGCACAGTCAGCGGTGCTACGAGCTATAAAATTCAGATTTCATCGGTGAGCAATTTTTCAATAATAACTGATTCTGCAACTTTATCTACAAATCAGAGACTGGTGCCCGCAGGCAGACTTGCTGTCTCTTCCACTTATTTCTGGCGCGTGAATGCAACAGGACCGGTCGGAACAAGCCCCTGGTCGGATGTCTGGTATTTTTCAACAACTTCTGTGGGAATTTCACTGATTTCATCTGTCGTTCCCCTGGACTTCAAGCTATATTCAAACTATCCGAATCCGTTTAACCCGGCAACGAAAATTAAATTCGACCTGCCGAAAAAATCTCATACGAGCCTCGTCGTCTATGACGCTCTCGGCAGGGCAGTGCAGACTCTGGTTAATACGGAACTGAAAGAGGGGACTTATGAATATACCTGCGATGCATCAAAATATAACAGCGGAGTTTATTTCGTAAGAATCATCAGCGATAACTTCGCCGATACAAAAAAGATGGTTTTAATAAAATAATATTTTCTTAAACACAAAGTCACAAAGTCACAAAGTCACAAAGTCACAAAGTCACAAAGTCACAAAGTCACAAAGTCACAAAGTCACAAAGTCACAAAGTCACAAAGTCACAAAGTCACAAAGTCACAAAGTCACAAAGCCGCAAAGAATTAAATTTCCTTGTGGCTTTTTCTTTTTAATAAAAATCTTAGTGATTTAAAAAATTGAAAGCTCTTGCTCTTCTACTGACTACTAACTACTATCTACTAACTACTTTTAAATTGTGTTTTTGTGATTCGAAAAAAAGAATTGCTCTTATAAATAAAAAAACCTCAGTGCCCTTAGTGTCTTAATGGTTAGAGTTTTTGCTCCTGCTCTTCTACTAACTACTATCTACTAACTACTTTTAAATTGTGTCTTTGTGATTAAAAAATAAGAAATGCTCTTGCTCTTATAAATAAAAAAACCTTAGTGCGCTAAATGTTCTCAGTGGTGAAAGTTCTTGCTCTTCTGCATAATGTAATGCTCTTATAAATAAAAAAACCTTAGTGCCCTAAATGTTCTCAGTGGTGAAAGTTCTTGCTCTTCTGCATAATGTAATGCTCTTATAAATAAAAAAACCTTAGTGCCCTTAGTGCCTTAGTGGTTAGAGTTTTTGCTCTTGCTCTTCTGCATAATGTAATGCTCTTATAAATAAAAAAACCTTAGTGCGCTAAATGTTCTCAGTGGTGAAAGTTCTTGCTCTTCTGCATAATGTAATGCTCTTATAAATAAAAAAACCTTAGTGCCCTTAGTGCCTTAGTGGTTAGAGTTTTTGCTCCTGCTCTTCTACTAACTACTATCTACTAACTACTTTTAAATTGTGTCTTTGTGATTAAAAAATAAGAAATGCTCTTGCTCTTAAAAATAAAAAAACCTTAGTGCCCTTAGTGCCTTAGTGGTTAGAGTTTTTGCTCTTGCTCTTCTGCATAATGTAATGCTCTTATAAATAAAAAAACCTTAGTGCGCTTAGTGCCTTAGTGGTGGAAGTTTTTACTCTTCTACTGACTACTAACTACTATCTACTAACTACTTTCAAAATTGTTAAAATTACTTACGGCGAAGAATAAGGTTTTTATAAACAAAAAACCTCTCGTTCAAATCCGGCGAGACTTTCAGCCAGAGTGTAAGCACCGCGTACACCGCAACCGCCGCTCCGCTCCTGACGGCAATATCGATGAAAACATTATCCATAACAGGAATTATAACTCCTGTTAAATACGTAATAACCGATATTAAAATAACCAATAACTGCTTTAGACCCAGCGGCTGCATCTTAAACTGCTTTACTATAAACAGCCACTTGATAAAATTGAATGCAAAGAAAGAAGCCACTGCCGCAAGCGCCGCGCCCACTCCGCCAAAAATGGGAATCAGCAGATAATTCATCAGCACGCTGACAAATAATAGTATAATATTAAACAGCGGATCGAATTTATATTTCGGTGAGTTTACTATTATCTCCGAATTTAACCCGACAGAAATATCTATCAGCACTGCCAGCCCTACAAAATAAAATATGCTGAAGCTGTCTATGTATTCGGGCTTTTTCAGGAATACAAATAAATTATGCTTGTTGATAATTACTCCTACATAAATCAAACATCCCAGCACAAGCTGTATCAGCGAAGTCCGCTTGTAAATATCGGCAATCTGCTTTAAATTATTTTCCTTGAAGCTCGTGGCTATTATCGGAACCGAAATCCTCGATAGCGCCCGCATCGGTCCGTAAATCAATGTTGCAATCTTCATGTAAATCGAATATGCGCCGACCACAGATAGCCCCACCATCGAACCAAGGAATAGCGCATCCGCTCCTCCCTGCCCGATTATCATAGACGCGCTGGATATGTAAAGAAATCCGCCGTACTTCATTATCTCTTTGAACTTTTCTTTTGTCAAATCTTTGAAGCTGAACTTAAGCACAAACTCTTTCGAAAAAATTATCTGGAAGAAAAGCATCACCGCGCAAACCGCATTCGATATCACGAAGAAATATATGAACCGGTGAAAGTCTATTACATTCAGCATAAACAGCAGAATGCCCGCAGTCGTTAATAATCTCAGGAGCGTCTCTCTCAGAAATGTCGCAAATGCAGTTTTGTAAACAGCCCGTGTAATTGCTTCGAATATATTAAACAGCATCGTGAACATTCCCAGCGGTATCAGGAAATAATAATACTCCGTAAACTCTGATGATTTTTCTATGAATGCGGAAATTATCAGAGGCTTGAATATCAGCATCAAAGCAGTGATAATAACATATCCCGCAATGCCTATCAGCAGCACATAAGACAGGAACCAATTGTGTAGCCTGTCATCGGTTTTAAAAAAAGGAAAAAATCTCGGAACTGTGTTTGCAAGACCTACCTGCGAAAGGTAAGCGTAAATTGTCGAAACGTATATTATTAAACTCAACAGCCCGAACTGGTCTGCCGTGAAAAATGCAGGAATTAAAATAATAAGATTAAGGTAACCGAGTGCTACTCCTGAATAATAAAATATCGAATTTGCCAGCGCTTCTTTTCTTACTATACCCAAATTATTTTTATATTTTACTTAGTTCATGGATTTTAAAATCAGTGGAATCAGTGAAATCATTAAATCAGTGATTACTTTTTAATTTATACAGTATCATTTTATAATCTTCATCCAGCAGAGATTTCTTTCCCAGCAGGGGACTGATTATCTTTGCCGCATAAGGAAACGTAATCACTCTGAAAAGAAAATCATTCTTTGCTTTCCTTGAAAAAAGGTGAATGTTTTTTCCGTTTGAATAAAAATTAAGATTGAATTTCTTTCCGAGTTTCTCCAGTGATTTTCTCGAATATAATGCAATATGCTGTCCGTGGTCAGTTGCATAATACCACCACTCCCCGGGCTTCGGATTATTTGCAGGTATAAGAAAAGTACTGAACAAAATATTATCCGAATACTTCAGCATTATTTCAAGCTCTTCGCACGGGTTTACAAGATGCTCGAATACTTCGTAAGCGGTCAGTACTTCGTACTTCTGTGTCAGGTCTGCCTCAAAATCTTTTGCAAAAAGATTATCGGAGTATTTATCCGTCCAGTAAAAATCAAATCCATAGTCACGCATCAGCCGCACGAATACACCGTATCCCGCGCCGTAGTCGATATATTTCCCCCCGGGTTTGAAAACGAATTTCAATACGGCTCTTGTGATTCTTGAAAGGTCAAGGTTCCTTGCCAGAAGCCCGATATCACTGCGGTTTATCACTTCCGAATATGCTTCTTCCAGCCAGTACGGCTCTTCCGTCTGGATGAATCCGCATTCGGGACATTTAAAATATTGTATGCTGTATTTGTTAAGAATCTCTGCTTTCGAGAATGCTTCCGCATTGGATGAGCATATTTTGCAAATCATATATTAATCAGAAAACTTAAAATGAAATATTAATTTCAGTAAAACACGAAGTAAAGAAAGTTAATCAATCCTAAAGTTTTAAAGTTCATAAAGTTTATAAAGTTTGTAAAGTAAGAAAAGCTCTTACTTTATAACCTTATAACCTTATAACCTTATAACTTTATAACCTTATAACTTTATAACCTTATAACTTTATAACCTTATAACTAATTTATTTCCAATCCCAGCACCGCATCTTTAAACCTGCCGTCCTGCTCTTTGTAAAACGGTATTCCGAGAATTTCGAATGAATTGAAGTCAATATTATACCTGAATGTCTTCATTGTATCGCTCTTTTCCGCTTCAAATGAAATCAGAAGGAATTCGCAGAGTTTTTTTGCATCTTCCTTTCCGTAGGCAAATCCCGTCAGCTTTGCGTTGTATTTCTGCGGTGAAGCAACCGGATTTTTCTGTGTAAAGACAGTTGCCAGGTTTTTCATAGCATCGAGGGTACAGTAAAATGCAGGAATGTAAAATGCTATTGTACCCGAAGTTTCGCTTCCCGAGCCTCCGAAGAGATTTTTCATAAAACCGCCCGCTGCAGTGCGCTCGAGAATCTGCACATTTGTCTTTATGAGCCAGAACGGCTTGTAAACAACTTCAGCATTTCCGGGAATCGCTATCGATGAAAAATTAATCTCAATCGGCTGAAGTTCTCCGTGTACTATTTCAAAGCCGCTGCCGCAGCTGCCGCAGTATGTAATGCAGTCATTTATTTCCACCACCAGACCGCTCCCGCAGTTCTTGCACTTTATTGCTTCTAATTTAAAATCTGCCATAAAATTAAAAATAAAAAATTTTAATTAATCATCACTGCCGCTCAGCAGCGAACCTAAAATTGAACCTACAGCCACGGATGCAACCGCAGATTTTGCTATGCTTCCCGCCTCACTGTTCAGGAAGCCGGATACGCTTCCGGAATCCTTTGTCAGGCTGAAGCTTGACTTCTCGTCTTCAACAAGTCCTGTTCCGTCTTCAATCTCGCCGCCGTACCTGAACTTCTTCCAGCCCCATCTCATCAGGAAAATCCCGATTACAAGACAGAATATATAAGCGGCAAATGCCCCCTTCGATGTCGAGTACCTGAAAATTTCAAAAATAGTTGCCATGAACATTCCCGCTGCTGTTGCAAATATTCCCGCAATTGCCCTGAACAGGTTGCTGCCCGGGGCTTTTCCGTAGCAGATGTTTCCGTCTTCTCCGTCGACAACTACCTGGTAAGTCCTGTTTGCAAAAACATATCTGATTATCCAAAGCGGATAATATACAATATTAATATCTTCTCTTACAAGATCCATATGCTCGAAAGAAACCCTGTCCAGTTTTGAGGCTTTTCTGGAGTCATCCACAAAAAAGGTTTTTGCTTTTCCGACTATTTCTTCTTCGGAGGAAATTATGTTGAATACCATTCCCTGCGCCTGAAGGTTTTCAAAATCAACGGGAAGAATTTCATCTCCCTGCAGATTGATTTTTCTGACGCCCAGTTCAGCAACATCGCAGGCAGGAAATGTGCTGTCGTATGTTCTCTGTATTTTAATTTCCTTGTCTTCATAAGTCGTACCGTTGCTTGTGCTTTTCTGTTCCTGTCCGAAAACCCATCCTACTACATCCGCCCTTACACGCCAGTAAGGAATATATGTAAGGAATGCCTCGTCTATTTTTGAATTAGCCTGCAGTCCCTTTGCCTTTGCAAGTCCCGAACCGAGCCACTGGCGCGCTTTCTGGATTGCCGCATCGCGGTTGATTTTTTTCGGAACGTGGTATTTAATTGTACCGCTTTCGCCTTTTGCTACCAGCAGTGTACCGCAGTATTTGCAGTTGAAATTCCGAAGCCCCTCTTTCAAATCAAGTGCACCGCCGCACGAAGGACAGGTTATGCCCTTAACAACTTTCTCTTTTTTAAGCTTTATTGCCTGTGCAGTGGTTTGCGCTGAAGTATCCTGTTCCATAATTTATTATTTAAACTCTTTGAAATATTTTTAAACTTTTTTAGCAATAAAATATGCGATTATGATTAAAGGTATCGCCGCAAATCCGTAACCGAAAATCTTTATTCCCATATCGAATGCAAGAAAATGATTCATCGAAGCGCCCACAACCAGCGCCAGAAGGCTTATCAGGAAAAACGCAACTATGCAAAGCGCAAACAGTATCCTGAACGGCGCTTCGCTCTTTGCGGGCCAAAGGTTTGCATACACCTTTCCCGATGATGACTCCACAAGCGCCGCATATTGCTTTCCGCTGTAATCATAATGGAACTGGTAAAAGGGAATGTGTACAAGGTTTGAAGTTGCTATCGAATCCATATTTACCCCTGTTTCCTTCAGCCAGCTCTGTGCCGAATCGAACAGCACGTCCGGCGGGACAAATTCACTTTCGTTGAATTCTTTTTTATTATACACCTTCAGGTTTCCGGCCGGTATGTTTATCTTTTTAATTTCTGAAATTGAAGTGGAAGTTGCAGGCTGAAGGTAAATTGTCTCACCTGCCGACTTATCCGTCTTGAAATACCACATCGGAAAATAATAAAAAGATGACTGCGATATCTTTGCAAGCTTATCCAGGTCTTTCACCTGAAAATTTCCCGCCATCCACCTTCTGAGGTTTCCTTCCGCATCTTCTTTTTTGAAATTGGAATTAATCACGAAATGGGATACGATTTTTCTCTTGTCTATGTATATTGCAGAGCCGCAGAAAACGCATTCCGTAAACTTCTCGTCTATCGGTACTTCGTTTTCGCCCGCACACTGCGGACATACTATCTTCGAAGAAGTTAATTCGTTCATATCACTGATTATATTTTAAACCGCAGATTACCGCCGATTAAACAGATTAACACAGTTAATAAAATAAAAATCTGCGGAAATCAGTTACATCAGTTTTTATCTGTGGTGAATTAATAAAATTAATTTACATTTTTGCCAGCAATTCTTTCTTCTTTGTATCAAACTCGTCCTGCGTAATCAACCCTGCTTCTTTCATCTTTCCGAGCTTTTCTATTGCGCTCATTATCTCGTCAACTGACATCTTCTGCGCTGCGGGCTGCTGCTGCTGGTTCTGATTCATATTCTGCATTGTCTGCCCCATCATATTTGCCATCATCATTCCCGCGCCCATTCCTGCGCCCATTCCCGCCATTCCGCCGCCGCCTTCGTTTTCAGCCGCCTTTTCGAGAGATTGCGCCGCTTTGAATTTCATGTATGCATCCAGGTTTCCGACTGCACCCATCGAGCTTCTTTCGTTGATTTTTTCCTGTACTTCTTCCGGAGGAACAATGCCGGAAATTATCAGGTCTGTCAGCTCAATTCCCATTGAGTTGAAAAATTCCGTTACTTCCGATTTCACTCCCGATTCTATCTGAGGGTAAAACTGTCCTAATTCGAACATTGTTTTCAGGTTCTTTCCGAGTACAGTGTTCAGTCTCGATACAATTCCGTCCCTTAAATAATCTTCAATTTCGTTAGTGGTGAAAAGCCCCTGGGTCGAAACGATTTCCATCATGAACATTCTCGGGTCTTTGATTCTTATCGAGAATTTTCCCGATGCCCTTAACTGCACGAATGATAATTCCGAATCGCGGAAGTTAATAGGAGATTTTGTGCCCCACCTTAAATCGATGAACTTCTTCATCGAAATGAAATATACCTGCGCCTGGAACGGTGATGTTCCGCCGAAGGGAAGGCTGATAAGCTTTGTCAGAAGCGGGATGTTCTCGGTTGTTAATGTGTGCCTACCCGCCTGGAATACATCCAATGCTTTTCCGTCCCTGTAAAAAATTGCACATTGCGAATCCTGCACGATTAACTGAGTGCCCATCCTGAATGCCGCCGAACCGTCCTGGGGCTCGCGGTGTACCATTGTTTTTCCTGTTTCGTCAAAAAATTGAATTACGTCTATGAGTGCCATAATATTATATTTTTTAATTTAATTTTATTTTTAACTTCAGAAAGAAGTTTTTAAATGCTGACTACTAACTACTGTCTACTGACTACAAAGCTCTTAAAGCCGCTTCTCTTTCGTCAAACTTGTTTATTAAAGCAGAAAGTGCATTCGATACTTTATCTTCTGCATCCTTGGTTTCCTGGTTTGCACCGCTAAGGCTCAGCAAGTTATCGAACATTGCGCTGATTTCTTCAACACTGCCCAGTAATGATACGTCAAAATTGTAAATCTGTTCCAGCTTTTCATCCTTGATTTTCACTACATCGAATGCTCCGCTGTAACCCCTCGCCGCCGAACGGAATTTTGCTATTGCAGTGTCGTTCTTCTTTTCGATTTTTTCCATATCGCTTGCCTGGAAAAGCCTGCCGTTCTTCGAATAATTCGAAACCGTTTCCCTGATTTTGCTCCGGTTCTGCTCCAGTTTCAAGGCAAGTTGATTCCTGAGCTGTGTATCCAGTTCCCTGGAGTTGTCCCTGTTTACATAACCGTCGTAACCGGGTATGATTCTCTTTATCTTTTCGAGAAATGATTCTTTCGATTTTATGAAATCGAGTTTTGATTTTAAGTCGCTCATTTTGTTTTTTTTAGTTTTATTGCCGTAATATAATAATACCGTTTTAAACAAACAAACATTAAAAATCAGTTAATTGTATCTTTAAGTTTTTTCAGCAAGTTCAGTGCTTCTATGGGTGTGATATTGTCAAGGTTTACCTTGTTCAGCTCCTTGCGTATTTTATCGTCTTCGTTGATTTCAAAAAGGCTTATCTGGAATTCATCATTCTTCTTCCTCCTTGCCTCTTTTGCCTCGAATGAATGCAGAATTTCCTTGGCCCTCTCCGTAACCGATTCGGGCAGTCCTGCCATCTGTGCCACCTGAATTCCGTAGCTGTGGTCTGCCGTTCCCTCTGTAATGGTTCTTAAGAAAAGCACTTTGTCTCCGTATTCCCTGACTTCCACCCTGTAATTCTTAATCCTGTCATAAAGGGTTGCAAGAGCGTTTAATTCGTGGTAGTGAGTTGCAAAAAGCGTCTTTGCTCTTATCTCCGGATTTTCGTGAAGGTATTCCGTGATTGCCCAGGCAATCGAAATTCCGTCATACGTGCTCGTGCCTCTTCCTATTTCATCCAGCAAAATCAAACTCTTCGATGTAGCATTGTTCATTATGTTTGCCGCTTCGTGCATTTCCACGAGGAATGTACTTTCGCCTTTTGCTATGTTATCCGATGCTCCGACTCTCGTAAAAATCTTATCAACAATTCCTATCTTCGCCGACTCCGCAGGTACAAAACATCCAATCTGTGCAAGCAGAACTATCAGTCCCGTCTGCCTTAAGTAGCTTGATTTTCCGCTCATATTCGGACCTGTCAGGATTATTATCTGGTTGTCGCTAGTGTCCAGCACGGAATCGTTTGCAATGTATTTCTCTCCCGCCGGAAGCAGCCTCTCTATCACCGGATGCCTTCCTTTTATAATCTCAATCCTGTCTGTTTCGTCTATATCGGGCATTATGTAATTATATGCCTCTGAAATTTCCGCGAAGCTTATCAGCGAATCTATAGTAGCTATCATCATTGCATTCTTTTGTATCTCATCAGTGAATTGTAAAATGAAATTTCTCAGTTCCGTAAAAATCTTATTCTCTATTACGTTTATTTTCTCTTCGGCATTGAAAATTTTGTCCTCGTAAATTTTCAGTTCCTCAGTTATGAATCTTTCGTTGTTTACAAGCGTCTGCTTTCTGACATAATCCGCAGGAGCCTTGTCCAGATTGGCTTTCGTGATTTCTATATAATATCCGAATACCTTGTTAAAGTCCACCTTCAGCGAGCTTATTCCCGTCCGCTTCCTTTCCTTGCTCTGGAAATTCTCTATCCAGGTTTTCCCGTTTATGTGAATATCCTTTATTTCGTCGAGTTCTTTATCGCACCCTTTGTTAATAATTCCGTATGAATCCGTTCCCGCCAGGTAATTATCGTTTATGATTCTTTCTATCTCGTTTATAAGCGCGGGAATGTCAACGAGATTTTCTTTTAAGCTCTTTATCGAAGAAGAAGTGAAATTTTCCAGCGTCTTTTTTATTCCGGAAATTTTCCTCTGCGAAATCTTCAGCTGTACTATGTCTCTCGGAACTGCCTTGCCTGTGGCAACTTTCGATAAAAGTCTCTCCAGGTCCGCTATTGATTTTAAATCCTCTGTCAGGCTTTTTCTAAGATTTTTGTTTTCAAAAAATTCTCTCACCGCATCCAGCCTTTTCAGAATATTTTCCTTCTTTTTCAGCGGTCTCGAAATCCATTTCTTCATGAGCCTTCCACCCATTGAGGTTTCGGTACGGTCCAAAATTGAAATCAGCGTTCCCTCTCTTCCGCCTTCATTTATGGAAGCGGTAATTTCGAGATTCCTTTTTGTAGAAGGGTCGAGTATTATATAATCCGTGTAATCGTAATTGTAAATTTTCTTGATGTGAGATAACTTGTTTTTCTGAGTTTCGTTCAGGTAATTCATTACGCACCCTGCCGCTATTATTCCCTCGTGCATATCATCTATCCCGAATCCCTTGAGCGATTGCGTTCCGAACTGGTTTGTCAGCAGTTCACGAGCATAGTCCAGATTAAAAACCCATTCGTCAACTTTTGTGAAAATTTGTTTTGGCTTATCGCTTCCAAATGTATCTTCGATTTCTATATTCAGTGCCTTGTAAATTTTCTCTTTCTCTCTTTTTGAAATCAGGATTTCCGTAGGGTTAATTATGTCTATCTGTCCTGCAAGCTGTTTGATGTGAATTTCCGAAGTTGCAAATTCTCCCGTAGATACATCGCAGAAAGAGAAACCGCATCTTTCGTCTCTTATATAAATTGCAGCAAGAAAATTATTAGATTTGTGGCTGAGAAGTTTATCCGAAAAAGTCGCGCCGGGAGTTACCACTTCCACCACGTCACGCTTTACTATTCCCTTTGCAAACTTCGGGTCCTCCAGCTGTTCGCATACCGCAACCCTGTAACCTGCTTTTACAAGTTTAGGCAGGTAATTATCCAGTGCATGATGAGGAAATCCGGCAAGCGGCACCTCTGAAGCCGCGCCGTTACTGCGTTTCGTGAGCGTTATGCCGAGCACCTTCGATGTTGTTATGGCATCTTCTTCAAAAGTCTCAAAGAAATCTCCCATCCTGAAAAGCAGAAGCATATCGGGATACTTTTCCTTCACCTTTCTGTATTGCCTCATCAAAGGAGTCTCGCTCTTAGTACTCACAACTTTTTTCTATTTATTAAATTTATTTTAAAAAAATATTTCGTTTTATTCTATTTAAGATTGTAAATAGTAAATTGTAAAAAGTAAAATGTTATTGTTCGATTATTCTTTCTGCTCTTCCCATTTACAATTTACGTTTTTCGTTCTCTTATTAACTCCTTAACTTCCAAAAATCAGCGCAATCAGCGAAATCAGTGATTTAAAACGTCCCCAGTCTGTCTTTTAAATACTTATTCAGCAGCTCCCGTCCCCTGAATATATGCGCCTTCACCGTGCCAAGCGGAAGTTTCAGCTTCTTGGCAATCTCTTCATAATCCTTCTCATCCCTGTGCCTTAGGAGTATTACTGATTTGTACTTGCTCGGCAGGTTCTCTATTGCCTCTTCGAGGATTTTTTTCCGCTCACTTTCCATCAGGTTCTTATCGGGAGTTCTATCGCTGTCGGGAATCTCAAATTGGTAATCATCATCCTCTCCGCCAAGTTCCTTGTCTATGGAAAAAGTATTCAGCTTTTTCTTTCTCAGGTAATCTATGCAGTTATTCGTTGCAATTTTAAAAAGCCACGTGGAAAAAGAAAACTGCTTGTCGAACTTATCCAGCGAATTAAATGCCTTGATAAATGCCTCCTGTGTAAGGTCCTCCACATCCTCCTTATTCCTTATCATTCTGAATATGAGATTATAAATCAACTGTCTGTATTTAGTCATAAGCCGCCGGTAAGCTTCCTGCTTTCCCGCTATTGCATCATCTATAAGGATGATATCCTCGGCTTTGGAATCTTTCTTCGTATTTTCGCTAACCCCGTTGGACATATTAATTATCGTTTCAGCAATTTTGAATATAATCAGTAAATTTATAAAAATACACTTAAATACTAAATGCTAAATGGAATAAGAGAAATATTAATCTTTTCTCTGAAAATCCCCTTTCTTTTGCATCTCGCACCCCAACAACATTGTCATTTCTGCACCCCAACAACATTGTCATCCCCGCATGATTTAGGCGGGGATCTCGTTCTTAAACTCTACCGCATTGTCATCCCTCACACCAACAACATTGTCATCCCCGCATGTTTTAAGTCGAAGATGCGCCGTGGCGTGCGGGGATCTAGAATGAGTTTAAAATTCTTACTCAGTTTATCTTAAATCCTTTATTTTATATAGGGAAAGATAATGAAAAATTCATTAAATTATCAACAGTAACATTAACGGCAAAAGAAAAACCTTGTGTTTTAATAATTGTAAAATTAAAAATAATATGTGTTTAATACCAGATAATCAAACTGAATCTATAATTAAGACAGCAATTTATAAATATTATAAGGAAAATAATTTTATCGGTGCGATAAATATATTAGATGAAGAGATTATTAAAAACAAAAATCAAAATCTTTTTTATCATAAAGCAAAAATATATTTAGAAGAAAGTAAAATAAACGAATCGTTTGAAATAATTTTAGAAGGTTTAAAACATAATTCAAAAGCTTATTTATTAATTCAATTAAGAATCGAAATTGTTCAACAGGAATCTTTAAATATGAATACGGATGAAGCGTTAAAAATTCTAAACGAAGCATATAAAGATGTAAAAAGGACTTTTGAGTATTTTAAAGAAGACAAAGAAGAGAATTTAGGTAATAGCGAAGGTGGTATTAATTATACTGAATATTTATTTAAAGAAAATGAACTTAAATTATTAGAAAGTAATGTTAAAAACCTTATTTATTCGAATCGAGTTTTACAGGAAGTTAATAATACAAAAGCTATAATAAATAACGAAGTAACAAGTCTAACAAAGAGAATTGAAAATGAAAGAAAGAGTATATTTGAATTATTAGGCCTGTTTACCGCTTTAATTGCTTTTTTAATTTCGGGTGTTAATATTGCAAAAGATAAACCAACATTAGATGGAATTATATTAATAACTGCAGTAGGGTTAATTTTAATGACATTTTTATTGGGAATTCATATGGTAGAGTTTATTCCACGGAGAACTAAGGATTTATGGTGGATAATATTAATTTATATGTTTATTCTTTTTTGCTTACCCTTTATTCCGAAAATAATAAATTTTATTAATTAAGTTGCAAAAAATAATAATTTGAATTATAAAAATATAGATAACTCAATAAATAATTTTAGTGGATTTATAATTGTTTTAGATATTTTAGGATTCGGAGATTTATTAAAAAATCATAGTTCTAAATACATTAAAGATAATATTGTTGATAACATAATTTGCTCATCAAATATTAGTAATTATATTATAAATCGAGATATAAATAGATTTGCAAAATTTTCAAATGTTAACGAATCAGAATGTAAATTTATTGAATTTATATATTTTTCAGATACGATTATTTCTTTTCTTAAAACTAATAATGAAAAAAATATAAACAATCCGGAATTATCGATTGAATCTGTATGTTATTTTTGTAATTTATTAATATCAAAAGCTTTTGAAATTAATATTCCTTTAAGAGGTGCTATTAGTTATGGCGATTGTTTTATAAATAAAAACCCTTTATTTTTTCTTGGTTATCCTATTTTTGAAGCTTTCCAAATGGAAAAAATTCAAGAGTGGGCAGGGATTGTAGTAACAGAAAGTGCTATTAAATTTTGTAGGGAAAACACTGAATTACATTTAGTTGAATATGATGTACCAATAAAACAAAGTAAAACAAAGAGAATGAAAGTAATAAATTGGCCAATGCATTATAATCTATATCATAAAGAAATGCCGAACTTTGAATATTGTTTTAACTCAAAAAATAAAGATGTAATTAGAAAAAAAGAAAATACAATTCAATTTTACAATACCTTTTCCCGTCTCTCAGAGTCTCCTGTTCTTTAGGGACTCTCGAAATAAATACCTATATTCTCAGTGTATTCCTTTGTGCTCTCCGTTCCTTATTGGTGAAAGATCTCACCTTTCCCCCCCTTGCTTTTTATTTTTAAATACCATATATTAATATGGGTGCATTGTTCTTTGATATAAAATACAAAACCCTGTACCGGTTTTCCCGTGACTCCCCGGGAACATTCCCCACGTTCCGGAAACATTTGTTCCCCGGAAAAAAGGTTGTAAGTAAATGTTTAATCACGTAAATATATGGGAGTTGCCGAAATCGGGAAACGCAGAAACGCAAAAAAATTTTCCATCTTTGTACCAAAACTGTAGCAAAACTGTATGTATCCTGACATAAATCACGAACCCTCTGTAAATCAATAACTTAGCCCTGTAACGCGCGATACTGTTACATTTCTCAAAATGATTTCGTCAGTGTTTCTCCGTGCAAAACTCTGTATCACTCTGTGAAAAGTTCTTAAAAGAAGCTCTTTTGGGATTTTCGTTTTTAGAATTTGTTTAGTATTTAGATATTAGAATTTAGGATCTTTTTTACCTCTTAAATTCAAATTTTATGAATTAAATTGTATTATGAAAGTAAAGAAAAACAGAATAAAAGTAATTACCCTCGGCTGTTCCAAAAACCTCGTGGATTCAGAATTCCTGATGGCTCAGCTGAAATCGAATAACGTCGAACTCGTGGATGATGAAAAAAAGTGCGAAAGCGTGATAATAAACACCTGCGGATTCATAGATACTGCAAAAGAGGAGTCAATTAATACTATTCTGAAAGCCGTAGAAAGAAAAGAAAAAGGCAAACTGAAAAATATCTACGTAGCAGGATGCCTCTCCGACCGCTACAAATCCGAACTCGAAAAGGAAATTCCCGAAGTTAATAAATATTTCGGCGCTACGGATAAGCATAAGACAGTCGTGCAGATTCTGAACGAATTCGGCATTGATTATAAAAAAGAGCTATTGGGCGAAAGACTGGTAACAACTCCGTCGCATTTTGCGTATATAAAAATAAGTGAAGGGTGCGATAACCCGTGTTCTTTTTGTGCTATTCCGATTATGAGAGGTGCTCATAAATCCAAACCGCTTGAAGAAATCCTTATGGAAGCTCAAAAACTTGCATCTTCGGGAGTGAAAGAATTGATTATCATTGGTCAGGATACTACTTATTGGGGACTCGACTTGAATAATAAAAGAGGTCTTGCAGGTGTTTTAGATGAACTCTCGAAAATAAACGGGATTGAATGGCTGCGACTGATGTATGCATATCCCTCGAGGTTTCCGCTCGATGCTCTAAATGAAATCAGGGATAATGAAAAAGTATGCAAATATCTCGATATCCCCGTTCAGCACGTTTCCGATAATATGCTTAAATCTATGAGAAGGGGAATTACGAAGAAAAATCAGATAGCTTTACTCGAAAAAATCAGAAATGAAATACCCGGAATTGCAATCAGAACTTCCGTGATGGTCGGCTATCCCGGAGAAACGGAAAAAGATTTCGAAGAGCTTCTTGAGTTTATTAAAGAATTCAGGTTCGACAGGCTCGGTGTCTTTACATACTCCCACGAAGAAGGTACTGCCGCTTTTAAACTGAAAGATGACGTTCCTAAAAAAGAAAAAATGCTCAGGCAAAAACTCGTTCTCGAAGCGCAGAAGAAAATTGCAGATGAAAATAATTCCGAATCTGTCGGAAAGGATTTTAAAGTCATTATAGACAGAAAAGAAGGCGAGCACTTTATCGGCAGGTCATACAAAGATGCTCCCGAAGTTGACCAGGAGGTGTTTGTGACCGATAACGGGAAAATCAAAACAGGGGAGTTCTATAATGTCAGGATTTTCGACAGCGAGGAATTTGACATCTTCGGCGAGGTTATTAAATAATAACTATTATAATTACAGAAAGCATTATATATTTACTAAAATAGAAAAAATATGAATCTGAAAACAATTACATATTTTACGGTCTTAGTGGTTTTGGTTCCGCTTTTATCCTTTTCGCAGGTAAAGGACAGAAGCCTGGATAATATTGATTTGAACAAGGAGTTTTTCTATCTCGACCCGCTTGTTTTCAGCAGCAAGGACAGCACGAATGCAAGGCTGGACCTGTATATACAGCTGCCGCTCGAAAATATTCAGTTCAAGAGAAATAATGCAGCCGACAGGTACGATGCATACATAGATTATATTATTGTGATTAAAAACTCCGCAGGACATATCGTTTATAACAATACCTTTTCAGAAACAATGTCCAATACGGAAAACGAGCAGAAAAAAATTTCAGAGAAAAGCGTCTATGCAATCAAGCAGTTCTTCCTGATGCCCGATAAATACAAACTGAATTTTTCGCTAAGGGATAAAAACAGCCAGAAGGAATATTCAAAGGATTACGAGTTCTCGGTTAAGGATTACACCAAAAAGAAAGTTACTTTCAGTGATGTTATGATAGTGAGCAATTACAGGGAGGATGCAAGCGGACAAAAGGAAATTTCTCCCCTTGTAAACGGTAATGTCGGCAATCTTAAGGATTTTTATCTTTTCTTCGAAATTTATAACAGCCGGGAAAATCTCTACGAAGGGGCTTACACATATAAAATTCTGGACGAAAAAGATAAAACTGTTATCGAGGGAAATTATTCTTACTTTCTCGATTCAGGAGTCAACAAAAAAGTTGAAAAACTCTCGACTAACCTTTTTATTATAGGAAATTACAAATACCAGATAACCGAAAAAAAGACGAATGAGATTGTGGCATCGAAGGATTTCAGCTACAGGTGGGATTTTCTTCCGGTAAGCCTGAAAAACCTTGACCTTGCTATCTCGCAGCTTGTTTATCTTGCAACCTCGACTGAGCTGGATAATATAAAAGACGCCCCTACGCGCGAAGAAAAAGAAAGAAGATTCCTGAAATTCTGGAAAGATAAGGACCCCTCACCCGGAACACCCAAAAATGAACTGTTGATGGAGTATTATAACAGAATCAAAATTGCAAACGAAAGATATTCCCACTATGTTGACGGCTGGAAAACCGATATGGGCATGGTCTATATTATCTACGGCAATCCGAGCAATATCGACAGGCATCCTTTCGAAAGCGACGCAAAGCCATATGAAGTATGGGATTACTATGACCTGAAAAAAAGATTTGTGTTTGTTGATTATACGGGGTTCGGGGATTACAGGCTGACTACCCCGATCTGGGACGAAGAAGGGCACAGGATTTATTATTAAACAATCCGGCTTCTCTTATTCAGGTATCTCATCAGCGAAATGTCAAAAGGTGTTTCGGTAGTCAGCAGTACATAGTCTATGTTGTTTTTCCTGCACTCGGTCTTGTATTTATCTATGAACTCTTTCATCGCTTCCCTGTATGACTTCTGAACTGCGAACGGCTGGGAATACATCTCCTCGCGGGTTTCCAAGTCCACAATAGTCATCGGATTTCCCTCAAGAAAAGAAAGCTCTGCAGGGTCCAGAACCTGGAAAATTATTACTTCGTTTCTTTTGTACCTGAAATGCTTTAATGCATTCATCACTTCTTCCTGCCTGTCGAAAAAATCACTGATTACTATTACCAGTCCTTTTCTTTTGATTTTTTCTGCAATTGAATTGAGGCTTGCTGCAGTTCCGGTCTCATATCCGGATTTGACTCCCGAAAGTTCTTTTAGTATTAGCTTAAGGTTTGTCTTTGTTGAATGCGGAGGTACATAATTTCTCACCTTTGTGTCGTAGGTAGTCAGCGATACGGCATCTTTCTGCAGCACCATCAGGTATGAAAGAGATGCTGCCAGATAGGAAGAATATTCAAGCTTTGAGATTTTTTCGGTTTTTTCTGAAGTGTTGGTTTTTACCTTTGCACCCGTCAGTTTTCTGAATATGCTCCCTGACTTTATTTCTTTTATGTCCGCGGATTTTGAGTTGTAAGTCATTGACTTGCTGATGTCCATCAGTATATACGACTTCAGGTTTGTCTCTTCCTCGAACTGCTTTATATAATACCTGTTTGTACGGGCAAAAACTTTCCAGTCCAGGTGTTTCAGGTCATCGCCGGGCATATATTGTCTGTGCTCGGCAAACTCCACGCTGAATCCGTGATAGGGAGACTTGTGAAGTCCCGCCATAAATCCCTCGACCACCTGTTTTGCTTTCAGCTCCATATTGGAAAGCCGTGCTATTACAGAGGGAATTAGATACTTCCTGTAATCGGAATCCCGGACCAAGTTATTTAATTTAGTTTGTATGGTTATAAAAAAAATGCAGGTCAAAGCCGGATTACTCTGACCTACATTCTGAAATTATTTAAAGATAATTACTTTTTCTTCTTTGTATCGTCGCCCGGCTTCTGTGTGCTTACCGGAACATCAGTCTTGGTATCGGGCTGTTCTTTCTTTTCGTCCTTTACCCCATCTTTTTTCTCTATCTTGATTTCATCTTTCTTGGTGTCCTTGTTTTCGTTAGCTTCTATCTTTTTTATGATGTCTTCGATTGAACTTCCTGATTCAAGGGTCTGGAGCATTACCTTTGCTGATTCGCTTAGCTTTTCCTTGTCGTCTGTATCGGTCGGATATTTTTCCAGAAATTTCCTGTATGATAAAATTGCGTTTTCCTTATCTTTCATTTTTTCGTCATATATGAAAGCTACAAGAAACATCGACTGCTTTGCATCCTTAGTGCCCGGGAATTTTTCCACTACTTCATTATATGTCTTAACTGCATCCGGATAGCTGTTCAGGTTTTCATCGTAGATTTTTGCAATCTGTAAATATGCAAATACTGCTTTTTCGGATTTCGGGTAATCTTTAAGGAAATCTTTATACGTCTTTATCGATTCGTTGAACATGTTATTGTCCTTTTTCACTACCGCGCTGTCATATAATGTTTTTGCGGTTGACAGGTAATCTTCTTCGGTCTTCGATGAATTTGAACATGAAGCCAGCGTAAAAATGAGTGCAATACTTAAAAGTATTTGAAATGTTGATTTTAGCATATTTTTTTTATATTAAATTATACGAAAAATTACATTAATTTAAAGAAATATAATCACATTTTTAATGAAAAAACTAAACCTGAATGAAAATTTTATTTCCCGCATTTGGGCTGAAAAAATGTATTATTCCGGCCTGAAAACAACCGATGGTAAAAATGTGGAAATTCTTGACTACGGCATCAGAAATAAAGATTCCGGAGCAGATTTCAGGAATGCAAGGATTAACATCGGAGGAAATATTTTTAAAGGAGACATTGAAATCCACAGGTCAAAGAAAGACTGGTTTCTCCACATGCATAAAGGCGACGATAAATATAATAAGGTGATTCTGCAGGTTGTGTTCTGGGAAGATGAATTTTCAGATGAAAATGCAATCCCGAAAGTTTCAAAGTCCAGAATAGTTCCTACTGTAATTCTTTCAAAATTCCTTACTAAATCCATTCACGAAATCTGGAAAGAGATTATAGAAAATCCATCCTCAGAGTTCAAGCTTCCTTGCTGGCCCGAAAATGGAAAAGTTGACAATGAAATAAAAAAAGACTGGATAAAAAAACTTAGCCTGAAAAGGCTCGAATACAGGTCGGGAAGGATAAACAGCAGGCTTAATGCAATATCAGAACAGACGGGAAGTCCCGAAAAAAAAGCAAACTGGGAGAAGCTTTTTTTTGAGTTTACACTCGAAGCTCTGGGATTTTCAAAAAACAAAGAGCAGTTTTTAAGGTTTGCTGAAATACTTGACTATAATAAAATTAAAAAATATCCTCTTCAAAAAGAAGAGCCGGAAGCACTTTTCTTTGGTACATCCGGGCTTTTGTCGGGTTTGAAATATAGAGATGAATATATCTCACGGCTGAAAAGCACCTGGGAAGAAATTAAAGAAACATATAAACCGCAGGTAATGAATAAAGCGGAATGGAATTTTTTCCGTCTTCGTCCTCAGAACTTCCCAACCATAAGAATGGCTTACGCAGTTTCTCTTTTCAGAGAGCTTGTTCATAATGATTTTTTTAAAAGGGCAGTTTTGTGTTTTGAAAACAGCAAAAGCATAAAAAAGGATATTTCCGGATTGTTCCTCGGCATAAGGCTTACGGGCTACTGGTCGAATCATTATGTTTTCGGCAGGCAGGTAAAAACCGAAATTAAATCAATCGGGGAGGAAAGAGTAAGGGATATTGTTACGAATGTGGTTCTGCCGCTTCTTTTTCTCTATTCTGAAAAATTCAACAGGAATCTCCTCAAGGAGAAAGTTCTTCATTATTACCTGGCCACGAAGGAGAAAAATAAAAACGAAGTCACAAAAATAATGCAGGTCCAGACAGGCATTTCTGCAGCCACTGTTTCCGAAAATCAGGGGTTAATACATCTGCATAATTTCTATTGTGTTGAGGGAAAATGCAAGGACTGTGCAATAGGCGGGGAAGTACTGAAAGCAGCGAAAGACAGCGAATTATTAAGGATAATTCTTTATTAATTTATTCTTATGAAATGAATGATTAATTTATAAGTCCGGTATTTATATGCGTAAAACTGTTGATAATAAATATTGCGAAAACTGCGGTTTCGGAAGGAAATCAATTTTCAGGGAACTTTCAAAAAATGATTTTGAAAAACTGAGCCTGAACATGAACTGCAATTTTTATAAAAAAGGCCAGGTAATTTTCTTTGAAGGCAATTATCCCGGGGGTCTCTTTTGCATAAAAGAAGGCAAGGTAAAAGTATATAAAATCGGCTCTGCCGGCAAGGAGCAGATTATCCGCTTTGCCAAAAGCGGTGATGCGCTTGGCTACAGGGCTTTGCTGGTAGGGGAAACTTACAGTGCCTCTGCATCAGCACTTGAAGATTCGCACATCTGTTTTATTGGGAAGGAAACCGTATTCGAACTTTTCAAAACCAACAGCAGTTTTTCATTCACAATGCTGAAGCTCCTCTCCCGCGATCTGGAAGATGTGGAGAATAAAATGGTAAAACTTGCCCAGAAGCCCGTAAGGGAAAGGCTTGCAGAAGCATTGCTGATTCTCAAAGAGACCTACGGAACCGATAAACAGGAATATATAAATGTATCGCTTTCACGGGAAGATTTTGCAGGCATAGTAGGAACAGCTACTGAAACAGTAATACGTCTTTTAGCGGATTTTAAAAAAGAAAACCTTATCGACACAAAGGGCAAAAAAATAAAAATAACCGACTTAAAAAATCTTGTCAGCACCGGCAGGTTAAACGATTAATTCCGATTATGCAGAAACAGAGAATCGAAGAACTTCAGCAAATTACTCTCAGGGTGAGGGAAAGAATAATACGGATGTCCGTTAACGGGGGAAGCTTTATAGGGGCATCTTTCTCCTGTGTTGATTTTATTGTTTACCTCTATAAGGAATTTTTGAACGTTAATAAATCGAACCTGAACGACCCGAACAGGGATTATTTTTTCATGTCGAAAGGTCACGATGTTCCCGCGCTTTACGGATTGTTTGTCGAGCTTGGATTCCTTTCCGAAGAAAGACTAATAAATCATCTCAAACCGGAAGATTTTATTTACTGGCATCCGAATGTAAACATTCCCGGTATAGAATTTCATTCCGGCTCGCTTGGACATTTGCTCAGTGTAGCTCTTGGAGTTGCTCTTGACTGCAAAATACAAAGAGCTAAAAATAAAATTATTGTCGTACTCGGTGACGGTGAACTGAACGAAGGCTCTAACTGGGAAGCGGCACTCGTAGCTGCTTCCAAAAAACTCGATAACCTGATCGCAGTTGTTGACCGGAATAAATTCCAGGCAAACGCAGAAACCGAAGATATTATTAAACTCGAACCTCTTGCCGAAAAATTCAAATCATTCGGATGGGGAGTAAGAACAGTAAACGGACACGATTTCCGGGACATTAAAAAAGCATTTACCCGACTACCTATTGTAAACGGAAGACCAAACCTTGTTATTGCCAATACAATCCGCGGAAAAGGCTTACCTTCAATTGAATCCCGCGTCGATAAATGGTTTGCCGAGTTCACACCCGAAGAAGCGGAAAAGTTAAAAGAAGAACTAAAATCAGAAGCTAATAAAGAGATGAAGTATGAAGTGTGAAAAAACCTATCATTTATCTTAAACTTCCTTGCAAACTTTTTCAGTAAAGGGTTCTGTCCTTATATTATCACTATGTAAATTTCCATCTGCAACTTTTATTACAATCTCGGATGCTTTAACGAAAGTATCTTTAACATATTGATCATTCCATAATTTATTCATAAAATCTTCGCAAGCCTTTCCCATTTCGTGAGAATTGGGCCTTGGTAATGGGCTATTTTTAGTAAGTAATCTGAATAAATAAAGAAGATGATATCTAGCAGGTTTTAAAGTTGCGCTTATGATGCCGCTTCTATATAAATATTCTAATTTGTAATGTGCATAAGCTGAGACATAATACATTTCAAGTCTGTGTTCTTTATTAAAAATTTCATTTCCTATAGATTTTAAAAGAGCTTTGTAGTTACGAGTCGTTCTATGTGGAAATCCCAAAAAAAATGATGCATACGCTCTGACTAATGTGGTAATATTTATTACTCTTACTTTCTCTATTCCTTCTTCCGAAGAATATTGTCTGGATCTTCTTTCATAAAATAATTTCTTAAAACCTTCAAATGTTGGAAAATATGCCTCTAGTTTTTTGGGGAATTCCGTAGATGCAAATAATTGTTCTTCTGATATCTCGGTTTGCCTATTAGTTGCTTTTGTAATTAAGTTTTTAATCTCGGGGTTATTGGTAGCTATAAACCTAACCGGAATAAAAATTTCTTTAGCTAAGTTTTCTTTGCATTCATGCAAAACATAACTTGTTTGACATCCGTTAACGATTTGGTAATCCTCTATTATAAATTTATTTCCAGTAGGTAATATCCTTTTTGCAATTATAGTTATACCATTATTAAGTAGTGGGAAATAATATTTTTGGTTTTCATTTTCTAATGTTGATTTTATTTCTTTATTAACAGGATTCCATTCTTGCCAATGTCTTACATTATCATAAAAAATTGATGTAATTACTTCTTCGTCTGAATTTTGAATTAATTTAAGATATTCAGTTGAGCTTAATAACCCTAAATAAGCCTGTTCGACACCTTTTAGTTCTGGGATTACGGTTCTATCTGGAAAATTTATTTCTGTTGACAAGGCGTTTTTTGTTTCCCTAAATAGAATTTGAATTTTTTCGGAATCAATAAATTCAAAATCTACTTTTCTGAATAAATTTAAATCTTGAATATCTTTTACGAGTGCAGTTTTTCTTGCTGTTAAATTTGTGTCGCCTGTCCATTTTCCCGTAGTAGTATAATACAAAAAGCATTGAGGATTTCCTTTTTTGAATTTACTACTTTTAGAAATTATTTCATTTATAATTTTAGATTTCTTTTTTATCATTTCATTTTGAGGGAGTGATGGTTTTGTTGACAAAAAATCCGTAACACCAAAACTGATTTGTCCTATCTTTTGTGTTTCAAAATTACTTGATCTTTCTGCCTGGTTAAAAATAAAAGTTGCATCAATATAACCATTTGTTTCGGCTAAATCATTAATTTCCTCTGGTTCTGTTACCAAACAACCATTTACTAATATTGAGATGCTATCTATGCCACAATCACCTCCAGCACCTACATGTATATCGTCAGAAGAAAAGCTTTCTGTGTAGTGTTTAGATGTAACTAGAAATCCGGTAAAGTGTTCAAATGCTGTTTCTTCGCTAAGTTTTTCAATACCGTTTTCCTTTACAAATTCGTTTAATAAAGATGAGGTTATTCTATCCATAGGTAAAATAGTATAAATTTATTTTTTAAATTTACTAATATATATCAAATAATACAATTAATAACCATTGTTGTTATAATATTTATGACATATAAATTAATATAATAAATAGGTTATTTGTTGAAAATAAATTATTTAATAATAGAAAAACGTTTATAAAAAAGCCCGCCATAAGCGGGCTTTTTAATTTCTAAATTGCCTGTCTTATGCTTTAAATCTCTTTATATATTCGATTGTTTCTTTGTAGAGGCTATCCCCATCGAGTCCCGCTTGTTTAAGCACTGCTTCTGCCTGTCCGCTACCGAGGAACCAGCCGCCTCTGAAAGGATGGAGAATGCGTCTTCTTTCTCCGCGTCCTGTTATCCATTTGAACATAGTTGAAAGCGTGAACCCCGTAATACCGAACGCTGTTAGCGCTACTGATTCGGGGAATATTTCTTCTCTCTTTTCTTGAGGGAGCAGTTCGAATAATTCCGCACTCGATACATAATATACATTCAGGTTATATCCTTCCTTGTCGAGTTTCGGAAGCACCTTTGTTACGAATTCGATTGTTACACCTGACTCCTGAAGAACTATAGAGCCGTCAAGTTTTGCTTTCGGGTCGGTTTTTCTCAATGCGTAAAGTCCGTATGCCGCATCTTCTGCCGGAGCAAGGTTCATTGCTTTCCTGTCAACTATTACTTCATTTGGCCTGGTTACGAATGGCGATAATACTGCCGGTCTCTTTTTCAATCCCGCTACTATCAAAGGCCAAACTTCACCGGGTTCCCAGGGAGTTAATGTAATAACAACACCCTTCGGGAAGTTGCCGGAAAGTAATTGTAAGCATTGCGGGTCTGCGTGTGTAGGACCGTCTTCTCCTGTCTTTAATCCTGCATGTGCATTCACAAGTATCCACGGATTGTATTCACCACCGTATGCTTCGACTTTATTCTGTTCGCCAATTCCGTGTAATCTTGCCGCAGTGTGTTCCATCGCAGAGATGAATGCACCGTATGAGGAACTTGCTCCGATATTCTTTCCGTATGCCCCGAGTCCTGCCATCATTGCTCCCATTGCATCTTCGCAGATTCCTCCGATAGAAAGAATTCTTGATTTGGGATTGTCAACTGAATCGTAAAAGCCTGCTTCAAATCCTGTTCCGACAAGATTTATACTGGTTGAACCGAGCAGGTCGGCAGCCACTCCGAAGAAGGCACCTTTTGTTACCGTGTTTAAATATCCGAGCGAGGAACCGAGTACTGCGCGTATTGTAGTTGTTGCACCGGGGGTTACTTTTAGTTCCGAAGGAATTATTCTTTCGTTTACCTTTTCGTCTCTGTATAGATTTTCAAGCTGAGGACGGTTTTCCCGTGGCTTTCTATCGAGTGATTTTAATCTTGTTTTTGATTCGTATATAGCATCCGCAAAGAAAGATAAATCCTTATTTTTTGCAATCACATCTCTGACCATAAGCAAGGTATCCCAGTAATTCTTTTCTATATTAATTGCATTCCAGTCGCCATCGAATTTCGGAACCATTGCACCGAATTCGTTTTTCAGAACTTCTGTTGCTTTTGCCTCGAAGCGCGGGAATTGCACGCCGAATTCTTTTTCGAACGTGCTTACAAATTCGTAATATTCGGGCGAGCAGAATTTATGTCCGGCGCCGTGCGAGCCTTTTCCTTCTATACCGTATTTCCATCCTTTAACTGTTCTGTACACAATTGATGTCGGCATTTTATTATCGAGTGATTTTGCAAATGTCTGTGCCGCAAGCACTTTTTTATAATCTTTTCCGTCGTCCACATAAATAACATTAAAATCGTGCAAGTAAGCAAATTCCATCGGATTCCATTGAACGTAATCACCTTTTGATTCACCCTCGCGGCAGACTTTATTGCTGTCGATTGATGCCTGGTTGAAATCTATATGAATAATAATATTGTGAAGTCTCATGGCTGATGCTGCTGCAAATGCTTCGGCTACTCTGCCGGGAGTCATTCCGCCTTCGCCTTCTACAACGTGAACTTTCGGAGCGTTTTCTCCGAAGTAATCCATTGCTCCGAGTGCAAGTCCAAACGAAGCAGGAACACCAACACCGCTTGCGCCTGTAGCAACTTTTACAAATGGTGTTGCAGGTGTCGGATGTCCGTCAAGAGCTTTCGATTTAAAATTTACAAATAACGGTGCCTGGTTTGTAGGGTTTCTCCTGAATCCGAGCAGGTCTTCGAACCTCATCTGATTTTTTTCGTCCGGTAATTCCGATACCCTGAATGTTCTCATCAGTTCGTTTCTGAGGGCGTACATTGCATACAGACCCATTGCTTTGTGTCCTGCGGCATATACAACCATATCATTGGCATCAAGCATTGGATTCTTTATGTCATAATCTGCAGTTTTATAAACAACACCCTGAACGAATCTACCGGATGAAATTGAGCCACCCGGATGTCCGCTTGTGGGTACGAAGTTGTATAATATTCCGCAAAGTGTTCTGTAAATTAAATCAAGTTTTTCGAATTTCTTAACTTCATCATCAGTTATTAGAGTTGAATTTTTTATGATGTCATTAATGTCGTAATACTTTCCTCTTCTTGGCCCGAAAGTAAAGTCTTTTGGTTTTATATTTTGTGTACTCATATAAAAAAGTTATATTTAAAAAATGTTTATATTAATAAGAAAATAATTTTATATCCCGAATCCAAATCCTGCAGTGAAGGCAAATATTGAACCGAAATTCATGTCCGCATTGAATCTTGCCGGACCTAATGATACTGTTGCTCCTGCTATTCCTCTGAAATGGTTATCGCCTTTCTGGCTGAACGATAACATTGTTGAGCCGTATTTGTAATTAACATCTACGTTGTATGTTTCGTATTGCAGACCTCCGTAAATAGAGACAATAGGAAAGCTTTTATTAATCTGCAAGTTCGTGAACATCGAGCTTGCGTCAACGAATTTATTATTGTTTACATCTTTTATGGAAAAGTTTTGAAAACCAAACTGAACGGCAATATCAAAAGGCATTTTTGCATAGGACCCTATACAATGCCTTATGGCTCCTCCGACTAAAGAGAATTTTCCGTAATCCCCGACTTTTATTCCGGGAATTGTTCTGAAGATAATATCGGTACCAAGTATAGTTCCCACTCCAATCTGAGGAATCACAAGCGGTATAAATTTTGTATCTTCAATTCCTCCTATCATTTCCTGATAAATAACCTGATGTGTCTGGCGGCTTACACCCTTCGCTAATGCCGGTTTGGAATTTCCGAAAACCGTTGGAGCGTCTTCAACAATCCAGTCTATTGTCTGATGGACTCCTCCTATAACAGTGTCGGTAGTAAAAGCATAATCGAAAAACTTATCATTGTTTTTCATCATTACTCCGGTAAATTTGACTCCTGCGTATACGTGCGGCCATATTGGGATTTTGCTGTATCCAGAGGGACTGTATCCCCCTAAAAACCCTGAATTGAGATTTGTTCCCAGACCTGTTGTGAAAGGCGAAAGATATTTTGCTGCATAATCAGGTCCTACTTTTTGTATTACTGTTCCCAGGTCAAATTGTGCAAAAGAAATGTTAAGGGAACAGAATAAAAAAATAATGATGATTGTAAGATTTTTTTTCATACAAAAAAAATTAAATATTGTGCGGATATTAATTAAAATTACAAATTGTTAGATTTAAAAAACAGGTATATTGCTATCTTTTTCCCCATTTTTCTATTGCATTCTGAACTGCTTCAGGCAGAACAGGTTTCGGAATATAGTCAAGCATTCCAGCATTCAGACACCTTTCCCTGTCGCCTTTCATTACAGCTGCAGTCATTGCAATTATAACCGGGCATTTGTCTTTCGGAAACATCTTCAGAATTTTTTCTGTTGCTTCAATCCCATCCATTTCAGGCATTTGAATGTCCATGAAAATTATATCGTAATGCTTCTTTTTAACTGCGTCAATCGCTTTTAATCCGTTTTCTGCCAGGTCGATATTGTAACCAAATCTTTTCATAAGCCTGATTGTAACTTTTTGATTAATCAGGTTATCCTCTACAAGCAAAATACTTAACGGAATTTCATCCGCAAGATTGAAATTTATCGGTTTTTTCACAAAATCAAGCTTGTGATTTTCACTATCCTGCTTGCAGGAAATTGTAAAAATAAATTCGGAACCTTTGCCGGACTGACTCCTGACGGTAATTTTCCCCTTCATCATTTCAACAAGATTCCTGCAAATAATCAGCCCCAGTCCTGTTCCTCCGTATTTTCTTGTAGAAGAAGAATCAAGCTGGCTGAAAGGTTGAAAAAGTTGAGGTATAGATTCCTTTGGAATTCCAATGCCTGTATCTTTTACATTAAACTTCAACTCTAAATTATCTTTTTCCATTTTCTCGCTTTCAACATCGATTGTTATTCCCCCCTTATCCGTATATTTTATCGCATTACTTATAAGGTTCGATAAAATTTGTTTGAGCCTTGCTGAATCTGTAATTACTGAATCAGGTATATTATTACTGAAATCCCATTTTATAAAAAGTTTCTTCTCCTTTGCGGGAATCTGGAAAGAATTTAATAAATCTTCAGCGCATTTTTTTATATTGCAGGGATGATTTTCAAGTTTAAGTTTTCCGGATTCAATTTTTGAAAAATCAAGTATGTCGTTTATCAGGGATAAAAGAATTTCACCGCTGCTTTTTATTGTGTCAACAAAATCTCTTTGCTCAGAATCCAAATTTGTATTAAGGAGAAGGTTTGTCATTCCGATAACCCCGTTCATCGGAGTTCTTATTTCGTGGCTGATAGTTGCGAGAAAATCGGATTTGATTTTTGCGGCAGATTCGGCTTCTTCTTTTGCACGTTTTAGTTCTTCTTCGGCTTGTTTTTTAAGGGTTATATCAATCATTACGCCGTATAAGCCTACAGGGTTATCGTTATCAAACTGCAACTTGCTTGTCGTTCTGACAAACTTGATATTACCTGTCTTATCTAAAACCCTGAATTCGTGAGGTTCCGATATTCCCGTCAGGGATTTCTGAAAACTTTCCATCAGATTTTCTATGTCATCAGGATAAATGTAATCGGTAAAAGGTGTTCCGATAATCTCTTCTACATCATAACCGGCAAACTGGTTTATTAAAGGGCTTATATAAGAGAACTTGCCTTCAAGGTCCACCGAAAAGATTACTTCGTTTATGTTTTCAACAAGCGACCGGTACTTTTCTTCGCTTTGTCTCAGTGCAATCTCAATCTCTCTTCTTTTTGTGATATCATTTATGATTACCTGAATACCGTACTCACCATCAGGAAGAAGTATCTTGGTTTCCCTGAGGGAGAGAAAGCAATATGAGCCGTCTTTTCGGATATTTGTTACAACGTGATCCAGAACTTTTCCCGAAAGAATTTTTCTGATATTATCCTCAACCTCATCCTTAAAAACTCTAGGAGCCAGATCCATCACGCTTTTTCCCACGAACTCAAATTTTGAGTAACCGAAAATTTTTAATACCGCATTATTACAGTCAATAATTTCACCTTTTGAATTTTCGTAAATAATTCCGCTTGGTGAATTTTCAAAAAGTGTTTTGTAAATCGATTCTTTGTCTAGCAGTTCTTTTTCGGTTCTCTTCCTGTCCTCTTCTGTTCCAATGGCAGAGCCTATCAGGGTCATTATTTCCAAATCTTCTTTTGAGGGAGAGAAATTATTTTTAAATACCACACATAATGAACCTATCGTCTCTCCTTTTCTTTTAACGGCAATTCCCAGATATGATTTCAGATTAAATAAAGATACATTCGGGTCGGTTTTAAGATAATTCGTTTTATTTAAATCATTAATTAAGACGGGGCTGATGTTTCCGTTTCTTATTACATCATAACATATATGTCCTTCCGGATTGCTGGCAGTGATATAATCAGAAGGGGTATTCCATTGCCCGAGTGAACACAGGAGATGGTTCTGCAGATTATTGTATAATGCACAAGTGGCTCCAAACATTTCACCGCAAAGCCTGACAAGACTATTAATGTTTTCGTCTGTATCCGTTCCGAAATTCAGGAAACATTCGTTGATTTTTGCTATTCTGTTTTGATTCTTTGTATTATCCATTAGGAGTAAAATGAAAAAGATAATATTAGATATTTAATTTAAATGAATTTTGAAACTTTATAAAGGAAAAAGATATAATACCGGTTTTTAAAAGAACTATCCGAACAGCGGTTTTATGAGCCTGTTTTCTGTTCCGCAATACAAACAATCAATCGGCTTTGCCGGATTATCCGGAACGTGACCTTCTGCTCCACAGCTCGAACAAGTGAAAAAAGTTCTTATTACATTTTTCCTGTGACAGCTTTCGCAGTAAACTTTGTACGACCCTTCGGGAATAAAGAGTTCTGCTTTGCAGAAAGTGCAGTTACTTTTTTTACCTGTTGGTTTTTCTATATCCATATATTGCAGTGCGAATCCCGTCATCTTCAGGAATTTATCTGCATCTTCTTCAGTAAGATAAGGAAGCCAGATCTGAACAAACATTGATAACTTCATTTTTAAATGAACACCCGGCGGAAGCAACTCGTGCATTATTTCGTATTCCTTGCTTTCGTAAAAATCTCTTATGCCTTCCTTTGTATAATCAATATAATATTCAGCCATTTCAAAAAAACACTTTGTATTCACTTTTGACCCGCTGTCTGTTTTAAAATAAGTCAGATTCTGCTGCAACCGGTTCATACCGATTCCTTTTTCCTCCCATTTTGGATTAAAGGCATATTTTGTCGTTGAGTCTGCACAGATTTTCATATACAATTTGTATTTATCATCGCTGTCTATAGAAGGCGGCAGGTATTCGGGAAATGTACGGTAATAATAATTCCAGAATTCATATTGGAGTTCTCTGTATACTCTTTCATCTTTTTTCTGCAATGCAAACTGCATTTTTCCGTACAGATCGATTTTTTTCGTCTGATAAGTTTGAGTCTTTTCAGGAGATTCTTTCCAAAAATCCAAACCGAGCGTATAGTCTACGTCTGTGAATGATCCGCAGTAATCACAAACTACATAGGGAGATTTGTATTCGTTAATTTTAGGAGCTCCGCAATTTATACAAGTGAATTTTTTTATCCGCATTCCAAATTTCTGTTGTTTCGGTCAAGTTATTGAAAAATTTTCGCTATAAAAAGAGGAAAGTTTAAGCACTCTTATTTTTATACGTAAACTATTTTAATTATTAATAAAATAATAAAATATGATTTTCAAAGTCCGTTTTTTTATAAAAAAACAAATTTTTTTTCAAAAAACACTCTTTTTTGCTAAAAAAGCCCTGATTCTCATTTTAAGAATATCTGTCGCAAATTAAAACAATTTTCTTATATTTTAAAAAGTTATTTTATACATATTGATTAATAAGTTATTGTTAATACTGTGAATTATTTAATATTAATATTTCGAAATATTTTTTTTATTTAGGTATAATATTTGCAAGCATTATTAAAATATCTAAAACGGGGGTCTAAATGAAAAAAATTACAGCTTTATTTCTTCTGATTTCTTCCTTATTATTTTCTTCCATTGTTATTGCTCAGCCATACGGATGGTTTACACAAACAAGCGGTACAACGAGCAATTTAAATAATGTAAAGTTTGTCAATCCAACTACGGGTACTATAGTTGGACAAAACGGTAAAATATTAAGAACTACCAATGCCGGAGCAAACTGGATTTCACAAACAAGTGGAACCACAAATCATTTGTTTGGTGTATTTTTTATCAATGCAAATACAGGTTGGGCAGTAGGTGATATTGGTACGATTTTATATACAAACAACGGGGGCAGTAGCTGGAGCTCTCAAACAAGCAATACTTTTTATCAGTTAAGGCAAATTACATTCCTTAATTCTACTACCGGGTTTATAGTCGCATGGTACGGAACAATTTTAAAGACAACAAATGCGGGAACAAACTGGGTAAGTCTGAATACAGGTACCGGTAATAATCTTCTCGGTATTTCGTTTGCAAACAGTTCTACCGGATTTGCAGTAGGATGGTACGGTACAATAATAAAGACAACAAACGGAGGCAGTATCTGGGCGACTCTTTCAAGCGGGACAACAAACACACTTGAAGATGTGACATTTTTCAATACCCAGACAGGCTTGATTGTTGGTGAAAACGGTAATACACAAAGGACCACAAATGGAGGTATAAACTGGACTTCACAATCCAGCGGTACGGGAAACTGGATTTCGGGAATTACTTCCCCGCATACAAATTTTGCTACTATGATCGGGGAGCTCGGAATAATCAGAACCACAACAAACGCAGGTGCAAACTGGCACCCGCAGGTAAGCAACACAGGAAACTGGCTTCATAAAATAAGTTATGTTGATACGCTTAACGGATGGGCAGTCGGGGATTATGGTACTATCATCCATACAACAACGGGTGGGTGGCTTCTTCCCACGGCACCGGGGTTAAGCGGACCTTCGAATAACTCGAGCTGTGTTTCACTCACGCCAAATATTGCATGGAATGTTGTATTTCCGCCTGTTTGCACGTACAGGGTTCAGATCGCAACATCAAGTTCGTTTTCTTCGCCTCTACTTGACAGCGCCGGAATACTTTATCTTAATATAAATATACCTATTTCAAGACTGAATTACGGAACACAGTACTTCTGGAGAGTAATGGCAACAAATCAGGTTGGTCCGGGACCATGGTCAGGAACAAGAAGTTTTACAACAACATATCCGACGCCTTCTTCACCTGCACTGGTTTCACCCTTAAATAATTCATACATCAGCGTACTGAATCCTTTGCTTGACTGGGATAGTGTACCGAATGCATATTCGTTCAGGATAAGGATTTCAACAGATTCAACATTTTCTTCTTCGGTAATAGATACAAATAATCTTAATGTTTCTAAATATCAGGTTCCAAACGGGAGATTGCAGAACGGAGTAAAATATTACTGGCGAGTAAATGCCTCTAATTCTTGCGTAACCAGTACCTGGTCAGCAGGATGGAGTTTCCGTCCGTTGCTTGCTCCAGCTGCGCCAAATTTAGTCGCACCATTGAATAATAGTTTTATCAATAGTCTTACTCCATTATTCGACTGGGACAGCGTCACTTCTGCAAATTCTTTCAGAATTATAATTTCTTCGGATTCATTATTTGCATCATCAGTAGTTGATTCAGCTGGAATTACTTTAACAAGGTATCAGATTCCAACCGGAAAACTACAATACGGAACTAAATATTTCTGGAGAGTGAATGCCTCAAATCCAAATCTGACAGGTCCGTGGTCACAGGTATGGAATTTCAAGGCAACACTTACCAATACAGGCAACATCGCAAATGAAATACCAAAGGTATTCAAATTATACGAAAATTATCCGAACCCCTTCAATCCCGTTACAAAAATCAAATTTGATTTACCTGTGGCAGGAACCGTAAAAATTAAAATTTATGATATTACCGGCAGGGAAGTATTTGAGCTGATTAATGCCGAAGTCAGCGCGGGTTCTTATGAAATTCCATTTAATGCATCGGACCTTTCAAGCGGAATATATTTCTACAGAATTGAAGCAGGCAGCTTTACGGATGTAAAACGGATGGTTTTTGTAAAATAAAAAAAGTAATTCAATAAAAAAAACTATATGAAAACTTTTTTCAGAAATATTATCCCGTTGTTAATGCTGATAATGATATCTATAAATTCAGCCAATGCACAGCAATGGATATTAGCAGGAACGGTTCCCGTTCCCGGACAAACGCCGAGTATTTCGGTAGTGGATGCAAACATTGCTTGGATTGCCGGTGGTAGTTCAAATGCACCTGCAATATACAGAACATCAGACGGCGGAGTTACCTGGTCACAAATAACTACAAACGGAACATTAAACGAACTTTTTTGTATTTGGGCTATCAGTGCCACCTCCGCAATAGTTGGTGAGGGTGCCATTAATTCTTATGCAAAACTTTATAAATTTGCATCCGACGGCTCAAAATGGAATGTAGTTTTGCAGACCGGACAAAATGACGGAGGATTCAATAATATAATTTTCTCCAGAAGCAATCCTTTGATTGGCGGCACACTTGCAGATGAAATATATGTCACTACAAACGGCGGGAATAACTGGACAATGAAGTCAACCGGTGTGGTTGGAGTTTCTTCGGCGCAAAATTCCCTTATGTTTATTGACCAGAATTTCTTTGGTTTCGGTTTGAAAAATGGTGCCCCGAGAGTCAGAATGTCTCCTGACGGCGGAGTTACCTGGTCAACAAAAAACCTTAATCTTACCGGTAATTACACAAGTGGGTTTACATTTAAAAACGACAAGATGATTGGGCTTTCCTCTACATCTTCTTCAATGCCCTATATTGCAAGAACAACTGACGGCGGAACGACCTGGAATACAGTCAACATTGGAACCGGATTAACGGGAACAACGACAATCAAATGGGTACCCGGTACAAGCGTTGTTTATATTCTTGGCTCGAACGGTTCAATAAAAAGAAGCGTTAATGACGGTCTTACCTGGGTATCACTTCCAACTGCAGGTATTACGGGATTGAATCATTTCGATTTCAATAAAGTAAATAATGTAATCTGCGGATATGCCGTTTCCACAAACGGAAGTGTAATAAAGCTTCAGGACAGTATTTTATATTACCTTACGGGTGTAGGTAATTCAGGTGAAGTTCCGACACGGTATAAGTTGCATCAGAATTATCCGAATCCTTTCAACCCGTCAACCACTATAAAATTTTCTGTTCCCGAAAAGTCAAATGTAATGATCAATCTTTATGATTTAACGGGAAGAAAAGTTATGGAAATCATTAACAAAGAATTCACTGCGGGCAATCACGAATTTCAGTTTAATGCAGGAAGCCTGTCCAGTGGTTCATATTTCTACAGAATAAATGCCGGAAGTTTTACAGATGTAAAGCAGATGGTGTTAATAAAATAATATGTGCAACCATATCATTAATTAAAATTAAAAAAGGAAGCCGTAAAAAAGCTTCCTTTTTTTTATATATGAAATTCAAAATTTAATTACCAAGCTTACCGTTTAAAATTTCATTGCTTAATCTTGACGCTTTATAAAGATTTTTTATTGCTTCGAGCAATCCCCTGGAATCCACTGCCACCGTGCGGTTCAGCTCGGTTGTGTAAATATATCTTCCCGGCAGGCTTTCGATGTTGCCGTCGAATACGAGACCAACAACTTCCGCATTAGTATTAATAAGCGGACTTCCTGAATTGCCACCAATAATATCATTTGTGGTTACAAGGTTGTATTCGGTTGCAAGGTTAAATTCCTTTGGCGGATTCAGCCATCTTTCGGGAAGCAGCCAGGGATATTTCTTGCCATGGGAATAATACCTGTCATATATTCCGTAGAAAGTCGTGAAAGGAGGGGCAATTGTTCCGTTATACGGATACGATTTAATTTCACCGTCGGAGATTCTGAGTGTAAGTGTTGCATCAGGCGGAATGGTAGTCCCGTAAATATCGAATAACACTCTTCCGAGCATTGAAGAGTTGACATCTATCCTTGCCTGAATATCCTTGTACCTTGCAAGGAGTTCATCGTGCTTTGGTTTTGCTTCAGCGAGATATTTTATAAGCGGGTCGTTCGAAGATAAAATATTCTGTGTTCCTGATTTAGAAAATTCGAGAGCTTTTTCTAAGCTTCTGAAATTTGAAGTTGCAAGAATATAATCCACAATTTCATCTTTACTTCTGTTTCCGAATGCTTTTACAACTGCCTGATTATCTTTTCCGAGCTTGTTCAGCATTAATTCAATTTCTTTATCGAGGATTACTTTGTTGTATTCCGGGTCAAAATTTTTGTAAAGTAAATTTATCAGGGAGTCCGAAGTCTCTTTTCCTTCACTTGCATTTTTGAAAACTAACCATGCCCCCAGATAATATTTGGATGCGTTTCTCAGGAGCTCATACCCCTGAAGTTCCGTATAGAACTTCCTGTATTCGTCGAGAGCTTTTTCGATTTCGCTCCAGACGTTACCGTATTTTGCTTTAAGGTTTGCATCAGCAAAGACTTTTGATTTAATATTATCTTCAAAGTCTTTTTTCCTAGCCATCATCACGGGGTCATTAAGTGCTTTTTTCTGTCCGACAAAAACCTTCTGTGAATTCTGGTTTCCGAAGAGTGCATCCTGATATCGCTGAGTTCTTTCGGGATACTTATCGAGGAAATCTGAAAGAAACTCGCACATAAAGTCCAGAGTTTCGAGTCTTGTGGGAACGGTAAAGTCACGGGCAAACTCAAGCTGGGCATATGTTTTCAGTCTTTCGGTGCTTCCCGGGTTACCAATAACAAAAACAGGTTCTCCGACTTTTGCGCCGTTTTTGCTCCACCTGAAGTAATTCGGGGATTTCATCGGCTTGCCGTTATCATAAACGCGGAAGAACATACAGTCGAAATCATATCTCGGGTAAGTGAAATTATCCGGGTCTCCGCCGTAATGAGCCACATAGTTTTCGGGTGCGAAAACCAGTCTCACGTCGGTATATCTTTTATAGCAATAAAGTGAATACATTCCGCCGTTATAAAAAGTTATCACATTACATTTCAGATTTAGTTCAGCGGAATATTTTTTTTCTATTTCCTTAATCTTATCAGTTTTCATCTTACTTTTTTCTGCATCTGTACCACCTGTTTCCATAGCATCCTGAATTTCCTTTGTAACGTCGATGACTTTAATAAGCTGGTCAACGAATAGTCCGGGCACGGGTCTTTCATCTTCGAGCTTAGCGGCTATAAAACCTGTCTTGCTGAGTTCTTCACCGGGTTTTGAAATCTGCGTAACATAACCCCTGCCGCAGTGGTGGTTAGTCATAACGAGTCCGTCTTCGGAAATAAATGAAGACGAGCATCCGTTTCCGAATCGCATTGCGGAAAGGCGTACGTTATCGAGCCATTCCTGAGTCGGGCGGAAGTTATAGGTTTGGGCAAAGTAATCTACAGGAGCCGATTCGAAAGTCCACATCTTGCCGATGTCGAACCTGTCGGATTTGGTTTCCTGCGAGAAGGAAGTGTTAACAAACAGAATGAATGTTAACAGAAGAAAACGTAATAAGTAATTTTTTCTGGTCATAAAATTTATTTTTATTTGCTTTTGTAAATTAACTTATATGCATTTTTATAAAAAGAGCAAAATATACGAACGAAGAAGAGCGAAGAGCATTTGCCACAGATGCACAGATTTTCTTTAATGTTTAAGAGTGAAGAGCATTGACCGCTGATTACGCTGATTTGGACGGATGACCGCAGATTTTTTTTAAAGTTAGAGAGCGAAGAACAGGAGCATTGGACGCAGATTACGCTGATTTGGACGGATGACCGCAGATTTTTTTTAATGCTTAAGAGTGGAAAGCAAAATGGCTTCGGAAAAAATCCGAAGCCATTTAGTATTAACCGTTTAATTTTTATTCCATCGGAATTTTATCTTTATGGCTTTTGAGCCAGAATTCAAATGACTGAAGGTCCGGATTAAGAGATTTACTTTCGTCGAGTTTTCTTATACCACAGAAATAGTCTTCGAAGTCGTGTTTGAACTGGAACATATTGCCAAGGTCTTCTGCGCCCGGGAATCCGAATCCGCGGAACACATCAAAGGGTACGGCATTATAGACAAATTCTTTTCCGTAGACTCTAGAAAAAGCATCTGCCATTTCTTTTCCCGTGAGGTGTTCGCCTGCAATGCCTACTTTTTTACCGATATATTCGTTTCCGTTTTTAAAAATACCGTATGCGCATTTTCCGATATCTTCGGCTGCAATGCCCGGAAGTTTTTTATTACCCATAGGAATATTCAGCGCATACTTGCCATCTTCGCCTTTTTTCGGTTCCATTCCGAAGTAAATAAAGTTATCCCAGTAGAAAGACGTAAGCAGAAAAGTTACGGGCACATTCAAATCAGTAAAGAAATGTTCTGCTTCACCTTTGCCGTCGAAGTGTGGGACTTTATATTTTCCCATCAGGGTCGGCATTCTGCCGTCTTCCAGTGAAACCCAGTTTCTGGTATCTTCGAGTGTGGAAAAGATTACGTGTTTTACGCCTGAAGATTTTGCGGCTTCCGCGATATTTTTTATCTGGGATATTTCTTTTTCCGGTGAAAAGTGCTCCCAGAAGTTCGTGACTGCAAAAACTCCGTATGCGTTTTTAAAAGCATCTTTAATGCTTTCGGCATTATCCAGGTCAGCGGAAACCACCTCAGCGCCTGACATTGCCAGAGCTCTGGCTTTATCCGAATCGACATTTCTGGTAATTGCTCTTACTCTGAAGTCTCCGTTATTATCGTTTAAAATTGAGCGTACAAGTCCGCCTCCCTGCGCGCCTGTAGCCCCGATAACGGCAATAGTTTTTTTATCTGACATTTTGTTCTCTCCTTTTGTAGTGTTAATTTTTTACTATGAAACAGAGAAAAAGGGTAAATAATTCGGAAGAATATCAGCCATTGATTTTTTAATGTTATAATCCGTACCGGATTGAAAATTAACGATGACAGAACGCACAAAACCGTTAAAAACGGTTAAGAGGTATTGTTTTACAATACCCACGGCTGAAGCCGTGGGCTACATTTTGAGAGCCGGTAAAGAATATAATTTATTAAATATATTTTATTTTCGGGAAAGAACATAATCGAAACAAAATTTTCTACTATATCGGATTTGGTTAGGGGCTAAAGCCCGAATGGGGGAATCCTTTACCACGACCTAAAGGTCGTGGCAATTGAGCAAAATCCGGTTGCGGCAACTGAGCGAAAGGCAGATATATTTCAATGAAATGTTTCAACAAATTTAGAAAGAACTATTGGGATTAAGATGAAATAAAAAACCCTCTTGTAATTTCTTACAAGGGGGATGGAAAAATTCAGTTAAATTATTTTATTAAGATTATTTAGAAATTTATTTTAATAATACCATTTTTTTCGTTTCGGTAAAGTTATCGGTTGCCAGTCTGTAGAAATATGTTCCGCTCGGGTAACCGGAAGCATCCCATTTCACCTGGTAATGTCCTGCATTCAGGTTTCCGTTTACGAGTTGCTGAATTGATTTTCCGTTTATATCGAAAATTTCGAGAACGGTATTTCCGTATTTTATAATATCGAATTCGATATTGGTAACGGGATTGAACGGGTTGGGATAGTTTTGTCCGAGTTTATAGTCTGTTGGTATCTGACCGAAGGGGTCAATGCCGAGTGAAGCATTGAAGTCAAAAGTCCAGCAGCCTCTGCCGTGAGTCGCGGCGAGGAGCAATCCCACCGACTGCTTATACTTCAGGTCATAGACCTGGACAGACGGGAATCCGTTATTTATCGATACCCAGTTCGCACCATCGTTTGAGGATTTGAATACACCTATGTCAGTTCCGACAATCAGAGTACGGGGAGCGGCAGTTCTTAAAATTATTGAGTTTGCCGCAATATTCGGGAGGTTACCCGTAATATTTGTCCAGTTCGTTCCGTAGTTAGTTGTTTTCCAAACGTGTATTCCGCCTGTGCCTGTAATGGTGGCATAGCAGACGGCATCATTTGTGTTATCAACCGCAAAATCGCTTACATAGGAAAATCCGGTTTGAGTCTGCCAGTTTGCGCCGTTGTTCGTGGTAACGTGGATTTTTCCGTTAGATGTTCCGATGTAAATTTTATTAATATCGGTAGAGCTTATTCCTATTGCAGATACGCTTCCGCCTATGATAGTAGTAGTTGCAATTTGTGTCCAGCCCGATGAAGTTGTTGCAGTTTGAGCGTTTGTGGTTTTCCAAACATCAGCTCTTCCGAATACAATTGTATTATGGTCGCCGGGAGCCATTTCATAAGGGTTGTAGAATAATCCTCCCGATGAACCGCTGGGAGTAAAGTTTGTGTATGAAGTACCTGAATTAGCCGAACGCTGAACAGAGCCGTTTACATACTGTCCGTAAATGTAGTTTGGAGTAACGGGGTCAACCACTGTATATCCGCCGTCGCCGGTACTTCTCTGTACCCAGTTTGTTCCTCCGTTATTAGTATATTCTTTATTATTATCCTGTGTACCTCCGTGGAAATTCAACAGGTTTGTGGGGTCATAATCAGCGCTTTGAAATTGTAGAGTCGAAATTGTTCTATTCAAATCCGTCCAATTTGTTCCGTCATTTGTAGATTTATAAACTCCGCCGTCCGAACAGCAATAAAGAATACTGCCTCTGTATTCGAGACGGTGTATATCGGCGTGGCACATAAGTGATGCGTTAGAAGTTGACCACCAGGATTTTTGTGTTAAGCTTGTTCCGCCTGTAGATGAGGCATAAACATCTATACCGCCGACGAGAACATAATTTTCGTTTGTTGGTTTTACCGTAACGGAATTGTCATACCATCCCTGAGAGCTAAGGTAGTTTGGAGTTGAAGCCTGCACAGTCCAGTTTGCTCCAGCATTAGTGGTTCTGTAAAGTCCTATTAAAGCTCCGCTTGAATTTGCAATGCTTGCGTAGAGAACATTCGGATTGCTTTTTGCCATAGCTAGGTGGATTCTGCCAAACGAGCCGGAAAGTCCGCCCGTAAGTGTAGTCCAGGAAGTTCCTCCGTCAGTTGATTTTTTTATAACTCCCGCGCTTGTACCGCCGGCTGCAATGTAAATTATTTGGGGAGTTGTCGGATGAAGAATAATGCAGTTTACATTATTTCCGCTTCCTGTATTTGTCCAGTTAACTCCTGCATTGGTTGATTTAAATACTGCGGTGTTTGTAGCCGCAAAAACTATATTTGAATTTGTCGGGTCAATAGCCATCATCGAGCACCTATTACCAACCTGGCTTGAAGTTGCAACCTGCACCCAGGTAGCGCCTGCATTGGTTGATTTATATATACCGTTTCCGTATTGGCTATCCAGAGAGTAATTCAATTCGCCTGTACCGAGGTAAACTACATTCGGATTCATCTGGTCAACCACCACATCACCGCATGCAAGGGTGGCGAGGTTGAAGGTAAGCTCTGTCCAGGTAACTCCTCCGTCTATAGTTTTCCATACACCGCCCTGAGCCGCGGCAATATACATTATATTCGGATCAGTGGGATGGAATGCAATTGAATTTGTTCTTCCCGAAATATAATTATTTCCGGTAACATTATAAAATAAACCCGTGGGATTTATGCTAACCCAGTTAGTTGCTCTTGTTAAGCTTCCCTGAATGTACCTATCGTCAGGCATCTGGCTTTTTTGAATCAGGGCATTAGAATATGCATCAGGTGGAATCACCATTCCCGGTCCGCCTGCTCTTCTCATCAGGAAAAATTCCTGGCGAGCTAAAATGCTTTCGCTTGTTTCGTTTTCTTCGGGCTCCTGCGGAAATATATTTCCTAACGGAAGAAGAAATGAAAACGCTATAAAAAATGAAAATAATAAAATGTTCTTTTTCAAAATTGTGCTAAATTTTAATTTATAAAACTATTATACAAATATATTAAAAAATGATTTAAATAAATGGTAAGAAAAAATAAGACAATAGCTCAATTTCTTTTAAAATTAAGCTATTAATTAATATTACTTATTCCCCTAAATAATTTTTAAACAATATTCACATTATTTACCACTTCCACATTTCCTTTTACCATAGACCACACAGGGCAGATGCTTTCGGAAAGCTGAATTACTTTTTCCATATCTTCATCTTTTACATCGGAGGAGTTTATATTTATATTCAGATAAACGGTTTTTAATCCTGTCGGGTGTTCCTGTTTCCGGATTCCTTTAGATTCTATTTCGAATCCCTTTATTTCCTTTTTCATTTTTCTAAGTATCGAAAGCACGGCACTTCCAACGCAGGAAGACAGGCTCAGGAGAAACAGCTCCAATGAAGTATAGCCGAGATTATCGCCGAGAGGGGGAGTATAATCAATGGATACAGGCGGATTACTGTCGGCTGTGCCCGAGAAATTCAGTTTATTATTTATTAAAACCACTTTTGCGAGAAGTTCTTTAGATTTGTCAGTCTGCATATATTTGAGTTTTATTTGAGAATGATAATGCAATTTACTTTTTACTGAATAAAAAAAATATGTAAACTATAAATAAAAAAATCCCCGCAGAATATCTCCGCAGGGATTTATGGGAAAGGGTGTTGCTATTTAATCAACATCATTTTCTTAACTTCGGAAAAAGTGTTTGTCTGAAGCCTGCAGAAATATGCGCCCGAAGGCAGAGCTGATGCATCCCAGACTGCCGAATACAGTCCTGCCGTTTGCATTTCACTGACAAGCGTTTTTATTTCTTTTCCGAGCATGTCGTAAATTTTCAGAGTAACAAAAGTTTTTTCGGGCAGGGAATATTTTATTGTTGTTACGGGATTGAACGGATTCGGATAATTCTGATACAGGCTATACTTTTCGGGAATAATATTTTCTTCTTTCTTTACTGAAATCGGGCTTGAATATTTTATGCTGAGATTCCAGTTTAGCAGTGTGCCTGTGTTTCCCGTCCTGATATCGAATATTCTCAGTATCCAGTTTCCCTGCATCTGCACATTGTTAAAACCCGTGAATGCCTGCTGTGGCCTGAACCATCCTGTAAACGGGGGAGTTCCCTGGCTTATGCTCATATCTGCGGTATCGTGGAATGTCGTGTTGGTGTAATTTTGTCCGTTGTTTCCGTTGAACTGGCTGAGGTTAACGATTACTCCTCCTTTTATAAGTGAAATCAGAATGTCACCGTCGTTTGAATGGTTTATGTTCAGGTTCACTTTTACATCCTGTACATTTCCAGCATTGGGTATATAAATTGTATCGTAAGTGTACTGGTTATCCAAAACAGGTTTCTGATGGTTTGAACTGAAAGATGCGTTTGAATAAACATAATATGTAAGAACCTGGGGAGGCGGAACTATTCCCGGAGGATTCACCCCTGAAGCACCTGCGGGATAGGATACATAATAAGCACCGGAAGAATCCTGTGCGGCGATATAATAGGAAATCTGAGAGCCGGCCGGTTGTCCCGGAATTTTAAACCTGTAAAGTTGCCCTGTTATTTCAAAAGCATTTACAAACTGGTATGGTCCGCTGCCTACTTTATAATAAAGTCTGGGAGCATTTGCACCTGAAGCAACAGGGACGCCGAAAACAATACCGGCATCAGCTATTCTTTCGGTTGTAAGCGAAGTCGAGGCAAGGGGCTGGTGGTTAATTGAATAAATCAGCTCGTTCGCAAGCGACAAGACGGCAGCAAGGTTAGCACGGGCATTGTTTCTGAAAAAATTCATATTAAAAACGCCGAAAATATCTCCGAGAGAATGGTAATACGGATTGAAATCACCGACCGGCTCGATAGAAGTTATCGCTCCTATTCCGTAGCTCCAGAATGCTAAATGGTCTGAGCCCGCAGCATTGAAAGCTTTTATAGGAGTGAGGTTAATATTATAAAGCTGGTAGGACCTGATAAGCATATCTGCAAGAAAATCGCATCCCTGAGAAGTCATTATTCTGATAAGCCCGTCATTATTGCCGTCCCAGGCAATCATATCCATATTAAAGACTCCTAACACCCAGGAACTTGTATCGTGGTAGCAGGAATCAGCATATCCATAAGCCCCCAGCAGTCCGATTTCCTCTTCATCGAACGCAATGAACTCAATTGTGAATTTTGAATTATAATTTGCCAGAAGCCTTGCCGCTTCAAGCACAGCGGCGACTCCCGAGCCGTTGTCATCGGAGCCTTTCATAGTATCGAGCGGACCCAGTCCCGACCTGATATTATCATAATGCGCGCCGATAATTATTTTCAGATTTGGATTTTCGTACCCTGTTTTTCTTGCTATTACATTTACATTGTGAGCGTTATTATACTGAAGCCTTGCAGGGATTCCGAACGACTGAAATTTTTCAAGAATATACTGCGCTGCCATCTGGTTGGCAGGGGAGTTTGCGTGGCGCGAATAAATCCTGTAAGGTGCATTATTAATTGCTATTACAGTATCGCCGCTTAATTCCCTAACGTACTTTCCCATTGCCTGATTCGACATCAGGTTTATTACAGAGTCGATTTTGTGGCTGTAGATAATCTGTGAAAAAACAGCAGAAGGAAAAAGGGCGATAATTAAGAATAGTAAATACTTTTTCATAGCCGTATTATTTTAATTAATAAAATTTTTTTAATTAAACGGCATAATACGAGAAGAGGCTTAATATTATATACGGTATATAATAATTTTGGTTTCGGAATAAATAACCGGTTTGAAAATAAAAAATCCCCGCGGATTTACTCCGCAGGGATTTTTATAATTATAAGTCAGGTCGCGCTTATCCGGCTCTGCGGTAAAGTGTCCATTCTTCGCCGGTTTCCAGATTGGATACTTTTATGTAATCCTGTGTGCGGTAATAATCCACGATGAATTTCTTGCCGGCTCCGTCTTTTACGGTATAGGCAAATCCGCCGCCATCTACATCTTCAAGATTGGTATAATCTATAATATCGAAGGGCAGCCACTGGTTATTGTAAGAAAATTCAACCTTGATAACCTGTGTATTATTAGTATTACAGGTTAAAAGCACGGAAAAGCTGGTTCCGTCGTAAGTGAAATATGACTGGGCATTGGATTTTGAAGAAAACACGAATAAAACTGCAAAAAGGAACAGGAAGAGAGATATTTTTTTCATAGTTATTTTTATTAATTTAACAATAATTAATAAATAACAGAAAACAGGGGAAATAGTTCCATAAAAAACCGGCAGAGTGAAAATAAAAAACCCTCCGATAACTATGTATCAGAGGGTTTTTTCGTGCCCGAGATCGGAATCGAACCGATACTGCCCTTACAGGCAACAGGATTTTAAGTCCTGCGCGTCTACCAATTCCGCCACTCGGGCGAGTGACTATACTCTTTTCAAGAACAATTTTTTTCAAACAATCCCGATACATCGGGACGCACTACCAATTCCGCCACTCGGGCGAGTGACTATACTCTTTTCAAGAACAATTTTATTTTCCAATGATCCCGATACATCGGGACGCACTACAAATTCCGCCACCGGGCTGAGGAATTATTAAATTACTAAAATTTCCAAAAAATTTCACTACCAAAATTTCTGTTTCTCATTAATTCCGCTTTTTTACTCATTTCCCTGCGGTAAACCCAGCATTTTTTGTTTTATCATACGGTTTGCTGTCTGAATCATCGAGTATGTATAAATCCTCATGCTGTCCGCAAGCGCAGAGTTTTGCTGTATGTAGTTTGTAAGGTCTTTTGATTTATATTTGTAAAGCCCGTCTGCTCCGCCGATTCTCATTATCAGGTAATAGTCGCTGCCTATGCATCCGAACTTATCATCCGATGAAAAATATGCATACGGCCTCTGCTCTTTTCTCAGGTCAATGCCGAACGTATTGTTTACGTAAGGGATTTTCAGGTATCCCATAAGCGTGGGAAAAAGGTCTATCTGGAGTCCCGGGTTTTTATATTCAGCGGGGCTGATAAGCTCAGGCGCATAGAAAATCATAGGTGAGTGAAAATAAGACAACGGCACATCGTATGTCGGGTCGAAATTCTGTCCGTGGTCGCCTATGAATGCGAATATCGTATTTTCGAACCATTCCTGCTTCTGTGCACTTTTAAAGAATTCCGAAATTGCCCAGTCCGTATATTCAAAAAGCATTTCATAAGCATCGGTCATAGTCGGTTTGAATTCACTTTTCTTCGGCAGTGAAAGCGATTCGTGAGAGGATATTGTGAGTATCACGGCAAGGAAAGGTTGTTTCTTCGCTGACTCTTCGCTTAAAACCGGCACAGCATACCGGTACATTGTATTATCGTGGACGCCCCACTCAGTAATTTCCGCATCTTTTGGATAGTCGTCCTGGCTGTAAATCCTGTCGAAGTCGTTTGCGGATAGGAAGCTGTTCATATTGTCAAACTTTTTATCTCCCGAGCAGAAGAAAATTGTCCTGTATCCGTTTCTATGCAGTGTGTTTGAAACACCGCTGAGTTTTTGACCGTTGACTTCAGTTGAGGAAAAAGGTTTTGAATTTAAAATTGACGGAATGGAGAACAGTGTCGAAAATACTCCGCTGTATGTATGCATTCCCGCAGTATAAACATTATCGAAGACGGCGGCAACCCGTGTCAGACTGTCGATGAAAGGCATAAAGTTCTTTTTGTTTCCGTAGCGTTTAAGCTGGTGAGTGCTAAGGCTCTCCACCAGGAATATTACTACATTCGGCTTTGCTGATGCTGTATCAAATGTCACATCCCTTGCTATGGGTGAATCGTATTTTTGCTTTACGTTCAGAAATCTCTGCGCATTTTGCACTGCGTCTTTATCGCTCATTATTTTCGGATTTTTTTCTTTGTAGCTTTCGAAAAATGTGAACAGGGGATTCAGTCCGAGCTGATTCGGGAATGAATACTGTGAGAAAAATGAATCTGCTGTGCGAAGCGGAAAGACCTTGTAGTTCAGGTTTCCCCTGATCCCGTTGAAAATCAGGAATCCGAAAACAATGAAATAAATAATCTTTGTGTAAACCCTGCTTTCCCTGCAGTGGTTCGAAAGGATTGTTTTATTAGCGATAATTTTAATCCAGAAGCAGAATGCCGCCGACAGCACAAGAAAAAGTCCGATATACGGATAATAAGTTACGGTGGAAAATCTTGATTTAATCATAAGCCCGATATCTTCCGTCCAGTTCAGTATGCTGTTTGTAAGCCGTGAATTAAAATAGGAGAAAAACGGAATATCGGTCGAATGAATTGCGATTGCAAAAATGTAAAATATAAAAAGTAAAAATATTGCCGTGTAATTAAAAATTTTTCTTGCAGGTCTGATGAAATATCCAAGGAATATAAAAGCAAAAGGAAGCAGTAAAATATATGAGTTCACTGCCGCATCGAAAAGTCCGCCCCTGTTTATCACTGCAAAGACCAGAGTGCCGAATGGCACGCTTTGAGTCTGGTCAGTATTCATCAGGAGCAGAATAACCCTGAATATACCCGTAAGCAGCATTCCCGAAATAAAAACAAGTACCAGAAAAGATATCTGCGGTGGAATTTTCGTGAAAAATGGGGCTTTTTGAGTATTTGTGTCGTTTTCTAAACCCATAATTTATCTGTAATTAAAAATAAATTCACTGATTTTGTAAAAATTTACAATTAATTTACTAAAAATATATAATAGTATCAAACCGAATAGAATTTTGGAAACCCTTAAGAAAAACACTCGTAGATAAAAGCAGGTGATAATGCTAACTAACGGCTCCGGTGCACAGGAATTAATTAATAATTTAAGTTCAGCATAAAAGAAAAATATTATGGACGGCGAAAAATTCTGGGACAGAAATCCCGGGAAATTCAAATCACTGGTAATTTTAGTGGCTGTGCTGATGACAGCGGCTGTCATTTATAATTTTGTAAAATACTCTTCTACTGTATTCAGCGGCACTACTTATATGCAGCTTCCTTCTAAGTTATACGTAAAGAACAGTTTCGCATATAAAACTCCGGGCGGAGAAACCGATACTGTCAAGGCAGGCAGTTTCATTTTAAGCATTGACGGAAAAAAGGTACAGGATTTTTCAGAGTTCAATAAATTCCTGGAAAGCCTGAAAAGTACGCCTGTCATTTCTTTCAGGATTTTTAACATAAAAAATGCATTGAAGTTTGAAGAGAATATGGGCAATGCATTTTTCAAAACGATGTCGGATTCAATCAGCATAAGCAGTAAGGAAATTCCTACTGATGCAGTCAGGTTTTTGACAAACGGTTCATTTATCGGATATATTTATCCTGAAGGTGCAACGGCAAGGGCGGGATTGAAGACGGGAGATGTTGTTTTGAAAATCAAGGACCGCGAAGTTCTAATGCACAAGTATCCCGAAGCGGACGGTTTCGATGTAGATTTCTACAGGTATTTCAGAAGCATGTCGAAAGAAGAACCGATACCATACACAGTATTGAGAAACGGTCAGTTGATGGCAATAAATGTGGTGATGTCAACTTTCGGAATTTCCATTACCACGCTTCTGGTTTTCCTTTGCGGATTCAGTTATATAGTGATGGGCATTTATTTCGGATTTAAGAGGCCGAAGTTCATTGCTGCGAGGCTTACCTCCATTGCATTTTTATTAATCGGTCTTGAAATATCCTTGAGCCTGAATATTGGCGGAGCGGATTTCGACACATATAATTTTATAAAAATTTACATAACAAATCTTGCAGTGATATTTTTCCTGCCGGTGCTGTTTCACAGCCTGCTTTATTTCCCGGAGAAGAGGGAAGCTGTTCTGAATAACAAATGGCATCTGAGAATTATTTATTCCATAGCGATACTTACATTTTTGCTTTTTTCGTATATGTATTTCTTCGATATTCAGAAGACCGACAGCGGAATAATTCTTTTCCTTCTGATGGGAAGCTGCATTTATTATACAGGCTTAAGACTGTTTTACATAAGGAAAAAACAGGCGTTCAAAAAGAGCAAGGTTTCAAGAAAACTGTATGTAATTTGGCTGGTTGTGTTTGTATCGGTTTTCATAGTTCCGGTCTGGACTATCTTTGGAGGGAAAAAACTTCCAATGTGGACGGAATATAATTTTCTTCTTCTTTTTCTGATTCCGTTTTCTTATTTATACTTTACCTGGAGATACAGACTTCTGGATATAGATTACAAGCTAAGGAGAAATATCCAGTATGTTGCCCTGTCTGTTTTCTGGAAAATCCTTCTGATAGGAACGTTTGCATTACTTCTGTGGAAGTATTCAATGCTTAATTTAAGTTTTCCGAATTTCAGAATTACTGCAGGCAGCATTGAGCTAATCGGGGTACCGCTGGATATCGTCACAAATCTTTTCTATAACAAAATACTTTTTATCATTATCGCATTTGTATCAGGATTTATTTTATATAAAGTCGGCAAGAGCGGCCAGAATTTCTTCGATAAAAAGTTTTATATGCAGAAATTCGATTACAAGTTTGCTCAGGATGAGCTTGTAAGACTTTTTCAGAAAAAGTTTTCGATAGAAAGCCTTGCAAATGTTGTTGTGGAAAAAATATCTTCTCTTGTAAGGGTAAAAAATGCCGGAATAGTATTTTCGGGAGACGGAAGAAAAATATGGGACGGAAAATGCTACTGCTTCGACAATACGGAATCGAAACTGTTCAGTTTTGATTTTGAGCAGAAGAGTTTCGAGGCAGTTAAGGGATTCAAGGGTACATTTTCCATTAACTATCTGCCCTCGGAAATTAAGGAATATCTCGAAAGCAATAAATTCCAGAATGTCGTTCCGATTAAGGTAAACGAAAGATTGCTGGGTGCGCTTTTTATTGGCGAGAAGCTTTCGGAGACTCCGCTGAAAGGAGAGGATTTCGAGTTTCTCTCTGCGATAGTAACGAGCACATCAATAGCGGTAGAGAATGCATTCTTGTATGAAGAGCTTACCAAGCGCGAGCGAATCAAGCGTGAGCTTGAGATTGCGCACAACATACAGGTAGCATCACTTCCTCAGCAGGTTCCGATTGTACCAGGGCTCGATATACACGCTACATCAATTCCCGCGCTGGAAGTCGGCGGTGACTTTTACGATTTCCTTAACGGCACTGCAGACGGTCTGACAATTGTTATGGGCGATGTCAGCGGCAAAGGAACATCTGCTGCGCTATACATGTCAAAGGTTCAGGGGATTTTCCAGACACTTCACGAATTTAATTTATCACCGGTAAAGCTGATGACAAGGGCAAACCATCTTCTTTACAGGCACATAGATTCAAAATCATATATAACGGCGGTAGGTGCGAGTTTCGACACAAAGAATAAATCATTATCTTTTGCAAGGGCGGGTCATTTGCCGCTTTATTATTATAATCACAATATAAATGAAATCAGGAAAATCCAGCCAAGCGGAATGGGCCTGGGACTGAGCGAAAGAAATATTTTCGATTATTCAATAGAGGAAGTAAGGATAGATTATTCCGAAGGGGATATTTTTCTCTTCGTTTCAGACGGGGTAATAGAAGCGCTCAACAGGGCAGGTGAGCAGTTCGGAGAAGAAAAGCTGCTCAGTATTATCAAAAGCAAATCGATGATGAATTCGAAAATAATCGTAAACGAAATAATGGATGCGGTTAAATGCTTTTCATCTGACACAAACCAGTATGATGATATTACGGTTGTGACGGTGAAAGCGGTATAAAATTCTGAATTATAAATTCTGAATGCTTGCTGCGTAATGATATTTTCCGTGATTAGAATTCAGGAATAATATAAAAACAGCCAAATCGATTAAAAACCTCACTTTAATTAAAATTTTAAAAAAAATATTACTATTCTTTTAGCAAAAAATATTTATTATCTTTAATTGTAATTCAATATCTGATAAATTTTTATCAACTATAAAGGAGAAGCAAAATGAAAAAGTCATTTTTCTTTATTCTCGCCTTACTGATTTTCACAAATTCTTATACACAGTGGACTGAACAAACATCCGGAGTTACAACCGCTCTTCGTTCGGTATGCTCAACTCCTTCCTCAAACGTAGCATGGATATGCGGAGCAAGCGGTGTTGTACTAAAAACAACAAATACAGGGACAAACTGGATTAACGTGAGTTCGGGCATTCCGACTTCAAATACATTAATCTGTATTTCAGCTGTGGATGCTAATCTGGCGCTGGTAGTCGGGTACAGCAGTTCAACAACATATATGTACCGCACGACAAACGGCGGTGCAAACTGGTCGCTGGTTCTATCTGAAACCGGATTTTACGATGCAGTCAGCATGGTTAATTCCACAACCGGGTTTATGGCGGGGGACCCGGTCGGCGGCAGGTGGTCATTATGGAAAACGGCAAACGGCGGGGCTAACTGGGACAGTTCGGGACTGTATTTGCCAATAGTACATCCTGCCGAAGCCGGGTGGAACAATGCAATGAGCGTTGTTTACCCGAAAATATGGATTGGCACAAATGATACAGTCGTAATTTATTCAAGCAATTTCGGAACAAGCTGGACAAGATACAAGACAACAGGCGAAGTGAACGGCTATTCTCTCTGCTTTGACTGGGCGACAGGGCAGACGGGACTGATGGCAGGCTCGGTAGCAATGCTTCAGACTTCCAATCTTGGCAGTAACTGGTCTGCCGTTCCTATGCTCGGTACGGGAAATGTCGTGGGAATAACTTTTACAAATCTTCCTGTTGATAATTTCACATGGCCTGCGTGGTATGTGAGAACAAGTACAATGATTTACGGCAGTACAAATGGTACATCGTGGACAGCGCAATATACTGCACCTGTGGGTAATTTCAATGCAATAAGCCAGGCAAGACCCGGCAGGGGAATATGGGCAGTAAGGTCTAACGGTGGAATTTCATTTCATACTATTATTGCGGATATTAAGAAAGAAGGAAATGAAATACCCGGGAAATATGCACTCTATCAGAATTATCCGAATCCCTTCAATCCGGTTACAAATATAAAATTCCAGATTCCACGCTCCGGATATGTTACGCTGAAAGTTTTTGATGGGCTTGGAAAAGAAATGCAGACTCTGGTTGAGCAGGAATTAAAGACAGGATATTACGAGACAAAATTCAATGCGGAAAATATGCCGTCCGGGGTTTATTTCTATAAGCTGACTTCTGACGGATTTTCGGATGCGAAGAAGATGGTAATTATCAAATAGATTTTTTAGAGCTATTTCACGAAGTAGCACGAAGGAAGAGCATTCACGAAGTAGCACGAAGGAAGAGCGTTCACGAAGTAACACAAAGGAAGAGCGTTCACGAAGTAGCACGAAGGAAGAGCATTCACGAAGTAGCACGAAGGAAGAGCGTTCACGAAGTAACACGAAGGAAGAGCGTTCACGAAGTAACACAAAGGAAGAGCGTTCACGAAGTAACACGAAGGAAGAGCATTCACGAAGTAGCACGAAGGAAGAGCGTTCACGAAGTAACACAAAGGAAGAGCGTTCACGAAGTAACACGAAGGAAGAGCGTTCATGAAGTAGCACGAAGGAAGAGCATTCACGAAGTAACACGAAGGAAGAGCGTTCACGAAGTAACACAAAGGAAGAGCGTTTACGAAGTATCACAAAGGAAGAGCGTTCACGAAGTAAGAACGAAGAAACATTATTTTTTATAAAGTATTGGAGGGTAAAATGGAGTTTGAGCCTTTATCCAAAACAATTTTAGACTGTGCTTATGAAGTCCATACGTTATTGGGACCCGGGCTTCTTGAATCTGCTTATGAAGAATGTCTTGTATTTGAGTTAACAAAAAGAAATTTGAAAGTGGAAAGACAGAAACCCCTACCTGTGGTATATAAAAATATCAAACTTGAATTTGGCTACAGAATAGATATACTTGTAGAAAATTCAATTTTAATCGAACTGAAAACCGTTGATGCAATTATTCCTGTGCATGTTGCTCAAATACTGACTTATATGAAATTTTCAGAAACAAAAACAGGTTTTTTAATTAACTTTAACGTTAAGCATCTGAAAGAAGGAATAAAGAGATTTGTTTTATGATTTTTGTCCTTCGTGTGTACTTCGTGAACCTTCGTGAAATGTTTTAAAAAACAGCACAAAAAAAATCCGATGAGGATTGCTCACCGGATTTTTTTATAAAAAAATTTATTTTTAGGAATTATGAGCAGCCGCTGGTGGAGCCGCAGGTCATGCATTTCAGGCAGGTGCCGTTTCTGACCATTGTTGCCTGTCCGCATTCCTGGCACATATCTCCCGTATATCCTTTAAGGATTGCTTCCTGGATAACCGCTTTTTCGGAATTCATTTCTTTTTCCTTAGGCACGGTATTTATTTTAAACGAAAGTTGCTGAGCGGGTTTGGATTCCTTTACTGCAGGTGTAAGAGGTTTTTTGTCTTTCGGAACTTTCTCCTCTATTATCCTTTCGCTGAAGATTTCCTCTTCGTCAAACTCTATTTCCTCATCCGTTTTAGCAAGCGAATCGACAGGGCTGATTCTGATATTTTCTTCGGGAATGTGAGCCAGGTCATACCTGCCGAGATAAGTTACTGCGAGCTCGCGGAAGATATAATCTATGATAGATGTAGTCATCTTAATATTCGGATTACCGACCACGATTCCATTCGGTTCGAATCTTGTATAGATAAATGCATCTGTGAACTCTTCGAGCGGCACTCCGTGCTGCAGGCCGAGCGATACAGCAATTGCAAAACAGTTCATAAGGCTTCTAAATGCGGCGCCTTCCCTGTGCATATCGACGAATATTTCACCGAGCTGTCCGTTTTCATATTCACCTGTTCTTAAATATACCGAATGATTTCCGATTTTTGCCTTCTGGGTGTATCCTTTCCTTCTGTATGGAAGTTTCCTTCTCTTTGCAATGTACCTGTGGATGATTCTTTCGGCGACTTTAACAATATCACTGGAAGCCGATATTATTTCCTCGTTTTCTTTAATATCAATTTCAATGTCTTCTATATCGGTAACCGTGTTAAGGGGCTGTGAAAGCTTCGAGCCGTCCCTGTAAAGTGCATTCGATTTCAGGCAGAGCGACCAGGAGGTCATATAGGAATTCTTGATATCTTCTATGGTTGCAGTATTGGGCAGATTTATTGTCTTAGAAATCGAGCCGGAAATAAACGGCTGTGCGGCTGCCATAATTTTTATATGCGCATCCGAAGCTATATACCTCGTGCCTTTTTTACCGCACTTGTTTGCGCAGTCGAAAATCGGATAATGTTCTTTTTTCAGGTGTGGTGCGCCCTCAATAGTCATCGTGCCGCAAATATAATCGTTTGCTTCATCAATCTGTTCTTTTGTGAATCCAAGGCCTTTAAGAATGCTGAAGTTAAAATCATCAAGCTGAACATCAGTGAACCCAAGAACGTTTTTGCAGAAAGCAGGATCGAGTTCGTATTTATTGAATGCAAAGTTGATATCAAAAACAGAAGGAAGATTCTTTTCTATCGATTTGATAATTTCCTTCGTAAACCCTTTCTCGGTAAGGCTCTGCGGATTGATTTGAGGGCAGTTGATTAATGAGCCGTTGCCCTTTGTATATCTAATAATATCCTCGATTTCGCTGTCTGTGTATCCGAGTTTCATAAGTGCGAACGGTACAGATTCATTAATAATCTTGAAGTATCCGCCGCCTGCAAGTTTTTTAAATTTAACCAGCGCAAAATCAGGTTCGACACCTGTGGTATCGCAGTCCATCAGCAGTCCGATAGTGCCTGTCGGGGCGATTACGGTAACCTGCGCATTACGGAATCCGTATTTTTCTCCCAGTTCGAGTGCTGTATCGGAATCTTCCCTTGCTGCTTCCAGCAGGTCGTCCGGACAGTATTTCTTGCTTATGCCCATCGGATAAATTGATAGACCTTCGTATTCCTTTTTATTAACGTTGTATGCTGCTTTTCTGTGGTTCTTGATAACTCTCAGCATGTTTTCCTTGTTGTCGCTGTATTTTGCAAACGTTCCGAGTTCTTTTGCCATTTCGGCGGAAGTGGCATAAGATTTCATATGCATTATAGCAGTGATAGCACCTGTAATTGCGAGTGCTTCCGGTGAATCATACGGAATGCCCATTACCATCAGCATTGCGCCGAGGTTTGCATATCCGAGTCCGAGAGTTCTGTAATCGTAAGAATATCTTGCAATATTTTTACTTGGGAACTGAGCCATTAGCACGCTTATTTCCAGTACAATAGTCCAGAGTCCGGATGCATGCCTGAATTTTTCTATTTCAAACGCTTCTTTGTCTGCATTATAGAATTTCATTAAGTTCATCGATGCAAGGTTGCAGGCAGTGTCATCAAGGAACATATATTCGCTGCACGGATTCGAGGCTTTTATTTCCCCGCCTTCGGGGCAGGTATGCCATTCGTTGATTGTGGTGTGAAACTGTATTCCCGGGTCAGCGCAAGCCCAGGCCGAATATGAAATCTCATCCCAGAGCTTTCTTGCTTTCAAAATCTTTGAAGGACGCGGCTTGCGGTTTTCCTGTTTTGCTTTTTTAAGCTCAACTCTCCAGTAGAGGTTCCAGTTGTCATCAGTCTGTACCGCCTTCATAAAATCATTTGTTGCCCGGACGCTGTTATTTGAATTCTGTCCCGATACGGTCATATACGCTTCGGAATTCCAGTCAGTGTCATAAACAGGAATGTAAAGTTCTTTATAGCCGAGCTTTGCAAGCTGAATTACTCTTTCAATATAATTTTCAGGAATGAAAACTTTTCTTGCTTCCGAGATTGCCAGAGCAAGCTGCTTGTTTTTTTTCTTATCTGTGTTATCGTCTTCGGGATGTCCGACGAAACATGCTTTTAAAATTTTATTAAGATGAAGATTGAGAAGTTTCGAGCCTGATACAAGCGCCGCAACTTTTTCTTCTTCAATTACTTTCCAGTTAATATATTCTTCGATATCCGGATGGTCGAGGTCAAGTGTTACCATTTTAGCGGCACGCCTTGTAGTCCCTCCGGATTTAATCGCACCGGCACTTCTGTCACCTATCCTCAGGAATGACATAAGACCTGAAGATTTTCCGCCGCCGCTCAAAGTTTCTCCGGCGCCTCTTATATTAGAGAAGTTCGAGCCGGTACCGGAGCCGTATTTGAATAATCTTGCTTCACGTACCCACAGGTCCATAATTCCGCCTTCGTTCACAAGGTCATCGCTTACTGCCTGAATGAAGCACGCATGCGGCTGGCAGTGTGAATAAGCATCTTCGGAAGCTTTCAGTTCTCCCGTATCAGGGTCCACATAAAAGTGTCCCTGGGACGGTCCGGTAATGCCATAAGCCCAATTTAAACCCGTGTTAAACCACTGAGGTGAGTTGGGTGCTGCATACTGCATAGCCAGCATATAATAAAGCTCGTTGTAGAAGGCAAAAGCATCATCTTCGGTGTTGAAATATTTATATTTCCATCCCCAATAAGTCCAGCATCCTGCAAGACGGTGAAAAACCTGTCGGGAGTCGTTTTCACAGGTGAAATTTTTCTCATCAAGTGGATTCCCGGATTTGCTTTCGTCGTATTCCGATTTGCATAGCCAGTCGGGTATGCCTTCTTCTTTAACTTTCTTTAAATATTTTGGTATGCCTGCTTTTCTGAAATACTTTTGTGCGATGATATCGGTAGCAACCTGTGACCAGTGTTTGGGAACAATAACATCATTCATCTCAAATACAGTAGAACCATCGGGATTCTTGATTACTGACGATCTTTTTTCGTATTCAATCTTGCCTAAACTTTCCTGTATCTCTTGTGTAAAAACTTTATCAATCTTCATTATGCATAAAATGTTATTTGGTTCTTAAACAGTTTATTTGAGTTAAAAAATTCCGAAAAAATGTTTTAGAAATGAACTAGGTAAAATTACAATTTATAATTTTTAAAATCAAATTTATTTTAAATATTTTTTTAAATTTTTTACTTGATTTTTTAAAAATATTTTTCCGAAAATTTTTTTTTATGATGAACGTCAAAATACCGTGCCAAAAAAAATATTTGCGACTGTTTTTTTAGTTTTTTTACGTATATTATTTATATTATTTTAATAATCCGGATTAGACTTTTTATAATTTTAACATATTTAAATGGCTAAATCAAAAAATACGCAAATTAAATCACAGTTAAAAAAAACACAACCCCAGAACCAGGGAATAAATTTCGAAGCATTATCAGCCGATACGCCTAAAATCAGGTATATATTCGTCGGAATAATTGCTCTGGCAATACTGCTTTTTTTCTCGAAGGGAGTCTTCGAAGGTAAGATATTTGCATCGGCGGATAACCTTTCTCCGCTTAGCTTTAAGCCGTTTCTGGATGATGCAAAAACGCAGGGAATTTATCCTCTATGGTTACCGTATATTTTCATGGGAATGCCTTCTCTTGCTTCCCTGACGGCAGCAATTCCAGCGGTTCATAATATATTTTCTTTTATCTGGGATTCTGCATTTGCGGCTTTTGCGGGAAATAACCTTTTTGCACTCACACTGCCTTATTATTTCCTTTTTGCGATATCGCTGTTCTTTTATGCCAGGTATAAGTTCAAAAACAACCTTATTGCTCTTTATATGGCATTAACGGGTGTTTTTGCAACCGGAATCATACAGTTGATCATAGTCGGACATCATACAAAGATGATGACATTCTCATTCTTCCCTTTGATAATGTTATTCCTTGATAAACTGATTGATTCTGAAGATGAAAACAGGTACAAAATGATACTGAATTTTGGATTATTGGCAATGCTTGTTTTCCTCCAGCTCCATTTCCATCATATTCAGATGCTTTTTTATTCTTATATGATGATAGGCATATATATACTATACCGGGTAGTATTCAGTCTTATAAAAAAAATCGAGATAAAAAAAATTATCAGGGCGTTTGTTCTTTTAATCGTTGCTGTGGTTTTTGCCGTGTCGATGGATGCGGATATAATTTTATCCGTTAAGGAGTATAATAAGTATTCAATGAGAGGTGAATCAAGCATTGTATCAAAATCCGATCCCCAGAAAAAAGATGATAAGCCGCTGAGTTATGATTATGCTACAAACTGGTCGTTCAGTCCGGGTGAAATGATGACATTTGTTGTGCCCCATTACTACGGATTCGGAAGTGTTGAAGTGAACGGACAGAGAACAAACTTATATTGGGGACAGATGCCTTTTACTGATTCCCCTGTCTATTTCGGTGTAATAACATTTTTACTTGCCATTGTAGGGGTCTTTCTTAACTTCCGTAAAAACAACTTCGTACAGGCACTTACTGTTATAATTGTATTCTTTATGCTGTTATCTTTCGGACGAACTATGCCAATGATTTATGACATTTTTTATAACCATATGCCGTTTTTCAGCAGTTTCAGGGCACCTGTTATGATTCACTATTATATAGACCTTGCATTTGTTGTATTGGCCGGATTCGGACTGAAGTCTATTGCGGAAATTATAAAGGATGAAGCAGGAAAAGAGCGGTTGAAGAAAATGAGTCTCATACTCGGCTCTCTTGCGTTTTTACTGCTGCTAATGGCAATATTTGGTTTTGAAAATTCATATACGAATTCCATCACAAACAGTCCTCTCGTAGATAAATTAAAAGCACAGGGAGCAAATGCACAGCAGATTACACAATACATTAAACAGATTTCAACATATGCGTATAAAAATGTTATCAGCGATTTGATGCTTCATTCATTCCTGCTTCTGGCTGTTATTGCATTAATGTACCTGCTTGCAATAAAGAAAATTTCTGTTCAGGTCTTTATGGTGGGTGCTATTGTTATTGCATTGTTCGACATTCTTAACATCAGCGGAAAGACAATGCACTGGGACGAAAAATCACAGAAGGACAGTTTTGTTGCCGAAACGGATTATTCGAAATGGATTTTAAACAAAGAGCCGGAAACTTTCCGGTACCGAGTTGCCGAATTCAGCAGGGGACAACTTGAAACCACAAACAATCTTGCCTATTACAGGTTCCACAGCTTTAACGGATACCAGGGAGCAAAGCTCAGAATATACCAGGATGCAGTAGACGTTGCAGGCGGTGATAATCCTTTCCTGCTCGGACTTGCAAACGTGAAATATGTAATATCTGACTCTCCCATAAAGGATACGCTTTCTTATGTTGAGGCATATAAAGGTAAAAGCATAGTATATATCAACAAGCTTGCAATGCCCAGAGCATTTTTTGCAAATGAATATAAAGTAGAAACAGGATTAAATATATTGCAAAATATAAGAGAAGGAAAATTTAATCCGTACCAGGTTGCTTTCCTGGAAAAGGAGATAGACCGAAAAATTGACAAAGCAGATTCAACTGCCTTTGCAAAAATTACCAGGTTCGATATCCATAATATAGAATATGAGGTAAATGCATCGGGAAACAACCTGCTGGTGCTGAATGAAATTTACTATCCCGCAGGGTGGAAAGCATACATAGACGGCAATGAGACCGAGTTCTATAAAACCGATTACCTGCTTCGCTCGATTGTCGTGCCCGCAGGAAAACATAAAGTTGAGTTTAAATTCCACCCCGATACCTATTTCACGGGAAAAAGCATAAGTATAGGAGCAAATCTTCTGCTTATTTTTATAATATTTGCAGGAGGCATAGGGGTTTACAAGACAAGAAAATCCAAAGAAATTCCTAATTCATAATATTTAATTATTCTATTTAATTTTTATGATTAAAAAAATCCTGATTGCCAACAGGGGTGAAATTGCGGTAAGAATAATTACAACTGCCAAGGAGATGGGAATCAAAACAGTTGCGGTCTATTCCGATTTCGACAGATATTCGCTTTACACAAAACTTGCGGATGAAGCATACCATATCGGCGAATCACCTGCATCCAAGAGTTACCTCCTTGCAGATAAGATAATAGGCGTTGCAAAAAAATCAGGAGCTGATGCAATTCATCCCGGCTACGGATTTCTTTCGGAAAGAGGCATGTTTGCCAAAATGTGCCTTGATGAAAACATCAAATTCATAGGACCTCCTCATACTGCCATAGAAAATCTCGGCAGTAAGACAAAGGCAAAGCAGCTTGCAATAAAACATAAAGTGCCGGTTGTTTCGGGTACGGAAAAAGCAGTTACTGATATCGAAGAAGCAAAAAAGATTGCAGACAGCATCGGATTTCCCGTTATGATTAAAGCATCGGCAGGCGGCGGCGGAAAAGGAATGAGAGTTGTTAAGTCCGAAGCAGAACTTGAAAGCTCCCTTCGCATGGCTCAGAATGAAGCAAGGTCATCATTCGGAGACGACAGTGTATTCATAGAAAAATACGTTGATTCTCCGAGACACATCGAATTCCAGATTTTAGTGGATGAGCACGGAAATGCAGTTCATCTCGGGGAAAGAGAGTGCTCTATGCAGAGACGCCATCAGAAAATTATAGAGGAAACTCCTTCGGTAATTATGGATGAAACGCTCAGGCACGAAATGGGTGAGTGTGCGAAAAGGATTGCTCTTGCATCGGGCTATACAAATGCAGGAACTGTTGAATTCATGGTGGATAACAATAAAAATTTTTATTTCCTGGAAGTCAATACGCGTCTTCAGGTAGAGCATCCCATCACCGAAATGAGAACAGGTCTGGACCTTGTGGCCGAACAGATAAAAATAGCATCAGGCGAAAAGCTTGCAATGACTCAGGAAGACGTCAGGTTCAAAGGCGCTTCAATTGAATGCAGAATCTGTGCGGAAGACCCTGATAACAATTTTCTACCTTCAACCGGAAAACTGAACTATATGTTCAGGGTTCTCGGAAACGGAATGAGAGAAGATACGGGAATTGAGCAGGGGAATGAAATTTCGATTTATTATGACTCAATGATATCGAAGCTGATTTCTTACGGAGCAAACCGCGAAACGGCAATACGTAAAATGAAAAGGGCGCTGAGGGATTACAAGGTTGTTGGTGTAAAGACCAACATTAGCTTTCTCCTGAGTCTACTTGAAAACGAAGCATTCGTTAAAGGTAATTATAATACGCAGTATGTTGAAAGATATTTCCTGCCTGGGCTTAAAGAGAAAAAAATACAGCTCGATAATGATACCGAAATTGCAAAATCACTTGCTTCAATTCTCTTCAAGGAATCGAAACAGGAGGGAACATCCGCAAAAGTATCTTCGGCTAAATCAGGCGGAGCGAACAGCTGGCTTAAAAGAAAAACGGAGGCATACAGATGAAAAATTTTTTTATAAACCCGGACGGAACAGAAAAACAAATAGAAGCTGTTATTAAAGACAACAAAACAGCGTTGATAAACGATACTAAAGTCGAGTATGAGCACAAATTCATTTCCGATAATGTGATGATACTGAGAATCAACAATAAAAATTATATTGTAAAAGCCGAGAATGACAGTGAAGAGGAAATGAAAGATACTTCGTTTGAAATAGACATAAAATCAGAAGTAACGAGGTTGCTTTGCAAAAGCGAGCTTGATGTTCTGATGGAAAAATTCTCAAAAAACAGGGGCGATGTGAAAATAAAAACAGACATTGTTTCCCCTATGCCCGGAGCTATAGTAAAAATCAATGTAACCGAAGGACAGAAGGTAAAGAAGGGAGAAGTTTTTTTAGTGCTGGAAGCAATGAAGATGGAAAACGAACTTAAGGCGGCAAGTGACTGTGTGATTCAGAAGATTTTTGCAGAAGAAAAAAAATCGGTTGAGAAAGGTCAGATATTGCTCAAACTCGAGCCGTCTGCTGCCGAATAATATTTTATAAAACTAATTTATTTTAATGTCCTTTATTATTGCAATTGCCTCATTATTTGCGGCTTTTATTCCGATGTTTATTTACCTGATGCTAATATGGTGGATGGACAGGAACGAAAGAGAACCGTTTTGGATGCTACTGATTAATTTTGTCTGGGGCGCTACAGGCGCCATTATTCTGGGAATAATCGGAAGCATAATATTTCAGATTCCTCTTTCACAGGGAATCGAATTTCTTACCGGCTCAAGGTCGCCCGAGCTAATGGACCTTTCCGGCGCTGTAATCACCGCCCCGGTAGTCGAGGAATCCACGAAAGGAATTTTCCTCGTGATGATGTCTTTTATGAAGAGATTTGACGGCGTAGTTGACGGAGTTGTTTACGGCGGAGCAATCGGACTTGGATTCGGAATGACGGAGAATTTTCTTTATTTTGTTTCATTTGGTACGGATTTCCAGTCATGGTTTACTTTAGTAATAATAAGAACATTATTCTCGGCAGTTTTGCATTGCATGGCGCAGGCAACGTTCGGAGGATTTCTCGGATACGCAAAATTCAAACCTGCAGTATTCAAGATATTCCTAATTCCAATCGGATTCGGACTTGCGATGTTTCTGCATTTCACATGGAATTTAACGGTAAGCTTCCAGAGCACATCCATAATAGGAATGTTATTTCTTATAATTTATACTTTTTCGATAATAGCCATTTTCCAGATTGCTCTTTTTATGGAAGGAAAAACGATAGCAAACGAATTAAAGGAAGAAGCCGGTACAGGTCTGATACCTTCGGAGCATTTAAATTATCTGTCGTTTGTATCGAAGCGGTTTAAATTCGGCTGGTGTCCCGTAGGAGTAAACCAGAAAGAATATGTAAGGACGGCAATTGAACTTGCACTCAGAAAGTACCAGTACAAGAATACAAAAGGAAACACGCAGAAAAGTTACCTGAGCGATGTTGAAAACCTGAGATACAAAATTCAGATGATGTTTTATAACGCGAGCGTCCAATACTATAATAACAATGCCGCAAGACAATAACTTAATTCTTTCAGTTGTAATTGTGAACTGGAATTCAAGGCAGGCAACAAGCAACTGCCTGGATTCTGTATATACGGACAGGCTCTTCAGCGAATACGCGGAAAAGGCAGAAGTAATTTTAATCGATAATAATTCCTCCGACGGCTCACAGGAGGAATTAAAGGAAAAATACCCATCAGTAAAATTAATTCAGAATAAAGAGAATTACGGCTATGCAAAAGCCTCTAATCAGGGAATTGAATCTGCAAACGGGAAATATATTCTTCTTCTTGGTAACGACACAATTATAAAAAACGATGCATTGTATAAAACGGTACGGTTTATGGAAAACCTCACGGAATGCGGCGCGGCGGGCTGCAGACTTGTTTATCCCGGAGGCAGGCTTCAGGGCAACTGTAAAAAATTCCCGAAGCTGAAAAATGCATTTTTTACTTATCTTTCACTTCACAGATTCAATCAGGATTACGATATGATCTGGTTCGGTTATGATAAAACAATTGAAGTTGACCAGATAGCTACAACATTCCTAATGATAAGAAAAGATGTGCTCGATAAAACCGGCGGATTTGACGAGCAATATAAAATATTATATAATGATGTTGATTTATGCAAAAGGATTTGGAATGCAGGTTATAAAATTTATTTCAACCATACTATTGAAATTGAACATATTGGCAGCCATTCCACTAAAAAGGCAGGTTTTAAAGTCAGGAAAATTATGTATGATGATATTCTCAGGTATTACAGGAATAATTTCGGATTTAAGGCAAACCTTCTGATACCCGTCCTTTATTTAAGACTGATTTTCGTCTCACTCTTCAAATAACAGCCGGTTTTAATATATAGCTTATTTAGGATATAAGTATTGAATAAAATTTCCTAAATTTATAAAATTTACAAAGATAAGCCCAAAAATTGAGTTTAACAGATAAAGTAATAAAAAATACTTTTTATAACTTTGTATCCCAGCTTGCGGCATATCTGTTTCCGTTTTTTCTGATACCGCTTATAGTCGGAAAGATCGGACAGGTGGAGTTCGGCATTTATGCCATTGCTTACGGATTCATCGGGGCTTTCACTCTTTTTGATTTGGGTGTTTCCACATCATTTGTAAAATTTGTTTCGGAGTATTATTACAAAAAGGATTTTGAAGGACTTAACAGTACTATTAATATCGGTGTTGCTTTCTATTTTGTATTTACAGTTCTTTTCTGGGGGCTCGGATATTTATTTTCTGATTTCATAATAAAATATATCAACATCCCGCCTGAAGCTTATGAAAAGGGCAGGTTCGCCCTGCATATCAGTCTTTTCATTTTCTTTATCGCAACAAATTCGAATATGTTCGTATCGATTTTAATCAGCCTGCAGAAGATGTATATAAACAGCCTGCTTAATATTTTCACAGGTGTTTTCAATTTTATCTCTATAATAGTCGTGCTGATGATGGGTTATGGAATATACGGATTGCTCTATTGCCAGCTGGCAACGGTATTTCTCGGAACGGCAATTAACATAATTCTTGCAAAAAAATATCTTCCTGAAATGTCTCTCGGGTTCAGATACCTTAAATTTTCTTTCCTGAAGAAGATGACAAATTTCGGGCTACAGATGCAGGTATCGAAGCTGGCCGGTTTTTTTTCGGAGAAGTATGATGAGTTTCTGCTAAGCATATTCAGCCTTTTGAACAGCGTGACTTTTTTTAATTTAAGCACCAGGATTATTAGATTTGCGAAAATTGTCCCGATGCAGTTTATTGTTCAGGTAGCGCCGGTTGCCGCAGAGCTGCAGTCACGGGAGGAAAAAGAAAAACTGAACGATCTTTTTGAAGACACTCTGAAATATCTTTCATTTGTATCTATTCCGGTCTCGGTTTTCATTTTTATTTTTTCCAATGAAATTATCTTCACGTGGATGGGGGGAGGATACGAGGTATCAGCTTACATTCTGCGTGTGCTTATTGTGGGAATGCTGATAAACCTGGTAATATCCTCACCCGGAAACTCGATAATGCCGAACATAGGAATCCCGAAATACCAGATGTACGAAGGGCTGATACATTTTGTCTTTAATGTGATTGTCAGTTACTTATTGATAAAATCATACGGAATAGTCGGTGCTGCTTACGGAAATACGCTTGCGACTGTTATCTCCTCAGTGTTTGTGTTCATTGTGTCGGTCAGATTTTTCAAGGGAAAATTTTTCAGAATTTTATTCAGGGAATACCTTGTACCGGTTTTTGTCAGTTTTGTGCTAGGGATATTATTATATCTTGGACTGAAGTATATAGAGGGTTCGGGATTCTTAATCAACAGCAGAATTAACGGAATAATTTCCCTTGCGGTTTCTTCGATAATTTTTTTCCTGTTTTATTTGCTAATAATGCTTGATACCAATTATCTTATGCACAGGAATAAAATTGTACTTGCGAAAATTTTTCTGAAATTTCTCCCGAAAAGGAGACCTTATTCCACAAAAAAGGCAATTAAAGAGTATAATAATGAACTAGTAAGCATAGTTATACTGACATATAATAAAATGGAAGCATTGAAGCTTTGCCTGAAATCTCTTTTCCCGACTATAAAAGATATTAACAGGGAAGTAATTATCTGGAACAATAATTCAGACGACGGAACGGAGGATTATCTTAAAAGCGTTGCATCAGAGTATGATTTTGTAAAAGTAATTAACAGCGAAAGCAATCTTGGAAATAATGCAAAGAGCAGGGCAGTTGAGCAAGCTAAGGGCGATTTTATTATCGGAGTGGATGATGATATAATTTCCTTCCCGGAAAATTGGGTAAACGATATGGTTAGGGCGTATAAATCAGTCCCGTGCATGGGATACCTTGTAGCCGATGTAGTGCAGGATGACAAGACAAACGGCGCTAAGTTTCCGGAAGAAAGATATACAAGCAGGGAATATTTTGACGGTAAAATAATTGTCCAGTCGGGACCGGCAGGCGGATGGTGCTTTATGATTTCCCGGGAAGTATACAATGAAACGGGGAAACTGCTATTCCTGAAAGACAGGAAATTTGTATTCGAGGACGGCGATTACCAGCTGAGGATTTCAAATGCGGGATTGCTCTCGGGAATATTAAAGAATACAAAAGTATATCATGCAACGGGTGATTATTATAATTCTCTTTTCGGGAATCCCCTGAACGTAAAATATTCCGAAGCGAAGAAACCTCTTCCGCTTTGGTATAAGGTTTCGAGAAAACTCAAAGCGATATTCAATATATCTAAAAAGATAAAAAGTTTAAAAAGATTTTTAATAACGGAAGAGCTGATTTGAAAATATCGATAATAATAGTAAACTATAACACATCTGAATACCTGAAGAACTGTATTGATTCGGTGAACAGATTCGAAAAGGATTTCGAGCTGGAATTCATTATTGTAGATAATCACTCTGAAGACAGAAACTATCTAAAGGAATTACCGGAAGAGCGTGAAAATGTCAGAATAATTTATCTCGATTCAAACACAGGCTTTGCGTTTGCAAATAACAAAGGATTTGAGGCAAGCAGCGGGGAATACATACTGATATTGAATCCCGACATCGAGTTTACGGAAAGCATGTTTGGACATCTTATTGAAAAACTGACTGAAACGAATGCAGGGGCGATAGGTGTTCGATTATGCGGTATGGACGGGAAACTTCAGGAAAAATATTATCAGAAATATCCGAATTTTTATCAATATTTCTTCTTTTACTCTGTTTTTTCGAAACCGTTTGCAAAATCTGTAAATCTGCGGAATAAATATCTTAATTTCAAAATTAGTGATGAGACGGAAAACCCTCAGAAAGTCAGTCAGATACCCGGAGCATTTATATTTCTTAAAAGGGAAGTTTATGAAGAAGCCGGAGGATTCGATGAATCTTATTTCCTGTTCTTCGAAGATGTGGATTTGTGTTACAGGATAGCTAAGAAGAGGGATTTGTATATTGCGAGCGCAAAAGTAAGGCACATTGGTGCTTCCAGCATGAAGCTGAAAACTAACTACAGGATATACGGATATTTTATTGTGAGCTTTGTAAATTTTTACAGGAAAAATTACAGCACCTTTTCATATTTATTCCTGAAATGTTGTGTGTTTAATAATTCAGTTTCTAAAATATTAATCGAAAATTCAAGGCGGATATTCGGTTCATACAAAAAGGGTGTCGTAAAAGCCCATAAATATATTATAAAACATTTTTAATAAATGACAGACGTAATTATTCCGAATTTCAACGGACTGGAAAATCTTAAGTGTGTGCTGGCATCGCTCAGGGCGCAGACCGTAAAGGATTTTGGGATAATTATTGTGGATAACGGCTCTGCTGACGGCTCGGTAGAATACGCAGAAGAAAATATAAGGGAAGCAACAGTAATTAAAAACGAAACTAATCTCGGTTTCTCAAAAGCTGTGAATATCGGAATAAATTACTCTCTGGAGAATAATAATCCTGATTATATTATTCTTCTGAATAACGATATCGAAGTAGAAAAAGATTTTATAGAAAAAGGCATTGATACTTTTACAAAAATGAAAGATGCGGGATTTATAGCCTGCAAGATGCTGAATTTTTTCAAACGGGAGATAATTGATGATACCGGTGACTTTATAAGAAGAAACGGCGGAATCCCTATGGCGCGCGGACACGGCGAGAAAGACACGGGGCAATATGATAAGCCGGAGTATATTTTCGGAGCATGCGCGGGTGCGGCATTTTACAAAGCAGAGCTGTTCAGGAATGCAGGACTTTTTGACGAGGATTTTTTTGCTTATCTTGAGGACGTTGATTTGAGTTTCAGGTTTCAGCTGGCAGGTTACAAGTGTTATTATAATCCCAAAATTGTTTGTTATCACAAGAGAAGGGAAACAACATCCAGGTTTGACGGATGGGAAACTTATTACACGGAGAAGAATCTCGTGGCTTTAAGATTAAAGAATTATCCTATCGGTTTGTACATTAAATATTCTCCCTTGTTTTTTCTTGCGAGAGTAAACAGATTTATTAAATATCTTGGAAAAAGATATTCGAAAGGAACTTTCGGATACGCGATGAAAGGATACCTGAAGGGATTAAGCGAAATTCCAAAATCTCTGGGCAAGAGAAGACAAATTCAGAGAAACAGAAAAGTGAAACCGGGTTATACTGAAAACATATTTTAAATTTATTTGAACTCAGGCGGGGAAAAAATATCGATAATCATTGTTAACCTGAACACGGGCAACATATTGCGTGAGTGCATTGAATCTTTTTTTAAATATGAAAAGGATTTTGATTCGGAAATTATTATTGTTGACCAAAATTCCGGAGATAATTCGAGGGAAGTGATAATTGAACTTGCCGGGCGATTCGATAATATAAAATATATTTTCAACGATACGCTGAAAAGCTTTTCCTATGCCAATAACCAGGGATTTGATATTTCGACAGGAGACCATGTACTGATTATGAATCCGGATATTGTGTTCATAAATCCTGTTTTGAAAAAATTAGTCAGCGGAATGAAAAATAATCCGGAAATCGGTGCAATGAGTCCGTACCTTATGGGAAAGGACGGTAAATTCCAGCAGGAATATTTCAGGAGGTATCCGTCGGTGATGCAGTTTATATTGTTCTATATGATTTTCTCAAAGCCGTTTTATCGTTCATCGAAGCTGCGTTGCAGGTATTTTGAAAATTCCGATATAAATACAAATTCGGGTACTGTTGAATTTGTCGAGCAGATTCCCTGCGCTTTTTTTCTGACAAAAAGGAAAATATTTGAATCAGTCGGGAAGATGGATGATAAATATATTCTCTTTTATGAAGACGTGGATTTGAGTTTCCGGATACACAGGAATTACAAGCTTGGAGTAGATATGTCTGTAAAGGTTCTTCATCTTGGTGGGCAGAGCTTTAAGACAGAAAACAACTGGTGGCTTCACGGAAGGTTTTTGATGAGCATGCATTACTTTATGGAAAAAAACAGGGGAAAGTTTAAATCTTTTTTGTTGAAGACCTTTTCCCTGTCAAATTCTGTTTTCATTGTTGCGTTTGAGCGTATTAAGCTGTTGATGGGAAAGAAAGATACATACAGATACAACAAACACAAATATTATTTGCAGGAATTTAAAAAAGCATATTTACAATTTTGATAACGGTCGTTATCCCGACATATAACGGTCTTAAGCATCTTGAAACCTGTTTCGATTCTCTCAGGAATCAGAAATTTGAATCTTTTGCTGAAAAGCCGGAAGTACGCGTAATCCTTGTGGATAACGGCTCATCGGACGGCTCTGTTGAATTCGTGACTAAAAATTATCCCGAAGTTGAAATAATAAAGCTTGATAAGAATTACGGATTTGCAAAAGCTGTTAACGAAGGAATAAAATATTCGCTTGAAAGCGGGGACACAAAACGAATCCTGCTTCTGAATAATGATATCGAGTGTGCAGATAATTTTCTGGAAGAAATGCTGAAAGGGTTTACAGATGATTTTATAGGCTCGGTTGCCTGCAAGATGATGAACTTTTACAACCGTGATGTATTCGATGATGCAGGGGATTTTATAAAACTGATAGGCTCCCCTTATGCTCGCGGGCACGGGGAAAAAGACACCGGGCAGTATGATAAGCCCGAATTCATTTTCGGTGCCTGTGCAGGAGCGGCTATGTACAGGAGTGAAATATTCGGAGAAATCGAATTTTTCGACGAGGACTTTTTTGCGTATTATGAAGATGTTGATTTCAGCTTCAGGATTCAGATTGCGGGTTATAAGTGCTTCTATAATCCGAAAGCAATTTGCTACCACAAGAGAGGTGCGACATCAGGCTATACATCCGGCTGGCAGACAATGCTCTGCGAAAGAAACCTTATTGCAATGAGGATAAAAAATTATCCGCTGTCGCTTTATATAAAACTGACCCCGTTGTTTTTTATAGCAAGGCTGAAACGCTATTGTGGATTTCTGCGGGCCGGCTGGTATAAAGTATTCTTCAGCGCCGTAAGCGGATATCTTAAAGGACTTGCAAGGGTGCCGTCTTCGGTTATAAAAAGACGAAAAGTTCAGAAAATGAAAAAAGTTGATAACAAATATATATATTCTGTTTTCACAAACATTAAATAAATTATTACGAAGGTTTCCATTATCATATTGAATTATAACGGCTTGGATTTCCTCGAAAACTGTCTGAAATCAGTACTGGCACAGACTTTCTCGGATTTTGAAATTATATTTGTAGATAACGGTTCAATTGACGGAAGCATAGATTATGTAAAGAGGGAATTCAATGATGAGAGACTGAAGTGTTTTTCGGCAGTGGAAAATCTTGGGTTTGCAGGAGGAAACAACTTCGGATTAAAATATTCGTGCGGGGAATATATTGTCCTGTTGAATAATGATACGGTTGTTGATGAAAACTGGTTGAAATATTTGTACGAGACAATTACATCGGGGGAAAATATAGGTGCAGTTCAGTCGCTCGTGCTGACCGAAGGAATTCCCGAAAGATATTACAAAAAAAACGGAACGCTGAATCTCCTCGGTCATAATATAATGGAAGTATTCAGTATAAACGAAAACGGAACAGGAGAAATATTCCAGCTAAACGGGTGTTCTTTTATTATAAGGAAAAGTACATTAGACGAACTCGGCGGGCTTTTTCCAGATGAATATTTTGCTTATGCGGAAGATTCTTATCTTTCATTTAAATTAAAATTCGCAGGATATAAAATCCTTCACACATCAAAATCTGTTGTAAAACACCTGGGAAGCGCCACCACAAAGGATTACAGGTCATCCTTCAGGACGTTTCTGCAGGAGCGAAACAGGCTGATGAACTTTCTGATTTTCTTTTCCGCTGGTTTCAGGCGGAAATATTATCCTTTCCTGATTAAGAATTTATTTTTAAAAATTATGCTTTCGCTTCTGCCCGGGAAATATTCTTTGAAGGGAATTTTAAAAGCATATCTGGACTTGTTCAGAAAAAGACACTGGATAAAATCGGAAAGAGAGAAAATTGACAGGATTAAGAAGGTAAACGAAAATGAAGTGCTGAATTTTCTAAGCGGAAAAATATTCAACGGCAATAATTTTGCGGAGAAATATTTTAATTTTTTTTCCTTGCTGTACTGCAGGATTGCCAGAATTAAAGTGATGGAGCTAAAATGATTAAATATTCGATAATAATAATAAATTACAAACAGGAAGAACTTCTGAAAAAGTGTCTGAGTTCCATTTACAGCATATTCAAGTCCGAGCCTTTTGAAGTAATTGTAATAAATAATTCAAAAGAAGATAAGCTTCCCCCGTTCAATCTCCCTAATTTCAGGATTATTGAATCCGAAAATTACGGCTATGCCAATGCAAACAATACAGGTGCAGGAAAGGCAAAGGGGAAGTACATTTTCTTTTTGAACGCAGACACGGAAATACGAAATGATTTTCTTGCTGAGTTTGATAAGGCATTCGGGAATTTGGAATTCGGCGCTGCAGGATTGAAATTGGTTTATCCCGACGGAAGTTTTCAGCCATCCTGTTATCTGAAAAATAATTTTTTTAACGAGATTAAAAACAAAAAACTCGAACAAATTTTTAAATCGGGCAGTGAGACCGAAAAAAAAGAAATTGAAAAGAAGTACGCCGAAATTAGAAAAGTTGATTGGGTAAGCGGAGCGGCATTTATTGTAAAGAGAAATATATTCGAATCCGTCGGTGGATTCGACGAGAGATTTTTCCTTTTTTATGAAGATGCTGACCTGTGTAAACGCTTATCTGACAAGGGCTATGGGATATATTATTATCCGTGCGGAGAAGTGATTCATCTGAAAGGGGAAAACGCAAACAGGAATTTCAACGATGTGACATATTATTTTTCGAAGAAATCTCAGATACTGTATTACAAGATTCATAATAATTTATTCCAGAGGTTTTTAATTAGAGGATATCTTCTGGCAAGGTTTTCAATTTTGTGCTTAATTAATCCAAGTAGAATTAATATATTTATATTAAAATTCCTTCTGGGGAAGAAAAATGATAAAGGTACTTGAACTCATTGACGGAGGTTTTATAGGGGGGGGACAGGTGCACGTACTGTCTCTTTCAAGCATTATGGATAAAACTGAGTTTAATCCTGTAATCGGTGCTATGGGCGGGGGTGAATTTGAGAAAACCGTTTTAGAAAAAGGAATAGAATTCAGGGATTTTTTCCAGCCGAAAGTACTAAGGAAGAAATATCTTTATCCAATTATTAAATTTTGCAAAGAGGAAAAGATTGGACTACTCCACTCGCACGGCGGCATATCGGGGTTTTACGGCAGGCTTGTTAAAAAATACTATCCTGAAATCAAAGTTATTCATTCAATTCACGGGCTTCACTATATTAACGGGAATTTAATCAGAAAGTTCATTTCAAAATCTATTGAACAGTCGCTGGTTAAGTATACCGATTTTACTATCTGCGAAACCCGCGAGGATTTCGGTAATGCAGAAAAGATAAGGGTCCTTGACCCTGCAAAATCAAAAATCATACCTAACGGAATTAACCTGAAGAAATATGAGAATTTAGAAAGGAAAAATCCGGAAATTTTAAGAAACCTCAATCTGAATAAAGATGATTTTATAATAGGCAATATATCGCGATTCGATATTCAGAAAAACCAAAAACTGATTATAAAATCTGCGGCAAAATTGATAAAAGATTACCCGCAGTTTAAATTCATACTTGTCGGAAACGGAAAACTTCTTGATGAATCAAAGAGACTGGCATCGGAGTTTAATCTGGGTAAAAATCTGATATTCACGGGTGAGCAAAAGAAACTGACTGATTTTTATTCGGTTTTTGATTTATTCGTATTTCCGACTTACTGGGAAGGCATGCCGTATGTATTGCTTGAGGCAATGGCAGCGGGGCTGCCTATTGTCTGTTCCGGCATTCCCTCTCTGAATGAAGTCATAGAAAAAGAAAAATCGGCATTAACAATAAATCCAAAAAGCGAAAGAGAATTAAGCGAAGCAATAATCAGGTTATATAAAAACAAGAGCCTTGCAGAAATGTTATCCGCAAATGTCCTGGAAGAATCAAAAAAATATGATGAGTCACTTATGGTGAAAAGCATAGAGTGCATATACAGGGAGGTGATGAAATGATTAAAATCGGAATATTCGGGGGTACTTTCAATCCTCCTCATTTAGCTCACTCTGTACTATCGCAAAAGGTAAAGGAAATTCTGGGACTGGATAAACTTATTTTTATTCCCTCGTTTCTTCCCCCGCTAAAGCGGGAAGAGGAAGTCCTGGAAATCCGCCACAGGTTTGTAATGGCTAAGATTGCATTCGAAAGAAATCCCGGCTGTGAAGTAAGTGATATAGAAATAAACTGCAGTACGGAAAAGTCTTACACTGTGGATACGCTATCTGTTCTCCACGAAATATTTAAAGGTCCTGATGTAAAATTTTTTCTGATAATAGGAATTGATAATCTGATTGACTTTCCGAAATGGAAATCACCCGAGAAACTTTTCACCCTTGCAGACGTAGTTGTAATAAACCGTCCCGGCTGCACTTTTAAAAACGTGAAAAAGGAATATGCCGAAAAAGCACTGTTTGTTGAACTTCCATTGATGGATATATCTTCGACAATGATACGGGATTATGTGAAAAACGGAAAGCCGATAAGTCATCTTGTTCTGCCTGAAATCGAAAGCTACATAAACAACAATAAACTATATAAATAAAATAATAAAAATGGAAGAACAAAATATTATTACGGAGGAAACACAGGAATTATCCCAGATGGATGCAATATCCGGAATCTTTACGGAGCCCGGAAACACTTTCGAGGCAATAGCAAAATTTCCCAAAAGGAATTTCTGGCTTCTTCCTGTGCTAATACTGGTTGTTACCAGCATAGTTTCATCGTTCCTGTTCTTTTCTGATGCTGAGCTTGTCGGTAAAATGATGGACAAGCAGAAGGTAAAAATGCGCGAGAGCATGCAGGAAAAAGTCAAAGAAGGAAAAATGACTCAGGAGCAGGCAAACAACGCAATAGAGCAGGCTGAAAAATTTATGGACCCTAACGGCTTATTCTTCAAAATAACAGGAATAGCCGGAGCGGTAATTTCGCCTTTTATGATGCTGTTTGTCCTGGCTGTTATATATATGCTGTTCCTTAAGATGATGAAGGCAAGTTTTGAATTCACAAACATCCTAAATGTTGTGGGACTTTCACTGATAATCAGCGCAATTGGGAGTGTGCTTGGTATAGTAGTTTCTATCATTTCGGGGGATTTGAATTCCATAGGCCTGTCATTGATTCTTAAGGCTGATACTGTAGGTGATACTCTTCATGCATTATTCCTGAAACTTGATGTGTTTTCAATCTGGTTCTATGTGCTGGTTGCAATAGGACTTGTAAGGGTAGCGAAGATTAAACCTGTAATGTCTTACCTGGTTGTTTTCGGATTATGGATTATCTGGCTTGTTATATCCACATTTGTTTTTGGTCTGATGGTTTGATTCAGGTTTTATTTGTTAAGAAGGTTTATTAAGCTCTGACAGGCTTAATAAACCTTTCTATTATACGGTAAAACTATTTTACAAAAGCGATTTTATTCACCGCAGAAAAACCGTTTGCTTTCATACGAACAAGATATATTCCGCTCGGCAGGCCGGATGCATCGAAAAGCAGTTCGTATATACCAGCCTGAATTGTATTATCAAATATCCTGCCGATTATTTTTCCGGATAAATCATAAATGCTGATTTCCACCTGTCCTGATTTTGGTGTCTGGAAGTTAATTTTCGTAACAGGATTAAATGGATTCGGATAGTTGTTAAGGAGCTTATACTCTTTAGGGATTATATTCGAAACAGGTGTAATGCCGGTAGTTCTAACTCTGAAATTCCAGATTACAGACCAACCGCTTGTACCAAGCTGGTTGGTTGCAGATACTCTCCAGAAATATTTCATACCGAGCTGGAGAAAATCGGGTCTGATTTGCAGCGGAGTATTTGCCACGACCGTATCAAATAGAAACGCAGTATTAATAAATAACGAGTCAGTTGAAATCTGAATATTGAAAGTATTTGCATAAGCATTGCTGTCCCATAAAAGCGTTACATTCTGAAACTGGTTTTCCGAATTATTTGGGGGCAGAATAAGAGCAGGAATAGAGGGAGCAGATAATAGAATCCTGAGAGCACTGTCTCTGTAATATGTATTGCTGAACTGGTCCAGAACATAAATTCCTCTAGGAATTAAAACTGCTTTTCCGCCTATAACCACCGTAGCCGTAATGGTTGTATCATTAATCTTTGCATTATAAAAGCCCGTTACACCAGTAGAATCAAAAAATATCTGAAAATACGGCGAAACCATCCACTCCGTACCGTCTCCAATAATAGTGATGGGGAATGAAGTGCTCTGGTAACCGCTGTCAGGATATATATATTTTACAGACTGGGAACGGATACCTGATGTCAAAGTAATCAGAAAAAGAAAGCTAATCAGGAATTTTCTCATTATAAAATGCTTTTATTTTATTGAACACATCAATATTTCTTATGTAGTTATTACTTACCGATTTTTTCTCGATATCTTTTATCAGCATAATTGCGAGTGAATCCTGCTTCAGGTTTGTATAAATTGAGAGGAGATTTACCTGAGGTTCAATGAAATAAGGATGTCTTCTTTTCATTTCGAGATAAAGTTTTATTGCATCATCATTCTCTTTTTGCATATATAAAGCGGCGGCTTTATTATTCAGAATTATAGGAACATTGGGAGTAAGTTCAATTGCTTCATCAAAACAGATCTCCGCATCTTTATAATTTCCCAGTTCCATAAAACCCACTCCCCTGTAAAAATCCACAGGCATGCCGTTTGGATCTGTCGGATAAATCATGGTATTTATTTTATCCAGTTTTTCGAGCATAATATTGTAATTGCCGTTAAACTTTTCCTTAATTCCGCTTACATATAAAATTTCATTACTGTATCTCAATAAACCGAACAGAGTAAATGCGGAAAGCACGACTGCAAGAAATGATAAGACTATTATCTTAATAGTCCTTAGGGAAAATTTTATATATTCGTTTCTCGCTTCGTATTCTTTGTTTGTGTATGATATTCCGATTGCCGTAGCAAAAAGTATTATTGCCGATATATTGCTTTTCGGAAAAGAGAACATCGCAATTACAAGATAACCTGCGAACGACAGCAGCACGGGAAGATATATAATTCTTTTTTTGAGTTCCGAATAAAGATTCTTACCTGTTATTAAAATTATCAGCATGAAAAACAATAATCCGAAAATACCGTTTTCACTTAGCAGTTCAAGGTAATCGTTATGGGGATTAAGTTCGGAAGTAACAAGTAAATTTTCATCATTATAAATCATACCGTTGTAAACGGGATAAATTCCGAACCAGCTTCCCGTACCAATCCCTACGAGAGGCTCGTCCCTGAATATCCTGAGTGCCGTAATTATGTAATTTCGCCTTGATGTATTTTCTGGTCTCTCTTTTTCGAATACACTTGTCACGGTATTGGACAGGTCCGTCCTTGTTTTGTCTATGTTTGGCGGAGAAAGACTGCCAATCAAAACCGACAACACAACAATTGCAAGGATTACAAAAAACATTTTCTTCAGATTATGCTCGAATGAAGACTTATTGAAAAAGAAAAAAACGAAGAGCATTATCAGATAAACAGCAATTGCAACGAATGAAGACCTCGTCCTGCAGTAAAATATAAACGATAATATGATAATTCCGGATATAACTGAAAAAATTCTTGGCACCCAACCCTGTTTTTTAAATGCAAAAATAATCAGGTAAGGCAGCGCAATAGCGGAATACTCGGACGCAAAATTCCTGATGTTGAGTGTCGAACCTCTGCGGGGGCTGAATCTGAAACCGAGAATGTTTATACCGTAATACTCGAGTATTCCGAAAATAGCCACCATCAGGCAGATAAAAGAAATTGTGAATGCAATGTAATGCATCATCTTTTCAAATTCATAAAGCTGGAAAACCAGGAATATCAGATATGAGAAGAGAAAAATATTTGCATATAAGAAAAAATTTTCCAGCGATAAAACAAATCTGTTATTGTAGGAAGAAGAAACAAACATAAACAGAAGAAAAAGCAGAATGCAGGAAAGAAGAGTTTTATACCTCGGGATTATGAAATATTTTATATCGTAAAAAAAAAGTATGACTGCAATTATCAGGGTTAAAGTAGAAAACAGAAACCTGTGAATTGTATTTACATTCAGAAGACGGTTATCAAAGAAAAACGGAACAGCATATACCAGAAGCAGAACTGTTACAGGTACAATATTCTTTATTGTTTTGTCCATTTCCTTCATTTATGTAAATTAATATTTTAAATGACTCATTTCAACATACTTTATAGTTTCTTCACCTTAAATAATCTACTTATTTTTTGGTAATAAAATATTAACTTATCAGTAATTATAGGAATTTGAAGCCGGATAAACCATATTATTCCAAAATGCTGGGAGAAAACAGATACCTTCTGTTAATGAATATTGCAGAGCAGGCGTTTTTCTTTCTGGTGTTCCTTGTCTTTGCAAGGAGGTATTCAGTTGAGGTTTACGGAGAACTGATAACAATTTTTACTATGGCAAATGTTTTTATTACTTTGCTGAATTTCGGACTTCCTTCCTACTTGCAAAGAGAAACGGCATTTTCGAATGATAATATCGGAGGCCTTTACGGGAAAATAATTTCACTGAATATTCTGATATTTTTTGCATACCTGCTTCTTACTTTTTCCTATTACAGAATATTTTATTCATCCTTATCGTATAAGCTGTTCTTTGTGGCGGTAATACCGGTTTATCTTTATTCAAACATCAATATACTTAACGGCCTGCTGTCGGGTCTGGGAAAATACAGGGCTCAGTTTAATTCTTTCATTATTCCCAGAATAGCTACCCTTGTCGCATTTGTCTTATCCGCCTATGTCTTCGGTCTGCCGCTCAAACACCTGCTCGTAATTTATTCTCTCGGATTTCTTTACCAGATAATTCTTCTTTTTGTTAAAATCGGCAGGGAGGGGATTAAGCCTGTGCCGGATTTCAGGATTGGCGGACTTCTTTCCGTATTAAAGATATCTCTGCCTCTCGGCATGGCAGTTGCTTTTAATTTTTTATACGATAAAATCGATATACTCCTTATTTCGAAATTTACTGATTATACACAGGTCAGCTATTATAATATCGGATACGGTATTTATAAAGCATCTTCTGTTGCCTTTTCCTTTTTGCTTGTCAGCGGACTGACAAGGGTGTCTTACCTCAGCAGAAGGAAAACCGCAGTGAAAATGTTTTTACGTAAATATGCAGCTGCTTTACTTATTGTTGGGATTTGCATAACTGCCGCATTATTCCTGTTTTCGGATTTTATCGTAAAAATTATTTATACAGATAAATTTTCCCAATCAGCGATTATTCTCAGAATCACCTCGTTTGCAGTTACCGGACTGGCGCTTAATAACCTGACGGGTGTTATTCTGAACGGTCTTTCGCTTTACAGGGAAAATATGTATGTAACTTTCACGGGACTTGTTATAAATGTTGCTCTTAATATTGTCTTTATTCCTCTGTACGGCATTATTGCCGCTGCTATGATTTCGGTGATTACAGAGTATTTTATTTTCATCGGAGATTATTATTTTATTAAACTGAATTTGAAATAAATTGGGAACATCAAACTGGCAAAATATTTCTTACTGCATTGAGTTGATCCGGAGAATAAATCCTTCATCCGTGCTGGATATAGGCGCAGGATTCGGAAGATGGGGTATTCTGAGCAGGGAGTTTCTCGAAATTTGGGACAGCGGTAATTATTCGGATAAATGGAACTGCAGAATAGATGCCGTCGAAATCTTCCCGGGATACCTGAAGCCGTATCATTCGTATTTCTATGACAATGTCTTTGTCGGGGATGCGTTAAAATTCATAAAGGAATGCGAAGACAAGTATGATTTGATTATTTGCGGGGATGTAATCGAGCATTTCGAAAAAAAAGAGGGTTTGAAATTTATTGAAGACTGTCTGAAAAAATGCACGTACCTGATGATTAATATTCCCATTGGAAAGAACTGGGAACAGGGTGAAATTAATGGCAATAAGCACGAAGAGCACAAAAGCGTATGGAAAAATTCAGACATCAGGAAATATCCGCATGTTAAAATAAAAAACTTCAGGGATTATATCTCAAGAAAATACAGTGTTGCTCTTATATCGGACAGAAAAATTGATTTGAAATCGGAATATAAAAAAAAATATGGCAGGCATTTCTTTAAGAAGAATTTTCTCCGGAACAGGCTGAATCTGACCCGGCTGGTAAAAATACTAACAAAAGATAAATGACGGGAATAAAATCCGGTAAATATGGCATAACTTACGATAAGGTTTTTCTGCTTGCTGTTTTTTCCGTTTTTATTTTACTTCAGTTATTTTTCTTCCGGTGGGTAGTTGATGACTTGTATATTTATTTCAGGTATGTAAATAATTTTTTAAAGGGAAACGGCATTTCGTATAATCCAGGAGAATATACCGAAGGATTCTCAAGCTTTCTTTGGTTCCTGGTTTTATCGGCTGTGGGAATGTTCAAGTATAACGCGGAAACCACAGCAAAGCTTGCCTCTATTTTCTTTTCCCTCTGTTCGCTTTATTTACTTTATGGCATTTCAAAGAAAATTCTTCCGGGTTTCTGGAACCTGCTGCCGGTGATGTTTTCGGCAGTCAGCCTGCCTTTTGTTCTTTGGTCTGTTTCCGGTTTTGAGATTTCAATGTATTCGTTTCTGCTTCTGCTGTGTTTTAATTATATTCTTTTCATAGATACCGGGAAAATCTTTTTAATATCATTTCTTGTGTTTCTTGTTTCGGCCGCAAGGGCAGAAGGTTTCCTTATTTCACTTGTGTTTCTTTTCTGGGCATATCACTTCCTTTCGGAAAAGAAAAAATATCTTTATTTTCTGTCATTTTTTATTTTGTTCTTTGCGTCATTCATTATATTCAGGTATTTTTATTTCGGAGAAATTCTGCCGAATACATATTATGCAAAACTCGGTTACGGATTATTCGGGTATGATGAAATAAGAATATACAGGTACGGAATTTTATACATATTGAGTTTTTTCCTGCACAATCTTCATTTTGCGGTTCTTATGACTTACCTGTTTGTAAAAGCAAAAATATTTTTAAAGGAAAGGTATATTATATTATCACTTAGTCTTATTGCGGTTCAGTTTGCATTTGTTATATATGCAGGCGGTGACTGGATGCAGCAATTCAGGTTTCTGGTTTGTCTAATTCCTTTTCTGTCACTTCTGTCTGCAGGCATTCTAAAATATATTTTTGAATCAAGGCAATACAGGAGCGGAAAAAAGGTGTTGGTTTTTATATCCGCAATTATTTTCCTTTCGGCTAATTTTTATTTGAATGATTTTGAGTCAATAAGCAGGGAAAAGGAGTTATGGATTAACGTTAAAAATGTTTGCCCGGATATAAAAGGCATTGTTCCCGGAAGCTCTCTTGTCGCTAACGGCTCGGCGGGGATAATTCCTTATTTTCTTGAAAATGTCAGGTTCACGGATGTTATCGGGCTGACCGATAAGTATATTGCAAAAAACGGAAGCAGGGATGATATCTGGTTTGAAAAATATTCTACTGATTATGTTTATAACAAGAATCCGGAATGGATAATTCTCTGGAAGCGCAGGGATAGCATCGGAAACTACACGACTGACCTTACTTCCCCTGCTTTAAAGTATATTGAAAAAGATAATAGGTTCAGGGAATACGTTCCTGTGAAATCATACGACGTAAGCAGCAGCCTGAAAATCGAACTTTTCAGAAAATAGATTATGAATATAGTATACATAGGAAGATATAACGAAGGTGAAATTTTAACAGGACCCGAAAAGGTTGCTAAAAGAATTTTTGACGGCGCAGCATCAGAAAGAAAATGCGTATTTATTGAGTATTTTTTTGACGGGAAAAAATACGGACTGGCAAAAAAATTATTCGGAAGGGAAAAGGTTTGCAGCGTAAATGGAAGCGATGTATTCCGTTTGGGACTATTCAGAATTCTCGCATTTCTTATCGAGCAAAAACCCGATATTATACACATAATCTCTTTCGAGAGATTTGCGCTTGCCGCATATATCTACCGTGTTTTCTTTAATGTAAGGATTGTCTATAATGTTCATGGTATTGCCGTTTATGAAAATAAATTTTTAAGAAAGGAGAGCAGTTTCAGGAATTTCAAGGATTGCTTTGCTGAAGATTTTTATATAAGGCACTCGGATATAATAATGCTGCTCTCAAGAAAATTTAAATTGCTTTTTGATGAATATTATCCTGTTAGTAGCAGAAAAATCCGTTACATTAAAAACGGCACTGATAAAGAGTTTGGAAATGTTAAAAGCAAGAATGTAGATACGGAAATTCTGAGGATTGTCTTTATATCCGATATAAGCAGGCCTGAAAAAGGATTTAGATTCCTTAAAGAAGCACTTGAGGAATTTAGCAGATCTGCTGAATTGCACGTGGTTGACAGAAAAGAATTATCCGGTGAAATAAAATTTAAAAATGAAAATATCAATTTGTTTTTCTATGATAAAATGCCTGCTGAAAGTATGCAGGGATTTCTGTACGACAAGGATATTTTTATTTCCGCTGCAAAGTATGAACCGTTCGGTATGACATGCACGGAATGCATGTCTGCAGGGCTTATTCCGGTAGTGACGGATGTTACAGGAGCTTCGGAGCTGATTACGGACGGATTGAACGGATTTGTCTTTGAGTTCGGAAATAAAGAACAACTCAATAGAATTCTTGAAAACCTTTATGATGACCCGGAGTTAAGAAAATCTGTTCAGGAAGAAGCGGTGAAAATTTACAGAACAGTAAGCTGGAGCGAAATACTGAAAAATTATTTAAAAATTTACGAAGAATTATTAAGGAAATAAAATGACCGGGAAGCTGATTTCAATAATAATGCCGGTGAAAGATGCGGAAGCATATATTAAGGATTCCGTTGAGAGCATTTTATCCCAGAAATACGGGGGTTTTGAATTGCTGATTATCGATGACGGTTCCGGGGACAGGACTGCTGAAATATCTGAATCTTACAAGGACGAAAGAATAAAATTATATAGAAGGGAAAATCTCGGTTTGATAGAGCAGCTTAATTTCGGGTTGAGCGAATCCCGCGGTGAATATATTGCAAGAATGGATGCGGATGATATTGCCTACCCGGAAAAACTTCTGCAACAGATTGACTTTCTCGAAAAGAATAAGGATATTCATCTTGTAGGAACGAATTTTGAATTCATAAACGAAACGGGTAAAACCTTAATGCAAAAAAAACTTCCTGAGTTTCATGATGATATTGAGTTTATGATGCCTTTTATCGATTCGGTACTGCATTCTTCGATTCTTACCTACAAGAAAGTTCTTGTAGATTCGGGCGGATATGACAGGAATTACAGTTCGGTCGAGGATGATGAACTATTTCTGCGCCTGCTGACTTTTGGATATAAAATGCACAATATACAAAAGACTCTGTATAAATACAGGCTTATCGAAAGACCTTTTGAGCATTATGAAAACCAGAATGTTAATTTTTACAGGTGTGGAATTAAATATCTCGAAAACAGTTGCAAAGAAAAAAACGGAGAATATTACCTCAGACTCGGATTACTTGAATATTACAGGGGAAGCATTAAATCTGCAAGGATCAACCTGCTTAAATGCCTGAAATTCAAAGGAATTAAAAAGCGGATGCTTTTCAGGTACCTTCCCGTAACATTTTTAGGCAGCAGCATTGTTAATTATTTAAAAAAGAAAAAAATTACTTCGAAAATTAATTCTTTTTTCAATAACAAATTCAAGGTTGATACATACGGAATAAATGGCAGTAAAGTTAAAAAATGATTCGGATTATTAAAAATATTGCTTCGCTTTTAATATTTTATTTTCTCAGAATGTTTTTCCGCAGAAGAGAAAATGCAGGAAAGGATATTTTATTCTATAACTCCGAAAAAATCGGCGACCTGGTTGTGTCTTCGGTAATCATTGAAAACGATGATAAACTATGTAAGGAGAAACAGGTTTATTTTCTGGTTAAGGAAAAATACCTGTCTTTGTTCGGAGGTTACAAAGGGGAAATAAAATTTATCAGTTATAAACACGGACTGTACAAATGGTTTCTCCCGTACAGAATTTTTTTATTGACAAAAATCAGAAAACTCAGGCTCGGCAGTTTCTATAACCTTACTCCCGCAAGGGGAATGCTCAATGATGAGATTTCCCTGCTTAGCGGTGCAGGCAGGACTTTTGCAATGTGCAGTGATACAAAATACCTGAAAGGAACAGGAGGAAGAACCGGAAGTCTTTATGACAGCATCTTGTTTCCGGAAATAAAAAATGAATATGTCAAGCATACTGAGCTTCTGAAATTATTAGGTATTCCCGAAGAGGAAATTCTTTTCGAAAACAAGAATACGTTTGCTCTGCGCAGCGATAATTACCGCATCTATAAAAATGATATAAAAAAGAACGAATATATAGTCGTATCACCGCTATCTTCCGAACCAGGAAGGTCATGGGGAACGGTGAATTTCAGAAAGCTTTGCAGTGAATTATCCGTGCATTATAAAATTGTACTGACAGGCTCCGAAAAGGAAAAAAAATATCTTGAGATTATCAGGAATAACAATAAAAATATAATTACAGATACTTCTCCGCTCGGGGAACTGCCTTCGCTGATAGAGCATTGCAGATTTTTCATCGGAGGGGATTCGGGGCTTACCCATATTGCACTCAAGCTCGGAAAACCATTGCTTGCAGTGCTTGACGGCGGATATTTCAACAGGTATTTTCCGTACCGAACCGATGACACAAAAAATAACTATATTTACAAAATGATGGATTGCTTCGAATGCGGATTTGACTGCATATATAATAAAAAACTATGCATCACGGAAATCCGTTATGAAGATGTACTCGAAAAAGTTAAGAATATTCTGAAGGATATCGAATGAAAACTTTAAGCATAATACTGCCCGTTTATAATAACCAGGATGAACTGAAAAAAAATATAGGTTATCTGACAGAATTTTTTAACCAGAAGGCAATCAGTTATGAAATAATCATTGTTGATGACTGCAGCAGTAACGCAGGCGAGATAATAGAAATTGCAGATGATTATAACTGTCTTTACATCAGGAATGAAAAGAATTCCGGCAAAGGAGAATCGGTGAAAAGGGGAATGCTGAAGGCTTCCGGAAAATACAGATTATTCACTGATGCGGATATACCTTACGAAAAGGAAGGTATTGAGCTGATGCTCGAAAAACTCGATAAAGAAAAATTTGATGTGGTAATAGGGGACAGGACACTGTTTAAATCAGAATATAAAAACGGTTCTTTTCTCCGCTCGACAGGAAGCAGGATATTTTCCCTGATTGTGCGCGAGCTTACCTCAGGAAAGTTTCCCGATACGCAGTGCGGGCTGAAAGGATTTACTGCCGAATCTGCCGAAACATTGTTTCGCAAGACAAAAATAAAAGGTTTTGCCGTTGATGTGGAACTGCTTTATCTTGCATTGATGCATAATTATAAAATTGGCAAGGTACCGGTGAAGCTAAGGTCGCATAGTGTCAGCACCGTAAGTGTGATTAAGCATGGATTCCAGATGGTTGTTGATTTAATGAAAATAAAAATCTACAGGCTAAGAAAAAAGTATGAATAAAATTAAGTACATAAGGTATTCTATATGGCTTCTAGCTGTTTTCGCAGCAGCGTTTTCTTTCTGGGGGTATTTTAAAACAGGAGTGCTGTCGGATACATTCGGCGATGCATATACAGCAGTGAATTCCGGACTGGTTGAAAAGTTGACAAACGACCTGCAGTTTATAGATGCTAACAGGTACAGGCCTGTATTATTCATCACCCTAAAGTCGATTGTTAGTTTCAGCAGTCTGCTTGGAATTGCTTATGATAATTTTATAATATACAAAACCGTAAATCTTCTCCTGTATCTGATTTTAGCTTTTCTCTCCGGATATTTTGTTTTAAAGATTACCGGTGATTTGATAAAATCAGTGCTGACCGAGATTTTCATTCTGCTTTATCCTAATAACCTGCACAATCTTTTCTGGTCAGCGGCATATTTTGAAATTCTCTGTGCCGTATTCTGCATTCTGACGCTTTTGCTGGCAGTCAAGTTTATCATGTGCAGGAGATTGAGATTTCTAGTCTATTCAAATACTTTCTTTGTGCTTGCCCTGCTTACAAAAGAAACAGCAGTCCCGCTTCCTTTTATATGCGCAGTAATTGTGTTTCTTTTTTACGGAAGAACTGTATTTGCAGGAAAAAAAATTATCTTGATTTCACAGACGGCGATTCTGACTTTGTATTTTTTTGCAAAGACATTATTGAGCAGGGGAATTCCTGTTATATCCGGTGAGTATTTCGGCAATGATTTTTTCGGAGTTTCCGTTCAGGTGATTTTTAAAGCATTTATTTCGCTGATTATCCCGTTTGATTACTCTGTAATCAGGTTCAGCATAAAAGAATTTAATCCGGGTGTTACAGCATATATAATTATAATATCAATAATCTCTGTTTATTACATCTACAGCTTTATTAAGAACGGAAAAATATCGAAGTTATTTCTCATAGTTGCGGTTTTACTATTGTCGGTATCTCCATACATTTATGCCGGTTATATCAGGCCGCAGTTAATATTGATACCATTTACTTTCACGCTGATATCATTAATGTCATTCCTTGATTCAAAGGAAATCCTGCTGAAATATTCAGTGCTTTTAGTTCTTATTCTCTGGATTCCATCCGGATATGGTGTCCTTGACAGCTGGAAAACCGCACACAGCAAGGGAAAAGAAAGACTGGAAAGTCTGCTTAAAACGGATTTGCCCCCAGGAAAAAAATACCTGATAATAGGAAATCCTTCGAGACTTCAACAGTCATTTATGTATGACAATATTATGTTCCCTTATAACTATTTTAAGTATCACAGTTATGTCCTTAAAGATACAATATCCGATGCAATAAGAACTGCGGCACTCGATAAAAATTCTCTCGATGCTGTTATTGACGTCAGGCAACCGGTGGATAATGAATTTGAATTAACCTGTACGGGAAAAACACAATTTTTCTACCTTGATGGAAATGAAAAATTGATAAAGGAAGAAAACGGACTGAAAAGCAAACTTTTCGAAGCGGATTATCTTGAATTCAATGATTTAGGAAAACCGGTTAAAATAAAACTGAAACTGCTGTCCGATAGTTTAATTTGTTACATTTTCAGGGGAAGCAATATTGAAAAAATGAAATGAATATCCTTCATTTACATACGGAGCTGAATATCACCTGCGGAATATCGAAGACGATATTTCTTATTGCAAAATATCCGAAGGACGGCGACATGCATTATGTGCTTGCGTTCGGAGGTGATGCAGGAAAGAAATATTCGGGATCAGGAATAAATGTGGTTTTTTTAAAAAGAAGAAGAAGTTTTTTTAAAGATTTTCTTTACCTGAAAAAATTCGTTAAAAAAAATGAAATAGATATAATCCATTCCCACCACAGATACTGGGATTTTGTTGCAGACTCCGCATCCCGCTTTTTCGGAGCGAAAAGAATTACTTCCGTACAGAGCTTTGTTTACGGAAAAAAATTAATGAGTTATAAATCGCCCGTCCTGCTCGCCGCAGGGGAGTCGGTTAAAAAACATCTAGTGGATTATTTCGGGGTAAACAAGAAAAGAATAGTTGTTTTTAATAATTTTACAGACGAAAGCGAAATCAAAGCGGTAAGACAGAAGCAGGAAGTCCGCACTGAACTTGACATTCCGGATGATGCCTATGTATTCGGGTATGCAGGAAGGTTTTCAGTCAAGGAAAAAGGAATTGATGTCCTAGCGGATGCTTTTAGAGATTTCAGCGGAAAATATTCCGGTGCAAGATTGGTAATGGCAGGAGGAGGAAGCGACATAAAAAAAATATTAATTCCGGAAAACACTTTAATTCTCGATTCAAAGGAAAACATTTTTGATTATTATAATATATTCGATTGTTTCATTCTTCCTTCACGAGTCGATCCTTTTCCGCTTGCGTGCCTGGAAGCCGGAATGATGAAAATACCTTTTATCGGCTCGGATGTAAACGGAATACCTGAAATGATTGAAAACAATAAAGACGGGCTGCTTTTCCCGAAAGAGATCAGCCTGATGCTCTCGGAAAAAATGGAAGTATTTTATAAGGACAGAAAATTTGCAGGCGAATGCTCCCGGAGATTTTTCGATAAAGTAAAAGAAAAATATAATAGTACCAAAGCACTCGATAAACTAAACAGAATTTACAGGAATTTGTAGGTAGCCATTGAAAAAATACATTTTCATATTGCTTATTCTTTCTGCTGCAGCGGCATTTTTTCTGCCGTTTCAGTTTCTGCTGAATTTTGCTCACGACGATTCTTTCTTTTACATAAAGACTGCAAATAATCTCTCAAAGGGATTCGGCTCGACTTTCGACGGAGTCAACATTACAAACGGATATCACCCGCTTTACTTTATATCTCTTGTCATTTTGTTTGCAGTACCGAATTTCTTAGCATCTGCATCTCCCGAATTTCTTTACAGGCTGGTGTTTCTTTATCACGAAGTACTGCTTTTGTTTTCCTTTGTTTTTCTTTTAAAATCTTTAAAATTGGTTTTAAAGGAAAAATACGGAAGTACATTAATCCTTTTAATAATTATAATGCTTGCAGCGTTAGTATTTATCAGGGATTACGGTCTGGAAAGCCACCTTGCCTGCCTTATTATATCGTATTTCCTTTTTTTAAAAGCCAAGGAAACCGAAAACGGAAGAAGCAATCCTGTCGATAAATCAGTTTTGCTTTCTTTGCTGTTCCTGACCAGAACAGATTTTCTAATTTCCGTCATTCCCCTGGTTTTGATTGCCGACATTTTTACAGGCAAAGAAAAATTAAAGCACATAATCACATCATTCATTTTTATTAATATTACTGCATTAATATATTATCTGACTAATTATTATTTCTTCGGTCATTTTGCAACGGTGTCCGGTATGCTTTTGAATGCGTTTCCGGTTGTGTTGCTTAAAGAAAATATCAATATTCTTATAACTGATCCGGCAAAACTTTACAACCAGTTTGCAAGAATCATTTTCTTCATGATTTCCATTATATTGTTTACAGTATTTTATACAAGGAATAAAGCGAAAACTGAAGCTGAAAAAAAGTTTTTCGGCGTGATACTCGGTTTCGGTGCCGGCAGTTTTTTGTTCGTTCTTTACCATCTGATTTTTAATACATACAGTATTAGGGAGTGGTATATGACCGTTCCGGTATTTATTTCTTCCGTCATGGCTGCACTTATGGCCGGAGGCAGGAAAATCACCGCATATATCACCTTACTTTTATCTTTAATTGTTTTAATTTATGTGTTTACCGGGTCGAGGATTGCAAACTATAAGTATGTTTCCGGTTATGAGTACGCAAAAGCAATTGAAAAGATTGTTGGAGCGGACGAACGGGTTTACCAGGTTGATTACTGCGGTGTGACAGGATTTTTTTCGAACAGAAATATTATAAACGGCGACGGTCTGATTAATAGTTTTGAATATTCCGGATATATGAAGAACGGGAAAATCGACGAGTATCTGAAAAAATATGATGTGAAATATTATTCAACTTACTCGTCTGAAAGCCTGCTAAAAGATTCGGTGTACACGGATAAAACTTTTTCCGATAAAATAAACGGGAAAATCTTTATTTTTGACAAATCATCACTCGCGCTTGAAATGCCTTTCCGATGGAGTCATATAGCATTCGGATTGGATGGGAAATGGTATCTTTTTAAATTCTGAAAATTTATTGAACGCGACAATAAACATATTGGGATTGGAAATATCGAATTCATCTTATGATGAAATTATAAACATTCTTTCGGAAAAAATCCGCACGAATGAAAGGTTTACTTTTCATAATGTAAACGCGAGTATACTGCTTAAATATCTGAATAACACTGAATTCAGAAAAAGCCTGAATTCCTTTGACTGTCTTTACAGTGACGGAATTGGGATGTATTCTGCTTCAAGATTCTTATACGGCAAAAAGGGCCTGAAACAAAGAGTAAACGGAACGGATTTGTATTACCGGATTCTCGAAAATGCAGACAATAAAAAGCTAAAATGCTTCTTTTACGGCGGCAGCGCTCAAGCTGTCGGGCTACTTCCCGGAATATTGAAAAAAAACTATCCTGGCATCACGGTAACAGGTATAATCCCAAGAAGTGATAAGACCTATGACGATACCCTGAAGCAAATCATGGATTCTTCTTCAGACATTCTTTTTGCAGGGCTTGGGACTCCTGTGCAGGAAAATTTTATTGCGCAGTATTCCGGTTCACTGAATGTCCCTGTTCAGATTGCCGTAGGAAGCGGACTGGAATTCATTTCGGGAGCAAAAAAAAGAGCCCCGGAAATTTTTCTTAAACTTGGGATTGAATGGATATACAGAATATATTTAGAGCCTTTGCGGCTGTGGAAAAGATACTTTTTTGGTATTCCTGCTTTTATATTTAAAATTATTATTTTTAAGTTTAAATTACCTACAATTAAGGAAAATAGCTGAATATGAGAAAATTTGTTTTCATATATCTTTTGCTTGCTTCTAACTTCTGCTTTGCGCAGAATTACAACTGGATTACTCCGAACAAAGACTATCTTAAAGTTTTTATTAACGAAGACGGATTATACAGGATAAATAAAATTGACTTTTCAAATGCCGGAGTAAACACAAGCAATATCGACCCGCGAACGGTTAAAATGTTTTATAAAGGCAGCCAGATTCCCATATATTTTGCGGGTGAAACAGACGGTGTGTTTAATGACTCTGACTATTTCGATTTCCATGCAAAAAGAAACTACGGGGGATTAACAAATACATATAAAGAACAAACCGGCCCGACCGGCAGTGTTACTGTTGTCGATTATGTTACTGATGAATATTATACGCCATATTCGGATACCAATATTTACTGGATAGGCTGGGATGGCGCATACGGACTCAGGTATGCAGATTACGGCTATACTGCGACGAACGATTTTCTTCAATCATATTTTACTGAAAGGCTGCACTTTGAAAAAGATGTTACTTACTCGATGGGCGAAACCGTTAATGATGCTAATGATTTCCGTCATTTTAATACCGAGAAAGTTTCGGGTGAAGGCTGGTACTGGAAGATGATGGAACTGCTGAATTCCGTATCGGATTCTTTTTATGTCCCGAATCTCTCCCCCGTCCCGCAAATGTGCGCACTCAAGATATTCGCTTACCCGAATTCATTTCAGTCCAGCGGACATTGCCTTGTGATTAAAATAAATTCAACAAGGCTGGACACAATTACCAGAATTAATTACAATAAATTCGATACAACTGTTTACTTCTCAAGCTCACTACTAAATTCCTCATCCGGAAATAAAATCACAATCTCGTATACAACAAAAAATCTTCAGGGAGGATATCTGTATTTCGACTGTGCTACGCTTTTATATCCGAGAATCTTTAACCTTTCAGGAAGTATTCTCAGCTTTAAAACGGGACAGTCTGATTCTTCCGCAAAAAGATTCAGACTGAGCGGATATTCGAGCAATGAGGTGAATATATATGATATAAAAAATAATTTAAGAATTACAAATTACAATTCTTCTTCCGATACCCTCATTTTTTCGGGAAAGGGAAACGGCGAATATGAAGTTGCCAATAAATACATAACAAAGAAACCACTGCGTCTGAAGAAAAAGCAGGTTCCGAATCTTGCATCTGCATCCAACGGAGCTGACTACCTGATCGTCTATAACAAGCTTTTCGAATCGCAGGCAGAGCAGTTAAGGTCATACCGCAGTTCTCACGATAATTTCAGAAGCATAAAAGCCGAAATCGAAGACATATACGATATTTTCAATTACGGCATCGAAAATCCCTCTGCTATCAGGAACCTCACGATGTATGCATATTCAAACTGGCAGGCACCTGCGCTGAAATATCTATGCCTTTTTGGCCGAGGCTCAATTGACCCTAAAAAGATTTACAGCAATTCGGTTTATTATCAGAATTACATACCAATATACGGCAATCCGCCTTCGGACAATTATTACGGGAATGTAATACCCGGTACATTTGTCTATTGCCCCCAGATTTCTGTCGGAAGGCTTCCTGTATATACCGCACAGGAAGCTCAGGATATTGTAAATAAAATAATTAATTATGAAACAAATGCAATTGAACCCTGGATTAAGAAATTTTCATTTATAACAGGAGGCTTTAACAGCCAGGAACAAACGCAGTTCATAGCTTCTTCCGATAACCTGATTAATTCTTATATTCTAACGCCGCCTCTGGTTTCTTATCCGCAGAGAATTTACAGGACTGATACAACAGGACAGGTATCATACAATTTTGAAGACTCGATAAAAAATACAATCAACCGTGGAACGCTTGTCGTAAATTATATCGGGCACGCGGCTACATCTACCTGGGATAACGGTATTAAGGACCCGAATATTCTAAGCAACGGAAATAAAAATCCTCTTGTATTCAGCATGACCTGCTTCACGGGAAAAAATGCACAGACGGATATAGACGGAAGAGGATTCGGGGAAAGGTTTGTGTATCTTCCTAATAAAGGCGCAATTGGTTTTGTCGGAACTACAGGCTGGAGCTTCTTTCCCGGTGGCGGAAATACATTAAACGGATATTTGTTTAAGAGCATAGCATACGACAGTTTAAGAAGAATCGGGGATATATTGAAGAAGGGTTCGACTTATATGAAAAATTATGATACAACTTCCTTTGCAAATAAAAACACAATCAACAGCTATAACCTCCTCGGAGACCCTGCCAGCAAACTTATACTTCCATCTTATCCTGAATTCGATATTCAACTAAGCGATTATAAGCTCACACCCGTATTTCCGTCTTTGAGGGAGCAGATTACTCTAAAGATATATCCCAAAAATCTCGGAACACGGGCAGACTCCTGCAAAATCAGGTTCCAGCTTTTGAAAAATAATGCAGTCAATAAAGTATCGGACACCGTAATCCGGAATTTTGATTTTTCTGATACGCTTACTTATTATTTTAAAATTGATTCTGCCGGGATATATAATGCTAAAATTATCCTCGATGCAGAAAACTGGTATAACAGGGAAACCGAAACAAATAACATTCTTATTGTTCCCGTACCGCTTAAAAATATTTCCTTCGTTCCGCTGAAACCGGTTGATAATTCCGTTGTTCCGTCTGATTCAGTAACATTTGTTGGGATAAATCCGAATATAGACCCGAAGAATTTTAACCTTAAAGTTTATATTCAGCTTGATACAAATGCAAATTTCAGCTCGCCGCTGAAGCAGACATATTTCAGGACAGTTGATTCGGGTGTAATTACAAAGTTCAGGATAAGAATTCCTGTTTCTGATACCAACATAATATATTTCTGGCGTACAAACTCTGTTATTAACAATACAGATACATCCGGCTGGACACTTGCAAGCCGTTTTCTGTATTCTCCTTCTGTATTTTCGGATTCAAAACTTTCGAAAATAAATCCCGATTCAATTTGTTATATTTATAAAAAGAGTCCGTACCAGTACAGTGAGTCAGACTTAGGGAATGTAAATTTTTCGGTAGACGGATTTAAACTGAAAAACTTTACCGGTGATTTATTTGCACAGGCCTGGGGAGGAGACCCCTGGGTTGCATCTTATTTCCGCGTGAACGGAAAAGAGCTTTTCCTCCTCGACCCATCGCTTCACTGGGGCGGTCTTAATATACTGAAAGTAAGAAAAAATGACGGTGCATATGTAGAGCAAAGGCATTTCAAGTTTTCTTCCCCTTCGTCTTCTGATTCCGTGCTTAATTACCTCAATACTTTCAACAGCAATTATGTAATGATGGTTGTGAAATCATATGTTTTCGAAGGCGTTTCTGATTCCATAAGGCAGACTCTCAAAAACAGGTTCAGGGATTTCGGAAGCACAAAAATAGATTCCGTCAATCTCAGGGATTACGGAAGGTGGAGCTTTATAAGTTATCCTGCAAGCAGCGGATATAATGTCTCGGAAGTTTTCCTGGTCACGGGTAGTCCCGATGCCCCGGCAATTTCACAGATGCAGCCGCTGTTTAATTTTGACAGCGGATATATTTACCATAATCTCGGACCGGCAGCCCATTACAGGAGTTTTTCCTGGGACAGGCTAATTAATCCCAGCAGTTCTTTGTTGTTTGATGTTTTCGGAATTGATAAAGGCAGTCAGAGCAGCCTTCTTTACTCGAATATTTCTACAAACAATTATTTTTCACTCGATACATTAAAGACGTATATTTATCCGAATATCTTACTTAAAACGAAGCTTGAGGTTGATTCGCTTGTGGGATATAATTCTCCTGTATTCAAATCGCTGAAGTTTAATTATGTACCGCCTGCCGAATTGATTTCGGATAATTACTCTTTTATAAAAAGCGACTCCGTGATGCAGGAAGGGGATACATTGAGGGTGAGTGTAAATTATTACAATGTCGGATTTATAGGCACTTTAAGTTCGGTTAATACATGGTCGGCAAGCTCGCCTGCAGGATTGAAGGTTTTAAAAGTAGATACGCTTCATTCGTACATACCAGTGGATGGATTAATCCGTTCTGAATTACTTATCAGTACATACGGTTTAAGAAATATTCAGAAACCCAGGGATACAGTTTATATTTACTTTGATACAAAGCTTAAATCAGACGAAAACGAATTTTTTACATATAATAACACTGCTATCACTTCCGTAATTCTTACCGGTGATTCTCTGAAACCCATTCTGGATGTAACTTACGACGGCGTGAAAGTTCAGACAGGCGACTATATACAGGCAAAACCGGTTATTGCCCTCAAATACCTCGACGACAGCAAGGTACAGATTCGCGATACTTCAAACATTAAAGTTTATCTCGACACTCATTATATACCTTATTATTTAGGAAGTATAAAAAATCCTGATATCGATCTTATATATCCGTCGAACAGAAATCTGCAGGCAACAATAATATTCAAACCGTTCCTTTCTGACGGAGAGCACTATTTCATGTATGTTGCATATGATGCAGCAAATAATTATGCCGATACAGTAAGGTACCTTCTCAGCGTGAACCCGCTTATGAAAATTTTTGATTTGAATACTTATCCGAACCCGATGAAAAGCCATACCAGTTTTATTTTTAATCTTTCCGGAAGTACGGTACCGAATAAAAGCAAAATTAAGATTTATACGGTTGCAGGCAGGCTGATAAAAACAATAGATTTTACCGCAACTATCGGCTATAACCAGATTCCGTGGGACGGCAGGGACGACGACGGGGATTACATGGCAAACGGCGTGTATCTGTATAAACTGATTATTGACGGAAATTCAGGAAAAGAAGCTTCCGTGAAAAAACTAGTAATACTGAAATAAATCGGATTACGGAGCATTTTATACCGAATCTTGATATATTAATAAACAGTTTTATCAATTATATTTGATAATGAAAAAAATCTTACTGTCTCTTGCAATTCTTGTGATTGCAAATATATCGCTTTGCCAGAGTTTTAACTGGATTACCCCTAACCAGGTTTACCTTAAAATGTATATTGCCGACGACGGGATATTCAGAATAAATAAAATTGATTTCACAAACGCCGGGGTTAATGCAGATGTTATAGACCCCAGAACTCTCAAGATCTATTACAAAGGACTTCAGATTCCTTCTTTTGTGAATGGCGAAGCAGATGGAGTCTTTAATGATACAGATTATGTTGACTTTTACGGGAAGAAAAATTACGGAGGTTTGACTAATACATATAACAGCAATAACGAAGTCGTATATGTAACCGATGAATATTATAATTACTATTCAGACACCAGTGCATACTGGATAGGCTGGGGAGGCGCTTTTGGAACCCGGTATGTAAATTATTCCTATGCATCTGCGGTGCCATATCCGCAGGATTTTTTTTATAAAAAGCTTCACTTCGAAAGGGATTTGTATTATTCCTACGGTGAACAGATTAACGGTCAGGATTACAGGAATTTCAATAACGAAAAATTCCAGGGTGAAGGATGGTTCTGGCAGCAGCTATTATGGGGAAATACGATAACTCAGAATTTTACAACCCCAAATCTTTCTGCATCGCCCCAAACCTGCATAGTGAAGATTTTTGCATATCCGCAGCTTCAGAATACTTCAATGATTAATGAACACAGGATTGTGGTTACCTTCAACAATAACCGACTGGATACCATTAAAGCAAATCATTTCTCCAGAATAGATACAACACTTTATTTTACTTCCTCCTTTTTAAGCAGTACTACGAATCAGGCAAAAGTGAAATATGTCCCTGTTGACGCAGGTCTTGCAATGAACTTTGATATGTTCGAAGTATACTATCCGAGAAGCTTTGCATTTGACAGCAATACAATCAGCTTCACGCCAAATTCAACAGATACTGCATCGAAAATTTATAAAATTAAGGGAGTCAATACTTCCTATCCTGTAAGCATTTACGATGTAAAGTACGGATACAGGATAACCGCATATACGTTTTCTGCCGACACTCTCATATTCACGGGAAAAGGAGACGGTGCATTTGAAGTCAATAACAAGGTAATTACAAAAAAACCTTTAAGGATTAAGCAAAGACAGGTTCCTGCTTATGCGTCCTCCTCAAATGGCGTCGATTACCTGCTTATATATAACAAACTTTTTACCACTCAGGCGGAGCAGCTGAGGGCATACAGGGGTTCCCACGACGGATTCAGGTCTGTTAAAGCTGAGATGGAAGATATTTATGATATATTCAATTACGGCATGGAGCACCCCGTTGCTGTAAAAAATTTCATAAAATATATTTACGATAACTGGCAGCAGCCGAGAATATCATATATTTGCCTGCTTGGCAGGGCATCACTTGACCCGAAAAAGAACTCAAGCTCATCCGTCTATTATCAGAACCTGGTTCCTGTATACGGTAATCCTCCTTCCGACGGATATTTTGCAAACCTGAATTTAAATACTTTTACCTATTATCACCAGATAGCAATAGGAAGACTGCCTGTTTATACTGTACAGGAAGCGCAGGACGCAGTTAATAAAATAATTTCCTATGAAAGCCAGCCGCTTGATTCCTGGATAAAGAAAACAATTTTTATTTCGGGAGGATATAACAGGAATGACCAGATGCAGTTTATGGCACAGTCAAATACATTTTTAAATTCGTATATACTTCCGCCGCCGCTCTCTATGGGAACGACAAAAATTTATTTCAACGATTCAAGCGGTTCGGTTGTCTATAATTTTTCCGACTCGATTAAAAACACTTTGAACAGGGGAGCAGCATTTGTAAGCTACATCGGACATTCGGGAAACGGATACTGGGATTTTGCATTTGATAATCCCAATATACTATCAAACGGCAATAAGCTTCCTTTGATTTTCAGCATGACATGCTTTACCGGAAAGAATGCGGAACCAAACGCAAGGGGATACGGAGAACTTTATGTTACAACTCCAAATAAAGGTGCAATAGGATTTATCAGCTCTACGGGATGGAGCTTCTTTCCCGGGGGCGGGAATATCTTTGAACAGCATTTTCTGAATAAGCTAAGTTCGGATACGCTCAGAAGAATCGGTGACCTTACCAGGTATGCATCTATGACAATGGCTCCCGAATCAACATACTTCACGCCGAGGAATACAATTAACTGCTACAACCTGCAGGGCGACCCTGCCGTAAAATTTCTGATTCCAAAATATCCGGAATTTGACATACAGTTAACGGATTATTCCCTTGCCAATAATTTTCCGGCGGTTAGGGAAAATATTACTTTAAAAATTTATCCGAAAAACCTCGGTACTTATGCGGATTCATGCAAAATTAGGTTCCAACTGCTGAAGAATAATGCAAACCACAGCATAAAAGATACTATTATCAGGTCGTGGGATTTTGTCGATACCGTCCTGTATAATTTCAAGCTGGATACTGTCGGTGTATATTCCATGAAAGTCATGCTTGATATAGACAACTGGTATACTCAGGAACTGACCACAAATAATACCATTATATTTCCTCTGAATGTGAAAAATACATCCTTTGTCCCGATAAAGCCAATCGATAACATGGTAATCAGGAGGGATACAGTAGAGCTTGTTGGAATTAATCCGAATATAAAAACATCATCCAATACCGTAAAACTCCTTGCTCAGATTGATACAACTGCATCTTTTACTTCACCCTTGTCGCAGACATATTTCAATAACAATATGACAGGTGCGGCAACCACGTTTAAACTTAGAATTCCTGTCCTGGATTCCAATAAAGTTTACTATTGGAGGCTGAATACGGTTGTAAACAATACCGATACTGTCGGATGGTCGGAAACAAAAAGGTTTGTATATCACCCTTCACTGCCCGCATCATTCGCGGAAGTCCTGACGGCGAAGAATTCAAGGGACGACGATAAACCTTTGTTGCCCGGAGATTCAAATATAACAATTTATAAAAACAAGCGGGGACAATACAGCGACTTTGAATTGTCCCGTGTAAGCGGTGATAACAACGGTATGAGACTGGGAATATTTTCAGGAACTCTAATCGCGAGTTCCTGGGGAGGCGACCCGTGGGAGCCTACATACTATGCAGTTAACGAAGATGCAATGTCGCTTACCCGCTCAGGTGTTGACTGGAACGGGATTTATCTTATCAAGGTAAGTAAACTGAGCGGAAGAATTCTCAGCACAAATCATATTTATCTTTCTACTGCATCCTCGTCGGATTCAGTCCTTTCGTATCTTAATACTTTCGATTCCACAAATATTCTGATGGCGCTTAAGCTGATATCAACAGGATTTGCCTCTTATAACCTGAATGCAAATACGAAAAACAAATTCAGGCAGATGGGCAGCACTAAGATTGACACTCTTGATTTTACGAACTGGAACTGGGACAGGTGGAGCTTTATCAGCTATCCTAATTCACCGGCTCCGATAGTATCGGAGGGATTCGGAAATACAAGCTGGGTGCCTACCGTAAGCTCCCTGCAGCCTGTGTTTACATATGCAAACGGCGAGATCAGCAGGACCTTCGGCCCTGCAAAAACCTGGAAAAATTTCTCCTGGCAGCAGAATGTTTATTCCGGTTCGAATATAAAATTTGATGTATACGGAATAAACCAGTTTAACGTGGAAACGCTTCTGATGTCTGATATTACTTCAAGTTCATTTACAGACCTGCAGTCGGTAAACTCATTTACCTACCCGAACCTCAGGTTTGTCGGTAAACTGAGCATAGATACTCTGACAGGATTCAGGTCTCCGCTTTTCAGGTCTTTCAAACTGAATTATGTTGCTCCTTCTGAAATTGCTCTCGATTATAATACATTTATAAAATCAGACTCTTTACTGAATGCAGGCGACAGCCTTGGAGTAAGCCTTTCGTATTATAATGTCGGATACGTCAACCTCTACGGCTATACGAGGGAAATTTATACATATAATAATAACGACCAGAAAGTAGTGCTGAAAACTGAAACCAACTCAGGAATCCTGAAAATCGACAGCGCTGATTTTATCAAGACTTATGTCAGATTGAACGGTCTCCCGAATATAAAGAAATATAATAACTATATAGTCCTCTTTGCCGGAGCCACCCCTCTTGGCAGCCAGAATGATTTATACACATATAATAATATCAACACTGCAAATATTGTCGTTAAAGGAACGGCACAGATTACAAGCCTGGAAATGCTTTCCGACGGAACTAAAATCAGCGGCGGAGAATTTGTAAGGTCGAAACCGGATATGGAAATCAGACTGAAAGATAAAATGTATTCAGGCACAGGCTCATTCGATACTGCAGATTTCAGGCTCCTGATTAATAATATTTACCAGCCTTATTATTCCAGAACAACAGGCGGCATAACGGTTGAAGGTAGCAGTGAAAAATCGGGAATATCTCTGAAATTCAGCCCTAATCTTCCAAACGGTGAAAATTTATTCAAGTTGCTTGCAAGGAATAAATCAGGAGAAGGTTTTGATACCATTAATTACAGCGTTTTTGTCTCTACTCAGCTGTTGATAAAGGATTTTTACAACTTCCCAAATCCGATGAAAAACCATACGGGATTTATTTTTAATCTTGGAGGCAGCAATCCTCCATCGGGATGCAGGATAAAGATTTACACGGTATCCGGACGGCTCGTAAAAAATATTACAGCTACTGCCAACATTGGCTATAACCAGATTAACTGGGACGGGCGCGACAACGAAGGTGATTATATGGCAAACGGAGTTTATTTCTACAGGATGACAATAGAGGGCGACACGAAAATTGAATCGCCTGTTCAGAAACTTGTGATACTGAAATAATTATTTGTATTTATATAGAAATTCCGTAAATTTAAGAAGTTTCAATTTCTACCGGATATTTTGTTTTATTAGATTCTTTATTGAGGGGAAGAATTGGATGGTCTTTTTTTAATTAAACAAATTGACCATGAAAACAAAAATACTCGCTTTAATTTCTGTTGTATTTTTATTTTATTCTGCAAATTCACTGAATGCCCAGTGGATACAGTGCCATAACGGATTTTACGGTGCGCTTATAGGCGGATTCGAATCAAATGGCGGAAACTTACGAGTTTCAACCCAGAATGCAGGAATTTACCTTTCTACAAATGAAGGGTATAACTGGTTTCAGACAAATTACGGTCTGACTAACCTTAATGTCTTTGCCTTGATTTCCAACAGCAATTATGTTTTTGCCGGGACTCACAGTAGCGGCGTTTACCGCTCTTCGAACAACGGTGCAAACTGGTCAAGCGCTTCGAGCGGCATTTCAAATCTCGGAATTAATGCTCTGGCTGTATACGGGAGTACAGTTTATTGCGGCTCAACGAACGGACTTTACACTTCAACAAATAACGGTACGAACTGGATTTCAGCCGGAGGCGAGCTTGCAAGCAAGCCGGTAATGACTATTCTTTTTTCAGGTTCAAATATGCTTGTCGGAACAAACGGTTTCGGATTTTATTTTAACGGAACGCAGTCGAATAGCGGTTTGACAGATTTGAATGTTAGCTGCCTGGCAGTTTCGGGTTCAGGTATCTTTGCAGGTACATTCAACGGTTTGTTTTATTCGGGAAATAACGGCGCAAGCTGGACTGCTGTTAATTCCGGAATTACGAATCCGAACATAACATCACTTCTTGCATATAACAATAAAATTTTTACGTCAACATACAGCGACGGTATTTATTATTCAACTGACACGGGCATCAGCTGGATTCCCTGCAGCGACGGGATAACTAATATGTCCATTACAAACCTGCACCTTAGAGGAACAAATATTTTCTGCGGAACTGCTGGCGCAGGTGTATTCCGCTCAATTGATGAAGGGGCAAGCTGGACTGAGTTTAATGAAGGAATTATCAGTCAGAATGTATATGCATTCACAACATATAACAGTAAGCTATTTGCAGGTACGTCAGGAAAAAATATATTTGTAACCACAAACAGCGGTCTGAACTGGAATGTTACGGGTTACGGTGTTGCAAATCCGAATATTATGTCGCTAATGAATAACGAGAGTTACTTGTTTGCCGGTACGTGGGGCGGCATTTACCGCAGCTCAAACGGAGGCGATAACTGGAGCTCCGTTAATTCAGGCCTGACATATCATGATGTCAGGGGGCTCGCTTTTGTAAATAGGAATTCGGTGATTTATAACTTTGCAGGTACAAATGGAGGAATATTCCGTTCGACTAATAACGGAAGCAACTGGTCTGTTATTCAATATGCACAGTATGTTTGGGATTTTACTATAAAGGATTCAAATATATTTGCCGGTACCCTTTACGGAATATACCATAGCCCGGATTTTGGCAGCAACTGGTCACTTGCAATTCAAAATCTGTCTAATGTAGATGTCAGAACAATGGCTTCCAACAGCATCTATGTCTTTGCAGGAACAAACGGAGCGGGAGTCTTCAGAAGCCCGGACTACGGCGCTAACTGGTATCAGGTTTCCTCCGGTATGGGAAACAGGGCAGTATCCGATTTACTGTGTATCGGTGATACTATTATTGCCGCTACTTTTTATTACGGAGTCTACTTGTCCACCAATAACGGAACAAACTGGCAGACAAGAAATAACGGCCTGCTCAATCTTAATATGAGAAGTCTTTATCTCAGCAATGGCTATGTATTTGCAGGATCATACGGGGGTGGAATATTCAGAATACCGCTTAATTATATTATAAACGGTATTCCGGAAATGGTTCAGAATATCCCGCACGAATTTTTATTATTTGGCAATTATCCGAATCCATTCAATCCCGTTACACAAATTAAATATTACGTTGCGGGAAGCAGTCATGTGAATCTTGAAATATATGATGTTCTCGGCAACAGGGTAACGGTTCTGGTTTCAGGTATTAAGGATGCTGGAATGCATGCTGCTGAATGGAATGCGGCGAACTATTCAAGTGGGATTTATTTCTGCAGGTTGAAGTCGAGCAGCTTTACAAAGACCATCAGAATGGTTTTGATGAAGTGATATTTGATTCAAAGCGGTTTTTTCAATTTTTGTTTTAACTTTACTTTTTTTGAATTTCTTGCTATGTTTTTATATTATGTATTGAAATATTTCTGAAAATACATAGGTTTCTTTTCGTTTTTTATCAGTCGGATTTTAAAAAGTTAAATTACCCGTTATGAAAAAACTATTACTCTCTTTCCGGTTATTTGTGTTTCTGTTGATTCCAGGTGTTGCACCGGCACAATGGATTGCGCAGAATCCCGGAACTACCAATTATATATATTCGGTATTTTTTACGAATGCAAATACGGGATGGATTACCGGTTCATCCGCAACTATAAGAAAAACAACAAACGGGGGGATGAACTGGTTTTCCCAGACAACTACGTTGCCCTTCGGAGCATTTCAGGGACTCTACTTTCTGGATAATTTTTCAGGATGGATTGTCGGTGACCAGGTTTATGACAGCACAATAATTCTAAGAACTGTTAATGGTGGAACTAACTGGACTCTGCAGAATACGGGAGGAGGAAAGATTCTTTACTCTTGCTTTTTTATAAATCCTCAGACCGGATGGGCTGTTGGTATGTCTAACACAACTTATTCTGCATATATTATGTACACTTCAACGGGCGGAGCAAACTGGTCAGTTCAGATGAATGGCGGAGCCGGCAGGTTATTCAGTTGTTACTTTCTTATGACGGGGCAGGGTTGGGCTGGCGGTGTCAATTCGTTCGTCCATACTTCGAACGGGGGTTTAAGCTGGGATACGATTACATCCGCTTATACAGTCAACGGCTTGCATTTCATCGATGCCCAAACCGGTTATATGGCTGAAAATACAGGAAGGGTAATGAAAACAACAAACGGAGGATATAACTGGTTTGTTTCTTTTCAGGGAGGATTCGGAACAATTAAAGCAGTTAAATTCACCGATGCGGCTACCGGCTGGGCGTGCGGAGTGCAGGGAAAAATTCTGAAAACGACAAACGGCGGCGGAACCTGGTACCTGCAAAATACTCCAACCGGCCAGGATTTCAATTCTCTTAGTTTTGTTACACCTACAATCGGGTATGCAACCGGTTCAGGCGGGATAGTAACAAAAACCACTAACGGGGGAGAAGCTCCGAGTTCAACAGTTACAATACACAGGTATAATATAAATAAACCTATCGGTCCTTCGCAATTTACCAATGATACCGTAAATTTCAATTCTTATTTTACAAACGGCGGATATGCAAGGTATGTAAAAGTGACTCTTGATACGATTACAAATGCAATTAATTCCAATCTGGAAATTTTTCTGATTCATCAAAATAAAACCGACACCATAGTTTACCGTGTCGGAGGAACAGGTAATAATTTCTATAATACGGTTTTAAATGATTCCGCGCTCGTTCCGATTGAAAACGGAATACCTCCATACAACGGGCAATACCGGCCGTCGAGGCCTCTGTCACAGTTTATTAATCTAACAACAAACGGGTTATGGATTTTAAAAATTTACGATATAGCAAAAAATCTAACCGGTGTAATAAAATCCTGGAGTATTACAATTACATATACACCATCTGTAGGAATAAACAAAATTGAAAATACCGTTCCGGATAAATTCCTGCTGTATCAGAATTATCCCAATCCATTCAATCCGTCAACCATGATTAGATTCGTAATACCCGGAAACTCATTTGTTAATCTAAAAGTATTTGATATGCTGGGAAGGGAAGTTGCAGTACTGATAAATGAAAACCTTAATGAGGGAATTTACGAAACTCCTTTTAATGCTCCTGCAAACCTGTCAAGCGGTATTTATTTTTATAAAATCACAGCAGGTGATTTCTCCGAAGTGAAAAGAATGGTCTTTCTTAAATAAAATTATTCAATTTTATAAAAAAGCTGCTGCTTATATACAGCAGCTTTTTTTATTTTCCCCTTGACAAAACATCAATTTCAGTGTATTTTTGCATTAACTATACGGTTAGTTAAGTGTGTTAGTTAAACTAAATTATTAAAATGGAAGAAAAGACATTGAATAAGGATATAAATACGGAAAAAAGAATTCTTGAATCCGCGAGGAAAATTTTTCATGTGAAAGGACTTGCAGGTGCAAGGATGCAGGAAATCGCGGATGAAGCCAGGATAAATAAGGCTATGCTGAACTATTATTTCCGCAGCAAAGATAAACTCTTCGAGGCAGTATTTAAAGATGCCGCGAGGGATTTTTTCCCGAAAGTCTTCCAGATGGTAAATATGGATGTTCCGCTATTTGAAAAGATTGAAAAATTTATCGAAGGATATCTCACCTTTCTGCAGAATAACAGGTGCATTCCTGGATTCATTATCAATGAACTCTCACAGAATCCCCAGAGGCTTAAAGAATTTTTTAAGGAAAATAATATCAGGCCTCCTGAAAAATTTCTTATTGAAATAAGAGAGGCAGTCGAAAGAAAGGAAATTATTCAGATAGAACCAACAACACTTATTCTGAATATCCTGTCACTCTGCATTTTCCCGGTTGTTGCAAAGCCAATAATAGAGACGGTGTTCAACATAAGCGAGGAGCAATACAATGATATGATAGAATCAAGGAAAAAATCCGCAGCACAATTCATCATTAACGCAATAAAAGTTAAATAATATGAAACTGATAATTTTATTTTTAATGCTTTTCAACCAGAAGCAGGATACACTGAAACTGAATGACTGCTACGAAAGAGTCTATGAAAAGTATCCTAACGCCTATCAAAAGGTAATTTACGAAAATACTTCCGGACTGAGACTGAAAAACCTCGATGTGAATTACCTGCCCCAGATTTCATTTAAGGGTCAGGCAACCTACCAGTCAGAAGTTACCAAGCTGAATCTTCCTATTCCGAATGTCAAATCTCCTGACATGAGCAAGGACAGGTATCAGCTTACGCTTGACGTAAAGCAGCTTCTATGGGACGGCGGAACTACCGGCTCATTGAAGAGCGCAGAAGAAAAACAGCTTAGTTCGGATAAGCAAAAAATAGAAGTTGAACTATACGGTTTGAGGCAGAAAGTGAACGATTTGTATTTCTCCGTTTTACTGCTGCAGGAAAAAAGAAATATTAACATGCTTTACTATGATGATGTAAATTCAAAGATAAGCGAAATAAATTCCAAAATCGAAAACGGGATTATACCGAAGAATAATCTCTACATACTTCAGGCTCAACTTCTTCAAATCGAGCAGGAACTGGAAAGCGTCGATGCGGACCGGAATGCATCATTAAAAATGCTTGCCGAACTTATGGAGAAAGACATTAATAAAAATATTGTGTTAATCCTTCCCGATCCAAAAGAAAATAATTTTGAAATAACCCCCGGCGAGAGGCCTGAATACAGGATGTTCGAGCTTCAGAAAATTCAGTTCGATGCAATGCAGAATACAGTTGATTCGCGCATAATGCCCAAACTAAGTGCATTTGGACAGGCAGGTTACGGCAGGCCCGGTCTCAACATGCTGGATAATACTTTTCAGCCGTTCTATACTGTCGGACTTAGCATTGCCTGGAGTCCCATAAACTGGAATTCGAATAAAAATGAAATTCAGATTTACGAGGCTAATAAAAGACTCATAGACAGACAGAAAGAAACATTTGACAAAAACCTGAAGGTAACGCTTGAAAAATTCAAGGCCGATATTCTGAAATATGAATCACTTCTTAAAAAAGATGAAGAGTTAATGAACATCAGACAAAAAATTGTGGATATTGCATCATCCCAGCTGGCAAACGGAACGATTACCTCCACAGTTTACTTAACCGAGCTGGCAAATAAAAACCATGTGGCTTTATCATATAAAACCCATCTGGTTCAGCTTATACAGGCAAAAATAAATTTTTTAACCACTAAAGGAAGTAAAATTTATGAATAAAATATTTTTATATCCATCACTTTTTCTTTTAATGATTTTATCGGCATGCAGCAAAAACGATAAACGCTCCGATGCTTACGGAAACTTCGAAGCGGTCGAAACAATTGTTTCCGCAGAAGCAACGGGAAAGCTGATAGATTTTAATATCGAAGAAGGACAGCTTCTTGAAAAAGATGTTACAGTCGGCAATATAGATGCCGACCAGCTCAGCCTAAAAAAGCAGCAGCTCGAAGCGCAGAAAAACACTATCAGGACAAAATTCAAAAACGTTTTCTCGCAGATAAATGTTTACAAGGAGCAGAAGCGTGTAAGCCAGGTTGAAAAAAACAGGATTGAAAAACTCCTGAAAGACGAAGCTGCAACCACAAAACAGCTTGACGATATAAACGGAAACTTAAACGTTCTTGATAAGCAGATTGCAGCAATAGAATCCCAGAACTCCACAACCATGCAGGAAATCAAAAGTCTCGATGTGCAGATACAGCAGATACAGGACCAGATAAACAAGAGCGCAGTAATAAATCCCGTAAAAGGGACGGTGCTTATGAAGCTTGCAGAGCAATCTGAAATAGTGAATTACGGTAAACCTCTTTATAAAATAGCCGATATAAGCACAATGGAACTGAGAGTTTATGTCAGCGGTGAGCAGCTTCCGAATGTAAAGCTTGGACAAATAGTGCGAGTTCTGATTGATTCCGATAAAAACGGATTGAGTGAACTGGAAGGCATGGTAAGCTGGATTTCTTCTAAAGCAGAATTTACTCCGAAAATCATTCAGACTAAAGAAGAAAGAGTAAATCTTGTATATGCCGTAAAGGTGAAAGTGAAAAACGACGGCTCTCTTAAAATCGGAATGCCCGGAGAAGTTATATTCAAATAGCAAATAAAAATGTTAAATGTTAAAAATATTTTTCAACCCCGAAGGGGTGATAATATTATAGAAAGCATATTATTACAAGAACAAACCCCGAAGGGGTGACATTTTTGTCGCATTATAAATAAAAAAACACGAAATGACTACGATTAAAGAAATTTTTCTTTTGTAGAAATGTACATAGTTGAAGTAAAAAATATCACAAAGAATTTCAAAGACACGGTTGCCGTAGATGACATTTCGTTTGAAGTCGGGCAGGGAGAGCTTTTCGGGCTGATTGGTCCGGACGGAGCAGGAAAGACTACACTCTTCAGAATGCTGACAACCCTGTTAAAGCCAATGAGCGGATATGCGAAAGTGCTCGGATTCGATATCGTAAAAGATTATAAAAAGATAAGAAAGCATGTTGGCTACATGCCCGGCAGGTTTTCCCTTTACCAGGATTTATCAGTTGAAGAAAACCTGAAATTCTTTGCAACGATTTTCGGAACAACTATCGAAGAGAATTATGATTTGATAAAAGATATCTATATCCTGCTGGAGCCTTTTAAGAAGCGCAAAGCAGGAAAACTATCGGGAGGCATGAAGCAGAAGCTCGCGCTTTGTTGTGCCTTGATTCACAAACCCGATGTACTTTTTCTCGATGAGCCTACAACAGGGGTTGACCCTGTTTCCAGAAATGAATTCTGGGAAATGCTGCGCAAGCTTAAAGAGCAGGGAATCACGATTCTGGTTTCCACTCCGTATATGGATGAAGCATCACTCTGCGACCGCGTTGCATTAATGCAAAAAGGGAAAACACTGAGCATAGATACACCTGAAAATATAATAAGCAGATTTAAGAAACCGCTGTTTGCAATCAGTTCAGAAAACCAGTACTCACTTATGCAGAATCTTCTGGCTTATGAAAACAGGGATACGATTTATCCGTTTGGTGATTTTCTTCATTATACGGACAAGAGAGAAAATGTAAGCACTGACGAGATAATGAAATACATAGAATCGCTCAACTGCAAAAAAATTACAGTGAAATCCATTAAGCCGAATATAGAAGACTGCTTTATGGCGTTGATGGAGGAGAATTAATGGAAGACAATAAGATTATATATGCCGAAAACCTCACGAAGAAATTCGGAAACTTTACCGCTGTCAATTCAATCTCATTTTCAGTGAACAAAGGAGAAATATTCGGATTTCTCGGAGCGAACGGGGCGGGAAAGACCACGGCAATAAGGATGCTGTGCGGACTCTCCACACCCACGTCTGGAAAAGCCACCGTTGCGGGTTTCGACGTATTCAAGCAGACAGAAAATATCAAGAAGAATATCGGATATATGAGCCAGAAGTTTTCTTTGTATGAAGATTTAACGGTAAAAGAAAATATTGTTTTTTATGGCGGAATCTACGGCTTATCGAATAAAGAGATTAAGGAAAAAACGGATTACCTGGTGGATATTCTGAAAATCGGTGATGCAAGGAACAAGCTGATTAAATCCCTTCCGCTCGGATGGAAGCAGAAACTTGCATTCTCGGTTTCAATTCTTCATAATCCCAAAATAGTATTTCTCGATGAGCCGACCGGAGGAGTTGACCCGGTGACGAGAAGGCAGTTCTGGAATATGATTTATGATGCCGCATCAAAAGGTGTCACGGTTTTTGTTACGACGCACTACATGGACGAAGCTGAATACTGTAACAGGGTTTCTATCATGGCTGACGGAGTTATTGCCGCTATGGATACTCCTTCGAAGCTTAAAGAATCTTATAATGTAAAAACAATGCACGATGTATTTGTGAAAATAGCCCGTTAATAAATCAATCTTACGAATCTTATGAATCTTATTAATCTTACGAATCAAAAATGAAACAGTTTTTAGGATTTCTGGTAAAAGAGTTTTATCACATATTCAGGGACTTCAGGACTTTGCTGATTCTCTTCGGCATGCCCGTTGCGCAGATTATGCTGTTCGGATTTGCAATTACAAATGAAGTGAAAGACGTAAAAATAGCAATACTGGATGAATCGAAAGATAATATAACAAAGGAAATCAGCAGCAAGCTGCTTTCTTCCGGATACTTTATTGCATATGATAACCTGAAATCCGTAAAAGACATAGAGCCCGAATTCAGGAAAGGAATGATTAAGGAAGTGATAATATTCGAGCCGAACTTTTCCGGGAATCTATTAAAGCTCGGAAAGGCAAACGTGCAGCTGATTGCGGACGCATCCGAGCCGAATCTTGCAAATATGATTGTCGGATATACATCTTCCATACTGATGGATTACCAGAAAGACCTTGCCAAATCGGGAGATATACGTCCATCAATAAATACGGATGTAAAGATGCGCTACAACCCCAACCTGAAAAGCGTGTTTATGTTCGTGCCCGGACTGATGGCAGTAATTCTGCTTCTTGTATCCGCACTGATGACTTCAATTTCAATAACAAAAGAAAAGGAAATCGGCACGATGGAGGTTTTGCTCGTATCCCCGCTCAAGCCGTTTCAGATTATAATAGGAAAAGTAATTCCATACCTGCTTCTTGCATTTGTAAATGCGTTCGTGATTCTGGGCTTAGCGCAGTTTGTATTCGGTGTTCCGATTGCCGGAAACACAGTTCTGCTTTTGCTCGAAAGCACACTGTTCGTTATCACTTCGCTTTCTCTCGGAATATTTATATCCACAATCAGCAACAGCCAGCAGACTGCAATGATGGTGTCTCTCGGCGGACTGATGCTACCTACAATTATACTATCGGGATATATTTTCCCGATTGAAAACATGCCAATACCGTTGCAGATTATAAGCAACATTGTTCCTGCAAGATGGTTCATCACGATAGTAAAAAGCATAATGCTCAAAGGAGCGGGGTTTGAGTATATAATCAAGGAAACTTTAGTGCTTGCCGGAATGACAGTATTCCTGATAGCCCTCAGCATCAAAAAATTCAAAACAAGACTGGAATAAATATGAGGACAATACTTTTTATATTAAGAAAAGAGTTCTTACAGATATTCAGGAACAAGGCAATGATTCCGATAATATTCTTTATGCCGGTATTCCAGCTGCTTATTTTATCCAATGCCGCTACATACGAAATAAAAAATATCAGGTTTTCCGTTGTTGACCTTGACCAGAGCAGGTTTTCGCGCGAACTTGTTTCAAAGTTCACTTCGACGGGATATTTTATATTAACAGAAAATTCTTTTTCCGTTTCAGAGGCGGAAGAAGGATTCAGAAAAAACACATCAAAGCTTGTGCTGAACATTCCTCAGGACTTCGAAAAAAATTACAGAAAAAACGGCAAGGCGGAATTGCAGGCGGTTATCAATGCGGAAGACGGTTCCGCCGCGGGGATAATCTACAATTACACCTCGAATATAATTCAGCAGTTTGCATCTGGAGTGGTAACCGAATGGACCGGACTGCCTGAAGCGGAAAAAAGCCCGGTGATAAATATAAGTTACTCAAACTGGTTCAACCCCGAGCTCGATTACAAAACGTACATGGTGCCGGGAATACTGGTTGCTCTTGTATCTATGGTTGGTGTATTCTTATCGGGAATGAACATTGTAAAGGAAAAAGAAATCGGAACAATCGAACAGCTGAATGTCACACCGATAAAGAAAGGGCAGTTCATTATCGGAAAGTTAATGCCGTTCTGGATAATAGGAATATTCGAGCTTGCTTTCGGAATGACTCTCGGATTTTTTATATTCAGCGTTCCTATGCTTGGAAGTCCTTTCCTGATTTTGATTGTTGCGGGCATTTACCTGCTTGTAATTCTGGGAATGGGATTATTCATATCAACATTCACGAATACGCAGCAGCAGGCAATGTTCATTGCGTGGTTTTTCTTTGTAATCTTTATGCTGATGGGTGGAATATTTACTCCTATCGAGAGTATGCCCGACTGGGCTCAAACGATGACTCTTTTCAATCCCATTGCGCACTTCAGCAGGGCAATGCGGATGATAATGCTCAAAGGCAGCGGACTACAGGATATTCTGAAAACTCTTTACATACTCGGCGCATACGCAGTTGTAATGCTCACGTTTGCTGTAATCAGGTACAGGAAGGTGGAAGGATAAAATGCAAATGTTAAATTGAAGAGTGTGTATATCGCTTTTAAATGTTGCTGAGAAATTTTAAAAAGAAATTTAATAAACCAAATAAAAATAATATGGAATACGGAATTACAAAAACAATCGATTTGCCTTATGAACAGGCAATAGAAAAAGTAACGGAAGAGCTGAAGAAGGAAGGATTCGGAGTTCTAACCACGATAGATGTTAAGGATACATTAAAGAAAAAGCTGGATGTTGATTTCAGAAAATACATCATACTCGGCGCATGCAACCCGCCTTTTGCATACGAAGCACTTCAGGCAGAGGAAATGGTCGGTCTGCTGATGCCGTGCAATGTGGTAATATTCGAGAAAGACGGAAAGACAGTGGTATCGGCTTTTAATCCGCAGATAATCGGTGCAGTATCCGATAATAAAAAACTCGGTGAGCTCTCCATCATGCTGAACGGAAAAATCAGCAAGGTGATGCAAAATATTTAATCGCTATCACTGATTTTTTTTATTACGCTGATTTCGCTGAGCATAAACAGAATATTTTTAATGAAGAACCGAGTTTAGTTTAATCATTGATAGAGCGATTGCAAGTAATTATATTTGACTGGAAAACAGTAATCAGTGAAATCAAAGTAATCATTTAATCAGTGATGGATAAACCCAACATAGTAATACTTACAGGCGCGGGAGTAAGCGCGGAGAGCGGGATTTCGACGTTCCGCGATTCGGGAGGGCTCTGGGAAAATTACGACATAATGGAAGTTGCCTCGATAGAGGGGTGGTATAAAAACAAAAAACTCGTTTTAGATTTTTACAATCAAAGGAGAAGGCAGTTAAAAGAAGTCGAGCCGAATGCGGCGCATTACGCTATTGCAAAACTGGAAGAGCATTTCGATGTAACCCTGATTACTCAAAATGTGGACAACCTGCACGAGTGCGCAGGCTCGAAAAATATTATCCATCTGCACGGACAGCTGACACAGGCAAAAAGCACCGCTCATCCGGGATTTGTTTATGAAATTGGTTATGATGATATTAACCTTGGAGATAAATGCGAAAAGGGCTCGCAGTTAAGGCCGAACATAGTCTGGTTCGGCGAAGCCGTGCCGATGATGTACGATGCGGGACAGGCTGTAGCAAAGGCAGATATTTTTATAGTGGTAGGCACATCGCTTGTGGTTTATCCTGCCGCAGGATTGATAAACTCCGTGAAACCGTCTGCATATAAATATATTATTGACCCAATAAAGCCGCAGGTTTACGATTCGATTAGAAATATTGAATTCATAGAAGAGATAGCTTCGGCAGGTACTCCGAAACTTGCCGATATGCTGATTGAAAAATATAAATAAATATATACCGAATAAAATTATTAAAATCGGTTGAAAAAATTTTTATACATACTGCTGGTGATTTTTTTTCCGGTTGTTTCCTTTTCACAGTGGCAGTCCGATGTAAGACTTACGAATGCACAGGGTGACAGTTTTGTGTCGCTTAACAATTCAAGATGCCTGGCTGCTTTTCAGAATTTATTATATGCAGTCTGGGCAGACGAGCGGGACGGCAACAGGGAAATATATTACAAAAAGTCTTTGGATAACGGACAGACCTGGGGTTCGGATGTCAATTTATCAAACAATTCCTACACTTCCTGGCGACCGTGTATTGCCAACTATACAGGATATTTGCATATCGTGTGGTGTGATAACCGCGACGGAAATTTTGAAATTTATTACAGGCGCTCTTATGACGGAGGAGTGAACTTTCAGCCGGAAACCCGGCTTACGAATACTTCCGATATTTCCTGGGCACCTTCTCTTGCTGTAAATCAGGCGGTTATGCATCTTGTATGGGAGGAATTAATCAGCGGGAACGAAGAAATTTATTATAAAAAATCGACGAATAACGGTGAAACCTGGAGCAATGATTTAAGACTTACAAACGACCCCTTCGGCTCGTTTTACCCGTCTGTAGCGGTTTCCGAAAATAATGTCCACGTTACCTGGTATGATTTCCGTTCCGGTCACCGTGCGGTTTTTTACAAGCGCTCCACCGATGCAGGGGAAACCTGGGAAAGCGACACGCAGCTGACCTTTTCAACGGGGGAATCTTACAATTCCGGCATAGCCGTTAACGGTCAGACGGTTCATATATCATTTCACGATACCCGTACAGGAAACGAGGATATCTATTATCTCCGTTCATCAGATAACGGGATGAACTGGACGGAGACTGCCATAACAAATACTCCGGGTATTTCGTGGTATCCATCCATATCTGTTTCCGGAAGCAATGTTCATCTTGCCTGGTATGATACCACTTCGGGAAATTATGAAATTTATTATGCACATTCCACGGATGCGGGATTAAGCTGGCTGCCAAATGAACGCCTGACTTACGATACTGCACGCTCATACCGTCCAAGTATTCTGGCTTCGGATACAAATCTGCATATAATATGGAACGACGGTCGGGACGGAAACCTCGAAGTATATTACAAGCGCAATCCGCACGGTAATACAATTGCGGTGAATAATATCTCTTCTGAAATTCCGGAATATTTTTATCTGAGCCAGAATTATCCTAATCCTTTTAACCCCGTTACCACTATTGAATATCACTGCTCGAAAAAAAGCAATGTTGAAATCAGGATATTTGATATTACCGGCAAGCAAATAGCACAGCCGGTAAACAGGATTCACACCCCCGGAAAGTATTCGGTAAGATGGAATGCGGGCGGAATGGAAAGCGGAGTTTATTTATATACAATGTACTTAGATGGGATTCCCACCGAAACCCGTAAAATGCTGTATATTAAATAAAATATTGAATTAACTGCATTTAAAAATCAAATATGCAAACCTGTCGGTGCCTTTATTTCTATAATAATAGGTATTTAAAGTAAAATGACCGTTTCCGGTTGAACTTACAGAATTCTTTTTACATTGAAAATACTTGCATAAAAATGTAAATTTGTAAAAAATTTTATCTTAAATGACAAAAGGATATAATGTTCTCTTCGTTACCAGTGAAGTTTTCCCCTATTCAAAAACTGGCGGTTTGGCAGATATTTCGAATTCTCTCCCACAGGCTTTAAATTCTCTTGGAAATGAAGTAAGGATTATTTCCCCGAAGTACGGGCAGCTTGATGAAAGAAGGCTGCAAATCCATGAAATAAAGAGATTAAAGGATTTAAAAATGGATGTTGCCGGAAAATCAACAAAATTCAGCATTAAATCCTCTTTTATTCATGGAAAAAATACGAAAGCGCAGATATACCTTTTGGAAAATCAGGATTATTTCAAGAATAAAGGAATTTACCAGAATATAAAAACCAAGGAAGATTTTTCCAATAACGATGAAAGATTTTTATTCTTCAGCAAATGCGTTCTCGAAATCCTCGAAATCCTTCAATGGAAACCCGACGTTATCCACTGCAATGACTGGCAGACAGCACTGATACCCGCTCTTCTGAGAAAGGTTTATCATAAAAATCCGCATATAAAGGATATTAAAACGGTATTTACGGTTCATAACCTTGCATATCAGGGTGATTTTCCGAAATCCGCATTTGAAAAGACCGGCTTGCCCGATTCAGTATGGAATGAAGTCGGCGGATATCAGAAAGGCAGATTTAATTTCCTCAGAACAGGACTTCACTATGCGGATAAAATAACGACTGTAAGCGAAAAGTATGCAGAGGAAATAAGAAAGGATAAATCTTTAAGCTGCGGAATGGGTGATGTTCTGGAAAAAAGAAAAAGGGACATTTCGGGAATATTAAACGGTATAGATTACAACGTGTGGAATCCCAGCGTGGATAAAGTAATAACATACAGGTACACTTATCAGGAAATACCTCTTAAATACGAAAACAAGAGGGAGCTGCTCAGCAAGTTCAATCTACCGTACAAGGAAAATACACCGCTAATAGGAATGGTATCCAGACTGGTTGAATCAAAAGGTATGGATATAATGGTAAAGGCATTGCCAGAGCTTTTGAAAGAAGATATTCAGATGATAATACTGGGAACCGGCGAAGAAGAATACCAAAAGTTCCTGATGAACATGAAAAAGAAATACCCGAACAAGCTAATAGTCCAGATTGCATTTGATGAAAACCTTGCTCATCACATAGAAGCAGGCGCAGATATGATACTGATGCCATCAAAATACGAGCCGTGCGGACTTACCCAGATGTACAGTCTTAAATACGGTACGGTGCCGATAGTCCGCAATACAGGCGGATTATCCGATACGGTGATCGATTACAAGAAGGCAGACGGAAACGGATTCCTGTTCAATAAATTCGATGCAAAAGAATTTTTAGCCACGGTAAAAAATGCAGTTTCGATTTACAGGAAGAACAAGCAGAAATGGTACACGATAATCAGGAACGGAATGGCACTTGATTATTCCTGGAAAGTTTCGGCCGCAAAATATATGAACCTTTACAAAAAATTAACTTCTTAAATTAAATATTTCGCTTCAGAACACTTTTGAACAAAGCAATATTTTTAGACAGGGACGGAACATTAAACAAGGAAGTTGATTTTCTTACTAAGATTGACCGGATATCCATAATTAAAGGCGCCGGGCAGGCTCTGAAAATTTTCAGGGAACTTGGATTTTTAAACATAGTAATTACAAACCAATCCGGAATCGAGCGCGGCTATCTAACTGAAAAACAGCTTACCGGAATCCACAGAAAATTCTCCGAAGTTTTAAGACATAATTCAAAAACTCTAATCGACGATTTTATTCACTGTCCTTATTACAAAGGCGGCAGTATGAAAAAATACAAACGGGAAAACTTTTTCCGAAAACCGAATCCCGGTATGATAGTTAAAGCCGCAGTTAAACATAATATTGATTTAAGTAAATCTTTTTTAATCGGAGACTCGTACAGGGATATGAAAAGTGCTGATACGGCAGGGGTAAAAAAAATTCTTGTACTGACCGGATACGGGCAGGAAGCACTTTTAAAATGCACGAAGGAGAAAATCAGGCTGGATTGCGTTGCAGACAGCATTTTAGAAGCTTCAAAATTTATAAAAAAGTATTTAGAATATTAAGTTATATTATATTATATTAATAGTTATTTGAAAACAAAATTCTGAACAGATTGATAAAAAATTTAAATAAAATATTGCTGATTTTGGCGGTTTTAAGCTTCCCGTTTCTGAACGGATGCCAGAATAACCTGACCGACCAGGGTATAGAATTCATATCGAGTGATACTCTCGGCACCCTGCTTCTGGATTCGCAGATTGACTCGCTTAATATCACATCAAATAGCTTTGTTAAATACATTAACACCGCATCTTCAAAAAGCATGTTCATTGGGAAATACGGAAATTACGAATCGAAAGTGCTGCTCAAGTTTACAAGTGTACCTTCGAATTATAGCCCTGATTCATCAACGATATTGTCTGCAAAGTTAAACTTAAGGTACAATAAAACTTTTTATGAGGATTCTACGGGCTTTATTTCTTTTAATGTTTACAAGATTTTGAATTCGTATGATCTGAAAACCGTAACGTATGACAAGTTTAACGCCTCGCATATTGGTACTGATGTTATCGGGACATTTTCAGGAGCACTGACTGATACAAACAGATTTTCAGTAACGCTTGATAACCAGACGATAAAAGATTGGTTCAAATATGCTTATGACACGAATTATACAAATAAAAATTACGGTATAGCCCTTGTCGCAAACAGCAGTTCTACTACAATTAAGGGTCTGTACTCTGCAAATCATTCGGATTCGCTTCTGGTTCCTGTTGTTACAGTTGTATTTATGAATAATCCATCAGGAAGAATTGACACTATTAACCTTAATTATACGGATTTCACAACATTGAGCTATATTCCAACTGTAAGTACTATACCGGGCAGAATGGTGATACAGAACGGTGTTGCAATTAAAGATATAATGCATTTCGATATTTCAAAGCTTCCCGGCAAGGTGGTAATAAATCAGGCGACTCTTGAACTTAAAATAGACTATGCAAATTCTTTTATCTCGAAAGGCGTGGATAAGAGATATGCCGCTTTTATGCTTACCTCCGATTCACTCACAAATGACGGTAGCACATATTACTCATATGTTAAAGACGGCGATACAAGCGCATATACGGTTTACCTGACATACGCGCTGCAGAAATGGAATTACGGACTTTCTACGAACTTCGGGATACAGATTCAGAATTCTGCGGAATATCTTAATCTTGACAGGTATGTATTCTACGGACCTGATTATTCCGATGTATCGAAAAGACCGAGATTAAGAATCAGATATTCAATCAGAAGATAGGGGAATTTAAATGATAATATCAAATAATAATAAAAAATTGTTCATAAGAATTTTAACTGCCGTACTGCTTTTTGCATCGGTAACTTTTTCTCAGGATGAGTTTCCGCTAGGTTCACCTTATTCATCTTTCGGACTTGGTGACCTGCAGTATCTTACCAGCACGAGAACAGATGCTATGGGAATACTGGGAATCGGACTGACGGGAAATTACATAAATAATCTCAATCCGGCGGCAAACGGAGAACTGAGGCTGACAAATGTTTCTTTTTCCATGAACTATGGATTTCTCGGGCTTCCGAAATCCGAGATTTCGGACGGGAACATAAATGGAATTAATTTAGGTGTTCCGCTCAGCAGGGAAATGGGTATGACTCTAACTATGGGTTTTAATTCCATGATTCGCTCTAACTATAAAGTTTACAGCAGGGTTACAACTCCGGATATTTCTTACAACCAGACGTACGCAGGCAACGGCGGACTATCCAGGGTGAATTTCGGTCTGTCTTATAAAATTCCACTCGGAATTTATATCGGTGCCGAATACAATTACGCATTCGGAAACCAGACAAAGCTGACATATCTTGATTTCGGAAATTCTTTTGTTCAGAATACATATATCAGAAAAGAAAATAACCTGACAGGTTCATTTGTAAAAGGCGGACTGGTTTTTGACATAAAAAGCCTTTTGAAATCTGATAAGATGAGTGATTTTACAATCGGTTTTGTTTACCAGTCAAAACTGAACCTCAGCTCCGGCGAAGATGCAATTTACGGCAGCATAACAGGCAATGATACCCTGAGAAATACATATTCGGATATTCAGGTCCCTCAGGCATTCGGATTCGGCATAACAAAACAGATTGGAAAGCAGGTGATTTTATCGGGTGATGTTCTGATGCAGGAATGGAGCAAATATATTTCGAGGAACACGTCAAACACTGTTTACACAAATTCATACAGATACGGACTCGGTGCGGAAATCCTGCCTGCGCTTAAATCCGACAGATCATTCTGGGAAAACCTTACATACAGGATGGGTGTCTTTTATGATAACACGTATTTCACGGTGAACGGAGAAAAGATTAACAGGTACGGATTCGGACTTGGAATAGGAATACCTGTAGGGAATTCAAATTCCCTTGATTTCGGAATCAGCTATTCAATCAGGGGCAAAAACGAAAACGGGTTAATAAAGGAAAACTACCTGAAACTTACAGCAGGTCTGAATTTCGGTGAACTCTGGTTTCTCAGACCTAAAGATGAAGACAGGTAAAAATTATTTTAACAGCACAAATGAAAATCGCATTAGGTTCAGACCACAGGGGATTTGGTCTTAAAGAAAAACTCAAAGTTTATCTAAAAAATAAAAATCACGCAATACTAGACTTCGGAACGGATTCCGATGCAAGTGTCGACTATCCTGACTTTTCAAAGAAAGTCGGTGAAAGCGTTGCAACGGGGGAATCTAAGTTCGGCATAGTTATTTGCGGCAGCGGAATAGGTGTCAGCATAGCCGCAAATAAAGTGAAAGGCATCAGAGCCGTTAACGCAACAAATAAAGATATGGCTGAAATGTCACGAAGACATAATAATGCAAATGTAATTTGTTTCGGTTCCGATTTTATAGATTTTGATACCGCCTTAAAATACTGGGAGATATTTGCTGCAACCGAATTCGAAGGCGGAGAAAGACACGAAAGAAGAATTAATAAAATTAATAATATATAAATATAAAATTTTTATTATATGGGTACACATCTTGAATTAACGGACAAGGAAATTTTTGACGTAATAGGAAAAGAAACCGAGCGTCAGGCCGACAAACTCGAGCTTATTGCTTCTGAAAATTTTGTATCGCCCGCAGTAATGGAAGCGCAGGGCTCAACACTTACAAATAAATATGCCGAAGGCTATCCCGCGAAAAGATATTACGGCGGATGCGAATGGGTTGACGTTGCGGAAAATCTCGCACGCGACAGGGCAAAGGAACTCTTCGGTGCCGAATATACAAACGTACAGCCTCATTCCGGCAGCCAGGCAAATATGGCAGTTTATATGTCATTCATAAAACCCGGCTATAAAGTGATGGGTATGAACCTCGCGCACGGAGGACACCTTACACACGGCTCTCCCGTGAACTTTTCAGGACAGCTTTATAAATTCGTTGCTTACGGAGTAAATGCAGAAACAGGTTATATAGATTACCAGAACGTGGAAGATGTTGCGATGGCGGAAAAACCGAAGATGATTACAGTCGGTGCAAGCGCATATTCGAGAAATATTGATTATAAAAAATTCAGGGAAATTGCGGATAGAATCGGTGCATTTCTTTTTGCTGATATTGCTCATCCCGCAGGCCTGATTGCGAAGAAATTATTAAATGACCCGCTTCCGCACTGCCACGTCGTGGCAACTACTACTCACAAGACCTTGAGAGGTCCCAGAGGCGGAATGATTCTGATGGGTAAAGATTTCGAAAATCCGTTCGGAATAAAAGCTCCGAAATCCGGAAGAGTAAAGATGATGAGTGAACTTATTGATTCTATGGTAATGCCCGGAGTGCAGGGCGGACCGCTTATGCACGTGATATCAGCAAAGGCAGTTGCATTTAAGGAAGCGCTTCTGCCTTCATTCGAAGTTTACGCAAAGCAGGTTATCAGCAATGCAAAGGCATTTGCCGCAAAACTTATTTCGATGGATTACAAGATTATTTCAGGCGGCACGGATAATCATCTGATGCTTGTTGATTTAAGAAATAAAAATATCACAGGAAAAGCCGCACAGGAAGCTCTCGACGAAGTCGGCATCACCTGCAACAAAAACGGAGTGCCCTTTGACGATAAGAGCCCGATGATTACAAGCGGAATAAGACTTGGAACACCTGCCCTGACTACAAGGGGAATGCGGGAAGCTGAATTCGAATTGATTGCGGAATTCATTAATAAAGTTGTTACAAACCCGGCTGACGATAAAGTGAAAGCCGAAGTCAGGGAAGCCGTAAAAAAATTAACTTCCGGATTTACGATGTATGGAAAACGATGAGAAAGATATGTCTTTTCTCGACCACCTGGAAGAGTTCAGATGGCGCGTAATCAAATCTCTGGCAGGTGTTGTAATTGGGAGCGCAGCAGTCGGTTTTTTCATAGACTGGATTATAAATTATGTTTTGTTTGCTCCCGCAAAGAATACTGTTCCCCCGCTTTCGATAATAAATATGAAACCGTACGGGCAGTTTTTGCTGTATATGGAAGTGATTTTGATAGGCGGCGTGATTGTAAGCTTGCCGAATGTAATTTACCAGTTCTGGAAATTCATTGAGCCTGCTTTAAAGCCTAACGAAAGAAAATACATTACTCTTATAGTGTTCTTTACTACAATATGCTTTCTTGGCGGAGTTGTTTTCTCATATTTTCTGATGCTGCCTGCCGCACTGGGATTCTTTGCGACCTTTGGTACTGAAATAATAGAAAACAAGATTGCCGCCAATGAATACCTTAGTTTTGTAATATCACTGGTTCTTGCATCAGGACTGGTTTTCGAGCTACCGATGGCGTCTTTCTTTTTATCAAAAATCGGAATTCTTAAACCCTCTTTGATGAGGAAATACAGGAAGCACGCAGTGATTGCCATTTTATTGATTGCGGGAATAGTTACACCCGGACCGGATATCACAAGCCAGGTAATGCTTGCAGTGCCTCTGCTGATATTATACGAGATAAGCATATTAATCTGCAAGTATTCGCAGAAGAAACAAAAACCGGAAGATCCCGGAATTACGAATTAAAAATGTAAATGAATTTAAAAGAAATTATATCACCGATAGATAAAGAACTTGAAGAGTTTCAGAAGCAGTTTTCGGGCTCGATGAAATCAAAAGTTGCCCTAATTGATTTAATAACCAAATATATTTTAAAGCAAAAAGGAAAAAAAGTCAGACCTGTACTCGTGCTTCTGAGCGCCAAGCTTTGCGGTTCGATTAACCAGAGAACTTATATCGCGGCGAACCTGGTCGAGCTGTTGCACACTGCTACTCTTGTTCACGATGATGTTGTTGACGATGCCAAGAAAAGGCGCGGACTCGCTTCAATCAACGCTGTGTGGAAAAATAAAGCCGCTGTTTTAATAGGTGATTTTCTTCTTTCGAAAGGACTTTTGGTTTCGCTCGATAACGGTGAATTCGAATTTCTGCAGACGACTTCCGAAGCTGTCAGGAGAATGAGTGAAGGAGAGCTTCTGCAGATTCAGAAAGCAAGAAACTTCGATGCTACGGAAGAAACTTATTTCAGGGTAATTTCCGATAAAACCGCATCACTTATAAAAACCTGCTGCAAGCTCGGGGCATTAAGCTCCACGAAGGATGCGGATAAAATCGAAGCTCTATCCGTTTACGGCGAAAATCTCGGCATTGCATTCCAGCTGCGCGACGACCTGCTCGACTACGTAGGCAGAAAGAAATTACTTGGAAAATCAACAGGCAATGACGTGAAGGAAAAAAAATTCACATTACCCCTTATATATTCACTCGATAATGCTCCGAAAAAAAAATCGGCTGAAATAATGAAACTCATCAAAAGTGACTCAATTAAAAAATTCGAATCTGTATATTATTTCGTGGAAGAATACGGCGGGATAGAATATTCAATGAAGAAGACCGAGCACTACGGGAAAAAAGCCGCTGATGCAATTAAGGATTTCAAAGATTCGGATGCTAAAACCTCTCTGCTGGAACTTGTGAACTTCGTAACGAAACGCGAATATTAGTTTATCAAGTTTGTAAAGTTTATCAAGTTCATAAAGTATAAGCTTTTAAATCTTATGAATCTTACGAATCTTATGAATTTTATAACTTTATAAACTTTACAAACTTGATAAACTTTATAACTTAAAAGCGCGAAGGATTTCGTAAATAGCTATTCCGTATGCCACAGAAACATTCAGCGACTGCTTCATTCCGTACATAGGAATTTCCGCTGAAAAATCCGCAAGGTCAATAATTTCTTTCGACACTCCCGTGATTTCATTTCCTGCCACGAGGCAGAGCGGGAAGTCGGCTTTTTTAAAATCCCATATAGTTCGCTTCTGGTCTGTGATTTCAAGCACGCAGATTTTTATTCCTTCAGATTTAAGTTTCCTTATAACTTCGATTGGGTCTTTATGATATTCCCACGGCACGCTTAGCGTGGAGCCGAGTGCAACTTTTTCAATTTCCTTTCTCGGCGGATAGGGCGTGTATCCGGTCAGGTAAAGCTTTTCGATGAATGCGCCGTCGGAAGTGCGGAATATTGCGCCTACATTATATATGCTGCGGATGTTATCGCACAGCCCGTATATAGGATGCCTCTCGAAATTATTTATTTCAGTTAATTCTTTACGTGTTGACTTTATTTCTGCGTGACTTAGTTTTTTCATAACGTAAATTACAAATTATTTGAATCGCATTCAGTGGAAAAATATGATGATATACTTCATTTTTTCCACTTAAAAAAACATAAATCTTGATTAACTTGATAAAGTGGATATAAAACAAAAAATAATTGATTTCTTTTCCGAAAATGGCGTACTTTCGGATAAGTTTGAATTATATGAATTCAGGCAATCCCAACTGGATATGGCAATGCAGGTATATGATACGCTGGAAGGGAAGTCGCACGTTTTTATCGAAGCGCCAACGGGGATAGGGAAGAGTTTTGCATACCTTGTCCCTGCGATTCTTTATGCAAAGGCAAATAAGAAGAAAGCAATTATTTCCACACATACGATAAATCTTCAGGAACAGTTAATCGGAAAAGACATTCCTTTCTTAAAAGAAAATCTCGGAATAGATTTCAAAGCCGCCTTAATAAAAGGTAAAAATAATTATGTATGTCCGAAGCGGTTAAGAGCAGCAATGGAGAATGCGTATTCGCTTTTCGAAAATGATGAAATTAAACTTGTAGATAAAATTTACGGCTGGTCAAAAAACACAAAAGACGGAACGCTCTCCGATATTGAGTTTCCCGTGCTTCCAAATGTCTGGAACAATGTCTGCGCCGAGCGTGGAATCTGCACTAACAAAACCTGCGGAGGGCACGAAGATACTGAATGCTTTTACCAGAAAGCGAAATATGAAATCTCGGTTTCTGATTTAGTTGTAGTGAATCATCACCTGTTTTTCACGCTTTTCGACGGTGTTAAGGATGTTGACAAAGAAGGTTATCTTTACAAAAATGATTTTGTGATTTTCGACGAAGCTCATACGCTCGAAGCAATCGCTTCAGAACATATTGTTCCTGCGCTATCGCGAGAAATGATTAAATATCATCTTCTCCGTCTGTATAACGACAGGAAGAAAAAAGGCTTCCTGCTTTCATTTCCGTCACTGCATATTTTTCCGGTCGTTCAGAATCTGCTCGAAGTGAACCAGTATTTCTTTCAGGAAATCAAACGCGAGCTTTTTCATTACAGGAATAAAGACGAAAAGAAACTTGCTCTTCGCGTAACGGAGAAAAATATTGTAAAGAATATACTTAATGAAGAAATTGAAATCCTGCTGAAAAAACTCAGAGAGCTCCGGCAGTACTGCAAAAGCGATTTACAGGAAAACGAATTGCAGGATTATATTTTACGCTTCGGCGAATTCAACCGCCTTATAAATGAATTTCTTCAGCTTAAAGACGAAGACAGGGATTATGTTTACTGGGTTGAGCTTTCTTCACAAAAGGAAGATGCAAATATTTCGCTCTGCGTTTCGCCGGTAGATATTTCGGATTATTTCAGGGAAAATATTTTCAGGGGAAATAATACTGCAATTCTTACAAGCGCCACGCTAACGGTCAGTAATAATTTCGGATACTTCAAAAAGAGATTCGGTGCGGAAGCGGCAGAAGATCTTCAGCTTCCAACGCAGTTTGATTTTTACAGGCAGGTAAAGCTGTACATTCCGAAGGACATACCCGAGCCGCTAAAAGAAAACAACATATTGTATAATAACAAGCTGAAAGAATGGATAAATTATTTTGTACAGATGACAGAAGGAAAGGCCCTCGTGCTTTTTACTAATGCAAATCTTTTAAGAAAAATTGGTGCAGAACTTCGCAGCGAACTCAGTGAATATAATATCGAAGTTATGATGCAGGGGGAGGGGATTTCGAGGAGGAATCTTTTAAAGAATTTTAAAGATAACACAAACTCAATATTACTCGGATTGGACAGCTTCTGGCTTGGTGTGGATGTGCCCGGTGAATCGTTGAGCAATTTAATTATTACGCGACTTCCTTTTCTCGTGCCAGACCATCCTCTGGTAAAGGCAAAGCTGGAGTATATTGACCTGCACGGAGGGAACAGTTTTATGGATTTTTCTTTGCCTGAAGCAATTCTCAAATTCAGGCAGGGTATAGGCCGACTTATCCGACATAAAACAGACGAAGGAATAATCGCCGTACTGGACCCCAGGATACTCACAAAGTCATACGGCAGGCATTTCTTAAGCTCGATAGACGAGTGTCCGGTAGAGATTCTGTAAGATTCATAAGATTTATAAGATTCATAAGATTTATAATCTGATTTGGTAGAGTTTCAGTTGGAAACGTATCTCCCCCCTCCTCGTTACCAAGCTCCAGCTTGGTAACGCAAAATACTGGAAGTCCTTTTTTCGTATCAAATTCCATTTATTATGTTCTGACAATTCGGTATTTTAATATTATGGAAAATAATGAACTAAATTCAGAAAAAAAATCAAATGGGCCGGCTGAAAAAGCTGTGAGTGAACAGCAGGATAATAACGGGAATCAGGAATTAAGAAAAGTAATACCTTCGGTTTCAGAATCAGAAAAATGTGTAATAGACGTGAATAAATCAATATATTCAAATGCACGCGCCTGTGCGGTAAAAATACTTGTAAGATGCGAACGGTCTGATGCTTATCTGGATAAGCTTATCGATGCCGAAATGAGAAATTCGCTTCTCAATGATTTTGATAAATCACTCTTAAATGAACTTACACACGGCGTAATAAGGTGGATGAGGAGGCTTGACTGGTTTCTAAACGGTTTCTACCGCGGACAATACGAAAAATGCCTTTCCGATGTTAAGAATGCAATGCGCGTAGCACTTTATCAGATTCTCTTCCTGAATAAAATCCCTTACTCTGCCGCAGTGAACGAAGCGGTTGAGTTTGTAAAAAAAATAAGAGGGGACAAGTTAGCGGGAGTTGTTAACGGACTGCTGAGAACGATAATAAGAACACTCGATGCACTCGTATGGCCTACAAGGGAAATAGACGAAGTAAACTATCTCGGAATAATCCAGTCACATCCGAACTGGATAGTAAGGCGCTGGATAACAAGATTCGGATTTGATGATGCGCAAAAGCTTTGTGAAGCAAATAACAAACGACCGTTCCTTACATTAAGAATAAACAGGACAAAAATTAAATCCGAGGATTTCTTTGCACATATGCAGGAAATAAACACCCCTTTCTCACAGTGCTGTTTCCTTGATTATTTTTATACTACGAAAATGATTTCGAAGATTTATGATGACGAGTTTTTCAAAAAAGGGTATTTCACTGTTCAGGATGAAAGCGCGGGACTTGTTTCGCACCTTGTTGCCCCAAAAGAAGGCGACCTGATACTGGATGTATGTGCCGCTCCCGGAGGAAAATCTTCCCACATATCCGAGCTTGCAAACAACAAGTGCAAGATAATTGCAATCGATAAATATCTTTCCAGGGCGGATACAATGAAAAAAACTTTCGAAAGACTTGAAATGTCGAATGTACTGGCTTTCCACGAAGATATAGCAAATCCCAGAACAGACCTGATGAAAACAAAAATTATCGGAAAGGTAGACAAAGTACTTGTCGATGCTCCCTGCTCGGGTCTCGGTGTGCTTTCAAAAAAACCGGACATAAAATGGAAACGCGAACCGAAAGATATTTACGAGCTCCAGACGCTTCAGCTCGAGCTTCTTGATTTGGCATCTGAATATGTAAAACCGGGAGGAGTGCTTGTTTACAGCACCTGCACAATTGAGAAAGATGAAAATATCGATGTAGTTAAGAAATTTATGTGTAAGCACCCGGAATACAGTCTGGATGATGCAAAAAAATACCTGCCTGCTGAAGTTGTAGGCAAGGAAGGCTGCATGGAGCTTTTCCCGCACATTCACAATACCGACGGTGCGTTCGGTGCACGGCTTATCAGAAATAATTAAGATTATACAATATTGCACAAAAAAAAAGCCCGCTTTTGCGGGCTTTGTATTGTTAAATAATTACTTATTTTTTAATCTTAATCTTGTCGTCTTTTTTCACTTCTTTCTTAACGTCGCCTTTATTCTTTGTTTTATCTACTTTCTTTATATCCTTCGTTTTATATTTCTTCTTCTTCTGGCTTTGATTCTTTTTCTTGTCGCCTTCAAGTTCTTTAATCTTCCTGACGTTTTTCATAATGTATGTATTGTCAACAAGCTTCTTGAGGTCTTCGTTTGTCAAAGTCGGAATTCTGATTACCTGACCCGGATAAATAAGATTCGGATTGGTTATTTTCTTTGGTGTATGTGCAGGAGCAGATATCACTCCGTCTTCGTTTGCCTCCCAGATCTTCGGCCAGTATTTCGGATTGCTGTAAATCTCTTTCTTGCCGGCTATCTTCCAGAGGCAGTCACCTTTAACAACCGTGTACTTGTCTTCCTTCACGGCAATCAGGCTCTCTTTTTCCCACTGCTCAAGCTTCTGCTTCATTGTCACATACCTTTGCCAGTATTCAGGCAGGCATTTTGCTTTTGAAGCAGCTATTTCATCAAAATAATATTTTCTTGCATCAGCGGGTGTTCCGGTTCTGTTCAGAATTTTCTTTTCCGTTTCGCTGAATTTCCTCTTGAAGTCTTCAAGACCCGCCTTTGTAGTTCCGAGCGCAAGATATAATTCATTCTCGGCTGTCCCTGCATCGCCGGTCTTTTTACTCAACAGCGCTTTTAGATCCTGTATATCATCGCCGTAAGTTTTTAGATTATCTTCAAGTCCCTTTTTCCTTGCAGTCAATTCTTCTATCTGCTGCTGCCATTCGGCATCAGTCAACTCCCCTTCTTTTCCGTACTTATCATCTTCCTCACAGCAGTCTTCATCCTGTGCAAAACCAACAGGCTGCAAAACCAGTGTAAAAATGATAAGTAAAATGAAATAAAAGGTTTTTCCCATTATGATATTTTTTTATTTATAAGTGTCATCAAAGAAGTCACCGATCTTCAATCTGGCGTTAATAAGAATAGTAACGGCGCCCATTGAACCCGATGGCGATTTTGTCAATCTTACCGAAGGTCCTATTGCAAATGAACTCAGCGAGAAACCTTCACCGATGCTTGAGATATATGCTTCGAGCAACAGCTGGAAATTTCTCTTTGCGCTTCCCATGGTTGCGTTTATTCTGACGTCGAAAATTGAATTTGCTAATGTTAACTCTCTGCCTACGAAACCGGCATGAAATTCACCAAGATACTGAGCTATGTAAATTTTTGACCTTGTTGATCTGAAAACTCTCAGAGGATATCTGAATTCCCAGTTGAAAAAGCTCTGTGAAGAAATCACGTTGTTCGGCATATATCTGTAAGTTGAACTGCTGTCGGGTGAGTCATTTTTTACCAATAGCGGCGGATCGTAATCACCGCTGTCTATTGAAGTATAGTAACCGACCTGCAGGAAGTTACCGAACGGAATCACATAGTTAACTTCAAGACCGAGTTTCGGAGTGAAGATGTTGTTGTAATTCGAAAACTTGCTTTCTTTTTCGTCTTTTGTTGCTCCGCCGGAGTGTTTGCGGACAAATTCCTTAATACGGGTTGTTACACCGATTGAAGCACCTAGCATATGGAAGTTTGCCTCAATCATATCTGTTTCCAATGGTCCGGAATATGGCGTACCCATCCTGAACGAAAATCCGAATCCTCTTTTAATTGGAATTCCGAGAGGGTCACCGCCGAAGAAGTTCAGGTACTGGTTGATGTATGCAACTGTATTGACGATTTCAAGCTCTCTTTTCGGAGGTGCAAGAAATTCTGCAAGTCTGACTTTCTTGATTGCCTCTATAAACACTGACGCATAATTGTATCCGATTTTTGAAAGGTTGACTTTATTGATTCCCCTCCACTGCACCATGAACATCAGAATTGAGTCAGGTACCTGTGATGCAGGATACTGCTTTGCAGTCGGGTCATTTTCATCACCTATCGTTACCATCTGCAGTTTCGGATCAGTCAGGTTAAACGATAATGTAATGGTTCCCAATGGAGGTTCAATACCAAGGACAGACTGAATTTCCCTGAATTTCTTGTCGTCTTCCGTTTTACCGTCGATTCTGAAATGGCTCCAGGAGGAAGGATCTTTTTCATCTTCCTTGAATAAGTACTTGAATGCCCTGGTCGACTCAGTTGAAGTCGTTGTAAATCCGAGTGTAGTATCAATACTAACCGGGGTTGAGTCTCTTGTAATTATCGGCGTTTCCGTAGTAGTAGTTGGCTCTTCAATAAGTAAGCTTGGTGTAGTGGTCGTGTCAACAATCACTTCCTGTGCGGATAATCTTGCATTTGAAAAAAGTAAGATTAGCGCCAGGCTGAAGAAAACTAACACCGCTTTTGTAATTGTATTTTTCATTTTATTAATAATAATTAATTAACAACCTATTTTGAACTTATTAATTATTTTTGCATCCGGAAATTTTACCACTTTCCGAATGAAAACACTCCCATTTGCGAAATCGAGAATTTGGGATTATATTTGTCTTTAACTGAAACCGTGAAACTTGCTCTGTATGGCTCTTCTTTTCCTTTTGACCACGCATCAAATGCCGTTTGCGAACCTAAAAGAGTCAGCGTCACATCAAAAACAGTTGCACTGACTTGTTTTGTGGATACCGGTCCGCTTATTTTCACGTCAAGGTCTCCGGGGTTGCTTGATACTATGGTCACCCTGAATCCGACAGAACCCTGCACTGACCTGAGTGATGCGTCCGGTCCGCCGGGTCCTACTTTCTGAATGTCGATTTTCGGTGCCTGTTTCTGCTTTGTTGGTTTAGTATCAGTTGCGTCACCGACTCTGAATGTCACCGAGCTTTCCCCGCCGAGCGTTATCGATGCAGTCCCCTGAGGAGGTATGGATGCAAGTGTTCTGCCATCAGCGGTTAAAATGAGTGTCTCCGAATAAGGATTCTTAATCTTTGACACCGAGTACTGCATCAACTCCACACCCTGTACGGTCGCTTTTTTGATTTTTTCCGGTTCTTTGATATCCGGTTTTATTGTTTCAGTTTTAATTCTAATCGGATCTTGTTGAACAATCGGAGGAGGCATGTCTTTCTTAAGCTGATTAAGTTCAGCCATAAGTTTTTCCATATCATCCGCGGTATATTTCATATTAGTGTCTATATTAATGCTGGGTATAAGACCGAGCGCCAAAATAGAGTCAATATATTTTTTAAGTGAATCTGCGTAGGTCTTTTTAACCACCTGCTTGGCATCCAACACTTCTTCAAGGTTGATGTCTGCACCTTTAAGTGCGATAACGCAGATTACGAATATATACAGTACCTGATATATAATGAATTTTACATCTCTGCCTTTTTTCATATCCTTATGTTAATTTTTTTTGAAAAAAGATTAATTAAAAGTTTTAACGTTTGCCCGCCAGGTAAACAAGGTTTTCAAGGCTCTTTAGTGCATTTGTATCTTTAAGGCTGTTCACCGTTTCTACTAACATTTGAGATGTTTTTTGCAATTCCGATAATACTTTTTCGTCAGGTAATTTTATGCTGTTGATTTCGGAACCAATCTTATGAATTGCTTCCATGTTATTTTTCAATGTGGCAGAATATTCCGATGTCTTGCTTATGAGCGATGCAACATTTGTCAATGTATTCAAAGAGTCGCTTATCTGTTTTACGAGATCCGGGCTGAATACCTTTATATTGCTTAGTTCCGCAATTGTTGTCTTCAGGGTAACTATGCTCTTTACAAACTGGTCATTAACTCCCTGCGAGAACTTGATGATATTGAGAATCTGTTCTGCGTCTTCCTTGGAAATCTGCTTCACGCCGCCTGTTGTTGCCATTGTGGTAATGAGGTCCCTGTTGGCTTCCTTCATTCCTTCGAGCAGTAATTCCTGGTTTGCGCTCTGGTTATAGAAATCGTATTCCGTTTTGAATTTATTCACTTCCTCTGTTATAGCCTGGAACTGGAGTCCCTGAACTTCGAATACAGAACCGAACAGCTTTCCGATTGCAAGTATTAAAATTGACTTAACTTCAAACGGTACCGAGAAACCTAAGAATATTGTCGGTCCTTCTTTGATTGAGATAAGAAGAATTGCAGCACCGAGCAGAGGGAGTGCAGTTGCTATTGCGTCAACAAGACCGCTGTAACTTTCTATGATTCTTGCAATAATGTCTTCTGCAGGTCCTTTTGTTGCGATTTGTTTTTTAAGACTCCTGTTTGACAGGTATGCAAACAGTATGAATAGTATATACGAAGCAAATGGCAGCCACCAGAACTTTACCGGCTCTACAGACTGATTAGTCATCTGTGCGCCCGGGAAAAGGTAACTGGCAAAATTATTTGCCACACGACCAAGGAACGGTACATATGACACATCAACGACCAGTGAAATCAATAAAAGCAAAAATGATGGTAATGCAGATCTTAAAACGTCAATTGAACCCTCGCGGTCAATCTGTTTCAAATGCTGTTTAACAATATACGAATTAACTTGGATTAACTCGGAGTGATTTTCCTTGACGGTTTTTATCTTACCCTGTATCTCCTCATCACTCATTTGTCTTACATTATCAGTAATGGTTTTACTGAAAGATTTAAATGTTGATTTTTCTGCCATATTTGTTGTATTTAAAATTTGTTAATAGTTTAAAATACTACACTTTAAGTAAATTTATTCAAAGTAAAGCAATAAGTCAATCTAATAAATTATTTATTAAAAAAAACTATAAATTATATTCCATTATATCTTTCGTAGGCATCTATAATGTCTTTAACAAGTTTGTGTCTTACGACATCACTTTTGTTAAAATATACAAATTCAATATCAGGAATTCCTTTTAGAACGCTTTGTATCTGAACAAGCCCCGAATGTTCTTTTCCCGGAAGGTCAATCTGGGTTATGTCTCCCGTTATTATTGCCTTTGAGTTCGGTCCAAGCCTTGTGAGAAACATCTTCATCTGAACATTTGTTGCATTTTGTGCCTCATCGAGAATTACAAAAGAATTATTTAGAGTCCTTCCCCTCATATATGCGAGCGGTACTATTTCAATAGTGTTTTTTTCGAGATAAGATTTAAGCTTTTCAATCGGAATCATATCTTCCAGCGCATCGTAAAGAGGTTTTAAATACGGGTCGATTTTTTCGGAGAGGTCACCTGGCAGGAATCCGAGGCTTTCACCTGCCTCCACTGCGGGACGCGATAAAACAATCCTGCTTATCTGCTTGCTTTTAAGTGCTGATACTGCGAAAGCCACAGCCAGGTACGTCTTTCCCGTTCCGGCAGGCCCTATTGCGAATACTATGTCATTGTCCAGAACTTTTTTCATGTATTCGGTTTGAGTCGCAGTCCTGGGCTTTATAAAATCGTTTTTCCTGTAAAGGATTATATTGTCAATTTCCGATGCGTTCACACCGAAGTTATTTTTAAAATTGTTTCCTCCGTTGTCGCCCGTAAGCTCAAGAACGAGCCTTATGTCGTCTCTGGCAATTTTTCCCTGCCTGCTCTGAAGAAAAACAAGCTCCTTGAAAATTTTCTCAAGTGTCAAAACTTCTTTTTCTTCACCTTTCAGAATTACGGATTCTCCCCTGACAACTATTGTGCTGTTAAAATGACTGCGAAGCTCGTTAATGTTTTCCTCGTTGACTCCTGTCAGATTCAAAAGGTCGGTGCTTTGTATTTGAATTGTCTTTTCCGTGGCTTATTTAATAATTTTTTTTAAACGACAAAGCCCTTATACTTTCGTATAAAGGCTCTGTTCGTAAACTAATATTTAATTCTAGATTTCCAAGAATCAAAGATTACTTATTTTTTCTTTTCATCTTTCTTGGGTTCTTCTTTTTTTACGTCTTTTTTAACGTCTTTCTTTTCGTCTTTCTTTACTTCTTTCTTTACGTCTTTCTTTTCATCTTTCTTTACTTCTTTCTTTTCGTCTTTCTTTACGTCTTTCTTTACGTCACCTTCTTCTTTTTTGACGACTTTTTTGTGCCATCTTTTCCATTTTTTGGCTTTATCTAAGGCTGATTTTTCAAGGTCTTTTGTTAAAGCCGGGACTTTTAATACCTGTCCGGGATAGATTAAATTGGGGTTCTTTATGGTTTTTGCAACTTTAGGAGGTGCTGAAACAACGCCTTTTTCGTTTGCTTCCCAAAGAACGGGCCACATCTTAGGATTGTTGTAGATTTCTTTCTTGGCTGCTATTTTGTATAAGCAATCGCCTTTTACTACAGTGTATCCGGTGGGCTGTACGACAACCGGACCCCATTTGTTAATATCTTCGCCTAATTTTTTGTATCTTGCTGCAAAATCCGGATGGCATCTTAAGTTTGATTTGCCTAATTCTGCATACATTTTTTCTGCATCTTCTTTCTTACCTTCTTTATTCTTTACGATTGTTTCTAATTTGCCTAAGTTTGATTTGAAGGCATCATATTTATCTTTGCCACCGCAAGCTGCCCAGTATTCATCTTCGGCTTTCTTTACGTCGGCTTTCTTTGTTTCTAATGTCTTTGCAAGAGCGTCTTTGTCTTTCTGAAGCTCTGCTACTTTGCCTGTTAATTCGTTCTTCTTAGCAGTGTAATCATCAATTTGCTTCTGCCATTCTTCCATAGTCATTTCTTCCTGTGGAGTTTCTTCGTCCTGCGCGAATGCAAATTTGCTTCCAATTGCCAAGGAGAGAACAAGCAAAACTAATAATAATTTTTGGAATTTCATTTATTAAATTCTCCTTTAATTTTTTAATTTTAAAATTTGTTTTGAAACTTATTATTTGCAGTTCTTTACTGCATCAGTCAATTTATTGAAGTTCTTAATTGACTCGTCTTGCTTTGCAATTTGTTTTTGCAAATCAGCTTTTTCGCTTTCTAATTTGCTTACATCGCTTTGAAGTTTTTCAACTTCTGCCTTTAAATCAGCTAACTGTTTTAACTGTTCTTCATCCGGACCACCGCCGCAGCCTACTAAGCCGCCGAAAAATGCAACGGTCAAAAGAATCATGAACATTTTTTTTAATTTTGCCATTTAATACCTCCTGTATTTTTATTGGCGTTGTTTGAAAATAGTTTATTTAATACGCTACAAATATATATCAATCTTTCTTTCTTGTCAAGTCATAATTCTAAAAAAGTGGACAGTTATTTCTTTGGTTTTTTGAGAAAAAAGGGGGTTTTTGAGGAGTGTTCTAAAAAAATAGAATGGAGGGTTTTAAAATTCTGAATTATGAATGCAATGCAGAAGTTGAAGAAGTTAAAGAAGTTGAAGGAAAAAAGAATATCATAAAAACACAAAATTGAGCCTGAAAATATTTTTGTGTTTATAGGGTTGTACTAAAAAATTATTTCCTGATAAGTTATTTATAAAAAATCTACTTTAATATTAATCGACTTCCGGCTTATTGTTCTCTACTTAACTTCTTACCTCCCTAACTTCTTCTCTTCTGCTCTTAATTGTACATTGTACATTGTACATTGTACATTGAAAAGTCATTCCCATTCTATAGTAGCGGGTGGCTTCGAGCTTATATCATAGACCACCCTGTTAACTCCTTTTACACTATTAATAATCTTATTTGATATGTAAGTAAGAAATTCTTTTTCGAATTGATAGAAGTCCGCTGTCATTCCGTCAACCGATGTAACTGCACGGAGAGCTATTGCATTTTCATAACTTCTTTCGTCACCCATAACACCTACGCTCTGTACCGGAAGCAGTACGGCAAATGCCTGCCAGATTTTATTATATAGTCCAAAATCCTTTAATCCTTTTATAAAAATATCATCCACATCTTTAAGAAGAGAAGTTTTATCTTTTGTAATATCGCTCAGAATCCTTACGGCAAGCCCCGGTCCCGGGAAGGGATGCCTGTTGATAAAGTAATCCGGAAGTCCGAGTTTTTTCCCGATTATCCTTACTTCATCTTTGAAGAGTTCCCTTAGCGGCTCGATTAACTTCAAATTCATCTTTTCGGGAAGCCCGCCCACATTGTGGTGGGACTTGATTGTTACCGAAGGTCCTTTAAATGAAACTGACTCAATCACGTCAGGATATAGCGTACCCTGCACAAGGTATTTTACTCCTTCTATTTTCTTTGCTTCTTTTTCGAATATTTCTATGAAAGTTCTGCCGATTATTTTTCTCTTCTGCTCCGGGTCTATCACTTTTTTTAATCTCTTCAGAAAAATATCCGACGCATCGACAAACTTTAAATTAAATTTAAAATTCTTTCTGAATAATTTTACAACGCTTTCGCTCTCGTTTTTTCTCATCAATCCGTTGTCTATGTGAATGCACACGAGCTTATTGCCGATAGCTTTTTTCATCAGCATAGCCGCTACCGATGAATCCACGCCGCCGCTGAGTGCGCATATCACCGTGCTTTTCCCTGCTTTTTCCCTTATTTCTTTTATCTTTGTATCAATAAAAGATTTTGCCTCGAAAAGGTTTTTAACTTCGCATATTCTGAATGCAAAATTGTCGAGTATTTTTTTCCCGCATTCGGTATGATGAACTTCGGGGTGATACTGAAGTCCGTACAATTTCATTTTCGGGTTTTCAAAACTGCTGATTATTCCGTTTTTACTTTTTGCCGTCACGCAAAAATTTTCGGGAAGCCTGTCTATCGAATCCCCGTGACTCATCCAAACCTTCAAATCTTTCTTTATTCCCGGGTAAAGCTTCGAACTACCCGATACTTTGATTATTGTGTGCCCGTATTCCCTGTGCTTTGCTTTGTGAATCACGCCCCCGAAATTTTTTGCAAGAAGATGAAAACCGTAGCACAATCCGAGTACAGGAATGCCCCTGCTCTTTATAAAATTAAGGTTCTTTTCTGAAAGGGCTGGGGAATCCTTCCCAAGCACGCTAGCCGGTCCTCCCGATAAGATTATTCCCCGCAGGTTTACGCTGCTGTTTCCACTTATCAGATTCTCTATGTCCTGATGAAACGGGTGTATTTCGCAATACACACTGCTCTCGCGCAGTTTTCTTGCAATAAGCTGTGTGTATTGCGAGCCGAAATCAAGTATTAATATGTAATCGAATTTTTTCAACTTTTTTGAAATTTATGTTTAGCCAAAAGCACAGCGCCTTCTGCGGGCGTGTGGATTTTATTTATTAAATTTATTTTGCTTCCGAAAGATTTTTTTATTCGTGACCTGAGCAGACGTGAAAGTATATTGTCATTTTCTATTATACTGCCTGTAAGCGCAAGGTCTGTTTTTCTTTTTTTTGAAATTGAACTGAAAATCTCAATATGCATTAAAAGATTATCGGCTGTCTCTTTTATAATCCGCATCGAATCCCTGTCTCCGGATTCAGCAAGCTTCAAAACAAGCGGAGCAAGGGACTGCAGTTCGAAATTTTTCCTGTAAATGTGATTAAGTAAATTTTTTCTGTTGATTGAAAATCTCTTTTCAATCTCCCGTGTCAGTTTTCCCGGTTTTTTATTCCTGTCATACTCGCTTGCAGCGTGCCTTATGGCAGCTTTTCCGATTTCATATCCGCTTCCGTGGTCGCCGATAATCCTTCCCCAGCCGCCAATCCTTATTGGAATTTTATTGTGAAGTCCGAATAAAATTGAACCTGTTCCGCAAATCAATATCAATCCGTCCCTTCCTTTGAAAGCGCCGTAAAGAGCCGCTGCAGAATCTGATTCTACAATAATATTCCTTATTCCTAATAATGAAAAAAGTTTTTTCTTTAAAGCGGTTTTATCGGAAGTATATCTTGCGCCTGCATACCCGATGCAAATACCTTTGCAGTCTTTTAAATCCAGTTTATATTCTCTTAACCCTGACCTTACAACTTTTGCCGTGCAAGATGCAGTTTTAATCATACCGTCTGCAGAGTAATGTAACGGCTTGTATATTTTTCTCAGTAATATCTTACCGGAAGTTTCGGAAACGAGCATTTCTCCCTTTGTTCCTCCGGAATCAATACCTATGAAAAATTTGTTTTTATCCATTTAAAAAATTAATCAATTTAAGTGAAACTAAAAACTTATTTTGCAGTAAGAAAAGCACAAAAGGGAAAAATGGAATTTGATTGAAAATTAACGGTTTTTTTAAGCGCATTTTTTAAAAAATAACTTGCAATTTTTATCCATTGCATTTATATTTATCCATTAGAAATTGATTATTATGAAAAAAACTGTACTGTTTGCCAATATCTTAATTATTTTATTTGCTTTTACGGGAATGCTCCTTGCGGGACTTACACTTCAATACTTTACCGCAAAGACCAATTCTGATGGTATTTTCATTGAATGGAAAACTGCTGATGAAGGAGGTACCACCAGGTTTGAAATTGAAAGGAGCGCTTCAAATCCCGATAATTTCATTTTTATAAAAAATATCAGTGCAACGGGTAACAATTCCTATTATTCTTATCTCGACAACACCGTGAACAAGATGCAGGGTAACTCCATTTACTATTACAGGCTGAAATGCATACAGCCGGGCGGTTACACTTATTCCAACACGATTTCGGTTGTTCAGTCGATTTCAGGAATCAAAAATACCTGGGGCAGTATAAAAGCTATTTTCAGATAAAAGCAAAATAAAATCTTTTATTATTTGAGAACTTCTGAAAACTGTTACTTCCCGAAGAAAGTCGAGATGTATTTATTTTCAGAAGTTTTTAATTAAATCAGAAGGGAAAAATTAGTATGGCAGAAAGTACAAGAGTAATCAATATCCCGCCCGAAGAAATCGAAGCCGGAAAAACAATGGCATTCGTTTCATATCTAAGCGTTATCGTAGGTTTGCCCCTTTTCATCATTCCGCTGGTAGTGGAAGATATGAAAAAGAACAAGTTTACGATGTATCATACCGAACAGGCAATAGTTCTCTATATTGTTTCTTTAATAGGATGGGTTGCCGGCACAATCGGCTCAGTTGTATGCATCGGTGCAGTGTTGTATTTGCTGGTTCTTCTAGCATGGATTTTCGGAATCATCGGAATTATTAATTCATTCGGCGGTAAAGTAACGCCAATTCCGCTCTTCGGACAGTTCGGAGAGAAATTCAACCTGGTCAAGTAATAAAATTTTAAAGATCTAAATTTAAATTTATTTATTAAACTAAAAAAGCAGGAGAGAAAATGACATTATCAATTTTATCCTTTTTGTTCTTGTTCCAGCGCGATGAAGAAATCAGCGGCGGCGCAGCTGCAGCTGTTGGCATAATAATGTTCCTGATTTATTTTGCCATTATAATCGTTATGATTGCCAGTATGTGGAAAATCTTCACAAAAGCAGGAAAACCCGGATGGGCAGCAATTATTCCGATTTATAACATAATAGTATTGCTCGAAATCGTCGGAAGACCGATGTGGTGGATTTTAATTTACCTTGTCTGCGCACCTATCGCTGCAATTATTATTTCACTTGATCTTGCTAAATCATTTGGAAAAGAAATCGGTTTCGGAATTGGACTTATAATACTCCCGATAGTATTTATGCCGATGCTCGGATTCGGTTCTGCAACATACGTAGGACCTTCTGCTGCACAAAATAAACCACAAGCATAATTTGGGTTTTAAAAAGATTTTTAAAAACAGAAGAATTCAAGCGGCTGCAGTTTTATTTACTGCAGCCGTTTCTGTTTTAACTATTTACCTTCTCAATCCCGCAGAATATACTTACTACCCTACGTGTTATCTGTATCTTATTACCGGAAAGCTTTGTCCCGGATGCGGAGGTATGCGCGGAATGCACCAGCTGCTGCACGGGAATTTGTTGGAAGCTCTGAAATATAATTTGCTCCTTGTTGCTGTGATTCCTATTGGCGGTTACTATCTTTTATCGGAAGTCTCAGTTCTTCTTATTAATAAACCCTTTCCCCACCTTCCTCACTCAAAACCTGTGTTCTATTTTGTAATAAGCTTAGTTACACTTTACTGGATATTAAGAAATGTGCTTTGATTCATAATCCGCCACGGCGGACACAAAAAGCGTGGATTTTTAAGATTCGTAAGATTTATAAGATTTACTATTCAAGATAAGCGGTTTTTTTTTGCTCTTCTACTATCTACCCAATATGAGCGGTTTTGCTTTTGCTCTTCTACTATCTACCCAATATAAGCGGTTTTGTTTTTGCTCTTCTACTATCTACTAACTACTATCTACTAACTACTTTTTATTTAGTCCCCAAATTTTAAATATAATCTAAGTTTCATATTCGCTAAATTGCACTTAATTAAAACGAAATTATGTTTGAAAAACTCGAAAAGGTAAAACAGAGGTATCACGAAATAGCTGAACTGCTGGCGAAGCCGGAAACCATCAATGACCAGAAGGAATTCAGAAAGCTTTCAAAGGAATATTCCGATTTAACCGATATTGTAGAATCATACAATCAATATCTCGAAACAGAAAAAAACATCGAGGAAAACAAGAAACTTCTTTACGACAGTACCGATGCTGAAATGAAAGAGCTTGCAAAGGAAGAGCTTGAAGAGCTTGAAAAAAAACGGGAAGAGCTTGAATCAAAAATTAAAGAACTCCTCGTCCCTAAAGACCCCAACGACGATAAAAATGCAATACTCGAAGTCCGCGCCGGCACGGGCGGTGACGAAGCTTCGCTTTTTGCAGCCGAACTTTTCAGAATGTACAGCCGTTACTTCGAAACCAAGGGATGGAAGATTGAGCTGATTGATTACAATGAATCCGCAATACCGGGCGGTCTGAAAGAAGCCGTGATAAACGTGGTTACAAAGGGAGCATACGGCGAACTGAAATACGAAAGCGGCGTCCACCGCGTCCAGCGCGTTCCCAAAACCGAAGCAAACGGCAGGGTGCATACATCCGCCGCATCGGTTGCCGTGCTGCCCGAAGCTGAAGATTTTGATGTCGAAATAAATGAGAACGATTTGAAAATAGATGTTTTCCGCTCAGGCGGTGCAGGTGGTCAAAACGTTAATAAAGTTGAAACTGCAATCCGTATAACGCACATTCCCACCGGACTCGTTGTCCAGTGTCAGGATGAACGCTCTCAGTTGAAAAATAAACTGAAAGCAATGAAGGTGCTTCGCTCACGTCTATATGAACTCGAACTCGAAAAACGTGATAAGGAAACCTCAGACAAGAGAAAACAAATGGTGAAATCCGGCGACCGCAGTGATAAAATCAGGACTTATAATTTCCCCCAAAACCGCCTTACAGACCACAGAATCGGACTGACGCTCTATAACCTCTCCGATGTTATGGAAGGCGATATTGACGAAATTATAGATAAACTGAAAACGGCAGACCGCGCCGCACGGCTGGCAGATGCACAGAATTAACAAATAGCAAATAACAAATAGCAAATAAAGAACAGATAATAAATTACAATATTAGCTCTTCAATCTTATGAATCCACGCTTTTTGTGTCCGCCGTGGCGGATTATGAATTTTAAAAATCTTACGATCAAATTGTAACTTTTTTGTACTTTTTTTCGTCTTATAAATTGATGAGAATAATTCTACCGATAATAATATTTTTTCTGCACTTCAGTACGGTCTTTTCCCAGAGTGCCGATACATCATCTTTTAAGGTTAATACAGACCTTGAAATCAAAATAAAAAAATTCGATAATCCGGATATTAAAATTGACGGTGTGCTCGATGAAGCCCCCTGGCTTAAATCCCCTCGATTCGGAAATTTCTGTGAAATAGAGCCGCACGAAAAAACAAAGCCATCCGAAAACACGGAAGTTGTGATGTTTTATGATGAGGATAATCTTTATATTGGCATAATATGCTACGACAGCGATATGACTAAGGTCAGGAAAACTCTCACCGACAGGGACAGGATTTTCTCAGACGACTGGGCGGGAATTATTCTCGATTCCTACAGCGAAAGCAAGCAGGCGTATGAACTTTTCGTAAATCCGCTTGGAATTCAGGGAGACCTGATGTGGACCGCTCCAGGAAACGAAGACACAAACTTCGATGCAATATGGTATTCCGACGCAAAACTTTATAAAGACAGGTGGACAATCGAAATTGCGATCCCGTTCAAGTCTATCAGGTTTCCGAATAAAAAAATTCAGGACTGGCGTTTGCATATACTCCGCACGCGCCCGCGCGAAAACCGCGAACAGTATTCCTGGGTGCCGGTTTCCAGGGACGATGCTACACTGTTTACCCGCTATGCTTCTTTGAAAGGAATAGAAAATGTTAAAGCAGGAAATAACCTTGAAATTCTTCCCTATACGCTCGGCTCGCAGGCGGGCAGAATTTCCGATTTCGAAAACTCCGATTCGAAATTCGAAAATGAAGATATAAAAGGGCAGGTCGGCGTGAACGTGAAATACGGAATAACATCGAATCTTACATCTGATTTTACCGTCAATCCCGACTTCTCACAAATCGAATCAGACGCAGGACAGATAGATGTGAATAATCCCTATGCGCTTTATTATAATGAAAAACGCCCTTTCTTTATCGAAGGCAGCAGCATCTTCAATACTCCTTTTAATATTGTATATACAAGGGCAATAAATAATCCGCTCGCCGCTTTTAAAATGACAGGGAAAATAGGGAAGTATGATATCGGCTACATCTCAGCATACGACAGGAATTCACCGTTTGTGATTCCCCACGAAGAGGGAAGTGACTTCCTGCTTACGGACAGGAAATCACTATCGAATATTTTGAGATTGAAACGCAGCATAAATTCAGACGATTCATATATCGGATTTTTGCTGACCGACAGGCAGGTGAATAAGCAGGGTGATAAATTTCTGGATGTGGACGGATACAACCGCGTTTTCGGAATAGACGGAAATTACCGCTTCCTTGAAAATTATTCAGTCACTTTCCAGATTGTTAAATATATTACAAAGGAAATAAATTATACCGAATACGACAATACAAGTACATTCAGCGGCGGAAAACACACGATGGCTCTGGATGGAGAGGAATTCTCCGGATTTGGAAATTACATTGCATTAAACAGAAGCGCGCGTCACTGGAATTTTACAGTGGATTATTACGATGCATCAGCAAATGCAAGACGAGATAACGGCTTTATGAATGCAAATGATTTCAGGAAATTAGAAACCAGCCAGAACTATGTCTTCTATCCGGAAACAAAACTTTTTAACAGGATTTCTCCCGGCTTCTATGCAATGGTAAGGCATAACACAGAAGGCAAACTTAGAGAGGAATTTTTTGCTCCCTCGGTTAATTTAAATTTTGCAAAACAGATTTATCTTTATCTGCAGTTCTTTGCCGTTAACAACGAGCAGTTTAACGGTGTATACCACCAGGGTGCGAGAAGGTTCAGTCTGAATCTTAACGTAAATACTTACAACAATCTCACCTGGGGTGCCTGGCTCTCGATGGGGAAATATATAGTCCGCAGCAGCGACCCGTATATCGGATGGGGATATAATCTTGAACTCTGGCAGACTATAAAACCTATTGACAGACTCACGATTGAAAATGACTGGAACTACTTCGAGATTGCAAAAAATTTCGGAGGGGAAAAACTATTCGTCGGTTATATTGTCAGGAATAAATCATCACTGCAGATTGATAAAAACTTTGCGCTCCGCCTGATTACCCAGTACGACTCGTTTTCAGGCAATTTCAACTTCAATCCGCTCTTCAGCTTTAAGTTGAATCCTTTTTCAATATTCTATGTTGGCTCCACGTTTAACTACGACGACATCACAAACTCAAACGGCGTTCCGCGCTATACACTCTCCGGCCGCCAGTACTTCCTTAAATTCCAGTACCTCTGGAGAATGTAAAGAGCAGTAAAAAGTAAATTGTAAAAAGTAAAAAGAAAAAAACTCTACAGGTATTATCAGTCCTCCGTTTGCAATATACTTTTTGCAAATCTCGTTTTGCAGTTTCGATTTACTATTTACATTTTACTATTTACGTTCTTTCATTATTCCTTGCTCTTTATCCCTGCCTTTTCGTCGCACTCTTTTATCATATCCTTAAATTCCTCTTTTGTTTTTCCGAATGTGTGCCTGTAATTCGGATATTTTTTCATTATCTTTTCCATCATACACTCGCAGTAAATTTTTACTTGCTCATCCGTTATATCAGGGTGATGATCAGGATTGGTGCAGTCTTTCATGAATTCCTTCTTGTCCTCCTCGTACCATTCGCTTGGACTCAGCTTCTGCTTTTGCGCGCAAGCAAATACTATCAGTACTAATAAAATAACAGATGTAACAAATGAAGTTAAATTTTTCATAACATAAAATTTTTTTTGAAAATGAAAAACCGGTAAATCGAATCAATTAAAACCGCTTGCAGGAATATTCATAATTTATTAATAAAAAATATTTATTGCAATTAATCACTCAGTGCCTTTCTGTGCTATGCTCGAAGCTCTTATTCTGAATTCTGACTCCTGACTTCTATCTTCTAAATTCTGACTTCTTCTGATTTAAATCATTTTTCTAAAAAGGCCTCCCAAAATCGCCCTAAAAAATATTTTCTCAAATTCAAAAAAATAACTTGCATATTATATTAATAGTTATTAAGTTTGTTTAAATTAAATTATAACTTATATAGTTTAATTACATTATATATAGTATAATTTATATTATTAATTAAAACAAACTACAATGAAACGAGCTAACTTATATGTTTTTATAGTAGTAATGGTTTTTTCCCTCTCTGAAGTATCTTGGGGGCAGAAGGGTATTTTCTTTCTTGAAGTCGGAAACCGTAAAGTAATGGACTACAAGTTCGATGAAGCTGTGATGAACTTTAATAAGGCAATCGAATTAAATCCTGAATTTACAGAAGCTTATTTCAACAGAGGTTGTGCCTATCTTGAGCTTGGTTACTACGGTTACGCCATTCAGGACTTCTCAAAAGCTATCGAACTTGATCCCGAGGATGCATCTGCCTATGTGAATCGGGGAAATGCCTATATTGAAATGTGCGATTTCAAAAGCGCACTAACAGATTTTAACCGCGCTATTGACCTTCAGCCGGATGATGCAGACGCGCTTTACAACCGCGGACTTGCTTACGACGGAATGAAGCAGTACAATTTCGCAATTGATGATTTTAAAAAGGTCTTAAAGCTCAATCCCGACTACGCTTCGGCGTATTCCGGACTGGCTGAAATTTACGGAAAAACAGGCAAATTCGACCTTGCCATTTCGAATATGACTAAATCCATAAGTCTGAATCCTGAAGATGCGGATTCGTATATAAAGCGCGCTGGGTATTACAGGGAAGTGAAAAAATCCGCCGGCTCCCTGCAGGATTTCAACGAAGCTATTAAATTCAACCCGGAAAATCCAAATGCGTACCTTGGCAGGGCAACCGTTTATAATGAGCTTGGAATGTATGATAAAGCAGTCGAGGACCTTGATTTTGCTCTCGGCCTGAATCCCGAACTGGCAGCCGCCTTCTGCGAAAGGGGATATTCGTTTTTCTATATGAAGCAGTACGAAAAATCCCTTGCAGACCTTAACAGGTATATCGAGCTAAACACGAAAAGTCCCGTTGCATATAAATACCGCGGACTGATTTATTATAATGCAGGGCAGTTCCAGGAAGCCGTAACCGACCTGCGCAAGGCTGTATATCTCAGCCCTACGCTCAGCTTCGAGCTCGGCTCAAAAATTACAGCGGCAAACGAGAAGCTCGTCCTGGTAGCAGCAAGTAAGAAATAAGTTTGTAAAGTTTGAAAAGTTTGTAAAGTTTATAAAGTTTGTAAAGTTCATAAAGATTAAAGTTTTTGTTTTTCATTAAGAATTCAGAATTCATAATTCAGAATTAGCAAAGGTTTTTCATAATAAGATACATACCCAACAATCCCGTGTGTTTTTGAAGAGTTCACACGGGATTTGTTTTTTGTGCTTTTTAAATCGGCAGTGGTAGTAAACTTGTCGTTGTGGATAGTCTCTTTCTTTCCTTCACTTTTCTTTTCATTTTTTATATTTTCATTTTAAAGTATATTGTTTCATGCCGAATTTATACCTCATATCCGGTTGTAATGGTGCAGGAAAAACCACTGCATCTTTGACTGTTTTGCCGGAATTATTGAATTGTAAAGAGTTTGTGAATGCGGATTCCATTGCATCCGGACTTTCACCTTTAAACCCGGATTCAGTTTCTTTTCAAGCAGGCAAGTTAATGCTTGAGCGCATAAATGAACTTAAAAACCTAAATGTGGATTTTGCAATCGAAACAACCCTCACAACCCTAAGCTATAAAAACTTAATTTTGGATTGTAAAAAAACAGGATACGAAATTACGATAGTTTTTTTCTGGCTTAAAGAACTCTCTATTGCAATCAATAGAATAAACGATAGGGTAAAAAAAGGCGGGCATTTTGTTGATACCGAAATTGTTAAAAGAAGATATTTAAAAGGTATAAAAAATTTATTTGATATTTTCATTCCGATTTCCGATAATTGGTTTGTATATGATAATTCAGATAAATACCCGGTTTTGGTCGCATCGGGAAAAGGATTTGAAATTTTAAGAATTTTCAAAAAAGAAATATGGGAACACTTATATATAAAAATAAACGGGACAAAAAATTAGACATTCTAAGTGATAAGATTACTAAAGGTGTAAAACTTGCACATAAGCGACTCGTTGCCGAACGTATAAAAAATGACGATTATATGATTATTTACGAAAAAGGAAAAGTCGTCCGAAAAAAAGCCCGTGAAATATATAAAAAAGTAAAAAGTTAAAAGTTATTTAGTTAAAAACTTTTATTATCGGGGAGTCTCCACTTCTTGGAATCTTCTCTGTTTCTGCGAGTCTCCGCCTGCTTTAGCAGGGACTCCCTTCCTGTGTCGGGGAGTCTCCGTTCTTTGGACTCCCGACACAAAGCTCCTACGATTTACGTTTTACTATTTACCTTTTACTACTCTCCTTTCAGCCGTTGCTGGTGATTAGTCTGCTTTAGCATACGTCACCGACAACAAGCAAAATAGTTCTAAAGGGCAACCCCTATGGGGTTGTGTCTTCTTAGGTTTCCTCTGCTATTAACGGGCAATCCCTACGGGATTGGTACATTAAAATAATAAAATTACATTTCATATCATAAATTTTCATATTAAATCAGCGTCAAATACTTTGCGTTCCCTTCTCGTGTCGGGGAGTCTCCGTTCTTTGGACTCCCGACACAAAATGACTCTTACCTTTTACTATTTACCTTTTACATTTTACCATATCTTCCCCCTTGACTCTAAATATATTTTACCATATATTAATATGGGTATTTCCGTTCTTTAAAATATGCTATTCTGTGCGCTCTACGGCAGAGCAACACCGGCAACATTCCGACAACACGCCGGCAACGCCTGTTTCCGTCGTAATTTGTATATAAATAAGAGGGTTATGGCAACAGAGCAACACGTTTCCTCCACCCCCCCCTCCCCCCTGTTTTTTCGGTAAACGCTTGTTTTTTCAATCATATTACCTGAAAAATCGCACTTTTTTTGCACAAAAAACAGTTTTTGTCACGCAAAAGCTATTGCTTTGTATCGTTTTTCTACTTTATAAACCTTATGAACTTTACAAACTTGAGTCGCTCTTTGATGCTCTTATGCTGTCTACTAACTACTATCTACTAACTACTTTTTATTTTAAGTATATTTGCATATAATTATCACCATATTTTAGAGACATGCAGAAAACCAGAGAAATCAAATCAATTCCTTCTACAGACAGAGTAAAATTAATCCGCGACAGGTATCTGAGCGAGCCGCTTTTTATTGATTCGGAATATATAAAATATTACACCGAAGCCCACGCAAAGACAGATGGCTTCAACGTATTCGAGCGCCGGGCAGAGTGCCATTCGTTCGCTCTCGAAAATCTTACACCCTTTATCCGTGAAGGAGAACTCTTTGCAGGCAGCAAGACGCGCTACGTACGCGGTGCAATCCCTTACTGCAATTACGCCAGCCGCTACATTCTCCGCGAATTTAAAAATGAAGAAGCAGAAGCGCAGGATGCCGTCACCGATATAGGCGAAGGCGGCGGAATTGCAAAGGCAAAACAGATTGCCGAAAAAAGCGACTTTGAATTTTTCTGCAAGAAATATTTAATCTCGAAAGAAGACAAGCAGGCATTAAAAGATTCTGCCGAATACTTCCTCGGTAAAAGTATGCAGGATGTCGGCGATTCGCTGTGGAGGAATATCTTCGAACAGGCGGAATATATCGATAAGGGCTGGCAGGCAGGACTCTATACCGCTCCCCACGACCCCGCGCCCGAAGGCAGGTATGTACTGGATTTTGAGACTGCGCTTACGCAGGGATTCAACGGAATTATTGCACGGCTAAAAGATAAAATTAAAAATACCGAAGTCACCGATTTTAAATCTGCAGAAAAAATTTATTTCTGGCGCGCAGGCATCAGGACTCTCGAAGCTACAATCAAATGGGCAGGCAACTATGCCGCAAAAGCCGAAGAGATGGCAAAGACCGAAAAAGATGTGAAGAGAAAAAAAGAATTGCTGGAGATTGCTAAGCGTTGCAAATATGTTCCTGCAAATACTCCCCGGAATTTCCGCGATGCGGTTCAGATGTTCTGGTTCATCTATCTCGCCGGACATATAGAAGGCGCGCACCTCGGCTATTCACCGGGTAGATTCGACCGCTATATGTATCCGTTTTTCAAAATGGATAAGGATGCGGGCACCATCACAGACGGCGAAGCTCTCGAGCTTCTCGAAATCCTCCGCGTGAAGATGACTGAGATAGAATATGTTGCTTCATTTTCCTGGGCGGGACTCGGCTCTGGAAATCTTTTCCAGAATATGATTCTCGGCGGACTGGATGAAAAAGGCCACCGCGGCGATAATGCACTCTCGCTTCTCGTGCTTCAGTCTGCTATCAACTGCCAGACCACACAGCCGACTCTTTCCGTCTGGTATGACGATTCCCTCAGCGAGGAATTTTTACTTAAAGCTATAGACTGCGTAAAAACAGGCTGCGGATTCCCCGCGTGGTTTAATATGAAGGTTTACATTCAGCACGAGCTTCAGAAATCAAATCTTCCTGTACCCCTTATCCGCAAATACGCCGCAATGGGCGGCTGTACCGAGCCGACTATGGAAGGGATGAGCTACGGAGTTGTGCAGGCAGGATTCATAAATCACGGAAAGATTTTCGAACTTGCTATGAACGGCGGCAAAGACCCGCGCACGGGAATACAATTCGATGAAACACCCGTGCCTCAGAATTACAATGAGCTTTACGAAGCATATAAATTCCATATGCGCAATTCAATCCGCAACTGGCAGCGCTACTGGAATATGGTTATGTCCGCTCACAGGCAGACGTGCAATTTGATTTTCTCTTCCGTGCTCGTGCGTGACTGCATTGAGCGTGGATTATCTCTCGACGACGGCGGAGCAGTCTGCAACGGCACTCCGACTACTCTTTCCAGCGGAATGGTGAATATTGTAAACTCACTTTCCGTTGTAAAAAAACTTGTCGAGGAGGAAAAGTTTATTTCTATGGATGAGCTCCGCACTGCGATGAATAAAAACTGGGAAGGATATGAAAAGCTGAGAAGCAAAGCTATCGCCGCTCCGAAGTGGGGAAACAACGATGACTTTGCAGACAGCATCTATGAGGATTTATTCGACACATACTGCGGTTATGTTTCCGGGCAGAAAAATTATCTCGGCGAGCCGTACGACCCCTCAATGCTGGCTATCAGCACTCACGCGCCTTTCGGAAAAGTCTGCGGCGCAACTCCCGACGGCAGATATGCCACTGAAACTCTCTGCGACGGCGTGACTTCGCCTTTCCCGGGCACCGATACGCACGGTCCTCTTGCAGTCCTTCATTCAGCGGGAAAGATAGACCACTCGCGCATTCGAGGCGGATTGCATAATATGAAGTTTCATCCGTCAACTTTAAGAGGAATACAGGGCTCGAAGAAATTATTAAGCTTAATAAAAACTTATTTCGATACGCTCGGATTCCAGATACAGTTTAATGTGGTTGACAGCGAAATGCTCCGCGACGCTCAGCAGCATCCCGAAAATTACAGGGATTTGATTGTCAGGGTTGCGGGTTTCAGCGCATTCTTCGTCGAGCTTGGCAAGACGATACAGGACGAGATAATCAGACGAACTGAACATGATATATAATGCAAACACAAGCTCTCATATTTGATATTCAGGATTTGTCGGTTCAGGACGGACCGGGCATCCGCACGACTGTCTTTATGAAAGGCTGTCCGCTGAAATGCAGATGGTGCTCCAATCCTGAAGGACAGCTTCCTTATCCCGAGCTTATGCATCTTAATGTACTGTGCAACAGAACACATAATTGCATTTTAGCTTGCCCGAATAAGGCGGTAAAAAGTGATGACGAATACGGCGCCCCTGTTTTCGACCGGTCAATCTGCAGAAACTGTGAAACCCTCGACTGTATTGAATCCTGCCCGACTTTTGCCCTGAAGGTTTCCGGGAAATACATAACTCTGGAAGAACTGATAAAAAAAGTTAAACCCAACATGCCGTATTACAAAAATTCAGGCGGCGGAGTGACTTTCTCAGGCGGGGAGCCATTCCTTCAGGCAGAATTTATAAGGAAATTTATGGATGAAACCTCGCGCTTCGGATTATCTGTAGGCGTGGAAACCTGCGGCATGTTTGATATGGATGATGTCTCCGGCATTACTGAAAAGCTTGATTTTATTTATTTCGATCTTAAATGCATGGATGATGAAATCCACCGCGAAGTTACAGGGAGCTCTAATAAAATTATTCTCTCGAACCTGAAACACCTTGCCGAAAAATTTTCTTCAAAGATAATTATCAGCGTGCCTGTTGTTCCGGGAGTAAATGATTTTGCCGAACAGATAAAACCGATTGCTGAATACTGCAGGAAACTCGGTATTTATAAAATCCGTTTGCTTCCTTACCACTCAATGGGTGAAGGAAAGTATTACGACCTCGGAAGGGAATATAAAATGGATAAAAATCTTTCCGTGCCGGTCAAACAGCTGGCGGTATTCAAGAACCTGATTGAGTCTTCCGGCATTACCTGCTGGCTGGAATAAGAGCTGTAAAAAGTAAATAGTAAAATATAATAAGAGGTTCTTGGTTTTTACATTTTACTATTTACGTTTTACGATTTACAAAAAATCATACTTCCATTTTTAATCTATTTGAAATGTCCTTAAGCGAAGTCCAGCTTTCCATAAGCTCGGGCAGGTATTCCGTGGAAGTTACAAACGTCCACAGGTATGCCACTATGGAATAAAGTTCTCCTGCCGTGAATTCATCAAGGTCTATTGCAATATAAAGAACTACGAGGAAGATGCCCATAAGGGTAACTCTCATCATTCCGAAATTTAAAGCTCCCCAATCTGCAATTTTCTTTTGCGGTTTTGCAAGTTTTTGGTAATACTCTTTAACATAATCAGGGTCCTGTTTCGAAAACACGTCATAAATATCTTCATAACTGTCATGAAATTCCTTTTGAAGAACGAGCACTTTCTTGCTGTAAAGCTTGTTTGCCAGGTAAACCGGTACAACTATGCACAGGCAGGTAACGGATATTTTCCAGTCAAAAAAGTAAAGGGCAATAATCGCGCCGCCTATGGAAACTATATTTTCAAGAACTTCCGGAATCCTGTACTGAAGAAATCCGGTATATTCGTGTGAAAGCTGTGCCCGGGTTGCAGTTTTTGAAACACTGAGTTTATTCATTATGGCATTCTCACTGACTTCGGTCGCTATTTTCGTATAAATGTTCAGGAATATCTTCGGGTCAACTGAGCGTCTCAATACTCCAAGACCCGAATTTATTGCGAAAACCAGAAGCCATATCATCAGCGGATAAATATAGGAATATGATTCGCCCTTATATTGAAGCAGTGAAGTATCTTTAATGGAAGCTGTATCATTGTAATCTGAACTGTCATCAAAATTAAAAGGCGAATGAATAGATGCAGTATCTTCCGGATTATATTCCGCAGAGTCTGATTGAATAGAATCAGACTTTTTATCCGTATATAATTTCAAAAGGTTCTGTTTCATAACGGCAAGCGAATCTCTCTCATAATTTTCATACTGCACATCAATTACAGCATCGATAACCTTTCCGAAAACAGTCGGCTCGATTATCCAGGCGACATTCTCGATTATTACCAGACTGAATGCTATTATTATACCAGTCCTGAACCTGCGAAATAAATCGATTAAAAGCATTTAGGTGAAAATGAATGAATAAACTTATATTTAAAATATTATAAATTCTATGTATAAAAGGATATAACAGGAATTATACAGGTGATTTAGGTGTTATTATACGATAGTATTACAAGAGGTTAACGGCAAGTAGCCGGAATAAATTCCTCTTGAGTTGTTTCATATTTCATAAATCACTATTTTTAGACAAAAATAAATGCATATGGGTTTAAAATACAAAGTTTTAAAATTATTCGTTATATCCGCAATTTTATGCTTTCCCCTCCTTGGTACAGAGTGCAGTAAACTTCTTGACAGTACCCCAACAACGGTAACAGGTTCCTGGGATCTTGTTAAAATGCTTGGCAACGCTCAGGATGTATGCCTTGGAGAAAGAGCGGTTTTTGACGGAAACGGCATTGCGACATTGACCTGTCCGAATTCCTCACCTGTGACAAGAGCCTATACATATACAGATGATGTTTTGACATATACATCTAATAATTTAAGCTACACGGTGACTTTCTCGAATGTTAACTCCGTACAGAAGATGACACTTACAGGAAGAAACGGGGTTGACAGGGAATTAACTTACGATTTAATTTCAAAATAAAAAATTTTAAAAAGATGAAAATAAATTTTTCTCCTTTCATAATTATAATTTTAATAACAGCATTTGCAATACTGGGGAATACTTACATTAAAAGCGGTAAGGAATCCATAACAGATGTTCGCTATCCTAAACCTGTGAAAAGTATTAAAGAAGTAATCACAGAAAAAAAATCTTCGGTCAGCTTCGACAAAGTAGAACTTTTTAATTTTATTGGTTCGGATGTTAAGGCATCCGGTCTTGATAAATATACAAAAGCCTGTACACAGCTTAATCTGGATAAAGAAGGACTTAAAAATCTGATTAGCATGAAGAGGGAAAATATGGAATTTTCCATTCCTGTTTCTGGAAATAAATCTGTTACTTTGGAACTTACCAGGGTAAAAATACTTTCCGATAATTTCGGGGTAAACGTAATTACGGAAAACGGCACCCTTCCGTTCGAATACACACCCGGCGAGTACTATAACGGAATAATAAAAGGAAATGAAAACTCTCATGCTTCCATAAGCATATTCGGAAATTCTATATCGGGAATTGTTTCCGATGAGACAGGGAATTACAATTTAGGTCCTGTGGATACCGATAACCCTTCAGTCAAATACGTATATTTTAAGGAATCCGATTTGAAAGCCGGAAATAATTTCAAATGCGGAGTGGATGATTTCGGGAAAATGAGAAAGGATAATCACGGCAGGTCAGGAAGCAGTAATAATGATTTTACAAGCACCCGCCAGCCAGTAAAAGTATATTTTGTTGCTGATTACCAGATGTATCTGGATAAGGGCGGAGTATCAAATGTTTCGAATTATATTACCTCATTATTCAACGAGGTTGCTGCAATATACCAGAACGAATTTCTGCCGGTACAGATTTCAACTATAAGTGTTTACAATACACCCGATCCGTACAGAAATCTTAATTCATCTGATGATATTTTATTTGCATTTGGTGATAACATAAAAGATAATTTTAACGGAGACCTGGCTCATCTTTTATCTACAAGGAATGAGAATTTTGGTGGAATTTCCTGGATTAATTCTCTTTGTTCAAGTTACGATCCCACATCGCACTTCGGCAGATTTTCGTTCAGCGGGATAGACAATACATTCAGTCCGTTTCCGACTTATTCATGGACTGTTACAGTTGTAACTCACGAAATGGGACACAGCTTCGGTTCTATGCACACGCATGCCTGCTGGTGGCCTATAACATCATCAAGAATCGGACAGATTGATTCATGTTATACTTCAGAAGGAGGATGTGTAAGCGGCACATTTCAGAATGATAACGGAACAATAATGAGTTACTGCCATCTAAACGGCGGAATAAATTTTTCACTTGGTTTCGGTTCAATGCCGGGAGATACAATGAGATTAAGGTACAATCAGGGTTCCTGTTTCGGAACAACAGTAAATTCATCCGAGCTACCGACCAAGTTTGACCTTAGCCAAAACCGTCCAAATCCTTTTAATCCGTCAACAACTATCGGATTTGCGGTGCCGGAAGATGCATTTATTACAATAAAAGTGTATGATATATCAGGAAGAGAAATTGCAGTACTTTTAAATAACAGATATTATTCAAGAGGTTATCAAAGTGTTGTTTTCAATTCATCGCTTTATAATCTTTCAAGCGGTATTTATTTTTACAGGTTATCTGCAACAAACTCTGTTTCGGGTAACATTTTTAACCAGGTTAAAAAAATGATTTTATTAAAATGATTAATTTTTTAATATGAAAAAACTCTATTTACTTTTATTATTACCTTTTGTAATTTATTACGGATGTACGGGTGGATGTACAACTTCCTGTACTCTTGAGTCTTGCTCAGACCTAATTTCGGGAAAGTATAATTATACTATGACAGACACTTCAGGCACGAAATTAGTTGAAGGTATTATTTATATAAAAGATTACGATAACGAAAAAATCAGCGGAACTTATACAAAGGACAAAGTTTACACCGAAAATTTCGCCGGTTTTTCATCTATGAAAGGTTCTTTCAGCGGGAATGTTGAAATAAAAGAGAAGAAGGCATTTTTAAATCTTAATCCGAAACTGGCTGATAACAATATTTTTATTAATATTGAAATCAAGAAAGATTCATTAAACGGAAAATGGACATTTTCCAATATGAGGGGAGCGGTTTCTACTGGCCATTTTAATGCGGCTAAAGTAAAAAAATAATAAAAAATTTTTATTAACCAAAAATTTAAAAAATATGAAAAAGCATTTTATTCCTTTGTTATCGTTAATTCTTGTAAGTATGTTTGCATATTTTTACGGGTGCAGCAACGAAACCACACCTGTATCAACCGGAACAACAGTTTCAAGAATTATTTCAAATGGTTCTATAGTTCCAACAAACCACACACAGGCATCGGGTAGTATGTTTGTTACGGACCAGGACGGTAATCCGATAAGCGGATTAACATCTTCTAATGTAACGGCGCAATTAAAATGGGGAGCAGATATGATTAAGGATTCCACCATCGGAACAGTTACTGTTACCTCAAATTCCTCGCAGGGTTCGAATGTAGCAGGTGCAATCACAATGGATTACAGCGGAAGCATGGGCACACAGCAGTTGGACTGCATGGAAAACGGAGTTCTTGCATACATTAACGCAATGAAAAGCGGTGACCTTACAGAGATTATCAAATTTTCAACTTCAGTAGCAGTTGTTCAGTCATTTACAAGCGATAAAAACCTTTTGAGAGTTGCAGATACTTCATACTGGTCAGGCACAGGCGGTACTACTGCATTATATCAGTCCATTTATCAGGGAACAAACGACGCAAAAATTCAGTCATCGAGTTTTGTAAGAGCAGTTGTTGCTTTTACGGACGGCGGGGAAAATGCATCATCTGTAACTAGACCTACAATGATTTCAAATGCATTGACGAGCGGAATTCCCGTGTATACTGTATTTTTATACAGCGATACATCAAATTCTTATTACAGGGATATGAAAAACATTGCAGATACAACCGGCGGATTTAATTTCTGGGTAAAACCCGACAGCTGTTCTAACCTTGCACAGATTTATAACAAAATCAGCGGACAGCTTGTAGGTTCTTATTCGATAGTTATTAACTGGCAGGGAAATCTTCCTCCCGCAGGAACAACAGTGAACGCTACCATAACCACTACTTATAACGGCATGGTAAGCTCATTTACAAAATCGTTTATAATGCTGTAAGATTTTAATTTAAAGTAAAAAAAATCCTCTCACTTTTTAAGTGAGAGGATTTTTTTTATTCCTGATTCTTCATTTTATATTTTCTCTTTTAAAAACTGTATGGTTTTTTCTATGTGTATCCTTTCCTGAACCATTGAATCCCTGTCCCTGATTGTAACCGTATTGTCATTAAGGGTATCGGAGTCAACTGTAATGCAGAAGGGTGTTCCGCATTCATCCTGTCTTCTGTACCTTCTACCGACAGCACCTGAATCGTCGAAGAATACCTTGAAATCTTTTCTTAAATCTTCCGTGAGCTTGTGTGCAATTTCCGGCATTCCGTCTCTGTTTACGAGCGGGAATATTGCCGCTTTTATCGGTGCCAGTGCGGGATGAAGCCTTAAAACAGTTCTTGCTTCATTAGCAGCTTTCGAACCGTCGAGGTTTTCGCGTGCAATTTGCTCTTCTTCGTATGCATTCAGCAAAAATGCCATAAAACTCCTCGATGCGCCTGCAGAAGTTTCAATTACAAAAGGAATATATCTTTCTTTTGTCTGGTCATCGAAGTATTCGATTTTTTTCCCCGAGAATTCGCTGTGTCTTTTCAAGTCAAAATCTGTTCTGTTGTGAATGCCTTCGATTTCGCCCCAGCCGAAAGGAAATGCGAATTCTATATCCACGGCGGCTTTAGCATAATGTGCAAGCTTCTCGTGAACGTGGATGTTAAGTTTATCCCTGTTGATTCCGTATTTAACAAACCAGTTTATCCTGTTTTCTTTCCAGTATTCGAACCATTTTTCGTCTTCGTTTGGATTGATGAAGAACTGCATTTCCATCTGCTCGAATTCACGTGTGCGGAAAAGGAAATTCTTAGTATTTATTTCGTTTCTGAATGCTTTTCCTATCTGTGCTATTCCGAAAGGTAGTTTTTGTCTTGAACTTTCTTTGACGTTCAGGAAGTTTACGTAAATTCCCTGTGCCGTTTCAGGTCTTAGATAAACAATGGCATCTTTATCTTCAAGAGCTCCAAGATATGTCTTGAACATTAAATTAAAATTTCTGGCTTCTGTGAATTTGCCTTCCTTCCGGCATTTGCCGGCTTTGCGGCCTTTGTATGCCTTATTGCCGCACTCTGCTTCCTCAAGCGTATCCTCCCTGAATCTCGCTTTGCATTCCTTGCAGTCGACCATCGGGTCAGTGAAATTCTCCACGTGACCTGATGCTTCCCACACTTTGGGATGCATAAGAATCGAAGCATCAATGCCTTCAATATTTTCGCGGAAGGTCATTTCCTTCCACCAGGCTTCCTTGACGTTTTTAAGAAGTTCAACACCAAGCGGACCGTAATCCCAGCAACCGTTCAGGCCACCATAAATTTCAGAAGACTGAAAAACAAATCCTCTTCTTTTTGCAAGAGAAACTACTTTTTCTGTTATATCAATTTTAGCCAATTTATTTCAATTTAATTTATAATTACAAAAAGGTAATTTACAAAACTCAATTTTAATTATTAATGCAAATAGTTAAGATTTTTCAGTATAGCATCTTTTTTTTCTGTTTTGCGTATGGAAAAATAAAGAAATTAATATGAAAAAATGCATAGTTATCGGAGCAACATCCGGAATCGGCAGGGAACTCTCCCGGTTATATGTATCTAAAGGTTATATGACCGGTATTACCGGCAGGAGGGAAAATCTGCTAAGAGAGCTTGGATCCGAGAATCCCGCTTCATACAAAATAAAATCTTTCGATATATCAAAGCCGGATACGAATTTCAGGAATCTTGAAGAGCTTTCATCGGAGTTAGGCGGACTTGATTTGATAATTATAAACTCAGGCACAGGAAACGGAAATGATGAGCTAAAATTCGAAATTGAAAAAGATACTGTACTGACAAATGTTCTTGGCTCTACTGAAATTGCAGGTTGGGCATTTAATTATTTCAGAAAGCAAGGATACGGGCAGATAGCAATTGTGACTTCAATTGCCGGAATGCGCGGCGGGCGCTTTGCTCCGGCATATTCGGCGTCGAAGGCATATCTGATTAATTACGCAGAAGGTCTGCGGCAGAAAGCAAAAAAATTAAAGCTTAATGTTTCTGTGACCGATATCCGTCCCGGGTTTGTCGATACAGCTATGGCAAAATCGGATAATAAATTCTGGGTGGCAACTCCGAAAAAGGCTGCAGAGCAAATATATTCAGCGTTGATTAGAAAAAAGAAGATAGCTTACATTACAAGGCGATGGATTATAATTGCTTATATCTTAAAATTACTCCCTAAATGGATTTTTGATAAAATATAAAAACGTGAAACATCAAACGTGAAACGAAATCTAAAAACCTATTATTATATGAAAACAAAAACCGAATTTAAAAACGAGATAGAGAAAATAAAAAAATATCTGGAGCTGAAAGGCAGCGAGAAGAATCTACTCGGTATGCAAAGGTTTGGCATAAGGTTTAATAAAGCTTACGGCGTGAACATTCCTGTATTAAGAAAACTTGCAAAGGATTTCCGGAAAAATCATGAATTTGCTCTTGAACTCTGGGAGACAAAGATTCACGAACTGATGCTACTCGCGATTTTTATCGATGATTACAGGAAGGTGACAAAAGCGCAGATGAACAAGTGGGTAAAGGATTTTAATTCCTGGGATATATGCGACCAGTGCTGCAGCAATTTATTCGAAAAAACTCCTTATGCTTACGAGAAGATTTTCGAATGGAGCAAATCGAAAGATGAATTTGTAAAGCGGGCTGCATTCACTATGATAGCCGTTATAGCAGTTCATCACAAAAAGACCGAAGACATAGAACTATTTGATTTCTTTCCTTTGATAGAAAGGGAAGCTTGGGACGAAAGAAATTTTGTAAAGAAAGCAGTCAACTGGGCTCTGCGGCAGCTCGGAAAGAGGAGCAGCCTTCTCTTCAATGAGGCAGTGGAAGTTGCGAAAAGGATTGCTTTGCAGGATTCAAAGTCCGCTAAATGGATAGCAAAAGATGCACTGCGTGAATTCAGTATCAAAGAAGATATTTATTTGAGAAAAAGGAGTCTTCTAAAATAATTAAATATCGTAATTAAAGTCGGCTTTAAGCACATCCTTCAGTCCCTGCTCAAACTTTCTGGGTTTATACTCGGGCATTAAAGAAAGCAGGTAAGAAATGTCCGTTTTCTTTTCGTACATGCCGTCCGGTTTTGAAAAATCCCATTTGATTTCGCCTACAAAGCCTATAAGTTTTTGTGCAATTTCCACGTACTCCCTTATTGAATTATCGAAACCTGTTCCGATATTTACAATTTCAGGTTTGTTGTAATTATTCATTAAGTATATTAAAGCGTCGGCGCAATCGTCAACGTACATCGCTTCACGGCGCGGTTTGCCCGTGCCCCAGAATGTCGGTGATTCACCGGTTTTTTTTGCATTAAGCATTTTAATAACAAGTGCTCCAATGAAATGTCCTGTTTCCACATTATAGTTGTCATTTGGTCCGTACATATTTGTCGGCATTGCTGCAATTGCGTTTATTCCGTACTGCGCCCTGTAAAGCTGGCATCCGATAATTCCCATACCTTTTGCTACAGCATAACCTTTATTTGTCTCTTCCAGCGGTCCCATCATAAACCTGTTCTCATTAATCGGTTGAGGATTTTCTCTTGGATATATGCAAGTCGAACCTGTGAAAAGCAATTTTGTATTTGGTGAATTATTTTTAAGCGCTTCGAGAACGTGCAAAATCATCATAGCATTTTGGTATAGAAAATCCGCCTGTCTCGTATTGTTTGCCTGTATTCCGCCTACAAGTCCCGCTACCATGAATGCATAATCAGGTTTTTCGGCTTTAAAAAATTCATTTACCCTGTCCTGATTTAACAAATCGCACCTGTCACCCTTAGAAACTGTTATGATATTGTTTAAATTCTGTGTCTGAAGTCTTCTCACAACTGAACTTCCGAGCATACCGTTTCCGCCGAAAACGACTATTTTATCGTCTTTTTTCATTTTAATAAATATATTTGTACAAATATAAACTTTTTAGTTTATTAGTAAAAAGGTTAAAAGTTAATAAAGTTCATAAGGTTATAAAGTTTATAAAGTATATTCTGTAAATAATTTACGGGAAATAGTTCCAAATTTAATAACTTTAGGAACCTTATAAACTTTACAATACAAGTATTTTTCTTTCTGTCATTTCTTCTATTGCGTATTTAATTCCTTCTTTTCCAATTCCGGATTTCTTTGCTCCTCCGTAAGGCATTGAATCCATTCGGAATGTTGCAACATCGTTTACAATCACTCCACCCGCTTCAATGTTTTCAAATGCATACAAAGCATTTTGCAGGTTATTTGTGAATATGCCTGCCTGCAGTCCGAATTCAGAATCATCAACTTCCTCAACAGCTTTTTGAAAGTCATCAAATTTATTAATCGTCATCAGGGGAGCAAAAACTTCTTTTGCGTTAATATCACAATTCTTTCCTGCTCCTGAAACTATTGTCGGCTCGAAAATCGCACCATTCCTTTTTCCTCCCGTTAAAATTTTTCCGTCAGATTCCTTCAGCCATTGCTCAACTCTCTTCGCCTCGCCTTCGTTAATCATGGGTCCGACGAGAGTGTCTTCTTCAAACGGATTTCCGAATTTAATTTTCTTTGTTTCTTCAAGTAATAATTTTTCGAATTCACTGTAAATATTCTTATGTACAAAAACTCTCTGTACAGAAATACAGCTTTGACCTGCGTTTGCAAATGCCCCCGCTGCAATTTTTAGCGCTGAAGCTTTAATGTCAGCCGTTTCATCCACTATTACACCCGCATTTCCGCCAAGTTCAAGCGATATTTTCTGCATATCGAGTTTCCTTTTCATCGGCCATCCGACCGCCGGACTTCCCGTAAAACTCACCATCTTTATTCTGCTGTCATTGATGAATTTTTCAATCTCGCTTCCCGATGATGTAACTACATTTACAGGACAATAATCAAGCCCCGCTTCTTCTGAAGCTTCCTTTATGATTTTTACTATTTCTATTCCGCAGCAGAGTGATGCAGATGCGGGCTTAAGCAGAACTACATTTCCCGATGCAAGTGCAGGTGATAATTTATGAGCAACAAGGTTCACGGGAAAATTCCAGGGAGTAATTGCAAGTATAACTCCAGTTGGAAATCGTTTAATAATTCCTGTCTTTCCCTCTGCACCTCTCAACTGGTCAATCCGGATGACTTCACCGTCAATTCTTCTTGCTTCCTCTGCTCCAGTCTGGAAAGTAAAAATTGCCCTGTCGATTTCCACCCTTGATAACTTTATTGGCTTGCCTGTTTCCAGAGTAAGCAGTTGTGCCAGTTCTTCTTTTTTCTGCCTGATTTTTGAAGTAACTATTTGCAGCAATTCGGATTTTAAATAAGCCGGAGTTTTTCTGTATTTTTGGAATACGGATACCAGATAATCCAATGACTGTTGTATGTGAGTATCTTCAGCTTTACAAACTTTTTTAACCGCTTTTCCTGAAAAGGGATTTACGATTTCTATTGTGCTATCAGCCGAAATAAAATCATTCTTTATTATGAATTTTATTTTATCCATAAACTTAAATTATTTAGTTTAAATTAACAATTTATGGAAATTAATTCCGTGTAATTATGAATATATCAGACAAATTGAATCCTGTTAAAAAATGGGTTCTTCCTTGCTTATTTTTTCAATATTTGTAATTTTATAATTAAATTAAAGAAGAAAAATGAAAAAGCATATATCCATTGTCACCTCTTCCATCCTTGTGTTAGTTACTTTTTGTTTAATGTTTTTGAAAAGTCCCGGAACACAATCGGAGAATGAGAAGATATTCGAAAATAAAATGAGACCCAGTGAATGGTTTCATTATCAAAGAGCATATCCATATGCTGAAATTGATTACAGCAAATATTTTACGGCTATGGATAATAAATCTAAAAATGAACAAACAGATAATACAAATACAGCATCCTGGCAGCCAGTTGGACCTTATAATATCGGCGGAAGGATCACCGCGTTAGCGGTTGACCCTGCAAATCCAAATATTATTATTATTGGGGGAGCGGCCGGTGGAATTCTCAAGTCAACAAACAACGGAGTTAACTGGGTATCGAAGTCTGACAACTGGGCAGGACAGTCAATTGGGGCTCTGGCTATGGATCCGAATAATTCCAGTATCATTTACTGCGGAACAGGTGAAGCGAACGGAGCTATAGATAATTATCCGGGATTCGGCATTATGAAATCCACTGATAAAGGTGATACATGGTTTTATCTCGGACTTGAAAGTGCTTTGCATATCGGAGCGATAGATGTATCGAAACAGAATTCAAGCGTGATATATGCGGCAGTAATGGGGTACAGGTCATTTAGTCCTAATAAGGGAATTTATAAATCAACTAACTCAGGTGTTAACTGGCAAAAAGTATTATTTGTATCCGATTCGACTTCCGGAATCGATGTAAAGGTTAATCCAAACAATCAGAATATTGTTTTTGCCGCTATGTATGAGAGAGTAAGGACTCCACCTTCAATATCGAAAACAGGTGGAATTACCAGCGGACTGTACCGTTCATCAAATGCCGGCGTAAACTGGACATTGCTTGGAACAGCTAACGGCATGCCAGCTCCTTTAGCCACAACAGGTCGAATTAGTATTGCTATTTCAAAATCGAATCCATCTATCGTTTATTCAATTTACAAAACCACTGTTGGAAACAATATTTCAGCAGTATATAAATCAACAAATGATGGATTAAACTGGACTTCAATGAGTATGAGCGGAGTTGAGTCCTCGGGATTTGACTGGTATTTCGGACTTATTGAAGTACATCCTACCAATCCTGATATTTTGTTTATTGGAATCATTGACTTGTTTAAATATTCTTCAGGTGTCTGGACAAATCTGACAAATTCATATTCGGGTACATTCGACCAGCAGCATCCGGACCAGCATACATTATGGATAAATCCTGCAAATCCGAATAATATTATTAACGGAAATGACGGAGGTGTTTTTATTACTACTAACGGTGGAACTAACTGGGTAAAGAGATATGATTTGCCGTTAACGCAGTTTTATGCATCTACAATCGATTATTTACAGCCAGTCAGAAAAGCAGGCGGCTCACAGGATAACGGTACGGAAATTACTTACGACGGAATACCTTCAAACTGGACATTTATTTATGGCGGTGACGGGTTTGTAACTCAAATTGATAATACAAATTCAAATATTATTTATTGTGAATCACAAAACGGGGGATTGGCGAGAAGCACTGATAACGGAGTAAATTTCTGGAGCATTACAAGCGGATTAAGCGGAAGGTTTAACTGGTGTACGCCATTTATGCTGGATATTCAGAATCCAAATACGATTTATGTCGGCAGTAATATTCTTTTCCGTTCAACAAACAGGGGCGACATCTGGAATGCAATCAGCGGTGATTTAACGCGTGGTCAAAACGGCAGGTTAGGAACAATTACCTGTATATCATCTGCCGTACTGCCTAATTCACAGCGAGTGTTATATGTTGGTACCGATGATGCGAAAATTTCCGTTTCAACAAACAGCGGAACTAACTGGACAGATGTTACGGGTTCCCTGCCTCAAAGGTATGTTACGGATATATTGTGTGACAAGAGAAATCCTTCTGTTGCTTATGTCACACTTAGCGGTTTTAATATCGACGAAAGAAATTTCAGAGTATTCAGAACAACCAATTACGGTACGACTTGGACAAATATTTCAGGCAACCTTTTAAACGTTCCTGCAAATTCTATTATAATTGATTATAACAGGGATTCGGTATTGTATGTTGGATGTGACGCAGGTGTGTATTATACAAAAACACTTGGTGTAAACTGGTACAATTTAGGTTCCGGTCTTCCAAATTCTCCTGTTTCGGATATCAATTTTCATCAGCCTTCAAAGAAACTTACAGCCGCGACTCACGGAAGATCAATGTATGAAATCAGCGTGGAAACATTACCTATCGGTATTATAAATAACAGTCAAACTGCAAATAATTTCAAACTGGAGCAAAATTATCCGAATCCTTTTAATCCTTCTACTATTATTAAGTATACTTTAAACAAAAATTCTTTCGTAGAACTTAAGATCTTTAATATTCTTGGCTCAGAAATAGCAACTCTTGTAAGCGAAAGTCAAAAAGCAGGGGAATATGAAGTGAGTTTTTCGGCATCAGAAAAATATTTGGCCAGCGGTTTATATTATTACAGACTGAAAGCAGGCGGTTATACTGAAAGCAGAAAAATGATGTTAATAAAATAATTTCCGAAAATATGCTGGTAATTGCCCAAAATCGGCTTATATTGATCAATAAACTGATAAAATAAGGCTTAAAATATTAATATTTACCTTGTTATGACTTGAATTTGAAGTATTTGAAGAGTATTTTCACAAACTATGGTGACATTTTTTATTATAATATTGATTATAGTCTGTGTACTTTTGATGGCAGTAGTATTAATGCAGGCCTCAAAAGGCGGTGGACTATCGGGTTTGGTTGGTGGTTCAGGCGTATCCACTATGTTCGGTGCAAGAAGGACTTCTGATTTCTTATCGAAATCTACAATTGTCCTTGCTGTCATTTTCCTGTTAGCATCATTGTTGCTAAATATTTACATAAGTAAAAGCAGCAGTGAAGTCGAAAGTATAATTCAGAAAAACAGTGGTAATCAGCAGATGCCTCAAAGGACACCTGTTACTCCGCCGACACAGCAAACACCCGGCAATGAGCAGAATAACCAGGGAAATACAGGAGAAAATAATCAACAAAAATAAGACTCCAGATTAATGTGAAATTCCCGGATAAGTTTTCAAAACTGAAAAACAGCATCTTGTTAATACGGGATGCTTTTTTTATTTGTCTTATGTTGTTTTTCGCTTTTAACCCTTTTTTATCGGGAGAAGCGGGTGCGCAAAGCTTTTTTCAAAATACAGATTCGTCATTTGTTAATATGGATTCTGTCAAATCGGGCAGGAAAGATAACATTCGGGATAGTCTTCTGAACAAAACAGGCACAGATACGAAAAAGAAAAGCAATGTAAAGTTTGAGATGAAGAAATCCCCGTGGAAGGCTGTTGTGTTATCGGCAATTTTACCCGGACTGGGACAGGCTTATAATGAATCATACTGGAAGCTTCCAATAGTGGCGCTTGCAAGCGGAACACTTGGGTATTATATTTTTTATAATAACGGAAAGTACATTGATTACAGGGATAAATATGCCTCCACACAGACTGAAACGAATCCTAACGGGGATGAAAAGTATAAACGGTTAAGAGAGTCTTACCGCGATTTAAGAGATACTTATCTTTTATATTTTGCGATCTTTTACCTGATAAACCTTGCGGATGCATATGTGGATGCGCATTTGTACGACTTTAGCGTGTCGGAAAAAATTAAAGTAGGATTGCTTCGGAATGGCAGTCTTGCAAATTTTAAAATTATTTTTTAAATATAAAGTTTTTATTAATTACTAATTTATAATTATTATGTGGGTTTACATAGAAAAAATATCGGAATATGTTGAAAAGGAAGTTACAATAAAAGGCTGGCTTTACAACATCCGCTCTGCAGGAAAACTTATGTTTCCTATATTAAGGGACGGTACCGGTATGATACAGGGTGTGGTATCGAAAAAAGACGTAACCGAAAAAGTCTGGGAATCTTTCGGAAAACTTACACAGGAATCATCTGTGATAGTTACCGGAAAAGTTTCGAAACATCCGAAAAAGGAAAATGTCTATGAGCTTCAGATTAGTGATATGGAGATAGTAAGTATTTCCGAGCCTTATCCCATAACTCCTAAAGAGCACGGAATAGATTTTCTGGCGGATAAAAGACACCTTTGGATACGTTCCCCAAGGCAGGCTGCAATTCTCAGGGTGAGAAACGAAATTATTCAGTCTATCCGTGAGTACATGTACAATAATGGATTTATTTTATTTGATACTCCGATTTTTACACCGAATGCTTGCGAAGGCACATCTACGCTTTTTTCAACGGATTATTTCGACCTTGGAAAAGCATATCTGTCACAGTCAGGACAACTTTATGCTGAATCTGGCGCCATGGCACTGGGAAAAGTATATACGCTCGGACCGACTTTCAGAGCTGAAAATTCAATGACAAGAAGGCATATAACGGAATTCTGGATGATGGAACCCGAGATGGCTTACTTCGACCTTGATGACGATATGAACATGATTGAGGATTTTCTCGAATATGTTGTACAGCGTGTGATTAAAAATAAAAGAGCCGAACTTGAAATTCTTGAACGCGATGTCACAAAACTCGAAAAGGTTAAAAAACCTTTCCCGAGAATTACATATAATGAAGCTGTTGAAATATTACGGCAGAAAGATGTACCGCTAATAAAGAAAACAGCAAACGGCGAAGAGCAAATCCGGCCATTCCCTTGGGGTGAGGATTTTGGAGCGCCGCATGAAGAAGCAATCGTTGAGAACTACGATAAGCCCGTTATGGTACACCGCTGGCCTGCACACGCGAAGGCATTTTACATGAAGCGCGACCCTGAAAATCCGGATATAGCTCTTGGAGTTGACGTGCTTGCACCGGAAGGTTTCGGTGAAATAATCGGGGGCTCGCAGAGAGAGGATAACCTTGATTACCTGCTCGAAAGAATAAAAGAGCACGAACTTCCTGAATCTGAATTTCAGTGGTATCTTGATTTGAGAAGATACGGCAGCGTACCTCATTCAGGGTTCGGACTTGGTATTGAAAGGCTTGTAAGCTGGATCTGCAACCTTGAGCATATCAGAGAAGCAATTCCGTATGCAAGAAGACCAAACAGGATTCGTCCGTAGGAATGAAAATTGTAATAATTGACTCTAATAACCTGATTCACAAGGTGCCGGATTTCAGGAAGATGTTTAACGAAAACCCGGAATCTGCACAACTTGCTTTGGTTGAATCCGTAAAGACCAAAGTAAACAGAAACTACAGACTGATATTCGTTTTCGACGGATTCGGAAGAGTAAAGAAAAACTGTGTCGAATATTCAGGAAACAAGAAAGCTGATGATGTAATTAGAAAGTATATTGAGGATAACTACATGACCAAAACCCTTTGCATAGTTTCATCGGATGCGGAAATAAAGCGTTTGGCAAAGATTTGCGGCTGTGAAGTGATGAATTCCGAAGCATTCTGGAAGGAAATAAACCCATCTTCTCTGAAAAATAAAAATATAAATCAGCTTCTATATAAAGACGGGGAAAAACCCGACAGGATAAGCAAAAAAGAACTGGACGAATTTAAAAAATATTTTACGTAATTTATTCAAAATAATGTTATGGAAAATATAATCAAAAAATCCAACGAACTGCTTAACAGATATATTCAGAATATAAACCTTCGCAAGCACTGCTATGCGGTTGAATCCTGTATGAGGTTTTACGCAAAAAAATACGGTGAAAGAGAAGATTTCTGGGCAGCAGCGGGGCTCCTGCACGATCTTGACTGGGAAATGTATCCCGACACTCATCCGAATACCGCAGTGCCGATTCTGAGAGAAGCAGGTTTTAACGATGAATTTGTAAATATTGTTTTAAGCCACGCATATCCTGACAGGACTGATGTTCCGAGAGATTCGCTAATAAGGAAATATCTTTTTGCCTGCGATGAAATCACAGGATTTGTAACAGCGTACGGATACATGAAACCGGGCGGACTGAACGATGTTGAACCGAAAGGAGTTTTAAAGAAAATGAAGGACAAGGCATTTGCAAGAAGCGTAAACCGGGATGATATTAAAAAGGGCGCGGATGAAATTGGTGTCGATTTATCCGTGCACATTCAAAATGTAATAGACGCAATGAAAGTTGATTCAAGATTATAAAAGTAAATTAATTATTAAATAAATTCATGTCAGTTATAACGATTAATAATTTAAGGAAAGAATATTCTTCCAAAAGCTTTTCCAAGAACAGGATAATCGCACTCGACAATGTTAGTTTTGAAGTGGGCGAGGGAGAAATATTCGGACTGCTGGGTCCAAACGGAGCCGGAAAAACAACGCTGGTAAAGATTTTGCTGGGCATCACTTTTCCGACATCCGGAAGCGGCAGACTCTTTGATAAGGATTTAAACGATGTTTATATAAAATCAAGATTAGGTTACCTTCCAGAAAATCACAGTTTTCCGAATTACTTTACAGGAGAGCAGGTGCTTAATTATTTTGGCAGATTAAGCGGAGTAAATCCAGTTGATTTAAAACGTAAAACAGATGAATATCTGAATATTGTAGGGATGAATGAATGGAGGAAAATTAAAATACGGAAATATTCAAAGGGTATGATGCAGAGAATAGGGCTGGCTCAGGCAATGATAAGCAATCCCGATCTGATTTTTCTTGATGAACCCACTGACGGTGTCGATCCTATTGGAAGAAAAGAAATAAGGGATGTACTGCTCAGCCTTAAGGCGCAGGGTAAAACGATATTCCTTAACTCTCACCTACTGAGCGAAATAGAAATGATTTGCGACCGTGTTGCGATTCTGAACAAAGGAATTCTTGTAAAAGAGGGAAGGGTAGAGGACATAACCTCAACGGACAGTTATTCATTTGTCACAAGCGAGCTTAGTGACGAAGTATATAATGCACTGCTTCTGAATTACAAAGCAGTAATTCAGAGCAAATCAAATTTCCTTGTTTCGGCAAACAATCTCGATGATGTTAACATAATAATAGATTTCCTTAGAAAAAACAGAATACTTATTCAGAGCGTAGCAAAGGAAAAAATTACCCTTGAAAGCAAATTTATAAACCTGATTGAACATAAATTATAAAATGGAATTAATTACATTTATATCCGGAATAATCAGAGAGGCATTCGCAAAAAAGATAATCCTTTCTATTTTTATATTTTTCTCACTGATACTTTTATTTATTGTCTTTGCCGCAACAAACGACAGTGTAGCTGGCATGCTGGCATTTCTGGAAGCTTCAGAAGGTAACGCAGATTACAGGAGCGCTGTAATTTATTTTGAAACAGCAGTAGTGTCAAAGATTCCAATGTTTATGCTGATAGCATTTTACCTTATAATCGTTTCATCATTTATTCCTTCAATGCTACAGAAGGGACACATTGATTTGCTTTTGTCAAAACCAATAAGCAGGACTAAGATTATCATCGGGCATCTTATAGCAGGCACTTCATTTGCTTTCCTTTCAACACTTTTCCTTTTCGGGATAATCTGGATTATTATTTCTTCAAAAACAGGAATATGGCACGTTCCGTTTTTATATTCGGTAATCTGGTTTACTTTTATTTTTCTGGTGTTATATTCTTTTGTGATTTTAATTGGTCTTATTACTAAAAACACTGTTTTAAATATTTTAATAAATCTGATTCTGTTTTTTCCGCTGTCCTGGATATTTTACTTACTGACGATGGTAACCAGGAAAGGCGAACAGTTTTTTTCGTTCGGAGCAGTAACGGAATTCATAATAAAATTTTTCTATTACATATTTCCGAAGCCTTGGGACCTGGCAGATATCTGCGAAAGCATTATCAAGCAGGAATCAATTGCTTCATATCAGCCGATAATAACATCGTTTCTGTTTATTGGTATAATGCTTTCTCTTTCTATATGGTACTTCAACAAAAAAGATTATTAAAATATAAAATATGAAAAAAATTGTTTTTCTGTTTTCGATTTTCAGTATTCTTTTTCTTATCGGTTGTAGCAGCAGGCCTGCGCCGGAAAAGCTTCCACTGTCTGTGAAATCAACTCTACCGCTTCTTCAGGAGACTCCTCAGTTTCTGATGTATATGAACTTCAAGGAAATGAGGAAGTCCGAATTCTGGAAACAGAATATATCCGATTCCGTTTTTAATGCAGAGAGGAATTTCGGCAGTCTGCTTTATACTTTCAAACTTGCGACAGGTGCTTCTATTTCGGAAGGTATCGACGAATTATTTTTCTCAAATGCCTGGCTTGGGGAGAATTCTCTCGTGCTTAAAGGGGTTTTCGATAAAGCAAAGCTGGACAGTTATATCACAAAAGACACACTTTTTAAAAAGACAGCAAGGCCGGACGGACTGAATTTATATGTATACTCCGGAAACGGACTATATTTTTTCTTCAAGGATAATTTCACAATCTGTGCAAGTAATTACATGAAGCGTATAGAAGAGATGATTTCCGTGACCGATACATCTCAGAATTCGGGATTGATGAAGAACAAAGAGCTTGTGAATGCAATAGAGGAAGCAGTGTACAAGGACCAGATATGGATGCTTTCGACGGAAAAAGCATTTATACGCGGTATACTTACAAATTTTATTCAGGATAAGTCTTCCGGATCAGATAAGGATAATTACGGCTATTCCGATTCCTCAAAAGCAAATCCCGATTCACTTAACAGGGTAGAGGATAAAATACTCAACGATATGTACAAGAACATTAATTCTTTCATAATGTCGGGAAAAATGAAAGAAGAGTTAAAATTTATAGTTCAGTTCGAGTGCAAGGACAGCAAGAGTTCGGATTCATTTGAAAAGATTCTGAACGGGATGATAGCGCTGGTCAAGCTGAGTTCAAATACAAAAAAGGGAAAGGGTTCTTCCGCTGCGGAGAATATTCTCGATAATATCAGTATTAAATCTTACGATAAATCTTTGCAGATAAATATAAATATCAACCAAAAAAACATATCGGATTTCAGGCAGAACACATTGCTGAAAAGGCCGAATTAAATTTTTTCTCCGGCAAGGAATTTTTCAGCAAGCCTCACATCTTCATCGCTTCCGATAAAGAGGGGAGTCCTCTGGTGGAGGTTAGTGGGCTGAATATCGAGTATCCTATTACTGCCGTTAGTAGATCTTCCGCCTGCCTGTTCCACTATCATACTGAGGGGATTTGCTTCGTACATAAGTCTTAATTTTCCGTTCCTGTTTTTATCGTCTGCAGGGTATATGAAAATTCCTCCGTACAGTAAATTCCTGTGAAAGTCAGCTACAAGCGAACCGACATATCTGGAAGAATATGGTCTTGATGTTTCTTTGTCATTTTGTTTTACATATTCGATATAGTTTCTGATTCCGTCCGACCATTTCGAATAATTGCCTTCATTAATAGAATAGGTTTTGGATTTTTTCGGTATCTGCATATTTTCGTGAGAGAGCAGAAACTCACCGACAGACGGGTCAAGAGTAAAACCGTGCACGCCCTTGCCAGCTGTATAAACCATAATTGTGCTTGAGCCGTAGACAACATAACCTGCGGCAACCTGCTTTATGCCTTTCTGGAGGCAGTCTTCGAGGGTAGCTGCTCCGTCTTTTGAAACACGCCTGTAAATAGAAAATATTGTTCCGATTGATATATTCGCATCAATATTTGATGAGCCGTCGAGCGGGTCGAAGTGAACAATGTATTTATTCAATACTCCGTGATGAGAAAATTTATCTTCCATAGGAATAAAATTTTCATCTTCTTCGGAGCAGACAGCGCAGGCGTGTCCACCGATTCGCATCATATGTGTCAGTATTTCATTGGCATAAACATCGAGTTTTTTTACTGCCTCTCCCTGCACATTTTCCTCTCCCGTAAGCCCGAGTATGTCAATAAGTCCTGCCCTATTTACTTCGAGAGAAATCACCTTGCACGCAAGCGCAATATCATAAAGCAAATCCGAAAGCTGTCCGGTCGCTTCGGGAAATTTTCTTTCTTCTTCTATAATGTGCCTGTAAAGGGTAGTAAATCTGTTTACCATAGTCTTTTTTAGTTTATAAAGTTTGTAAAGTTTATAAAAAAGTTATAAGGTTATAAAGTTATAAGGTTATAAGGTTATAAAGTTATAAGGTTATAAAGTTATAAGGTTATAAGGTTATAAGGTTATAAAGTTATAAGGTTATAAGGTTTTTATGAAATTTGATATTAATTTTGAGATAATAATTACTTCATTGAATAATTTATTATATTGTTCATCTGTAATATATTTTAACTCTAATGCCAGATACAACATACTTCTGACTTCTGCAGCACTTCCTTTTGCAACATAAAGAAACTGTGTAAACTCTTTGTTTGTTTTTCTCTCAAAACCCTCAGCAATATTATTCATAATAGAAACAGAAGCCCTCAGAATCTGCCATTTAAAGTTATTATCTTTATTGCCGTCTAATATTTTATAAAGTTCAACGGTCAAACTTTTTGACTTTTGCCAGGAGATTATATCTTCAAATTTTTCTATAACCATAAAAAAACTCACAATAATTAACTTTATAACCTTATAACTTTAAAACTTTATATCTGCTTCAATAATAATAATGAACATTTTAAAATATTAAACAAATTAGACGAGAAGAGCTATTGCGTCTTTGATTTTTTCCACCCCTAAGATTTGAATCTTATATTTGTTAACATTAATATTCTTTAAATTGTTCTTTGGTACGATTATTTTTTTAAATCCCAGCTTCGAGGCTTCGTTTATTCTTTTATCTATGTTCGGGATAGTCCTGATTTCACCTGCCAGTCCTACTTCTCCGAGGATTACGGTTTCTGAATCAACGGGGATATCCTTGTAAGAGGAATAAACCGCTGCCGCGGCGGCAAGGTCTACAGCAGGTTCAACTATCTTCACTCCGCCTGCTATATTCAGGAATATGTCATATTTATTCAGGTAAAGCCCGAGTTTTTTTTCGAGTACAGCGATTAAGATATTGGTTCTTTTATAATCGAAACCCATAGATGTCCTCTGCGGAATTCCGTAGCTGGTGGAAGTAACAAGCGCCTGAACTTCGACGAGTATAGGTCTTGTGCCTTCTATTGCGGAAGATATAATGCATCCGGATGCTCCGTAATTTCTCTGCGAGAGAAAAACCTCGCTGGGATTCGGCACTTCCTTCAGTCCCATATCTGTCATTTCAAAAATTCCGATTTCATTTGTGGAGCCGAACCGGTTTTTAATGCTGCGGAGTATTCTGTAAAAATGCGTACGCTCACCTTCGAACTGAAGAACCACATCCACCATATGTTCCAGCACTTTCGGTCCTGCAATTGAGCCGTCTTTTGTGATGTGTCCGACTATAAATGTCGGTATGTTATACAACTTGGCAATTTTGATTAGCATAGAAGTTGATTCGCGAAGCTGTGAGATTGTTCCAGGGGAACTTTCTATTTCAGGACGGTAAACGGTCTGGATGGAATCAACTACTATGATATCGGGTTTTTCATTCTCTATTACGGCTGATATTATTTCGAGGTCCGTTTCAGATAGTATGAGGAAATTATTCAGCCGGTAATTCAGTCTTTCACATCTTAGTTTTATCTGCAGGGCGGATTCTTCTCCGCTTACGTAAAGAATTTTTTTATCCTGAAGTTTTTCGGCAATCTGGAGCATCAGGGTTGACTTGCCGATACCCGGGTCGCCACCGATTAATATTACAGAGCCGTTAACAATTCCACCGCCGAGCACCCTGTCGAGTTCATCTATTTTCGTTTTGAATCTCGATTCGTTCTGGTTTTTAATATCGGATATATTTCTGAGTTCTGCCGATTTCGATTTCAGCGAAGATGTTTTGCTCAGCTTGCGTTTATCGGTTTCGACAATTTCCTCGACTAAAGTATTCCATTCACTACATTCGGGACATTTGCCCGTCCAGCGCGGTGAATTATAGCCGCAATTCTGGCAAACATATTTTGTCTTGATTTTCGCGCTCATAGAATTTCAGGTTAGTTATGGGTTAATATATGAAAACTAAATGTTTAATTAAATAAAATTAAATCACAAATTTACTTATTATGCTGATTTCACTGATTAATATCACTGATTAAATGATTTCGTTGATTTCGCTGATTATAACTTGGAAAAAAAAAGGAATAAAATGAAAACAATATAGAGATTAATATTGTGAATTTGAGAAAAAGGCGTTCCAAATTGCGTTCTTTGTATCGCTTCGCTTTAACACAACAACGGCAGTGGAAGTGAAAAAAAACAGGTGAACTTTTGTAGTACTTTTGTTGTCATTCTTCGATTCCGGTTTAAAAACGATGTTTTTCCTGAAAGCGAAAAAAATTTGTACCAATAGTGTACCAATTTTGTATCAAAGTTGCATTTACAAGCCGGAATCAGGTTTTTTTTCGTGTTTTATACCCGTTTTTGTACCAATTTTTTGATTGGGTGTACCAATTTTTATGTGAGTATCAGTAGTTATTTGAAAGAACGAATTACCGTAATAATATATGGGTAATTTTTGTAATTGTCAATGTTAAATAATAGTGTGTTCGTTCATATAGGGCGGAGTTCGACTCCTTCGGAGTCGGGTTGTGATGGAATTCTTATCCCCCGACTTTGTCGGGGGTTATTAAAGTTTAACCCCTTCGGGGTTAGGTATAATTAATTTTAAAGAATAATCATTTTTATTGATACAGTCTACTGTTAGCCGGATTGGGAGTATTCATTTATTCGTTCCCAAAGAGGACTTTGGGAACGAGGTTAGTCTGTAGAATCTGTTAATTTTACAAATCTTTCGAATCTTAAGAATTTTAAATCAAATCCCTTTTTCATATTATTTTACATATACATAGAGTATTTTTGGAATATGACAGAAATTACAAAGAAAATCGGAATTGCCGTAAAGGAGATTTTGAAAGGGAATGTTGTTGCCCTGCCGACGGAGACGGTTTACGGACTCGGTGCAAACGGACTGAACAAGAATGCGGTATTAAAGATTTACGAAGTTAAGAAACGTCCGCATTTCAATCCGCTGATATTGCATTTATACGGAATAGATGATTTGAAGAAATACGCAAAGCATATTCCTGAGGAAGTTTACAAACTTGCGGAAGCATATTCTCCCGGACCGATTACGTATGTGCTCGAGAGGAAGTCGATTGTTCCCGATATAGTAACTGCCGGGCTTGACAGTGTTGCGGTAAGATTTCCGTCGCATAAGATGTTCAGGGAAGTGTTAAAGCAGTCAGAAGTACCGATAGCGGCGCCGTCAGCAAACCGGTTCGGAAGGATTTCGCCCGTGACTGCGCGCGATGTTTACAAGGAGCTCAACGGAAAAATAAATTACATACTCGACGGCGGAAGATGCGAAGTGGGGATAGAATCGACCGTTATAAGTTTTCTTGAAGGGAAAATAAAAATACTTCGCCCCGGATATGTAACTGCCAAGGATATCGAGAAAATTACAGGAAATAAATTCCGTGAAAACGGAAAAAGGAAAATGGAAAATGGTAAAGAGCATTTTCTTAATAAAAAGAAATATTTATCGCCGGGATTGCTTAAGAGCCATTATGCTCCGCTGACACCTTTGTATATAGTAGAGGATTTATCGGCGCTCACCAGAATCAGCAAGCAGAATTTTTACCACATAAACTTATCCGGTTATAAAAACTTAAAATCGGCGGCATCGAATCTTTTCAAGGAATTCAGGAAAGCCGACGAGAAGAAATACGATTTCATAACGATTCAGAAAGTAGAGAATACAGGTCTCGGCATTGCCATCAACGACAGGATAGAAAAGGCAAGCACGGGAACTATAGATACATTTATCGGAAAATCAAATTCATATCTTGTTTAATGGCTGAAAAAATCGTCATATCGTTTGATGATGAAGAAACCGAAAAGCCGCAGAAGCCGGAAGATAAAATAATTATTGAAATCAAGCCCGCAGAAAAGCCAGACAAATCGAAGGAAATTAAAAACTCAACATTAAATTTTCAATACCGCGGAAATACGCATCTGGCAGGTCTTGACGAGAGTCCGCTTACATATCCAGCAGGACTTGAAAACGGATTCGGGAAAATATTTTCGGTCAGCCTTAAAGATAATTTCCTGAATTCAATACTGCTCACTAATAAATTCATAATTTTATCATCTTCGGGCGGGAGCATTTATTTTGTTGACAGGTTCAGGGGAGAATTAGTATCAAGATGCATAATAGAAAACGAGGCGTTTGAAAAAACCGGAATAGTTATAAAAAATAAAGTATATATTAATTCAGTAAAAAGCATATACTCCTACGATGATTCCTTGAACGAGAAAAAAATTTACGAAAGCGCAGGAGGATATTACATATGGGCGCACCTGAATAAGTCGGGTAAGCAGATTATTTTTCTGGAATACTCACCTGAATTAAAAATTGCTGTGCCGGTAGTTTTCAATCCCGAATCCGGTGAATATAAAAAATGCAGAGAAATAAATATAAGACATTACATTTCAGATGCTTTAATTACGTGCGAAGGATTTGCATATATATTACACGATAATGTGATATTAAAAACAGATTTAAAGGATTACTCTTCCGTTTCCTATCAGCTTAATTTTGACATTAGTCCAGATTCGAATTTCCTGCTTTCTGACGGAAAAATATACTTTAATAATGGCAATAATGAATTATTTTATTTTGACATAAAGAACGAAGACATAAAGTTCACGGGAATAAAATGCGGATACATAAATTCACTTGCATCAGTCGGGGATAATATTTTCATCGGTCTTATAAGCGGCTGGCAGCTTTTCAAGGCAAGCGGGATGCCTGTGTACACATATGATGATATAACGGAAAACAGGATTGAGTCGCTGAACAGGCACATCCTGGCAGTTTCGAAGGAAAACAAAATTATCTTTCACAACCTGGATAAGTTTCAGGAGGCGGAAGGTTTTTCGTTAACAACGGGCGGAATGGAGTCGGATAAAATTATTTCAGCAAGAATAGGGGAAGATGCTGTTTTTGTGCTTTCGAAAAACGGAATACTGGAAGCTTTTAATAATGATAAATTAAATATTGTTATTTGATATTTGGGGCTAAAGCCCCTGCTACTTTGAAATCCTCACCACGAGCTAAAGCTCGTGGCAATTGAAAAAAGATAGAATATAAATTTACTAAATGAAAAAATTATTCATATTAATATTACTTGCAATATCGGGGCCGGCATCTGCGCAGAGCAATCAATTTGTTTTTCTCTTCGATAATTCGGGGAGCATGTCCGGATTTTACCGTGAGCAGAACAGCAGTTTCAGGGTATTCTGCAAGGCACTTATAAAAAATTCAGTTACGCAGAATGATGAAGCGAGCGTAATGCTTTTCACAAAGACGGATTCAAAGAGGGGACTTCAGTCGCCGAAGGAAATTTTCAGCGGAAGCGGAAAGAACCTGATATCCGACCAGGTTATGAATGATTTTAAGCTGATGAGGGCAAATGACGGGGGATTCGGGACAACGGACTTAATCGAGGCGCTCAGCAAGGGAATCGAATCAATTAAGCAGAAGACAGGAATAATTTGGCTTGTAACCGATAACATAAACGACAATAGCGGCAGCGGGGATTCTTCTTATTACAATACTCTCGAGTTCTATAAAAGATTAAGGAGCGATGAAAACATAAAAAAGATTTTGCTTTATCCCATACCTGAGAAAGTTGTGGAAGCCGGATATGCATCGAACGGTTATGTGGTTTACGGAATTGTGTACTCGAAGGAAAATCTTTCGCAGGCACAGCTCGAAAAATATGATGTTCTGTTAAGAGGCATAGGAATCAAACAGAAGGCAATTACACTGAAACCGCTGGATGTAGGCACGGTTGTGCTTAATCCTAAGGTTACCCAGAGCAAGATAGCCCCCGGAAAATTATATTACGACGGAAAGACTCTTCGCGGATTTGATTTCGAGGAAGGGGAAAAAGTAAAAGAAACTTTTAACGATTTAACTCTCAAATCCAATTTATATCCTTACATAATCAGGAGTGCGAAGCTAGATGTCAGGCTTGAGAATTTCAAGTCATCGGATTACTCTGTAAAGTCGCTCGGAACCCAGAGCATATCCCCATCGACTGTAAGCAATGTTTCGCCGGAAGGCGAAGTAACGGGATTTTCGATATTGTTCAACATGCCTGAAATAACGCCGAATTTTTCATTCAATACTATTTTCAAGGAGGATTTTTCGGTAGGCGGAAATCTTGTGCTTGAAGTATCCCAGGTGGACATATTGCTTGATGAAGGATACATAAACAGTTTCAGGGAATTATTTGCGCTGCAGTCGGTACCTGAAATTTTCAAGCCTGTTTTGAAAGACAAGAAAATAATTACGCAGATTCCGCTTGAAATACGAATGAAATATGGTCCGTGGAGGCTTTTCGTGCTTATCGGGATTCTTCTGATTACAGGTGCTATTATTTTTATTTTTATTTATCTTTTACTCAAGAAAAAATCGGTAGTTGTTGTAATAGATAACAGTGAAGAGCAGAGCATAAGTTTGAGTTTCCTGTCATCTTTTTCGGTTTCAAAGGATTACTCTTTCGAGCTTGGGAAAATTAAAAAATCATTATTTGGTGAAATAAATTTTACTTATTCAAAATTTACGCTGACTCCGGGAGCAAAGGCAAGGCTAGCAGACGGTGTACCGATTTCAATCGATTACGAAGATGAGAATATGAGGACTAACAATATTACGCTGATGATTAAAAATGCGGTTGAGAAGAAAATAACTCCCGAAACGGATAAATCAAATTATTATTGATTTAATTGAAGCCGGAAAAAAGAACAAATATATTTTTCATCCGAATTATATCGGCTGTATTATTCTTTTACTTATTTCCGGGATTATTATTCCCTCAGGGCAATCCGAATTACAAATCATTTGTTATAAAGCTTACGTTTCAGGATACGGTACTCAGAACCGGTGATAAATTCATTATACAGGGTACGGATTCACTCAGGATTGACAGACTAACACTTATTCCTAAAGAGGATTTCACACTGAATTACAGAAACGGCGAAATTTATTTTAGCAGGGACTTATTCAGGAAATACTCTCTCGATACTACACGAATATACGACCTGAATATTCAGTATGATTTATTTCCTTTTGCACTGAAGGATGAGTATTCCAATTTCGATATTATAATCGAGCGCGACACCCTGACCGGGGACACGGTTCAGGTTGCAACACAGAGAAAGGACGTGCTTGAAAATCTTTTTGAAGGCTCGAGCCTCGAAAAATCTGGAAGCATTTTCCGCGGTGTGACAATAGGCTCAAACCGTGACCTGACGCTGAATTCCGGCTTCCGCCTGCAGTTAAACGGAAAGCTTACCAAGGATATTGATTTAACTGCGGCACTGACGGACGAGAACACACCCATTCAGCCTGAAGGTAACACGCTGAAGCTTCAGGAGCTCGATAAAGTTTTCATCGAAATAAAAAGCAGTACGCTCGGAGCGACAATAGGCGATATCGATTTAAGTTTTCCAAGGTCGGAATTCCTGAATTTCAGCAGAAAGATTCAGGGTGCAAGGGGATTCGGGGAATTCGATTTCGGCAAGTTTCTGGTAACCGGCGCGATATCAAAGGGTAAGTTCAGTTCCAATTCATTCAGCGGTTCTGACGGAGTTCAGGGACCATATAGGCTGACAGGGGCAAATAACGAAATCAACATTCTCGTTTTATCCGGAACGGAAAAAGTTTTCATAGACGGAGTTCCGATGGTTCGCGGCGAGCAGGCAGATTATGTAATAGATTACGGGTTAGGGCAGATAACATTCACGAATAAAAGATTAATCACGAATGCAAGCAGGATAGTGATTGACTTCGAATATTCCGAAAGGAAATACAACAGAACATTTGCTGCTCTGAGCAATAAAGTCGATTTGTTTCAGAAGAAACTGTCAATAGGATTCTCATATTTAAATGAATCCGATAACGAAGACAAGACAATAGATTTCACTTTATCCGATTCTGATAAAGTGATATTGAAAAATGCCGGCAACGACCCTACAAAAGCAGTGAAGTCAGGAGTAACGCTCGCGGGCAGGGACTCGGTGACACAGAGGGGGATAGGCTCGTATGTAAAGGTTGACACGCTGATAGGCTCATCTACATATACAATATACAGGTTTGCGCCCGGAGATTCGAATGCATTATACAATGTAAATTTTTCTTATGTCGGTTCGGGAAAAGGGGATTACATAAGCAGAAGCTCCTACCAGTACGAATTTGCGGGGATAGGCGGGGGCAGTTATTCGCCAGTAATTTTTCTTCCGACGCCAACATCATACCAGCTTGCGGACATTACGCTCGATTATTCCCCTTTTAAAGACAAAAGCCTGAACATAAGCCTTGAGTCCGCTTATTCAAACCTGAACAAGAATAAATTTTCGGAATTGAATTCAGGGAACGGGGGCGTAGCGCTTTTCGGAAACATTGGTTTTAATAAATATGATTTTAAACTGCTTGGGATAAAATTAAAAAGCGTGGATATAAATTATAAGCAAAGGATTATTAATAAGCTTTTTAATTCATTAGACAGGATAAATTCTGTCGAGTTCAACAGGAACTTCGATGTTCAGGATACAAATGTAAGCACGGAGGATTACCGGGAAGCTAACCTGAGCCTTGGGATTGGAAATTATTTTAAAATCGGAGGAAACTACGGGCAGCTGAAGCGCGGAGATTATTTCGATTCAAAGAGGACTACGGCAACCGTGGAATTCAACAACCCTTCCTCGCCGCTTGATACAGTTTCTCTTCCGAAGTTGAAATACACTTTCGAAAATATAAGCAGTTCGAATGAAAGCTATAATATTTCGGGAAGCTGGATGAAGCATAATGCATATACGGGATACAGGCAGTTTTTCGGTGAAAGGAAATTGTCCAATACATTTCTTGAATTTGTATTCCAGTTCAATGCGGAGAACAGGAAGAACAAGATGCAGGGATTGCTTGGAGACAGTTTAAGGGCGGAGAGTTTTGCTTTTAAGGAATTAATTCCCCGAATTGCGCTGAATAATTTTCTGAATATGAGCATCTTTGCAGAATACAACTACAGGAAGGACGACAATGCATATCTTGGAATTATGTCAAATCTTTCCGACCTGATGACTCAGAAGTACGGATTTTCTTATGCGGGTTCGAACTGGTTTGCCTCAACATTCAGTCTTTCCATTCAGAAAAGAGAGTACTCCGATATAGCACTGCAAAGCGGCAATACAAATGCAAAGACAGTTCTTGTAGATTCGAGAGTCAGGATTTCCCCGTTTAACAGTGCAATACAGACTGACCTGCTTTATAACATTACAAGTGAGAGGACAGCAAAGATTCAGAAACTGTTTGTACTGGTTCCGGTGGGACAGGGAAATTACATATACCTGGGAGACCTGAACACAAACGGACTTCAGGATGAAAATGAATTCCAGCTGGTAAACTACGACGGAAATTACATAAAGCTCAATCTGCCCACAGACCAGTTTTTTCCGACAGTTGACCTCAGGGCATCTGCAAGGGTTTACATAAAGCCTTCGCGCTACCATAATTTCCAGGGTGACAATATTTTTGCCGATTTCATTAATAATTTATCCACGGAAACAATTCTGCGAGTGGATGAAAAGAGCAAGGATCCGGTCACTGATAATTTATATTACATGCACATCGGCACTTTTCTGAATGATTCGAACACGATTGCAGGATTGCAGTGGATACAGCAGGACATAAATCTTTTTGAAAACAATGCAAGCTATTCGATACTGCTTCGTTACATCCAGCAGCGCGGTCTGAACCAGTACAGCAGTGGCAACGAAAGGCTTTTCAATGTACAGCGCCTCGTGAGAATGAAGCTCGGCCTGACAAGCGATATGACCACACAGTTCGAATACGTAAACAAGACAGACAGAAACAACGCCCCGGTAAATTCTATTCGCAACAGGAATATAATTTCGAACGGGCTTAATTCGGATTTAACATACAGGCCTATACAGGAAATAGAAAGCGGCCTGCAGATAAATATATCGAGGGCAACCGATTATTATCCTGCTCTGAGCACCCGAGCAGACATAAACCAGCAGATATTAAGATTTATTTATTCGTTTGCTAATTCGGGTCGTTTAAGGCTGGAGATTGAGCGTGCTGAAATCAATATGAATACGAGCAGTTTGAGTTTTCCATATGAGCTTACAAACGGAAGGTCGGCTGGGAAAAGCTATTTCTGGAGGGTGATATTCGATTATAATATTACGAGGAACATCCAGGCAAATATAAATTACGACGGACGCTCGGAAGGCAATAAGCAAGTGATACACACCGGGAAAGCACAAGTAACAGCGTTTTTCTAAAAAAATTGAACTTATTAGGTTTTTTGTAGTTAAAAATACTGAACCGGTAAAAAATACCGTAAATAAGCAATATAGGTGTATATTTTTTTATTAATTTACGTATATAATAATAATAATTTTTACGATTTTTGAATTTAAAGTTATATTTAAGTTATTTAAATTAAAGATTACCATAAATCAGCAGTAATTTGATTAATAAAGACGAAAATAACGATATAAATAAGGAAGAGTCACAAGACCCTGCAGAAAAGACCGAAAATACAGGTACGGAAGAAAATATTTCGGATAATCCTGTTCATAAGAAAAGAGGACGCCCTAAGAAAGTAAGTGAAGAAGTGCATCAGGAAGAAATTAAGGACGAAAAAGCTCCAGAACAAATGAAGGAAAACCCTGAACCCGAAAAAGAAAAGATGAAGGAAGAGGAAAAGACTATCGAGCAGGAAATGTCGAAGGAATCATCGGAAGAAAAAGCGGAAGAATCAGATTTTACGGAAGAAGAAACCGAAGAAATAAAGCTAATAACCTCGACGGAGAAAATAAACAAGAAAAGCAATTACCAGATAAGCCTGCTTGATGAGAATCATCTTCGCGCAAAAGTAATGACCAACAAGCTTGTTGCGGTTTTATGTTCGGTTAAAGATAAATACACTACGGAACTCAGTTCCGGCGAGAGGCAGACGAACAAGATTTTTATACATCCGAAAGACAAGCCGCAGGAAGTTGAAATAATGCTTTCGGTTGGCACCCCGCTCATACCGGGACAGGAGATGGATTCGGCGGCGATAAAAACGGATAAGGAAAGCAATTATCAGGTCAGTCTTGTTGATGAAAATCTTTTAAGAGTTTTTGTTGTTACGGAAAAATCTGTCAGCATTGATTGTCTTGTAAAGGATGAAGATGTTCACGCAGACGGTTCGAATGAATCGCAGGCAAACCGGATTTTCATTCACCCAAAAGAAAAAGCACAAGAAGTTGAAATAATAATTACAATAGGAAGCGCTGCGCTGGCAAAGCAGACCGAAGCAGTTACCATAGCTCCTGAAAGGAAAACCGAGGAAAATCTTCACAGGACAAAGCTGACTCCGAATCCAATTGTGGCAAACCTGATACAGAAATTCAGCGACAAGGAACCAGATAGTTCTGAATCTGCATCTCTGACTCCTGAAGAGAGGCTTGAGGAGAAACTCGGACCCAAAAATCCCTGGAGGATATACAAGGAGTTGATGCTTAGAAACCTGATTGCCGGGCTTGCCGGAGCTGTTTTGATTTATATAATCACGATAATTTCTTTTTACACAATCCTTTCGAAGAAAAACAATAATGCAGATGTGGTGGAAGCGCCGAGACTGATTGTTATGCAGGACCTTCCTGAAAACCAATTCCTTCAGCAGAACGTGGAAGACCCGAACAAGCCGAAGGAGGAAATAAAAGAATCCGAAGACGGTGCAAATACGAACAAGATACCGCCGATAATTCCAAAGAAGGTCAAGCCGCCTCGTGTCATCGGTCCGACGAAGACTAAGACAGATACGAACGATTTGACAAAAGAACTCGATTCACTCAGGAACGTAAATAAGAACATTACAAATAACGGAAAGAATCCTAATGATACAAGCAGGAAGAACATCACATCGGGAAATTTTCCGATTCCGGATTCTGTTATGCGAAACCTTAAGGACAATGAAGTCGGACTGGTCGGCAGGTTTCCTCCGAACTGGAAGCAGATAGATTCCCGTGAAGTGAATCTGAGCAAGGAATTTACCGGTGTTCTGCTCGTGGATACCGTTCCCGAAAAGAAAGCTGAAAGGCTTACGATGAATGTCCAGATAGACAAGAACAATGAATACTGGAAGCAGTTCAATTTCAAGAATGTATTCCAGCAGGATGATTCTACGAAGAACACTATATACAATATCGAGCCGAAGCAGGAAGGCGACCAGACTTATTACAGGTTTTATATTTCGGGTATGGCATATAATATCTACATTGCGGCGTTCATAAACAACGAGCATTTTGAAAAGCGCAAACCTGAAATTGAGCAGGTAGTGAGGACAATAAGAATTCAAAAACCTGGAACACCGCCGGGGAAGTAAAAAATTTCTTTATAAAAAAAGCGGCTTAAGGCCGCTTTTTTTTTGTGGAAAATATAAAATTATATTTTATCCCGCAAGTTCTGCTTCGGAGAAGAAGAATGCGACTTCGATTTTTCCGTTTTCGACTGAGTCTGAGCCGTGGACTGCATTTTCCTGAACGTTGCTCGCATATAATTTTCTTACAGTTCCTTCATCTGCTTTTGTAGGGTCGGTGGCACCGATAAGTTTCCTGTAGTCGGCGATTGCATTTTCTTTTTGGAGTGCGATAGTTATAACCGGACCCGATGTCATAAATTCAACAAGGTCTTTATAAAAAGGTCTTTCTTTATGTACGGCATAAAAAGCTTTAGCCTGCGCTTCTGTCAGATTGCGCATTCTCATTCCGAGTACCTGAAATCCTGCATCGAGGACTTTTTGTATTATGTGACCCTGCACGTTTTTTTTCACAGCGTCAGGTTTTATGATACAAAGTGTTCTTTCCATTTTTTATTTTTTCCTTTTATCGTTTATAAATTTTAAAATCAAATGGCTCTTATCTGTCATTTGAAGTTACTCTTCTGTTTTGCTTGGAGCGGAGAATGTACCCACACCAAGAGAGTCTTTTGGCATAGCGTGATTGCCCGGACATTTTTTCAGGTTCTTTTTCTTGAGACCGATTTCCGTAGTAGAAGGACAGGATTCAAGGGCAATGAGTCCTGTAACAGAGCAAACGCTGACCAAATCGACGCCGCTTGGCATTTTAAAGTATTCGACAGGAAAGTCAAATTCATCATCGGAGTAAAGTTTTTTCATAAAACTTCCCCAGATAGGCGCGGCAGCTTTACCACCCTGTCCATAAGCTCCGCCGAATTTCACCCGGGCATCATCGAAGCCGAGCCAGCATCCTGCCACGAACTGCGGTGTATAGCCGACGAACCAGGCGTCGGTATAGCTTTGCGATGTTCCGGTTTTACCTGCGGCAGGTCTGTGAAAAAACTGTCTGATGGATGCAGCAGTTCCTTCGTTGATGACACCTTCCATCATATCAGTCATAATGTAAGCGACTTCTTCACTAAGCACTTCCCTTGTTTCCGGTACAATCTGTTCTATTATATTACCGTTTCTGTCTTCAATTTTAGTAATTGCAATCGGTTCAACCCACATTCCGTCGTTTGCAAATACTCCGAATGCATTAGTCATTTCAAGCGGGGTAACTTCACCTACTCCCAGTGCGAGTGAAAGTACATTCGGAAGTTCGGAATTAATTCCCATTTTATGAGCAAGGTCAATTACTCTGTCAATTGGAGCAATTTCCATTGCAGTTCTAACCGCAACAACGTTTATGGATTTTTCGATTGCATATCTCATTGGCATCATTCCCCCAGTGCCGCCGCCTTTTGGCGACCACATCCTGCCGCCTATATTGATGCTAAGCGGGTCGTTTGAGATTTCATATCCGGGCGAATAGCCGTTATTCACAGCAACAGCATACACAAAAGGCTTGAAAGAAGAACCCGGTTGTCTTTTTATTTCAGTAACGTGGTTAAGTCCGTATTTTGTTCTTGTAAGCGGATTCGCTCCCACCATTGCCTTTATTTCGCCAGTCTTCGGATTCATAACACAGAAGCCTACCTGAATTGTTGTTGCAAGTGTTTTAACCGAATCTATGATTGTCTGATTTTTGTGCATTGCATCAAAAACCTTTTTCTTTTCTGTTTCATTAGGGGCTTTTTTATACTGTTCGGACTGTTTAATGAATTTCTCGAGACTGCTTTCGAGTACATCTTTATTACTGCTGTTCCATTTCCAGTATCCCCTGAAAGATTTCTGATAGGACTTCATTTGTTCGTTTACGGCATCTTCAGCGTGTCTCTGGAATCTTGTGTCAAGAGTTGTATAAACTTTTAACCCGTCCCTGTACAAATCGAATCCGTATTTTTCTGCTTTCTGCTGCATTAATTTTCTGACATATTCAGTAAATTCCGGAGACTTGGATTCGGAATTTATTTCTTCATTTCTCGCATTAACTTTTACAGGAAGATTTTCCTGAACGTCACAAACTTCCTTTGAGATATATTTCGCTTCATACATCGATTGAAGGACAATATTGCGTCTTTTTTTGCACGCCTCGGGATTGTCAATCGGGTCGTAATTTGTAGGTGATTTAAGCAGGGCTACGAGTATTGCGCATTCATCAAGCGATAAATCCTTTGATGTTTTGCTAAAATATGTGGAAGCTGCGGCTTCAATTCCGTAAGCGCCTTTACCGAAGTAAACCGTATTCAGGTAATATGTAATTATTTCCTGCTTGGTATAAGTCTTCTCGATTTGTATTGCCGTCATTGCTTCCTTGAGTTTTCGGGAATAAGTAATTTCTTTTCTGTTAAGGTAGAGTATTCCTGCAAGCTGTTGGGTAATTGTGGAAGCTCCTTCCCCCTTGAGCTTGAACCTCATAAGGTTTTTAACGAATGCCTGTCCTATTCTCTGCACGTCCACGCCCCAGTGGTTGAAGAATTTTCTGTCTTCAGTTGCAACGAGGGCATTAATCATATCCTTCGGAATATTTTCAAAGGTTATCTTCGTGCGGTTTTTCATATAGAACTTGTCTATAAGCTCGCCGTTATCGGAATAAATTTTTGTTGCTTCTTCTATTTTCGGATTTTCAAGTTCTGCTAAAGAGGGCAGGGATTGCGATAGGTACACGAGGTATCCCGCAAAGACAAGGAAGATCAAGAGCATCACAAACAAAATCGAACCGACGGAAATTCTTTCGCGCTTTGTTTTTTTGAGGTTATTACGCCTGAAATTCTTATCGCCGAAATAATTATTCAGCTCTTTTTCTTTCTTCTGCCTGTTTTTTGACAATATGTTATTTAATTTCTCTTTCATCAAAAGCAATTATTTGCTTTTTCTCCAAATCGTAAAATTTCTTTAATTTAAATTCACCGCTCCTGAATTCGCCGTACGTAAAGAGATTCACCCAGTCGCCGAGGTTCATATATAATCCGTTATTTTCCCTGTAGGTGTATGCATAGTGCCTGTGTCCCATCACAACGAAGTCGTATCCTTCTGCGAATTTCTTCACAGCATAATCCTGCAGTCCGTCCCGCGGGGAAAAGTTTTTCTTTCCTGTATATTCCCTTGACGATGAAGAGCTACTTTTTGCAAGCCAAACCCCGAAATCCGGGTGCACGAGCGAATAAAAAAACTGTGCGGCTTTATTCCTTAAAATCTTTTTAAGAATTTTATAACCGGTATCTTTATAAGCAAGACCGTCGCCATGGTGAATATAAAACTTTTTACCTTCAATTTCCTTTGATATCGGATGATGTATAATATCTATACCGAATTCATCTTTAAAGTATGTTCCGTACCAAAAGTCATGGTTTCCCGAAAGATATGTTACTTTTAATCCTTCATTCAGCATCGAGTCGAGCAGTGCAAAAAACCTGTAAAAACCTTTCGGAACAACATGTTTATATTCAATCCAGCAGTCGAAGAGGTCACCAACAATAATCAGTTCCCCGGCGTCTTTTCGGATTTCTTCAAGGAAATTCAAAAGTATCGTTTCCTGTTCCCTGATGCCGGTTGAGGATTTTACACCGAGATGAACATCGGATATAAAATAATATATATCCTTCATTAAATTATTTAATCTTTATCTTAACGCTGAATTTCTGCGTGCCGATTTTGCAGATTCCGCTGTCAGAATTGCAGTATCCGAATTTCACAGAGCCTGATAAAGTAACCGTGGAGCCGCTTGTTTCGCTGCTGTTAACGGTAAAACTGTATTTTATCTGTTTTGATTCAATGTAATCGCCACCCGGATATCCCTGCAGGCTGCCGCCTGTAGCGCCGTTCAATGTAACTTCCACCTGAGGGTCAACAGCTATTTTTACGTTGTCAGCGGTTTTAAATTTAACAGTTAGAAAGCCGCTTTCGCCGGGTTTGTAAGATTTTTTATTTGTCTTTACAGTAATTTTCGGAACGTTTTGAGAATGAGCATTGCTGAATGATAAAAATGAAAACGCAAAAGCGAAAATGATTCCGAGTAATAATGACTTTTTCAACATATTTTTATTTCAATTTAATTTATAAAACTATCTTTTAATATAGTTATTTTTAATAATTTAATTAATTCCAAAAAAGCAATTTAAAATATTGCATGTACCCTTAAGGGGGTACAGCTTTTAAACTTTAAATAATTGTTTTTGTTCCGGGTTAAGGTTAATTTTGCATTTATTCTTTAATTATTCGGAGGAATATCAGTAATTGTTTTAATGGCTGTAGTATATTGTGTTTATTTCTATAATTTTATTAAAATCGCTATCGGAGGTTAACAAAGGAAGATTCAAGTATTCGGCTGATGCTGCAATAATTGCATCAGGCAGTTTTAATGCGTATCTTTTTCTGATTTCAATTGTATTTTGTTTTATCACATCATTAATATCTATGATTATGCAGTCATTTATCAACGAATCAATTAGTGTCTTTTCTTTTAAACTGAGATTCTTAAAACATTGTAACTCAAGTTCGGAAATAAAAGATATATAAATTTTTTTGTTATTTAGAATTTTTGCAAGAGTTTTGTCACCGTTGAGAAGATATAGTAAAATGTTAGTATCTGCAATTAAGCTGTTACCATTCATTGCGCAAGTTCTTTTGTATTTTTAAGGCATCTTTCCGGATTTTTAGAACACCACAATGCTTTGATGATTTCAACCCTTTTTTAGGCTGTTCAATATTTTTCAATGCTCTTTGTATATTTCTTAAACCTGCACCTTTTTTTATAGTGGTTACCATAATGAACTTTTTTATATATTAATATAATTCAATCTAATAAAATGTTCAATATTAAAAACTAATATCTCTTTATCATAAAATCTTTAGAATGTCCGTTGCTGAATTCCTCCTGCGATTCTATCATAGCATATGCGTTATGATTATGAATGCTTTCGAAGTTCTCAGCTTCAACCGAATACCAGATTATATTTTTCATTTTCTTCAGTCCGATCACGATATTCCTCACGAGGTCTTCAACAAAGACGGGATTTTCGTAAGCTCTTTCGGTCACGAATTTTTCATCTTCTCTTTTGAGGAGGGTAAATAATTCCGAGCTTGCACTTCTCTCCACTATGTTTATAACATCTTCAATCCAGACCATATCTGTAAATCTCAGTGCAACGGTCACTTCGCCGCGCTGGTTATGGGCGCCGTAATCCGAAAGATTTTTCGAGCAGGGACAGAGCGTTGTTACGGGCACAATCACAGTCATCATAAAATCTTTTTTATCCTTATCCATTATAGCATGGAATTTCACCTTGTAATCTATCAGCGAAGGTTTCTTTGAAACGGGTGCTTTTTTTTCCCTGAAGTAAATAAATTCCATTTCCATATGGGCGGTATTTGCGTGAAGTTTCTTCTGCATTTCTTCGAGGATATTATAAACCGAATCAATATGAATCTCACGCTTCTCGTTTTGCAGAATTTCAACGAAGCGACTCATATGCGTTCCTTTAAAGTGCATCGGCAGGTCAACCGTCATTGAGATAGTTGCAATAGTATGCTGGATTTCATTTTCTTTGTCCTTGAGTGCTATGGGATATTTAAGGCTTTTTACTCCGACTTTATTAATTGGGATTTCCCTGACGTCTGCCTGGTTCTGGGTATCGGGAAGTGATGATTTTTTCTTGTTCATAATAAATAGTTTCTTTTCTTAAAATTTCTGTTTAAAAAAATTATTCCTGTTCCACAATACATTTATACGGCGTAGATTCGCAGTCAATATGTATGCTGAACAGGGTTGATTTATTCTTTAAAACAAAATTCCAAATAAAAAGTTTATCGGTGTCGGGGATGTTTGCGCTTCTTATTTCCGAAGGGCTTACGAACCTGAATAATCCTTCATTCGAGGCATCGGGAAGAGTATCGATACTTTTCAAATATTCGAAGCAGAAAATCATAATATCTCCGATATCCGGATAAGATTTTTCGGTTACTATGCCAATTAATTTCCAGTCTGAAGTGCGGGATTTTATTCCGCATTCTTCGAAGCATTCCCTCACGGCGCAGGCAACCGGGGATTCGGCTTTATCGATATCGAGTTTTCCGCCCGGAGGTGAAAGAAAGCCCTTATTAGGCTCTTTCACTCTTTCCAGCAGCAGATAATCACCGATTGTGTTTTTAATATATAGCAGAGTTGCAAATTTCACTTTTTATTATAAAAAAGTTAAATGTTTGAGGGAGGGATAAATAATAGAATCGGGGTGAAAAAAAATCCCGTATTATTTTGCTTCCCTGTGCAATACGTGCTTTCTGGTGAACTTGCAGTATTTCTTCACTTCAAGTCTTTCTTTCGTATTGTTTCTGTTCTTCTGAGTAGTATACACTGACTTTCCTTTGTTAGGTCCTTCTATGCTCACTACCTTTATGTTTATTCTTGCACCTTCTTTTTTTGCCATTTCTTTACTTCGTTTTTTTTAGATAATCAATAAATATACCAAATTTAATGCAAATAATTTATGTAAAATTTAATTCCCTTATTTTAAAATGAAAAATTGTTTAAATTTTTGCTATATTTAGCTAAATTATTCCGTTCCCAAAGAGGACTTTGGGAACGAGTTGAAAGAATTTTCATAAAAAACACTAAATTTATATATATCAAATGCTTAAAAATGTCCTGGATAAAGGTTTTATAGAAGTAATAGACAAGCTCGGAAATGACCTGACGGTTGTGAATTCCGCAAGGGTTTCTTTCGGAAAAAGAAAAACAAAATATGATAACGGTGACAGGATACTCGTACGCTTTCTCGCAGAGAACAGGCACTACTCCCCGTTCAGGCATATAATAGTACAGTTTCACGTGAAGGCACCTGAGTTTGTGATGAGGCAGTGGTACAAGCACGTTGTAGGCATAGAGACATCTTCAAGTTATCCGTCAAAGGACCATGCATGGAATGAAATCAGCGGACGTTACGTACCCGTGAATGATTTTTACAAACCTGCGAACTGGCGCAAGCAGTCTTTGAATAACAAGCAGGCATCGGAAGGCAGTGTTGATGACCAGCTGAAAGCTGAAGAGCTTTTCGACAGCACGATGAATACAATGGTTGATTCGTATAATAAGCTTCTCGAACTCGGCGTTGCAAAGGAGCAGGCGAGAATTCTGCTTCCGCTGAACCAATATACGGAAGTTTACTGGACGGCATCTTTTCAGGCAGTGATGAATTTCATCGAGCTGCGCGACGACCCACACGCGCAATTTGAAATCAGGGAATATGCACTTGCTATGAAAGATATGATGTATGAGCTTTTTCCTGAAACAACAAAAATCTGGCTGGAAGTTTACGAGACGATGAAGACGCTATCGGAACCGGGAAAGACGATAAAGTAATTCTGAATTATGAATTCTGAATTATGAATGAAAATCGTAAAGCGTTAATAGTGAAACGTGAGACGTAAAACGAAAAACGTAAATCGTAAAATGTAAAATGTAAAACGTGAGACGTAAAACGTGAATCGTTCCGCCGCGGCGGACACAAAGAACGTGCAATAGTAAATCGTAATTGTTTATAAAAATCAGCGCACAAATATACTCTTCAGCACCTGACCGGCGACATTGGGGTTTTCTTTGAAGCGGCGGATTGAGTACTGGTACCATCTTTCGCCGAAGGGTACATAGATTCTCATTTTTTCTCCGCTTGCAACTATTTTATCTCTCAGGTTTTCTCTTACGCCAAGAAGCATCTGGAATTCGTATTGGTCTTTTGATATTACCATTTCTTTAATTATTTTTTTTGCGCCGTCTATAAGGTAGTCGTCGTGAGTTGCGATTCCCACATACGCATTTCTCTCAAACATAAGTTTAAGAAGTTTTAAATAATTATCCCTGATTTCCTGTTTGCCTTTATAGGCAACGGTTTCCGGTTCAATATAAATTCCCTTACAGAGTCTGAAGTTTGCTTTTTCTTCGGTGAGTCTGATAATATCCTGCTCGCTTCTTCTCATATAAGCCTGAAGCACCAGTCCGACGTTATCGAATTTCTTTCTTACTTCTTCGTATATTTTAATTGTAGCATCTGTAACCGGGGAGTCTTCCATATCAATTCGCACGAAATTATTTTTTTCCTTTGCACATTCCATTATTTCGGTAACAAGGTCGAGGCATAATTCAAAATTTATATTCAGTCCGAGCATAGTGAGTTTTATAGAGAGATTGGAATTAACACCTGTTTTATTTATTTCTTCAAGAACTTCGATGGATTCATTTTTTGATTGTATGGCTTCGTTTTTATCTTTAATACTTTCTCCGAGTACATCCATAGTTGCGATAATATTTTTTGCATTTAAAGTTTTAACCTTTTCTATGCCATCGTAAAGTTTATCACCTGCAATATACTTGTTTGCAAAAATCCTAACGAGCTTTTTGGGAAAAACAGGCAATACACCCACAATTGCTTTATTTAAAATATTCATAGTTTTAAAATTGTTCAAAATTAATGAAAAATCCCTTAAAAGCAGAACAAATTTATCAATTTTACAATTTCTTAACAATTCATTATCAATTACGAAACATTGCAGGGGAATATTTGTATATCAATTTAACTTAAAAAACCAACAATGAAAAAAATTATCGTATTATTTTTACTTAGTGTTATGTTGTTTTCCTGCGGTAAAAAGGAAAGCAAACCTGGCAATATGCAGTTAAACGGAGCAGGAGCAACATTCCCGTTCCCGCTATATTCTAAATGGTTCGATGAATATGCAAAGATTAATAAAGATGCAAAAATAAATTACCAGTCAATAGGAAGCGGCGGCGGAGTAAAACAGGTTACCGAAGGCACGGTTGATTTCGGAGCATCAGACAGTCCGATGAATGAAGAAGAAACAAAGGGAGCGGAATCGAAGAACAATACAAAGATATTACATATACCTACGGTACTCGGAGCAGTTGTTCTGACTTACAATCTGCCGGGAGTCGAAAAGTCGCTGAATTTATCAAGCGAAATAGTATCCGAAATCTATCTTGGAAAGATTAAGAAATGGAACGATGCAAAAATTGCAAAAGAAAACGAAGGTGTAAAATTACCGGACAAAGAAATTGCAGTAGTTTACAGAACAGACGGAAGCGGAACGACATATATATTTACGGATTATCTTTCGAACGTAAGTGCAGACTGGAAAAAAGACGTTGGAACTTCCAAGACAGTAAAATTTCCTATAGGACAGGGCGGCAAAGGCAATGAAGGAGTTACAGGTGTAGTAAAGCAGCTTGAATATTCAATCGGGTACGTGGAATTGATATATGCTTTACAGAACAATTTAAAATATGCAAACATAAAGAATTTAGAAGGTGAAAACATTACACCATCACTCGAATCAGTAACAAAAGCAGGTGAAGTGATGCTTCCCGATATGCCGGAATCACTTACAATGTCAATCATCAATGCGAAAGGAAAAGGTGCATACCCGATTGCAAGCTATACATACTTGCTCGTTTATGAAAAAAACAAGGATGTTGAAAAAGGAAAACTTCTTAAATCATTCCTGCAATGGGCTCTCACAGACGGACAGAAATTCGCAAAGGATTTAGGATATGCTCCGTTGCCGGCGGATGTAAGTAAGAAAGCACTCGATAAAATCTCAAAATTAAATTAATTATCAAATTATAAAAATAAACTAATGAGAAAATATTTATTATTACTGCTCGCTACAGTATTGTTCTCGTCGCTGAGTGCACAGAACAGAACCGAATTCAAACAGGAAGTAAAAATCGGAGGTGTGGTATTTACGGGTTTTATCTTTAATATGGATAATGCTGATTTTATTACGAAGCTCGATACAACATCTGCAAATTCATCCGCTCCTTTCGGATATAATCCTGTAAAAAACCAGTTTGAGACAAGCAAAAACAGTTTTTATTTTGACAGGGCTTATATTAATATAAAAGCAAATCTAACGCCTCAGATAACAGCAAGAATAACACCTGATGTTTATTCTACGACGGACGGAAGCGGAAAGACGCAGTATTTTACACAGATTAAATTCGGATATTTTGATTACACTCCTTTAACAACGGAAGACGGGTTATCGCTTACTTTCAGCCTTGGCATAGTGCCAAATCAATGGACAAGCAATATGGATAAGCATTACGGATACAGAGGCGTTGCAAAAACCTTCACCGATTATAACTGGACAACAAGTGCAGTCAGGTCAGGCAATACGGTAAAAGTAACAAGCGGCACTTTCTTCTCTACTGCTGACCTTGGAATGACAACTAAATTATCATTACCTCAGAAATACGGAGATATTACCGTCAGCGTGTTAAACGGAAACGGATTCAGGAATGAAGGTTTTGACCAGAACAGGTTTAAAGATATATTTGTAACAGGATTTTTCAATCCTCTTGCAGGTCAGTTAGCAAAAAGAGTGGATGCAGTTAAGAAATCAGGAAAATCAAGACTGGAAGGCATTTCAGAGCTTACAGTCGGGGGTTTTGCTTATATCGGGAAGCTTGGTTTTAATGAATACGGTGTTTCAAACGGGGGTCAGTACAGGACAAACAGATTTGGCGGAATGCTTAATTTCAAATATAATTTTGATAAAGCAGGCTCAGTGAAAATAGGCGGTGAATACAGTGTTTATTCCAACCAGCTTCCTTCAAATTCGTTAACACCGACAGTTGATTCAACTCTTAATGGTGGTGGTTTATCTGCATTTCTTGAGTTCAATCCTCCTGTCGAGCAGCTTAATGACAAGTTGTTTTTAACTTTCAGGTATGATATGTTCAATCCCAACACAAACAGCGGAAGCACGACATCATTTTACGATATGGGAAAACAGAAGCTGATGATAATAGGACTTATGTACAAACCTGCAAATATTCTTACTCTTGGATTATCTTATCATAATATCGGATACGACCAGAATTACATTGTCAAGTATGACGGAACGACATCAAGCAGCCTGAACAGGTTTTATGTTAACGCAATACTTGATTTTTAAAACACATATATCCCTACATAAAAAGCCCTTTCTAAATCAAAGAAGGGCTTTTTTATATTATTAACAATTCTATAACTGCCGCTTAACAATTCCTTAATACTCAATTAAAGTACACTCCCTATTTTTGAGTAAAAAAATATAAGATGAAAAAATTATTACTGCTTGCACACTTTTTATTATTTTCCCAGATTCTGTATTCACAGGGGATTAAGGGGAAAATTCTGGAAGCCACAACATCAGAGCCTCTTATAGGCGCTACTGTAAAAATTATAGGAACGAGCCTTGGAGCAGTCGCAGATGTTGACGGAAATTATTTTATCGGGGATTTAAAACCCGGCGTTTATGAATTAAAGTTCTCCTATATAGGATATAATGATAAGAACTTTCAAAGCGTAGTAGTTAAGGACGGTGAGGTTACGAATCTGGATGTTGTTCTGACCGTTGACGGGCTGACTACTGAAGTTATAACAATCGAAGCGAACACATCACTTTCGAACGAGCAGGCAATGCTCACTGAAAAAAAGAATTCGGATAAAATATCCGACGGTATCAGCGAGCAGCAGATAAAAAGGGCGCCTGATGCGGCGGCATCGGATGTTATGAAAAGGATTATAGGTGTAAATATCGTAGATAATAAATTCGTATTTATCCGCGGTACTTCAGAAAGATATAACACAACAACTTTGAACGGAGTTTTTCTCCCCAGCACAGAGACCGATAAAAAATCTTTTTCATTCGATATATTCCCTTCGAATTTACTAGAGAATATAATAATATCAAAATCATATACGCCTGACCAGCCGGGAAATTTTTCAGGCGGTCTTGTCCAGTTAAACACAAAAGATTTCCCTGAAAGCTTTACGCTTAATTTTTCCTCTTCGATTTCGGGAAATTCAAATACAACAGGCAAAGATATACTGACTTATCCCGGTGAGCAAAAAAGTGTTTTATTTTTAAACACAGGATTCGATAACGGATTAAGGGAACTTCCGGGGTCGATTTCCTCACAAATGGTTTCCAGGGATTACTACAACGGTCAGTCTTTAAAGAATTTCGGAAGGTCCTTTAACTCGAACTGGGGAATATTCGGCGAGAAAGCCCCTGTTAACGGAAGCTTCCAGCTTTCTGCCGGAAACAATTACAGGTTTGGAAAGAGCAATCAGCTTGGAATATTCGGTGCATATACATACAGCAGCAGTTTTTCCAACAAAGATTTAACAAGAACGGAATACCAGGCAGACGGATTAAAGGAGCAGGAATTCAGCGGTCAGAATTCGATGTATAAGGTTCAGTGGGGAGCTATATTCAATGCAAGTTTTAAATTAGGCGATAATCAGAAGCTGAGTTTAAAGAATACATACATACTAAATTCAGAAGATGAAACACAATATCTTGAAGGAACGCATATTCCCCAAACAGCGGACAGAAAGCTATACTCTACTCATATGAAGGTAAGGGGAGTATATTCAGCGCAGTTAATCGGAGAGCACTTTTTTGAAAATCTTAAAAGAATGAAAATCGACTGGAAGGCATCATATTCGGAATCTGCCGCAGACGAACCGGACTACAAGACGATGATTTACCAGAGAGAGAACGGGACAGAAGATGCTTACATTGCTCCGATTTCGGTTACGGGAAATCCGAATACAACAATCGGAGGCAGATTGTTCACTAATTTAAAAGATATTAACAGGAGTTTTGAAATTAATACCGAGTTACCTGCAAAAATCACGGATAAGATTAAAATGAAAATTAAAACAGGTGTATTTGCTTTCGGTACACAAAGACATTTCAATGCACGCTTATTTGCACCATATTTTTCCAATCAGGCAAATATATGGGATAAAAGCAAGATACAGAAGCAGTCCATCGATTCTATATTTTCAGCAATTAATATTGATACGAATAAACTTGTATTCGAAGAATTCACGACGGGTTCTGATAATTATTATGCATACGAAAATTCATATGCCGGATACATTATGTTCGATGTGCCAATCGGAAAATTCAGAATAATAACAGGTGCAAGGTTGGAGTCAAACGAGCAGGTTCTTAAATCGATTGATTTGACAAACAAACCAATAACGGTGAACTTAAAGAATAACGATATTCTTCCTTCACTGAATCTGGTATATAATGTTACGGAAAATACAAATGCAAGATTTTCTTATTTCCAGTCAATTTCAAAACCGGAGTTAAGGGAAATTGCACCATTCGGATTCAATGATTTCAACAGGAATGTTTTTGTTTATGGTAACCCATATGACCTGCACAGAACGCTTGTAAGGAATTTCGATTTAAGACTGGAGACTTATCCGGAAGCGGGAGAGCTTATGTCTATAAGTCTTTTCTACAAAAAGCTCGATGCACCGATAGAAACGGTATATCTATCGGAAGGAAGCGATTCAAAATCCAATACATTCAGAAATGCAACAAACGGTGCGGTAAATTACGGGGTTGAACTGGAATTGAGAAAGAATTTAGGTTCATTCACTAAATATTTGAATAATTTTATGTTCAACGGTAACCTCACGATTATTAATTCGAAAATAGATTTATCAGGTCTTTCATCGGCTGAAACCAAGCAGGAGAGGAAGATGCAGGGGCAGTCGCCATATACAATCAATGTTGGGATATATTATGACAATTCAGAAACAGGAACAAGCGTGAATCTGCTGTATAACAGGTATGGAAGCAGAATTTCGGAAGTAGGTTTAAGCGGTTTCGGAGATATAGAGGAAGTCGGAAGGGACCTTGTTGATTTTTCTGCTTCTCAGAAGTTTCTCGGGAATTTCGAGGCAAAATTCACAGTAAGGAATCTGCTCGGAAAGGATATATATTATTCACAGCTTGTAAATAGCACTTCCGAAACGGTAAGATATTACAGGGTAGGCACGAACTATTCATTTTCACTCGGGTATAAATTTTAAATGTTTATCAGCTATGCCAGCAATGCAATCCCATAAAAACAAATCCGTTCTTTCTATACGGGATTGCATTGCCGGAAATAAGTTTACGATTTATTTATCCTATCTTAATAAATCATTAATCTTGCATCAATAAGTTTGAATATAAAATAAATTAAAAATAAAAACCAATTATGAAAAAAATACTTATTCTCTTTGCTTTGCTTGTCTTTGCATACAGTACCGGATACACTCAGGCAACAGATACCTTGCCCGGAACAATAACATCCGCTTATACGCTTAACAGTTCGAAAAGATATTTAATGCTTGGTGAGGTTCGTGTCAAAAACGGCGGTAACCTTGTAATTCCTGCCGGAACAAGGATATACGGAGAAAAAACCTCAAAAGGTTCATTAATTATAGAAAGAGGCGGAAAAATTAATGCGGTCGGCACACAGACCAATCCAATTATTTTCACGAGTGCTTTTGCACCCGGAAACAGAAACGCCGGTGACTGGGGCGGAATTGTAATTCTGGGAAAAGCCAAAATCAATACAACTACGGGAGCTGACACTGCGGCTATCGAAGGATTTGCATCATCGATTTACTATGGCGGACAGGATGACAACGACAGTTCCGGAATAATGAAATATGTGAGGATTGAATACTCAGGAGTTGCACTTGCACCGAACAATGAAATCAACGGATTAACAATGGGCGGCGTTGGAAGAAAAACAGTAATCGAAAATATAATGGTAAGTTTTTGCGGTGATGATTCATACGAATGGTTCGGCGGAACAGTAAACTGCAAATATCTTGTATCTTATAATGCGGTTGACGATGAGTTCGATACGGACAACGGGTACAGAGGAAGAGTACAGTTTGGCTTAAGTATAAAACATCCTAACATTGCAGACATAAGCGGTTCTAACGGATTTGAATCGGATAATAACGGCGCACCGAATTATAACAATCCCAGAACACAGCCGATTTTCTCCAATATTACTTTTATTGGCGTGAAGAGATATGATACATCCACAGTAGATGCAAACCACAAGAGAGGAATGCATTTAAGAAGAAACTCTCTTCAGAATGTTTATAATACAATATTCATGGGTTACACCACAGGTTCATTATTTGACGGAATCGGAGTAGCAAATGCCTGTAACGGTGACACAATCAAATATATGAGCAATATTATTGCAGGTATATCGGGAAAAAATTTCGATACGGCTGCAATGAATTCAAACGGATTTAATGCCTCAACCTGGGCATTAAACTCAGCAAGATTGAATGATACTCTCAACACAAATGACCAGGTAATGCTGACAAATGCATACGGCGGGTATATTTCTAATAATTGGAATGCTTCATATTTCATTCCACTTGCCGGTTCACCAGCATTAAACAGTGCAAGGGTAACCAATGTAAATGCCGTTGACCCGTATTTCTCTTCTGTAAACTTCAGGGGTGCATTTGGTGCTGATAACTGGGCTGCCGGCTGGACAAACTTCAGACCCGACACCGTAAATTACAACACAGTAGGTATAAGTCAGATTTCTTCAAACGTTCCCGGTGAATACAGACTTGACCAGAATTATCCCAATCCGTTCAATCCATCGACAAAGATTAATTTTGCAATAACAAAGCCCGGATTTGTAAGTCTTAGAGTCTATGATATTACGGGAAAAGAAATTATAAATCTTGTAAATGAAAAATTACAGACAGGAACATATTCATACGATTTCAACGCAACAAACTTAAGTTCAGGAATATATTTCTATACATTGAAATCAGACAATTTCGTAAGCACAAAGAAAATGGTTTTAGTAAAATAATACCGTAGCGAGCGGTAATAATAAATATTCCTTTTCCGGGTAAGTTCACCGGAAAAGGAATTTTTTTATCTGTAAAATTGAGAAATAAAATTCGTTTAGTCTCATTTTGAGAAAGGTATACCTCATATAAACAGCTTAATCTATTATTATTCTTCAGATATGTATTAATTATTTATGGCAAGAAAATTGCAACAACATAAATATAATTATGGAGGGTAAGTAAATGAAAAATCTGAATTCTAATTTTATTAAAGAGTATATAATCAAAATCGTAGTACCAATAATAATTATATATTCCATAAATACAAAAACACAAGCACAAACGGTTATACCTGTTGGTGCAAGCCAGACTTACGCAAAAATTTATGATGCATACAACAGTATATCAGAACCTCTATCCACATCATATATAATAGAGATACAAAGCGATTATAATGTGAGTAATGAAACTCAGATTACATTAAATTATAAAAGCGGTGCAAGTGCTTCGAATTATATACTGATATGTCCTGCTCTAAATGTATCAAAAACAATTACGGGAACATCTTCTTCCGGCACGGTATCATTTAACAGTGCGACTTTTGTAACTATAGATGGTACTTACCGCGGAGGTACATCTTCCCTGACGATTGCAAACAGCAGTTCTTCGGGAGTTACGGTAATGTTTGTGAATGATGCGGTAAATAATACGGTAAAAAACTGTACGATTACCGGAAGAAACAGTTCGACTTCTTCGGGCGTTATTTATCTTTCGACAGCAAACAGCGGTAATGGAAATGATTACAATTTCATTTTAAGTAACACAATCACAAAGTACAGCACGTATCGTCCTGCGAATTTAATTTATTCCAGCGGAACATCAGGAAAAGAAAATGACAACAATACTATCAGCGGTAATAGTATATATGATTTCACAAATTGCGGAATTTACGTTACGAATACCGGAAACGGAAACAACTGGATAATAGGCGGAGAATCATCACAGGAAGGTAACAGCATTTATCAGGTGACCAACAGCAGTACGGCACAGACAGGGATTTTTCTAAAAGCAGGTACCACAACTTCAGGACACGTAATAAAAAACAACTATATTGGCGGCTCGACTGTACAGTGCGGAGGGAGTGCCTGGTGTAACACAGGAGGCGTAGCATTTGTTGGTATTAAGCTGAACGTATCTACATCGACATATGGAGTAATGGTTTCATACAATACCGTAAAAAACTTTAACATGACAAGTACGTCGAGTTCTGCGATATTCTATGGAATTTATCCTGATTCCGGAAGTATGTACATCGAGCATAATACAATAGGAGATGAAAATACGGCAAATTCAATAACTACTTCAGCTCCCGCATTAATTTGCGGAATTTTTTCGGAATCATTGTTTAATGTTGATATTAAATATAATTCGATTTCAAATATAACAATGACAAGTACAAGCAATACCGACAAGCCAAAACTTAGAGGCGTAAGGCATTCCAATAAGATTGGCAGGTCATACGGAAAGGTCACAATCAGTAATAATACTGTACATCATTTAAAATCAGCAGGCAGAATCCCTTTTTCAGACGGTACGATATACGGAATAGTTTATTGCGATTCTTCAATTTATTCACAAGGAGAGATCAGCAATAATGATATTCACGATTTATGCTGCAACAGCACAACCGGTGCGAATGTATATATGGCAGGCATAGAGGTTGATGAATATGCATACAACGCAGATGTTTTTAACAACAGGATATGCGGATTATATAATTATAATGCAACGGATCCGATGATTGGCGGAATTATCACTCATATTGATTACGGAACATCTGTTAATCATAACATAAATATTTATAATAACATGATAGCACTGAATAACAGTCAAAATGCACAACTGTATGGAATATGGGATGCAGGTTCGGTGACTAATACAACTACTTTTAATGTTTTTTACAATACTATTTACCTTTCAGGTACTGTTTCATCAGGAACAAATCAGTCTGCTTGTTATAACAGAGGATTTACAGGAGCCACGCCGACTAATTTACCAACAAAATCAGTGACTTATTTGAAAAATAATATTTTTATAAATACAAGAAGCGGAGGAAGCGGAAAACATTATGCAATTATTAATGCACCGGATGCAACGGTATTGCCAACAACGGGATGGTCAACAAAATATTCGAATTACAATTTCCTTGTAACAAGTAATTCGTCTAATGCAGGAGGCTGGGGACAGGGTTCGTCTTTTTCTTCTTATAATTTTTCAAGCTGGATAAATCAAACCGGAACAATGAAACAGGATTATAACAGCTGGTACCTGGAAAGTTCTGCATTAAATATTACAAATTTCTTTACAGATACTTCGACCGCTAATCTTAATATTAAATCCGACCAAAGCGAAGGGTGGTATGTAAAAGGAAAAGGAATAGCCGGAATAATGTCGGGCAATATAGCAACGGATATAAATGGAAACGCAAGAAGCACAACATTCGGATTCGGCACATCAATTGGAGCAAATGAGTTTATTCCTTCATCAACTCCACCGTTACCTAATATAACAGGAACAATTTCTGTGGACAGTATCCAGACAATAACATCTGCCGGAAAAACATTGGGTACTTTACAATGGACGGGCGGTACGGCACTTCCCACGGCTTTATCATTCGAATATTTCAGCGGCAGTGTTCCTCCCGGAACTCTTTATGGAAAGTACTCGAATTGTTATTGGACAATAACTCAGACAGGCGGCAGTAATTTTTCATATAATTTGATTTTAAATTATGATTCGGCGGATGTCGGAACGATAGATAATGAGTTAAATATAAGACTTGCGAAAAGAGACGGCGGACCCTGGACGACTTATCTGAACTCAACTGTAAATACTACTAATAAGACAATAACACTAAACAATCTGAATTCTTTTTCCGATTTTGCTCTTTCGGATGTTAACGAGCCAATGCCGGTACATATCGAATACTTTACATTTAATATTAAAGGTAGAAATGTAGGGCTTAAGTGGAAAACAACATCAGAAATAAATAATAAGGGTTTTGAAGTGCAGCGACTGGAAAAGGGTGTTTATAAATACCTGGGATTTTTAGCTGCAAAAAACGGAACATCGAATGAATACAATTTTGAAGATAAGAATCTTCAACCGGGAAGATATAATTACAGATTAAAGCAAATCGATTTGAACGGAAACTTCGAATATTTCAGTTTGTCGAATGAAATCGCGATTAATGCACCAAATTCTTTTGAGTTATCCCAAAATTATCCTAATCCGTTTAATCCTGTTACAAGAATAAATTTTTCAATTGCAAAATCGGGATTAGTAAAATTGGTTATTTATGATATAACAGGAAGAGAAGTGAAAAAACTTGTTGATAAAGAACTCGAACAAGGTTTTCACTTTGCAGATTTCAATGCATCAAACCTGAGCTCAGGAATTTATTTCTATACATTGAAATCAAACAATTTCGTAAGCACAAAGAAAATGGTTTTAGTAAAATAATACCGTAGAGAGCGGTAATAATAAATATTCCTTTTCCGGGTTCGTCCGCCGGAAAAGGAATTTTTTATTTCACAACTATATTTACCATCCTGTTTTTAACGACGATAATCTTTATGATGTCTTTGCCAAGTATGTGCTTTAAGATGATGGGGTCGTCCATTGCATACTGTTCGAGGTTCTTTTCATCTGTATCCAGTTCAACTTCTTTCTTCGACCTCATTTTACCGTTTACGGAGAAGGTTACAGTAATCAAATCATTCTTTGCATAAGCATCGTCCCACTCGGGCCAGGGTTGATTTTGCATAGAAGGTTTATTGCCGAGCTTTTCCCAGAGCTCTTCGCAGAAATGCGGGGCAAACGGATAGAGCAGTAGCAGGAATTTTTCGATTAGTTCCTTGCTGATTTTTTCGAGTTTGTATGCATCGTTTACCATTATCATCATCTGGGCAATAGAAGTGTTGAACTTCATATCGCCGTCTTCAATATCGAATGTGATTTTCTTTATTGCTTTATGCAGAATTCTTAATTCCGCCTCGCTTGGTTTTTCATTTGTAACATTACTTTTTATTTCGCCTGTTCTGTCGTCAATCACAAGTCTCCAGACCCGGTTCAGGAATCTCGACATACCGCCGATTCCTTCAGTGCTCCAGGGTTTCGTGGCTTCGAGCGGACCCATAAACATTTCAAAAAGTCTCATCGAGTCTGCGCCGTAATCCCTGATTACATCATCGGGATTGATTACATTTCCTCTGGACTTGCTCATCTTCACGCCGTCCTCGCCGAGAATCATTCCCTGGTTAAAGAGGACGGTGAATGGTTCGTTGTGATTTACATATCCCAAATCATATAAAATTTTATGCCAGAATCTTGCATAGAGAAGATGAAGGACTGCGTGCTCTGCGCCGCCGATGTATAAATCAACGGGCATCCAGTAATTATCTTTTTCCTTGTCGCAGAAAATTCTGTCATTGAGCGGGTCGATGTATCTTAAATAATACCAGCACGAACCTGCCCACTGGGGCATCGTGTTTGTTTCGCGCTTGACTGGTTTGCCTGTTGCTTTGTCGGTTGTGTTTACCCATTCGGAAATGGCTGCCAGCGGTGATTCTCCAGTGCCTGATGCTTTGTATGATTTTACCATTGGCAAAGTTACTGGCAGTTCGCTTTCATCGAGTGATTTGAAAGTGCCGTCATCGAAATGCACGATTGGGAAAGGCTCGCCCCAGTATCTCTGTCTTGAAAAGAGCCAGTCTCTCAGTTTGTAATTAATGCTTTTCTTGCCGAGCCCGTTTTCCTCGAGCCAGTTATTCATTTTTGCAATTGCTTCACCGGTCTGCAGTCCGCTGATGAATCCTGAATTAATGCTGTAGCCTTCATCCGTGAAGCAGGTTTTTCCGTTTTTTACGTCTTCGAGGTAATCGTGAAATTCCTTTGATTCGCCGTGTAATGCTTCGACTCCTTTTCCTGCAATAATTATTTCGGGGCTGCCTTCTTCCTTCAGTTTCATTATTCCCGTATCTTTGTATTTTTCGGGAATGACAACAGGAATAATTTCGAGTTTGAACTTGGTTGCAAATTCCATGTCACGCTCGTCGTGTCCCGGAACGCTCATAATCGCACCGGTGCCGTAGCTTGTGAGCACATAATCTGAAATCCATATCGGGATTTCTTTCCGGTTGACGGGATTGATTGCATAAGCTCCGGTGAATTCGCCAGTCTTGTCCTTAACAAGTTCTGTTCTTTCCAGGTCAGATTTTCTTGATGCGGCTTCGATGTATTTTTCGATTTTATCTTTGCAGGCATCGGTTGTGATTTCGGGAATCAGTTTATGCTCGGGTGCAAGCACCATATAAGTTGCGCCGAATAAGGTATCGGGGCGCGTGGTGAATACTTCTATTTCTCTTTCGTCGTTCAGTGTTTTGCTTTTTACTTTAAACTTAACAATAGCACCTTCGCTTCTTCCAATCCAGTTTGTCTGAAGTTTTTTAACACTCAAGGGCCAGTTCACGGAATCGAGGTCTTCCAGCAGCCGCTGAGCATATTTTGTGATGCGGAGTTTCCACTGCTTCATCGGTCGCCTGACAACCGTGAATCCTTTTTCGAGCTGTTCGGGTACTTCTTCATTTGCAAGCACGGTGCCGAGTTCGGGGCACCAGTTCACGGGTGATTCGGATATAAAAGCAAGTCTTTGTGAATTTATGTATTCGTATTTTTCTTTTTCGCTTAATTCTTCGGGTACGTGAAGTTCGGAAATCGGTTTTGCTTTTTTTTCTTTTTCATCGAAATATGAATTATAGACTTTGAGGAACATCCACTGCGTCCATTTGTAATATTTTTCGTCGGTAGTGTTTATTTCCCTGTCCCAGTCGTATGAAAGTCCGAGCGATTTAAGCTGTTCCCTGAATCTCTTCACGCATTCCTCGACTCCGATTTTCGGATTGATTTCTTTTTTGATTGCGTACTGTTCCGCGGGAAGTCCGAATGCATCCCAGCCCATAGGGTGAAGAACGTTGAATCCTTTCATCCTTTTATATCGGGAGATGATATCAGTAGCTGTGTATCCTTCGGGATGTCCGACGTGCAGTCCGTCTCCGCTCGGATAGGGAAGCATATCGAGTACGTAGTATTTCGGTTTTGATTTGTCAATTTCGTTCAGGTCGGGAGTTTTGAAAGTTTTATTCTTATCCCAGTACTCCTGCCATTTTTTTTCGATTTGTATGTGGTCGTATTTCATATGTTTATTTCAGACGCTGATTTAATATGATAGTTATGATTTTTTATGAATATTTGAAAATACTTTTCTTTTAAAATCCAATTTAGGACCAAAGTTTATCAATAATCCCACTTCTATTTTTGTTGCTTTTAAATAATTTACGAGCTGTGTTTCTTGAATTTTATTTAATTCCTGTATTGCTTTCAGTTCTATAATAACTTTTTCTTCTACTATTAAATCCGCATAATATTCCCCGACTAATTCATTTTCAAAATACACATTAATCGGTGATTGCTGTAGAGTCTTTAAGCCAATATTATTTAATCTTCTGAATAGAGCATTTTCATAAACTTTTTCCAGAAATCCATACCCTAACGCATTGAAAACAAAATAAGCTTCTTTAATAATTTTTTCTGTCAGTTCAGAATGCTTGTAATTATCTTCTTCATATTTATTCATAATATTCAGCGTCCTTCTGCGTCAAGATTCCACAATAAGATTTTGAATGTCTTTTAGTTTTTCGTCGTCGGCTTTAGGGCCGAGGAGCGTTGTAAGATAGCCCTGATATTTTTCGTAATAATGCTCTCCTTCGGGAATCATCGGCACAAAATCTTTTCCAAGTCCCCAGAGCGGATAAAGCTTTGCGTGCACGTGATTCACTCCCATTCCTTCCATCACGAGGGCGGTTCTAGCCACGCCGAGTTTTTTATCAAGCACCTTGCCGAGCTTTTTTGCCGTCAGAAGAAATTTTGTATAAACATCATCCGGCATTTCGAATGCATATGAATCGTAATGCTCTTTCGGAATGAGCAGTGTCATTCCTTTTGTATTCGGGAATATATCCAGAATACCAATGAAATCCTCATCCTCATAAACTTTATAAGAAGGGATTTCTCCCGCTGTTATTTTGCAAAAAATGCAGTCGTCTTTTTTCATAATTCGTTTAAAACCTTTAAAATAACTGATTTATTTATCATATTCAGTGGGAAAATAAGTTATTATTCTTTGCAATTTTATTAAAAAACCGAATTTGCTATATTAAAAGATTATAGTAAAAGGCATAATGAAATTAGACGCATTATTTATAGGTTCTCATCCTGATGATATTGAGCTCACGTGCGGCGGGACGGTTTGCAAACTTGCCGATTCGGGCAAAAAAACAGGTATTATTGACCTGACAAAGGGCGAACTCAGCACACGGGGAAATCTTGTACAGAGGAAAAAAGAAACTGAAAAGGCATCCAAAGTAATGGGGATAAAAGTAAGGAAAAATCTCGGGCTGAAGGACGGGAATATAATCAACAATTCCGAAAACAGGAAAAAGCTGATTAAGCTGATTCGCGAGTTTCAGCCGGAAATTGTTTTTGCGCCGTATCCTTCGGACAGGCATCCCGACCATATCAACGCAAGCAATTTTATACGAGAGGCGGTTTTTTATTCGGGCTTGAGGAAAATTGTTACGGGAAACCTGAAAGCATACAGACCAAAAAAAGTTTTTTATTACAGGCATGCTTATGATATTCCGATAAGTTTTATTATGGATGTGAGTGAATCGTTCGGAAAGAAGCTCGAAGCAATTAAATGTTACGATTCGCAGTTTTATAATACGAAATATCAGAAGAAAGAGCCTGAAACATACATAAGCAGTAAGAGATTTCTCGATGACATAATCACGCGCGCTAAGTTTTTCGGATTCAAGATTGGCGTGGAGTACGGGGAGCCGTTTTTTTGTTATGAGGAAATGAAAATGAACGGGGAAATGGTGTTTGATATATAGTGTAAAAAGTAAATTGTAAAAAGTAAAACGTAAGAGCGTTAACATTTCTTTGCACTGTTCTTTTTTTTACATTTTACATTTTACTATTTACAATTTACTATTAAGAAGAAAAGAATAATTTTATAATTAAAATATGATTGACATAACCAAACGTAAAGTTTTGAGTTTCGACCTTGAGGTTGCGGCTTATGATTTTGAATCGTATGATGAGGAGACACAGACTTACCTAACCAAGTTTGTAAAAAATGATGAAGAGAAGCAGGCGGCAATAGAAAATCTTGTCTTCAATCCGTTCACGTCGCAGCTTGTTGCAATCGGAATGCTGGATTTAAACAAGGATAAGGGCTGCGTGCTGGTGAATACGGATGAGCCATTGGAATTACAGGCAGAAAGAGAAAACATAAATATCATCTGCAAAAGCGAAAAGGAAATTCTTGAAATATTCTGGAAGACGGTTAAAGAAAACGGATACAATCTCTTTATCACTTTCAACGGCAGGGAATTCGACTGTCCGTTTATTATGCTGAGGTCTTTTATACTTGGCGTAGAGCCGACAAAAAATTTAATGGCAGGAAGTGATTTTAATTTCAGGGAATACCACATCGATATGCTGAAGGAGTTAACGTTTAACAGGCATTCACCAACAGGCGCCCGAAGGAAATTCTCTTTGGATTTTTATTGCAAACAGCTCGGAATAGTGAGTCCGAAAGAAAATGGTGTGAAGGGCGAAATGGTAGGAGAGCTGTTCAGGAATAAGGAATATAAAGTAATAGCGGATTACTGCATTGGTGATGTCTTTGCGACCGCAGAGCTTTTTAATAAATGGAATTCAATTTTAAATATTTAAATAATTAAGGAGAAATAAATTAATGAAGCCAAATCAGATGCAGGGAATGCTGAAGCAGGTAAAAAAGATGCAGGAAAGAATGGACCAGATACAGGCGGAGCTGGAAAACAAAACGCTCGTCGAGGAATCAGGCGGAGGAATGGTGAAAGTTACTATCAACGGAAAAATCCAGATTACAAAAATAGAAATCGAAAAGGAAATACTCTCATCGGGCGATACTGAAATGATGGAAGACCTGCTGATAGCGGCGGTGAACAAGGCAATAGACAGCGCGCAGAAAATGGCTAACGACGAAATGTCGAAGGCAACGGCGGGAATGATTCCGAATATACCGGGACTGAATCTGCCGGGGTTTTAATTTTTAACCGCAGATTTACACAGATGTAACAGATTTTCACTGATAGAGCATTAATATGTTTTTATTATAATAGAAATAGAAGATTCAGATTTTTGAATTATAAAAAGTATTAGGAAAAAATATGCTTAATATTTCGGATTCACTTGAATCGTTAGTTGATGAACTTTCGAAGCTTCCTCAAATCGGACGCAAGACGGCACAGCGGCTTGCAATGCACATTATCAAACAGCCGAAAGAGGATGTGGAAAAATTATCAAAAGCTTTAATAGAAATAAAAGAAAAAATAAAATTCTGCAGTGTCTGTTGCAACATCACTGAAGACGATGTATGCAAGATATGCAGTTCGGAGAAGAGAAATAAAAATGTAATATGTGTGGTGGAAGACCCGAAAGACGTTTATGCAATCGAAAAGACAAATGAATATAGGGGAATGTATCACGTTTTGCACGGCAGGATTTCCCCTCTGGACGGCATAGGTCCTAATGATATAAAAATAAAAGAACTTCTTTACAGGCTTGACGAAAAAGAAACCGGAAAAGTTGATGAGCTGATTCTTGCGCTCAATCCGACCGTGGAAGGCGAGACAACAATTTTATATTTGAATAAACTTATAAAACCTTTGAATGTAAAAATCACGCGCATAGCAAGGGGAATACCGATTGGCGCTGACCTTGAATTTGCTGATGAAGTGACTCTTGCAAAAGCGATTGAAGGTCGTGTCACTGTTTAATTAATAAATAGTAATTAATAATTAGTAAATAAGAGCGGAAGTCAGAAGATAGAAGATAGAAAAGCTATTATAGCCAGAAGTTAAAGAAGCGATTACAGATAGAATTTTTTGAAAAAGAAATTTAACATTTAACATTTAGAATTTAACATTGAGCAAAGAGTGGTTCAGGAAGTGGTTTTCTAATAAGTATTATCTCGAGCTATACAGGCACAGGGATAGTAAGGAAGCGACTGATTTGATAAACCTGATTCAGAGAAGCGTTCCGCTGAGCAGCGGAGCAGAAGTGCTGGATGTATGCTGTGGTGCGGGAAGGCATTCGATAGAATTTGCAAAGCGCGGATTTGATGTTACCGGTTTTGATTTATCCGGGTATCTAATCGGCGAAGCGAAGAAAAATAAAGCAGCACTGAAAGAGAAAAATGTAAATGTAAAATTTCTCATCAAGGATATGAGAGATTTTAATTTCGGAAACTCTTTTGAGCTGGCGCTGAACATTTTTTCAAGCTTCGGATATTTTGAAACTGATGATGAGAACTTCAGTGTTTTTAAAAACGTAAAATCATCACTGAAGAAAAAAGGATATTTCGTTTTTGATTTTTTAAACGAAGCCCTGCTCAGGAAAAATCTGGTAAAGAAAGATTTTATAGTTGTGCAGGGAAAAAAGGTGCATCAGGAAAGAAGAATAGAAAATAATTTTGTTTATAAAAATATTAGAATCGGGAAAGATGTTTTTACGGAGAGAATCATGCTGTATTCATGCGCTGAAATCCGCGCAGAGCTTGAAAAAACGGGATTCAACGTGAAGAATGTGTACGGGGATTATTTCGGAAATAAATTCTTTTTGAATAAATCAAACAGGTTTATTTTAATTGCTCAGAAAAATTAATATATTATTTCTCCTTGCCCTGCTTTACAGCGGATGCGGGCTGTTCGGACTGAGGGATGTGGAGACTCCGACCGAGCCGCGCTCGACATTTACCCCGCCAACAACTCCGGATATTGTGCTTTCGAATCTTACAAACGCCATCATAGACAAGGATATAAATAATTACCTGCAGTGCATTGTGGATACTGCCACATCGACAAAGAAATTCGTTTACACGGCTGACATAGCGTCCCAGATTCAGTATCCTGTTTTTCAGAACTGGCAGCTTGTGAATGAGAGAAATTATTTTTACAACCTGCTTGCCCTTACAGGCGCACAGAGCACGTCGCTTTTGTTTGCCTCGAACGTGATAACGAACACATATTCGGATTCTGCCGTTTACGACATGGAATATCTTTTAAGGTTCGACCATCAAAAAACGACGGTAGCAAAGACTTTGACGGGAAAGCTCAGATTCATAATGGTGATGAACTCAAAAAACCTGTGGGCAATATCGAGGTGGATAGATTTCAAGTCGGTAGAATCGGACACCACATGGAGCGTTTTGAAAGCAAATTTCAGCAATTAATGAAAAGGAATTTATTAATATATTTTTTCTTCCTGCTGGTTTTTTCCTCCTGCGAAAATATTTTTGCACCGAAACTGGATAATTCGACAAGCGCTCCGATTATTTCAGACCAGACAACTGTGGATGGGGTTTTCAAGAATTTCAAGTATGCATATACGTTCAAGGACACTTCAGTTTATTCAAACCTTTTCACTGATGATTTCATATTTACATACAGGGATTATGCTCTCGGATATGATGTATCGTGGGATAAGCCGACTGAGCTGCGCACGACAAACGGGCTTTTCCAGAACTCGCAGAAGCTCGAAATAATCTGGAACAATATAATACTTCAGGTCGGTGACTCGCTTCACCAGACGCTGAAGAGAAGTTTTAACCTTACCATCACTTTCAATCCGAGCAACATCATCCGCCTGAACGGATTTGCCGATATGAGCTTAATAAAAAACACCACCGATAACAGGTGGCGTATTTATAAATGGAAGGACGAGAGTTTTTAGATTCGTCCGTTATTTTATCTGTTCAAGCAGGGTGGAAATATTATATTTTTCATATTCATCGCAATTCTTTATAGCAAAGTCAATCAGTGCTCCGAGCTTTTCGTCGCTTAACTCATTTCCGATTTTCTCCCTGTATTCTTTCATCAGGTTTTCCTTTGTAGTCAGGAAAGTAAGGCTGAAGTCGTTGTATTTATCGCCCCGTGAGTTTCTGTAGCCGTATATATCCCTGTAAAGCTCTATATAGCTTCCGCCGTCTTCTTTGAAGATGTTGTAAGTCTTGTAAATAATTTTTACGGGGAACCTGTCCTGCTTGTCGAAATCAAACTGCATCGATTTTTTGCTATCGAGCCACGAGGTTAAATCCCTTGATTTAATAACTCGTTTTAAAATGAACTCCTTCATCTTTGCAATGTTGCCGTTGTAGTTCCTGACGCAGCCGTGCGAGAGGCTTCTGTTTTTGTCGTCGAGTAAATGTTCTTTATTCGTTCCGTGAAAATACCTCAAAGAAGCTTCGTCATAATGCACGCAGAAAAGTCCGAGCGGATTCTTCGGTCCCGGAGGTGTCGGCGGCAGGTCTTCTTTTCCCTTTTCGGGGTCCTTCCACGAAGGCCAGTTCCTTACTCTGAACGCTTCGAAATATCCTGCATAGGTTCTGTCTTTATTCGTACCTACAACGTTATTCCACCTGTCAACAAATATTGTATCGCTTTTATAAAGCTGATAAATATAAGAGCGGAATTCGGGAATATTCAGCACCCACAATATTTTTGCTGTATCGGCAAGATAGTTCTCCGGTATATCGTAGCTTACTTTATAAAAATTCGTTTTTTCTCCCGATGCTGTATCGGTTGAAGTGATATCAATCTTCCTGTTGAGTATCAGTTTTTCTGCGGTTTTTTCAGGCAGTATAGGGAAGTTTTCCAGCAGGTAGCTTTTCACAGAATAGTCAGCAGAGCTGATGCTTTCGGCTTCAACCGTAAGTGTTTGATTAGGTATATTGCTTTTCTTCGTAGGGTCATCCGTCGGCTGTGCATAGCCGGTAAACAAAGATAATACCGAAGTAAAAATTATTATGTATATCAGGGATTTCATTGGATTTATCATTTTATAAAGTTTTTATTAATGTAGTCAGTATTTTATTTAAACTGCTTTCTGCTTTTTTAAAATATTTTATTCTTTCTTTTTCTCTTTTGCTTTCAGATGATGTATCGGCTTTCATTTTGTCAGCGACCAGTTCCCTTGTTATTAACCCGATTCCTGCGAATTTCGTTCTGGCGTGAACGGCGGTGATATTCTCAGGTACAAGTGAATAACCGAGCACATCGCATCCTATTTCCCTGTAAAACCTTGCTTCGGCTTCGGTTTCGCTTTCGGGTCCGATTATTCCGAGGTATACGGATTCGTTTATTATCATTTTATTATCCATAAAAACACATTTCATCTTTCCGAAAAGACCTTCGTCGTATGCATTGCTCATATCGGGAAATCTGATTCCGAGTTCCTGGTCGTTCTCTCCGATAAGCGGATTATCGCCCATCAGGTTTATGTGGTCGTAAACCAGCGCAAGCTCTCCGCATCCGAATCTCGGGTTAAGCGTACCGACTTCATCAACCGATAAAATCTTATCTATGCCGACATATTTTAATGAATAAATAAAATGTCCGATATCCCTCATCTTCACTCCGTCGTAAAAATGCAGCCTGCCTTTTAAAATGAGCAGGTTAGCATTTCCGGTTTTTGCAGCCAGAAGATGTATGGAATTATCGACCGTATCCTTGTCGTATGTGCAGGGCACGTCGCGGAAATTGATTTTCTTAATAATCTTAATTTCTTTCGGCAGTTTGTAATTCTCGTCAACAATCAAAGCAAGCCTTGCCTTAAATCCTGAAGGCAGATGCTTTTTCAGGTATCCGGCAGTTTCGGTTATTTTTTTTCTTTGTTCAGTCATAATATATGAATTATAATTTTTCTATAAACTTTTTTATCAGCAGCGTCATCTTCGGCTCTGCGATGCTGGCTGCTTTCAGGATATTAGAGAGCATTGCAACTTCGAGAGTATCGGGAAAGCCCTCGTCCGTAATAATGGATATTCCCATTGATTCCATGCCGAGCTTGTGCGCTACTATCACTTCAGGGATTGTTGACATTCCCACTACATCTCCTCCGAATTTTCTAATCATCCTGTATTCCGCCCTGGTCTCTAAAGTCGGACCCTGCACGCTGGCATACACGCCTTTTTTAACATCGATATTATTTTCAAGTGCTGTCTGCTCCGCGAGTTCAATCAGTCTTTGCGAATAATAATGCGTTGTATTTTCTTTGCTGTTAAAAAACTTCATTCCGATAAGGGGTGATGTAAAATGCAGGTTTATGTGCGAAGTCAGTATCATTAAATCGGTTTTTGAAAACTCCGGGTTAAGTGCTCCGCAGGCATTTGATGCTATAAGGTATTTAATTCCGAGACCTTTCATAACGTGCACAGGAAATGTCACACGGTTATGCGAATAGCCTTCGTAAAAATGAAACCTGCCCTGCATTGCAATAATTTTCTTTCCCGAAAGTTTTCCGAAAATAAGTTTTCCGTGATGTGACTCGACCGTTGAAACGGGGAAATTCGGTATATCGGAATAATCTATTACGTGCTCTATTTTGATATACTTTACAAGACCTCCCAAGCCTGTTCCCAGTATAATTCCCGTGTTGTATCCGTTTCCGGCAGTACTTTTAATAAAATCTACAGTATTCTTAATGTCAAGTTTCATAATCATTTTACTTCAAAACTATCTTCAAAGGAGCCTTTGTCCGGTTTGTTGCCGATATAAACTTTTTTAACGGGTTTAATTACTTCGGGACTTTCTTCTTCTTCTGAGATATCCTGCAAACCATCGTAATCGCTTGTCATGCTTGTCAGGTTGGTCAGTTCCATTTTATATATCTTCTTGCTCTTTATGAAATCTTCGAGCTCGTTGAGCTTATCAGTGATGAAATTTCTGACATCTTCAAGAAGCTTGTCGTTTCTGAGCTTGATATCATCCAGTTCATGCTTTTTCGATAAGATGTCGTCTTCAATATCCTGCTTTGCCTTTCTGGCATTGAGCTCGGCTTCCCTTATAATCAGATCAGCTTTCTTTTTTGCATTCTGAACAATTTCTTCGCCGAGGTCCTGGGATTTTATTATTGCTTTTTGCAGGTTGGTTTCGTTTTCCTTATAGATTTCTATATCGGATAAAAGAGATTTAATCCTGTCCGCCTGTGCCTTGTTCTCTGAAATCAGCTTTTCGTAATGCGAACTCACGGTATCGAGAAAAGCATCAACTTCATTGGAGTCATAACCGCGGAGACCTTTTTTAAAATCTCTCTTCTTGATTTCTTTTGAAGAAATGTTCATTTTAATATGTATTAAATAATTTATAAATAATTTCTTTTTCCGAAAATTGCGCTTCCGATTCTGAGCATATTGGAACCCTCTTCGATGGCAATCCTGTAATCAGATGTCATGCCCATGGATAGGTATCTGAAACCGGGATAGTCTACCTTCAGGTCGTCGAATATATCTTTCAGCATCCTGAAGTTTTCCCTGATAATTTCCTCCACGTCGGTAAACATACCGATAGTCATAAGTCCCTGCAGATTTATATTTTCCAGTGATGAAATTTCCCTGCATAAATTCTTTGCATCCGAAGGTTCAATTCCGGATTTTTGAAGTTCGTCGCTTGTATTAACCTGCACGAGTATGTTAATTATTCTGCCTGCTTTTTTTGCGTGCCTGTCGATTTCCTCCGCAAGTTTAAAGCTGTCAACAGAATGAATAAGAGTTACAAAATCCGCTATATATTTTACCTTATTGGTCTGCAGGTGTCCGACGAGATGCCAGTTAATATTTTCTGATTTCAGTTCATCGAATTTTGATTTCAGTTCCTGAACTTTATTCTCCCCGAAATCGGCATGTCCGAGCCTTTTCACCTCTAAAATTTCTTCCGGGGGGAAAGTCTTGCTTACAGCCACAAGTTTTATATCATCGTAATTTTTACCGACTTGTGTGCATACCCCTTTAATATCCGTAACCAGTTCGGAATAATTTTCTTTAAGGTAATCGTATTTCATATATATTTACAAAAAATATATTTATTTTCTACAAAATTCAACGTTTAAGCATATACCAAATAAATATGTTAAAAAAATTTGCGGAAGACTTAAAATTATTCAGGGAAAGCAAGAAAATAACGTTGCTCCAGATAGCCAATGAAACAAAAATACATATATCGAATTTAGAAAGAATAGAAAACGGTGATTTTAATTTCATGCCCCAGCCATACATCAGGGCATTTCTGAAGCAGTACATAAGATGCCTCGGACTGGATGAAAAGGAAACGCTGTATAATTTCGACCTTGCCAAAAGCGGGAGGTATCAGCCGCAGGAAGGCGCTCTGAAAGAAAGGGAAGGTCTCGAAAAGAAGGAAACTGAACCCGTTCAGGAAGAACAGCCTGCAGAAGAAAAAAAAGAAGCTCCCGAACAAGAGGAAATACCCGAAAAAGAAGCAGGGGAAATTGAGAGCCTCTTCGAGGAGAAGGTCATGCTGACGCCCTCAAAGAAACCAAAAACAAACGGCAGGAAAAAATTCATACAGCCCCAGCCTGTTAAAAAAATCGAAACGGAAAAAAACACGCCATTTGCGGAAGAACAGGAAGTCAGGAAACAGCCTCCGAAGAAATCAATTAACTTTTCACCTTCGATTTTCAAGTCACTCGGGATAATAGCGGTGGTGCTTCTGCTGGGTTACGGGATATATCTTCTTGTTACAACTGTATTCCTGACCGGAACGTCGAAATCAAAGTTTGATATTGTCCGGCAGAATTTCGATACGGTAGTAAAGGAAAACGAAAAAAAGATTCTGGGTAAGCGCTCGAAAGAAGAAATCGAAGATTCGATTAAAAATGTTCAGAGGGTGCAGGATTCAATCAGGAAAGCCGAAAATGATTCACTGACTCTTGAAATCAAGTGCCTGAAGAAAGGATACATTTCCGTAATTATAGATTCAATCTCTTATAATAATATGAGCAAGGAATCTTTTGATAAGGATTATTCGGGAAGCTGGAAGGCGAAAAAATATTTTTATGTGACTTCGAATAATACAGAAACATTTATACTATATTTAAACGGAAAGAAGCTTGACATTAAGGACACGAAAATAAAATACCTGAAAATAGGGCGCGAGGGAATTGTTAAGAGCAGTAGTCAGTAGTTAGTAGTTAGTAGATAGTAGAAGAGCAAATGAGAAACATTACGAAACTATTCTGCCTTATTAACTTTATAACCTTATAACTTTACAAATCCGCCACGGCGGACACAAAGAACGCGCTATACAACTTTAAAAACTTTATAACCTTATAACTTTATAACTAAGTTGCCGGCAGGGAAGAACATAATCGATAAAGTAAATCAGCTTAAGGAAAAGCTTGCAGATGCTGATTACAGGTATTACGTACTCGACGAGCCCGATATATCCGATATAGATTATGATATGATGATGAAGGAGCTTGAAAAGCTGGAGGCGGAATATCCCGAACTGAAAACGGCGGATTCGCCTACTGGCAGGGTTTCCGGCGAGCCGACAAAAAAATTTGAAGTAGTCAATCACGAAGTCCCGATGCTTTCGCTTTCGAATTCATATAACTACGAAGAGCTGGATGACTTCGATACGCGCATACAAAACCTGATACCGGAACAAAATTACGAATACGTCTGCGAGCTGAAATTCGACGGGCTTGCAGTATCGCTTGTATATGAAAACGGCATTTTCGTACGCGGCGCCACGCGCGGAGACGGCACGAAGGGCGATGATGTAACTAAAAACCTGAAAACAATCCGCTCGATTCCTCTGAAAGTAAAATCCGATACATACAAAAATTTCGAAGTGCGCGGAGAAGTATTCATAAAAAAAGATGATTTCGAAAAGATAAACGAAGAACAGGAAATCCGCGGCGAAAAACTTTTTGCAAATGCGCGCAATACCGCCGCAGGGACGCTGAAGCTGAAAGACAACAGGGAAGTTGCCTCGCGTCCGCTGAATATTTTTATTTATTATTTCAGGACAAATGACAAGCCGCCGGTCTCGCATTTTGATAATATGGAGATTCTGAAGAAGCTGAAATTTCCCGTAAATAATTTCACTAAGAAAGTAAGCTCGATAGACGAAGTAAAAAAATTCTGCGATGAGATAGAAGTAAAACGGGATTCGCTACCTTATGAAATTGACGGGGTAGTTGTGAAAGTAGATTCACTCGCACAGCAGGATACAATCGGCTCGGTTGCAAAATCTCCGCGCTGGGCAATTGCATACAAGTTCAAAGCCAAGCAGCAAATCACTAAGATAAAAGATATAACTCTACAGGTAGGCAGAATCGGAACAATCACACCCGTTGCGGAGCTTGAGCCTGTTTTCCTTGCAGGTTCAACTATTTCGAGGGCAACGCTTCACAACTTCGATGAAATCCGCAAGAAGGAAATCCGGGTTGGTGCAAATGTGAAAATAGAAAAAGGCGGGGATGTGATTCCGAAAGTAGTGGAAGTGATTAAGGATAAGGATTTCAGTAAGCTGAAGGATTTTGAAATTCCCGATAAATGCCCTGTCTGCAAATCGAAGCTGGTAAAGCCCGAAGAGGAAGTGAATTACTACTGCGTAAATTATTTCTGTCACGCACAGGTGCAGGGCAGACTGGAGCATTTCGTTCAGCGTGATGCTATGGAAATTGAAGGACTCGGCACGAGCATTATAGAAGTATTTCTGAAAAATAATTTCATAAAGGACTTCACCGACCTGTACGAACTGCACAAGCGAAGGGAGGAGCTTATCGGCTTAGAGCGGTTTGGTGAAAAGAGTATTACAAATCTTCTTGCGGCAATCGAGGAATCGAAAAAGAAGCCGTTCGAAAAAGTTTTATTTGCGCTTGGCATCAGGCATATAGGCGAAAAAACCGCAAAGATAATCGTAAAGCATTTCGGCTCAATTGAAAAGCTTGAATCGGCATCGGCAGAGGAAATCAGCAGTGTGTATGAAGTCGGACCGAAAATAGCCGCGAGCGTGAAATCATTTTTCGAAGATAAGGCAAGCCTGCAGATGATTGAAAAGCTGAAAAAGGCAGGGCTGAATTTCAAGATAGACGAATCGAAAAAAGTTAAGTTCAACGGAAACTTCAAGGATAAGACATTTGTGCTTACGGGCTCGCTGGAAAAATACACTCGCGACAAGGCATCTCAGATAATAGAAGAGTTCGGCGGAAAGGTTTCCTCATCGGTAAGCAAGAAAACGGATTACGTGCTTGCAGGCGAGGAAGCGGGAAGCAAGCTCGACAAGGCAAAGAAGCTTGGTGTAAAAATTATAAGCGAAACCGATTTCGAAAAAATGATTGGTTGATTACTTCAGAAAGTTCACACCGAAGTTCATCGAAACACCCCCAAGATCTTTCATCTCATTATTCTTAATGCTCATTACACTGCCGCTGACAACAGGCAGGTAAGAATACCTCATATTAATTGTGAATGAAAGACTATTCGATTGCATAAATTCGAGACCTGCTCCGATAAATGGTCCTGCGGCAAACGAGGCGTGTGAATAGCCGAATGCATTGAAATAACCTCTTTCATAAGGAGTAGTGACAACAAGTGCCGGTGTTACGCCGATACTCAGAAGCGGTTTGAAATCATTTTCAATATCTTCTTTGAAAATATAATACTGCAGCCCGATATTCAGAGGAAACATAAAGACCCTGTTTAATTTATCCTGAATGTATGAGTTGCCGTAATAGTCGAAATATTCAAATTCCCTGTTGTCGCTCACACCGCTGATGGAAAATGAAAGAAACAAATCCATACTATTGCTAAGAGGTTTAAAATATCCGCCCGTAAGTCCGTATCCCTTGTCGGAATATAAGACACTAAGTCCCCATTTATTTCTCGGCTCGTATTTTTTTAATTCGGGTTTGGGGTTAATTTGATTTCCGACAGCAAAACTCATATTTGCCGCCAGGAGAAGAATTATTATATATTTAAATCTGACCATCGCTTTATTAATTGTTTAATGAAACTTATTTGATTAATTTTTAAAAGTAAAGAGATAACCGCATACTAAATGTAACATATTATTTCACTAAAACATTTATTTACACTGTTTTGACAGAAGCCAGATATAATAAGTTTAAGAAAGTAGTTTCGCAGAGGCAGAAGCACCTCACGCTGGTGCTTGAAAATATTCACGACCCGCATAACGTAAGCGCAGTGCTGCGCACGTGCGACTGCGCGGGGATAGATAAAGTTTACCTGATTTACAACACGAATAAATTCCCGAAAATCGGGCGCGTTTCCTCCGCCAGCGCAAAGAAATGGGTGGAGCTTGTAAGGTTCAATAATGTGGATGAGTGCTTTGCCGCGCTGAAAAAAGACAAGTATAAAATATACGCAACCCACATTTCCGAAACGAAGAAAAATAAATCGCTGTATGAAATTGATTTGACGAAGCGGGTTGCAATCGTATTCGGAAACGAACACGCGGGAGTTTCGGAAGATGTGATTAACAAGGCGGACTGGAATCTAGTGATTCCGATGTACGGACTGATACAGTCGCTGAATATCTCCGTTTCCGCGGCAGTGTGCATATACGAAGCCCTGCGCCAACGCGAAGCAAAAGGGATGTATAAGAAATCGGCTTATACTAAAAAAGAGCTGGATAAAAAACTGGAATATTATTTGAATAAATAGTGATTGGTGGTTAGTGAATAGTCAATAGTCAATAGTGAATAGAAAATAGTAAATTGTAAATAGAAGAACATTGAACGGACAACAAAAAACATTTTATAAAAACCTATGAATCCGAAAAAAGTACTGGCATTGTTGGTTTTTTTGTTTTTGGCATTTACGGCAGGGCAGGTTTATCCGCAGGGTGATACGGCAAATAAAATTCCTGAATTATTCTCTTACGTTTTTGAAAATAAGGTTGGTTATTTTAATTGTGAAGGTATTGTAGTACATCCTAAATACGATAATTTAAATTCACATTGTTTTAGTGAAAAACTAATTCAAGTCAAATTAAACGGAAAATGCGGATATATTGACTGGAAAGGAAACGAAATAATACCGCCGATTTTTGAAAAGACGTTCTATTATAAAAACGGGTATGTAGGGCTTTGCTTAAACGGGAAATGGGGGTATTATGATTCTTTGGGGGAATCCAAAATTCCGTTCATTTATGATAATGCAAATAATTTTAGCGAAGGTTTGGCTTGTGTTGAAAAAAATGGTAAGTGGGGAGTTATTGATTATACAGGGAAAGTCATAATTGATTTTAAGTTTGATTATATAAGTGATTTTAAAGATGGAATTGCAATATTTGAGCTAAACTCAAAGGAAGGTTTAATTGACAAGTACGGGAAGATAGTGGCTGCGCCAAAATATGAATCTATATTTAAAGGTGGATCAGGTTTTTTTACAAAAACGAAGGATTTATATGAAGTAAAGAAAAACGGCAAATATGGGGTTATAAATAAAAAAGGACAGGAAGTTGTCCCGTTAAAATTTAAAACTATAGATATATTAAACGAAGATTTTATTAGAGTAAGCGAAGAAATATTTCATTATGGATTATTTAATAAGGAGGGGAAATTAATAGTATCGCTTATATGCGATAAAATAATTTATTATGAAAAAAATCTGATAGCGGTAAAAAAAGAAAATAAGTACGGATATGTGAATGAAAAAGGTGAAATTAGAATTCCTTTTAAATATGATATAATTTTTGGATTCAAAAACGGACTTTCAAGAGTTAAACTGAATGGAAAATACGGATTTATAGATACAACAGGGAAAGAAGTAATACCTGTAAAATATAATTCATATCTGGCTTTTCGAAATGGTTATTTTAAGTTTGAGCTGAATGGAAAAAAAGGACTTATGAATAAAGACGGGAAAATAGTTGTACCGCCGTTATATGAATATGTTTCAGGCTTTAAAGAAAATGATAACCTTGCACGGGTATCCAGAGATGGGAAAACCGGATTTGTAAACAAGGAAGGAAAAGAAGTTATTTCCCCGAAATACGAGCAAGCTTATCAGTTTAAAGATGGAATTTCAATAGTTAAATTTAATGGATTGTACGGCGGAATAAATGAACGTGATAGCATTATTGTTCCATTTTTGTATGAAGATTTATCATATTTTTCTGAAGGACTTGCAATGATAAAACTAAATGGTAAATGCGGGTACACGGATGAGAATTTGAAAATTGCAATACCTCTGATATATGATTCCGCCCGGAGTTTTTGTGAAGGTCTTGCGGGAGTCTGCAAGGAAGGAAAATGGGGTTTTATAAATAAAAAAGGCGAAGAAATAATACCGATAAAATATAATTACATAAAAGAATTTTACGGAGGAATTATGTGCGCGGAGAATAATGGAATATGGAGTATATTAAATAAAGAAGGAAAGGAAATAGTGCCAATATTAAGCGACGAAAGGGATATATCTTATTATACGCTTTTATCGGAAATAACAGTGCTTACAGGCGGATTCGAAGCGGATTATTGTTCTCCTGAGTATTTATATTAATAAAATAAACAATTAAAATACAAAATATTATGCTTCCAAATTATTTTAAAAAAGAGTTGAAACTTCAGAACACGAATAACTTCCTGCTGATTGCGGGACCGTGCGTAGTGGAGAATAAATCAGTAGTCTTCAGAACCTGCGAAAAGGTGAAGGAGATTACATCGAAACTGAAGATTCCTTACATCTTCAAGGCGTCCTATATGAAGGCGAACCGCACTTCGGGGAGCTCGTTCCGCGGAATTGAAATGGACAAGGCACTGCAATTCCTTGCCGATGCAAAAAAAGAATTTGACATACCGATTCTCACGGATGTGCATTCGGAAATCGAAGCTGAAATTGCCGCAGAGTTTGTGGACGTGCTGCAGATCCCTGCATTCCTCTGCCGCCAGACTGAACTGCTGGAAGCCGCAGGCGAAACGGGAAAAATAGTTAATATTAAAAAAGGACAATTCCTCGCGCCCGAAGATATGAAGTACCAGGCGGAAAAAGTGGCGCAGACGGGGAATAAAAAAATTCTGCTCACAGAGCGCGGCACGACATTCGGATATAATAATCTTGTCGTTGATTTCCGTTCGCTGGTGATTATGAAAAATCTCGGTTATCCCGTAATATTCGATGCGACACATTCGGTTCAGATGCCCTCGAAGGAAAAAGGCGTGAGCGGCGGAAATCCGGAATACATACGACCTCTGGCACGCGCGGCAATGGCTGTGGGTGTGGACGGGATATTTATAGAAACTCATCCCAATCCCGCTAAAGCACTCAGCGACGGAAGCAATATGCTGAAGCTGGATAAGCTGGAAAATCTGCTGAAGAATTTGTTGAAGATATATAATATCTAAAATTAGAAATTTTAATTTAATAAATTTATGTAACAAATTTAAAAGGGAAATACATGCTGAATCTTTTTGTCTAGTAATGGATAAAATATACCAATAATCAAGAATGGATTTTTTGATGTTAAATGATGGAGTTTTGTTGTTCCGAGAAAAAAACATAAATCACATTTCTTTATCATGTAGTCAAAATATTTTTCTTTGACGTAATTTAAGGCTTCTTTTTCCGAATTTTTTATTTCTAAACCTTTCCAATACAAAGCCCCTATCTCCCAATCTTCAATCATCATTTTACTTTCTTTTTTGTTAATATCTTCGAAAATATATAAAAATTTATAAGGCAATTTATTGATAACCTTCCCGCGGTTGTTGAAAATATTAAATTGTTCAAGTTTTTTTAATTTTTTAGAATGCCACTCTCTACTAACAGATGTAAATGTGAAATCAATAATTTTTGTTGGTTTAAAAACGGATAGAGATGTTAATTTTTTTCTGTCTTTTGCATTATTAATTAATTTTTTTAAATCATATTCGACATTTTTTAAAACAATTTGCTTGCGTTTTTCCCAATTATTATCCGTGTTTAAATGATCAATTATTCTGATTTCGCTATCCAATGATTTCAATTTGAAGCTTTCTGGGCGAAAATCAGATTTATTTTTCTCGATTTCAACTTCAATCCAATCATATTTCTTATATTGTTGCGAATAATCAATTGAACGATATGGAATTGGACAAATCCTTATCCAATTTCCTTCCTCTGTTATTCCTGCTGTGCATACAGATTCTTCATAATTTGTAGTTAGTGTTGGGTAGGTCTTAACAGTAATCAGAATTTTAGTTTTATCCATTTATTATAAATGAATTATTGGGATATTCCAGTCTTTATTTTTTTCTAGGGCTTCAGATATTTTATGCCTATGGCAGAATTTGTAATCCGATTCAAAACATGTAATGGCAATTCTTCGATGTTGAAACAAATAATCTTTTAATGTTTTAAGTTGATTACTTCTATTTGGTAAATAGTTTTTTTCATAATCAGAAAACAAAAGAAAATAATCTTGTGGTGTATTTAGATTTTCCCTTTTTTTAGAATCTATTCCAAGTTCAGGAATGTGAATGTATTCTACTTTAATTCTTTTTAGAAGGTTTTTTAATTCGTTTTTTGAAAAACCATATTTCATACTTATTGGGTTTTTTCTAACATCACAAATTAAATAAATTTCGTTATCCATTAATTTTTTAAGAAATGAATCAATAGATAATCCTTCATATCCAATTGTAAAAAATACAAGTTTATTATTTGTATTATCAACTCTTGAATTAAGATTTACTTTTCTTGTTTTATTCAATTCACTTTTAACTGCATATTTAGGATAATTTTGATAAACAAAATCTAAAATATCACTATTGGAAAAATTATAAAATCTTCTCTTTAAATTACTAATAATTAATTGATCATCCTTTGTTATTTGATTTATAAAGTTAGAAGATGTAATTTTACTCCAGTTATAATTATTTGCCAGTTGACCATATTTTATCATTGTCCGTCTATCTCTATATGATTGAAATGAAAATGGACCATATTTATAAGGCACAAAATTATATACAGGCTCTGATTGATTTTGGCAAAACAAAAACAGAATTTTCTGAAAAAAAATGTTTGAAAGGTTATTACCGAATGCATCAAGAAGAGCTAAAACTATTTTTCTTCTATAGTACATATAAATTATTTCTTTAATATAAAGTGTTTTATTTTAAATATCCATATATAAAAACGGTGTTTTTTATTAAATTTATCAATATTTCTATGCGGTATACATCTATTTTCTTTATGCTTATCTTTTTATTCTCATTGAATAAAACATCATATGGCTTTGGTATTACTCCCGCTCGACCCGATACCACCTGCGACGTGATAAATTTTTATGAGACGCAGAACGACACGGTGATTTACAGGAAAATCGGTAAAGATATGCCTGAGCTGACATTTCAGATTTTGATAATAAACAGCAATATGTACAGTCCCGTGAAGGAAATTGTAATCAAAGATTCGGAGTCGAAAAAAATCATTCAGACCCTGACCGAAGACAGAGATTCGATTTTTGTTTTTAATATGGAGTTCAACGATTACAACTTCGACGGATACCTTGATTTTTATCTTACTGATGCCTGTGCAATTCTCGGAAACTGCTATGGGCAGGTTTACATTTTCAATCCCGATAAAAAAATCTATGTGCGTGACAGGGCATTCGATGAAATGACATCAATCCAAACCGACAAAGATAAGAAAGAGATTTATTCATTAAACAGATGCTGTGCCGGAGCAAGCAGTATATCGATGACATTTAAATATTCGGGCGGAAAACTTTACAAATCTAAGCAGGTGAATATGGATTACGACGGCAAATCGAAATTCATATATAATATACTTGAATACAATTTCGACGGTAGAGTGATAAATAAAAAGACAGTCGAATCGGAAGAAATGGGACTGGAGTTTTAAGAAAAATTATGTCGGGAGTCTCCCGATAAATCGGGAAGACTCCACGACACAAGAGGGAGTCCCTGATGAGCAGTAGACCTCCGAGACAAGCATATTGCGTTCCCAACATGGACGTTGGGAACGAGGGAAATACGAAATCCTAAACCCTAAACAAATACTAATTTCGAAATAACAAACTTTTTTCGAATTTGTAATTTAGATATTGTTTAGAATTCAGGATTTATTATTTAGAATTTGAAAAATTTACTTTTTCAAATCATATCCGTTTTTAGTACCTTTATCAATTGCCTTTATGCCGTCTGACATCCAGACGGGCATCGGCTCGCCTTTCAGATAATGATTAAAGAACTGCATCATTCGTTTTGCAAGGTCAACCCTGTTAGGCCATTTAACGAGGTTGTGCTCATCGCCGTTATATGTCAGCATCCACGCTGGTTTATTAAGTCTCCTCAGCGCGGTAAAAAATTCTATTCCCTGCTGCCACGGCACTGCTCCGTCGTTGTCATTTGACATTATCATCAGGGGTGTTTCGATTTTATCTGCTCCGAAGAGAGGTGAATTTTCAAGATATAGGTCGAGAGCTTCCCAAAGAGTTTTTCCGATTCTGCTCTGCGCCTGCTCGTACTGGAATGCCCTCACCATTCCCGATTCCCACCTGATTCCGCCGTAAGCGCTGGTCATATTAGAAACCGGCGCGCCTGCCCACGCGGCTTTATACAGATTTGTCCTTGTGACAAGGTATGCAACCTGATATCCGCCCCAGCTCTGTCCCTGAATTGCCATATTGTTTTTATCAATATATCCTTTTTCAAGCAGTGCATACGTGCCGCTGATAATTGCATTGTATGCGCTTTTCCCGGGGTAGCCGATTTTGTAAGTGATATCGGGAATGAAAACCACATATCCGTTGCTGTTGTACAGAGGGAAATTTATAAACGAACGGCTTGGAACAGGCATATAATGGGCGTGAATCCTGTCGGTATATTTTTCATAAAAATATGCAATCATAGGATACTGCTTGTTCGGGTCGAAGTTCTCGGGCTTGTAAATCAATCCCTTTTGGTCCACACCTGTTGAATCTTTCCATTTGAAAAGCTCAACCGAGCCCCAGAGATATTTTGACTGCTGGGGATTTGCATTCGAGATTTTAACTTTATTTGAAAAATCCAAATTGCCCGTCCATAAGTCAGGAAATTCAACATAGGAAAATCTTGTAAAGATTAACCTGTCCGATTTTTTAGCTTTTACGGGATTACTGAATCCGAAGTCTTCCATTACAAGTTCTTTCGGAGCATTGCCGGAATTTATTTCAAGAGAATAAAATCCCTCGAGCATTGTGTTTTCATTCTGCGCGCTTAATAAAATTTTATTCGGAATGTATATCGAATCATCATCGAGCTTTGAATATCTGAATATTGTTTTTGTGTCTCTACCGATTTTAGTAATGTTGACGGGTGCAGTTTCGTTTTTAGGATTTACTTTCCAGATGTCGTACCTGTCGTATATCAAAACCGATTCATCATCCTTTGTCCAGCCTGCTATACCGTACTGTTCCGGGTCGTTCGGTAAATCATATTCCTCATCATACATTTTCTCAGGAATCGATTTTGTAATAACCACATCCATATCGTCTTTTAACGAGTAAGAGTGATATGTGCTGTCTTTTGGTTCATAATACAGGAAGTAATTTCCGAGCGGGGAGAAGTCGGAATAAAGTTTTCTTTTCGGGACAATCAATTTTTTCTCACCTGTTTCGAGATTGACAGAATAGCAATCCATATACGTTGCATCTTCCCACGAAGAAAGTTTTTGATACGGTTTTTCATTTGTTCCGAAAGCAATATTCCCGTTTCCTTTATTCAGAATAATTACTTTTTGCATATCGTTATCGCCAAGCTGAATAACTTTATCGGCAGCGATATTATATACAGCGAGGTATGTGCGCTTTTTTTCTCTTTCCAGGTCGTGAAGCTGCTGCGACTGCAGTAAGTCATCATTCCAGTTCCAGATGTCAACCTTGAATTTCTCTTCTTCGAGAAGTGAGTCTTTCGGCTCGGGCGATATTTTCGGTGCTGTTTGAAAAAAGAGTTTGGTGCCGTCTTCGGAAAAAGTCATATTATCGTATGCGCTCACTTCCCATCCGTCCGGAAGCGTGGTAGTATCTGCAATTGGTTTGATTGTTCCGTTATTCCAGTAATAAAGAGTATACCTTTTTATGTCGGTCGTATCTTTCGAGTGAATAAAAGCAACACGGCTTCCTTCCGCATCAACGGCAAGTTTTTTAATTGTTCCCGGCTGGCGGAATATTACTGCAACACTTTCTTTTTTTGTATCGAATATGCTGACAAATGAAGTATCCTTCTTGCCGTTTTTTGTTTTACCCGTGAAGGCAAGTGTCTTTCCGTTTTTTGAAAATGCTCCTTCGTTCACGTCTTTAAGAATAAATTTTTTATCCGTAACCGGATAAATGATATTCATAAAAGAATACGTGAGTGAATCTTTTTTATTCGAGAAATCCTTTGATTCAAATGTATATGCAAGCCAGCTCTCGTTTTCCTTAGGAATGTAATATCCCGTGAGTTCGGGATATTTAGTGATTTTATTATTTGCAAATAATCCCAGCGAATCCTTAGGCATCTGGTCTTTCTTTTTCTTTTTCATCTTCAGATCGCGAGTGATTTTTTCGGGAGTTTTTATTTTGAACACGAAGAAATCCGAATTCGGAGAAAATGTAACATCATATCCTCTCGAAACTGAATCTTTCATTCCGCTTTCGGTATTGTAGAAGTAAAGCCAGCCGTCGCCTTTCTGCGAATTGACTTCGTAAGTAATCCATTTTCCGTCGGGTGAAATTCGCGGCTTTTCCATGCGCTTCCAGCTTTCATAAACGTCGTGAGTGAGAGGCACCTTTGCGGAATCCTGTGCGAAAAGCACTGCGGTAAAAAGTAAAATGTAAAATGTAAAAAGTATTTTTTTCATATACCCGTTTTAAGATAAATTTTATTAAAATATTTATTATAATTCAAATTATATACACATATTTTTCTTCCGTACTATCGCAAATTTATTGCTTTTTACTTTTTGGATTTAGTTTTATTTTAAATATATTGAAAAATGAAAAATTTGCGTGTTACTATAATGCAGTTTCCCGTATACTGGGAAAACATTGAAAAGAACTTAAAATTCTTTTCCAATAAACTTGATTCTTTCAGAGGCAAAACAGATTTGGTAGTTTTTCCTGAAATGTTCACGACGGGATTTACTATGAACGTAAAAGAGTTTTCCGAAGATATGAAAGGAAAAGCCGCTGAATTTGTAATTAAATATGCGAAGAAATTAAACGCCGTCGTTTGCGGGAGCGTGATAATAAAATCCGGTGGTAAATATAATAACAGATTATTAGCGGGAATGCCGGATGGGAAAATATATTGTTATGACAAGAGGCACTTATTCAGGATGGCAAAAGAGCACACGGTTTTTTCGAAAGGGAGCAAGCAGTTAATTTTAAACATAAAGGGCTGGCGGGTTGCATTTTACGTGTGCTATGATTTAAGATTTCCTGTATGGAGCAGGAATACAGGTAATTACGATGCGGCAGTGTTTTCGGCGAACTGGCCTATGGAGAGAAATTATTACTGGAAAACATTGCTGCTTGCACGTGCAATAGAGAACCAGTGCTACATAATCGGAGCAAACAGAACCGGCACTGATAAAAACGGGTTTAAGTTTTCAGGTGATTCCGCAATTATAAATCCAATGGGCAGGTATGTGCTCAATGCAAAAAATAAAAGCGGGGTATATACGGGTGAACTGGATATGGAACTGCTGGTAAATTTCAGGGAGAAATTCCCCGTGCATATGGATGCAGATAAATTTAAAATTTTTTAAATCATACTTTTGTCTTTTTACATGAAAAGATAAATGTTTATTGATGAAATATGAAGCAAGAAGCAAAAATATTTATTCGAATTGATTCCGGCTTAAAACATGCCGGAATGACAAAAATGGCGGAAGCAGATAAATTTAAAATCATCAAATGAGAAAAATTTTAATTACAATTTTTCTTTTAGTTACTGCGGTAAACCTATTTGCTCAGACCAGTAACTTCACGCGAATAAACACAAAGTTTTCCGGCAAGGATGCGTGGAAAGACTGGTGGGTGGATGTTAACGGCTCGAGCGGGACAATTAAAACGGTTTATTCGGGTGATGATGCCTGGACATACTGGGATGTCAGCCTGCCGAATATTACAGGCACAATCAGAACTGTTTATTCAGGTGATTATGCCTGGAAATACTGGCGGTTTGATTTTGATGACTGCTACGGCTCGCTGAGGACAGTTTATAACGGTGATGACGCCTGGAAGGAATGGGAAGTGCTTGATGAAACGGGATATTCGGTTTTGAAAGTTGCAACTGTTTACTCGGGAGATAATGCGTGGAAGTACTGGAGGATATATAACTTCAGCGGCAACCTGAATGTGAACACGACTTTTTCCGGTGACGATGCCTGGAAAAGCTGGTCAATAAACGATTACATTCGGAACGAAAAAGCCGGATACAAGCTGGCGGCGATTTTTGTATGCGTGTATATGGGGTATAAGCAATCACAGATTAAATAGATTTAAAAGATTAGTAAGATTCGTAATCCCGATGTCGTCAAAAGAACTGACTCATCGGGACGCAAAGTGCGCGGATTCATAAAATTTATAAGATTTGTAAGATTAAAGAAATTTTTTTTCTGATTTTGCTCAATTGCCACGACCTTTAGGTCGTGGAATTAGGATTTAGAAAACCGGGCTTTAGCCCTTAATATAAAAAATTTAGTTCGCTAAACAAATAATACTATATGCATATTATTGACTGGTCTATTGTTGTTGTTTATTTCATAATCAACATACTCATAGGTCTTTATTACTACAAAAAATCGAGCGGTAATACTGAAAATTTTTTCCTTTCGGGAAGAAAGATGACCTGGTGGCTTGCAGGACTTTCGATGGTGGCAACTACTTTTGCCGCAGATACTCCGCTTGCCGTTACGGAGCTTGTCGGGCAGAACGGTATTGCGGGCAACTGGCTCTGGTGGAATATGATGATTGGCGGAATGCTTACCGTATTCTTCTTTGCAAGATTATGGAGGCGCGCAAATATATTGACGGATGTTGAGTTTATAGAATTAAGATATTCCGGAAAAGCCGCATCATTCCTTCGGGGATTCAAGGCAATATATCTCGGATTATTTATGAACGTGATAATAATGGGCTGGGTGAATCTTGCTCTCGGAAAAATTCTGAAAGGAATGTTTCCGGGGCAGATTGATGATACCAATGTAATGCTTTTTATACTTGGGATTATGATTATAACAGCGGTAATATCCGCGATGTCGGGTTTATGGGGAGTTGCCGTTACGGATTCTTTCCAGTTTATAATTAAAATGACAGGCTGTATAATTTTAGCAATAATAGTCGTGAACTCTCCTCAAATCGGAGGTGTTTCAGGATTACAGGAAAAACTTCCCGAATGGGCGCTGAAATTCACGCCGCAAATCGGAGGTGAAAGTGCCGGAAGCACAGGCGGGATATTGATGATGACCGTATCGACTTTTCTGGCATATATAGGAATTCAATGGTGGGCAAGCTGGTATCCGGGTGCCGAGCCGGGTGGCGGGGGCTATGTGGCACAAAGAATAATGTCCGCCAAAAATGAAAAACACTCACTACTTGCAACATTATTCTTTCAAGTTGCCCACTATACTTTACGTCCGTGGCCATGGATAATCGTGGCTTTATCTGCTATCGTGCTTTACCCTGATTTGCCTATGGCTGATAAAGGTCTCGGATATGTTAAAGCAATGAATGACTTCCTTCCTGTCGGGCTGAAGGGGCTCCTGCTCGCAACATTCTTTGCGGCATCCATGTCAACTATAGCAACACACCTTAACTGGGGAACATCGTATTTCATTAACGATTTTTATAAAAGGTTTTTGAAACCAAATGAATCCGACAAGCATTACGTCAGCGCATCACGCTGGATGACTGTTGTATTTATGATTATTGCGGTACTGATTACGAATTTCATGTCAACAATTTCGGGAGTCTGGGCATTCGTGATTGAGTGCGGCGCAGGGCTCGGGCTGGTGCTGATACTCAGATGGTTCTGGTGGAGGGTGAATGCCATCAGTGAAATCGTTGCTACAATGACTCCTTTTGTAGTTTACGGAGTGCTTCATTTCGGTAAGTTTGATATTGCATTTCCGAATACTCTTTTTATAATTGTTCCGGTTACAACTCTTGCATGGGTGATAACTTCTTTTATTACAAAACCCACAAAGGAAGAAACGCTACTGAATTTCTATAAGCGGGTTCATCCGGGAGGATTCGGCTGGAAGAAGATTGCGGCTAAACTCCCCGAAGTAAAGTCTGACAAGGGATACGGCGTGCTCTTCCTCGATTGGGGGCTTGGTGTGGTATTGCTTTATTCATTCCTTTTCGGAATCGGAAAAATTATTCTTGGAGATTATTTATCGGGATTAATTTACATAGCAGTCGGTCTGGTTTGCGGATTTATTATACTTAAGCACGTAAGTTATCTCGGCTGGGATTTTAAGAATGAGTAATGAGTAATGAGTAATGAATAATAAAGAGCTATTCTGTTGTTGTTAGTCCTGTTCTTTAGGACGACACAAACAACAAAATAACATAAGAAATTAAAATGGGGAATAAATATTATGAAAATTCAAAAAGAAGATATAATAAAAGATATACAAAGGGTAGCAAAAACATTTGGAGTCAAAAGCCTTAAAAGTAAAGATTTTCTAAAAAATTCTAATTATAAATTGGGGTCAATTAGATATCACTTTGAAACATGGAACAATGCATTGATAGCAGCAGGTTTAGAACCTGTCGACCCTAACAAAATAATTAATGAACATCGCATAGAAATAAAAGATGATTTACTATTAAAAGATTTAATAAGATTATATAATGAATATGGCAAAGAACCTACACAGGATTTAATTAATTCAAAAGGAAAATATAGTACAAAGCCTTATAGAAAACGTTGGAAAACTATTTCAAATGCTTTTCTAATTGCAAAAATAAATTTTGGAATCGAAATAAAAAGTGAAGTTTCAAAAGAAGAAGATGAAAAGAAAAATTACATTAATGTAAAAATAATTCCTGAAACAATAAAACCAAAATCTTTAAATAAACCAAGGGTAGTTTTTGGTGAACCTATTAATTTTAGAGGACTTCGATTTGCACCTATAAATGAACAAGGGGTAGTTTATTTATTTGGAATGATAAGTCATGAATTAGGATTTTTAATTGAATCAATTAGAACATCATATCCGGACTGTGAAGGAAAAAGGTGTTTCGATAAAGATAAAAATCAGTGGGAGCATGTTCAAATTGAATTTGAATATTGCAGTTCAAATTTCTTGCAACATGGACATGATGAAAAAATATGTGATGTAATAGTATGCTGGGTTCACGATTGGAAAGAATGTCCGATTGAAGTATTGGAATTAAAGAGTGTTATTAGATATCTTTCAAATTAATAAAATCTATGCTGTTGGTGACGTGTCAAAAAGCGACACTTAAACACCAACAGCGGCGAGTGAGGTGCCGTTGTTGGTGTTTAGTCCGCCGCAGGCGGACGTCACCAACAACAGAAAATATCTGGGTGAAAATGGAAGAGAAAGAAAATCATTTAACTTTTTTCACGGCAACGATATTAAATTGGAACCATTTACTAAAATTTGACAAGTATAAAGATATTATTGTAAAAAGTTTAAAATTTTTAGTAAATGAAAAAAGGGTAGTATTATCTGCCTTTGTCATAATGCCGAATCATATTCATATTGTTTGGAGAATTAACAAAGAGCTAAAATATGAGTATGTTCAGAGAGATTTTCTTAAATATACATCACAAATGATTTTAAATGATTTGAAGAAATATCATCCTTTAAGGCTAAAAAAATTTTATGTTAATGCAAAAGACAGAAAATATCAAATTTGGGAGAGAAATCCTTTGTCTGTAAATATATTCTCTGAAAAAGTTGCGTTTCAAAAAATTAATTATATACATATGAATCCTTTGCAGGAAGGTTGGAATTTGTGTGAATTACCAAATTTGTACAGATATTCTTCTGCTCGTTTTTATTATGACGGAATTGATGATTGGGGGATTTTGACACATTGTTTAGAAAACTATTATTAGTTGCTGTTGGTGGCGTGCACAGACCGCACTTAAACACCAACAGCGGCGTGGGTTTTGCTGTTGGTGGCGTGCACAGACCGCACTTAAACACCAACAACGGCATAAAGAAGAGGAAAGCTAATTATGTCAAAACACATTAAAGCAGTAAAGCAGGCGGCAAAGCCGGAAGCATTGAAGAACGAATACTTTGCGGGGATATTTTTAATATCTCTAGCAACACTTCTTCTTGAGTTTTCGATGACACGGGTACTTTCTGTTTCGCTCTGGTATCATTTTGCATTTATGATTATCAGCGTTGCACTGCTCGGATTCGGTGTAAGCGGCATAGTGTTCACAATGAGTAAAAAACTTAAAGGCATTAAAACCGATAAACTTCTTGCTTTGCTTTCAATGTGTTTTGGTATCAGTGTTATAGCGGGTTTTCTGGTAATTAATCTTATTCCTTTCGATCCGTTCAGTTTGTTTTCGGATTCGATGCAGTTTTTGTATATGCCTGTGTATTATCTGCTTATCACGATACCGTTTTTCTTTGCAGGATTAATTATTTCAATACTTCTTTCGAAGTTCAAAAAAGATGTTTCGAAATTATATTTCTATGATTTGCTGGGTGCGGGGCTTTCCTGCTTTGCGTTCGTTCTTTTGATGCCTTCATTCGGAGGGAATGGCATAATGACCTTTATTGCGGCATTTGGATTTATTGCCTCAATGATATTCGGATTTAAGAATCATAAAGTGATAGCGGTTATTTCCTTTGTTCTGATGGGCATTGGATTTTCTTTTTTAATTGACAGGGATAACAGGCTTCCGATAAGAGTTACCGAAAATAAGATTTTTGGTAATTATATTAAATCAAGACCCGACCTTAATGTGTTCTCAGGGTGGAATACAATTTCAAAAATTGATGTGTTAAAGGAAGAAGAACCTTCTTCCGACGGTTATGATATTCAAATGGCTTTTATAGATGAAGGAAATGCTTCGACCAATATTCCAAATGTCAAAAAATTTCCCCTTCTGAACAAGCCTGCGGACGCATCCAACCTGGCTTTCGCCTGCGGCAAGGATTCAATCGACAGGGTATTTGTGCTCGGTTCCGGGGGTGGCGGAGAAATTCTTGTCAGTTTATATCACAATGCAAACGAAGTAATCGGAGTGGAGATTAACGGTTTACTTAATGACTTAATCAGCAATAAACTTACATACTGGACAGGTCCTTTAATCAAAAACAACAAGCAGGTAAAACTCATTACCGATGATGCGCGCTCGGTTATCAGAAGCGATAAAATTCTGAATGATGTAATTATTTCCGCTCACACAATTTCCTCTTCTGCCGTTTCAAGCGGAGCTATGAGCATGGTGGAAAATTACATAATGACAAAGGAAGCAGTAAAAGATTACCTGACACATCTGAAAAACGACGGGGTGATTTACATATCAAGGCCGGAGACTCAGGTGCCGAAGCTGATATCCACTTTCAAACTTGCAGGGAAAGAGCTGTACGGCAAGGATGATAAAAGAAATTTCATTGTTTTCAAAAGACCGCTTAACTCTTTTGAGGAAAGCAAGAGTTTCATGGCAGGTGTGGTTTATAAGAAAAACGGTTTCAATGATATAGATGTAATGAATATGAGATATGAAGCTTCGAATTTAAATCTCGATATCGATTACGACCCGATGGCAAATCAGGAAGGTATGTACAGGGATTTGATAGAATCAAACGATATAGAGAATTTAATAAAAGGGAAACCAAACCTGATTCCCGCAACTGACGACAAACCCTTCTTCGATGACAATTTTGGATTCGGCAATTTCAACTGGTCGGATATCAGGGAAATTTATTCCCAAAACGACAAGGCAATACTTGCCCTGAAAGACAAGCCCGTTGCAGAAGTCACCCTGCTTACCCTGCTGTTTCAGATTTTATTTGTTTCACTGTTGCTGCTTATTGTTCCGTTTGTTTTTATGAAAAAGGAAACTGAGAACAGGTTTGAAAAAAAATATCTTGTATATTTTGCCTTGCTCGGGCTTGGATATATAATGCTGCAGGTTTCTATGATTCAGAAATTCACTCTCTTTCTCGGTCAGCCGGTTTATACAATGCTGACTGTAATATCGACAATGCTGGTGGCATCCGGTATTGGCAGCAGGTATTCGGGAAAAATCGATGCGAAGAAAGATAAGAATAAGATTACAGCGGTTTTTATTATTATAGGAGTGTATGCAATTCTTCTCGGATTGCTAAGCCCTTTATTGTTTTCTGCATTATCTGGTTCGGGGATTTTTTTCAGGATAATTGTATCAGTCGTGCTAATTTTTCCTCTAGGATTTTTTATGGGAATGCCGTTCCCGCTGGGGCTGTCTCTTATAGGAGATACAGAGAGCAATTATATACCGTTTGCGTGGGCAGTCAACGGTTTCTTTTCCGTCATAGGTACTGTAATAACAATGATTTTGGCAATGATAATCGGGTTTAAATTTATTTTCATTATCACGGGAATATTATATTTAACTGCACTGTATTTTCTGACCTTAAGATTAAAAAGAATTTACTTATATTAGTACGATTTTATTACAATTCATTAAAAATTTTACATATGTCAGAAGATCATTATCACAAAAAAACGCTGGCTATTCTTGTGGGAGGAGGTCCTGCTCCGGGAATAAACGGTGTAATCAGGTCTGTTACGATTGAAGCGATTAATTCAGGTCTGAACGTAATCGGAATTTATGACGGTTTCGAATATCTGAGCAAGGGTGACTCAAGCCATACAATCGAACTGAGAATAGAGGATGTTTCACGTATTCATTACAGCGGCGGAAGCATTTTACATACTTCAAGGGTAAATCCCGCAAAGAGCAAGGAAATGCTCGATGCAGCAATGAAGGCATTAACGCAGTTATCCGTTGATTATCTTGTAACAATCGGTGGAGACGATACTGCAACAAGCGCTTCTAAAATTGACCAGCTTGCAGCAGGTCAGATTCAGGTCGCTCACGTTCCAAAAACAATTGACAACGATTTACCGCTTCCCGGAAATATGCCTACATTCGGATACCAGACGGCAAGGGATTTCGGTTTTCATATTGTACAGTCACTGATGGTTGATGCTGCAACAACGAGGCGCTGGTACTACGTTGTAACAATGGGCCGCAAGGCCGGACATCTTGCCCTTGGTATAGGCAAAGCGGCAGGTGCTACGCTTACGATTATCGGAGAGGAATTCCGCGATACTACAATCAGTTTCGAAACAGTTTGCGATATACTCGAAGCTTCGATAATAAAAAGAATGGCTCAGGGAAGCAATTACGGAATTGCAGTTCTTGCAGAAGGAATAATAACAAGAATAGACCAGGAGGAACTCAGAAATCATCCGTATGTAAACCTGGAAAAGGATTTGCACGGACACATCAGGCTTTCTGAAATAGATATTGGAAGAATAACAAAGGATGAAGTGAGAAGGAGACTCCGCGAAAGAGGAATAAATGTTACGATAGTAAACAAGGATATCGGATATGAATTAAGGTGCGCATCACCCATTCCTTATGACTGCGAGTACACGCAGGATCTGGGATATGCAGCTGTCAGGTACCTTTTATCCGGAAATTCAGGAGCTATAGTTACAGTTGACAAGGGACAGCTGATTCCCATTAAATTCAAAGATATTATCAATAAAGACGGCAGAATAAATACAAGGGAAGTGGACGTTGATTCTGACAGCTATCAGGTTGCAAGAAAATACATGATCAGGCTGGAAAAGCTGGACTTCGAAGAGCTGAAGAACGTAGCAAGATATGCTTTGATAGGGAATATGAAGACGGAAGAATTCATTGACAGATTCCAGTATCTTACCAATGATCCACCGGTGAAAGAAAGAAAAGAGCACAAAGAAGAAAAAGCCAAAAGCAAGAAATAAATAATTTCATTTCGTTCCTGATTGAATAAAAAATCCTGAATAAGGCAGTCGGGAACGAAATATTTTTTTATACACAAAATAATCAGCAGTAATTATGAAAATCGGAGTATTAACAAGCGGCGGCGACTGTCCGGGGCTTAACGCGGTTATCCGCGCAATAGCAAGAAAGGCAGACCAGTTCGGATATGAAACCATAGGCATAATGAACGGCTGGAAAGGGATATTCGACGAAAGCTACAAACCCCTGTCGCTTGCAAACGTTGCCGGAATAATCAATCGCGGCGGAACGATTCTCGGCACGTCGAGATTTTCCCCGTTCGAGCAGAAAAGCGGAAAGGATACTCTACTTCATAAAATATCGAGGGAAGGCTTCGATGCAATAATATCAATCGGCGGAGAAGGCTCGATGCACATAGCTCAGCTTGCCCACGAAGCGGGAATCAATGTAATAGGCGTTCCGAAAACAATCGATAATGATATAAGCGGTACTGACTATACTTTCGGATTCGATACTGCAGTTGGGATTGCAACAGAAGCCATCGACAGGCTGCACACAACGGCGGAATCCCATCACAGGATTATGGTCCTCGAAGTAATGGGAAGGCATGCAGGCTGGATTGCACTGTATTCGGGTATTGCAGGCGGTGCGGATGTTGTAATAATACCGGAAAAGAAAACCAAGATTTCCGAAATAGTCGACGTGCTGAAAAGCCGATATAAAAGAGGAAAACTTTTCTCCATAGTTGTTGTCGCTGAAGGCGCGCAGTTTCTGGAAAAAGAACTAAAGCCGAAAAAAGACAGTAAAAAACTGGATGACTTCGGGCGTGAAAGGCTTGGCGGTATCAGTTATTACCTCGCAGAAGAAATCGAAAAGCGCACGGGTTTCGAAACGCGTGCAACTATTTTAGGATACATTCAGCGCGGCGGGATGCCTTCTGCATTCGACAGGATACTAGGAACTAGATTTGGCATCTATGCTGTTGAAATGGTCAAGGCAGGGAAGTTCGGCAGGATGGCAGCTTTGCAGTCGAACGAAATTACTGATATTCCCATTAAGGAAGCAATCGGAAAACTTAAAACGGTTGATCCAGAACAATACAAAGTCGCACAGGTTTTCTTTAAATAAATATAATTTCTGTTGGACCATAACAAACACTCTCACACGGTACATTCCAGCGGACTGCTTACCAGGCTTGGAATGTTTACGGCTTTAATGATTGTTATCAGCTCTATGATAGGCTCGGGTGTTTTCAAGAAAATTGCACCAATGTCAACCGAGCTCGGCTCTCCTGGTCTTGTTCTGCTCTGCTGGCTGATTCCCGGTATAATCACACTTTTCGGCGCCGCTACCAATGCTGAAATTGCAGGGCTTATTGCCGAACCAGGCGGACAATATGTATATTTCAAAAAGATGTACGGAAAAGCATTTGCTTTTCTATACGGCTGGTCGTGCTTCTCTGTTATCCAGTCTGCTTCTATTGCTTCCATTGCCTATGTTTTTTCGGAATCAGTTAATGCGGTAATTCCTTTGCCTCACCTGCCGGAACATATCGAAAATATTTCGGTGTTCGGAATTTTCATGCCGTTCGAGGGATTCGGAGTAAAAGCACTCACGATTTTCACGCTCATATTTCTTACATCTGCAAATTATTTCGGAGTGGTATTCGGCGGCTCAATTACGAATATTTTTACAGTCCTCAAAGTAATCGGAATATTTGCAATTATAATATTGGGACTCACCATCAGCGGAGGAAGTGTTTCCAATGCAACCCCGATGTTCGAGCAATCCGGATTTCAATACGGCTCGCAGATGGGCTTGTTCGGCGCAATGTTCGCCGCAATGCTCGGGGCATTCTGGGCTTATGACGGCTGGAACAATATCGGCTACCTGGGCGGAGAAATAAAAGACCCGAAAAAAATAATTCCGCGCTCATTATACGGCGGTGTAATAATTGTCATTTTGATTTACCTGACCGTGAATTTTGCGTACCAGTTCGTAATGCCTGTTGATGAGATAATAAATGTTGCAAAAACCCCGCACAGTATAATCGCTATCGAAGTTCTGAGGAAATTCCTCGGAACCTACGGCGCGCTTTTCATCTCAATATTGATTATGGTTTCGACATTCGGAACGACTAACGGTACGATACTCGCATCGTCGAGAATTTATTTTGCGATGGCTAAGGATAAATTGTTTTTCCTGAATGCAGGCAAGCATCATTCAAAGTACAGAACTCCTCACGTTTCTTTGCTTATCCAGTGCGCATGGGCTTCGATGCTCGTGCTTTCGGGCTCGTTCGACCAGCTGACCGATATGCTTCTATTTGCGGCATTTATATTTTACGGAATGGGTGCATTCGGAGTGTTCGTGCTGAGAAAGAAAATGAAGGACGAACCGAGACCTTATAAAGTATTCTGGTATCCTGTCGTGCCTGCGATTTTCGTGCTGTTCAGCTTTGTGCTTGTAGTCGTAACGATTATACAGAATCCGCGTGATGCAGGAATAGGTCTTGCTTTGATATTAATAGGTATTCCTTTCTATTTATTCTGGAACAGGAAGACGAAAGCGGAATTATAATAAAATATATTATTTAAACGTTTCTATTCCTTCTTTGTAGTTTTTAAATTTGAGAGCCGGCAGCAATTCGGCTCTCATTTTTTTAGTATCACCGTAATACGATGACATGCCTATCTTAATAAAATCTTTTGTAAGCGGACTTCTCGTGCCGAAAAGTTTTGAAAACAGTTCGAATACTTCTGCCGCAAACATTATCAGCCCGACGGGCATTCTCCAGGGTTTGTGATAGCCCCTGTATTCAGCAATGTCATCGAAGAATTCCTGAAGCGTTTGCCTGCCTTCGTCGCCGATATTATATATTCCCCTGATGTTTTCTTTTGTGATTGCATTCTTGGTTGATTCAAGAAAATCAATAGTAGAAATTAGATGAATGTGTGTTGGTTTTTTCCATATGCCGAGCAGGTAATATTTTGCGAACCACAGAGCGGCATCAATCATAAGAATTCCTTTGCTGTAAACCATTCCTACTCTTAATGATACGGCTTCATAACCTTTTCCCTTGCCGAAAAGAAGTTTTTCCTCTTCGAGTCTTGTCCGTGCGTGAACAGATGAAGGCACACCGTCCAGCCTGTCTGTTGAAGGCATTTCGGGTGTTGTTTCCCCCTCTACATGCGGAAAACTAATAAGAATTATTCTTTTTACTTTATGCTCGATTGCTTTTTCCAGCAAATTGCTGAAATACTGCGTGTTGGTTAAGGGTAAAAATTTTTCAGGATTGCTTTTAAAAAGTATCCCTGCTAAGTGCACGATGACATCCACGCCTTCAAGAGATTTATCAAGGGTTTCTTTCTTCGACAAATCCGCTTTGAATATTTTCACGTTTGATTTTTCACTGAGACTGCTGTCAACTTTTTTATTGTGAATCATCAGATGCAGATTCAAATCTGAGTCTTTCAAGTGCTGAGCCAGCAGTCCACCGAGATTTCCCGCGGCTCCGGTTATTAATACAGTTTTCATAAATTGGTTAATAAAATCTAAAACAAATAAAGATGAATTAGAATTTCTGATTTTAAGAAAATCAATTCATCTTGAATATTTTAATTCTTTCACTTATGTTTTTGTAAATTTTATTTATGAGGAAATCTTCTTTCAGGTGGATATATCTGCTGATTTTACTTTTCATTGCAGCGGATTTTTATTTCCAGCTCAGGTTTTCTCCGGTACCCTTCTGGCAGTCTGACTGGTTTCTATGGCGGGTGCTGGTTCTGCTTATAATTCTATTTGCACTGATGCTTTATTTTGCAATCAAGCATTTTCATAATATCGATATCGAGAAGCAAAAATTAATTAACAAATTCATAAACCAGCAGGACGAAAGCTACCGCCGAATTGCATCAGAACTGCACGATTCAATCGGGCAGAACCTTATTGTGCTTAATAATGAAATCCTGAAAGTATCGAATTCGTATCCTGCCGACTCGCCTGAGTTCGGGGAACTGAATAAAATGAATATCCTGCTTACCGAATCTGTTGATGAACTGAGAAATATATCCTCTGCAATATTTCCGAATAAAATTGAAAAGCTCGGACTGAAAAAAGCCATCGAGTCAATGGCAGAAAGCGCATTCGAATCTTCGGGCATTCAGCTTTCTTTCTCGGCAGGTAATATTGACGGAATATTCGGAAATACAATTGAGCTGAATGTTTTCAGGATTATTCAGGAATGCATAAATAACATTCTCAAGCATTCCGAATCATCACAGGCGGGAATCAGCGTACATTTTATTTCAGGAAATCTTGTCATCGAAGTAACCGATAACGGCAAGGGTTTTGACACGAAGAATATCCCGGAGAAGCACGGACTCGGGCTCGATAATATCAGGAACAGAACAATTTACTGCGGCGGGAGTATAAGAATTGATTCAAAACCCGGGAAAGGAACAAAAATTAAAATTTTAATTCCATCAAGGATATGAGTAAAGATAAGATAAAAATAATAGTTGCTGACGACCATCCGATTTTCAGAAGCGGGCTGGTGACTGCCATCGGAAGATGCGCTGAATATGAGATAGCAGGTGAATCTGAAAACGGAAAAGATGCGCTCGGACTTATCAAATCTCTAAAACCCGATATCGCAATTCTCGATATCAATATGCCCGGAATGAACGGGCTGGAAGTTACAAAAGCAGTAAATAAGGAAAAACTTCCGGTTAAAATAATTATCCTGACGATGTACAAGGACGAAGATTATTTCAGCGAAGCAATTAACCTGAATGTATGCGCCTATGTCTTGAAAGATGCGGCTACCAATGAAATCATTAAGTGCCTCGAAGAAGTTTCGGAAGGGGAATATTTTTTCAGTACGGGCGTGCTTAATTATCTCGTAAAAAGAAAAACTAAAAAGAGTTCACTTGAAAAAGAGAACCCCGGACTGAAAGACCTTACGGCTGCTGAAAAGCAGGTGCTACTTAAAGTTGCAGAGAATAAAACCAGCAGGGAAATTGCGGAAGAGCTTTTCATCAGCCACCGCACAGTTCAGAACCACCGCAATAACATTTGCACAAAATTAAATCTCAAAGGATACAATAAGCTTTTGCAGTTTGCAATATTTAATAAGAATCTGCTATAATTTCCTGTCCTGAATTACCTTAATTTCCTTTGCGGAATATTTCGGAGTTCCGAGTATGTCGAATTCAAGTTTTCCCGTTACTCTAATCTTCAGTACGAATTCATTTATTCCGAGAATGGAGCCTTTCATTTTAACCGTGTATTCATTTTCCTCCGTATGGGTATTGTCAGAATCAGTCTTCTCTCCAATCTTTGTCATTTCTATGTTCTCGATTTTCGATGCCGGGTGCTCGGTAGTTGCTCTGTCCTCTGCTGCAGTTTTCATAAATGCAAGCAGGTCGTTTCTGTACAACTCGCGTGATAATTTCAGGGAATATTCGGAGAAGAATCTTTCAGGGTTCAGTTTGTAAATTGTTGTGCTGGAATTCACTATTTCGTTATTCTCGTCTTCTATTATATGTGTTGCAAGGAAAAGCAGATTCCTGCCGTCAATAGGATAGAAATTGTGCAGGCTTGTATTCAAATCCTTGTTTAGTGCCGTTTTGCTGAAGTTACGGCAGCCGTTTATCGTGCAGAAAATCTTATTATCGTCGCCTATCAATACGATGGAATCCATGTTGAATGCATAAACAGACCTTAATGCGGAATTCGGGATTTCTTTGCTTGTCCATTTCCGGCATCCGTCGTATGTATAAGTAATTATTCCCGCATCATTTTTCGAGCCGACAAAGTAACCGGTGCTTTCGTTTAAAAAGAAAATATCATTATATACGCAGTCACTTTTTGTTGTCAATGTTATCCAGGTCAAACCTCTGTCCGTGCTTTTCAATATCAGGTTGGCGCTTCCCGCCGCATAGCAAATGTTTTCGATTGTGTAAATTCTGTTTACGCTGCTTTTTGGAGAAGAAAAAACTTCGCTCACTTCACCTTCGCTTATTCTTACAATCACGCCGCTGTAATTATTGATGTCGGTGTGGTTGTTTATTACATTGTTGTATCTTATCCCGCATACCAGAAGTTCATCCCTGCTTAGCACAAGCATATTTGTCAGGGCATAAACAGTTCGGCTCTTCCTGTTAATTATTGTACTGTCCCATATCCTCCCGGCATCGCCGGTTGAGAAAATTTCGTCGCCGAATCCGAGGCAGTATCCGCTGATTTCGTCAGAGAATATAAAATCGAATCCGAATTTTGAATTCTGGCATACAAGCTCGAAATTCCTGAATAAATTATCTGTTTTGAAAATTTCTCCCGTCGATGTCAGAATCCTGATATCATTTGCGCTTAATACCGAAATTGAATTTATCTGATTGGGATAATCAATCAGATTTTCTATGCTCTGCGAAAATGAAAAGCCTGAATAAAAAAGAAATGACAAAAAAACCAACGTAAAAAGTTGTTTTTTCATGGCGTGCTGTTTTATTATTGAAATTTTTGTAATGTATAAAAAAACAGCTATATAAACAAATTAAAAATAAAATCTTAAGAAAGGGCTTCAAAGCAATATTGATTACTTTAAAGCCCTGTAAATTTAATTACCATTCTCCGAAAGTAAATGTTTTCATTTCGGTAACATTTAGCTTCGGATTATATTTGTCTTTCACAGTGACGTTAAAGCTTGTTCTGTAGGGTTCAGTTTTCCCTTTAATCCACGAATTGAAGGCATTTTCAGAAGACAGAAGAACTAATGTAACATCATATTGATTCGAGCTGACCTTATCAATTTTTACAGGTCCGTTAATATTAACGCTCAAATCACCGGTGTAATTTGATATTATGGTAACCCTGTAACCGACTCCGCCCTGAACTTTTCTGAGAGATGCATTCGGTCCATCCGTTGTGAATTTTTGTATATCAATTTTCGGGGACTGTTTTTCTTTTGTTGACTTTACGTCCTCTGCATTCCCGACCTTGAATTTGAAACTGCTTTCACCGTTTACATTTATTACCGAACTGCCTTTCGGCGGAATTGTTGCAAGAAGCTTGCCGTCTCCGAACACTTCGAGGTTTTCATTGTATGGATTTGTCAGTTTCGGTCTTGTGAACTGAGTGAACTCAACTCCCTGAACGGTTGCCATCTTGTCGGATTTCGGCGGAGTGTAATTTGTATTTACATCCGGCTCTTTATCTTTTTGCTTCTCGATTATCAGTCCTGTATTTTTATTCTCTTCCGTTTTAGGAACAAGACCTGCCAGCAATTTATCAACATCATCTTTTGAATATATCTTTGTCGAGTCCCACTCCATCTTCGGCACCAGCCCGAGCGCGAGCAGGGAATCCAGCTTGTGCTTTATTGCATCCGCCACGTCTTTCGGCACGGCATTTTCCTTATTAAGCACTTCCTCAAGATTTATGTCTGCGCCTTTGAGGGCTATCACGCAGACCACGAAAATGTAAAGAACCTGATATATCACGAATTTTATGTCTCTTCCTGTTTTCATATTTTTAGGGTTTAAGTTTTATACAAATATTATCAGAAAGAATTATATTGTGAATAGGGCAGATTACTCATTTTATTTGAGTAATTGTACTTAGTATAAGAATTCAGAAATCATTAATTTCAGGCAAAATCTATGAATGATTAATATACCTTCTGAATACCGAATTCTGGCAACTGTATTCTTGATTTTTGAATTTTTTATATCAATTAATTTGAATAAATTCATTTAATACATTTAATTAAATAAAATCATAAGAATATGAGAATATTCATAGACACAGCCAATTTAAAGGAAATAAAAGAAGCGGCTGATATGGGGCTATTGGATGGAGTTACCACAAACCCGTCTTTAGTTGCAAAAGAAGGTCACAAGAATTTCAGGGATATGCTCGAGAAAATCTGTGCCATAGTTGACGGTGATATTAGCGCGGAAGTCGTTTCGACCGATTGCGAAGGTATTTTGAAAGAGGGCAGAGAACTTGCCAAAATCCATAAGAATATCGTAATAAAGGTTCCGCTAATCAAAGAAGGTTTAAAAGCCGTAAAAGCATTTTCGGATGAAGGCATCAAGACAAACGTAACACTCTGCTTCTCCCCGTCGCAGGCATTGCTCGCGGCTAAAGCAGGCGCATACCTTGTTAGTCCGTTTGTCGGAAGGCTCGATGATATATCTCTGAACGGAATGGATTTGATTTCACAGATAAGGCAGATTTACGATAACTACGGATATACAACGCAGATACTCGTTGCATCAATAAGGCACCCCATGCACTTCGTGGATTCATGCATGATAGGCGCAGATGTCTGCACGATGCCGTTTAAAGTAATCGAACAGCTCGCTAAGCATCCTCTGACGGATATAGGTTTGGATAAATTTCTTGCAGACTGGAAAAAGCTGAATAGTTAGTTTGCCACAGATTCACAGATTTTTATTAAAAAATAACTTTAAAAAGTTTTTTACAAATATTATGATTCTTAAGAATGTTACGAATTTTAAGAATCTTACAAATCTTATAAATTGTTATGAAAAAAACAGCCTTTCTTGATTTACATAAAAAATACGGTGCTAAGATAGTTGAGTTTGCCGGATATGAAATGCCTGTGCAGTACGAAGGAATAATAGCCGAGCATAAGGCAGTGCGTGAATCTGTCGGAGTGTTTGACGTATCCCACATGGGTGAAGTGGAAGTTCACGGAAAAGACGCATTTGCATACGTTCAAAAGCTTACCACAAATGATGTATCAGTTCTTTCAAAAGGAAAGATTCAGTATTCTTCTATGTGTTACAAAGACGGAGGAATGGTGGACGATTTGCTGGTTTACCACTGCGGCGATTATTACCTTCTGGTTATTAATGCGGCAAACGTTGACAAGGATTTCAAATGGATGCAGGAAAATGTTTTTGGTGATGTTGTTCTGAAAAATATATCAGATAATATCTCCCAGCTTGCCATTCAGGGACCGAATTCACAAAAGACTTTGCAGAAGCTTACCGATACTGATCTCTCGAAGATAGAATATTATAACTTCGAATTTGGCAAGATGGTGGGAATAGATGCTATCATTTCTCATACAGGCTATACGGGTGAAAAAGTATGCTTTGAAATCTACATAGATTCAGATGTCGCAAAATCAGAGAAGTTATGGAATGCAATATTCGAAGCAGGTGCGGAATTTAACATTAAACCCATAGGACTCGGCGCACGCGATACTTTAAGGCTTGAATATGCGTTCAGGCTTTACGGGAATGATATGGACGAAAAAACAAATCCGCTCGAGGCAGGACTGGCGTGGATTACAAAGCTCGATAAAGGCGATTTCAACGGACGCGATGCAATATTAAAGTGCAAGGAAGAAGGACTTAAAAGGAAACTCATTGGATTCATAGTTGATGATAAAATGGTGGCAAGGCACGGACAGGATGTCTATTCAGGCGATAAGAAAATCGGGTTCGTGGCAAGCGGCGCTCCCTCACCGATGCTCGGAAAGAATATAGGAACGGCTTCGGTTGAAACGGCATTTGCAAAAACCGGAAATGAAATCGAAATAGATGTTAGGGGAAAACGCCTAAAAGCGAAAATTGTAAAAACCCCGTTTCTAAGTTAGAAAGTTTTTCAAGTTTTTAAAGTTATAAAGTTATAAGGTTATAAGGTAAAAAGGATTGATTCTAATGTAAAAGTGAAATGATATTGCTCTTAACTTTAAAATCTTTATAAACCTTAAAAACTTTCAAACTTCTTAGCTTGAGTGAAATCAAATTTAGAAATTGATATTAGCTGATATCTGATTATAGTTGATTATAAAAAAGAGGATTTAATTTCCTCTTTTTGCTTTTAAATATTGTAGTTAAATTTAAGGTAATATGAAAAAAATCGATGTATACCTGACGCAGTCATTAATAAGCGACGACCTATTTTTAAAGGACAGGAATGTTGTCGTAGTTGATGTATTGAGGGCGACGACTACCATTACAGTTGCGCTTGCCAACGGGGCAAAGGAAATAATACCTGCTGAATCGGTGACAATAGCAGCGAGGATTTCCAAAGGACTCGGAAAGGCTCTGCTGTGCGGCGAGCGAAACGGAAAAGTGATTGAGGGGTTTGCGCTTGGCAATTCCCCACTGGAATACAAGAGCGAGACCATAAAGGACAAGCCGCTGATTTTCAGCACTACTAACGGCACAATCTCAATTACAAAATCAAGACTTGCCAAATCCTGCGTACTGGCTAGTTTCATTAATCTGACAAAAGCTGTCGACCATATAAAATCTATCGAAGGAGACATTGTAATCCTTTGTTCTGGAAAGCTCAACACATTCTGCATAGAAGATGCGGTTTGCGCAGGAGTGATAATTGACAGGCTTATAAATGAAGAACCGGGTAAGTACGAAATTAATGACTCGGCATATGCCTGTGTCAGGCTCGGTTGTGTACTGGCAAAGAAAACCGGCAGGCTCTCCTCGGAAAAAATTCTCTCAATGTTCGGGGAGTCGGAACACGGGAAATACCTGTCGGAACTAGGTTTCGGTGAAGACCTGAAAATATGCGCCGGAATAGATTCTTATCCGTACCTTCCCGTTTATTATAACGGAACAATAAAACTGCCGGAGATAATTGAGATTGAGACAAATGAAAAATCTCACATGAAGAAAATCAAGATCAGCAAATGAACAAGAAAATGAAATCGAGAATTTCTCCAGACTCAAAATCAAAGGAAACAAAAAGGAAAAAACCCGAAGCGGGAGAGGAGTTCAGCATTCCTGAAAGTTTCAAAAAGAAGCTTATAGGTTTCCTGCTCTTCCTTATAGGCGTGCTTTTCTTTTTTGCTATCGTTTCATATTCTGATAAAGACCAGGTACTTCTGGAGAGAATCGGCTTCTTCGATTTCTTCCGGAGGGAAACCTATTCATCGCTTTATGTAATCAACAACTGGCTCGGCATAGCGGGAGCTTTTGCATCTAATGTTTTTGTCAATAATATATTCGGCTATTATTCTGTGATAGTGGCTCTTGTGCTCTGCATTATCGGGATTACGGTCTTCAGGGCAAAATCGCTCTACCGTGCTGTTACATTCGCAATATATTCGGTTTTTATGATGGTGATTTTAGCATCAGGCACGGGACTGGTGAGGTTGTTTGTGGGAAAGGAATATATCTCACCCAAAGTGAGCGGAGTTGCGGGAGATTTCCTCGGAAATGTATTTTACAAGTTCATGGGAAATGTGGGAGCATCGATTTTTATAGTTCTGATGTTTGTTGTGACATCATTCCTTCTTTTCGACAGCAATTTACTTAAAACTCTTGCAAGACTGAAAATCCTTTTCGATAAAATTAAAGAGAAGTTTAAAAAAGAAAAAGAAGATTTAAAAGTTAAAGAAGAAAAGAAAATCGAGATAGAAGAGTCGGTGAATCAGCTCGATAGCGAAATTGCAGAGGCGTTGAAAAAAGAGCGCGAGCGCATACTGAAGCTGAAAACATTAAAAGAATTTGACGAAGCAGACCCGCTGATAAAAGAGACAGAAATCAAAAGACCCGACTCAAAATCCGCGAAAATAAAGCAAAAAGAAACAATTGAACCCGCACCCCCCCCTCCTGTAGAATTGCCGGCTGAGGAAATAAAACCGAAAGAAGAGCAAAAGCCGAAAAAAGAAAAAAGAGAAAATAAAGAAATTGATTCTCTGCTGATTAAGGAAGAGAAGAAAGAGGATATATCCGAAACTGATATCAATCCCGAAAATTCAAATGAACTTGACTCAATCAATAATAAGCAGGAAGATGATTTTATAGAAGAAACACTTGATGATTATAAATATCCGCAGGTTGATATGCTAGATGAACCGACAAAAGAAGAATTCGAGCTTATCTCCGATGAAGAAGTTACACAGAACGGAAAACTCCTTCAGGAAAAACTTCTTAAATTCGGAATTGAAATCGAAAAAGTATTTGCAACTCCGGGACCTGTTGTTACGCTTTATGAACTTATTCCTTCTCCCGAAGTAAAACTTTCTAAAATAGAATCACTTCAGGATGATATTGCACTTGCTCTGAAAGCAAGAGGAATACGTATGATAATACCTATGCCCGGAAAAGGTACGGTGGGCGTGGAAATCCCGAACAGTAAATCGCAGATTGTAAGGATAAAAACCGTTATTGCATCGGAAGAATATAAATCGAGCACGAAGAGATTAACAGCCGCATTCGGGAAACTTATTGACGGAAAGATTTTTGTCGATGACCTTGCAAAAATGCCTCACGTGCTGATTGCAGGCGCTACGGGTTCGGGAAAAAGTGTAGGTATAAATACTATTATAGCAAGTTTACTTTACAAAATGCATCCGTCTGATTTGAAGTTTGTGATGATAGACCCTAAGAAAATAGAACTTAGCCTTTATTCAAAATTAAGAAAGCATTTCATTGCAACAACTACGGATATAAACGAAAGCATTGTTACAAGTTCATCCAATGCAGTAACGGTTTTGAAAAGTGTTGAAATCGAAATGGAACAGCGCTACGACAAGCTTGCAAATGCAGGAGTGCGAGATATCAAAGCATACAACGAAAAATATGCAATGGGCAAACTGAAAAACACGGAAGCCATACGCCACAGGAAGATGCCTTATATTGTTGTGATTATTGATGAGCTTGCAGACCTTATGATAACGGCAAAGCGCGACATAGAAGAGCCGATTACGCGTATTGCACAGATGGCGCGCGCAGTGGGAATTCATATGATACTCGCTACTCAGAGACCTTCGGTTGATGTTATCACGGGCGTAATAAAAGCAAACTTCCCCGTGAGGATTGCATATCAGGTTGCATCTAAAATCGATTCACGCACTATACTCGACGGTTCGGGTGCTGACCAGCTATTGAGAAACGGCGATATGCTTTATCTCTCATCCTCATATCCCAAGCCAATCAGGATACAGAATGCATATATCTCGACCGAGGAATGCGAAAAACTTGTAGAGTTTATCGGCGAGCAAAAAGGATTTACAAAACCATATCTATTACCATCCATTATAGAAAAACGAATGGGCAGCGGCGCATACGACGGCGACCGCGACGAAATGTTCGAAGAAGCCGCACGCCTCGTGCTCAAGCTTCAGCAATGCTCCACTTCCACTCTTCAGAGACGCCTGAAGCTCGGCTATGCAAGGGCGGCGAGGATAGTTGACCAGATGGAAGTTGCGGGAATAGTCGGACCGAACCAGGGTGCCAAAGGCCGCGAAATCCTAATCAGCGAAGACGATTTGGAAGATTTGCTTAACGGGTAATAATGTAATTATCCTTCTTTTGTTAAAAACTCATAATAGTTTGCAGGAGTAATCAGACTTATTTTTTTTGGTTTGTAATTTTCTGTAAAAGTTTTTGAAAATTTAGCTTTTGAGTTTTTATTCCATTTAAATTCATAACAAAAGGTTTCTCCTGAGATTTCTTCGATATAATCTATTTCCTGTTGTTGTGTAGTTCTCCAGAAAAATTTTTGACAATCTTTTCCTTTAAACAACAAATATTTCATTCTCTCGCTTACTAGATAATTCTCCCATAACGCACCCACATCATATCTATTTTCAAGTAAATTAAAATTTCCTATAATTGCATTTCTTATCCCGCAATCATAAAAATAATATTTTTTTCCTTTTCTTATTTCATTTCTTAGATTCCCGCTGTATGAAGAAAGTTTAAATATAACAAAAGCTTGTTCAAGAACAGTTAAATATTTTTCTACAGTCTGATGATTTGCACCTAAATGTCTTGATAATTCATTTATAGAAACTTCACTACCGACCTGCAGGGCTATTGCTTTAACAAGTTTTTCAAGTAAAAGGTGATTCCTAACACCTTCCAGAGAAAAGATATCTTTAAATAAATAGCTATTTGTAATGTTTTTTATTAAATCCATACTTTCATCTTTTTTCATAACAACCTCGGGATAGTATCCGTATAGCAATCTTAATTCAAGATTTTTTTGTTCTTCAAAAAGACTTGAATAATTTACCATTTCAGAAAAAGAAAGAGGCAGAAGTAGAAATTCATATTTCCTTCCTGTTAAAGGTTCGTTTAATTTGTTTGCAAGTTCAAAGGATGATGACCCTGTAGCAATAACCTGAACTGAACTCAATTTGTCAACGATAATTTTTATTGCATTTCCGATTTCCGGAAATTTTTGTGCCTCATCGATGAAAACAATTTCCTTTTTTCCAAATAATGATTTTAATTTATTAACATTTGGTTTTGATAAAGCTTCCCTATCGCTGAATTCATCTCCATTTATAAACAAAATATCTTTTGTAATATCTTTTAAAATAGATTTCACAAGTGTGGTTTTCCCGCTTTGACGTGGTCCGAAAATTAAAATTGCTTTCCCTTTGAATAATTTATCGGAAATTCTGTTTGCTATATGTCTTTTTACCATATTTTTTAACAAATATAATTATTTTATGATAAATAAGCAATATTATTATAATTATTATATGTTATATAAGCATTAATATTATTTTCTATTTTGAATTCTCCCCCCCATATATAATTCTTAGCTACCAGTTAGACCTTATTGATTTCAAATAATTATATTTTTACAGGAACTTGGGGTGGATCAGTTATTAGACGTCCTCTTTCCGAATTAATTGGAATTCAAAATATTACTTCTTCTATTCCAAATTACTTCTCTCTTTCCCAGAACTATCCCAATCCTTTTAATCCGGCTACAAATATCAAATACCAAATAGCAAATAACAAATTTATTTCACTTAAGGTTTTTGATATTCTCGGTAAAGAAATAGAGTCTTTAGTTAACGAAAAGCAGTCTGCGGGAACTTATGAAGTAAACTGGAATGGCTCCCAATACCCAAGCGGAGTGTACTTCTACAGGCTTGTTACGGATGGATTTACTGATACGAAGAAAATGATACTTATTATTAATAAAAATTTTGTTACATTTAAACAAATAACAATCAATTAGAGGAGAATGTTATGAAGAACATTATTTATTTATTTGTTCTATTATCTTTATTGAATTTATCTTGCAGTGATGATAATAACACTGTAAATACCGGTATAATCACGCCAAATGTTGAGGTTGAATCAAGTACAATTAAAGTAGGATGTGAAATTGAGAAAATATGCTCACAAGCCTGCACATATATGATATTAGTATATAGAAATCAACCTTTGCCTGTTTCTGCATGCCCTACTGTTACTTTAGATAATCAGTCTAAAAAAATAACAGTAGATTACGGATCCGCTCCATGCATATCAAATGTTGATTCTGTAAGAATAAGCGGAAAATACGTCATTAATTATTATACAAATGTCAGTTCTGACTCCATTGCCGGTAAAATCACATTTACAGATTTTCGGATTTACAAAACCAACAATGTAAACGATACCAGCTACTTGAAAATTTCAGGAGATGATGATATAGGGGGAAAAAAATTAGATTCACTGAATTACAAAGTTACATATGTAATGAATAATAACTTCTATAGAGACAACGGTAGTAACGGAAATGCAATCTTAAATTTAAGTGTAAATGCCAACACCGGGTCATTAAGTAATTTATCCGATGATATATTCACAATAACAGGAAGCGGAACGATTATAAATTCCGGTGTTTCTTATAGCTACAATATTTTTGATAATACTAAACCAATTATGATTTATGGAGATTGCAAATATCCAAAATCAGGTTTAATAAAATTAACTTCCGGTAATGGAGATGTAATAATTGATTTTTATCCTAATTCAGGAGCGTGCGATGCAATTATTTCTGTATTAAAAAATAATATACAGGTAATAGTTGATCTTGCATCGAGAAATTAATTTAACCGACAAGAATACAATAATCCGAAAATTTTCTTCAGATACTCAGGGATTTTTATTGTAGAGAATCCAGAGCTTATGATTTTGAATTTAAAGAATTATATTCTTTCAGCAAATCATTCAGCAGTGATGATGCGCCTATTCTGAATAAATCAGGTGTCAGCCATTCTTCACCCAGAATTTCTTTTACAAGGAGAATATATTCGATTGCATCCTTTGCAGTTCTTATTCCGCCTGCGGCTTTGAAGCCGATTTTGATTCCAGTTATTTCATAAAATTCATTTATAGCTTCGCACATAACATATGCAACAGGCAGTGTTGCCGCTACGGATATTTTTCCCGTTGATGTTTTAATGAAATCCGCCCCTGCAAACATTGCTATGAAGCTTGCCTTGCGGACGTTTTCAAGAGAGCCGAGTTCGCCTGTTTCGAGTATTACTTTCAGGTGTGCGTGTTTTTTCTTTTTAGTCGTTATGCAGACTTTTTTGGTCTTTTTTATTTCATCGAATACATATTCATAATTTCCAGATAAAAACTCTCCGCGTGAAATCACCATATCGATTTCATTTGCGCCTTCTTCTATGCAATATTTCACATCGGCAAGTTTAAGTTTAAGCGGAAACTGTCCCGACGGAAATGCTGTTGCAACCGATGCTACATTCACCTTGCTGCCTTTCACTGCCTTCTTTGCCGTCTTTACAAAAACCGGATAAACGCAGACTGCTGCGCAGTGGGGAAAGTTTTTTTCGCCCACCAGCGGTGTAACAGCTTTTTTGCACATACTTGCCACTTTTTCCTTTGTATCGCTTCCTTCGAGTGTTGTGAGGTCTATTGCCGATACGGCAAATTTAATGGCTTCGAGTTTTTCTTCTCCTGTCAGATTTTTCGAGATAATCGAATTAATTTTTTCGTTCAGTTCGCTTTCATTATAATCTTTCAGGTAGATATTAAGTAATCTTGTAAGTTTTTTCATAATTTTGTAAAAAATAAATATAGCTAATTATTTTTTGAATAAAAAGTGTTACAAAAAAATCATCAGAAGACAAGTATTTAGACTAATATGTATTCAAAAAAAACATTATTTTACACATGTAATAATCTTTTGACAATATTCAATAATATTGTTATTTTAAATGCAGTATTTAAAGCCATAGTTTAAATATATTAAGGCTATGAGCAATATAAATTCGAAAATAAAGAAAATCCCTGTCGAAAAGTTTTTTTCCATCAGGACAATCGGTGGTTTTTCGATATCGAACGATGATAAGTACATATATTACATTACTAATACGACAGGGCTGCCGCAAATATGGAAGGTTTCGACTTTTTCCGGTTGCCCGGAACAAATCTCAGTATGGGGAGATGCAATTAAATCTGTATTACACAATCCGGTAAAAAGCGAACTACTGTTTTTGAGTGACAAAAAAGGTGATGAGAATTACAGAATCTTCAGGTTAAAGACGAAGGAAGGGGAAATCGAACATTTAACAGGAGAGTTCGAAGATTCACAGAGTTTTTTCAGCGTATACAATAAAAAAGGGACGAAATTTTTATTTGCAACCAATAAAAGGCTGAAATATAATTTCGATGTTTACATAAAAGACCTAAAGACCGGGAAAAACGAACTGGTAAGGTCTTTTGAAGATGAGTTTCCGGTTGAATCGGAATCCTGGAGCAGTAATGAAAGATACATAACTTTTATTGTGCACTATGGCAATATAAGCCAGGATATACTTCTGCTCGACAGGAAGTCGGGAGTAATGGAAAATGTAACCAAAAACAATCCCGGCGACGATATTTTTAATGCTTATACGAAATTCAACAGGAAATGCACGGGCTTTTATTATCTTTCCGATGAAGGAAGGAATTTTAAGGGAATAAAGTTTTATGATATTAAAAGCAGGAAATCGGAATGGTTTTTAACGGAAAACTGGGATATTACAAATTTCGAGTTTTCCAGGAATTTTAACCGTCTCATTTATACTGTAAATGAAAACGGCAGCAATAATGTAAAGCTAAAAAATCTCGGGACAGGAAAAGTAAGGAAGCTGAAGCTTCCGAAGGGAAATTATTCTTCTTTCGATTTTACGAAAGACAGCAAAAGACTGGTATACATTTGTGACAGTCCTCTTAATCCTGCCGATATTTTTACGTACGATTTCCGCTCCGAAAAAATAAACCAGAGAACTTTTTCCGTAACGGGCGGAGTGACAAAAGATTCTTTTACAAAGCCGGTTGATGTATTTTATAAATCATTCGACGGGCTTAAGATTCATGCTCTTTTATTTGTGCCGAAGGGTCTGAAAAAAGACGGCAGGAATCCGGCAATTTTATGGCCTCACGGCGGACCCGAATGGCAGGAGATACATAATTTCAACAAGTATGTTCAGGTAATGGCAAATGCGGGATTCATAGTGCTGGCACCGAACTTCAGGGGAAGCACAGGATACGGCAAGGATTTTCAGAAGCTGATATACAAGGACTGGGGCGGCGGAGAATTTCAGGATGTTCTTTACGGTGTTGAATGCCTGAAAAAATCAGGTTATGTGGATAAAAATAAAATCGGAATAGCCGGAGGAAGCTTTGGCGGATTTATGGTGTTGACCTGCATAACGAAAGCACCCGAAATCTGGAAGTGCGCAGTTGATATATTCGGACCTTCGAATCTGTTTACATTTTTGAGGTCGGTTCCCGAGCACTGGAAAAACAGCACTGACAGTCTTGTCGGGAATCCGGACAAAGACATAGAACTGCTGAAAGAAAGGTCACCGATAAATTTTGTGGATAACATAAAATGTCCGCTGCTCGTGATTCAGGGAAGGCAGGACCCGAGGGTAGTACAGGCGGAGTCGGAGCAGATTGTGAGCAAGCTGAGGAATATGGGCAAGCACGTTGATTATATTTTACTGGAAGATGAAGGTCACGGTTTCAGCAAGGTATCGAATCAGATAAGGGTATTTAAGGAGAAAATTAAATTTTTAGAAAACTATCTAAGATAATTCAATTTAACAACAAGATGATTAAAAAAATTATTTATTTCGTTATTCCGGTTTCGGTAATTTTTTCATTTTTGTTTTATGCCTGCTCTTCGGATGTCTATGACGAGGATGATATTGTAGTTGTAAGGGATACAATAACAATAACTACCGATACCACTATAAAGGAGCAGAGGGAAATGGAAAAAGTCAGGCTGATGCTTGTGATTCAGCTTGCCGCATTTTCGAGCCGTGACCATGCCGAAACTTTTGCAGCAACCGCTAAGGACAAGTTGTCCCGTGAAGTAGATATAAGAAAGGCAGGCGGAGTCTTTGTTGTCACGGTTGGTTCATACTCCGATGCGAAATCTGCCGAGGAATACCTCTACGTTGTCAAGACAAAGGGCTTCGACAAGGCATTCATAAAAAATATAAAATTTAATTAATAATTCAGATAATTGAATTCATATAATAAGGGGTTATATAACATGCTTAAAAAAATATCCATAGTTTTTATTCTGTCAGGACTATTCAGTCTTCCTATTTTCTTTTCGTCCTGCTGCGGAGATGAGCAGTGCGCGGAAGAGGATACATACGGAAAGGCAATATTCAAAAAAACAGACACGGTTTACAAGCGAATTCCAAAAATAAAAACAAGTCCGATGAGCGTTCAGATTGGAGCATTTGTAAACAGGGATAATGCGGATTATTTCACCAGGGAAGCAAGGGAGAGGCTGAAAGTAGATGTTTTTGTTAAGCTGACACCAGAAGGCTTGTACAGGATTCTAATCGGGGAGTACAGCGATATCGAAGCGGCAAGGGAAATGCTGATGAGAGCCAGACAGGGTGGATACGCCGATGCATTTATCCGTGATGAATTCGGAGCCGTAGAAAGATAATAAAAATTTTAAAACATATTAGATGAGCGAAGAAAAAATTATCGATGGAAAAATAATTTCTGCACAAATCAAGGAGGAGATAAAAAAGGAAGTAATAAATTTAAAGAATAAACGAAATATAACACCGGGTCTTGCTTTTATACTTGTAGGGGAAAATCCCGCTTCGGTTACGTATGTTAAGAGCAAAGGAAAGGCCTGCGAGGAACTGGGCTTTTACTCGGTAACAAATGCACTTCCCGAAAGCACTTCAGAAAGCGAAGTACTGGAGTTGATATCCGGTTATAATGAAGATAAAAGCATACACGGAATTCTGGTACAGCTTCCGGTTCCCGGGCATATCAATGAAGAGAAAATAATCGAATCAATTAATTATAAAAAGGACGTTGACGGATTTCATCCGCAGAATATAGGAAGGCTCATTATAGGTTCAAAATGCTTTATTCCGTGCACGCCGTTAGGCGTGGTTGAAATGATTAAAAGAAGCGGAATTGAAACAAAGGGGAAAAATGTAGTTGTTATCGGCAGGAGCAACATTGTCGGCAAGCCGGTGGCAAATCTTTTTATACAGAAATCGCTTAACTCGACCGTAACCGTCTGCAACAGTTTCACAAAAGATATAAAAGAGCATACACTTAAAGCGGATATTCTGATTGCGGCGATAGGCAAACCTCATTTTGTTACGTCAGATATGATAAAAAAGGACACCGTGATAATTGATGTAGGAATAAACAGGATTCCTGATGCTTCGAAGAAATCCGGTTCCCGGCTCGTCGGAGATGTTGACTATGACGGGTGCATCGGCAAATGTTCGAAAATAACACCGGTACCGGGAGGTGTAGGGCTTATGACCATTGCAATGCTTATGAAAAACACTTTGGATTCAGCGGCGGGAAAAATATATGGATAAAAATTATTTCGAACTGGAAGTCAGGTTTGACGGAAAGAATTACGAAAAAATATTTGAAGTATTATACCTTTCGGGAATTCATAATATCCTCGAAACTGAAAATTCAATAGTTGTTTACTTCTCCGAAAAAGAAAAAAATAATGTTGATACGGTAACAAGGGAATTGTTATCAAAGAAACTTGCAGATAAGAAGACTCTCATACTTAAAATGCTTGTGAATCAGGACTGGGACAGGAACTGGAAAAAATCAATAAAACCCGTATTCATAAAAAAAGAAATTATAGTTTACCCGTCCTGGCTGAAGAAGTCTGTAAATAAATTCAAAAACCGGATATTGATTGAAATCGACCCGAAAATGTCATTCGGCACGGGACATAATGAAACGACGCAGCTCGTTCTTGAGCTGATGTGCGACTTCAGGGATACGGAAGATAAATACGCGCTTGATTACGGCTGCGGAACGGCGGTTCTTGCAATTGCAGCGGTCAAGCAGGGAATTAAAAAAGCAGTGGCAATAGATATTGATGAAGACTCGATTGAAAATGCAAGGGAATACCTGAAAATCAACAAGGCGGAAAACAAAATCAGATTATACAGGAAAGACATTTATCAGATTAAGGAAAAGAATTTTGATGTAGTATATGCAAATATTTTAAGGAATGTAATAGAAAAGAACCTCGGCAATATATACAAGAAGCTTAAGAGCGGCGGAAAGCTTTTTATTTCAGGGGTGCTTGCCGAAGAAGACGATAAAATTTCAGTTTCACTCAGAAAAAATAATTTCAGGATTGTGGACAAGAGATATAAATCCGAATGGCTGGGAATATTTGCGGTTAAGGAGTAATATGAAAACAGGGAACATATTTTGTACTGATGATATTTCGGATTTTAAAGAAGAGATGTTTTTAGGTTTATACAAAAATGAAAACTGTCTTGTAGAGAAAATAATTTCTGCCGGACAATCTACGGAAGAAGGAATCTGGTTAGAGGAAGACAAAGACGAATTTGTTCTTCTTCTTCAAGGGGAATCCGAACTGGCCTTCGAAGAAGGGGAAAGAGTAAAACTAAGTAAAGGTGATTTTATTTTAATACCTGCCGGAAAAAAGCACAGGGTAAAATTTACTTCTGCTGAACCAAAGTGCATCTGGCTAGCTATTCATATAACTAAATAAAAAATAAATGAGCGAAATTAATTCAAAACCGGTTCATTCAATGGCTTTCAGAAAAAGAAGGGCCCTGAACTGGCTTACGCTGGGTGTGACATATGCAACTATGTATATGGGCAGATATAATCTTTCTTTTGCAAATAAATCCCTTTCCGATAATTACGGATGGGACAAGACTACTATCGGAACGATTATAACAGCAGCGCTTACCATCTATGGCATTTCAGCTTTGTTTAACGGACCGCTTGCAGACAGAATCGGAGGAAGAAAAGCTATGCTGATCGGGTCAATCGGAACAGTAATTTTTAATATACTGTTCGGACTGGGTGCATATTTAGGCTTTCTGGGAACGGGTACTTTTTTGCTTAGTTATTTTGCAAGTATATGGGCTTTGAATGCTTACTTCCAGTCTTACAGTGCGCTTTCCCTTATAAAAGTAAATTCTGCCTGGTTCCATATAAGGGAGAGAGGTGTGTTTTCGGCAATTTTCGGTTCGATGATTCAGAGCGGAAGAGCGTTGATTTTTATTCTTGGCGGTTTTGCGGTTACAGTACTTCCCTGGCAATGGGTATTCTTTCTTCCCGCAGTTATTATTGCCCTGATGTCATTTGCTACATTCCTTTTTGTAAAGGATTCTCCGGAAGATTTAGGATTTCCCGTTCTCGATACGCAGGATGCAACGAGCGGGGATACGGAAGCAATTACATTTAAATACGTTTTCAAGAAGGTTTTTTCTAATCCGATAACAATTACAATTGCTATTGCAGAGTTTTGTACGGGCTTTGTAAGACACGGATTCGAACAATGGTTTCCGAGATATATGCAGGAATACCAGCAGCTCGCGCTTGATTCAAGTGTCTTTCAAAAAGGAGCATTAGGAGTTGTACTAGCGGGAATTGCCGGTGCGTTTATAGCCGGTACTGCCTCTGATTGGTTTTTCAAATCGAGAAGGCCTCCAGTAGCATTTATCGGTTATTTTTTCCAGATTATTTGCCTGGCAATTATCTGGGTATCAAAGGATTTAAATCTGATTATTATAGCATTCATTGTGAATTCAGCTGCAATCAGTATGGTGCACTCGATGCTTTCGGGAACGGCATCTATGGATTTCGGGGGAAAAAGGGCTGCGGCAACAGCTACCGGAATGTTTGACGGAATGCAGTACCTTGGCGGTGCAGCGGTTGGTATAGGCGTAGGCTGGTTGCTGGATAATTTCGGCTGGGGATCCTGGGGACCGAGCATGATTGGATTTTCTTTGATAGGGGCAATTTTAATGCTAAAATTGTGGAACGCAACACCTTCTAAAAGTGGTGGTCATTAAATAAGGAAAAACGCGAAAACAAGGGTTTTTATGCCGTTAAACAATTATTTTATCATTTAGTTTTAGGTAATAAAATAATATATTTAAAATTAAATTAATTACGGATTTGAACAAAATTTATTATACTTTTTTATTTTGTTTTTTATTCTTTTTGACGGGAATAACCAATTCTCAGGATAAAGAAAGGGTAGGAACTCCACAGACATATTCTCAGACGGGAGGGTTTTTTAATTACGGTGAAAAAGATAAAGTGAATATCGAAGTCAGTGTGTGGGGATATGTCAAATATCCGGGTAAATATATCATACCTCAAGGTTCATCTCTTGTTGATTTAATTTCCTATGCCGGGGGACCGACGGTAGACGCAAAACTGGAAAACATCAGGCTATTCAGACCTAAAAACGATACTCTTAACATTACTGAAGATGAGATGATAAAGATTGATTACAATGATATTTTCTGGCTGGATAAGGTGATGTTCAAAAAAACCAGAAACATTATAATGAAACCCGGGGATATCCTGATTTTTCCGGGTGAGCCGAAATTATTTTTTAAGGATAATATGACAATAATATTATCGGTTGCATCAGTTTTGATTTCACTGGCAATTTTAGCTGTATCTATTACCAGAAATAATTAAATAACTAAAAATACTGATTTTTGAATCCGAATTTTAAAAAAAACGTCGATTCTCAGGGCAAGCCGTTCTCTACAGTGCATATGCAGTCAAATAATCTGAAAGAATACCTGAATGTAATAAGAAATAATATTCTTCCGATTATTTTGATTTTCTTTGCAAGTGTTCTTGTGACGATTTTATATGTGATAAATTCCATTAACATTTACAAAACCACAACCACTTTAAAGATTGTAAGGCCTCAGGGAAGCATTTTATCTGCACAACTCATTCCTGAATTTCAGGATTTCCAGACAGACAGGTATATATCAAATGAAATTGAAATAATGAAGAGTTTTACGATACGGGAAAAAGTTGCGAATTCCCTGCTCGACAGTTTCAGAGTATCAGGCGATAAATCCGTGTTTTACTATTTAAGAAGCAGGAGCCCTGAAGGCAGTCAGAATCCGGCCTCTCTTATTGCAATAACTAAAGAACTTGGGGTAATTGTTTCTATAAATCAAAAGAGGGGGCTCGATATAGCTGAGATAGAGGTGCAAAGCCCTTCCAGTTACGAGACTCAGCTGATTGCAAACGTATATGCCGAAACGTACCTGAAATACAGTGTCGAGTATGCGAGAAGAGAACTTACAACAATGAAGGATTTTCTTGAAGAGGAGAAGAGTAAAAAGATAAACGACCTGAACACATCCGAGGCATCATTACAGGATTACCAGCAGAAAGGCGGTGTGATTTTTCTTGATGACAAGGCAAAACTGCTTGTGGAGCAAATTTCCACGTTTGAAGCTCAGAAGAACTCCGCCGAAGTGGATTTAAAGACAAAAGACAGGGCATATTCCGAAATAAAGCGCGAGCTTGAAAAAATAGATAAAAGTGTTCCGAATTACATCGAAGGTCAAATAAACCAGCCTTATGTTGCCGAGCTGGAGAAGAAAATAGCAGAGCTTGAAATTCAGAAAAGCCTCGAGCTGACAATTTCTTCCGATCCGAAGCTTATAGAAAAAGTCAGAGCGGAATTTGACAAGAAAATTATTCCTTTGAAAACCGAATACGATGAGAGAATTAAACTGATAAGGGCGGGGTTGACAGCAAACACGCCTTCGGAAAAATCGAACATATACCAGAAGTTCATAGAGGCGGGAATCGACCTTCAGTCGGTCAAGGCGAGGACGGCTTCACTTTCAAACCTGCTTTCAAAGTACGAAAGAGATTTTGCAAAAATTCCATCACAAAGCATTGAACTGGCAAGGCTCGAAAGGTCAAGAAAATCAAATGAAAAGCTTTTTCTTGCTCTGGAAGAAAAATATCAGGAGGCGCTTGTGAACGAAAGAGCGCAGCTTGGCAATGTGAATATTATTGATAAAGCGATACAGCCGTTAAAGCCGGCTAAGCCAAACAGAACACTGATAATATCAATCGGCTCAGCTCTGGGTCTTTTACTTGGCGTTGGTTTTGCCTTCCTGAGAAATTATCTTGACAGAACAATAAAGAATCCGGAGGAAATTGAATCTAAAGGCGTTTCCGTACTTACCTGGGTTCCTTCCATAGAAGAACTAAGCGAGCTTGGATCATCGCAGCTTGAGTTTATAGTAGCGAACAAGCCGAATGCATCAGCTTCGGAATCTTTCAAAGCTCTGAGGACAAGGGTGATGTATTCAAAGCTGGAAACTGAACTGAAAATTATACTTGTTACAAGTTCTGTCCCGGGCGAAGGCAAAACAACAGTTGCAATAAATCTTTCAGGCAGTTTTGCTCTTGCGGATAAAAAAGTACTGCTTCTGGACTGTGATTTGAGAAAACCAAGAATTCACTCTGTGTTCAAATCAGAGAGGTTTCCCGGGCTAAGTGATTATTTATTCTCAAACGTTACACTCGAGGATATTATACGCCCGACAAAGCTTCAGAATCTTTCTTTTATAACAAGCGGTACAATACCTCCGAATCCTTCTGAACTTCTCGGTTCAAAGCAGATGTCGGATTTCCTCGAAAAGCTGAGGGGACTTTATGATATCGTTATACTTGATTCGCCTCCATTTATTTCCGTAACGGATCCGGAAATTCTGTCCAGGATATCCGACGGTACTATATTAATTGTTCAGGCCAACAAGACACCGATGGACGCATTCCTAAAGACTTACGGAAGGATTGTGAATATTGACAACCACAAGTTTCTCGGTTCGGTACTTAACAACTTCAGCCTGAAAAGCGCTTACGGCTATTATTACAATTATTATTATTACTATTCCAAACCGGATGGTATGGACAAGAGAAGAAGCAAACAGATAAAGAAATCATAATATAATTAAAAATTGAATTTAAGATTATTTATAAGAAAAAATGTCCAGCTTGCACGGTGTCCGAACTGCGGAAAAATAGCGGCTTTAAGGAGAAGCAGGACCAGGAATGCGGCAGAAAAAATTCTTAAGAAAATTAAACTCAGTCCTTATTTCTGCCAGTCATGCGGGTGGAGAGGCAAAATATTTTCATACAAGATAAGTAAAAATTTTTTCCAGCTGATTTTATTGTATATTTTTCTAATGATACTTTCTGCATATATAGTGCAGAAGTTCTTAAAAAGCTATTTTGATTAAATAATTTTATTATCAAGTTAAAACGGTTTATGTTATTTTGGATTATGTAAAAAAATGGCACGTTATACAAACCAGACCAAAGAATGAAAAGAAGGTTTATGAGCAGATTTTACGAAAGGATATCGAGGCGTTTCTGCCTTTGGTTCAGACTGTTCGATACTGGTCTGACAGGAAAAAAAAACTTGATGTTCCTTTGTTTCCCGGTTATGTATTTGTTAATACCGGCAGGGAGGAAAGAATTAGGGCAATTTCGAATACTTACGGCGCTTTGAGATATCTGATGTACCAGAAAAAGCCTGCTGAAATTACGGAGAGTGAAATCAAAAATATTAAGCTTTCGCTTCAGGCTCCTGAAAAAATCAGGCTCGAGGAAAACGCGGTGACGGAAGGGGATTTGGTCGAAATTACCGGTGGAGTATTCAGAGGATTAACCGGGTATATTAAAGAATTACGGGGGAATTATAAATTGATTGTAAATATAACAGAATTGAATTCTACATTCAGCGTGCAGCTGAGCAATTCTGAAATCAAACTTCTCAGGTCTGTGAAAAATACCTATCATTAAATTATATTAAATTCTTATGGAATTAACTGAAAAAATTAAGCAAAACAAATTCAAAGTCGGCATAATCGGATTGGGTTATGTGGGACTGCCTCTTGCGCTTGAATTTTCTTTAAAGAACATTAAAGTACTCGGATTTGACCTTGATGCGGAAAAAGTAAGGAAAATAAACAAAGAGAAAAAATCTTATATTAAGCATATACCTTCCGAAAAAATAAGAAAAGAAGTAAACAAGAAAACATTTACTGCGACTACGGATTTCTCAAGAATAAAAGAAACAGATGTAGTAATAATCTGTGTTCCTACACCATTGAATGCAAACAGGGAGCCGGATTTAAGTTATGTGCTAAATTCCACAAAAGAAATCGCAAAGTATATGAGGAAAGGGCAGTTGATTTCTCTGGAAAGCACAACATATCCCGGCACGACAGATGAAGACATACTCGGAATTCTCGAAAAAACAGGATACAGGATAGGAAAAGATTTTTACCTGTGTTTCTCTCCTGAAAGAGAAGACCCAAATAACCCGGTTTATTCCACTTCGACCATACCCAAAGTTGTCGGCGGTGTTACCGATAAATGCACCAAAATAGGAGTTAAAGTTTACAGCAAGGTAATTGAAAAAGTCGTTCCGGTATCCAATGCAAGAGCAGCAGAAGCAACCAAGCTTCTGGAAAATATTTACCGTTCGATTAACATTGCGCTTGTAAACGAACTGAAAACAGTTTTTGACAGGATGGAAATTGATATATGGGAGGTAATAAGAGCTGCCTCGACAAAGCCTTTCGGTTTTACCCCGTTTTATCCGGGACCGGGGCTCGGCGGCCATTGCATTCCCATCGACCCGTTTTACCTGACCTGGAAAGCACGTGAATATGAAATATCAACAAAGTTTATTGAGCTTGCAGGTGAAGTAAATACCTCTATGCCTTATTATGTGGTTGAAAAAGTAATGTTTGCACTTAATACAAATTTCAAACACATTAACGGAGCAAAAATTCTGATACTGGGTCTCGCTTACAAAAGAGATATAGACGATATTAGGGAATCCCCGTCACTTAAGCTAATTGAACTGTTGCAGGATAAAGGAGCAAAAGTGGATTATAACGATGATTATGTAACCGAAATTCCAAAGCTGAGGAAATATACATTTAACAAGAAATCTATTAAAATTACAAAAACAAGTCTGGCTAAGTATGATGTAGTTTTATTGTCGACAGATCACTCTTATTATGATTACGGTTATATTCTCAGGAATTCAAAAATTATTGTAGATACTAGAAATGCATTTGGTAATTTCACGAGCAAGAAGATTTATAAAGCATAATAAATATATATTTTAACTTATAATTATTGTAAATGTTCCGGTTTTTATTTGTATGTTTTTTATATTGATAAAAACTTCGATTAAAATTATATTAAAAGTCGTCTAAATTTATAATAAATTTAGATTATTGCGTAATTTTTCACAATTTGTGAGTAAATAAGCGGAGCTATACCCAAAAATTTTTAAAATTATTAAAATGAAAAAGAAAATTGCAATGATAACCGGAATTACCGGGCAGGACGGCAGTTATCTCACTGAAATCCTTATTAAAAAAGGATATGAAGTTCACGGTATTATCAGGAGAAGCAGTTCATTTAATACAGGAAGAATCGACCATCTGTATAATGATTCAAAAATTCTGAACAGAAAACTTTTTCTTCACTACGGAGACGTTACTGATACCAGTAATTTGAACAGGCTTATAGAAAAAACAATGCCCGACGAAATTTATAATCTTGCAGCACAAAGTCACGTGAAAGTATCTTTTGAGATACCGGAATATACAGCTGAAGTTGATGCTATGGGAACACTCAGATTCCTGGATGCAATAAGGGAAACCGGAATCAAGACAAAATTTTACCAGGCTTCGACAAGCGAGTTATTCGGAAAAATTCAGGAAATACCTCAGTCAGAAAAAACGCCATTCTATCCGCGAAGCCCCTATGGAGTTGCAAAAATTTACGGTTACTGGATAGTCATAAATTACAGGGAGGCTTATAATCTGTATGCCTGCAACGGGATTCTCTTCAATCACGAATCCCCGAGAAGAGGAGAAACATTTGTAACCAGAAAAATCTCAAGAGCTGCAGCCAGAATAGCGCTCGGATTCCAGAAAAAACTGCTTCTTGGAAACCTGAATGCGAAACGTGACTGGGGATATGCGCCCGAATACTGCGAAGGAATGTGGAAGATGCTTCAGCAGAAAGAACCTGAAGACTTTGTTCTGGCCACAGGAGAAACTCATACAGTCAGGGAATTTTCTGAACTTGCATTCGATGAAATCGGAATAGAGCTTGAATGGAAAGGAAAAAACGAAAATGAAAAGGGAATAATCAGTAAAATCAGGAAGACGGAACTTGTTAAAGATAAAAAATTAATTGTCCCGAAACCCGGCGATACTGTTGTCGAAGTTGACAGGGGATATTACAGGCCTACTGAAGTTGATTTACTGATAGGTGATGCTTCCAAGGCAAAACGGAAACTGGGATGGAAACCCAAAGTGAAATTTAAAGAACTGGTGAAAATAATGATGGATTCTGATTTCAGAAAAGTAATGAAACGCGGATACTAATTTTAAAAAAAATAATAAACCAACTATAAAAATTGAAAATTAAACTTGCGGTAATTGGTTGCGGGAAATGGGGACTGAATCATGTCAGGACTGCTTATAAAATTCTCGGGAAGAATTTAATATCAGTGTGCGACACGGATACTTCAGCTCAGGAGAAGGTTCAGCGGATTTCAGAGAAAATAAAATTTACAAACAACATCAGGGATATCACCGATAATTCCGAAGTAAATGCAGTGATTGTTTCCTCTTCTGCAGAAACGCACTTTGATATTGCAAAAGAATGCCTTCTGGCGGGAAAAAATGTACTGGTAGAAAAGCCCATTACATTACTTTCTAAGGAAGCAGTGGAACTTGTAAGAATATCCGTGGAAAAAAATCTGAAGCTGATGGTGGGACATGTTCTTTTATATCACCCTGCCCTTCTTACCATGAAGGAAAAAATCGACAGCGGGGAAATAGGAAAGCTTCAATATATATACAGCAACAGGCTTAACCTCGGAACGATAAGAAGCGAGGAAAATATATTATGGAGTTTTGCACCGCATGATATATCAATAATTCAGTTCCTTACAGGGAGTGTGCCTGAATATATAGGAGCAAAGGGAGCCGCATTTGTTCAGCAGAATATTGAAGATACAACACTGACTTATATGAAATATCCCGGGAATGTTCACGCTCACATATTTGTGAGCTGGCTTCATCCATTCAAGGAACAGCGGCTTGTTGTCATAGGTGATAAGGGTATGCTTGTTTTCGAAGACAGCTTAAAAACCGAAAAGCTGAAATATTATAAAAAGGGATTTAACATTGTAAACGGAGAACCTGAAAAATTCGAATCCGAATATGAGGTTATCACTTTTCCCGAAAAAGCTCCTCTCGAAGAGGAACAGATGCATTTCTTTGACTGCATAATTAATGATAAAACTCCAAGAACGGACGGTGTGCACGCAAAGGAAGTACTCGAAGTTCTGGAAACTGCCCAAAGCAGGTTAAATGAATAATAAATTAATACTCATAAACAAATAAATAAATCTCTGTGATTATGGATTATTATATAAATCAGTTCGCTGTTGTGGATGATAATGTCGAAATAGGTGAAGGAACAAAAATCTGGCATTTCTCCCACGTTCAGTCAGGCTCTAAAATAGGAAAGAAATGCGTTCTGGGGCAGAACGTAAATGTAGGCAATAATGTAAAAATCGGAAATTTTGTTAAGATACAAAATAACGTTTCCGTTTACGAAGGTGTTGAACTTGAAGACTATGTATTCTGCGGTCCTTCGATGGTGTTTACAAATATTATTGACCCGAGAAGCAAATACCCCCAGGTAGGTGCTGAGTTTTACAAAAAAACCCTGGTTAAGGAAGGTGCATCGCTCGGAGCAAACAGCACAATAGTATGCGGTCACACAATCGGTAGGTTTGCATTTGTTGGTGCAGGTGCGGTAGTTACAAAGGATATACCTGACTTTGCGCTTGTCGTTGGCAATCCCGCCAGAATTGTTGGCTGGCTTAGCGAAGCCGGAAGAAAACTTACCTTCGATAAGGACGGATTTGCTTTCTGCGAAAAATCGAATAAAAAATATAAACTGGAAAATAAAATGGTTGTAGAAATTTAATTCAATATTTTCTGAATAATAAAATTAATTTAAAATGAAGGTTCCTTTATTAGATTTAAAAGCACAATACAGAAGTTTAAAAACCGAACTGGACGAAGCATTAATAAAAACCGCCGAATCACAGTATTTCATACTCGGACCCGAAGTCGAAAAATTAGAAAAAGCCATGTGTGAATATATAGGATGCAAATATGCTATCGGGGTTTCTTCGGGTACGGATGCACTTCTTATAGCTTTAATGGCAATCGATATAAAACCAGGTGATGAAATTATAGTTCCCACTTATTCATTCTTTGCAACAGCAGGGGTCGTATCGAGATTGAATGCGATTCCGGTTTTTGTTGATTCTGACCCGGTAACATTCAACATTAATCCAAAAGAAATAGAAGGATTAATTACAAAAAAGACAAAAGCAATTATACCGGTTCATTTATACGGACAGTCCGCAGAAATGGATGAAATCAATGCGATTGCAAAAAAACACAGCCTTAAAGTAATTGAAGACGGCGCTCAGGCAATTGGTGTGCAGTACAAAGACGGACGGAAAGTCGGAACGCTCGGAGATATCGGATGCTTCTCATTCTTCCCCAGCAAGAACCTTGGATGCTTCGGAGACGGCGGACTTGTGACAACCAACGATGATGCGCTCGGTGAAAAGTTGAGAATAATGAGAGTACACGGCGGCAAACCGAAATATTACCATAAAATAATCGGCGGCAATTTCAGGCTCGATGCGATTCAGGCAGGCGTGTTAAGCGTAAAGCTTCCTCACCTCGACAGCTGGTCCGAAAGACGCAGGCAGAATGCCGAGCTTTATTCCGGGCTTTTCATAGAATCGGGCCTCGCTAGCAAAGAAGGAAAAATCGAATTAAATTCTACAGAAAAAATCCTTCTGCCCAAAGCAGTCTATAAAGAAACCGGACATAAAAATTATCACATTTATAACCAGTATGTTATCAGGGTTGAAAAGCGTGATGAACTTAGAAAACATCTCACGGAAAAAGAAATAGGTACGGAAATTTATTATCCCGTTCCATTTCACAAGCAGGAATGCTTTGCGGATTTAAAACCGCGATTCGAAAAAACCTGTTTTTCGGTTTCCGAATTTGCTGCTGACCATTCGATTGCTCTGCCCATTTACCCTGAACTGACAAAAGAGCAGATTGAATATGTGGTAAAGTGCATAGCAGAGTTTATAAAATAGAATAATCATTTAATAATTTAAAAATATTATTAATGTTAAACAATAAAGTGATTCTGGTTACCGGGGGTTCAGGTTCTTTCGGGAAAAAGTTCATTCAGACTGTATTCGAAAAGTACAAACCTGAAAGAATAATTGTGTACAGCCGGGATGAGCTCAAGCAGTTCGAAATGCAGGAGTCGGAAATGTTCAGTCCTTACAGAGATAGGCTGAGATTCTTTATAGGAGATGTTCGGGATGAGGCAAGATTAAAAAGAGCGATGGAAGATGTGAACGTGGTAGTTCACGCTGCAGCACTTAAGCAGGTACCGGCCGCAGAATACAATCCTTTCGAAGCGATAAAGACAAATATTATCGGAGGCCAGAATGTTGTGAATACATCTATTGATTCCGGCGTGTCCCACGTTATTGCCCTTAGCACTGATAAGGCGGCAGCTCCTATTAATCTCTACGGAGCGACGAAACTCTGCTCTGATAAACTTTTCGTTGCAGGAAACAATTACAAGGGAGCGCGCGATATAAAATTCTCCGTTGTAAGGTACGGAAATGTTATGGGTAGTCGCGGCTCGGTAATACCTTTCTTCCTAAAAAAGAAAAAGGAAGGTGTGCTTCCCGTGACAGACGAAAGGATGACCAGATTTAATATTACATTACAGGAAGGTGTTGATTTTGTACTGAAATGCTTTGAAAGAATGTGGGGCGGGGAATTGTTTGTCCCGAAAATCCCGTCTTTCAAAATCACAGACCTTGCAAAGGCAATTGCTCCTGAATGCAAAATAAATTTTATTGGAATAAGGCCGGGCGAAAAAATCCACGAGGAAATGATAACGGAAACCGATTCGCTTAACACTGTTGAATTTGAAGATTACTATGTAATACTTCCTTCCACTCCCATCTGGGATTTTGAAAAATTCAGGAAGGAAAGCGACAGGAAAACAGGGAAATACTGTGAGCTTGATTTCCGTTACAGCAGCGATACCAACACTCAGTGGCTTAATGTCGGTGATTTGAAAAAACTTCTGGCAGAAAATTTAAACATCAAGTAAATTGCGAAGTAAAATAAAGAGCTATTCGTACGGACGACAGAATATCGGAAAAGACGATATTAAGTCAGTCATCGAAGTGCTGAAATCAGACTGGCTCACACAGGGTCCAAAAATTCAGGAATTCGAAAATGCCCTTGCAAATAAATTCGGCGCAAAATACTGCTCAGCGGTTTCAAGCGGAACTGCGGCGCTGCATCTGACAGCGCTTGCGCTCGGATGGAAGAAGGGCGATATTGTTATTACTTCACCGGTTACTTTTCTGGCGAGCGCAAACTGCGCGGTATATGCAGGTGCCACGCCTGACTTTGCGGATATTGATGAATCAGGTTATACGATCGATACGGGTAAGCTCGAAGATAAATTAAAAAAATACAAGCAAAGAAATAAAAACGTGAAAGCGGTTGTCGCGGTTGACTACGCAGGAAATCCGAGCAACTGGGAAGAGCTGAAATATCTGTCCCGGAAATATGGTTTTTCACTGGTTGATGATTTCTGCCATGCAGCAGGGGCAGAATACAGGAAAGATTACCGTTACGCCGTTAAATATGCGGATGCGGTGTGCATGAGCTTCCACCCTGTTAAGCACGTAACCACAGGCGAAGGCGGCGCAGTTCTGACAAATAGCAGGAAAACTGATGCACTCGTAAAAGTTTTAAGGACTCACGGTATTATAAAAAATAATACCGTATTTAAAATCCGGAATTCAAAATATAAAAGCGATCCCTGGTATTATGAAATGCAGATGCCGGGGTATAATTACAGGATAACCGATTTTCAGTGTGCACTCGGAATATCACAGTTGAAAAAACTCGATAAATTTATCGAAGAAAGAAGAAAAATTGCATCCCTGTATGATGAGTTCTTCAAGAATGATGAAAGGTTTATCCTTCCCTTTGTTAATCCTGACAGAAAACACGCTTACCACCTTTATCCGCTGCAGATTAAATTTGATAAACTGAAAATAAGTAAGAAAGAATTTTTCGATAAACTTGCATCGAAAGGGGTTTTCTGCCAGGTGCATTACATTCCTGTTCACCTCCAGCCGTATTATGCGAAAAATTTCGGATTCAGGAAGGGGGATTTTCCAGTAGCGGAAAAGTTCTATGAAAGGGAAGTCTCAATTCCGGTTTATCCTTCTTTGAATAAAAAAGATATTTCTCATATTTCGGACATAATAAAAAAATCTTTGTAGAATTTGCCACAGGTAATTAAAAATAAGTTCGATTATTTTGAACTGAAGAAAAAACCCTCAGTAGAGGAACTTAAGAAATATTATTCGGAAAAATATTACCAGGAAAATAATGCCACTTACGGGCAGGAATACACTCCCGATGAAATAAAATTTTTCAGTAATAAAATTGTTCAGAAATATTCCCTTGTGAAGGAAAGGTTTTCAGGAAAAGCAAATCCGGATATGCTTGATATTGGCTGCGGAGAAGGATTTACACTGAAATATTTTTCGGATATGAACTGGAATGTCACAGGGCTTGATTATTCGTCGTTCGGATGCAAAAGGCATAATCCTGAAGTGCTCGAAAAAATTACAACAGGAGATATATTCGCAAACCTCGAGGAAATTGTTAAGTCCGGAAGGAAATTTGATTTAATCTGGCTCGATAATGTGCTTGAGCACGTTCTCGAACCGCATCTGCTGTTGACTATGTGTCGTGAAATCGGCAGAGATAATTCAGCAGTGATAATAGAAGTCCCGAATGATTTTTCAAAGATTCAGAGCCTTGCTTTGCAAAAAGGTTATATTGATAATGAATTCTGGATTGTCAGTCCGGACCATATATCCTACTTCAACGCTGAAGGGCTCGAAAATCTTTGCCAATCCGCGGGCTGGAAGAAAATAAAGATTATCAGCGATTATCCGATAGAAGTCAACCTGCTGAATGATGACTGCAATTACATAAAAGATTCAAAGAAAGGAAAGAATACTCACTTCCAGAGAATTGAATTCGAAAACCTGCTTCACGAAATATCGGTTGAGAAAACAAACAAGCTTTTCGAAGCCCTTGCGGAACTCGGCATGGGAAGGTCGCTGACAGGAGTATTTATAAAATAAAAGATTATGAACGGATACAGGTGCCTTAATACAAATAATTTTGAATACGGAGATTATAAAATCACTCCGGTAAGAAAGAAGGACATACTTAAAATAAAAGACTGGCGGAACAGCCAGATAGATATTCTCAGGCAGAAGGAATATCTGACAAATAAAAAACAAAAAGAATATTTCGGCAAGATAATATTCCCGGATTTCGCGTCTGAATATCCGGGGCAAATAATATTTTCATTTTTATTGAACGGCAAGCTTATAGGGTACGGCGGACTTGTGCATATCAACTGGGAAGACAGGCGGGCGGAGTTATCTTTCCTTCTCGAACCTGACAGGCTTAAAGACAGAATGCAATACAGAAAAGACTTTACCGCATTCCTTAAATTAATGAAACACGTTGCTTACTTAGAGCTTAATTTCAACAGGCTTTACACCGAGACATTTGATATCAGGAAACATCATATCAGTGTACTGGTTGCAAACAGGTTTTATCCCGAAGGCAGGATGAAAAAACACGTCTTAATAAAAAATAAATTTATTGATTCTCTTATCCACGGCAACTTAAAGGAATATGAAAAATTTTAAGAATAAAAGAATTTTCATAAGCGGGGGCAACGGAGTAATCGGCCGCGAGCTTATCAGAAAACTTGTTAAACAGGGCGCAGTGGTATTAACAGGCGACCTCAAGCCTAGAGGAATTGAATTGCCCCTTAATATTTTTTACAGGCAGGGTGATTTGAATTTCATTGAAAAGCAGGAACTCGAAGTTTTCAAACCTGAAATCTTTGTTCATCTTGCCGCAACATTCGAAAGGTCAACTGAGTCTTATGAATTCTGGGAAGAGAATTTCCTGCACAATGTAAGACTGAGCAATCACCTGATGACGCTTATGAAGGATTTGAAGTCACTGAAAAAAGTTATTTTTGCTTCGAGCTATCTAATTTATGACCCCGCACTTTATAATTTCAATAGTCCGCGGGAAAACCCTGTTTCTTTAAAGGAGACCGATAATATATATCCGAGAAACCTGACAGGAATGGCAAAACTTTCACACGAAATTGAATTAAGATTTCTTGATGGTTTCAAGTCGAAGCAGTTTAAGACAGTTAATGCAAGAATTTTCAGGGGTTACGGAAAAGGTTCAAGGGATGTGATATCGAGATGGGTGAGAAACCTTTTGAAAAGAGAAAAGATAAATGTGTTCAGGGAAGAAGGAATTTTCGATTATATCTTTTCCGAAGATACAGCCGAGGGTTTGCTGAGACTGGCATTATCGGATAAGGCTCAGGGTGTAATCAATCTAGGAACGGGGAAATCCCGAAGAGTCAGCGATGTTGTATCTGTACTGAAAAAACATTTCCTGGAAATGAAAGCAGAGACAGGAAAAAGCAGTATTGAATATGAGGCTTCCCGGGCCGATACAAAAAAGCTTTACAGACTTTTAAAATGGACTCCGGGAATCACGCTTGAAGAAGGTATTAAAAAAATTATTGAATACGAAAAGAAAAAGATAAATGAAAAAACCGAGGATTTGGGAAACATACTGATAACCAGCATATCAAGGAAAGTGCCGCTGATAGAAGCAGTTAAAAAAGCCGCAGCAAAACTGAATCCCGGAATAAGAGTTTACGGAACAGACCAGAACAAAGACTGCATCGGAAAATATTTTACGGATTGCTTTTTGAATGAAGGTGAATTAACAAAATTAAATAAAGAAAAACTTTTAAGAGTCTTAAATAAGCATAATATTAAATATGTAATTCCAACAAGAGACGGGGAATTGCTGTTCTGGTCGAAACAAAAGTACTTTTTAAGAAAAAAAGGAATTGGTGTTTTTGTCTCAGATGAGAAAGCTGTTAATATCAGTCTTGATAAATTTTTATTCTATAAGTATTCAAAGTCAAAAAGAATTCCTTCGATACAGACATCAATGAATATTGATAAAATAAAATCCGAAAGACTGGTTGTAAAGGAACGGTTCGGAGCTGGCGCAAAGGCAATCGGGATAAATCTGAACAAAAAAGAAGCAATACTTCACTCAAAAAATTTGGTTAATCCTGTCTTCCAGCCATTTATTAAAGGCAGGGAATTCAGCTTTGATGCATATTGCGGAAAAAACGGAAAAGTGAAACATCTAATTCTGAGAGAAAGAAATACGGTAGTCAATGGCGAGTCACAAATTACAACCTTAGTGAAAAGCAGAAATATTGAAAAGAAATTATCGGGCATAGTAGAAAAATTCGGATTTAACTTTCATATCGTCGGGCAAATGATTCTTGATTCAAAAAGTAGAGTAAATATAATTGAAATCAATCCGAGATTCGGAGGTGCTTCGACACTTGGTGTTGCCGCAGGGCTTGATTCATTTTACTGGTTCCTGCTTGAATGCTGCGGTGATAATACAGATAAATATCCTGTCTTATCTCCTGAAAAAATTTTAAAACAAATCAGGTATCCTGCAGATTGCCTAAAGACTGTAAGATAATACTTGTATTTGACCTGGATGATACGCTGTACGATGAGAAGACCTATGTCCTTAGCGGATTCAGGGCTGTTGCCGCCCATCTTAAAAGAAAGTACCGCCTGAATTCAGATAAAACCTATAATTTCATGCTGAAGGATTTAAAAGCTAACGGAAGAGGGAAAATTTTCAATAACATACTTTCAAAATATTCGCTTGAAAACAAGAAACGTATAAGGGAGTTGTTGTCGGTATACAGAAAACATAAACCGAAAATGAAACTGTTCGGCGATTCCGAAAGGATTTTAAACAGATTTAAAAACCTTCCGCTTTATGTGGTTACGGACGGCAATGTTAATGTTCAGAGTAATAAATGCAGGGCGCTAAAACTTGAAAAATACGTCGATAAAATTTTTATTACATACAGGTACGGAATTGAAAATGCCAAGCCAAGCACACATTGTTTTAAGAAAATTCTTAAGCTTGAGAATTCCAATCCTGAAAATTTAGTGTACATTGCGGATAACCCGAAAAAGGACTTTGTGAATTTAAACAGTGAAGGATACAAAACAATAAGGATAATGAGAGGTATGTTCAAAGATTTCAAAGCCGCAAAAGGTTATGATGCAAAGCACAGAATAAAATCGCTCGATGAAATAACAACTAGGTTTATTAATTCATTAATAACAAAATGATTGATAAAAATATTTTAGAATCAGCAAAAGAAAAAGTATTTATAATTGCCGAACTTTCAGCAAACCACAACCGTGATTTCGATATTGCGCTTCGCACAATAAAGGCAATGAAAGATTCCGGAGCTGATGCGGTCAAGTTGCAGACTTATACCCCGGATACTATAACATTGGACTGCAGGAATGAATATTTTCAGATTAAGCACGGAACGATATGGGACGGAAAAAATCTGCATGACCTTTACAAAGAAGCATACACGCCGTGGGACTGGCAGCCAAAGCTCAAGAAATACGCGGAAGAACTCGGAATGATTTGCTTTTCGTCGCCTTTTGATAAAACCGCTGTGGATTTTCTTGAAAAAATGGATGTACCCGCATATAAGGTTGCCTCCTTTGAGATAACTGATATTCCCCTGATAGAATATATAGCATCAAAAGGAAAACCGGTAATAATATCAACAGGAATTGCATCTTATGAAGACATAAAAGATGCAGTTGATGCTTGCAGAAGAACAGGAAATAACAATATCGCGCTTCTGAAATGCACATCTGCATATCCAGCTCCGTATGAAGAAGTAAACCTGAATATGATACCTGACATCATAAAAAAATTCGGACTTGTAACCGGATTGTCAGACCATACTGAGGGATATACTGTTCCCATCGCGGCAGTAGCTCTCGGAGCAAGGATTATCGAAAAGCATTTCATACTTGATAAGAAAATAGGCGGACCCGATGCGGAATTTTCAATGGAGCCTGCCGGGTTTAAAAATATGGTTGATGAAATCAGGAAAGTTGAAAAAGCACTTGGCAAAGTTGATTATGATTTATCCGATAAGATGAAAAAGAGCCGCGAGTTTTCGCGCTCGCTTTTCATAGTGAAAGATGTATGCACCGGTGAAGAAATTACCGGGGAAAATGTAAAATCCATCAGGCCGGGATACGGACTGCACCCAAAATATTACAATGAAATACTCGGAAAGAAATTTAAGTCGGATTTGAAAAAAGGAACACCGCTTTCGAAGGAGGATTTCGAATGAAAAACATTGCCATAATAACCGCACGCGGCGGAAGCAAGAGGATTCCCGGGAAAAACATAAGGGATTTTCTGGGAAAGCCCGTTATTGCCTATTCAATCGAAGCGGCAGTTAACTCGGGGTGCTTCGATGAAGTGATGGTTTCCACCGATGATAAGGAGATTGCCGCTGTCTCGGAAAAATACGGCGCTAAAATTCCTTTCTTCAGGTCAGAAAAAAACTCGGATGATTTCGCTACAACATCCGAAGTGCTGACAGAGGTTTTGGGCAGGTATATTGAATCGGGATTTAAATTTGATAATGCCTGCTGCATCTATCCCGCTGCCCCTTTTATAAAAACCGATACTATAAAAAAAGCTTTTAAGGAATTTATCGATGAAGATGCTTACGCCCTGATGCCTGTTGTAAGGTTTGGTTATCCCATTCAGAGGGCTTTTAAAACTGACGGACATTTTTTAAAATTGCTGCAGCCGGAAAATATTAACAAGCGCTCGCAGGACCTTGAGCCCGCATACCACGACGCAGGACAGTTTTACTGGCTCAGGATAAAAGAATTTCTTGTGAATAAAAGCATTATTACAGATAAAACGGCTTACTATGAAATACCCGAATTATATGCTCAGGATATCGATGATGAGTCCGACTGGAATATTGCTGAATTAAAATATAAAATCATTTCTCAGAAAAATAAATAACCGATATGCTGATTGCTTCAGAAAAATTTAAAAGTAAAATAAAAAATGCTGAATTTATAAAAACCGGAAACCTGTTTATCAGCACCGGAAATGAGCACAGAATAAATGAAAGCATTTTGTTTTCAGGTGAAATAGACTATGTAACGGTAAACGAACAAAAAAGAAAGTTCAGAGGAGATTTCTCCGATGCTGTTAAGGCTGTTGAAAGCGGGAATGCAAAAAAAATATACGACAGCATCGAGGGTTCGTTTTATTTCATAAAGATTTCCTCCGTGGGAATATCATTTTATACAGACAGATACTGTAAAAAGGATATTTTTTATTTCTCCGAAGGAAATGATTTTCTGATTTCGGATACACTAGAATGTTTCTTTGAAACAGGACTGGCGGGAGAATTTGTCCCGGTTTCACTTGTCGCTTTTTTTACCCTTTACGGAAATTATCCTCCGAAAAAACACACTCTGCACAGTGGGATTTCAAGACTGGGTGTTAATGAAACGCTGACAGTTTCCGGGAAAGGCCTGAAAATTATAAAGACGGAAAATAATTTACACGGCATAAAAGATTATAATAATACAAATCTCGAAGAATATTACGAACTCTTATTTTCAGCTGTAAAAAACCGCAGTTCGGAAAACGGAATAAACTGGATTTACCTTTCCAGCGGCTGGGATTCTACATCGATTTTAACTTTATTGAAACAGGCATATCCGTCGGAACAAATAAGGGGAGTCATTGGCGAAATGATTTATTCCGAAAGGTCAGGCGTAATAAATAAGTTCGAAGTTGACAGGGCAAAAGCATTTGCAGATTATTACGGAATCAAACTGGACGTGGTTCCTCTGGATTATACGAAGCAGGATATTATCGCCAGCATGAATACAATAGTCCCGTTTATGAAAAATAATCTTGTAAACTCTTTTAATACTTTTAATTTCTTCATGCTTTCTGATTTTATCGGCAGGAATGCGGGAAAAGATGATGTGGTTTTTTCCGGAGAAATAAGTGACGGGGTTCATAACCTCGGATTTTCACAGTATGCAACAATTCTGGATCACCCTGACCTTGGGTTCAGGGAATATGCCGATAAAATGTCTTCTTATTTATTCGGTCCTTCTTTTCTGAAAGCGGTAAACGGAAATAATTACGAAAAGGATATAATATATAATTTCCTGAAGAACAGATACGGTGCGGCAAAATTCGGAAGCGTATTAAACCTTTCAAAAGAAAAGCAGAACACTGAAATGCTTGCCTCGTTCTTTCTGGCACCGAGGAGAATTCCTTTCTATGGGATGGAAAATATGGCTATGTTCACTGAAAAAGCCCGTAATGAATATTTATCGGTTTTCAAATCTGAGTACCTGAACGAATACGGAAAAAATTTAAGCACGGAAAATATTTATTCAGCAATTATTCATCTTTATAATTCATTTCACTGGCAGGGTTCAACGGTTAAGGTAATCGGAAAATCGCTCGGGCGCTTTGGTAAAGATATTAAACTTCCATTCTGGGATACCGGTATCCAGGATTTTTTATCTCAGATGCCGGAGAGCTGGGGCAGAGGACTTGATTTTAACAGTACAAAATTCCCGCTTAAATGGATTCTGAAAAATAAAACGGATTACCCGATTCACTTGCAAAAAGGACCGCATTCATACCTGTATGATGTTAATCCCGGTTTCAGCCACCTTGCCGAAGTGCTTTACGGTAAAAGACTGAACTCATACTTTAAGAATCTGCTTCAGGACAGGAAATTCAATCTGCACTTGACCGGTGATTATTTCAATCAGGAATATCTCAACGGTATTACCGGTGATTACCTGAATGGTACAGAGCTGGGCGGACAGAAACTGAATGACCTCGGCTCGCTTGTCCTGTTCTCATTAATATTGTAAATGGTTACAGTGAAAAAAGAACTGATAATTGACGATGATATGAATTTTGCGGCAGAGGTCTCTTCCGTGTTTCATATGCTATGCGCTTTGAGCTTTGCGAATAAGCTTTCAAAGGAGAGATATGTCAAAGGAACAATTTTCATCCGCAATCACTTCATAAAAAATGACCCTATAAGCGAACAGGTGCTTGAATTTGAAAATCTGAGACTTGAATTTGTAAGCTTCAGGGATAAATACAGGCATCTTGAGTTCACATCGAAGTCAGAAGGGAAAAAAGATAAAAACAATAATGTAATTTACCTTTTAAGCGTAAAGGTGCCGAATCTCGATATGTACCTTAAATACAGGTCAAACACAAATAAGAAAATTCAGGCAATAGTGATAGATGAAGGTACCGGAACTTATTATAATTTTTCAGGAATATTTTATCCTTTAAAGACATTCCTGAAAAAGCTTCTGATTTGCATGAATCTTTCCACTGTTAAAAAATATTTTTTTCTGAAAAGAAAAGGAAATAAAATTTTTCCAGACAGGGAAGTCGTCAGCGACCTTGTAGAAGTTATCGATAAATACAATAAAGCCCGCTCGGTACCTGAGCTCGATATCCTGAAAGCTCCCGGCAGAAAATATGCTGTTTTGATTTCCGGATTATTCATAGAAATGGGATTGATATCACAGGAAGAGTATAAAAAACACCTTTATGAAATTAAAAATATTCTGGAAAGCTATGGAGTCAGTCTTCTGATAAAACCATACCAGAGCGAAGACCTTGAAAAATACAATGACTTTAATTTTGATATCCTTCCCTGGGATGCTCCCTGCGAGTGTGTTTTTCCTATCCTTAAGCCTGTAATGACAATCGGTTTTCTCTCTACATCGATGGTTACAGGAAAAGTTTTGTATGATATTGATACAATTGATGTTGGCGATATATTCGGATTGAAAAATGATATACCGTTTGAATCAAGATACAACAAGGTATATGAATTGTTCGGTGAATATATTTCCCGTGCGGATTCCCCCGGAAAATTCGAAGAATGTGTAAAAAATATTGCAAGGAAAAAAAATCTTGCTTAGCAGCATAGCGAAGAATATTTCAAAAAGAATAATTGAAAAAATACTGTCCCTGAAAATACTCAGGGCGAAAAATCTTTTCTTAATTAAAATTATCAAGAACAGGTCCCAGTCTGTTTATTCAAAACACTGCGATAGTAATTATATTACAATCCGTCCGCTCGAGCTCGCACGGGAATATGCGGAGAATTTAAAATCAGAAAACGGTTTCACGGGTAAGAGGTTCCTGGATTTCGGTTGCGGGGAATCCAATCCGCTGGGAACAGCCGCTGTGCTTTATATTAACGGTGCAGGCGAAATAGTATCGACTGACATAAAAAAAATTGATGATGAGCATATTGCTTATTCACTTTATGAACTACTGATCGAGGTTTATCTTAACCCTTCTAAGTATTATCTCTCCTTAACCGAAAAAAGACTTTTTACTGAGAGGCTTGGTGAATTCAGTATGAAACATTTAAGGGAAGGTGATTTGTCTTCGGGGCTGGGAAAGGCAAAAATTTCTTTCAGAAAAATGAATCCCGGTTCTGAAATGCCGGTCGGAAAGAAATATGATATTATTGCGTCGGTTTCAGTTCTCGAGCATGTACAAGGATTAGAGGAGTATTTGAAATGGTTCGGTAGAATTCTTGATGAAGAGGGTGTTATGTATCATCATATCGACTTGGTTGACCACAGGGCTTATACAAGACCCGGCAAATATAATTACTGGACGTTCCTGACAATCGAAAATTACAAAGACACAGTTTCAAATATGCTGCGTCACGAAGAAATTGCTAAGCTGGTTCGCGAAAACGGATTTGAAATTACGCAAGAAACTAAAATGACAAATGAAGTTCCGGATAGTATTTACAACAGCCTGTCAGGCAGTTATAATAAGTTCTCTAAAGAGGAAATCAGCATTACAGGTACGAAAGCTTTAATGAAAAAAATAAAGGGAGCAGTCTGATAAAGAACAGATGATATCTTCGCTTAAAAACAGGCTGGGTTACAATAAGCTGGACGGTGATTTCAGGGAACTGCTGTCTCATTCGAAAAACTACCTGTCGGCAAATGTATTTCTAAAAGGTTTAAGTTTTCTCACGATTCCCATATTCACAAGGCTTCTTGCTCCTTCGGATTACGGTTATATTTCGGTGTTCTCGACACTCACAAACATATTCAGCATTTTATTTATACTCGGAGCAGACGGAGCGCTTTACAGGTATTATTTTGAAAAGAAAGATGACTTCTTTTCATTTATGGGAACGAATTTTATATTCCTGGTATTTGCCGATGCTGTTTTTGTGATACTGCTTCTGCTTTTTAAGGATGTAATCATCAGTTTCTTTTCTCTGGAATGGGAACTTTATTTTTATGCTATTATAGCTTCACTGATGTCCATTCCGTTTTTATTCCTGCTGAATTATTATCAGTGCTCTTTGAAAAGCAGGACATACTCGATATTGAATATAATCAAGTACAGCTCCATCACTGTTCTTGCAATAGTTTTTATCCTGCTTATGAAAGAAAAGCTTTACCTGGGAAGAGTATACGGCGAACTGCTTGTCGGGCTTATCCTGGCAGTGTTCGCACTTGTGGTTATCGTTAAATATTCCCGCTTTCATTTTGATTTCAAGTATATAAAATACACGTTGCTTTTCGGAATTCCTCTGCTTCCCGGTGCTCTTTCGCAGTTTGTTCTGAATTTTTTCGACAGGCTGATAATAAACCAGGTAAACGGTGAAAATGAAGTCGGGCTTTATTCATTTGCATTCAATATAGGTATGGTAATGAATACTTTTGTAATGGGTATGAACCAGTCCTGGGCTCCGCTTTTTTATGACAGGTTAAAGAACGAAAAAAATTCCGAAATTCACAGTCTTAGTCCGAAGTACGTTAATATTATTTTTTCAGTTGCAATTATTCTGATTCTGTTTTCACGGGAAATTGTTTTCGTGATGGGAGAGAAAAGGTATCACGAAGCCCTGAACATAATTCCTGTTGTGATGCTTGGTTATGTGTTTATTTTTCTTTACACCCTTTATGCAAATTATGCTTTCTATCATAAGAAGGTCTGGCAGATAACTATATTCACGGTTACATCAGGTATAATAAGCGTAGCTCTAAATTATATTCTGATTCCTAGGTTTGGATACAAATTCGCGTCTGTTTCCGCACTATTATCGTATTTCTCCCTGTTCATTCTTCATTATGTCAACGTAAGATATGTATTAAAGATAAAGGAATTGATTCCCGTTCGGAAAACTCTGGTAAAGCTACTGCTTATTTTGCTGAGCATAGCAGTGTTCTATGCGGGTGAGTATTTCAAGTTAAATGAGATTTCAGGCATTGCGTTCAAGCTGTTATATTGCCCGTTTGTTATATATATATTGTACAAGGTTAAATGAAAAACGATTCCAATATAGAAATTTACAGGACTAATCACAATCCGTTCATGATACTTGTGATAATCTATCTGGTTTCACTTGTATTCTCGATGGTTCCTGTAATGACGGATTTAAAATACATAAAGTACATTGTTGCGATTTTATCCCCGCTTTTCCTGCTTCCGGGTAAGGTATATTTTAAATTTCTTGACAGGTATCTTCTGAATAATATAATTTTGTATACGGTTATTATCCTGATATCTTTTTTGTCTATTGCTTTGCGCGAAGATTTTTACCAGAGGTTTTTTGAAGAATCTGTTTTCATCCTTACACCGGCTATTTTCACTTTTTTTCTGTTCCGCTATTATAACCCGGAGCGGAAAGATTTTTACATTAAGTTTTTATTCTGGGGCATTTCCATATCTTATTTCATACTGCTTTTTGTATATAACATACAGGGATTAAATTTTATTATTAATCCTTATGATTTTCTAATTAACAAGGAGCGTTCCCTCGTTAACACATCCCATTCATTTTATTTTGTTTTTTTTGTTATTTATTTCTTCTTCAAGAAAAACAACAGGTATCTGATATTCTCACTGATACTTTTCATACTTTCCTTAAAAAGGGTATCCCTGTTTGGAATGATTGTGGTTGTAGTGGTTTACCTTTTATACAAGAAGAAGGAGTTTTCGGAAATTAATTACAAGGTTGTACTTCCTGCTGCAATTATAATAAATCTTATTCTTGTGTTTCTTATATATAATTTTGCACTGGGAAATTATGATTATCTTTTTAGTGATTATACAGGAAGGTTTTCAGATGACGTTGTATCGGGAAGAAAAGGAATATACTTTGTCTTCTTTGAAAAGTTTGATTTGACGAAGCTGTCACTCCTTGGTGAGGGAATCGGGAAAGTGATGGATGTGATATCCCGGTATGCAGGATATAAATTCAATTTCCACTCGGACATTCTGAAAAACTACACTGAGATGGGACCTGTAATTTTTATTGTGTGGATTTATTTTATGTATAAAATTAATTCCAGGAATCTTATATCTCTGCTGTATATCATTTACATAAACGTATTGTTCATTTCGGATAATGCATTCGTGTATTTCGATGTATTGTTCCTTTTTTATTTCTTCATCGGCATATCCCAGATAGAGCAGTCTGAGCAGGAAGAAATGGCAAATGTAGAGACTGAAATGGAGCAGGAATCAGAAAATAATTACGCAAAAGCAGAATGAGAATATTAATAGCGGGTGAATATCAGTGGTTCTGGTACGAAAAAGCTTTTGAAAACAGTTTTAAAAACCTCGGGCATGAAGTTGCCGCTTTCAGATTTATAGATTATTTCAAGAAGTTCAAAGTAGGCAAGGTAGAGCCCGATTTTATTTCAAAGCATGCGGAAATTGAGTTCAGGCTGAAATTCGGAACGATTATAAACAGTCTGAACAGGGATTTGATAGAAGCATCGGAAAAATTCAGACCGGACGTGATTTTATTTTACAGACCTGTACATATATTTGGGAAAACTCTCTCTACTTTAAAGAAAAAAAATAACCCGGTAATAATAAGTTATTTCAACGATGACCCTTTCGGAAAGAGTTCTACGGAGTTCAAGTGGAGGCATTTCATAAAGTCGATTGAGCTTTTTGATATTAATTACATTGTAAGGATGAAAAATCTACCCGAATATGAAAAATGCGGTTCACATAAAACAGAATATCTGGGGCATTTTTTTGTAAGGGACGTCCATTATAAAAGCAGTACGGATAAAAAAAAGAAAGATGTGATATTTGCAGGGCATTATGAAAACGATATCAGGATAGAGTCTCTTGAAAAGCTTTTGAAAAACGGAACAGACCTTCGTTTATACGGAGGGGGCTGGAACGGGTTTCTCGGAAGTGCAAAGGAGAACCTTCTTCTGAAAAATTTCCATCCTGTTACTCCTGTCATCGGCGGGGTTTACAGGGAAAAAATATCTGAATCGAAAATTGCATTATGCTTTCTTTCAAAGCTCAATTGTGACGATTCCACATCGAGAAACTTTGAAATTCCTGCGATAGGTACCTTTATGCTTTCGGAATATTCCGGTATGCTGGCAGATATTTACAGGGAGGGTGAAGAAGCCGAGTTTTTCAGAAGCAGTGACGAGCTTCTCGATAAAGTGAAATTCTATCTGAAAAACGAAGAGACCCGGGAAAAAATTGCACTTCGCGGGCACGAAAAAGCAATGAAGGGCGACTTCAGCTCGGATGAGAAGGCAAAGAAAATTATCGCTGATTTAAAAAATGATTTTGGCTTTTCGTAAATGGAAGGGAAAATAATCTTAAATATTTTTTCGACCGTTCCGACTCCGCACAACAATTATTTCTTTAGTAAGATAATCGAATCTGGTTCTTTTGAACTGAATTTGTTTTATACGACAGGCAGTTTGAAAATGTATAGCTGGAAAAAAGATTATTTTGAGGAGTTTGCGGAAATATCGAAAGTAACCGGAAAATATAAAATAAATCCGGGGATTATTCTGCGCGCGCTGAAAAGAAAAAACGAGAAATACTTTTTTATCGGATGGCCCGATATTACGACAAGAATATTGCTGTTGCTTTTCGGATTGCTGAAAAGGGAGTTTTATTACTGGAGTGATTTGCCCGGGATTGAAAAAAAATATTCATTTGTTACCAGGAGAGTAAGGAATATTTTTTATAATATCGTGAAAAATAAGGCACGCAAAGTTTTTGTTGTGGGGGAATTTGCAATTCCCCGTTTTGTTGAAATGGGATTCAGAAAGGAATCGCTTGTTAATCTTCCGATTTTCATAGAAGTTCCTGAGGTTAAAGCCATAGAAAAGGATGATGTTTTCGGGAAATTTAATATTGATAAGGAAAAATTAATACTTATATCCGGCAGCAGGCTGACAAAACAAAAAGGTTATGACAAATTGCTTGAAGCAGTTTCAAAACTGAAAACGGATACAAGGAAAAAAATAAAACTGATTATAGTCGGCACAGGAGAAGAAAAGGAAAATCTTCTGAATCAGACTGCTGAACTTGGAATAGGTGATGCTGTTATTTTTCTTGATTGGATGGAATCAGAGGAGTTTGCATACCTGATTTCAAAAAGTTACGCATATATTCATCCGGCTCTTTATGATGCTTTTGGCGGAGGGACTTTGATTGCAATGGCTTATGGAATCCCCGTAATCGGTTCCGACGGCTCGGGTGTGGTCAGGGAGAGGGTAAAAAATAAAATTAACGGACTTGTATATAACTGCAGCGATTCTGATGAATTAGCAGGAAACATAGAATATTTGATAGAGAATAAGAATGCGGCAGAGCAAATGGGAATTAATGCGCGCAGGACGGCGGAAGAGTGGCAGCCCGGAAAAGGTGTGGAAATATTAATTCGAAATTTAAATTAAATTATGAATAAAAAAACCGAAATATCGTGTGCTGAGTATCCCGATGTTAAATTAAGAATGATAAAAGAAGATGAAATTGAAATGCTGAGGATATGGAAAAATAATAATGCCGATTCATTTTTTTACACAAAGGAAATCAGCCCCGATCAGCAGTTGAAATGGTATGAAGGATATATATCCAGGGATAATGATTTTATGCTTGCCGTTTATTATCAGGAAAATTTAGTCGGATGTATCGGATTCAGGATACTGGAAGATAAGCTGATTGATATTTATAATGTCATTCTCGGCGTGGAAGGATTTGCCTCAAAAGGTATAATGGCCAGGACTATGGAAATGCTTACAACATATCTTGCAGGAAATTATGAGTTTGATATAACGGCAAAAGTTCTGATAACAAATAAAGCAATAAACTGGTACAAGAAGAACGGATTCAGCATTGCCGAAGAAAAAGAAGATTATTACCTGATATTATACGATAAATCTTTTTTAAAAAATAATTTGCAAATTAAAACGGTTCAAAGAATATGATATCTGTATTTGGGTCAAATATATCGGAAAAGGAAATCCGCAGGGTAGTTGAAGTTTTGAAAAGCAACTGGCTCGGCTTCGGCGGAAAAGTAACTGAGTTCGAAAAAAAGTTTTCTGAAAAACTCGGAACGGAGAATTTCTGCATGGTGGACAGCGGCTCGAACGCCCTTTTCATGGCTGTGAAGCTACTCGAGCTTCCTCCCGGCGCTGACATTATCCTTCCAAGCTTTACATGGGTATCCTGTGCCCAGGCGATTCTAATGGCAGGACATAATCCTGTATTCTGTGATGTAGAACCGGATACAATGAATGTAAGTGCGGAAACAATTTCCCCGCATATAACAAAGAAAACAAAAGCCATAATGATTGTCCATTACGCGGGTAAACCCGTCGACCTGAATCCTGTCATGGGACTTGGGCTGCCTATAATAGAAGATGCTGCCCATGCTGTGGATTCATTTTATCACGGAAAAGCCTGCGGCTCGATTACAGATGTCGGTATTTTCAGTTTCGATGCCGTAAAGAATCTAACTGCGGGAGAAGGCGGAGGAATCTGTACACGGGATTCAAAAAAAATAGAAGAGGCAAAAATGCTGAGATACTGCGGAATCGGAAAATCAGGCTTCGAAGCTGCAAGCTCTTCGAATTCAAATAATAAATGGTGGGAATACAATATTATCGAACCTTTTATTAAAATGCTTCCTACTAATATTGCGGCTGCTATTGCATCAACACAGCTCGAACGGCTTCCCGAACTTCAGAAAAAAAGAAAAGAAATATGGGATACTTATCAGAAAGAATTTGAAAAGGAAAACTGGATTATCAGGCCTGTCGATGCGGAATCTTTCGAGCAGCATTCCTATTTTACATATGTAATTCGCGTCCCGAAGAGAGATGAACTTGCGAAACACCTTTTTGATAACGGAATATATACAACTTTAAGGTATCATCCACTGCACATGAACAGGGTTTATAATTCGAATGCAAGATTGAAAAACACAGAGCAGCTGAATCTCGATGCACTCAGCATTCCGCTGCATCCGAATCTAACAGAAGAAAATGTTTCTTTAATAATTGATCAAATCAGGAAATTCAGGGAAAGAATATAAGCAATATAGAATTAAATACAATGAAGGATAGAAAAAAGAAAATCCTTTTTATCGGTTCCCTTCCGCCTCCTTACCACGGTTCATCCGTTTATTTTTACAATCTGGTAAATCATGCAGGCTTGAAGGAGGAATTTGATGTATTGTGCCTCAACACCGGTGAAGTCAGGCAGGACCTTGATAATGTGGGCAGGGTAGATTTTATTAATATTAAAACCGCCATTAATAATATATTTCAGTTGATAGATTTATGCAGGAAAGAGCGGCCTGACCTTGTGTATATTAATACTCCGCAGGGAATAGCATATATAAGGGAAGGTTCTTTTGTTCTGATAGCTAAGCTGTTTTATAAAATACCCGTAATCCAGCATCTTCACGGTTCGGAGTTCCTCAATTTCTTCGGCAGATCAAATTTCCTTTTCAAATTTTTTATAAATTTATCACAGAAAAGGGTTGACTATTCGATAGTGCTCGGAGATAATCTGAGATATATATTCAGGAAATGGAATAAGCTGGAAAATATTTTCACTATTCCCAATGGTATTGAACCGCCGGCAGATTTCGCAAGAAGGGAATTAAGCGGAAGGCTTCCCGTGCTTTTTTTCTTCGGAAACCTCTATAAATTCAAAGGCCTGCTTTTATCTCTGGAGATTCTGGAGATAGTTAAGAAAGTATATCCTGAAATAAAAATGAACATTGCAGGTAACTGGGGAAACGACTCTTACTTCAATCTTACGATTTCAAAAATGAAAGAGTTTTTTTTCGGTGCAATAAAAGAAAAGGACCTGGAAAGTAATATTAATTTTATCGGGCCTGCTTACGGAAATGATAAGGTAGAGCTTCTGAAAAATTCGGATATACTCGTTTATCCGACGTATATGGACGGTTTTCCAATTGTACTTCTGGATGCTATGTCAGCCGGTTGTCCTGTTGTCACTTCAAAAGTGGTCGGTGCAATATCGGAAGTCGTTGTAAACGGTGAGACTGGGTACCTTATTTCCGATTACAATCCTGAAAATTATGCAAATGCAATTCTGAAAATTATAGGTGATGAAAAACATTTTATCAAGTTATCCGCTAATTCACAAAAGAGATTTAGAGAAAAATATTCACTTGAGAATAACATTAAAAATCTTGAATTAATTTTTCAAAAAATAACAGGTGAGCGGCAAAAAAAACATAACAAGTGATATAAAGGATTTCTGGCAGAAGAATCCCTGCGGTTCGGATTTCATCGAAAAAAGCGATTGGAAAATTTTTTTCAGGGAATATGATGAGTTTAAATACAAAATCGAGCCCCATATAATCGATAACCTCGATAGTATTGACTGGAAGAATAAAAGAGTGCTTGAAATCGGATTGGGGCAGGGAGCGGAAGCCCAGAGAATTATTGAAAGAGGGGCAATATATTACGGTATTGACCTTACAGAGGAATCAGTTTTCAGGGTAAAGAAGCGATTCGAAATCAATAATCTTGGATATGAATCGGTTTCTGTTATGAATGCCGAAAAAATCGGATACGAAGACGGATTTTTCGATATAGTATTTTCTCACGGTGTAATTCATCACTCTCCCGACATTGGAATTATCATTGGCGAGATATTCAGGGTACTGAAAAAAAACGGAACGGCAATAATTATGCTCTATCATAAAAACTCTGTAAATTACAGGATTTCTATAAATATTATCAGAAGAGCGGGAATATTTCTACTTTATATTCCCGGGTTTTCAAAAATAATAAGCAAACTGACCGGAGAGCCCGTTGAAAGGCTGAAGAAGCATAAGGAAAATATTAAGAAGTCCGGATTGTCTTATTTGAAAATGAGTAATTTCATACATAAGTCAACTGACGGACCTGATAACATTTTTTCCTCTGTGTTTACAAAAAACGATTCAAAGAAAATGTTTGAAGAATTTTCCGATATCAGATTTTCCGTGCATTATATAAATCTGAGACACGTTCCCTTTCTGCTGATACTTCCGAAAAAAATAAAAAAAATTCTTGAATCAAAATACGGTTGGCACCTGTGGATTTATGCAATCAAGTAGAATTAAAATATAATGTGCGGAATAACAGGATTATTTAATATCGGAAACCGGGAAATCCTCGACAAAATGAATTATACAATTTATTTCAGAGGACCGGATGATAAAGGCACAGAATGGTTTGAAAAGCACAATTCAGGAATAGGGAACCGCAGGCTCGCAATTCTTGACCTCTCGCCTTCAGGGCATATGCCAATGACGAACGAAAAAAAGAATCTCTGGATTACTTATAACGGTGAAATCTATAACTACAGGGAAATCAGAAAAGAACTCGTATCAAAAGGTTATGAGTTCCATTCCGACAGCGATACAGAGGTTGTTCTGAAATCATACGAGGAATGGGGTGAAAACTGCCTCGAAAGATTTAACGGAATGTTCGCCTTTATAATTTATAATTCACATGATAATTCAGTTTTTGCAGCCCGTGACAGAATTGGAATCAAGCCGTTTTATTACTGGTACAGCGAGAAATCTCTGATAATTGCATCGGAAATTAAAGCAATTTTAGAATCGGGACTTGTTGAGAAATCACCTGATTTTTTCTCGCTATGCACTCCGACCAGATTTCAGATTTATCCTCATACAGGTTTTAAAGATATTTTTAAACTTCCGGCAGGATGCTATCTTACCTACAAAAACTGCAATCTGAAAATTGAAAAATACTGGGATATCTATCCGACGGAAAATAAAAAAATCACTGAATGTGATGCAGTTGAAAGACTCGATTACCTGCTGTCAGATTCTGTCGCATTGCAGATGATATCCGATGTTCCTGTGGGCTTACTGCTGAGCGGAGGACTTGATTCCTCAATTATTGCATCCCTGATGAGAAAGAATTCAAGCAATGACATTCATGCATTTACAATAAAATTTTCGGAATCCGACCAGAAATTCGAGCAGGCAGCTGATGACGGATATTATTCAAAAATAGTTTCCGATATTTTCGGTTTTAAACTTAAGATATTCGAAATAAATCCTTCCATAAAGGATCTTCTGCCGAAAATGATATGGCATCTTGATGAACCGCTCGCTGATCCGGCAGCTATTAACACTTACCTTATTTGTGATTATGCAAAACAGCAAGGCATTCCGGTCTTATTAAACGGTATGGGGGGTGATGAAATTTTCGGAGGATACAGAAAACAACTCGCCTGTCTAAGGGTTGATAATTACAACAAGGTAATTCCGGGATTTGTACGCGGAGTATTCGAAAATTTTGTCTCCAGACTGCCCGTTGCTTCAAAATCAAAAGGATACAGGAGGATAAGATGGCTGAAAAGATTTTTATCGTTTGCAAATCTGCCAAGGTACGAAAGATTCCTTGTATCGGATTTATCATTTAATAAAGAAATGTTTGAAAGCATTTACAAGGATATGGTTAAATATGAAGATTCATATTTCTACCTGTCACAGAAAAAGAATTTTAAGAGACCCGGGCTTTCCTATCTTACAAAAATGTGCTTTAACGATACAAAAACTTTTTTACCCTGTCATAATCTTTTATATTCCGATAAAGCTTCTATGGCCGCAAGCGTAGAAACCAGGCCCCCGCTTGTCGATCACAGGATTGCGGAATTTATTTTTACACTTCCGGCAAATTTCAGGATAAAATTCAACAATCAGAAATATCTGCTGAAGACAGTATCTGAGAGATACCTTCCAGATAAAGTAATAAACCGTCCGAAATCTCCATTCGGCTCCCCTCTGCGTTCGTGGCTAAGAGGTCCGCTGTCGGAAATGGTAGATGATTTATTATCTGAAGAGTCAATTAAAAAAAGAGGCTTCTACGATGTACCATCAGTAAGAAATATTATCGAAAAAGACAGAAGCGGCGCGGAAGATAATGCACACTATGTCTGGATTTTACTAAATAACGAACTTTGGTTCAGAACATTTTTCGGAAATTAATATGAAGCAGATAATTCAATATCAAAAAACCGGTGAAATCACAATCGAGGATCTGCCGGTACCGGTACTAAAAAAGGGATATGTACTGGTTAAAAATGCTTTTTCTCTTATCAGTTCGGGAACGGAAAGGACATCCGTTGAAACCGCCCAGGCTTCGATGATAGGGAAAGCAAAATCACGTCCTGATCTGGTAAAGCAGGTTTTGGATAACGTAAAAAAGGAAGGTTTGAAGGCAACTTATAATAAAGTCCAGAACCGACTTGATAATTACAAGGAACTCGGTTACAGCACTGCCGGAGTTATAATCGAGTCATCGGTCGATAATCTGAAACCGGGAGACAGGGTTGCCTGTGCAGGACTTACGGCAAATCATTCGGAAGTCATCAGCGTACCAAAAAACCTTGTAGTTAAAATTCCCGAAAATGTATCTTATGAGGAAGCCAGTTTTACAACGCTTGGCTCGATTGCGCTTCAGGGAGTGAGGCAGGCTGACGTTAAAATCGGTGAAGCGGTTGCCGTTGTCGGTCTCGGCTTAATCGGGTTAATAACAATGCAGCTGCTGAAGGCAAACGGATGCAGGGTCATAGGAATCGATATAAATGAATCCAATTTTGAAATTGCAAAAAAACTGGGCTGTGACATTTGCTGTCTTTCGGGAGGTGATTCGGTAAAAATCGTAGAGTCTTTTACACGCGGATTCGGAACTGATTCGGTTATCATAACGGCAGGTGCAAAATCAAATGAGCCCGTTGAGCTTGCTATTGAATACGCAAGAAAGAAATCAAACATCGTGATAGTCGGCGCCGTCAATATGAACATTCCCCGTTCGCAGTTTTACGAAAAGGAATTGGATTTCAGAATCTCCTGCAGCTACGGTCCGGGCAGGTATGATAAGCTTTATGAAGAAACCGGAATTGACTATCCGGTAGGTTATGTCCGCTGGACGGAAAACCGGAATATGTCTGCTGTTCTTGACTTGTTATCTGCCGGGAAACTGGACGTTAAATCGCTTATCACACAAGTCTTTAAAATCGAAAATGCACTCGATGCATATAAAATCATAACCGGCGAAAAAAAGGAAAAATACATCGCAGTATTGATCAGCTATCCTGAAAATTTAATTACTGAAAGAAAAATCTATAACAAAAAAACGGGAGCAGTTTCCGAAACCGGAATTTATGCGGGCTTTATCGGTGCGGGAAATTTTGCCCAGTCAAATTTGCTTCCTCACCTTTCATCGCAGAAAATTGCTCTGGAAGGTGTTTGCACTTCCACGCCGGTTAATTCAAAATCAGCTGCGGAAAAATTCGGATTTGATTTTTTCACTACTGATTATAATGAAATTCTTCAGAACGATAAAATTAACACTGTGTTTATTGCTTCCCGGCACGATTCACACGGCAAATATGTACTTGAATCAATAAAAGCAGGCAAACACGTATTTGCTGAGAAGCCCCTTGTAATTAATTCTGAAGAATTGGAAAACATCAGGGACTCATATAATCCTCAAAAGCATTTACTTGTAGGTTTTAACAGGAGGTTCTCAGCACCGTTCAGGGATATAAAAAAGTTTTTCGGAAATAATCTTGAACCGTATGTAATAACATTCAGGGTGAACGCCGGGCTGATTCCGAAAAACCACTGGGTGCAGGCTCCGGAGCAGGGAGGCAGGATTATCGGTGAGGTTTGCCATTTCATTGACACAGTTTCATTTCTCACGGATTCAAAACCTGTTAAGGTTTTTGCGGAATCAATTTATACCGATAATTCCAATATGATTAACCACGATAATGTGAACATTGTGATAAAATATGAAAACGGCTCTGTGGGAAATATACTATATCTGGCAAACGGCAACAGCTCACAGCCCAAAGAATACTGCGAAGTATTCGCAGGAGGAAAAACTGCCGAGATGGATAATTATAAGGAGGTTACTTTCTACAGCGGCGGCAAAAAAAACAGCAAGTCATATAACGGAACAAAAGGTCACAGGGAAGAAATATTTCATTTTATAAATCTTCTGAATGGTAAAGAAGAAGTTACTCTTTCCCCTGACTCTATATTTAAAACAACCTTGCTCACCTTTAAGATTCTCGATTCACTTAAATCAGGAGTACCCGAAACAATATAGAAATGGACGGAATCCTTGATGCAATATTGAAACTTGAAAGTTATATCATAAAAGAGGATTATAAGGGCTATGACCCGTATGATTCTCTTATGTCGCCGGTTTTCAGGATGCCTGTATTAAAGTCTAACAAGCTTTTGAGATTCGGTTTTCAGCAGGTATACCGGAGAATCCCTTTTAATACACGCGGAATTTTCGGTGTTAAGAAAGGGTTGAATCCCGTAACCCTTGGCTTGTGTATTCAGGCATATTCCTACCTTTCGCTTGCAATGCCTGAGAAAAAAGATTTTTACAGATCTGAAATTGAAAAACTAACGGATCGGCTGATAATGCTGAAATCGGATGGATTCAGCGGAATATGCTGGGGATATGATTTTGACTGGGAAGCCCGCTATGCATCGATCCCTGCCTTTTATCCTACTGTTGTTGCAACCGGAATTATAACAAACTCTTTTTTTATTAATTACAGACTTCTGAAAAACGAAAAATCTCTGAAGTTTTGCATGGATGCGGCAAATTTTGTACTGAAAGATTTGAATAAAAGTTTTGAAGGTGAAAATTTCTGCTATTCATATTCTCCCGGCGACAGACAGAAGGTTTATAACGCCAGCATGAAAGGTGCAAGGCTTTTAAGCCAGGTTTATTCCGTGACGAAAGACAGGAATTTATATGTTGAAGCGAAAAAAGCAATTGACTATGTTCTTGAAAATCAAAAAGAGAACGGCAGCTGGTCATATTCCAAAGGTGATGCAAGAAAATGGGTAGACAATTTTCATACAGGTTATGTTCTTGATGCACTTGATGATTTCATTACTTTTACAGGTTCGTCCGAATATTCGGAAAGGTTAAAAAAAGGTTTTGAGTTTTATGAAAGAAGCTTTTTTCTGAACGGCATGATTCCGAAGTATTACGAAAACAAATTATATCCAATTGATGCGACGGCACTTGCTCAATCGATTATGACTCTTTTAAGGTTCGGAAGAACCGGGATTGCTCTGAAAATTGCCGAATGGGGTATCGGCAATCTGACTGATAATGAGGGATTTTTTTATTTCCAGAAAAACAGACTTTACACAAACAGGATTTCTTATATGCGGTGGGTAAATGCGTGGATGTTTGCCTCGCTTGCGGGCTTATATTATAAGATAAAAAATTAGAACATGACAGAAAATAATATTGTCGTATTTATTATCCTTGTGTCTCTGAATGCTGTCCTGACAAGGATATTGCTGCAAAACCTGAATTATTATCTGATGGATAAGGGTATATTCGGGATTGATATAAATAAGGCAGAAAGACCTAAAATTCCCGAAGAAGGCGGTATATCTATTACTATAAGTTTTTCATTGTCCCTGGTCCTTTTCTGGTATTATTTTAGCAATCAGATTGTAGCCCCACTGCTCGTTACTACCCCAATGATATGCCTGCTTGGTTTCGTTGACCACTTCAGGAACATTAAGCCATATCCGAAATTCTTTTATACTGCAGTGATTGGTTCAATTTATACAATATACTACATCAGGATGATGCCCAATTCGCTGGTAATTGATTTGCTTCTTGTTGTTGCAATTGGGGTTTCATACGCCATACTTGTAAATGCATATAATCTGCTTGCAGGATTTAACGGACTGGAGTCCGGTATTACAATAATAATTGGTGCAGCTCTTTCATTATTCTTTTTTTTGACAGGTGAACATGCAGAAGCCGCAATTTGCATTCTTTTAATCTCAGGTTATCTGGTATTCTGGACTTTAAACAAGTATCCTGCCAAGATATTCATAGGCGATTCCGGAACTCTTGTTCCTCCGTCCGTTTTCTTCGGACTCGGACTGCTGACAGGGCACGTCCTGCCGGTTATTTTTGTTATGACGCCTCACCTGATAAATATTGTCATAAAATATTTCAGCATTGGAGTTAAATCCCGCTCAGACCTGAAACCGCTGGTGCTGAAAGACGGACTGCTTCACTTTCCGGAACAGAAATATTATTCTCTTATAAGGCTTTTTCTTATTAACGGACCAAAACACGAAAAGCATATAGTATATTATGTTTATGCAATTGAAATAATATTCTGCGCTTTGCTTTTTGTAATTTTTTAAACAATTAATCCAAAAATGAAGAAATACTGGGTAGATATTTTTAATGGTCCTCACGTTCATTTTTTTCAGAATGTTGGGAATTATGTCGGGGAATATCTTTTTACAGCTCGCGAGTATAAACCGATACCCGAACTTATAAGGCATTACAGAATTAAAGCCAAAATAATAGGAAAACACGGCGGAAAAAGCAATTCAAGCAAACTTGAAACAAGCTCTATCAGGGTTATTGAACTTGCCGATTATATAAAGGACGAAAAAATTGACCTTGTGCTTCACAAGCACAGCGTGGAAGCCGCAAGAGTTGCCTGGGGATTTGGAATACCCAGCATTTCTTATATAGATAACGAGCTGATGGTACCTCAGAATATGCTTGTTTGTCCGCTTTCAAATGTCCTGATTGCTCCCATTTCTATTGAGCAGAATATATTAAGGGCATTTACACCTTCGCACGTGAGCATTCTCCAGTTTGACGGGGTATGTGAAGTTGCGAATGTATATGGAATGAAGCCCGAAGAAAGTGTCTTGAAATTATTAAATCTTAATACATCAAGGCCAATAATCGTTATCAGAGGCGAACCGATACTTGCTTCTTACCATTCTAAGGAAAGTATAGTAAAAGTTCTGATAAAAAAAATTAAATCACAGATTCCCGATGCTCAGGTGGTTTGGATAAACAGGGAAGGTGAAGTCGGACACAAGACTCTTCCCATTTTTGACGCAAGGTCATTATGCTATTATGCGGATATAGTTCTTTCGGGAGGCGGAACTCTGACGCGCGAAGCAGCACTTCTCGGAACCAATGCAATTTCATTTTTCGAAAAAAACCTGGCTGTAGACAGGTATCTGATTAGTAAAAAGATTCTCAGGCAGTTTCCCGGCAAGGAAATTTTGAAACTGAACTGGAAAAAAGAAGTTAACAGGAAAATTAATAAATACAGTATCGATAACTTTGACCATCCGTTCAGCCTTCTGAGAACCGCAGAAAAACTTATTGAAAATAAAAAACTTCATAAATAATAATAAGCAGGAATTGAAATCAAGACTATCCCTTATCAGGCTTATTTTTCTCTCTTTTCTGTTTACACTGATGATGGCTTTAAATTCATCTGCTCAGCTCGAACTTGTTCCGGCTTCACATCCTGTATATGATTTCCTGAAAAGGATGCAGCTTGAGAATATTATTCCGGGTTACAATTCATCTTTAATCCCGATATCGAGAGGGGAAGTTTCGGAGTTTCTTAAAACTGTAAACGAAAAAGGAAAGCCGGGTCCTACTGACAGAAAAATTCTTGAGGATTATCTCATCGAATTCGAGTACGACATTTACAAATCAACAAAAAAATCAGTTTCGCTTTTCGGGAAATCCGGCAGGGATTATTTATTATCAATTAATAAGCAAAAATATTTATACAGCTATACGGATTCTAACGCTGCTATGTTTGTAAACCTGCCTGCGGTTATTTCCGGCTATGGCTCGAAGGGTGATTATGGAGATAATGCTCTGTTCCTCGGCGAGATTGGTCTGAGTGCAAGAGGTTCCTTGTTTGGTAAAACGGGATATTCAATTGCTTATAACGGAGGGAAAAGCCTAAAAGGGGACGATGCGGCAAAGCTGTTTGAAATAGATTATAATCCCGTATTGAAATCCAATCCGAAATTTTTTACCGATAATTACTACGACCATTTTACAGGGCATATCAGATACCAGACAAATAACAACTGGCTTTCTTTGACTGCAGGCAGGGAGCCGGTTCTGGCGGGATACGGCTATATCGACAGGCTGTTTCTTTCGAATAATACGGTACCTATGGATTTCTTCAGAATTGATTTAAGTTATAAAAAAATAAAATATACTTTTTCATACGGCTCGGTAAAAGGTGATTCTCTCGGAGCCGATTTAAATTCAAAAAACATTGCATTCCACAGACTCAATGTGCAGTTTTCCAATGCTTTCAAAATCGGATATTATGAAACTGTTGTAATAAGCAATAATCCGTTCAGCTTTGTTTACTTCAATCCAATCAGCTTCATAACTTCCGCAGACCTTAATTCCGGTGCAAAAGAAACAACAGAAAACAATACTTTGATGGGAATCGATATCGAAGTCAATCCCGTGAAAAATGTTGCCCTTCAGGGAACCCTTCTTGTCGATGACATAAATTTTTCGACAATCTTTAACAAAGATTTAACAGCTAATGATAATAAATTCGGGTATCAGGTCGGAGCAATGTGGACAAAAGCATTTACAGTTCCTGATTTATCCTTGAAGTTCGAATATACGAGACTGGAGCCATTTGTTTATTCGCACCGTTCGAATAAGGATTCATATACTCACTGGAATTTATCGCTCGGTCATGCATTGCCACCTAATTCAGATGAAATTGCACTGAAGCTGAGCTATAATATCTCATACAGAGCTAAGCTTGAATTTCTTTACCGGTTTCAGCGCTCGGCCGACGGTATTTACTATGATTCCGTAAACAAGCAATTGATTAATTATGGAGGCAATATAAACAGGGGGGATGGTGATAAAAGTATATATTACACTTTTCTACTCGGTGACAGGACCAACAGGAATATTTTTTCACTAAATTTGATTCTTGAACCGATAAAACAGTATATTCTTGAATTCAGGTACAGATTTGTTCAAAATAACCTGATTTATGCCTCAAAAACAGAAAAAGAATTGTTTTTGCAGGCATTATTAAGAATTATGTTATAATCTCAGTAATAATTTAAAATCTTGATTTTAAGATAAAATTAAGCTAATTTAAAAAAACTAAATTTCAAATATTCTATGAAAAGAACAATAATACTATTTTTTGTATTAATGGTTTCTGTATTTGTAATTCAGGAGTCAAAAGCACAGGGTTTCACTCCTCCGAAAATTATTTACGGAATTTCACTTGACGGGAATTTTGCAACCAATGATGCTCATGGAACGAATTTTACAACAGATCCAAATGTTTACGGTATGATTTGGGGAAGAGGGGTATCAGCTTATACAAAATTCGGACTGGGCATAAGAAAGAATCACAGGATAACCCTGAGTGCAACATATAATAAAATGATAAACAGAGAAGCGGCTTCTATACCTTTCTTTGTATTTGTTCCTGATAACGGTGAAAAATATACAAATTATACTATTATGTCAGGTGCTTTAGGGTATGAATATGCGTTTAACCCAAGATGTAAAAGCAAGCAGTTCATAGGATTTGGTGTTACTTTCAACTATCTGACTTCAGATGATCAATCTTTTATCAAATTTGACCCTGCATTTAGAATGGGCGCACAGATAACAACGGGCTATGAGTTCTGCCTTGATAAAAATTTTAAATACGGACTTTCAATCGGATTGAAATATAATCTGCAGAATATTCTTGGTAAATCAAACGGAACACCGAATATAGACCTTAACGACGGTCCTGATTCTCCGGGCCCATCATTCTGGAGAAGAATCGGAGTACTTTCAATAAATCTCGGATTTAATTTCTATACTGGTGTTGAACCTTACAGGGGTGTCAAATAAAACTCAATAATTTAAATTTTTTAAAAAAGCCCTCCGGTGTACAACTGAGGGCTTTTTTATTTTATAAAGAAATATTTTGCTTCAGGGTGGTGGCAGATAATTGCATTGGTCGACTGTTCGGGTACCATCTGCCATTCTTCGGTTAATGTGACTCCGATTCTTTCGGGTTTTAAAATCTCGAAAAGAATACTGTTATCTTCTAGATTCGGGCAGGCAGGGTATCCGAATGAATACCTGGAACCCTGGTACCCCTGCTGGAAAATCTTTTTCATATCGTTTGAATCCCTGCCTTCAATCTTCAACTCTTTCCTGATAATTTTATGCCAGTATTCGGCAAGCGCCTCAGCAGTTTCTACCGATAGTCCGTGAAAGTAAAGATATTCCCGGTATTTGTTGCTGTTATATAAGTCCTGAGCATATTCTGTCGCTTTGCTGCCGACAGTTACTATCTGGAATGCTGCTGTATCGTACTGTCCCGATTTCTTCGATTTGAAATAATCACTTATGCATAAATGTTTTTCTGAATTCTGCCTCGGGAAAGTGAACCGAGTCCATTCTTCAAGTCCGTTGAATTCAAAATCTTTCCATTCGCTGTAAAGATTTTCCCCGGAGAAATTTTTCGGTTTGTAAATTATTAAATCATTGCCGTCAGAGTTGCAGGGAAAGTATCCGTATATAACTTCGGGAATAAGAAGTTTTTCCCTTTTTGCTTTCAGCTTAAGCTCGTTGAATACGGGAATAATTTCATTTTTAATCAGCTCTTCATATTCGGAATCGGGTTTTGATTTATCTTTATATACGTTCCAGCTGCCTCTGAAAAGTGCAATCTCATTTATATACTCATAAACCTTATCAATCGGAATATTACTAACTGTTTTGCTGCCCCAGAAGGGTGGAGGAGGTACGGGATTCTCCTTTGAAATATTCGATATATCTGTGCTTTTTTTTCCTGCCTGTTCGTTTTTTTTACTTTCCCTGATTCTCGGATCAACATAGATTTCAAGTTTAGGTTTTTCGCCTTTTTTCTTGTGTTCGAGGATAAATTCCATATACTTCAGGCCATCGAAAGCATCATTTGCATAATAAACATCGCCAGTGTACATGCTCCTTAAATCTCCTTCCACAAATCTTTTGTTAAGCGCCGCGCCTCCAAGGACTACAGGATAATCCATTCCTCTTTCATTCATAAGTTCCAGATTTTCTTTCATAATTGCAGTAGACTTTACCAAGAGTCCGCTCATTCCGATTGCGTCGGCTTTATGCTCTTTAAATGCGCTGAGAATATTTTCAAGCGGGCATTTTATTCCAAGGTTGATTACTTTGTATCCGTTATTGGTTAAAATGATATCGACAAGATTTTTTCCTATATCGTGCACATCACCTTTCACTGTCGCAAGAACCATTACACCTTTTGAAGATTCCCCTTCGATTTTTTCCATATGGGGTTCAAGAATGCTTACCGCCGTCTTCATACATTCGGCAGACTGAAGGACAAACGGAAGCTGCATCTGTCCGGAACCGAAAAGCTCGCCTACAACTTTCATACCGTCTAGCAGTATGTCGTTGATTATTTCAAGCGCGGAGTATTTTTTCAGGGCAGAGGCAAGGTCCTTGTCTATACCAATCTTATCACCGTCAATAATTCTGTTTTTCAGGGTTTCCTCAACTGATAGTTGCTTCTTCTCTGCGCTTGCGGCTTTTTCCGTTTTCTCTTTAGAGTAATAAGCCATCAATTCGGTAAGAGGGTCATATACACATTTTATTTCTTTTGCCATTATAAGTTTTTCAGTTTTATTTTGCTGTTTCTTTTTCTATTAAAGATGTTATTTCTTCGTCTTCCGGTTTAACCTTGCTTTTGAATCTACCTGTTACGTTACCTTCCTTGTCAATCAAAAACTTTTCGAAGTTCCAGCTGATATCCCCTGCAGGCTCATATTTTACAAGCTTTTCGTATAACGGTGATTTGCTTTCACCGAGCACTTTTATTTTGTCAAAAAGCTGAAATGTAACGTTGTATTTTGAGGAACAGAATTCCTTAATTTCTTCATTCGTTCCGGGTTCCTGCCCTCCGAAATCGTTGCAGGGAAATGCAAGTATCTCAAATCCCTTTTCTTTATACCTGTCATAAATCATCTGCAGTCCTGTATATTGCTTCGTATATCCGCATTTTGATGCAACGTTAACTATAAGAAGCACCTTGCCTTTATAATCCGAAAGTGAAATTTCCCTGCCGTCTGTTGTTTTAACTTTAATATCGTGAATATTTATCTGCTCACTTTTCATTTCTGTATCATTGTCCGTTTTTCCTTCTGTCCGGTCCCCGCATTTGAAACCGAAGTTAAGTAATAAAATTGCGAAAATAATTATTTTTTTCATATGCTTTTTTATATGCTTAAACAAAAATGAATAGAAAAAGAATCCTCTGTTCTGAAGAGTTACGAAACCAGCTTCTCCCTGATTTTTTGCAGGACAAAAAGAATCATCGAAGTCAAAACGCTTATCATAATGATTATACTCCAGTGTTCCGGATTAATTCTGTTTATTTCATAGAATATTTTAAGCAGTTGTATAAAAGCAAAAGGTATTCCCGTAGTCGCAAGGAAAGTGTATATCCCCAGCAGAACTACTGCGTAAAAAATGTAAATGGATTTCTTTTCCTTTGACTCTATTGCCACAATAAGAAAATTCACGACTGAAATAAAAATCATAATAGTCATCATTACCATTTCCAGCTCGGAGCCCGATGCTTCAAATGTTTTTGATGTGTAATAATATCCTGCATATCCACCGGCAAGAATAAGTGCAGACGAGGTGATTACGTATGAAAAAGCATCCCTGATGTAATTCAGGCATTTACTTACATTCCTGTTTCGCATTGTGATTATAAGAGCGGGAAGGCCGATTGCAAACACATTCAGCAGAGATACCCTTCTCGGAGTGAGTGGAAATTCCAGCGAGAATAAAAGCGAAAACAGGCTCAGGTATATTACAAGGAAATTTTTCGTGAGAAATAATTTTGAAACTGAATTTACAGTGTTGACTATCTTATTCCCTTCGTCAAATATCTGTGGAAGGAGTGAAAATTTATTATTCAGCAGTATAATATCAGCAACTTCCTTCGTGATAGCACTGCCTTCCTCCATTGCGATTCCCATATCTGACTGTTTTATTGCAGGAAGGTCGTTAACACCGTCTCCGATCATCGCGGTATAAATCTTTTCTTTCTTTAGCGTTTTTATTATATCCAGTTTGTGCTCGGGTTTCAGTCTTGAAAAAACCTGTTTACTAAGGACGACATCTCTGAATTCTTCTTTTGTAAGTTTGTCGAGTTCGTTTCCTGTTACTATCTGTTCCATCTTTATCTTCCAGCCGATTTCGCCGAGTATAGCCAGTATCGCTTCGCCCGAGTCACCCGATAAAATCTTGAATCTTATTCCGTTTCTATTGAAAAGATTCAGAGCATCGAAAACATCTTTTCTTACAGTATCTGTTATGGATACGATGCTTATGGGTTCAATCACCAGATTGTTAAGGTTGTCTTTTACCGAATTGATGGAATTAATATTCTTTACAATGCCGAAAAGCAGGTTCCTGTAAATTCCCAGTCCCCTTTCTTCGTATATTTTTATCGCCGGGTTTTTATTTTCTTCAGGAAGTTTTTCTGTCAGAATATCAAATGCTCCCAGAATGTAAAATTCGGATTGCTCTTTAATCTTTAGCTTTATTATGCTGAGCTTGTATGAGGAATTGAACGGAAGCTCTTCGAGGTTTTCTGCCGTCTTATAATAATCAAATTCATCGAGCGCCATTACTGTTGCATTCTTTTCCGTTGAGTTATGAGAATAGCTTCCCAGCAGCAGCTTCACTTCCTCATCCGGAATTGTTTTGCTGAGATTTGTAAATGAATGAATCCTGAGTTTGTTTTCCGTCAGTGTCCCGGTCTTGTCCATGCATACGACCTGTACGTTTGAAAAAGATTCTATTGCGTTCAGCTTCTGAACGATAGCTCCGATTTTGCTGATTCGGTATACCCCAACCGCAAAAGTAACTGAAGCCATAAGCACAAGTCCCTGTGGAACAAGGGAAATAAGAATAGTTGCTATCTTTCTGATGAACTCAACAAATTCAATGCTTGGATTTGCATTCCAAACTATTATCTCGATAACGGTTAGCAGCAGGGCAAAGCCAAAAAGGACCTTCAAAATTAAATTGATTTTTTTCTGAAGAGGGGATGTGGTCAAATTCATTTTTTTTGCAAGCGCGGTCACGGAATTTGCATAACTGCTGTCTCCGACTTTTTCCGCTTTATAAACACCGCTTCCCGATACACAGAAACTGCCCGACAGGACTTTTTCGTCAATTGTTTTTTCCACGGGAACAGATTCTCCGGTTAGCAGGGATTCGTCAATCTCCATCAGTTTTGATTTTACCACAACTCCGTCCACGGCAATCTGGTCACCCCGGCCTACAATTATCAAATCATCAACCACAATATCTGCAATATTTATGTGAAATATCTCTCCGCCCCTAATCACGTCTATTCTCTTTTTGAGAAGCAGGTTCACTTTATCCAGTGCGCGCTTTGATTTTATTTCCTGGTAAATTGCAATGAATGTATTTGTGAAAGCTATGGTAAGTATTCCGATTGAATCCAGCAGAAGCCTTTCATCCCTGTTGGTTATGTAAAAGAAAAGAACGAAAGCAATAATGCCGAATATAATAAAGTTGAAAAGGGAGAATACGTTACTGACGAAAATCTCCTTGATGGTTTTTGTCTTCGGCTTGGAAGAGAAATTGCTTAACCCTTTGTCCAGCCTCTCCTTTACTTCGTCCGATGTAAGGCCTTTAAATTCCAATAATAAATAATTAAATATTGCTGCAAGCTTTTACGAATTCCCTGAACAGAGGCTGTGGGTTTATCAGCCTTGACTTGAATTCCGGATGAAACTGGCTTGCTATAAAAAACGGGTGAATTTTCTGCGGCAGTTCAACAATCTCAACAAGTGAGCCGTCGGGAGATAACCCTGAAAGTATTAATCCGTTTTCGGATAATACTCTCCTGTAGTTGTTGTTCACTTCGTATCTGTGCCTGTGCCTTTCGTTTATGAATTCCTTTTTATAACATTTGTAAGCAAGGCTGTTTTTTTCAATAATACAGGGATATGAACCGAGCCTCATGGATGCTCCTTTCAGTACAACCGATTTCTGGTATTCCATAATGTCTATCACATTATATCTTGAATTCCTGAATTCAGTTGAATTGGCATTCTTAAGTCCGCATACATTCCTTGCATATTCAATCGTAGCGCACTGAAGTCCAAGGCATATTCCGAGGAAAGGAATCCTGTTTTCCCTTACATATTTTACAGCTGATATTTTTCCTTCGATGCCGCGCTCGCCGAATCCCGGACATACCAGAAGCCCTTTTATACCCTTCATTATTTCATTTGTTTTCTTCGGGCTTTTCTCAATTTCTTCCGCATCTATCCATTTCAATGTTACCCTGACTTCGCTGAATGCGCCGGCGTGAATGAAAGATTCCATTATGCTCTTGTATGCGTCGGGTACCAGATTGTATTTCCCGCAGATTCCGATTACGATTTCTTTTTTGGGGTAAAGAATTTTGTTGACTGCTTTCTTCCAGTTTGTCAAGTTCGGCTTTGCGCATTTCAGGTTTAGTTTCCTTAATATTATTTCATCGAATCTTTCGTTGTGCAGGTTCAGCGGTACGCTGTAAATGGAAGCCGCATCAAGCGCCTGCATTACACAGTCTGTCTCAACATTGCAGAATAATCCTATCTTTGCTTTCATTTCCTTCGAAAGTGTTTTTTCGCTTCTGCATAGAAGTATGTCCGGCTGAATTCCTATCTCCAGAAGGGTTTTGACCGAATGCTGTGTCGGCTTTGTTTTAAGTTCTCCGGCCGCTTTTATAAACGGAACAAGCGTAAGGTGTACGCAGAGGGAATTTGATTTCCCGACTTCGTGCATAAACTGTCTCATAGCTTCCAGAAATGGGAGAGATTCGATATCACCGACAGTTCCGCCGATTTCCGTTATGATGACATCATATTTATTGTCCTTTGCCAGCAAAGTCATCCTTCTTTTTATCTCATCCGTGATGTGAGGAATTACCTGAACTGTTGCACCAAGATAATCACCGCGGCGCTCTTTTGTGATTACTTCATTATAAACCTGTCCCGTTGTCAGGTTGTTTGCTCTTGACATATTGGCATCAAGAAATCTTTCATAATGCCCGAGATCCAGGTCTGTTTCTGCCCCGTCTTCGGTTACGAAAACCTCACCGTGCTGAATGGGGGACATGGTTCCCGGGTCAACATTTATATAAGGATCCAGCTTCTGTATAGTGACTCGTAACCCCCTTGACTTGAGCAGTAATCCAAGCGATGCCGAGGTAATTCCCTTGCCCAGCGATGATACAACACCGCCTGTTAAAAATATGAATTTTGTTTGTTTCACTTTATTATGAGATTATGTTTATGCAAATTATTTGATTTTCGCGTAAAGTTTTGAATTGTAAAAAGTGTTTCCTTTCTTATGGCTCTTTCTTAAATATCCTTCATATTCATATCCGCATTTTTCCAGAACTCTTTCGGATGATTCATTGCCTTCGAAAACGAATGCCTGTATCCTCTCAATCATAAGTTCTTCGAATGCAAGTTTTGTAATTTTATTCAGGGCTTCGGCAGCATATCCCTTTCCCCAATGCTTTTCAGAAATCCAGTATCCGACTTCACAGCTGTGCTCATACCTTTTATGAATGCCGATTCCACCTATTAATTCACTTTCAAGCTCTATCGCAAACAGGAAGTTATCTTTTTTCTCTTCACTCTCCCTGCAAAACTCCAGCCATTTCCTTGCATCTTCTTCTTTGTAAGGGTCAACCGGAAGAAAGAGCCACATGCTTATTTTCCTGTTGTTCAGGTTTTCCAGCAATGCAGGAATATGTTTTTCGGAGTATTTAACGAGTTTAAGCAATTCTTTTCCTGCTTTTTATTTTCGAGTAATCTTCCTTCGTATCCACAGAGAAAGAGTCTGTTTTTGTAATTACTACCTTTATCTTTTCTCCGTTTTCGAGAATCCTCAGCTGTTCGAGCTTTTCCGATGCTTCGAGCTTTGTCTGATTCAGGTTCTTATATTTCATCAGATATTTCTTTCTGTAAACGTAGAGCCCTATATGTTTGTAATAATCAGTCTTCCCTCCGTCCCTGTTAAAGGGCAATACCGAGCGCGAAAAATACAGGGCGGTATTATTATTATCGAAAACAACTTTTACTTTATTAGAATCGCAGATTTCCTTTTTGTCTTTAATCTTTATTGCAAGTGTGGATACGTTAATTTTTTCGTTTGATATCAGAGGCTCGATGGCTTTATCGATATTTTTGTAATCAATAAACGGCTCATCACCCTGAATGTTCACAACGATATCTGCTTTTATTCTGTTAACTGCTTCGCATATCCTGTCCGTTCCCGATTTATGCTTCGCGGAAGTCATCACCGCTTTTCCCCCGAATCCCATTACGCAGTTGAAAATTCTTCTGTCGTCCGTAGCCACTATTACTTCCGAAAGATAAATTGATTTAACAGCACTTTCATATACGCGCTGAATCATCGGTTTGCCCGAAATCATCAACAGCGGCTTTCCGGGAAGTCTTGTGGATTTGTATCTCGCGGGAATAACCCCGATTACGATATTTTTATTTGTTCTTTTCAATTGTCTTTTCTATTATATCCCTTATTTCATTCAAGAATGTTTTATCTTCCCTGAATTCCACGGGGTCTCCTAGAATAACCTTTACAATACCGCTTTTAATCTTAAAGCTCTTCTTCGGCAGGATTTTATCCGAACCGATAATTGTAACAGGTACTATCTTTTCCTTAACCGCGTTTGCAAGCAAAAATCCACCTCGTTTGAACTCTCCCAGGTTTCCGTCCTTGCTCCTTGTTCCTTCGGGAAAAACTATAAAAGATAATCCTTTATCCTTGATTATCCCCGCAGCTTTTCTTATTGCCTCAAAACCGCTTCTGGCATTGCTTCTGTCCACGGGAACATAACCACCCAGATAAACTGCCCATCCGAAAAACGGAACATATGCAATAGATTTTTTATAAATAAACCTAAGGTTGTTCGGAATCGAGCTTATAAGAACGGGTATATCAAAATAGCTTAAGTGATTCGAAATGAAAACATACTTTTCCTTTTTATCTATTTTTTCCCTGCCCTCTACTCTTAACCTGACTCCCGCAATAAATAAAACAGCTTTCGAAAATGTATTGGAAACAATGTGTGCAGCTTTACCCCCGGAACTTAATAAAAGAAACGGTATTCCCGCACCGGATATTATCGAGCCGGAAATCAAAATCAGCAGGGCTTTAATTAATGATATCAATTCTTATTTTACGATTTTAGAAATTTCCTTGAAAGTTACCGTACCCGATATTTCAAGCAGTTCAAACAATATAGATTCATAAGTCGAAATCAACGCACCTTCCTGCCTCATCCTTTCCACGGCAATTTTTTTATCATTAAGACTTCGTGATGATACGCAATCCTCGATTAATACAGGCCTGTAACCTTTTTCCAGCAGGTCAATTACAGTCTGAAGTACACATACGTGGGATTCTATTCCGCACACAATAACATTTTTCTTCCCGCTTTTCTTTACGGCACTGATAAAATTATCGTCACCGCAGCAGCTGAAAGAAATCTTTTCCATATGGGTATATTCACCCAGCGCCACCTTCACGGGTTCTATTGTATCACCAAGACCTTTTACGTACTGAGTGGTTACCAGTATTTCTATTCCTATTGCTTTAAGGCCTTTTATCAGCTTGACTATGTTTTCAGTCAGCTTTTCGTTTCCGCTGATGAAAGGATATAATCTTTTCTGGACATCGATTACAACTGCAATTGTGTCTTCTTTTCTTATTCTCATAATTTGATGAATTTGATTTAAAATAAAAAATTTTAATCAAATATACTTTGTCAAAATTGATAACTTTTATTACCTGATATTAAAGACTTTATATATTAATTCTTTGTTGTTAAATTGCCTGTGCTATAAGTATTCGATGATTAAATCAAATATGAAAAATAACAAACCGGAAAAATGCATTCTTGCAATAGGCGCACATCCGGATGACCTCGAATTCGGTTGTCCTGTTATGGTAAATAATTTAATAAGGGAAGGTTACGCAGCTTATTATGTTATTCTTACTAACGGAGAAAACGGATGCAAGAAAAAAGTGAAAACCGTAAATGACCGTATCAGCATAAGGAAAAAAGAGCAGCTTGCTGCGGCAAAGAAAATCGGAGTTAAAAAAGTATATTTTTTCGGCGAAAAAGACGGTTTTCTCGAATATAAAGAAACTATCAGGAAAAAACTTACCCTGTTGATAAAAGCATTAAAGCCTGAATTAGTCTTTTCATTTGACCCTGCCAATCAGGAGTTTACAAGCATAAATCTTTTTCACCGTGACCACAGGACTTCGGCATTGCTTACATTCGATGCGGTTTTTGCCGCTAAAAACGAGTTTATTTATCCCCATAAAAACGGACTTCATAAGGTTGAAAAAATGTATTTCTTCGGTACTAATAATCCTAATTATTTTCTGGATATTTCGGGTAAAATTGATTTCAAGCTGGATGTACTTTCATCTTATAAATCACAGTTTCCTGATTTTCCGAACTTTGCATCATTCTTTAAGGAAAATCTCATCAGCCGCCACCCTGACTATGAGTTTTCTGAAGCATTCAGGATTATGGATATTGTGCAGATAAGCTTTTGAACTGTGAATAGTGCAATAATTATGTAAAGTAAAGCTTTTTCAAAGCTTTTACGTTTTAACAAAATAATTTTTTCCCTATTTCATTTTTTTATATTATTTAAAACGTTAATTTGCATATTAATAAGGGTATTATATAAATTAATCAGGTGTCTTGCTTATGATAAAACCCGCTGAAGGGGCTTCTCCTAAATCCTCTGCTATAAGATATAAGGTAAAATTCCCTGTTTCATTTTCACTTACTCTTTTCTCACTTACTCTTGGATTTGTTATCCTTATACTTTATTATTTTAACCACCAGAAATATGTTCTGACCGAAGATATTAAATCTGATTTAAAGGTTATTGCCGAAATGAAAGCAAAACAGATTTCGAACTGGCGGAATGAAAGACTGCTGGACGGCTCGATGATTTTTGACAATAAGATTATGATGAGGGAACTAAAATCCATCGCTTCGGGAAGCCGTGATGAAATGCTCAGACAAAATATTTTTAACTGGTTTAGAGATTTGTGCAAGTCTCATAATTATATTAGTGTCAGACTCGCAAGTAAAGATGGAGAAATGCATTTTTCCTATCCGGAAGATGCTATAAAAATCGGTAAAAAAGGCATCAGTCACCTGATTGAATCGAAGGAAAGTAAAAAACCTTTTCTAAGTAATTTTCACATTTATGAAAATACGGATAAAATCCATCTTGATATGATTGTGCCCGTTCTTACGGAAGCAGATGAAGAGCCGGAAATATTTGTCATGCTTGAAATAGACCCGAAGGAATATTTATATCCTTTAATACAGGTCTGGCCTGCAGAAAGCGAAACTGCGGAAACACTTCTTACAGAAAAAATCGGAGATGAGGTCGTTTACTTAAATGAACTGAGACACAAAAGTAACACATCCTTAAAATTAAAACTTAAACTGGAAAACGACAGCATACCTGCAGTACTCGCCTCGAAAGGAAAAACAGGTTTTGTAGATGGCATTGATTACAGGCACTCGCCCGTGCTTGCATATATCGAGCCCGTTCCCGGGACTGAATGGAAGCTTATTGCCAAAAAGGACAAATCCGAAATTTACGGAGACATAAACGTAAGCTCCCTTTGGGTGGCTATTTTAGTGCTGCTCGTAATAATTACAGCAGGCGGAATAATTGTGCTTTACTGGAGCAAGCAGAAAGAAAAATTCCTGAAAAGTCTCATCGATGCGGACAGGAAACAAATAGCACTTACCACTCATTTCGACAATATTATTAAAAATGCAAATGATGCTTTCATACTTTATGACGAAAATGCAAGAGTAGTTGAAGTTAACGAAAAAGCATATGAGTTATACGGTTATACAAGAGAAGAATTTATCGGATTGGACCTTAACGACCTGCGCGCCCCTGAGTTCAGGGGTGATGTATCCGATACGATTAAATACGTTAAGAACCATCCGGACGGATTGCTTTTTGAAACAAGGCATATTAAAAAAGACGGCACGGTATTTACAGTCGAATCCAGCACCAGATTTCTTCAGCTCGGCAGTAAATTTTTCTTCCAGTCTGTAATCAGGGATATTACGGAAAGAAAACAGGCAGAAGCCGCACTTCGTGAATCTGAAGAAAAGTTCTCGTCAATATTTAAATATAATCCGGTTTCCGTTATGATAGCCAAAAAGGAAGACGGCAGGATAATAGATGTTAATGATGAACTTGTTAAAGATTCAGGATATTCGAGAGAGGAAATTATAGGCAAGACAACGGTCGAAATGGGATTCTTTTCCGATGAAAGGGAAAGAAACAAATTCCTTAAAGAAGTGGAGGAAAAAGGATATGCTTTCGGTGTTGAAAATGAGTTCAGGACAAAATCGGGAGAAATAAAAAACTGTCTGTCATCAACCGTAAAAGTTGGTTTTGGAGACAGGTTTTATTATATCACATCTGTTCTTGATATTACAGAGCGTAAAAAAGCGGAAGAAAGGATACAATACCTTAACAGACTTTATGCTTTTCTCAGTCAGGTAAATCAGGCAATTGTGAGAATTGAAAACAGGCAGGAGCTGTTCGATAATATTTGCAAGATTGCAATAGAATTCGGAAAATTCCAATTTGCCTGGATAGGGCTTGTCGACAATCCGAATAACAGGATTTTCCCCGTAGCTTCGGCAGGAATGGATAACGGCTATCTGAATATTATTAAGGATTCAGCAGGCAATAATCTGAAAACCAATCAGTATCTTAATAAATTATTAAATGAAGGAATAAATATCATTACAAATGAAATCAGAAATGATGAATTCTATGTTAATGACAGAAACGATGCAATTGAAAGAGGATATGAATCATCTGGAATATTCCCGCTGAAAGAGCAGGGTAATATAATAGGAATATTGTGTCTTTATTCGGATAAAATAAATCGCTTTGATGAAGAAGAGGTAAGGCTTCTGGATGAAGTTTCGATGGATATTACATTTGCACTGGATTATTATATAAAGGAAAAACAACGCAGGGAATTTAATGATGCTCTGACCAAATCCGAAAGGAAGTTCAGAACATTATTCGATAATGCGGGAGATGCAATATTGCTGCTGGATGATTACAAGTTTATAGAATTTAATAAATCTGCAGAAGAGATTTTCGGACTTAGCAGAAACGATTTGCTGTTTAAATCACCCGTGGAATTATCTCCGGAATTCCAGCCTGACGGCAGGAGTTCAGATTTGACAGGAAGGGAATATATGTCCCGCGCTTATAATGGTGAAAATGTGAGATTCGAATGGCTGCATACAAAACCTGACGGTACAGTGTTTGAGGCAGAAGTCAGCCTGAACAGTGTTTATATCGGCAGTATGAAAATGCTTCTGTCGGTTATGAGAGATATAACCGAAAGAAAAAAATATGAAGAAGGATTAAGGGCTGCCGTTGAAAAAGCTGAAGAAATGAACAAGGTAAAATCGAACTTCCTTGCAAATATGAGCCATGAACTGCGGACTCCTATGACCGGCATTCTCGGCTTTGCAGACATACTCAGTAAAACGCTTGAAGACCCCGAGCAAAAGGAAATGGCACAGGTAATATACAAAGGCGGAAGAAGACTTACAAATACACTGAATATGATTCTTGATTTATCCAAGATTGAGGCTGAAAAAATCGATGTTGACCTGAAGACTTGCAGTTTATCGGAAATAATTAATGAGTCGGTAAAGCTGTTTGAAGCAACTGCAAAAGAAAAAAAATTACAGCTGAATGCTGAAATTAAAAACGAAGTGAATTCCGTAATCGATTCAAGACTGCTTGAGCAGGTTCTTGCAAATCTCATAAAGAATGCAATAATTTATACGGAGAAAGGCGGCGTGACGGTTTCCCTTGAAAAAATAATCGAAGGAAATATTGAATTTGCAGAGATTAAAATAATTGACACAGGAATCGGTATTCCTGAAGATTCTTTAAATATTATCTTCGAGCCGTTCAGGCAGGTAAGCGAAGGCTGGACAAGGTCGTTCGAAGGAACAGGTCTCGGTCTTACCATTTCGAAGAAATTTGTTGAATTAATGGGCGGTGCAATCAGCGTACGAAGCACGGTCGATGTTGGCACGGAATTTATCATAAGATTTAAATCTGCAGGACTGAAAAAAGAAATTCAGGAAAAGGAATACAACGGGCTGCCTGAAAATGAAATAATATTAAAAAAGCGAAACATAAAAACACTGCTCGTGGAAGATGATGAGTTTACGGTCTTCACAATTAAGAGAATCCTGAAGGATGTATGCATATTCGACCTGACTAACAATGGTATTGAAGCGGTCAAGCTTGCAGGTGAAAACAGGTATGATATTATTTTAATGGATATAGGTTTAAAAGGAATGGACGGTCTGGAGGCAACCAAAAAAATAAGACAGCTTCACGGTTACGAAAAAACACCGATTGTAGCACTAACTGCTTATGCAATGGAAGGCGACAAGGAAAGGTTCTTAATGAGCGGATGCTCGCATTATTTATCAAAACCTTTTACAAACAGCAATCTGATAAATCTTGTGAACGACCTTGCCTGATTTTATTTATTCAGTGCATTGTATATATCTACCTGGCTTCCAAGAGTGAATAAATCATATATCCAGCCTATAAGGAAAAGTCCGCCCGTAAAAAAATATAAAATGCCAACACCTATTTTTCCAAGATAAAACTTGTGAACCCCGAAAGTTCCCAAAAAAAACCAGAGTAAATAAGCGATTCCTTTTGACTTCATTCCAAAAAATTTAATTGGTGTAAATTAGTTTAATTTAATAATTAATTAAACCAAATAATATTGGTATCCGTCATATTGCTCCAATAGTTCGGTTACAATTTGATACAATTTGTTACTTCTTATTAAAGCGCTTGGGAATAAATAAATATAATTTTACATAAACCTATATTCAAATTATATTAATTAAAGCGAATTAAGGCCTATGAAACACAGAATATATTATTCAACAATGGAACACCTGTACCACATTCAGACAAAAAGCCTATTCTCAGGATGGAAAAACCGTGAAAATTATTTTTTTACTGATTCCAGGGGGAATGTTAAAAGAATCAGCGGTTTTGAAACATACGATCAGGCAATAGGCTGGCTTCACGACAGGTATCCGGGGCTTGATTTGCTTAATTCACATAATTCTGATAATAGAAATACGAATATAGGTTTTGAGTTTTAATAAGAATTTTTTTCCCGCAAATAAAAAAGGCTGCCAAAAGCAGCCTTTTTTATTGAGTATAATTTATTTCTTATAATCCTGATTCATTTTACCTTGCCTTTCCTCAGCGGTTTTATCCCATTGGGGTAAAATTGTATTGATAAATTCCTGCTTTGTCTGGAAGAGCTTGGGCATATCGAGTCCAATGAACTGCTGTGCTTTGTCTTTTGTGGAAATATCCGGAATTACCGGCGGCTGCTTCCCAAGCTTTGCAAGGATTTCCATTTCCAATCCGACTGCTTCAAGCGATTTTTCAATTGATGTTCCGAGAATCCTCGCGCATTCAAGCGGAGCATGAAAGCTTCCTCCGTGAGAAGCCGCAACAAAATCCCATCTCCATTGTGAATGCCTTATCAGTTTTAATACCGGTTTCATTTGCTCTTCGCTTGCGCCTGCATCCCAGCAGGCTTTAGCATACAGGTGGGCTTTCACCAGATTATTTGTTGCGATACCGGAAAGTTCAAGAACTTTATCCTGTCTGTCGTAAACGTTTTTTAGAAGTTCGGTTTCCTTTACTCTGTGACAAACCATGCAGGAGCCTGCAATGTTTGCGAGAGGACTCTGGATTTTATGGTCAGTAAATTTTACATTTCCCTGACTTTTATAAGGCATATGACAGTCGGCGCACGAAACCCCTCTTTCGTTGTGAATTCCCATTTTAAAAAGTTCATAATCAGGATGCTGTGCTTTCAGCATCGGTGTTTTACTGATTGGATGCAGCCAGTCGACGTGATCTATTTCGTCATAGTATTTTTCAGCATCTTCTACACTGAATCCTTTGTCCCACGGGAAAGTAAGATATTTGTCTTCTTTTCCTTTGAAGTAATACTCCACGTGGCACTGAGCGCATACGAGCGATCGCATTTCCTGATGTGTTGATTTTGCAATATCTTTTCCCTGGCGCTGGAATGCTTCAACGAGTGCAGGTCTTGTTATTCTCAAATTCATTGATTTAGGGTCATGGCAATCCTGGCATCCGATAGGATTTACAATTTCAGAGCCAAGTTCTTTCCAGGGTGCTTTATAGAAATTTGCAATGCCGATTTTATTCATCATTCTCGGCACATCGGTACTTTTACAGCTCCAGCAAGTGCTTGGCTGGGGAATATCGGTACGGAGCGTCTTTCTGACATCATTGACCGCCCAGTAATGACCTCTGCCCTGATTGTAATCTCTTGAAAAAGCATAACCAGCCCAGAGCATTACAAGATTCGGATACCTCGCCAGCATATCTACGTTTGCGGAGCCACCGTGCTTGCTTGCAAAAGAAGTATCGAGAGTATTTTTATATGTTTCGAATTCTCTTGGGTAATTCTGCCCCCAGATTTCATTTCTCGGCTCCCATTCATTAATTGGTGTTACAACCTGCTGAACGAGTTTTGCTTCTGTTCTTCTTTCTATGATATTGCTGGCAAGAAGCCCGACAAGAAAAACGATAACGATGGTGAACGTATATAATACCCATCCAAACCAGGGCTTTTCCTTGATAAGTTCTGAAATTTTTTTCATAATATTATAGTAAAAATTTATTAATAAATTATTTGATAATTTTCTGTATCCATTCCGGAACAATAGGAGACAGCTGCTTTGGTACCTGGGCATTAGGAGCTGAAGAAAGGCTGTTGACTTTTCCGTGCGGAGTTTCCTTATGACAATCCCAGCAAAGCCCTTCATTATCTTCATTCCCGACTTCTCCGTCCCGGATTGCCACGAATGTTTCGTGATAAGCTAAAAAATCACCGTGGCATCTTTCGCAGTTTTCCTGAACCACATCCCGACCGGCTTCTTTTATCCTAATTACCTGCGGTTCGGTTCTCAGCGTAAAAATTGTCGAATGCCTCAATCCATCCTGAGCTTTGAACAAATATTTATGAAAAATATTATCGTGAGGAACGTGGCAGTCGTTGCAGGTGGCAACCCTGGCGTGAGAACTGTGCTGCCAGGAATCATATTGAGAATACATTACATGGCAGTTTATGCAGGTTTCCGGCTTATCCGATAAATATGAATCCGCATTGCTTATTCTGAAAAGAAAAAAAGCAAGACCGGTTATCACACCGAGAGCAACAATCACAGGGACCTTCCATTTATCCGGGGGGATAATGACCGAAAATATTTTCTTAATTGTTCTCATCTTTCTTAAAATATCTTAATTAATTTTTATATGCAATCAAAACCAGATCTTTTGATTTTTCATTATTAAACTTACCTTTGTTTAAATCTGAGTATGTTTCGATTTTTTTAAATCCTCCAGATTTCATAATTTCAATCAGAAATTTTCTGTCATAAGGATAAAGCTTTGTGGTGAGAAGTTCATAATCCTTCATGTCATCTTTTTTAAATCTCAGGATATTAAAATTCATTGGCATTCCGAAAACATCATAAAACCTGACATATACATTCGGCGGATTTTCTGTTATATTTACAATCCTGCTTCCTGATTTCTTAATGACATTATAATTCAGAATCTGCATTACAAAAACTCCGCCCGGTTTTAGAATTTTGTAAATCTTATTTATTGATTTGTTCAATAATTTATCATTAACCAGAGCCATCGAGTTTCCAAGTGAAACCGCCACATTAAATCCCGATAAGTATGCAGAAGGGATTTTATCGATAGAGTAATTCATAAATACTGAATTCACCCCGTATCTTATCGAATTAGCTTTTGCTTTTTCAATCATTTTATCGGAAATATCAAATCCTGTTACTTTTAAACCGTTAAGCGCAAGTGAAATGGAATCGCTGCCAGTGCCACAGCCCAAATCTGCCGCGAATTTGGCACCTTCCGGAATAAATTTTTTCAGAGCTTCGCTTCGCATTGCAATTATTTTCTTTGCATCGGTCATGTTGTCGAAAAAGCCCGATACGCTATTGAAAAAATTTTTTACTTTCATATCTGATTTAAAAATAATAAAAGAATGCCATAAGTCCTCTTACATTGGCGACCGAAGTAGTATTTTCAACCTTTCCCTTATTCAGGTTATTCGGTGTGCCGTATGCAGCGGATGTATATTCAAGTTCAAATGCAAGTTTAACCTTACCAGAGTTAAAAGCTATTCTAGGGGAGAGTCTGAAAAGAGCATTTATATTGGTACCTCTTGCGAAATAGTTTGAAGAGCCAACCCCAAGTACATTATCATCCGCTCCGAGATTTTTAGTATATCCGCCGAAGAGACCAATCTCGATTTCCTTGCCTCCTGAAATATCACCCCAAAGAGAAAAAACATTAACAGGTGTATAGGTTTCATATTTAGCGGAGTCCATAGATTTTACGGCATATCCTCCAAGCATGAACAGGTTTGCAAGATTTTTCCCGTAAATTCCTTCGAGTTTTATCGTTACAGGATCGAGGTTTATTTTTGCGTAACCTTCAACCGCCATACTGTTTACTTTTTCATCAGTAGGTTCATTATTAGCAGTGTATAATCTTGGTTTTAGTGATTTATAATCTCCGCTTACTCCGAACAGAACTTTATCGGATTTAAACTGAAGCTGCAGATGAAGTCCCGGAATAACGGCATTTCTGAGGTAGACCGAGCTTTGCCCGAACGGACCATAATCCTGGAAATCTCTTTCGGAATATGCGGCAATAATTGCGGAGAAATTATTTGAAAGTTTTTGCGTCAGCCTCAGCTGCGGATTTCTTGAAAATGGCTGGAATGGTGCACCTGTATTGAAGGATACAGTGCCCGGAAAGCAGTCCGTGACAAACATAGGGTGCCAGTATTGTCCAGCCATAAGCGATGTTTTTTCCCAATCAAGGTTTACGGTTGCGTGTCTGAGTCTGAATCCGTTTATATCACCATCTGAAGTTCCGAAGAATTCACCTTCTATCATCGCAGATGATTTAGCCCCAAATGCATCCGGTCCTGTGATTTTCCCGTTTATCCTTGTCTGTATAGAAAGAATATTGAAACTTGCTTCGGCATTCAGATCTTTCCCGTTTTTATCCGGTAACTCCGGCTGGGGAAAGAAGAGAAAATGTCCTTCTCGTGCATTAACGGTTTGTCTTGAATCAAAAATAAAATCTGTTTTTACGAATCCCGAAAAATTTATTCCCCATTTTGATTCTTGCTTTTCCTGGGAATACAATGAAGCAGAAAATAAAACTGAAATTAAAATCAGCAGAAAATTCTTTTTCATAGGCAGAAAATTTTAATGTGAGTTACTAAAAAATAATCAAGTTAATTGTATGTTGATACATAAATATTTCTCTCCTTAAGTTTCCCCGGAAAAACCGGGGAAACAATCTCTTATTCATTAAACAATAAACAAAGGAGAGGAAAATTGGAAGTTAATTATTGCTCATTATCCACTGTTCGCTGAGAATATCGCCCCTGATGCCGACCACCAACAGTTTTAGCGGAATTTTTCTTTCGGCATTCTGCATTGCAGTCTGTGCAATTCTCAGCAGTCCGCCGCAGCAGGGGACCTCCATAATCATAACTGTCAGTGTATTAATATTCGATTCATCAATCATAGCAGTCAATTTATCGATATAGACTTCCATATTCGAATCCAGTTTAGGGCAAGCTATAGCCAGTGATTTGCCTTTCAGGAATTTGCTGTGAAAATTTCCCATGCTGAAGGCAACACAGTCAGCTGCGAGCAGTACATCAGAATTCTGAAAGTACGAAGCACCGGGATTAACGAGGTGCATCTGGACAGGCCACTGGTTAAGAGCGGAAGGTTGGTCTGCACCAATTGCTGAAGATTCTGTAGAATTATCTTTTCCGAAGTCCATGGATTTGGAGCCGGGACAACCTCCGCCTGAATGTTTTTCCATAATATTGAACATTTGTTTTTGGCTTAATTTTGTTAAATCAATATCTATATTGTTTTCTTTAATATAATCTATTGCCTGGTTGAAGTATTTCATTTCATTATGGTCCCTAAGATGTTTCATATGCGCAATTACAGTATTCTCGCCCTGTCCTGAAATCCGTTCCATTACTGCAATTTCGTCGTAAGGTTGTGCTTCCCGCTCTTCCAGAGTAATGGCTCCCTGCGGACATTCTCCGATGCAGGCACCCAATCCGTCGCAAAATAGTTCACTTACAAGTCTTGCCTTTTCATCTATTATCTGCAATGCACCTTCGTGGCATCCTTCGACGCAGTTGCCGCAGCCGTCGCATTTTTCCTCGTCGATATTTATAATGGTTCTTTTCATAGATTGTTTTGTTTTTTATTCAAAAATATAATAAAAATATCGTGAAATATTTGACTTTAGTCAAAAATTTATAAAATCCATGTAAAAAAATTAATTGATTTATTACTGCATTTTATTAATAATAAACAGAAAATAAAATAAAATAAGATTTATTTGAAATAAACTGTTTTTTTTAAATTTTTTTTTATATATTTAGCACTGTAAGTTAAATTTGAAATAAAACATATTGTTTTTAATAAATTTAATAGGGGTTATTAATATTTAACTTTTTCTTAAATACGGTTTACGAAAAAGTTAAAATAGTGATAATCTTTGTTTTATTTATCGAATTCTATTTTCATTTTTATATTTACGGAAGAAAATTTTATTTAATTAATTAACTTATTTAATCAAAAGGAGAAAAAATGAAAAAAGTAATAGCACTTCTTATGCTCGTTTTCCTCTTTTCACTGAGCGCTGAATCACAGATAATCAAGATGTCTCAGGGATTTGAAGGAACGACATTTCCACCGGCAGGATGGACATCATACAATGTTCTTGGTACGAACGTATGGACAAGAGCAGCAAGCACGATAACAGCATTATTCCCCCCGTTCCCGAACGGAACAAACTGTGCGGCAGTCGATTATCAGACAACAGGCGGTAATGATTATCTCGTAACACAGAAAATCAACGGCGTTGTGGCTGGTGACTCACTCGTGTTTTTCTGGGTAAAGCGTTATTCTGACGGACCGTATCCGCCGGATTCATGCATAGTCAGGGTTTCAACAACAGACTCTCTGGTCAGCAGCTTTACAAACGTACTTACCAGAATTTGCGTTCACTGTACACCGGTAGGAACACAGACCTGGAGCAGAGTAGCTCTTCCGTTATCCACGTTTGCAGGTCAGAACATTTTCGTGGCATTCGAACATAAAGATGTTGACGGACACGGTATGGGTATTGACAGTGTTTTCGTACACGGTTCAAACGCAACCCCCGTTCCGACAGGAACATGGACTGAGCAGACATCAGGTTTAACGACCGTACTGTATTCAGTATCAGCAGTCAACGATGATGTAGCCTGGGTATGCGGTGCATCAGGAAAAGTTTTAAGAACCACCAACAAAGGATTAGCCTGGACAAACGTTAGCGGAAACCTTCCGACTACTTATGCTATGTATAATATATTCGCCTGGGATGCAAACCTTGCAATAGTAACAGGCGTATCAGGTTCAACGACAGCAATCTACCAGACATCCAACGGTGGAGTTAACTGGACAACAGCAAACTCACACGCAGGATTCGGTGATAACCTTTATATGTCATCAGCAACAAACGGTTACTTCATTGGAGACCCGATAGGCGGCAACTGGGATTTATTATCAAGTACAAATGCTGGATTGAACTGGGCAACATGGTCAACTCTTGCAACAACAAACACAAGCGGTACATATAACAACGGAGCATTCTTCAACGGTACACGTGTTTATTTTGAATCAGTTGGACAGAGTCATATTCTTTTCTCATCAAATATGGGAACAAACTGGACACAGCAGACAATTACCCTTGCAGAACTTACCGCAATCTGGTTTAATTCAACGACAGACGGATTAGCCGGCGGTTCATCAACATCACCCGGTTTATTAAAGACTGTAAACGGCGGAACAAACTGGACAGCTCTTACCAGCCCGTATCCGACAAACTCGATTTCTGGTATCGTCGGTGCACAGAATACCTACTGGGTATCACAGCAGGGAACCGGAATCAGCATAACAACTAACTTCGGAACTTCATTCACATCAGCTTACACAGCCCCGGCAGGAAGCTTCTATCACATGACAAAGTCACGTGCAGGCGCAACAATCTGGGCAGTAAGAAGCAACGGTGGTATTTCCAGGTATGGATTACCCATCAGCGGTGTAACTCCTAATGCATCAGAAATTCCGGCAGCATATTCACTTGATCAAAACTATCCGAATCCTTTCAACCCGGTAACCAAGATCAGCTATGCATTACCGAAATCCGGATTCACAACACTGAAAGTTTATGATATTACCGGTAAAGAAGTTGTTACATTGGTAAACGAAGTGAAGAATGCAGGTACCTATTCAATTGATTTTGACGGTGCAGCACTCTCAAGCGGTACATATTTCTACAGATTAGAATCCAACGGATTTGTATCGACAAAGAAAATGTTACTCATAAAATAATAAAGTTTTAATTTTATTATAAATAAACCTCCGGTTGAAGAAGCCGGAGGTTTTTTTTATTCTCTATAAATTTAAAACTGACTGAAGTTCCAGCAGTCTTGATTCATCATCAGTGCTTTCAAGCTTTACATCCATAATCAGCCTTTCATCATCATTAATAAAATTGTACTTACCGGATTTGGTCGTGGAAAGTTTTCCGATTATGCGTGTGAAGAAATCACTTTCAAAAATTTTATGCTCTTTATTTGCAGGGAAAAAGAGTACCAGGGATTTTTCACGTATTGTTATTTTTTCAAGTCCTGCATTTGTCGCTAATATCTTCAGTTCAATTTGCTTAAGCAGGTTTTCAACTTCGCTTCCGTATTTTCCGAAACGGTCTGTTAACTCTTCCTTTATCGGGTTAAGCTTTTCGGATTCATTAATTTCATAAAGTCTTTTATAAATGTTTAACCTTTCCGTATCGTTTTCAACATATTCTTTCGGAATGTAAGCATTCAAATCACTTTCCAAAACAGTGCTGACATATTCCGTTTTCTTAATAATTGAATCTCCGATTTTCTTCAGGCTCTTTTCGTCTTTGAAAAGTTCACTGAATTCGTTTTCCTTAAGTTCGGCCACAGCTTCGTCTATAATATCTATATAAGTCTCAAATCCTACCTGTGAAATGAATCCGCTCTGCTCCCTGCCGAGGAGGTTACCCACTCCGCGTATTTCCATATCTCGCATTGCAAGATTGAAGCCCGAACCGAGGTCGGTGTATTCTTCGATTGCCTGGAGTCTTCGTATTGCAGTTTTTGTTAGCTTTCCAACGGGAGGTGAAATAAAGTAAGCATAGGCCTGAACATCGCTTCTGCCCACTCTACCCCGGAGCTGGTAAAGCTCTGATAATCCGTACATATTTGCGTTGTTAATTATAATCGTATTGACATTCGGAATATCGAGACCTGATTCGATTATCTTGGTACAGAAAAGCACGTCTATCTTCTTTTCGATAAAACTGACCACAATATCTTCAAGTTCATTACCTTCTATTTGTCCGTGAGCAATACCTGCTTTCACTGAAGGGAGGCATTCTTTCAGCTTATCTGCCAGCAGATACAGCTCCTGTATCTTGTCATTCACAAAATAAACCTGCCCTTTTCTCTGAATTTCCTTCCTGATAATTTCGGTTAAAAGGTTCCAGTCGAAATTAATAATTTCGGTCTGAATCGGCTTTCGGTTTTTCGGAGGAGTATTAATAACCGATAAATCCCTGGCACCGAGAAGCGAGAAATTAAGTGTTCTCGGAATCGGTGTAGCGGTTAAAGTCAGAGTATCCACATTTGGCTTTATAGCTCTTAATTTTTCCTTTGCTTTTACACCGAACCTCTGCTCCTCGTCTATTACGAGGAGTCCGAGATCTTTCAATTTAATATCCTTCGAGAGAATTCTGTGTGTTCCGATTATTATATTTATTACACCGTCTTCCAGTTTTTTAAGGATTTCCTTCTGATCTTTTTTGGAATTAAGCCTTGAAATGCATTCCACTTCAACCGCATAAGGCGAAAGCCTGTCCCTGAAAGTATTGAAGTGCTGCACGGCAAGTATTGTAGTTGGTACAAGTATTGCAACCTGTTTATTGTCCAGCACTGCCTTGAAAGCCGCGCGAACCGCCACTTCGGTCTTGCCGAATCCGACATCACCGCATATAAGCCTGTCCATCGGATTAATGTTCTCCATGTCCTGTTTTACTTCAACCGTCGCGCGGAACTGGTCGGGTGTGTCTTCATATATAAAACTTGCTTCAAGCTCTTTTTGCCAGTGGGCGTCGGGAGAAAAAGAAAAGCCTGTTTCTGTTTTTCTTTTTGCATAGAGTATTATCAGGTCCCTTGCAATGTCTTTTACTTTCTTTTTTGCTCTTTCCTTAATCTTATCCCATTCGCCTCCGCCTATTCTTGTCAGAGCAGGGGATACGCCTTCTCCTGCCGAATATTTCTTTATCAGGTTCACATAGTTCATATTAAGGAAGAGTGTGTCACCGCCGGCATATGCAAGCCTGACAACTTCCTGCTCGTTATTACCGACTTTTATTTTCCTGAGCCCCGAAAAAATTCCAATGCCAAAGTCCCTGTGGACTATGTAATCTCCCGGCCGGAGTTCCTTAATCTCTTCAAACGTCAGACCCTTGAATTTTTTTCTTTTCCTTTTTAACTGCCTGAAATACCTTCCGAAAATCTGGTGTTCAGTGTATAAAGTTATTTTTGATTCCGGAAAGATGAAACCTGACTGTATCGAGTCCGAAAGATAATTTATATCGGAGTTATTCAGAACTGAAGGTGCATCTCCGGTAATATTCTGCTCATAATCTTCAAGCAGGCTTCTAATTCTTTCCGCCTGATGTTCATCCGAGCATAGAATGTTCACGCAGTATCCTTCACTCAGTTGTCCGGAAACATTTGAATAAAGCTGCTTAAGGTTTGAATGGAAATCCGGCTGCGGACCCGAACCGAAATTGACTTCCTCAGTCTTGTATACGGCGGTCAATTCAGGTGACGGAAGAATTGAAATAAAAACAAGTCTGTTATCATGGAAAGCATTCCTGAATGAACCTGCTTCCGTAACGCTAAGTATTATTTCGGGTTCATCTATTATAACCAGTGTATCTTCAGAAACGTAATCGGCTATAGTGCCCGTCAAATCATCATCTTCGGGGTCCTCTCTGGTTGATATGTTAATTCCGATTTTAATTTTATCGGTTTCCCTCACTGAGCGCTGAGTGTTTATGTCGAACTCACGTATTGAATCTATAGTTTCTCCGGAAAATTCTATTCTGATGGGAGTATCATAATTCTCAGGAAAGAGGTCTATGATTCCGCCTCTCACCGAATAATCACCTGTCTCTTCAACAAAGTCTTTTTTCTCATATCTGTATTCATTCAGTTTCATCAAGAGTTCTTCGAAAAGGTATTCGTCATTTTTCTTCAGCTCAAGGAGGGAATTTCTGAACTTATCTTTAGTGAGTATTTTTCTTGAGAGGCTGCCTGCTTCAATTATCACAATAAATTCATCGTATTCTGTCAGGTAAGAAAGTGATTTTGTGGTTTCTTCGTTGTCGGAATTTTTCTCTGCTCTGAACACGGATATGTTTTCGCATTCGCTTATAAAATCAAGGTCATCTTTTAGCAAGGATATTTTATCAGGCTCGTTTGAAATTATGATTATTTTCCTGTTCAGTTCTGATTGAAAATAATCTGCAAGAAAAGAAATAAAAGAGCCGTTAATCCCTCTTAAAAAAAGACTGCTTGCCTGCAGTTTTTCCTTTAAATTCCTGAAGCTTTCACTTCCGTAAATTTTTGATTTGATATTATTGAGCATCAGGGATTAAATTAATAATTCTGTTAGCAAGTGCGACATACTCTTCAACTTTCACATTTTCTGCCCTGCGCGTAAAATCAAAATCCAAATCGTCGAAACTTATATTCGTTTTTTCAAAATACTCTTTGAGTGAATTTTTTATAATCTTCCTTCTTTTACCGAACGATGCGCGTACAAGTGCTTTAAATATGCTTATGCTTTTCAGGTCAGTTTCATTATCGAAACAGAGTTTTATTACGCTCGATTCGACTTTCGGTTTAGGAAAAAAAACTGTCGGCGGAACACTGAAAAGCAATGAGGGCCTTGAGAATACCTGTGTCTGAACAGACAGTATTCCGTATTCTTTCGAATCGGGTTTGGCAACAAGCCGCTGTGCAAATTCTTTCTGTACCATCAAAACAGCGCAGATAATTTTGCCACGGAATTCAAAAAGCCTGAATAATATTTCAGACGCAATGTTATAAGGAAGGTTCCCGACAATTTTAATTTTCTTGCCGAATTGGCTTAAATCAAATTTTAAAAAGTCCTGATTGATAATATTTATTCTGCTGCCGTATTTTATTCCAAGACCGGAAGCAATGGCATTATCAATTTCAACTGCAGTATATCTTTCTTCCAATTCCGCAAGGTGCTTTGTCAGTGCACCCTGACCGGGACCTATTTCAAGCACAAGGTCGGAATCAGTTATGTCAAGCTGCCTGATTATTTTTTGTGAAATGTTATCGTCAACTAAAAAATTCTGACCGAAGATTTTTTTCGGTTTGTAAAACTCATATTTTTCCCTCGTTTTCAAAATTAGCTTATTTGAAGGGTGTCATTGTTAATTTACCCTTCGCACCGGAAAAGTCTTTAGTCTTAACAAGCTTGTATTCCCCGTTAAGCCAGAATCTTGTCTGGTCTTTATAGTGCTGATGATGAGGCTGTCCCGACTGCCCCGAGGGTAAAATGGACTGGTAAGATGTCATGTTTGCCATATCGATAATAAATCTCATCGAAGGTCCAAGGTAGCATTCGAATTCCTTTTTCTCGAGTGATGTAGAAAAACCGTACTCGGAGTTTGCAACAGTTGTTCCGTTTCCTCCGATTTCATAAGGGCCGATATTCAGCACCGGGCTCAAAGCCGCAACCGAGCCAAGCGGATGCTTAATCAGTACCCTGTGAGCTTCTCCCCAGTACCATCCGGTGAAATCGGAGTTGTGATATCTGTTTTTCAGGTTTACAATCGCTTCTTTAAAGCTGATTCTGATAACATCATTCCTGTTTTCAGGCTTGCCGATATTGCCCTGCATATCGAACATCCAGGAGTTCTGCTGTTTCAGCAGGCTGGAAGTATTCCTTACGGGAATATTCTTCAGGAAGATATAGTTATTGAAAAGGTCCTCGCCGAGTTTGTCCCTGTATATATTTTTGTATAAAATAATCTCAAATTCCGAGAATAAAGTAGCTTCAGGACTATATAGCTTCATTTCATAATCCCACTTTTTCAGCCGCCCCAGATATTCTCTCTCTTCGGCTGATATGCCTGTCGAATCTTTGTATGCTTCGAAAATATATCCGCAGAATTCCCTAGCTTGAAGGCTGTTAACGTCGTTCTGAATAAGTTTGAATTCATTTGCCGTGAAATTATTTCTTGATTTGAGTATCTGGTCTATTCTTTCCGCCCTGTAATACGGCTCATATAAATTCGAGATATAAAATTTCAGGTCCTTTTGAGGTTTATTGTTTGCGGTTACAATGTAATCTTCTTTTGGATTGAAAGATTGAGGCAAAGCATCGAAGTCCACATAGGATGTCCATTCAATTTCCCCGTTAGATGGATACATTGCCAGATTGTCTGAGTTGAGATTTTTTCTGACCGGGATTTTTCCTGCTGCGTGATAGCCTATGTTTCCCATGGTATCAGCATAGACGAAATTTGAAGCAGGCAGGTTGAAATTCCTAATTGCATCTTTAAAGTCACTCCAGTTTCTTGCCGTATTAAGCCTGTAGAAGCATTCCACCTCATCACTGTAATCGTACCCGGTCCACCTGAATGTAAGCAGTTCATTTTTGACAGTTCCGAATTTCTGTTTGCTTATTAATCCGGTTTTCTCCAGATTGGAAATAACAGGGCCAAGCCTTGTAGTATAAACCGTATAGTATATTTCATCCTTAATGTCTTTTATCTTTATGCTTTCTACAGAACTGTCTATCGGAAAAGATGAGCCTTTATATATGTAATTTCCCTGTTTTGATGAGTCCAGCCTCAGCAGATAGAAATCTGCATCATCATTCATCAGGTTTGTTATGCCCCATGATATTGAATTGTTATATCCGATGGCAATACCGGGCACTCCGGGGATTGAAAATCCTCCCGTGAAAATCCCGGTAGATTTATTTATAAGCTCCACTTCATACCATTTTGACGGAGCCTGCAATGCGAGGTGAGGGTCGTTTGCCAGTATTGGTTTTCTGCTCTCGGATTTCTTACCGCTTATAACCCACGAGTTGCTTCCGATGTGTGTTCCTTTAATACCGAGAAAATTTCTTGCCTCTGTATTTAATTTCCGAAAATCTTTTCCGAGCTCTGCTAGGGATTTATATCCGTTTTCAATTTTAGATTCGGATAGTTTTTTAACTGAATCCTGTTTTGTGTCTCCCGTTTTTTTATCTGCCGGAATGATAAACGGTGCATCTTCGGGATATCCGGGAAAAAAATCCTTTGACTTTTCTATTCCCCATTTCTTCACAATTTCTCCGAAAGTGAAATCCGTGTACCAGGCAAGATTCAGCTCCCATCCCATCAGCCTTACGAGCATTATTGAATGTTCGGGCTTCCAGGGTTCCGGCTTGTAATTCAGCACATCGAATTCAAGCGGGAGTTTTTTTAAGTTGCCTGATATAAAAAAATTTACACCTTCAGAATAGCTTTTTAAAATCTCTTTTGACTTTGGGGAAAGGTTATTGTAAAACTGGTAAGATATTTTATTTATGCCTATTGTTCTGAACAGCTTGTCGAATTCGAGCGCATCCTTTCCGAAAATCTCCGACACTTTTCCTTCGGCTATCCTGCGGTAAAGGTCCATCTGCCAGAGCCTGTCCTGAGAATGCGTGTAACCCAGTGCAAAGTATAAATCGTGCTCATTGGCCGCCTCTATGTGCGAAACACCGAAATCATCCCTGTAAATGCTTACGTTTTCATTTATTCCTTTTACTTTAACACTGCCATCTTCAGCATAAAAGGATTTGTTGGAAAGCTGGTTGAATAAAATAATCAGAGTTATTACCACCGTAATAACAATTAATACAATCCCTGTCGAGTTTTTAATAATCGGATTAAACTTCATTTCACTGTTAAAAACATAAAATTATTAATATAGATTAAAAAATAAAGGGAAATACTTTGGATTTGTAAGATTGAAGATTCTCAAGATTGAAGATAAAAAAACCCCCCTGAAGAATTATCTGCAGGGGGAAAATTTCAAATATTTAAGTATTATTTTATCACTGTCAGTTTTTTTACATCAGTGAAATTGCCTGAAGTGAGCCTGTAGTAATAAACTCCGCTTGACAAATCCGATGCGTCGAAATCATAAGAATAATTGCCTGCATTAAGATTTCCATCTACCAGGGAATATACAAGATTCCCGAGTACATCATAAACTTTAAGAGTTGTTAATCCGGTTACAGGGATTGAAAAATTAATCTTTGTTACGGGATTAAAAGGGTTCGGATAATTTTGTGAAAGACTAAATTTTTCCGGAACATTATTATTCAAATTGGAAATTCCTGTGGCAATATAATAACCGCGTCCGCTGTTTATCACTTCCTTGTTAATATCATTCTGAACGAAAGCAATCGTATAAATTGACGTATCTACCCAGGTAGAAAGACGCTTGTAGGTATATGTATAAGAATAGGTTCCTGCGGTTGTAGGGGCATTGACTCCTGTTGTATTTGGATAAGCCCATCTGAATACCTGAAAAAAATCCGTTTCACCGTTTGAACCCGGAGGGGAATTGTAATGTACCTTTCCTTCAACTGCCATCACTCTGAGTTTGTAATTTCCGCCTGCTGGCAGATTTGATGACAGGTTAAGAACTACAGTGGACCTGATTGAATCGCCTGCAATTCTCAAATCTGTTACAGTAATGCTGAGCGGTGTTGTAACTGCAATTCTCTGATTCAAAACCGTTGTAAAGCAGGTTGCCGAAAACGGCCAGCAGCAGTCAAAGAGCAATCCGTCACCATTAACAGTGGGATATGCATTTATGCCGCAATAGTTAACTCTTTCGGTATTTTGTGTCGTGTTTGCGAGATACATTGGGTCTGCGCCGAAATTCGGATGATATTTAATTGCATATGCATTGGTTGTATTCTGTGCTAACCAAGCATCGAAAATCGGATTGCTTGCTCCGCAGGGTCCGCAGAAACAGCTTGTTGCTTCTTCAAATAGTACTTTTCTCGGTGCCTGAGAAAATGTATTTGTACAGACAGCAAATAGTAAAAACAAAAATAAAAACGAGAATTTTAATTTGGATAATTTCATTGTGTATATCGGTTAATATGTTTTTAAAAATAAGCCCTGTAAAGAATATTACAGGGCTTTGTATGATTGGTAATCCTTTTTTTGTCTTTATTTAATCAGTATCATTCTTTTTATATCGGTAAATGCATTGCTTTCGAGCCTGTAGAAATAAACGCCGCTTGCAAATTCGGTTCCGTTGAAATCGACTGAATATTTACCCGGAGCTTTAACTTCGTTTACAAGCGTTCTTACTTCCCTTCCGAGAATGTCATAAATCTTCATTGTAACAAGTCCCTGTTTCGGAATATCGAAATTAATCCTTGTTACGGGATTGAACGGGTTCGGATAGTTCTGTGAAAGCGAATACACAGACGGAATTTCGTTTGAAGTATTCTGAACACCCGTCGCTGTTGACATAACAAGCGAAATGTTAGGTCTGTTTGCCTGTGCAGTGCCGCTTGTCATTGTACAGCCCGTGCTGTTATCCGTATAGTAACCCCAGGTCTTGGAGGCATTTGCAGTTGCATAAACCGGGGAATATGATGTATAAGCAGTATTATCAAAACAGATTTCAACTGCAAGGTTGCTTGAGCCATTCCAAAGGAAAGGAGTGGTTAAATTAATATATCTCCAGCCCGTACCCGGAACGGTGTAAGTGCCGCTGTAGCAGGTTGTCCAGCCGGTTGTTACCCAGCTGTTGATTGTTGTAGCTGAAGTATTCTGAATCCTGATATTAAATCCGTTCATTACCTGTGAGCTTGCACTGATTACATTGAATCCGATTTGCGAAATATATGCAGGTGATGCATCCGGATTATCGGTCATTATTTCTGAAGCAAGATATAAAATCTGCGTTCTTCCGTCCATCCAGTATGTTGTATAAGGATAATTTGATGAAACGGTTCCGGTTCCGATATTAATCGTTACCTGGTTGATAATAGTGAACTGATACAGAGCCGATGAATCCACATTGTGAGCGCTCGAATTATCGCGTGCAAATATTCTGTATTTAATTATATCGTTGTAATTTACGTCTGCCTGAACCGAATTGAACGGAGCCATATATGTGCTTCCTGATGTATTGTTCAGTTTAAAGTGTCTGATTCCAGTCGAAGTTGTATTTATGTACCATCTCACCCAAACTGAATCTATTCCGATGTTATCGGTTGCTGATGCCGTCACCGTAGCAGGCCATAAAAGTTTTGGAGTATTTCCTAGTGCAGTGTGAGTGATAACCGGTTTTGCAGTATCTGCACTGGCAGTGAATGCAAAATAATTTGCCGGAGCGCCGCCGGGTAAAATTCCAATTCTGTTCATTGTATCAATTGTCTTTATATAATACTTGTAAACAGCAGGGGAGCCGTTTCCCGGAATATTTGCAGTCCAGTTATTGCCTGAAGTGTTTGTCATGGTTATACTGTCAAAAGCAGTTGTTCTTGACCAGTAAAGTTTAGTCATACCCGGTTTTAAAGGAGCATTTGCAGGTGTAACTACTGCATTGATTGTATAAGGTCCTGCAAGGTTCTCTGTGTTCGGAAGCTGATTATGTGAAATAGAAGGTCCGAGCGGTACGCCTCTGGATAAGAGCAGGGAGCAATCTCCGAAAATATTATACTGTTCCATAAGCTTCAAACCTTCGCCCGAGCTTCCGCCCCATAAATCCATACCTTTCATTACTCCGAAGAACATAATTGCGCCGGCTGATTTTCTGTACTGGTGAGCAAAAATCCTTATTGCTTCAGTCTGCATATCGCAGGGAGGCACCCAGCTTGCGTTTGTGGAAGATGCATAGCCTGTCGAGATTCCTTTCGGGTTTGCCGTATCTCCTGCCCTGAGCAATGCTTCAGCAAGACATTCACCCAGTGTGAAGTTACCGTTTAAACAGGCGACGTCAATCAGGAAAGGATTTTTCCAGCCGTTTGCGAGCTGGTATGCATTTGTTACGGAAAATCCAGTATTGCTCCAGGATGTTCCCGAACCGTGACCTACATAATTTAAAACATATCTTCCACCGTTAAGAGCGGTTATTAAAGTCTGCGGTGTTGCTACCGGTCCGTTAACTTTATCAACCTGAGTAAATCCGTACATCATTAAAGTATCCCTAATCCAGTTCATTCTGATGGAATCTGCATAAGGTGGTGTGCCGCCGACATCAGGACCGCCGATTCCGGTTCCTTTTGCAAACCAGGGGTCGCCTAATAAAATATCTCTTTCAAATTTAATTTGTTTTAATGCAACATAATAAATGCTTGCGGCATTCTGGCAGGACATTCTTGATATAAATGCATCGGGATATGCATCCGTTCCTGCAAGCTTAACATAACACGGGTCTGAAGGAGCCGATTCATACTGTCCGTTTAACGTTGGAATATCTGCAACATCACCAACCAGAACTATGTATGTTACGCTTCCCGGCGAATTATACATATTCTGAATATAAGTCTTAATTGCCGTATTTCCGGTGCCTGTTGCCGTCGGATATTCGGCTACTGTTACGTTAAGTCCTCTTGACTGCTTCCACTGAACAAATTGAGTAATAGAACTCATATATGCAGTCGGGCAGATTACCAGCATTTTTCCCGGCTCTGCTATTGAGTCATATCTCGTTCCGTCCATACCGTAATTCAAAAATAAACTGCGGTAAATAGGAGCAAAGTCAGATGATACTCCTCTGAAAGGATTCAACCTTACAAGCGGATTGATTAATGATTTGCTGTCGTCCCTGTAAATTTCAACTGTTACCTTATTGTAAACCCTTAACACGCCTTTTTGAGGATTGTACTGAACGGGATTGAACTGAACCGTCAATCCTCTCAAATCCCTTACTACGTAAGGCTCTTTCAGGTCAACAAGGTTTGATGGATACCAGGTGTTCTGATTATAGATATCGTTAAATGTATATGGAATTGAATTCGGGTCTTTGTCTCTTGTAAAGTGTCCCTTGGACGGCATTACAGGTTTCGTGTTAACTTCATAATATTCCTGCGAAGATATCCTGTAGTTCATCATTGCATTATCCGGAATCACGACACTGTTGATATAGGTCGGGATCTGCGGATTCCCTTTTTCCATAAAGGAAGTCATACCCGGAGTGCTGATGTTCGAATAAACTTTTCCGTTGATTTTTACTTCCTCATTGTAAAAACCGCCGAAATTATATTCGATTTTAATTATCGATGAATTTGATTGCAGCACTTTCGCAGTAATACCGGGATTATCACCGACTTTCTGGGAATATGCTGTGCTAAAGATGAAGATTAATGCTAAAAGCAATAAAGATTTTTTCATAACAGTTATTTTAAGGTTTGTGTGCTTATTCCATAAAATTATATAAAGTAAAATTAAAAAGGAATAGGAAAATGGTTCTATGGATTCTTAAGATTCTTAAGATTCATAAGATTCATAAGATTCATAAGATTCATAAGATTCATAAGATTTATAAGATTTAGAGCATAGAGCGTAATTTTTTTTTTTGAGTTTTTTTGTCTGAATTTGGATTAACGGGATTTGAGGATTACAGGATGGGGATTTTGTTCGAAATAGCCCAAAAAAACGGGACGCCCTCCACGACGGATATTCTACAAAAAGCGCGGATTTATAAGATTTTACCGATTCTAGGATTTATTTAGGCAGATTAAAGCTCAAATTAAATGTTTGGGACAGCGGGTGGAATAAGGTTTCTGTATTGATAGAAAGCCAGGTATTAATATTGTATTCAATTTTTACATCACCTGTAAGTCCAAAATATCCGGAATTTTTATTTCCAAATAAAACTGCACCTATTCCACCGTAAAATTTATATTTATTTCCGTATATATTAATTCCGATTTGAGGTATTAAATTCAACATATGGTTTTCTGCTTTATTTTCTTTGCAATAGCTGTAGGAAAGCTGAAGATGTATTAACTCATTTGAATGTGCTATTACGGCTGCGGATATTAAAAACGAATTACCGTTATATATAAATCCAGTACCCGCAGAAACTGAAAAAGGTTTGAAAAATTCTTTTGACTTAGCTGAGTCTGATTTTGTAATTTCGTTCTTAGAAAATCCCAAATTCTCTATAGTTTTTACCTGAGCATTCAGAAATGAAGTGCATAGAAGGAATAATATTATGATAATTTTTCTCATTTATAATAATTTAATACGGCAGATAATAGCTGAAATTTATCTTTTGCATAACAGGGAAAAACACTGTCTCAGTATTAACGGAAAGAAAATTAAAAATTTTATACTCAAATTTAGCATTCCCGGTTGGAAATGCGAACCCAAAATCTTTAGAAGCTGTCACTGCTAATCCAATACCTATAAGAAATCTTAATTTGTCTTCATATAAATTATAACTTAATTGAGGAATTATACTTGCAATATTATATCTGTCCAGTTTATAATGTAAACCTCTGCAATAATCGTATTTAAATTCCATCTGAAATTTTCTGGTAAAATGTACTGTCGTAGAAATTGATAAAACCGAAAAATTATTTTTTGAATCACCACCAAATAGAAATCCTCCCCCGACAGAAACCGAGTGATGGCTGAAAAAATCTTTTGACTTAGCTGAGTCTGATTTTGTAATTTCGTTCGTTGAAAATCCCAAATTCTCTATAGTTTTTACCTGAGCATTCAGAAATGAAGTGGATAGAAGGAATAATATTATGATAATTTTTTTCATTGGCTATAATGTTAATAAGGCAGATAATAGCTGAAATTAATTTTTTGGATTAAAGGCAATAATACTGTTTCTGTATTAATTGAGAACCGGTTGTTAATTTTGTATTCAAGTTTCATATTTGCCGTAGGAAAAACCAATCCGAAATCTCTGCTTGCCGTTGCCGCAACACCAAGCCCTGCAAATAATTTCCACTTATTCTCATATAAATTAAAACTGATTTCAGGTATCAGAAATAAAGTATGTCCTTCCTTTCCCGATTCTTTGGTTTTTCCGTAAAAATATTCTATTTCTGTATGGAATTTTTTTGAAAAATGAAATGAAGTTGCGAAATTATATATAAATCCTTTGCTTTTTAACTCCATACCATATGAGATTCCTCCCCCGACAGAAACTGATTGATGGCTGAAAAATTCTTTTGATTTTTGTGGGTTGGGATTTAGAAATTCTTTTTTTGCAAAATCTAAATTGTAAAAGGTTTTTTCCTGAGCATTCAGAAATGAATTGCATAGAAGGAATAATATTAAAAATATTTTTTTAATTGTGTTTTTTGTTAATTATCATAAAGATGAAATCATACCTATGTTAATTGAAAAATGCCCTGAAACACCCATTAAATCGATATTTGCATTAGCTGTGGATTCAATAAATATTTTAAAAACTTTATTTAAATTTTGCTCAAAGCCAAGTGCCGGAAATAAAGTCACACACCAGGGAATTCCACTATGTGAATTGTTACTGAAATAAGTAATTCCGGTGTTTATTCTAAAATATCCAGAAGAACCGGATGTGGAAAAATAAAATTTAGGACCTGCTAAAAGATTTAATGTACCCTGATTCTTTGTCCCGACATTTTTGTTAAATAGTTTATAAAAACTAATATTAAATCCCAGCATCCAGGATGTATAATTATTTTGATTATACTGCAAATCTAAACCAAAACCTTTAGCATTTGAAAACTCAACAGAAGTATTTTCTATAAACATATAAGTAAAATATGGATTCAAAGAATTTTTACTGAAACTTGTATCATTATTGGATGGTTTATAAATGTATGTTTTTTCAGAATAAAATCTTTTTACGGATTGCGGATAAACTGATATATTTACAGAAGTTATAAGAGATAATATTAAGATAATTTTTTTCATATTTAGAATTTAAGGCTCAATCCTCCGTAAAGAAATAAGTTACTATTACTTATATCTGATTTTTCCGCCAGCGTACTATTTCCTCTTAATTTAAATGTCAGGGATAATTCTTTGATAATTTCCTGCCGAAAGCCTGCCTCAAAAGAGAGACTAAATCCAAGATAACCATATGACTGGTTTTTTTCACTTAAACCTATTAAAGAAAATCCAATTTTTGGAGCAGCAAATAAAGTTGTCTTGTTCTCTTTGTAGAAATCAAAATTAGGACCAACTTCAAACTGTATAATCGTATATTTCTCTTCGGATATATAATATTTTTTTTTTGAAAAGCCAAAATTTAAATCGATACCTATTGAAATAATTTCAGATGCCTCAAACTGAAGCCCAATTAAGAATGCGGGACCTAATTTGATTTCTCCGTTAGCTGAGGAAAAAATTCCGGGAAAGAAATTAAAAAAACCACTTTTACTGCTTGAATCGGGTTTGCTTATTTCTGTCCGAGATAAATTACCGGTGGAAATAGAATTTCCTGACTGCACCTGCGGGAAGGCAGTAGTAAAACAAACCAGCAAAAAGAAAATTATTTGTTTATGCATATTAAAATTGATAACCTATTCCGCTGTTAAATAAAACGACGCCTCCAAGGTCGGTATTTCCTCCCATAACACCGATTTTAATTTGAGGGGAAGTTTTAAGTTTACAAAAAGCTGAAAAATTATTGTTAAGTTTATATTGTGCTCCGAATTCGAATGAGATACAGGGAGTCACTTCAGATTGATTGGCTCTTTTTCTTAAAGAAAGTACACCTAATCCGGGAGTGCAGAAAAGCTTCAGTTTTTCATTTAGCGGGAAATAAAATTTAACACCTGCTATGAGCATCATATAAGTATTCCATGTAGACGGAGTATTTCCAAAAGATGAATTGGTTCCCGGTTTTACTGTATATGCCAGGTCGTAATCGAGGCAGAGTGAAATTTTTTCCTTATAGTTCCACTGAATACCAAGCTGTGCGCCGAACCCCAATCTTTTTTCATTATCCAGATTCACGGGAATAAACAAAGAAGGTGAAAGATTAAAAGAAAATGATTTATTGAATACTCCATTTTCTTTATCCAAACTTTTAATTAAGATATTGTCGCTGTATGAATTTTCGGTTTGCACCTGCGGGAAGGCAGAGGTAAAACAAATCAGCAAAAAGAAAATTATTTGTTTATGCATATTGTTTATGATATGAAAAAATATCGAATATTTCTTCTAATGTCAATTTAAAAGGGAAATATGTTAATAATGCTTAAATAAAAAATCCCCTCCGATTTACACCGAAGGGGAATATCTTAAAATGGATTCCGGCCTAAAACACGCCGGAATGACAATTTTATTTAATTAACACCATACGTTTTATATCTGTAAATCCATTACATTCAAGTTTGTAGAAATAAACACCGCTTGAAAGTTCGGTTCCGTTGAAATCAACAGAATATTTTCCCGGTGCCTTAACTTCATTCACGAGTGTTTTTACTTCTCTTCCGAGAATGTCGAATACCTTCATTGTAACAAGTCCCTGTTTCGTAATATCAAAATCGATTCTCGATACGGGGTTGAAAGGATTAGGATAGTTCTGGGAAAGAGCATATTTAGTCGGAACGTTTCCTGCAGTGTTCTGAGTATTGGTAACGCTTGACATTACAATCGAAATATTCGGCCTGTTTGTCTGCGAGGCGCCGCTTGTCATTGTGCATCCGGTGCTGTTATCGGTGTAATAACCCCAGGTCTTGGATGCATTGGAAGTAGCATTAACAGGTGAATATGAAGTATATGAAGTATTATCATAACAGATTTCTAACATCAGGTTGCTTATGCCATCCCAGTAGAATGGTGTGGTAAGGTCAACATACTGCCAGCCGGTTCCGGGCACTGTATAGGTTCCGCTGTAGCAGGTAATCCAGTTCGAAGTTACCCATCCTGTAATGGATGTTGCAGTTGTGTTTTGCATCCTGATAGTGTATCCGTTCATTGCCTGCGTGCTGTTGCTGATAACGTTGAATCCGATTCTTGTTATATTTGCCGCTGCATTCGGAGCAGTGACCACCATTTCAGAGGCAAGGTAAAGCATCTGTGTCCTTCCGTCCATCCAGTAAGTGGTAAAAGGATAGTTGGATGAAAGCGTTCCTGTTCCGATGTTGATTGTAACCTGGTTGATGATATTGAACTGATTAAGTGCTGTCGAGTCTGTATTATGAGCTGTCGAGTTATCTCTTGCAAAAACCCTGTAATAAATTACATCTCCGAAATTAACATCATTCTGCACTGAATTAAACAAAGCTGAATAAACACTTCCCGAAGTATTTAGCAATTTGAAATGCTTTATTCCTGTAGATGTTGAATTTTTATACCATCTTACCCATACGGAGTCTATGCCGATATTATCCGTAACCGATGCGGAAACAGATGCCGGCCAGGTTACTTTCGGCTGGTTCGGGAGCGGTGTGTGGGTGATAACCGGCTTCACTGTATCAGAACTTGCCGTGAATGAATAATAATTTGCAGGCGCGCCACCGGGTGCCGTGCCGACCAATCCCGCATTATCTTTGGTTTTAATATAATACCTGTAGTTTGCCGCAAGTCCGTTTCCGGGAATGTTTGCAGTGTAATTATTTCCTGTAGTATTTGTCATTACTATACTGTCTGTGAAAGATGTTCCTCTTGTCCAGAATAGTTTTGTCTGTCCTGCTGTTATAGGCTGTCCAGCGGGAGTAATCGTGCAGTTGACGACATATGGTCCTGCCAGGTTTTCCGTGTTTGTAAGCGGATTATGTGCGATAGCCGGTCCGTATGTTTCCATATAGATGGACGGGTCGCCCATGCAGTTGTACATTTCAAGATACCTGCGCATTGTAGGTGTTATGCTTCCGAAATGCTGTACCGTTAAATATTTTCCAAGTACGAACGAAGGTGAAGTTTTAGTCAGGTGCTCGACAAACATTGCTCTGAAAATTCTTCTTTGAAGAATATCATCTTCAGTCCAGTATGAGTTTACGGATGAACCCCAGTAAACCACGCCGCCTTTTTGTCCCCTGACCCAGGTTTCAGAGAAGCACTCTGTTGAAAGGTGATAGCTTCCTGTTACGCAGGCAAAAGAATATACGTAGGGGAATACTGTATTTGTCAGAGCGTTCACCTGGCTCTGGTTAAGCGGAGGACCGTCTGCCCAGGATGTTTCCGAGCCGTGTCCCGAATATATTGCAAATGTCTGGTTTGCATTTAATGCCGCGATTAGCTGTGCGGTTGTGGCACCGTATGTATGCGTATAAAGCTTAATGTTAGTATGAGGTGGTGACACAAAGAAGCTGTCTATGCAGAAATTATGCGTTCCTTCCGTAATCGCCCAGTTATCCGTTGATGCGCAGAAAATATTCTTTTTTGGAAGTCCGTTTATAGCATTTTCCATATAGAGCGTTTTCGTAATCATATTTGAAAGCTGTGTTGTATTCTGAATAGGGAATCTTCCGAGGAATACGTCTGCATACGGGTCTGTTCCGTCGAGCATCGAATAGTTCAAATCCGTATGTGGCGTGCCTTCACCTATACCTATCCAGTCCGGTATGACATCGACGTCGCCTACGAGAAGAACAAATTCAGGTCTTGTAGCAACGTTATCATATTGTGTCTGTATATAAGCTTTTATTGCAGTGTTTGTTGTTCCTGTCACACCTGTATTTACCACTGATACTATATATCCAAGTCCTGTTTTTTCCGTTACGAGCGGGGTTAATCCTGATTCATAAGCAGGAGCGGTGATAATCAGATACCTGCCGGTTCCAAGTGCTCTTGACGGGGTATAATTTACAAACATTGCATTGAAATAATCATTAAAGTTACCTGTAGGAGCAAACCGTAAAGCCGGTTCATTTTTCAGTTCTATTCTGAAACTACCGTTTTTGGTAACTTTAAGCTGGTTTGTAGAAGGATTGTAGGCAAACGGACAAACCGTAACCATTACGCCTTTTACACCTGCGATTATAAACGGCTCTGATACTTTTACAAAAGGTCCGTTGAAATTTCCGTTTGATTGGTAATATTTAGAATCTATTGTAAAAGGTCTGTCATCCATTCTCAGGTTTTTTGGCCAGGGTTGCTGTACCGGATAAATCTTGCTTTCCAGTATCCTTAAATCCTGAATCTGGTTTAGAACATTTATTACAGGTGACTGCTCATCATAAGCAATCATTAAGCTGAACGTAATCTGCGGAAGATTCGGTTGTCCTACTTCCGAAGACACTCCGTATTCCGGAATTTGCAGATTGAAATAATTGCTTCCGTCTGCAAGTACATTTTTCGTATAATATTCAGGCAGAACAAAATCTACCTTGTAACCATTGTTTTCTTTTGTAAGATTGATTCCTTTTGGCTGTTCTTTCGCAAAGTTAAAAGTCGTTACACAAACAAACAGCAAAAAGGTAAGAAATGCTTTTGTAAATAAATTTTTCATAAAAAAGAGTGAGGTTAAATTTTGTATATATTAATCAATTTAGATAATGTTTTTTATAAAAAGAAGGAAAAAATTCGTTATAAATTTAATAAAAATCATTAAATAAACAACAAAAAAACCCCTGTTTTTTAATTAAGCAGGGGCTTTTTTACTCTCAGTTCAAGACTTATTTAATCAGTACCATTCTTTTTATATCTGTGAACCCGTTTATTTCCATTCTGTAGAAATAAATACCGCTTGCGAGATTGGAACCGTTGAATTCGACAAGATAATTGCCGGGATTTTTTATTTCGTTTACAAGTGATTTTATTTCTCTTCCGAGAATGTCGAATATCTTGATTTTTACCAGACCTTTTTTTTCAACCGAGTAATTGATTTTTGTTATTGGATTAAAGGGATTAGGATAATTTTGATTCAACCTGTTTTTGTAGCTTATGTTACTGTTACCTTTTTTTATAAGTGGCTTGCTCATTTTAATCGGCTTTGAATCACTTAAATAATTACCGATTCTTCCGTTAACTTCGATGACATAGTCTCTAATCATATCATATCCACTGATTATATCTGAAAATTTTAAAACCAGCCAGCTATAGGGACTAATGATGCTATAAAGACTATCAACGGAATAAACATTTAGTATCTCATCTATTTGTGATGTATTTAGAGCTTCGATTAATGGTAATTCAGTGACTATAAAGTTGGAATAATCTAATCCTGCAAGAGCAATATATCTAATTTCATTATCTCTGTAATAATCAATACTAACACTGTTTATTGAAGGGATTCCATCATTTGCGAAAACCGGTATAGCAGTAATTGATTTATTTTCTCTTCTCGAAAAACTTGCTGTAAATGATTCGCTACCTAAATCAGCGCTTAAAAATCCATCAAGGTTTTTATTGCTGGATGCATATCTTGAATTTAATAAGGTAATTATTCCAATATTTCCGAAGTTACTACCGTTAAATTCAGAGTAAACATAATCAAGCGAATCATTGCCGACTATAGATTTCGGTGGGAAATGATATTGAATATTTTCTGTAATATCATCGCCGTTTAAACTTGCTTGTTTAACCGAAAGCACAGATGAGCTGTCAAAAATTGCTATCTGGTTATCTTCCGTAACACATAACTTTGTACCGAACGGATGGTCAACTGCATAGAGTTTGATGGAATTTAGGAATGAGGTATCAAGACCTTTTTCCATTAAGCTCAATGTGATTATTGAATTGTGTATACCCGGGGAACAGTTTAATACATATTTATCTGTAATATCGATTCCAAGGTTTTCGGGAAATTTTGATTTATGCAAAATATTGTTGTCTTCCTGGTAAACCGAATCATTGTCTATAACATATAACCATGGACAACCGCCATTTGTCGAGGCTTTAGACGGACAGAAATGTTTTGTGTCGAAACTGTTGTTTATACCCCATACTCTACAATAAACTGAAAAAACATTTCCACTCTTGCTTGATTTTTCACAATAATCTGATGCGTAAGTTATTGTGACTTTTCCCTGTGAAGGAGTATTGCATGAAACAGTAACATTTGCCGGCTTATTTTCATACCACCATTCATAATTAAAAGGTGGTGTACCTTGTGAAAGGTTGACCTGGAATACGCCTGTGTTACCATTTATTACTGGTGGATTAGGTGTAAATTCAGAAATGATTGGTGGAACATTTGTTACAAGTTTATATACCATTTCAGCTTCATCTGGTGAACATGGTAACCACATGTCAGGAACTTCAAGATGAAAAACATATGTATGTAACATAAATGAAGTGGATGATTCATTAGTTTTAGATATCCACATGTACTGTTGATTTGGATTTGAACCAGAAAATCCATTTGAATAGTTTGGGTATAGAACAACAGATTGATTTGATGTTTTACTTATCGTTTTAGATATTTTATATACGTGTGCATTATTATATGGTCCAGAAGGAACACCACATGGGTTTCCCTGAATAAATGCATAATTATGTGTTCCCTTATCTTCAATAGTAGCACCATTATAAGTATTTGCTGCTTGAAGACCGCTACTGCAAATATCGCTAATATAATAACCAGTAAAGTGTGAATGTTCACAAATTACATCATTCGGATCTTCCAAAGTATGAGCATAAATTACAAATGTAGCAGGTTGATTCAAACATGGACCATTTTGATTACTAATAGTACAATTAGCATATACATCATCATTAGCATTTGCAGTGCCTGTGTAAACAACATGTGTTATACCATTTTGAAGAAATTGAATTTAATATGCGCATGGTTTATTATCCCATTGCCTGATAATCTTGAAATGACTTTGAAAAGTGTAAGGTACTGAATGCATTACTATTGGTGTAGGCATTTCATTTCCACAACCGTTTGGGTAGTAAATGCTTATGGAAAAGGAATAAAGATAAATTGGAAAGAAACAAAAGAAATAGAATTGAATTCATTATTTTTTTCATAATCTGTAATTATTAATTTAATTATAAGTTTATTATAAATTTAAACCAAAACCAAGAACTAATGATATTTTTTCAGATTTTCTTTTATTAAATTCAAAAAGATCACTGGATCTGAAAGAATAATTAATCTCTAGTTTTAAATAGAATGGGTTTCTTAATTCTATATATTTGCCGATTGAAAAAACACGAAATGCATTATATGCACCTCCTAATTTAATACCAAAATAAAAATATTTTTTATAATGGAAGTTATAAAATAGTGTATACCAATTGATAGTTTCTAATGCAAATAAATCGTTGATATTTGAAAATGTTATTAATGTATCAGGATATCCTTGACTTGTTGAAGGACCTATAATAAACCGTTTTGGATAAGTAAAATCACTTTTTCCGATTGAAAGTCCGATTTCATGAAAGTCATTAAGCAAGTAGCTTATATTATATTCTAAATAATTAATACTCCATTTTTGACCCTTTTCATATACATCTTTAAAATAATCACGAGCCCATATATTTTTATCAATATGATATATTAGCCCACCATTAACCGATAATTTCCACCTGCTTTCATTGTCAATATTCTTTTGTGTGTATGAAATCGAAGAAAATAAAGTAAAAATAACGAAAAACAAAGAAACTATTTTTTTTGTTTTAAATGGTATCTGTTTCATTATTTGAAAGATTTTTTATAAAAGTATTTTAATCTCTAAAAATTTCATATCTCAACTCAAATGAACTTCAGCGGAGAATTAAAAAATTCGAAAATTGAAAATACAACTTTATTGAATAATTTCTTTAATCTCATTCGTATTTAGTATGATTGAATTTTGACTTCCTCTATACAAAAATACTATATATCTCTTTTATTGACAAAGACAAGATATTGAATTTGTCGCTAAAAACACGAAGTAGAAATTCGGATTATCCAGCATAAAAGATGTTTTTTCGAAGAAAAACACTGTTTTCCCGGAAACAACAAGAGTGGTTTTGACACTTAAAAAGAGGCAAAAAAAACCCATAGATTTTATTAATCTATGGGTTTAAAAATGCGGGAAATGAATTGTTTCTATATTTCTTTCAGTATCTTTACAGCTTTTTCCGGAGTAAGTTTAGTGTATATCTTATCATTTACCATCATAGCGGGACCCTGGTCGCACATTCCGAGGCAGTTAGTATATTCGAATGTAATTTTCTTGTCTTTTGTGGTTTCTCCGATGTTGATTTTGAGTTCTCTTTTAATCGCTTTTTCCACTTCTTCTTTTCCCGATATGTCGCATACAATTGTTCTGCAGAGGCGGACTATATTTTTTCCCTGCGGTACGCAGTGGAGGAAAGAATAAAATGAAATAACGCTGAAAACTTCGACAGGATGTATATCCAGCATTCTGGCAACTTCCTGCTGGGCAAAATCTGAAATGTATTTATGTTCTCTCTGTATTGCCTGAAGAATCGGCATCAGTGCCGAACGGTCTTTTCCGTGTTTCTCGACCAATGCTTCTATTTCTTCCGTTAATGAATTTTTTTCTAATACTAACATAAGTCCTTATATTATTTTTTTAAAAGTGCTTCTACTTTTTGAATTAAAAGGTCGGGTGTGATTGGTTTTTCGACGAAATCGTCTACGGGCACCATATCGCTTTTCCCGAAATCCATACCGACAGTTTTTGAAACCGAAGTGTACATCAGGATTGGAGTCTTGATGTTGTCTCTTCTGAACTTCTGAGCCAGGAAGAAACCGTCGTCGGGTTCATCCATCATTACGTCGAGGATTATTAAGTTAGGTTTGTTGTTTACTACTAATTCGTATCCGTCTTTCGGATTGCTTGCTACGATAACCTCGTATCCTTTTGCGGTTAATACCAATGTACTAGCTTCTCGGATATCAGGATCATCATCGATTACTGCTATTAAAGCCATAAAATTCCTCCGGTGATATGTTTATTTTTTGAATAGATATAATGAAATTTAGCAAAAAAAATGGTGCTTTTCTATTCAAAAAAAAATCCCTATACGAAATAATTCTTTTTACATTGAAAGAGAGGTTTATAACAGGTAATTTTGTATAACAATTCAAGATACACCTTGAAATGAAAATCAAAAAACACTTTCCTGATTTGAAAAAAGTTATTTTAAAAATATAATAATTATGGAGATTTTCCACCATGAATAAGACTGTATTAATCATTTTGGTAGGCAATAGAAAAGATTCAGCCGTTAAGGTTCAGCAGGTTCTGACTGCCTGGGGATGTCTTATCAAAACAAGACTTGGAATTCACGACGGAGTGCTCGATAACTGCTCCGACCACGGATTGATTATCCTTGAACTTTACGGCTCAAAAGAGCAGAAAGACGAGCTTGCAAGAAAGGTGAGTTTAATCGAGGGAGTTTCGTCAAAAGTTGTGGATTTGACTATAGATTAGAAGATTCATAAGATTCATAAGATTTGTAAGATTCGTAAGATTTGTAAGATTCGTAAGATTTGTAAGATTCATAAGATTTGTAAGATTCATAAGATTTGTAAGATTTGTAAGATTTGTAAGATTTGTAAGATTCATAAGATTCATAAGATTCATAAGATTCGTAAGATTTGTAAGATTCATAAGATTTGTAAGATTTGTAAGATTTGTAAGATTCATAAGATTTGTAAGATTAAGAGCGAGGATATAAAAGACAAAAGACAATTCAACAGTTTTAAAAAATTAATACAAGTTAAGATGCATAAACAAATTTTTGAAAAGTATCCGCCAAAAGACAAGAGCGTTTTGATAGCAATTTTGCAGGATGTTCAGAATCACTTCGGTTACCTGCCTGAAACAGAGCTTCAGGAGGTGGCGGATTTTGTAGGATTACCGCTTAGCAGGGTTTATGGAGTAGCGACATTTTACAACCAGTTCAGACTGACCCCTCTTGGGGAAAATGTTATAAGGGTGTGCCGCGGCACTGCCTGCCATGTAAGTAATTCAGCAAATATTTTATTTAACCTTGAATCCGCCCTTAACGTGAAAGCCGGGCAGACAACAAGGGATAAGAAATTCACGCTTGAAACCGTAGCGTGCATTGGGGCTTGCAGTATAGCGCCTGTAATTACGGTTAATGAAGATTACTTCGGAAAAGTTGCTGTTAAGGAAATTCCGAACATATTAAAGAAATATTCAACTCCAAAAAAATAAATTTTAGTAAAGAGGTTTTAAATGAAAACATTTATCGATGTATGTTGTAAAGAATGCTGGCACAGTCTCGAGAAACCCTGCGACCAATTCGTAAGGTGCTGTACAGAAGGCCCTTTGTGCCATCACAATCCGGAGTGCGAAAAGAAATTCAAAAAACTGAACCAGTCGCTTACTTATAAAGAGCACGATTTACCGATAATATTTATAGGAAAGGGAACTTGCGGACTTGCTTCCGGAGCGCAGAAGACTGAAGATGCCATCAGGGCAGAGCTGGATAAACTGAAAATCAAAGCAATCATTGAAACTACGGGCTGTGTGGGATACTGCGCAAAAGAGCCGATAGTGGATATTAAGCTTCCGGGAAAGGACAGAATTTCCTATTGTGAAGTGACACCCAAGATAGTGCCAAAGCTTATTCAGAAAACGCTGGTTGATAAGGGCGTGTACAAGGAAAATTTCCTTGGTAAATACGGTCCTACTGAAAACGGATATTCGAATATCAATGAAATAGATTTCTTCAAGAGGCAAATGAAGGTTGTGCTTGAGAATTGCGGCGTGATAAATCCTTCCCTTATCGATTCATACATTGCTCACGGAGGATTCAAGGCGCTCGATAAGGTGCTTACACATCACAAACCTGAGGAAGTCGTGAAAGATATTCTTTCAAGCGGACTGAGAGGACGCGGCGGTGGCGGATTTCCGACAGGAAAGAAATGGGAATTTGCTTTAAAACAGAAGTCGGAACAGAAGTATATAATCTGCAATGCAGACGAAGGCGACCCGGGTGCATTTATGGACCGCTCGGTTCTTGAAAGCGACCCGTATAAAGTGGTGGAAGGAATGCTGATTGGCGGTTATGCAATCGGAGCTTCTATTGGATACATATACTGCCGTGCGGAATATCCTCTCGCAATAGCAAGACTCGAAGAAGCAATCAGGGACTGCAAGAAATACGGACTGCTCGGAAAAAATATTCTCAACAGCGGATTTGATTTTGAACTAAAAATTAAAAAAGGGGCAGGCGCATTTGTGTGCGGAGAAGAAACTGCACTTATCGCTTCCATAGAAGGCAAACGCGGAATGCCCAAACCCAGACCTCCTTATCCTGCAGTATCCGGTTTATGGAACAAACCTACCGTTATAAATAACGTGGAAACATTTGCAAATGTCGCACAGGTATTTATAAAAGGACCCGAATGGTATGCAAAGCTCGGAACAAAAACGAGCAAGGGAACAAAGGTGTTTGCACTTAGCGGAAAAATAAAGAACACGGGACTCGTGGAAGTGCCGATGGGTATAACATTGAGAGAGGTCGTTTTTGAAATAGGCGGCGGCATTCCGAATAATAAAAAATTCAAGGCTGTGCAGATTGGCGGACCTTCGGGCGGATGTCTTCCTGATAAGGTAATGGATACAGTTGTAGATTATGAATCACTAAAGACAGTTGGCGCGATGATGGGCTCAGGAGGACTTGTTGTAATGGATGAAGAAACTTGCATGGTTGACGTTGCAAAATATTTCCTCACATTTATTCAGAATGAATCCTGCGGAAAATGCGTTCCGTGCCGTGAAGGTACAAAACGCATGCTGGAAATAATTGAAAAAATCCCGATGAGTTACAGGAATACAAAGAATAAAATCGACCAGTTACAGAGATTCAAAGGAATAATTCACCTTCAGAGACTTGCAGACGTAATCAAGGATACATCGCTCTGCGGACTCGGGCAGTCAGCTCCGAATCCGGTACTTTCAGGTCTTAAGTATTTCAAAGATGAATATGAAGAACATCTTTACGACAGAAAATGCTCTGCGGGCGTATGCAAAGAGCTGCTGACTTTCACAGTGAACAATGACCTGTGCGAAGGATGCGGTCTGTGCGCAAGGAAATGTCCTGTCGAAGCAATAATGGGCGAGAAGAAACAGGCTCATTATATCATTCAGGACAGATGCATAAGATGCGGTATGTGCGTTGATTCGTGCAAGTTTGAAGCAATCGATGTGGAGTAATTGTCTGAATTGGGATTCTTTGGATTAAAGGATTATTGGATTCAGAATAAAATAAACAGAAAATAAAAATTTTATAATAATAGGTTATGGTAGAATTAACAATAAATAAGATAAAAGTAAACGCCGAAGAAGGAATGACTATTCTAGATGCTGCTAAAAAAGCCGGCATTGCCATTCCGACTTTATGCCACCTGAAGGATTTATTCCCGACAGGCGCATGCAGAATCTGTTCTGTGGAAGTGGAAGGTCAGAGAGGCCTGATACCAAGCTGTGCTTATCCGGTATCCGAGGGAATGATAGTCGATACAAATTCCCCGAGAGTAAGAAGAGCTAGGAAAACTATCGTCGAACTGCTGATAGAAAATCATCCGCAGGATTGCCTTGTATGTGTGAGAAATAAAAACTGCGAGCTACAGGATTTATCGGCACAGTACGGCGTGCGCGAGCACAGGTATGCAGGTGAAGCAAAAGAGCATGCAATAGATTTGTCAAGTCCCTCGCTTGAAAGAGACCCTGCTAAGTGCATACTATGCGGCAGGTGTGTGAGAGTCTGCAATGAAGTGCAGAATGTTGGCGCAATAGATTTTACGAACAGGGGATTCCAGAGCACGGTAACGACTCCTTACAACAAGGGAATAAACATCAGCGACTGCATATTATGCGGTCAGTGCATACTTGTTTGTCCCACCGCTGCCCTTAGAGAAAAAAGTGCTTCCAAGGAAGTATCAAATGCCCTTAACAGCAAATCAAAATACTGCGTGGCACAGATAGCGCCTGCAGTAAGGGCTTCGCTGGGTGAGGAATACAATATGCCGCTTGGCGCAGACGTTACGGGACAGATTGTGACCGGACTGAGAAGACTTGGGTTTAAAAAAGTATTTGATACTAACTTTGCTGCGGACCTCACAATTATGGAAGAGGCTACAGAACTGATAAACAGAGTTACGAAGAATAAACCACTGCCGATGTTTACAAGCTGCTGCCCCGGTTGGGTAAAGTATATCGAGCATAATAAACCAAATCTGTTAAATCATGTTTCCACGTGCAAATCGCCTCACGAAATGGAAGGCGCGATTTTAAAGACATACTATGCAAAAAAAATGGGAATAGACCCGAAGGATATATATGTCGTTTCGATTATGCCCTGTACTGTTAAAAAGTTTGAATCTCACAGACCCGAATTAAGCGAAGAGCACCTTGCAGATGTGGACGCAGTCTTGACAACAAGAGAACTTGTAAGATTCTTTAATATGGCTGGAATAGATTTTGCTGATCTGCCCCAGGATAATTTCGATAATCCGCTCGGCGAATCAACCGGAGCCGCAGTAATTTTCGGAACAAGCGGCGGCGTAATGGAAGCAGCTTTGAGAACCGCTTATAATATGCTGACAGGAAAAGAACTTGAAAAACTTGAATTCGATGACATAAGAGGATTCGACGGAGTAAAAGAATTATCTATCAAAGTAAACGATTTACAGCTTAATGTAGCGGTAGTAAACGGAGTCGGCAACGTTGCAAAGATACTAGATGACGTAGAGCAGGGTATTTGCAAATATCATTTCATAGAAGTGATGGCATGTCCCGGCGGATGCATAAACGGCGGCGGCCAGCCGATTCACAGTAAACCGGAAAAATTAATGAAGAGAGTAAAAGCTTTATATTCGATTGACAGCAAGATGTTCCACAGAAAATCGCACGAAAATGAAGCGGTGAAAACTCTGTATAAGGAATTCTTCGTAGAACCAAACAGCCATAAAGCGCACGAAATTCTGCATACTTCGTATACACCGAGAAAAAAATAAATTGTGAATAATGACGGACGGTATAGTTCAGACAATCCCGTATCTTTGTAAAAGATGTTATTCCTGTGTCAGAGAATGCCCCGCAATCGCCATAAGGGTGGAAAGCGGACAGGCCGTTGTAATACCTGACAGGTGCATCAGCTGCGGACATTGTGTTACGGTGTGCTCTCAGAATGCAAAAAGCATTAAAAGCGACGTTGACATGGTGATGAACGGAATTCTCGGAAGCGGAAAGGCAATCGCGATGATTGCACCATCATTTCCGGCTTCATTTCCTGATACCTTCGGAAGAATTCCGACAGCTTTAAGGAAACTCGGATTTATGAATGTCGTCGAAACCGCATTTGGAGCAGATCTGGTCAGCAATGTATATGTGGATGAACTTCAGAGCAATCCGGATGTTACCATCATCAGCTCTGCTTGCCCCGCTGTTTATAATTATATCGAAAGCTATTACTGCGAACTTGTTCCAAAGCTTGCAAAAATAGTTTCACCTATGATTGCAATGGGAAGGTACCTGAAAAAAAATTACGGTGATGATATTAAAACCGTTTTTATAGGTCCCTGCATTGCAAAAAAAAGTGAAATACTGAACCCGCAGGTGGAAGGCCTGATTGACGCTGTGCTGACTTTTGAAGAATTGAAGGAAATACTGGAAGACAAAAATATTGACATCAGGAATCTGCCGAAATCGGATTTCGACCCGCCGCATTCTTATATGGGCAAATCCTATCCTCTGGCCGGCGGACTTTTGAAATCGGCCGATATATCGGGAGATATTCTGGAAAAGGAAATTATTGTAGTGGAAGGGAAAAATAAGGTTGAGGAAATTCTTAACGAACTTCTGCACAATAAAATTAATGCTAAGTTTATCGACATACTTTTTTGCGAAGGATGCATTTCGGGTCCTGCAGTGGACAGCAACCTGAATTATTATTCGCGCAGGGCGAAAGTGATAGATTATATCGAGCATCAGAATAGAATGGTAGATAAACTTGTATGGAAAAGTAATATTTATAACAACAGGGAACTGGATTTATCGAGGACATTTGAATACAAGGATAAAAGAATCGAAACACCCGATGAAGAAAAAATCAGGGAAATTCTTGCTCAGTCTAATAAGTTAACAAGACAGGATGAACTTAACTGCGGCTCGTGCGGATATAAAACATGCAGGGAATATGCTATTGCAATCGCAAAAGGACTCGCAGAAAATGACATGTGCCTGCCTTACTTAATCGACAAGCTCGAAAAAGCATATATAGATTTAAAGGAAACACAGGAACAGCTTCAGTCAGCTGAAAAACTGGCTTCGATAGGACAGCTTGCTGCAGGCGTTGCGCATGAAATCAATAATCCGCTTGGTACTATACTGCTTTATACGTCTTTGATAAAAAAAGAAATCAGTAAGAGAGCCGAAAATCCCCAGACAATTGAGGACCTCGAGCTGATTGCAGAAGAAACAAACAGGTGCAAGAATATAGTTTCTAATCTTTTGAACTTTGCAAGACAGGGGCAGATGAAGATTTCGGAAGTGGATGTATTCGATTTGATAAACGGAATACTGAAAACCGTCAGACTTAGACCGGAATTCAAGGGGATTTCTTTTAACGTGGAAAGCGAAGCGGATGAAACAGTTATTCCCGGCGACGGAGACCAGCTGAAGCAGGTATTTCTGAATGTGATAAACAATGCTTGCGAAGCTATGGAAGAAAGAACTGTAAAGAAAATATCAGTCAGGCTTCTGAAAGACGACAGATATTTCGTTACGGAAATCACGGATACCGGAAACGGAATACCGAAAGAAAACATGAACAAGCTATTTACACCGTTTTTCACAACAAAGAAAATCGGAAAAGGCACCGGTTTGGGATTGGCAATTTCATACGGAATTATTAAAATGCATAAAGGAGATATCAGGGTGAAAAGCTCTGTAGGAGAAGGCACTACATTTATTATCAGGCTGCCTTTAAGCAGTAACTAAAGAATTTAAAAAATTAAAATTATAAGAAAATGGAGAACTTAAACAAGAAAATTTTACTGGTCGACGATGACCTTGACTTGCTGGAGCAGAATAAAATGCTCCTGGAATCAAAAGGATATAAGGTTGTTACAGCAAGCAATATGAAAGATGCAATGGATACCTTCAAAAAGGAAAAACCCGATGCCTGCGTGCTCGATCTTATAATGGAAGAGCATGATGCGGGATTTGTGCTTTCGCATAAGATTAAAAGAGATGAATACGGTAAAACTATTCCGGTATTCCTTCTGACTTCGGCAACTTATGTGACAGGAATGAAATTCGGCGCCTCTACAAGCGAAGAGCAGGAATGGATTCACGCTGACGGATGGTTCGACAAGCCGATAAATATCGAACAACTTACCACAAAACTCGAAGAATCATTCGAAGAATACAAGAAAAAATAAATTTGACACGGTTGCATTAATTATTAATTTAGAAACAGAACAGGATAAATAAGTGGAAGAAATTAAACAGGAAGAAATTAAACAGGAAGAAATAAAACCGAAAGTGTTAATCGTGGATGACGAGCGCGGACTGAGAATCGGAACGAAGAGAATTCTTCAGAGCGAAGGATATATTGTCGACGTTGCTGAAAACGGTACGGAAGGAATCGAACTCGGAACGAAAAACGATTACGACCTTGCTATCATAGACCTGAAGATGCCTGATGTGGACGGAATTGAAGTGCTGAAAACAATTAAAAAATCCAGACCGAATACAATCTGCTATATTGCAACTGCATTTGCGAGCTTCGATACTGCAATCGAGGCGACCAAACTCGGTGCGCAAAGTTACATACCAAAGCCATTCACTACCGAGGAGCTTTTAAAGCATCTCGAAACCGGATTTGAAAAAAGACTTCTGATATTGGAATCGGAAAGACTGAGAAAAGAAAGAGAAGAGAGACTTCTTGAAATTGCTTATGAAAAATCAAGACTGAATACAATTGTAAACTCCATCGCTGACGGAGTTATAGTGGTAAATAAGACAGGAGAGCTTGTGTTGTTTAATCCCGCTTCTCTGAAATTTTTCGAGCTGAATGAAATTATTATAGGTGAAAAAATTCTCGGAATACTCCCCGGTGAAATATCGGATTTGATTAAAAAAATTCTGGAGACTGAAAAATACGAAAATAAATCATATTCATCTCAGGTCGAACTGAAACCCAACAGGGAATTGTTTGTGGATGTTACCTGTTCACCCGTTCCGCATCCCGACGGCTCACTTGCAGGCGTCGTTATAGTTATAAATAATATTACTGAACTTAAGAAACTCGAACACGTGAAGTCGCAGTTCGTATCTATGGTAGCTCACGAACTGAAAGCCCCGATGGCAGCAGTGATGGGATTTATGAACCTGATTCTCGACGACAGCATGGGAATAAAACCTGAACAGCAGAAAGATTATATTTCCCGTTCAACCAAGCGCCTGCAGGGTCTGATTGAAATGGTGAACGATCTGCTCGATATCTCAAGAATGGAAATCAAGAAGAAGGAAAGGGAAATCAAAGAACTCAACATTGCGGAAATACTTAAGTCTAATGTTGACTTCCTCGAACTTGAACTTAAGAAAAAAGGTGTTACTGTCACTTCAAACTTCGAAGCTGACTTGCCTCCTGTCAAGGCCGATAACAACGAAATAAACAGACTGTATACAAATATTTTAAGCAATGCGTTAAAATATAATAAGGATAACGGAACGATAGATATTTCTGTATATAAATCCGGCAGCTTTGTCGTCTCGAAAATTTCAGATACGGGTATCGGTATGAAACCTGCTGAAAAGGAAAAACTTTTTCAGGAATTTTTCAGGGTTAAAAATGACCAGACAAGAAATATTCCCGGCACGGGGCTCGGTCTTGCCATCGTGAAAAGAATTGTCGAATCATATTCGGGTAAAATCGAAGTTGAAAGCGAATTTGGCAAGGGAACAACTTTTATAATCAAATTTCCATTTAAACATTAAATTTTACAGACTGCCGCAGTTTTAAAACGGCGGCGGTCTAAATCATTTCTTCGCCTGCCCTAAAAATCAGTGAATTTTTATATCATTTTTATATGTTACAAAATGTATTAAACGAATAAAGCCGAATATGACAAAAATAGCATTGATTTCACTTTTACTGCTCTCTTCAATTTTTAATTCCTGCTTTAATAAAGAAGCCGAAAAAAATACCGTAACTCAAAAAAACCAGACCGCAAAACAAAAAAATCCCATTCCGGTTTCTTTAAACGTTATGGATGAAAGCTCCGAAATTCTGTATGCGTATCTTTTAAAAAAAGACTGGAACGCAGCTGAAAAGCAGTATCAGAAAGTACAGGAGGAGTTTTATACATTAAGTCCGTATCTTAAAAAAGATTCGATACCCAATGATTATTTGGTATCGCTTGAAACAGCAGTAAAATTTCTTGCCAGGGATATAGAAGATAAAAATCAGGTTGCAGCACTGTCGGATGCAAACAATATTACTGCATATATGTGTGATGTGGCGGATTATTTCGTAACGGATTATCCGAGTAACCTTAGAAGGGTTCACGTACATACAAGGAATATCGAAATTAGTATCCTTCAGGATAAATGGGAAGATGCCAGAGAAAATTTCAAAAAAGTGAATGCATACTGGCCAAAAGTAAAGGGCGTCCTTTCGCAGAAATCAGAACAGAAAGTTAAGGAGTTCGAAGACTCCTTTGTTGATTTCGAATATCTTCTGAACAAAAAGGATGAATCAAAAACTCTTAAACAGACGCAGATTATGAGAGATAAAACAGAATCTCTCGAAAAATATTACGAGAAATAAATTATCGGGATGATGTATATTATTGAAATTCTATTTAATATGCATCATCTTTCTTGTTTCCGAATTTACGGATGTTACTATTCTGTATAAATAAATTCCGGATGATAATGCACTGCCTTCAAATATCACTTCGTGTACTCCTGCCTTCTTTATGCCATTTACAAGAGTGGAAATTTCTTTTCCTGAAATATCGTATACTTTTATGGAGACCAAACAATTTAGATTTATTTTGTATTTGATTTTTGTAGCAGAATTGAAAGGATTCGGGTAATTCTGCATAAGTTCAGTTTTGACCGGTACACTGTTCGGTGTGGATATTCCCGAAAGTGTCGAATCAACATAAATCCAGACTCCTCCGTTGCTTGTCCCCGCTGCCGCCGTCAGTATTCTGTTCTGATAACTGATTGAGTGATTTGAACTTACGGTAAGTCCCGCATTGTAAAAACTTAATCCGTCATTAGTTGACCTGAATACTCCGCCATTGCCGCTTGTATATATGTTTTCCGCCATATCCAGGCAGGCTCCTCTCATTGCTCCGCTTAAAGATGATACTGTTGACCAGTTCAGGCCGAGGTCAGTTGACTTGCTGAATGGGTATCCCGAAGATGTTGTTACTGTATATAGGTTGTGATTGTTCTTCTGTAATATTGCCCATATGTTAAGCGGGTTCAGGTTTGCGCTGAATGTAAGTCCGGCATTTGTAGAGCGGTAAAAGCCTAGATTTGGTGCCGATGCCGATGAAGCACCTGCATAAACATAATTCGAATTGAATCTGTCAACTGTCAAAGAAACTATAGTCAGACCTGTCAAAGCAGTATCGGGAAATGTAAGACCTCCGTCCGTGCTTCTGAATATCCCTCCTGTTACGGCTCCGACATAGACATATCCGTTCTTTCCGCAGGCAACTGACTGTACGGTCTTATTGCCGAATACGCTTCCGGGTATGTTTGTCCAGTTGTTGCCGCCGTCAGTTGATTTCATTAAACCTCCTGAACCGTATGTAGCATATACTCCGTTTAAAGAATCACAGGCAAGGTATAGAACATTTACAGATGCTATCAGCGCAGTATCCCACGTTTCACCCCCGTTTGTTGAACGAAAAATGCCCTTTATCGTACCGGATGCTCCTGCAAATATCTTTCCCTGCGGGCTCTTTGCCAGCGACCACATTCCGATTCCCGCTAATTTCTGCACCCAGGTTTGTGAAAATAAAAAGTGATTAAAAAGTGAAGAAATCAAAAAGAAAAAAATTAGTTTTTTCATATAAGTAAAATTAAATTAATTAAGTGAATTAATTATTATTTCCTTATAGAAAAATCATAAATCGATATGCAAAAATACCAAGGGTATTAATGAAGTCGGACTTTGTTTACTATATCCATAATTAACGTAAAATATTTTGATGTAAATATCAAGTCTTAATATGATTACTAATTGATGTTGGAATTATTTGTTAAATCATAGTGTTACAGGATTTAAAAAAAGGAAATATGAAAAAAACTATTTTAATAATTTCGATAATAATTGTTACAAGTATAAATTTGTATTCTCAATGTTCCGATGCAGGAATTTGTAAAGTCGGAAGCCATAACTTCAGTGATAAAAACAATAATAATAGTTTTAATAATGTTATAGGTTTGAGATATGGATATGGTAACAGTGGAAGCCCCGAAAAAATAGACTACAACGGAATAGAATTTTACGGTAATATAGCAATAAAGAAAAATTTTGCAGTTTCATTCAATCTGCCTTTTCTTGTTCAAAACAAAACTGCTGGACTTGGAGATGGAATACTGACAGGCAGTTATATCTATAATTTACGTAAAATTGATAAACTTGAATTTTCAGGCGGGATGAAATTTGCATCCTCTAAAGTCGGAAAAAACTTTACTTACCAGAACGGTTACGGGACAAATGACTTATTAGCAGGTTTAAATTATTCGGGTTCGTTTTATAGTTTAGGAGTTTCAGGTCAGATACCAATAGATTCTTACTCGGATGATAATTTAGAATTTAAAAGAGGTCCCGATTTACTTATTCAAGCAGGTTATTTCAGAACAATCGAGAATATCAGAATAAACCTTGACGTTTTGCTGATAAAAAGACTGAAGGAATCAGAAATAAAATACGGAAATTTACCATCATCTGTAATTTCTAATAGTGATTTTACTCAATTGAATTTAATAGGCGGAGCTTCGTTTGACCTTTCTAAAAATATTGGTATGAATATCTCCGTTGGTGTCCCGGTTTTAAAACGTGACGAAAATACCGACGGGACCAAAAGAGCACTTAGTATCAGGTTGGGTTTTGGTTATATGTTTAATATATAGAATTTCTTAATTCATTTGTTTAAGAAAAAATTAATTAACATACTCAGTAAAAAAATACTATAGAAATCCAATAAATAGTTTAAAAGAAAAATAACTGAAATATTAAATTTGGCAATAAAATAAAATCTATTTTTGAGATATTAACAAAATCACGAAAAGAAAAAATTACTTCTATTACGGTTACATTTTATTATGAATCAACAGAAATGATGCATCACTGACTATAAAACGAAATAAAATATCTTTATATTTGTGAATGAAAATTCATAAATTTATTTTACTGCTTTCGTTTTTATATCTTTCATTTTCCGGCAGCCTGTCGGCCCAGACTTTTAATGAGCTTGTGAATCAATACCGCGAACTGCAGAAGGAATCTAAGTATGAGGAAATGATTAAGGTTCTCGATGTAATGCTAAAAAAATTCCCCGATACACAGCCTGAAATCACTTACTATAACAGGGGAAACACCCACAGGCAGATGAAAGAATATAAAAAATCAATTGAGGATTACACAAAGGCAATTGATAAGAATCCGGAATATATCAGCGCATACAACAACCGTGCAATCAGTTACTTCGACCTAGAAGAGTATGCATTGTCTGTGAAGGATTACTCCAAGGTTATTGAATCAAAACCCGGCAATGCTGTGGCCTACTACAGCAGGGGAAATGCATATTCTCAGCTTTTTGATTATGATAATGCCGTGAAGGACTATTCTAAAGCAATCGAGATTCAACCCGATTTTGCCGACGCTTATTACAACAGGGGTAATAAATATTTCGGAATGAGTATGTATGAGGAAGCAAAATCCGACTGGGAAAAAGCGGTTAAGCTTAACAAGGAATATGAGAAGGAATTAAAAGATAAAATAAAGGAAGCTCAGGAAAAAATTGAGAGAAAATAAAAATCAGCCCATTTTAGTTTTCCCTTTGCTTTTCTAAATCATATATCATATATAATTAGGGTATTTTCTCCGGAATAAAAATAACTTTTATGTTGGAATTATTAAAAACTCTTAACCCTTTTTGATTAATTATTTAAATGAAAAATTGTGCTATTTCTGCACTTTTTAACGTAGGAATATCCCCATTATTTTTTAGAGTTGGAATAGAAAAACATTCCTGAGTTATTATACCCGGAATGTTTCTAAATACATTTTTAATTTTAAAAATCCAGATTCAATTTGAAATAAAAATTCCTGCCCGGTTCGACTGTAATTGAACCTCTGTTTGATGCAAGATGATTCCTGTATGACTTATCTAATATATTTTCAACGCCTGCAAATAACTGGCATTTTACATATTTGAAAAAATCGAGCCGGCTTGAACTTAATCCAAGGTTGAATGTTGCATAACCCGGAGTTGGTAATTCGCCTGCGGCGACTTTATCCTGACCGTTGAACATATGCGATGATATGTCGAAAATCAGGTAAGGTGTTACCTGACCGCGAAGCCCCAGCCTGCCGTTAAGCGGCGGCATCTGTGGCAGGTTAAGGTTATTCTCTGTGTCTTCGCCTCTTACAAATGCGAGCGAGCCGTATACTACCATTGTCCTGTAGAAGTTATACATGAAGTCTAAATCATATCCGTATAGTGATGCCTTTCCGACGTTGGTCTTTATGAATGCCTGCCTGCCGTCATATGTGCCCGGCGTTTCAACAACAAGATCTCTGAATGAATTCAGGAATATGTTTCCGCTGAACCTGTATTTCTGCTTCCATATTCTCAGACCGAGATCGGCAAATAATCCCTGCTCCGGATTAAGGTTTGGATTTCCGACACGTATATAACTGCCAAGGTCGATATACTGGTATCTCTCCTCTATAGAAGGTGAGCGGAATGAGCGCGCAAAGTTTATAGTTACGTCTATATCTTTTATCACAGTATACATTGCTCCAAGGTTGCTGCTCCACGAAACTCCGTTAACTTCCGTTGCTGTCCAGATTAACTTTTGACCTACAGGATTTAAATTCAGTACTCCGTTTATTATTGTATATGCAGGATTCGGTGTATTAGAATTGTTAACATCAATCTTATCCATTCTTGCTCCGAGGTTTATCTTCAGCCTGTTATCCAGAAGCTTGATTTCATCCTGTACATAACCGCCGAAGCTCCTGTATTCTGCTACCGGCAGAGGCTTTTCGCCTGTTATCTGCGAGGTCGTGCTTAGCAGTGCTCCGGATGTAGTGTCGTACTTGTAAATTGTCTGAAATTTTTCCCTGTCGCTCGTCAGGCTTCTCTGCCACAAGTCTGCTCCTGCAATTACATTGTTAAACCTGCCGAACTTCCAGTCTGTCTGAATCTGAATTCCGTTTGTATAGTGATTTGCAACAGGCACGATTTTGTCCACGGTTACTTTCTGTTTCAGCTTGCCGCTTGATGTTTTCTGAAGTGCTGTCTGGTACGGAAGATTCTCTACGTATCTTAAAATCGTCTGGTAAAAATACTTTGCCGAAATATTTTTTAGCACGTGTGAAATTTCCGTTAACCTGTATTCTCCGCTGTACATCTCTCTCTTTTCTTCGGGATAGGTTACCTTTGCCGTATTAGGAAAAAGCGATGAGCCGGGTATTCCGACATCCCTTGCATAAAATCTCTGGTAATCGAATCTGAATGTGTGATTTTTTAAAGGTCTGAAACCAAGGCTTCCGGATATGTTGTTGTCTGAAAACTGACTGTTAGGAAGTTCTCCCTGCGGGGTTTCTGTATTCTTTGCATTTCTCATTGAGCCGCTGAACTTTGCAAACCAGAACTGAGAGCCGGTATTCAACATCAGCCTCCCGAATGCTCCCGTATTCACTGTGTTTAGTCCGCTCAGGAGCGAACCTTTAAAATATTTTAGATTGTTGAATTCGCCGCCTTTTGTGATTATGTTGATAACTCCGCCGAATGCCCCTGTCCCGTAAAGCGAAGATGAACCGCCTTTAATAACTTCTATTCTTTCAACATCATTCAAATCTATCAAAGAAAGTCTTGCAGAAAGGTCTGTTGCTGTTTCAATCCTGTTGCCGTCCACCAGCGTTACAATGTTGCTTCTGCTCAAACCCCTGATACTGATATCGGTTGACCAGATTCCTTCACGCATAAGCGATAAGCCGGGTTTCGAATTGAGAATATCCGAAACCGTATTTGCAGGACTTCTTAAAATCTGGTGCTCATCCACCACATCCATAGGCAACGGAATATCCTTTAGCATGTTTGCATATCTTGTGCTTGTTACTGTTATTTCACCTGTCTCTATTTCACTTGCTTCAAGCTTTACATCCAGTGTAAGTGTGATTTTACCGGTAATAATAATATCTGCTGTTGTTGTCCTGTAGCCGGGATGAACAAATTCAACCTTGTAGTTTCCGGGTAATAATTTTTCAAAATAATATTCTCCTGCGCTGCCAGATTTGGAAGTAAGTCCGGTGTTTTGAATGCTTATACTTACTTCTGAAATTGTGACTCCGGTATTCAAATCAAATACTTTTCCTTTAAGTGATGCCGGTTGAGAAAAAGAAATGTTTGCGGCTAAAACAAGGATTAAGAAAACGTACCTGAACATATTGAGTAATATCCTTTCGGTTTGATTTATATGCAAATTAAAACAACTCTTTTATTTTTTAAATTCAATATTTCTGTCTTTTGACTTAAGTCAAATTTCACGAAAAAGTCTTTGTTTTTTATGCTTTTAACTCTTATATTTGCTGAGTATTTGTTACAGTTAAATATGACCGAATTTATAATTACCGAAAAGAAACCCCGCTTCTGGTTTATCTTGAGCCTTTCACTTGTTCATCTGCTTCTTGGACTTGATATTAACATTGTCAGCGTTTCTCTTCCTACGATTGCAGAGCATTTTGGAGTGAGCGCAGGCGCGGTTTCACGGGTGGTCTGGATTTACTTACTGATACTGACCTGTTTTCTGCTTGGATTCGGAAAACTCGGAGACCTTAAAGGATTCAGGAAAATCTATATTGCAGGAATTTCCCTTTTTACACTTGGGTCCTTTTTGTCAGCCCTTGCATTTAATTTCAACTCGCTGATAATTTTCAGAATTATTCAGGCTCTTGGCGGAGCGGTTCTGTTCGCACTTACTCCTGCACTGATTGTCACTTATCTTCCGGCAGATATTAAGGGTAAGGTTTTTGGAATTAACTATGCCTTCACTGCGCTTGGCGGCATTATTGGCAGAGCATTGAGCGGCTACCTGATCGAATCGTTCGGATGGAATTCGATTTTTCTAATTAATTTGCCGATAGGTTTAGCTGCAGTAATAACAGGTCTGATGTATATTCCAAAGAAGCAGGTTCTGAATATCAACGCCAGGTATGATTTCAGGGGGTCGGTTTTTATCTTTATAGCGCTTCTTGCTTTTTTGTTTGTAATAAATGCCGGGCAGGAATTCGGGATGGGCTCGTCTGTTATAATATCCGCGCTTGCAACTGCAGTGATTTTTTTTAATCTTTTCTTCTTTTACGAAAGGAAGCTTAACAGCAGCAGGATTACCGTTTCGCCCCTGCTGAATTTTTCTGTTTTAAAAGAGAAGTATATTTCTTTCCCCCTGATAGCATTCGTGCTGATATACATTATTACGAACGGGATGATATACCTTTTTCCCTTTTACCTGCAATGGGTGAGGAATCTGCCTAAAAAAGAAATCGGACTTCTGATGGCAGTGCCGTCGCTTCTGCAGATGACTTCGGGATATATCTCGGGAACGCTGTCTGATAAAAAGAGCATAAAGAAAATCTGCACTGCGGGTATAATCCTGACTATTATTTCATACTTTACATTTATATTCCTCGATGATTCCTCGAATTACTATTTTCTCCTGGCGACAATCGTGATGTACGGAATTGCAATCGGCGTATTTATACCTGCAAACACAAACAGAATAATGTCTTTTGCTCCGTCTGACCAGAAAGGGAGTATTTCGAGTCTGATGACAACACTGATAAGACTTGGTTCAGCATTCGGAGTGACTGCATTTGCATCTATATTCTCAGCTTACGTTCCGCAGAAAAATCCTGTTCAGGCGGGAGTATCAGTGGATACGATTCTGACGGGATTCAAATACACATTCATTTTTGGAACTTTTATTTGTATTTTAGCTTTAATAATTAATTTACTGATAAACGACAGACTGAATAAAAAATGAAAAAGCTTTTAATAATAATATTCCTCTTTGCTTCATTTACCGCTTTTGCTCAGCAGGTATTTACGAGCAAGGACGGTAATTTCATGGTTACTTTCCCAAAAGACTGGAATGTAAGCACTGAAAACAAAAAATATGCAGTTGAAGCATATGAAGATGACTATACGGGAGTCAGCATTTCATTTACAAATTATCCCGAACTTCCTGATTCACTTGATATCGGTTACATTCATAAGGATACGCTTAAAAGAGTAATTGAGGCGCAGTTTAATTACATATTCAAAAAATCAATGATATTAAGTTCGGGGACGGGGATTATGGATGGCATCCTTGCATATTTTTACTTCGTAAAATATGCCGATTACAAAGACGGAGTCCCTACGAAATTCATAAGCTTCCAGTACCAGTTTATTTACAGAAAAAAATTCTATTCAATATTCGGTATCTGCCCGCAAAAGCTATATGATAATTACGAAAAGACATTCAATCAAATCTATTCAACATTCAGGTTTATAAATAAACTAAAGAAGTAGCCGGAATATAGTATTACGATTAACTACACACCTTATAATATATAAAGCCTAAATGCTATATATATTATTCTTTTTGCGAAATTATTTATAATTGACAAATATATTATTCTTGCTTTTTAACTTTTGATTATATAATTTCATACTGACCTATTTCTCTATATGGCATTGCTCTGATTCTATCAAAACAAATAATAGCAATATTTTTAAATTATTAAAAATAATATGATATATATATTTCTTCTCAATCGGTGGATTCCAAGTGCCGCCGGAGAATTCCGGCGGCACAAACCATAAATAGAATATCATTTTAGCAAATATTATTAATTTAAAATTCAGGAGAACATCAAAATGAAAAAAACATCAGTGATATCTTTGGTAGTAATCAGTGTCTTATTATTTATTTTTGCTTTGATTAATTCTCAACCGACACTTGCTACAAAAACAGATACACAAACACCACAATCGGTAATAGTAGAGTTCACGGCAATCGGCTGCAACAGTGCCAACTGCAGCGGTGGTTATTGCATCAATGGTGGAACATTGCATACTGTAACCTCGTGTCAATTTAAAGAAGTATTAGAGCCGGGGACTTATACAATATGTTTTACCTGTACATATAACAGAATATGTACGCTGACTTTTACAGTGGACGGTTCGGTTGAAACACAATATGTAACATTAAAGACAAGAGATGCAAACGGTGAGGCTTGCGATTGTTCGAATTCGAAAAAGAAGAAATAAAATACTTTAGTTTGAAAAACCGGGGAATATTATTAATTAATTCTCCGGTTTTTATTGAAATCTTGCCTAGCTGAGGAGCAAGGAGGTTGTCAGAGGTTTTCAGGTGGTATCAGAAAATACAGTTGGTGTCAGCAGTTTTCAGTACTAACCTCTTTGCTTCTCTCAGAAAGACAAAAAAAGAACATTAAAGTAAAAGCGCATACAAGATAGCTGGATTAGCTTCGCTGAACAAAGAACGTTTCCAGCTTTCGCTGGAATGACAAAATAATATTATTAAAATTCTTGAGGTAATTCTTTCATCTGGGTGTAAGTGAACACCGGTCCGTCTTTGCACACGTATACATTTCCTATATTGCATCTTCCGCATTTGCCGAGTCCGCATTTCATGCGGTTTTCCAGCGTGGTAATGATATCATCTTCCCTGAATCCGAGCTTAGTCATAACCGGGAATGTATATTTAATCATAATCGGCGGACCGCAGATTATTGCAACAGAGTTGTCACTTTTCGGTGCGGTTTTTTCCACGATAGATGGTACGAATCCGATTTCACCTTTCCAGTCGGGTGTTTCTCCTCCCGGGTCAACTGTTACTATTGTTTTTATATCTTTTCTTTCCTGCCATTCTTTCAGGAGGTTTTTATATACCAGGTCTGCAACGCTTCTCGCGCCGTAGATAATTGTTATATCCTTGAACTGGTCTCTTAAATCCAGCACGTTATCTATTATACAGCGAACGGGAGCAAGTCCTATTCCGCCTGCTATGAAGACGACATTCTTTCCTTTCATTTCATCGATAGGGAAGTAGTTGCCGTAAGGTCCGCGTAGTCCGATTGTATCGCCTACGTTCAGGCGTGCAAGTGCGGAAGTAACTTTTCCGTATTTCTTGAATGAGCATTCGAGGTATTCCATTCTGGTCGGTGATGAAGCTATGCAGAAAGTGCATTCACCTTCGCCGAAAACGGAGTACTCGCCGAATTGTCCCGCCTTGAAATTAAATGACTTTGCAACTTCGGGGTCTTTAAATTGTAACCTGAAAGTAGTTGTGTCGGGAGTTTCTGTAATCACTTCCTTCACTTCCATTAAATAGGGTTTATATATATTTTCCATATTATGATAAATAGACTTTTTTTTTAAGAGCAATTGAACACTGATTACACTGATTAAACAGATTTTCACTGTTCTTTTTTATAATAAAGAGCTTTTCTTTTTTGTTATTATTTTATTGCCAATTCGTTAATTTCGGTAACAATGCCTTTTATATCAATAGTTACGGGGCATCCGCGTGAGCATCTGCCGCAGCCGGTACAAAGAATTTCCTCGAACTTATCCGGATAATATTTGAACTTATGCGAGATTCTCTGTCTATAGCGTTTGCTCTGGTCGTCGCGGGGATTATGTCCTGATGCGTGCTTCGTGAACATATCGAATTGGCATCCGTCCCAGTTTTTCATTCTTCTGCCTTCGTAGTAATTGTAATCTTCATCTACTATATCGAAGCAATGGCAGACGGGGCAAACGAATGCGCATTGCGCGCATCCAAGACACATCTTGCCGATTGAATTCCAATAATCATTTTCGAAATTCCCACTTATCCACTGCCTTACTTTTTCAGCATCAAAAACTTTTTCAGGCTGTTTTACTGAAGCTTCGATGGCTTTAGTCTTTTCGGAATTCCCTGCCGAAAGGTAATTTTCATACGGCTTAAGGAGGTCTGCACCTTTTTCGGTAACAATCTTAACTCCGAAAGTATTTTCATCGTGGGGTACGAGGAATACGTCGGAGCCGTCAGAAGAAGTCGGGCTAAGATTTACCGAAGTGCAGAAGCAGAATTCATCGGCATATTCGCACATCATTCCGATTAACACGGTATTGCGCGACCTTACGTTGAAGAATTCATCTTTATAATCCCAGTTGAAGATTTTGCTTAGTATCGAGATTGACCTGACGTCACAGGGTTTTGCACCGAAAATAACCGTGGTTTTCTCTTCAACTTTCGGTTCGATTATTTCGACATCGCTCTGATTTTTCTTATAATAAATTATCGGTTCTGATTTCGGAAATACATATTCTTTGAACGAAGCCTTTGTATGCTTGCTTTTGCTGTTCAGAGAAATTTCACTTTCATTTTTTATCTTTATATAACCTTTTTCGCCGGGAGTGACTATGTCTACATTGTTCTTTAGTAAATCAGAACAAAGCTTCAGAAGGTTTTCTTTTGATATTATTTTCTCTTCCATAAAATTTATAAGTTTTCTTTTGTGAACGTTTTTATCTTTTATTCTGAATACTGACTTCTGAATTCTGCTATTCAATAAAGTCTTCGTTGTCTTTCAGGTCATAGCTGCCCACAAGCGTTGGAGCATTCATATCAGTACCTGCGTCATAGTTGAATTCATCCTTAGCTATCATTGCCATTTTTCTATTAAGCAGGGAAAGCGGAATATCCATCGGACAAGCTCTTTCGCATTCATTGCATCCAATGCATCTGCCTGCAAGATGGAAAGCCCTGATAAGGTTCCAGGAGAAATTTCCGCGTTTTGTTGCGCTACTCTCAATCCATCTCGGTATCGATTTATCTACGATGCACTGCTCGCAGTAGCAGAGCGGGCAAGCCTGTCGGCAAGCATAGCATTTTATGCACTTGTTGAATTCATCTTCGAAGTAATCCCATCTTTCTTCGGCATTCTTTGCTTCGACGCCGCGAATCATTTTCAGCTTTAAATCTTCTCCTGAAGGTATATCTGCAAGTGCACCTACAAGTGAATCACACAGCTTCGGGGTTCTAACGTCGCAGTTCAGGCATTTGCCTGCAATATTTTCGGAGTTGAAATCTATATCGAAATCTTTTGTAACTCCGTTACAATTTATACCGATTACGTGTATGTCTTCTTTTTTTATCTGATTTTCCTGAATGAGCGCCGTTATTGCCTTTGCATCGCATCCTTTAGCGATTACGGCAACCTTGCCGAGCTTGCTTACTTCTTTTCTTGTAAGATAGACCGCAAGGTTATTGAGTATGAAATTATTAATAACAAATTTATCAACATCTTCAGGCTTCTGAGCGATAAATGGTTTTGTTCTTTTATCATTGCCGTATCTTATATAACCGATTACGGCGTTTACTTTACCCGAAGTGAGAAGTTCCTTTGCAACTGTTTTAATATCATCCATTGATTACGAACTCCTTATTTATGTTTTCGTATTTTTTAAACGGACCTTTTGCTTTAACTTTATTCGTAAATGCATTTACAACATCTACAAATTTTTTGCCTTCCGAAGCCGAAACCCAAGAAAAATGAAGGCGGCTTTCGTCTATTCCCAAATAATCAAGAAGCTTATGGAACATTATCCATCTTCTTCTTGCGTGATAATTACCTGCATTATAGTGGCAGTCTCCGGGATGGCAACCTGAAACGAGAACTCCGTCAGCGCCTTTTTCGAATGCCTTGATTATGAAGACGGGGTCGATTCTTCCCGTGCAGGGGAGTTTAATCATCCTGACGTTCGGCTGATATTTCAGTCTTGAAGTTCCTGCTAAGTCAGCACCGGTATAGGTACACCAGTTACAGACGAAAGCAACAATTTTGGGGTCTTGATTTTTATTCTCCATAATTTTATTAAATTCTAAATTCTAAATCCGAAACTCTAAACAATATCTAAATTCTAATTATCTAAAATATGCTGTATTTGTAATTTCTAATTTCGAATTTGTTTAGAATTTAGAAATTAGAATTTCGTGTTTATATTTTTACATTAAAGCTGCTATTTCAGCATATATCTGTTCATCCGTATAACCGATTAACTCAATTGATTTAGACGGACAAGTTGCATTACAAGTACCGCATCCCTGGCATAATCCCGAGTTCACATAAGCCACTTCTTTTACAAAATTTCCCTGTCTGTCGAATATTTGTTTTACTTCGATTGCATTGTAAGCACAAACCTTCTTGCAATAGAAGCATCCCGCACATAGATTTTCATTAACAAGCGCAATGGTTGGTTCTCTTTCGAGCATATCGGAACCGAACAGCACCATTGCTTTCGCCGCCGCTGCCGATGCCATAGCAACTGAATCCGGAATATCCCTTGGTGAATGGCAGGCACCTGCGAGGAATATTCCTCCGCTACTGCTTTCAACAGGTCGTAATTTCGGATGAACTTCGACAAAGTATCCGTATTTATCATACGGTATTCCAATTGTCTGTGCAAGCTTCGATGCTTCAGGCTGTGCAATCATAGCAGTTGCAAGTACAACCATATCGGCATCGATTTCTACCGGAACGCCTGCAAGAGTGTCTTCACCCTTAACTATGTATTTTCCGTTTTCTTCATAAATTCTGGAAACACGTCCGCGTATATATTTCACGCCGTCTTCTTCTATTGCACGTCTCACGAATTCATCATACATCTTTCCGCCTGAACGGATATCCATATAGAATACATAAGCTTCGCCGTCGTGTACTTTATGTTTGTAAAGCATTGCGTGTTTTGCAGTGTACATACAGCAAATCTTGCTACAGTAGGAGAATCCTTTTGATTCATCCCTCGAACCTACGCACTGTATAAATACAATTTTCTTTGGTTCTTTCCCGTCCGAAGGTCTTTTAAATTCACCTGATGTAGGACCCGATGCACTTGCGATTCTTTCGAACTGTAATCCGTCTATAACATCTTTATATTTTCCATATCCGTATTCGCCATAACCTTTTATTTCGCTGTTTTTGGGTTTCTTATCTATTGTATATAATTTATAACCTGTTGCAACTATTATTGCACCAATTTCTTCAGTCAACATCTGGTCTTCCTGTTCAAAGAATATTGCATCTCGTCCACAGACTTTCTTGCACATCGAGCATTTTCCGTTTTTAAAATAAGTACAGACTTCCGTATCGATAACGGGAATATTAGGAACTGCCTGCGGGAAGGGAACGTAAATCGCCGAGCGTGTTGTAAGATTTTCATCAAATTCGCTCAATGCCTTTTTCTTAATAGGACACTTCTGCATACAGTCGCCGCAGCCCGTGCATTTTGTATCATCAACTTTTCTTGCTTTTTTTCTGATAGTTACTTTAAAGTTGCCAATAAAGCCTTCGACTTTTTCAACTTCTGAATAAGTAAGCAATTTAATTTTCGGATGCTGGTACACCTCCACCATTCGTGGTGTTAGAATACATTGCGAGCAATCAAGAGTTGGGAAAGTTTCCGAGAGTTGGCTCATATGACCGCCGATTGACGGCTCTTTTTCCACCAGTACAACTTCATATCCTGCATTCGCAACATCGAGTGCCGCCTGAATGCCTGATATACCGCCTCCGATAACAAGTGTCCTTTTCGTTACAGGAACCTGTATTGTTTTCAGAGGAGCATTCCTTTTTACTTTTTCCACTGCAAACCTGACAAGGTCTATCGCCTTATCTGTTGCGACATCCATATCATCGTGCACCCAGGAAACGTGCTCCCTGAGGTTTGCGATTTCGCAAAGGAAGGGATTTACACCTGCATCTGCAACTGCTTTTCTGAAAGTTTTTTCGTGCATATGCGGTGAACAGGAGCCTACAACTACACCGTCAAGCTGTAAATCTTTGATTGCCTGTTTGATAATATTCTGACCGGGGTCAGAGCACATATATTTATAGTCAACTGAATGAACAACATTAGGAAAAAATCCTGCTGCTTTTGAAACGCGCGCGCAGTCAACTGTTCTTCCTATATTTTCTCCGCAGTGACAAATGAATACGCCTATTTTCATGCCGATACTTCCTCCTGTACATTATTTTTAATAGGGAGGTCAAATTCTATAAAGTGAGTATCTATTCCGAGTTCTTTTTTACTTAGTCCGAGAGCAAGTCCTATTAATTCGGACAGATACAACACGGGTATAACTTTATAATCCGAGAATTTACTTTTAATATTTTTCTGTCTCATATCCAGATTTGAGTGGCACATAGGGCAGGCGACTATCATAACGTTTGCGCCGTGTTTTTGTGCATCATCAAGAATTTTTTTGGATAAATCAACGACTATATCTGTTCTTGCAATCGAGTGTGCGGCTCCGCAGCATTCGAGCTTGAAATTCCAGTCAACCGTCTGAGCGCCTGTTGCTTTTACGATTTCTTCCATTGAGTCGGGTTGTTCGGAATCATCTGTATTAATTCCGTTTGGCCTTACTAGGAGACATCCGTAATAGCAGGCTGCTTTCAGGTTTTTCAAATCTGTTTTTTTCTTTTCTGTGATTTTTTCTTTACCGACTTTCTGAAAGAAGTTTACAATATTATATATTTCAGGAATATTGTTTATTTTTTCTTCTATTATTGTTTCTATTTCGTATTTCTGCTCCTGGTGATTTTGCAGTTCAGTTTTTGAAGAAGCGAGCCTGTTATAACAGGCTGCGCAGGGAGCAAAGATTTCTTTCATTCCCTGTTTTTCGGCGAGAGCAAGATTCCTTGCCGACAAAGCCAGAGAAAGTTTATGACTGGTAACGTGAGCTGAGGTTGCACCGCAGCAGGACCAATCGTCGATTTCAGTTAAGTCAACGTTTAAAATCTTAAGGATTTCCCTTAAAGATTTATCGTATTCCTTTGCTGTTCCTTCCTGGGAACAGCCCGGGTAATATCCTATTTGCATTTTTTCACCTCTGTTTTTTCGAAAATGCTTTTAATTTTGTCTTTTCCTTTTACGTTGTGCGGGAATATATTTAATTTCCCGTCGAGTAACATCTTTGGAGAGTTCTCCACGTCGGAAAATAAATCGAATGAAGTCATTTTATAATCTTTTACCAGACCCATTTCCCAGCTTCTACCGTGATTTTTTATTTGCCTTAAAAAAGCTTTATGGAATTTCAGTATGTTTTTATCTTTTACTTTGATTCCGTTTCTTAATGCAATTTCCCTTACCGCATCCATAAATTTTGCCAGGTCGAAATTTTTCGGACATCTCGATGAGCATGTAAGGCATCCTGCGCAAAGCCATATTGTAGCTGAGTTCAGGGCTTTTTCATAAAGTCCGAGCTGAATATACCTGACAACTACGTTCGGAGCTTCATCCATATAATTCCTTAAAGGGCAGCCTGCCGAACATTTTCCGCATTGATAGCATAATTCAGGATTTTGGGAAGTAATATCCGAAATATCATCGGATATTGTTCTTACATGTGTAGTATTATGATGTGACATAATGTCTAAGTTTTTATTTCGTGCTTTTAACCCTTAAATAATTTTATAACCTGCTGTAAGGGCTAATATTTTATGCAGGTGAATTGTATGTTTCTGTTAAAGGCGGTTCTTCTTGTTTTTTCTGTAAAGCATTTTTAGTGTCTTTAACTAAGGTAACACATTTGTTTAAAACCATATAAACATTATCCAGATAAAGTCTCATTCCTTCGATATCGTTTGAATCGGGTTTTGATGCAATTGCCTCGAAAAGTTCGCTCTGAGCTTTATCGAGTAATGTAATTTCGAGTTTAAAGTCCAAGTTGTTTTTTTTGTCTGACATGTTTTATTTCGTTTAATTGCGTTTTACTTACAGATTTTATTTCATTCCCGTTCCCGCATTTTGAAGCGGGAACGGAAAACAAAATAAGTATTAAGCTATAAACTTACCTCTTTTTGTATAATGAGTGTGCAGGAGTTTATGTGAAAGATGTCCGCACGGGCCTTCTTTAAAGAATTCTTCATATATCTTTATTACATGCGGATTATCGTGAGATTTCCTCATAACAAGCGATTCGTCTTCAGCATAGATTGCTTCCGCACGCTTTTTCCTGATTTCCGGTGTAGTCGGGATTGGCTGACCGCCGCCGCCGATACATCCGCCCGGGCATGCCATAAATTCGATGAAGTGGCATTCGCTGAATTTACCGCCGGCCTTAATGTCTTCCATAATTTTCTTTGCATTTGCAGTTCCATGCGCAACTGCAACTTTTAATGTAGCACCTTTTAAGAAGTCCCAGCTTGGCACCAGGTGTTTCAGGATTTCCGGAACAGGACCTACCGCCGCAATCGGAAGTTCGACATACTTAACACCTTCAAATCCTCTTACGGGCATAATGTTTGCGTTTGCAAATATATCTTCGGTTTTATTTCCTGTTACAAATTCAATGACTGACCTTAATGCCGCTTCCATAACACCTCCTGTTGCTCCGAATATTAAACCTGCGCCCGATGCGTCACCGAACGGACTGTCAAAATGAGATTTTGGCATTTCGGGTAAATTGATACCGGCTTCTTTAATCATCTTCGCAAGTTCGCGGGTTGTTAGTCCGTAATCAACATCTTTATATCCTGATGATGCCATTTCAGGTCTGTTGCACTCGAATTTTTTTGCCGAGCAAGGCATTACCGCTACGGATACTATATCTTTCGGGTCAATTCCTTTTTGCTGGGCATAAAATGTTTTGAATATTGCGCCGAACATCTGCTGCGGTGACTTTGCAGTTGATAAATTATCGAGGTATTCTGGATAGAAATGCTCGATATATTTTACCCAGCCAGGTGAGCAGGAAGTGAACTGCGGTAATTTAACGCTTGTATCTTTATCGACTAAAGCTTTTTTAAGTCTTATAATTAATTCAGTACCTTCTTCAAATATGGTAAGGTCAGCAGTAAAGTTAGTATCGAATACACCGTCGAAACCAATTCTTTTTAATGCTGTATTTAATTCCATTGTCATCGATTGTCCGGGGGCCAGTCCAAAACACTCGCCGATTGCAGCTCTTGGTGAGGGAGCAGTCTGTATCACTACATGTTTTTTGGGATCATCGATTGCATTCCAGATTTCATCCGAAGGGTCATTTGCGTGTAAAGCTGCCGTGGGGCATCTGTTAATGCACTGTCCGCAATTTATACATACAACATCTGAGAGCGGTTTTTCCATAAATGTGCTGATGTGAGTTTTATCACCTCTGTCTATTGCTTCCAGAACTCCTACTTCCTGAAGGTCTATACAGGTTCTTACGCATCTTTTGCAAAGAACACATTTACTCATATCTCTTATTACCGAATATGATGAAGTATCTTTTTCATAAGTTGGCTTTGTTACGTGACCGAATGTATATCCGTCAACTCCGTATTCCTGAGCTAAATCCTGAAGTTCGCAATTTTGATTTCTTATGCACGAATAACATTCTCCATAATGTTCGCTGAGCATCAAATCAATAATATGTCTTCTTGCTTTTCTTACAAGAGGTGTAGAAGTTTTAATCTTAATAGGAGAAGTGATAGGGAAAGCGCAAGCTGCCTGGAGGGTTCTGAAACCTTCAACTTCCACTGAACAGACTCTGCAAACACCTGCCACGCATAAATCTTCATGATGGCAGAGTGTAGGGATATGTATGTTTTTTTGTTTACAGGCATCCAGAATTGTTGTTCCAAGCGGAACAATAGTTTTTTCTCCGTTAATTTCTATTGTAATAGTGCCTCCGATTGTGTTTGTATCAGTCGGTTTTTCCACTTCAAAAGCTCGCTGGCTGACAGGTGTTCTTGATGTTTTATCTTTTTTCATATTTCAACTCCAATTCCTCTTTTGTTTAAGATTTCATCTTTAAAGTTTTCCAGTATGGTAATAAATGAATTCGGGCTTGATTGTCCGAGTCCGCATTTTGAGGAAATCTGCATTGTCTTGCCAAGTTCAATAAGTTTTTCAATATACTCGAAAGTGAATTCGCCTTTTTCCAGCATTTCCACTCCTTCGAGTAATTTTACGTTTCCAATTCTGCATGGTGTGCATTGTCCGCAGGATTCCTCAACAAAGAATTCCATAAAGTTTTTCAAAATATGAAGCATATCCCTATTTTTATTGAATATCATAATCGAACCGCCGGTTGCAATATCTTCATAACCAAGCTTTCTATCAAACTGGGAAACAGGAACGCAAACTCCTGAAGCGCCTCCAATTTGAACTGCTTTTGAATCTTCAGCATCAACGATTTTAAGAACTTCTCTTACAGTCGTTCCCCAGGGTAATTCATATACTCCGGGTTTTTTGCAGTCTCCCGAAATGGATAATAATTTGGAACCTGATGATTTATCTGTACCGTGTTTCGTATACCAGTCACCGCCTTTGATTACTATATGGGGGACTGATGCAAGTGTCTCCACGTTGTTGACTGATGTAGGTCTGTCGTTATAACCTGTATTTACGGGGTAGGGGGGTCTGTTTCTTGATTCCCCTCTGCAGCCTTCGAGTGATTCTATCAAAGCAGTTTCTTCGCCGCAAACATATGCTCCTGCCCCGAGTCTTATTTTTATATCGAAATTGAAGTCACTTATACCGAGAATTTTATCGCCTAAAAGCTTGTCCTTCCTCATTTGTTCAAGGTAATCTTCCAGTGTCTTCAGCATATATTCATATTCGCCCCTCAGATACACAATACCTTCTTTAGCTCCAATAGTATAACCCCCGATTACCATCCCATCAAAAACGAGTTCCGGATATTCCATTAATAAAACTCTGTCCTTAAATGTTCCAGGTTCGCCTTCGTCCGCATTGCAGACAAGGAATTTTTCTTCCGATATTGCGGCGGCTGTCAGCATCCATTTGGTTGCTGTCGGAAAACCCGCCCCTCCTCTTCCTTTCAGCTTGGAAGACTTTAATTCAAACAGTATATTTTCCCTTCCAATTTCAAGGGCTCTTTTGATACCATCTCCTCTTTTATATCCGGAAAATAATACCAAGCCTTTCCTGTCCTTTTTCATATTTGTTGATTCCATTTTTTAAGATAAGTTATTTTTATGTTTTGATTTTCTGATATAGACAATCATAAAAAGATAAATAGGTCTTATTATCCTAAATTAGCTATTTTAAAAATTTTCTTCAATGTATTTTTCCGTCTACAAATAGAGTTTTTTGCATGTCAAGGGAAAAGATTAGTATTATTTAATTATTTAAAATTCAGCATTTAAATGACGTTTTTTCTTCCGGTATATTAAGTAAATAATAATTCTTTCGGATTTTTTTTAGATTTTTATTATGTTAATTTGTAAAAAAGCAAAAAAAATTGAGTTTATATAGTTCATCGGCGAAAATATTCAGAAAAGATTTTAAGTCAGAATTACGGAACAGGTACGTTATTAATTCGCTTTTAATGTTTGTTCTGGTAACCATATCCATAATAAAATTTTCAATAGGGAATGAAAGGGTAGAAGGTGAAATATTATCAGGCTTGCTCTGGATTGTTATCTTCTTTGCTGCAATAAACGGACTGGCGAGGGTATTTATAAAAGAGGAGGAAAAGGAAACATCATTTGCCCTTAAATTAAGTATTGACCCGGTAAGCATTTTTATAGGAAAGCTATTTTTTAATCTTTCCCTTACTTTCTTTGTTAATATATTCATAATAGTTTTATTTATATTAATAACAAGTTTTGAAATTAAGAATTTTTCAGCTTTCGTTGTTATAATATTACTAGGAAATTTCGGAATGGTATCGGCATCTACAATCATAGCGGCAATAATTTCAAAAGCCAATACCAAGGGAACGCTTTATCCTGTGCTTGCTTTTCCTGTAATGCTGCCTTTACTGATTACGGTCATCAATGCAACAAAGCTGGCAAGTTCGGGAGCAGATACATCTGAATTAATGAGCGAGTACCAGATACTTTTTTCATATGCGGTAGTTGTTACGACCGTTTCCCTGATGTTGTTCAAACACGTGTGGGAAGATTAAATATGACAAATACTGTCAAAACAAAGGAAGAAAAAACCATATAAATCAAGCATATAGGGCGTTTTAGCAATTCCTTAGTTTTCCTATTTTTTCCCTTTATTTACAATATTTTTACAACTAATTTACAACTCGAATATTTAATTTAATTTGGAAGACTAAAATGAAGATTAAATTACGGAGTAAAAAAGTTTCTAATGGAAATGAAAGTCTTTATTTGGAATATTATAAAGGCTACACAAAAACTCCCGAGGGTAAAATCAAACATAATAGAGAATTCGAATTTCTAAATCTCTATTTCAAATCAAAGCCTAAAAACCCTATTGAGAAAGTCGAAAACAAAAACACTCTTGCGTTTGCTAATAAAATTCTTATTCAAAGACAAGCAGATATTAATTCAGGGAAGTATGGTATTCCAAGCACATTAAAATTAAATGTCAATTTCTTAGAATATTTTAATAGTTTAATTACAAAAAGAAATTTTCATAGAAACTGGATTACTACTTATAAATACTTGCAAGATTATTGTAATTCTGAAACCACTTTTAAAGATATTGATGAAAAATTTTGTGAAGGATTTTTAGAATACCTATATCACGTAATAACGAAGATGGGAAATAATTTATCCAAAAATACTGTCTATGCTTATTTCAGTAAATTTAATGCGTGTCTAAATAAAGCATATAAAGAAAAGTTGATTTTGCAAAATCCCATAAAATTCATAGAGTCAGTAAAAAAGCAAGAAACAAGAAGAGAATACTTAACTTTTGACGAAATTAAAAGTTTAGCTCAAACTGAATGCACCAATGATATATTAAAAAGAGCATTTTTATTTAGCTGCTTGACAGGGTTAAGGTGGTCAGATATTAATAAGCTAACGTGGTCTGACATACAAAATTTTAATGGAGGTTACAGAATAATATTCACTCAGAAAAAAACTAAAGGAATTGAATATCTTGATATTTCAAATCAGGCATACGATTTACTTGGAACTTCTGAATCTGATAATCAACGGATATTTGAAGGTTTAAATTACAGCATTTTTATGAATAGGTTGTTAAGAAAATGGTGTGAAAAAGCCAAAATAAATAAATATATTTCATATCATACTTCAAGACACACATTTGCGGTTTTGCAACTAACATTGGGGACCGACATTTATACAGTATCAAAATTACTTGGGCATAGAGATTTAACAAGCACACAAGTATATGCTAAAATTGTAGATGAAAAAAAGAAAGAAGCAATAAATAGAATACCGGAAATAAAAATAAATTTTAATAAATAATAAAATGGATGGCGAAACAATTAGGGATGTATTCATCCAATTGTATGAAAAGGATTTACTTTATGAATTAAGAAACGATTCTATAAAACTATTTAATAAGCCATTTATAGATGAAAATTCTTATGTAATTAGTTTGGAGTATATAAAAAAATTCCCTGAGCCATTTATTTTGTATCTATTTTTCTATCGTTTTTGCTTTATGCATTCGTATGAAAATAAAATTGACAATCAAACCTCTATAATGGGAAGTTTTGAAAAATCTGACATTGGAGCAATAAATGAATTTATCGCTTTTATAAAAAAGAATCATTTAGAAGAAAATATTACTATTGATTTTCTTATTAATTTAAAACAATATTATGAAAAGTGTGTTAATGATTATAAGGAAATTAAACAAAATATGTATAAAGATATAAAGCCTTATAAAAGAATAATTAGTTTTAAGGATAATACAATATTAAATCTTACCAATAATTTTTTTGATAGTTGTTTATATGAATTAATTTTAGAATATAGATTATATAATAAAAAAATAATTAGAAGAAATGATTTGAAAAAATTCATAAAGAATAGATACTGTGCTATCGAAGACAATTTGTTTTACGTTAAAAAGCTATTAAAAAATATAGGTTATCAAATTCCAGAATTTGAATTATTGAAGCAAAAGAAAAATATCGAAGATATTGAAAGTGAAAGCTTGAAAATTAAATGGTATAGTAATGATAGTGATTTATATTATCTAATAAAAAAATTTAAAAAGATAAGTGATGTATGTAAAGAAAACGTTAAAGAATTTGTAAGAATTAATTTTATAAGTTGGAAAAATATTCCGTATAGAGACAAGAATATTACACAAGGAATTAATAACTTACTTAATAATGCAAAAAGTAATCAGAAATCTAAAAAAGGGAAATTAATTGATGAAATATTCGATGATGCATTTTCTGATAAAAAAATTAATATTGAAAAATTAACCGAAGGATTAATTAAAGAATCGTTTATATCAAAAGAACAAAAGGATCTATTTTTGACTCTTAAAAATAGTATTCCTTGATATTCCTTGAAAGTCTTTGAAAACCTTTGAAATCAAAAGGTGTCAATTTACAATTTTCCTTTATCTTCCGATTTTTGTATTAAGTATTAATTAAATTAAACTTGATACAAAATGACAAAACAGCAAATTCAAACAGAGCTTACAGAGATTAAACAACTCTTATCAAACCAAAACGAAAAACCCCTAAATTTTGATGAGGCTGCAAAATACCTCAGCATAACAAAAAGCTATTTATACAAACTCTGCTGTTGGAAGCAGATTAGTTACTTCAAGCCGGGTGGAAAAAAGAACTTCTTTAAAAAATCCGACTTGGATAAATGGTTATTTAGGAATAAAGTAAAATCGAATTCCCAGCTTGAAGAAGAGGCCATAAATAAATCGGAAGATTAATAAATTAGAAAAAACGATTCCCTTAATCGATATTATTTTATTTAATCTTTTGATTATTTTTGTGAATAAGAAAAGAAAATATTATCCCAATTCAGTTAAATCCAGAAGGTCCTATACCTTAAAAGAAATTGCTGAGATTTATAATCTTCATATTAGAACAGTTCAGAATTGGATAAAACAAGGTTTAAAGATAATTGATATGTCACATTCGCCTTATCTCGTTCTTGGTCAAGAAGTAAGGGACTTCTTAAAAGCAAAAAAACGAAATAGGAAACGAAGTCTAAAACCAGGAGAATTCTATTGCACAAGATGCCATGAACCCCGGAGAAGTATTCCAAAACATATTTCATTTAATAAGACTAATAAGCTATTGGGAAAAAATGAAAAGCAGATTATTGTAATAGGAGTATGTATGGTTTGTGGAAATAAATTATTTTTGTTTTCTTCTCAAAAAAAAGTAGCTGAAATGAAGAAAAAAGGAATGAAATTAATAGAAAAAGATAAGATATTAATTGGTAATGAGGGTTGTTCCTTAAAGACTGACAAAAAGAATGTCAAAGATAGCGAAAAAAACGAATTTAAAATTTGGGCTCAGGGTAGTTTATTTTGATGATTTTATAAGAAACAAATTTATTAAAAATTTTTAAAATAAAATAAATAAAAATGCCGGACGTAAATTATAAAAATGAACTTGCGAAACGAAATTTTTTTAGATGGTTAAAAGAAGCTAAAGGTCTTTGTGATGCATCGGTAAATTGTTATGAAAAAGCAATATTGTTATATGAGGATTTTTCTGATCATTCTGACTTTTCAAGATTTTCTTCAGATAAAGCTATTGAATTTAAGAAATGGCTATTAAGAAAAAAAAATAAAGGGAAAACAATTTCTGTTTCGACTTATCACACGTATTTAAGATATTTAAAGGTTTTCTTTTCTTGGTTGTGTATGCAAGATGATTATAAGAATAAGATTTCATTGGATTCTGTATCCTATTTAAATGCAAGTGAAAAGGATGTACGAATAGCAACTCACTATGTTCCAAGGAAATACCCGACTTTGGAAGATGTCTTTAAAGTTGTGACTAATATTAAAATTGAGTCTGAAATTGATTTGCGAGATAGGGCTATGATTTCTTTTACTCTACTTAGTGGGATGAGGGATAAGGCAATAATTACATTACCGATAGGTTGTTTTGATGTAGAAAATCTTATTATTAACCAGAATCCAAAACGAGGAGTTCAAACAAAATTTTCGAAATATATTTCTTCAGTTTTGTTTAGATTTGATGAAAGATTAGTGGAATACGTATTGGAATGGGTCAAACACTTAAAAGAAAAGAATTTCGGATTAAATGACCCGCTTTTTCCAAAAAATAAAACTAATAAAGGAAATGACAATTTAAGTTATGTAAAATCTGATTCAATCGAACCGGAATATTGGAAAGAGGCAGGTCAAATCAGGCAAATATTCAAAAAGCGTTTTAAAGATGCACATTTACCATATTATCCGCCTCATACGTTTAGACATTTAGCAATAGATTTATCATTTAAACTCTGCAAAAATGGGGAAGAGTTAAAAGCAGTGAGTCAAAATTTTGGTCATGATAATATTGCAACCACCTTTCGTTCTTACGCAAATTATGGGCCTCAAAAACTTGCAGAAATTCTAACAAAAATGAATTTCTCAGAGAAACAAACCGATCTTGCAAGTTCCAAGCTTGAACAAATAAAAGAAATAATCAATAATGTTGTATAAAAATTGATTTATGTATGTATTTAATCTCATTTGTAGTGAATATACGGAGCCAAAGTAAGTGTTTTACGGGTTGAGTTGTGTAATTTGATTTAATTCTAAAAATTACCATTCCTGCCTCATCCAGAAAACAAAGGAAGAGAAAGGAAATAGGATAAAAATGAACCGCAAATATTTATCTCTAAAATAATATAGAAATCCAAATATTGAATAACAGTTCCAATAAATAAACCTTCCGTAAACTACTTAATAAGCAATGAAATAAAGCAATTTTATTTTTAATATAATAATTGTAAATTACGGCGAAGGATATTAGTAGTATAAACTGGACTAATACGAATGTCTCCAAACATTAACCAAAATCCCGAACAAAGAGCAAGAGATAAAATAGATAGTTTGCTTGAACAGAGTGGATGGTTTGTGCAAGACAAAAAATCTATTGACCTTAATGCAAATTACGGTATTGCTGTTAAAGAATACCAGACTGATATCGGACCTGCCGACTATGTCCTTTTTGCTAACCGCATACCTTTGGGTATAATTGAAGCAAAAAAGGAAGAAGAAGGACACCATTTATTAATTCATGAAGAACAATCCTATGAATACGCGAAAAGCAAATTAAAGTATTTAAAAAACGAACCTCTACCATTTGTTTACGAAAGCACAGGAACTATTACTCGTTTCACAAATTACAATGATCCAAAACCTCGTTCCAGGGAAGTATTTACATTTCATCGCCCCGAAACACTTTTTAAAATTTTCAATAAAAAGAAGACATTAAGAGAGAATTTACTGAATCTTCCATCTCTGCCTACGGAAAATCTCAGAGAATGTCAAAAAAATGCTATTATAAATCTTGAGAAGTCTTTAAAAGAAAACCGACCCCGGGCGTTAATTCAAATGGCCACCGGATCCGGTAAAACATTCACAGCTATTACGAGTGTATATCGCCTTTTAAAGCATGCAGGGGCAAATAAGGTATTATTCCTTGTTGATACGAAAAATTTAGGTGAACAGGCTGAACAGGAATTTCTGAAATATTTGCCAACAGATGATAATAGAAAATTTTCCGAGTTGTATAATGTAAAAAGATTAAGTTCCTCATATATTCCTCCTGATTGCCAGGTTTATATAAGCACGATACAAAGATTATATTCGATTTTAAAAGGAGAGGAACTTGATGAATCAACTGAAGATATTAATCCTGCTGAAATATCATGGAAAATTAAACAGCCGGTTCCTGTCGTTTATGATTCAAAAATTCCTATTGAATTTTTTGATTTCATCGTAATAGATGAGTGTCATCGTTCAATTTACAATTTATGGAAACAAGTCCTTGATTATTTCGACTCCTTCTTGATAGGTCTTACAGCTACTCCTGATAACAGGACTTTTGGCTTCTTCAATAAAAATATCGTTAGTGAATATACCCACGAACAAGCAGTAGCAGATGGAGTGAATGTTGGTTATGATGTTTTCTTGATTGACACAAAAGTATCAAAAAAAGGCGGAAAAATTCCTTTCGGTGAATATATTGACAAAAGAGATAGACTGACAAGAAAGAGAAGATGGGAACAGGTAGATGAAGAAATTGAATACACCAATAAAGAACTCGATGATAAAGTTGTTAATCCCGACCAGATAAGGACTATTATAATAACGTTCAGGGATAATATCAAAAATATTTATCCTGAAAGAATTAACGAAAAAGGTGAATATGAACTGCCAAAAACATTAATTTTCGCTAAAACAGATAGCCACGCTGATGATATTATTCAAATTGTCCGGGAAGAATTTGCAGAAGAAAACAAGTTTTGTAAAAAACTGACTTATAAAACGGAAGAAGATCCGAAATCTATTCTTGCTCAGTTCAGGAATGAATATTATCCAAGGATTGCAGTAACTGTCGATATGGTAGCCACAGGAACAGATGTAAAGCCATTGGAAATTCTTTTATTTATGCGTGATGTGAAATCGAAAAACTATTTTGAACAGATGAAAGGAAGGGGAACAAGGGTAATTTCTCTCGATGACCTGCGAAAAGTTTCACCCTCGGCGAAGATTATAAAAGATCATTTTGTAATTGTTGATGCAATAGGCGTTACAAAATCCCTTAAAACAGATAGTCGTCCTCTGGAAAGAAAGCCTACGGTTCCTCTCAAATCCTTGCTTGATGCAATTGCAGTAGGAGCAAAAGATGAAGATTTGTTCCTTTCATTATCAAATCGGCTTGCACGTTTATCGAAACAGGTTACTGAAAAAGAGAATAAGCAATTTGAAGAAAAAACCAAAGGGAAAACATTAAATACAGTAGTTAATGAATTATTAAACGCATACAATCCTGATGTCATTGAAGATACTGCAAGGAAAAAGTTCAAAGTTCCGGATGGAGATGAAATTGACGAAAAACAATTAAATGAAGTTCAGGAAGAATTGCAGGTTAAGGCAGCTTCGACATTTAATGGAGATTTAAATGAATTTATTGATAACGTCAGGAAAAACCACGAACAGATTTTAGATACACTTAATCCTGATAAAGTTATTTTTGTGGGATGGGATGAGACTCAGAAAGAAAACGCTAAAGAAATATTAAAATCTTTCAGGCAGTATATTGAAGATAATAAAAATGAAATTATCGCACTTCAGATATTTTACAGCCAGCCTTTCAGAAGGCGCGAACTTACATTTGAGATAATCTCAGAACTTCTCGATAAAATCAAAAGCGAAAAACCAATCCTTTTGCCAAACAATGTATGGAGAGCATATGAAGCTCTGGGTAAGACAAAATATGAAAAACCGGAAAAAGAACTTGTAACACTTGTATCTTTAGTCAGAAACGTAATCGGAATTGATAAAAGTCTAACGCCATTCGATAATATTGTAGATAAAAACTTCCAGACCTGGGTAATGAATATGCATAAGGGAAATGCTCCGAAGTTTAATGAGGAACAAATGACCTGGCTGCATATGATTCGGGATCACATTAAAACATCGTTTCATATAGAAAAAAATGATTTTGAATATTCTCCTTTTGATTCAATCGGAGGATTGGGTAAAATGTGGCAGTTATTCGGTATTAAAACAGATGAAATAATAAATCAGTTAAACGAAACATTAGCGGCGTAAAAAAGAGGCTTACATAAAAGTAATTTCCTTTTAAAACTAATATTACTTAATTCAATAAATTTTTTTATGAAAACTGTATTACCTTTCAAATTTATTAGTGTAGAATCCCGAAAAGGCGGTGTCGGAAAAACAACTGCCGCTTTAAATTTAGCAAAAATATTTAAAAATAGCGGGTATGTTGTATTATTAATTGATATAGATATTACAGGAACAAATATAATTTACGATTTAAGGTTTTCTTCTTTTTGGAAAGATGAAACAAACAGTTTAGAGTTGATTGAAGATGATATTATATTAGATAAATATTTAAAGGAAGGAGAATCTGATAAATACAAAGCAAATCTACTTGATATTTATGAAAGATTTTTTATGTGCGGAAAGGCATTGCCAGATTGGAAAATATCGGATAAAGTTGAAAAAAAAACTTTTTCAATAAAATTGAATAAAATAAATGTAATTGGGTCAGAAATATATAATGTTAATAATTCCGTTAATCCTAACAGGTTGATTTGTAATCCAAGTATTTTATTTGACGAATTACATTCATTTTGGTTTGTGGAGTTTTTAAAAGATATTTGCAAATCGTTTATAAATGTAACAAAAGGTGAAAAAACAGTTATTATTTTTGATAACTCACCTGGCTTTGTTGGTGTAAATCCAACAATCCAAGAATGGCTTACTGATGTTGGTCCTGAAATCAGTAAATTTTTAACAGTGACTTCTTTGGATAAACAAGATTTAATTTCTTGTGAAAAAGCCATTGAGGAATTACAATTTATATATGAGTCAAAATATAATGCTGCAAAAGAATTTAGAAAAGCTAAATTAAACAAGAATCAAGATATTGATATTAAAAAGAATGAAGAAAATTTTTTTATTAGAATTGCATCTGATAGTTTGACAGATGAAATGAATTATTATGAGCATGATGACAATAAAAAATTTATTAATGATCTTAATAAATATCAAGATTTTATCATTAATAAAGTTCCAAAATATTGGGGAAATTTAATAAATTATGATTACGACATAACTAAAGCTACATTAGGTAACTCAAAAATTATTAACAAAATATTGAATAATGATTTTAAAAAAATATCAAAAAAATATGTCTATTTTGATAATTATATCAGTAATCAATTTATAGAATCATCGTTAACAAAGTCAACAAAACGAGGAGATAATTCAAAAAGATTAAGTTTGGCAATTACTAAAATTGAAAATGATATAAAAAGAAAAACGTCAATTGAAGAATACAATTGGGAATACATTGATAAGTCCAAAAAATATTATCTTATTAATAATAAGATTAATTTTTTACAAGTAAAATTAACCGAAGTAATTGAAAAACTAAATTTATATAATTATCCTGAAATATCGGGATTAATAGAAAATGATTGGTATCCTAAGGCTCCTTTCGAAACTGTAAAACAATATTTATCGGAATTGTCATTTGACAGAGAATATTATTATGAAGATATCGAATTAAATGAAATGGATAGTGAAAGAATGTATAATCAATTTATTAATATCGAAAATATTATTAATGAAAGAATAAGCATTAAATCGAGAAATATTTTTCTTAATAATTTTGAATATTTATTCTCTTTTAAAACTTTAATATTTATATTCTTAGCTCCTATTGGTCGAAGATACCCTATTTATGAGGAATTTATTGAATTATTTACAGTCTTATTATCGTATCAAATTAATAAATTTATTAAATTAACTGAGAGTGAAAAAAAGATTGTATCATTGCAGAAATTTCTCGCAAACGAAATAATGAAAGATGATGATATTAAGAATTATGAATTAAAGTTTCTATTCCATGGATATCGCAATTATTCTGGAGATAAAGAATCATTTATTTCTGAATTTTATAATGCATTTTGTAAAGCTCAATCAAGATTAATAGATTTAGATAATGATTTTGGCTTTTTAATTTATGTTATAAGAAAAGCAACATTTGAAAATAAAAACGAAGAACTAAAGATCTTTCCTTATATAAGAGATATTTTAAATGCTGTTATTATTAATAAGACAGTTTCTCGTTCAGAAGCAAGAAAATCAGTAGAAAAAGGATTTGCAAGTGCCAAATATATGGCTAATTTTGAGGATGTTTTAAAAGATATTCTTAAACGATGGGAGGTAAAATTATGAAGTCGAAACTATTATCATTTTGTTATGATGATTTTGTTGATCTTGAATCAATAAAAAATATTTATCCACATAATTTTTTCCCATATATTTCAATTAATCATGTTAACTATAGAAGATTAGAGGATATTTATTATAAAAAAGGCTCTTTAAATCTTATTCAGAGTGCATTTTATGAATTACATAAAAGAGTTGGGGATAAATACTATAAGATGGTGTATCCGAAACAAAGTTCAGCATTAAATTTTTCAATACGGTCATTTCCCTCTTATAAATTTCTTTTACCTCAGGTATTAGCTGATGATTGGCTTGCAATTGTAGGATGGCATAAAAAATTTAATAGAGACCATGCCCTCCATCAACCCATGACAGCTTATATAGTATATCAATTATTAGGTGGTGGTAATGAGAATATTTCGATTCAAATTGGCGAGAAAACATTGTTAGAATGGTGTGTTGATAAATTATTGGATTGGGATAAAACAAAATATTTAAAGGAATATTTAATAAACATTGGAGTAGAAAGGAAGAATATTTTTTTAAGTAATGATAAAGATAATCTTTTGAATAAGTTTTTTTGGAGGTCTTTATTTTTTGAAGTAGCAATGGTTACAGCCATTTTTCACGATATTGGGTATCCCTGGCAATATATAAACAGTTTAAATAATAAATTAAGCCCTGCAGATTTTTCTTCTGATAATTCATTTGCAAACGCAGAGCATATATTCAAAAATTTCAGGAATCGTTTAATCTTATATCCTTTAAACGGATATAAATCATTAAAAAACGACGTTCCATCTAATTATTATGATAAGTTGTTAAAACTTATTTCTAAAGCCCTATCAGAAACTCATGGTTTTCCTGGCGCACTTGGATTTCTTTATTTAAATGACATTATTAGAGAATATCCTAATAATAGAGAATTACCATTCCATCAGTTTTGTGTCGAATGGGCAGCAGTTGGTATCATGATGCATGATTTGTGTAAAATTTATCATGGCAAAAATGAGGAAGAAATACCGGAGAACTATCATATGCGATTGGAGTTTGACAAAGATCCTCTATCTTGTATTATTACGTTAGCGGATATTATTGAAGAGTTTCAAAGACCTAATGTGACTTTTAAAACAAATTATGATCATAGTATATTTAAATATCCCTCTTTATGCAAAAAATCGGAGATTTTCTGTGATAATGATAACTTAAATATCACATTTAAATATGAAGATGAAAAAGCTGCCAGTCTAAAAAAATTGTATTTAAAAAAAGAAGCAAAAGAATATTTTGATAATAACTATGGATATATAGATTTATCAAGTATAGGAATAAAAAATGTAATTGTAAATGCTGTTGTTGATTAAACAAAGGATTCAAAAACATTTATACCGATTATATAAAAAAGTATTAAAAATATGGAACTGAAGATTTTAGAACAGGTATGTTTATTTTCTAAAGGAAAAAAACCAAAAAAACTTTCAAAAGAAAAGAGTAAAGATTTGTGCGTTCCTTATATAAATATTAAAGCATTTGAGAAAGGGATTATTGACGAATATACCGATGGTGAAAAATGTAACTTATGCAATAATGGCGATTTATTAATGGTTTGGGATGGGGCAAGAGCCGGATTGACAGGGAAAGCAAAAAAAGGAGCAATAGGTTCAACACTTATGAAAATTGAACCTAAAGAAGGTTTGTCTAAAGAATATCTTTTTTATTTTCTTAAATCTTTATATGAAAAAATAAATTCAAATCCTCGCGGAGTTGGCATTCCTCATGTCGAACCATCTTTGCTTTGGAGTTCAAAAATAGTTATACCATCAATTTCATTGCAAAACAAAATCGTAGAAAAAATAGAAGAACTTTTTAGTGAGCTTGATAATGGAATAGAAGAACTGAAAAAAGTTAAGGAACAATTAAAAGTCTACCGCCAGTCCGTCCTCTCTGCCGCCTTCTCTGGAAAATTGACAAATACAAATTTGAAAAATGGAGAATTACAGAAAGAAATGATAGAAGTAAAATTAGGAGATCATGCTTTTATAACAAAACTTGCTGGTTTTGAATTCACTAAGTATGTTAAATATAAGGAAAAAGGTGATATACCTGTTATTAGAGCCCAAAATGTTTCTAAAATCGGATTTATAGAAAGGAATTTTATCTATGTAGATAGAGGTATTATGGAAAAACTTCCGAGATCGAGAGTTTATGGCGGTGAGATATTAATGGTATTTGTTGGTGCTGGTTTAGGAAATGTAGGTATAGTTCCATTTAATAAGGAGTATTTTTTAGGACCTAATGTTGCCAAAATAGTTTTGAGGAATGAATATTATAATAAGTTTATACTTTATTACTTATCTTCTATTGTGGGTTTTGGGAATGTATTAAAAAAGTCAAAGGCCACAGCTCAAGGTTCAATTTCAATGGCAAATATTAGGGAGGTATATGTTCCATTTGTTTCGTTTGAAGATCAACAAAAAATCGTAAAAGAAATCGAAAAACGGCTCTCGGTATGCGATAAAATGGAAGAAACAATAAAAACCTCTTTAGCACAATCCGAATCTCTCCGCCAGAGCATCTTAAAACAAGCCTTCGAAGGGAAATTAATAAGATAATACATAAATTATGCTAAAATCTATTTTACAAAATGATTTTTCCAGAACTCAGGAGAACGAAATGTTTCGTGAGTTTAAAAATATTCTGCAAAACGAATATGGAAAAAAAGAAGACTATATATATTTAATAGGTAATATTATAATAAAAAACGGTCCCTTCAGAAGCGAAATAGATGCCATCTTATTGAAAAAAAATGCAGTAATTATTATCGATTTTAAGGATAATGGAGGAAAGTTGAATTTTAGTTTAGATGAAGATTGGAAGATGGAAGATAACATTGTAAAAGGAGGAAGTCATAAAAACCCATTTCATCAAATAAGGTCTTATAAGGCAAATTTATATCATTATCTGGATGATAATAAAGAAAATTTTTTAAACAAAGGTAATGTTCAGGATTTCACACATATTAATGGATTAGTTTTATTTAGAAGAAATATTGTTTTTGACAGGAATGAATTACCGGGTAAAATAAGACCATGGTTTCATATTTGTGATATGAATACTGTCATTGGGAAAATAAATGATATCGCCTCACCGAAAATAAACATAGAAAAATCTGAATATGAAAATCTACTAAGTTTATCGAAAATTGACTTAAAAGTAGAAGAATCTAAACCACCTGTGGTTTTAACTCCGGTTTACGAGCAAAAAAATGTAAAAAACACAACTGAAGAAAAAATTCTGGATTACTATATGAGCTGTCTTGAGCAAGAGCAATTAAAGCAGCTTCAGTTAATCGCTAAAAAAGATGGGAATGGTGTATTTGAGAAATCAAATAATTTTCGATATTTAAATGGTAATATTTATGAATTATTTTCCGGAGTTGAAACTGAACTAAATGCAATATTAAATGATGATTTAAAGAATTTTATTGATAGAGAAAATCAAAAGGCAAATCCGAGATCGTTATTCTGCGGATATTCCATTTTCTCAAAAAGTAATAATGGGAATGAATATATATATCCGGCTTTTTATTGCCAATTAAAATATAATACCCAAACAAATAAATACGAAAGATCTTCGTTAGGTGATTGTTTTTTTAATAAAGCTCTGTTATTAAATCTTGGTTATAATGATAGAGAAGAAATTGAAAGTATTAGTAACTTAATTGATTCTTTGGGTTTATTTGAAGATAAAATTAAAAAGTTGAAAGAAATAATTTCATCTTCTCAAAATGTAAGCATTACTTTAAATTCTGATTCGATATTGTTTTTTAGTGAGACATCTTCGACAATATACAATTTACTTAAAGAGCTTGGAGAAAATGGATTATCGAGAGATTTTGTAATTAATAGGCTAATAATGGAAACACCTGCGAAATATTTAACAGGTAACTTAAAACCAATTAATAATAAAAGTATTAACTCTCCTTTTCCTATTTTAGAGATTTTTAGATTAAATAACTCGCAGGAGGAGGCTGTTTCAAAATGTTTAAATAATGATTTTACTGTCATAACCGGGCCCCCGGGAACTGGAAAATCGCAGGTGATTTTGAATATAATAGCAAACGCTGTTTATGAGAATAAAACAGTTTTGTTTGCAAGTAAAAATAACAAGGCCGTAGATGTTGTAATTGAAAGAATGTTAAATGAAGTATTAATAGAGTCAAATTTGCGGAATACAATTATAAGGTTAGGGAATAAGGAAGTAATTAGAGAGGAAATTGATAAATTGGTTGCTTTGTCAAACCAATTAAACGACCAAAATATATCATATGAATCAGAAACAATTAATGGCTTAAATATTCTCCTTAAAAAGGTAAATGAGGAAATAAATATAATTAATAACAATATTGCTGATTCACATAATTATTTAGACAAAATAGATTACCTTCTTACTTTAGAGAATGTCATTTACTCTGCATTTTTTAACAGGGAAAAATATGAATTAGGAATTGAAGAAATAGAATTTGTAATTGAAGAAATTAAGAAACTTATTGATAGTAATTCGGGCTTATTGAAAAAAATATTAATAAAATTATTCAAATTCTGTTTTAAGAAAAAATATTTTAATAAATATATTTTATTTAAATCAAAACTACCTGTTAGCATTAGAGATTATTACGAACGCGAAAAATCCATGAATATGCGTTTTTCGTTTCAAGATTTATTAGAAAGAATAGATTATCTGAAAGTCGTCAAGCAAACCGAAATTGAAATAAAAAAGATAATAAATTTCATTTTAGAAAAGATTATTGTTGAAGATGAAAAATTATTTAATATTAATGAAGCAAAAAATTTAATAATTAACTACATAGAAAATCAAAAAACGAATCTTTTCGATAAACATTCTGAGAAAATTAAATTATCGAGAAATATATTTGCTGAGAAAATTAAAGAAAAAATTAGTAGTAATAATTTTAATAATATCATTACTAAGTATATAAGCAATATAAGAAAATTTAACAGAATAGATGGGGAAGATATACCAAATGATCAATTTAGCCAGTTCATGACTCAGTGGGAGGAAAACGCTGAAAACCTGGTTAAGAATCTTCCGGTTTGGACTGTTACAAGCCTTTCAGCGCGTAATGGTATTCCACTTAAAGATAAAATATTTGATTTACTTGTAATTGACGAAGCATCTCAGTGTGACATACCCTCAGCAATTCCATTATTTTATCGGGCAAAAAAAATATGCATTCTGGGAGATGATATGCAATTAAGACATATACCGGGAATAAAAGAGTCAGAAGATAAAGAAATAGCAGTAAGTTGTGGAATATCTGCAATTGGTGGTAGATATACAAAATACTCATTATATGATATTAGTGAAATTTTAATGAAAAAATCAAATGAGAGGATTTATTTCTTAGATGAGCATTTCAGAAGCCATGAAAATATAATGAAATTCTCAAATGAATATTTTTATTTACCTAAAAAAGGGAGAGAAATGGTAAATAAAACTATTCCATCAACATTAATATATCCAAAGCAGGGCATATTTTGGGTCGATGTAATCGGGGGGGATGAAGTAATTGACAAATACAATAAAAACGAAATTGATAAGTGCATAGAGCTTTATAAACATTTGAAAAAAAATCAGATAAATGATGAGACTACTTATGGAATTGCAACCCCTTTTAGAAACCAGGCAAATAAAATAGCGAAAAAACTAATAGACGTCAGAATTAATACAAAAGATACAATTAATGTTCTTGGTAATACAGTTCATGTATTCCAGGGAGATGAAAGAGATCTAATTTTACTTTCCTTAGTTGTATCCAACAATGCCACCTTAAGTATGGTCAATTTTATTAATTATGTTTCTATACAATTATTAAATGTAGGAATATCAAGGGGCCGAAGTGCTGTATTTGTTGTTGGAGATAAAAAATTCTGTAAAAAGTCGGGGGGATTATTGAAAAATTTGGCGGATTATACCGAGGATTATAGTTTTTAATAAATTTCAAATATATGGTATCTAAAATAAAAATAAAAGAAGAAATCGAAAAGCGTTTATCGGTATGCCACAAAATGGAAGAACCAATAGTAAAATCTTTGGCTGGATCCGAATCCCTCCGCCAAAGCATCTTAAAACAAGCCTTTGAAGGAAAAATAAAATGATAAAAAATTTAAAAACTGTTTATAATTTTACTAAGAAATATATATGGATAATTACTTCGTGTTTTGCTGTTTCAGCATTTTTAATAAAAGAAGAAACAAGAAACTTTGTATGGAACAATGGAATCACGATTTTATTAATATTACAGTCAATTATTATAATTTTATTATTAATTGTAATCATTATTGGCAAACTTAAAATTCCTCACAATGATGTAAGTGTTTATAATAGATTAATGAACATTTTGAATTTGCATTCAACAGAATATATTCTAAGGGATATGCAAAATAATTTACCAATTGCACTTGCTGATTTAAGAATATTAAATGACTTTGTTTTTGAAATCGCTCATGTGAATAACAGAATATTGAATAAAAAACTAAATAGACTTATGATGAATTTTAGCAATTCCTTATCGCAATATTTAAAGAGACATGCAAGTTGTACTGTCCCAATTAGGGGGAACTCTACACATGTTTCATTTGATCCTGAATTTAAACAAAACAATCATGAATTATATGAAAGTAGAGTAAAAGAATTAGATGACCTGGCTTCGGAAGCATTTAGGCATCTCGGAATACTGATGAATTATGCGGCTAAAAAAAATATTAATAGGAATCAAATATCTACTTAAATAAATAATATGGAAAACATTCACATTCACGAAGACACCTCTAAACCAGAAAATAGGGTTAATCTTACACTATTTCATCTTCTAATGATTGATGAAGTTAATGGCTTTATTAAAAAAAGGTTAGGCATTCCATCGGAATCTTTATTATATCCTTCGCCTAATTTATCTGTTGAGGAATTTGATGTTTGCGGCAGACCGGACTTTGTAATTAATTTAAATAATCAGACTATAGGATATATAGAAGTTGAATTAGGAAGAGAAGATATTGAACAAATTACAAGATACAGAAAGATTGAAACCGCAAAGGTTTTCTCTGTAGTGGGAAAAAAAGATTATAACGAAGGAAATCTTGCTCTCGATGAAATATATAATCATCTTCAAATGATTAAAGAGAAATATGAAAATACACAGAAGTATTATAGCATCCGGCTTTTTGAAAAATTGATAGAATATTATATTATTCAAAATAATTTTAAAATCAATTCAAAGTCGGTAAATTTATCCGATAAAATGAGAAATTCTTTTATAGTAGATTATTTTTACAAATATTTTGGAGAAGAAAGGATTCTTGAAAACGAAAAAGCGGAATCTGGTAAAGTAATGTTTAACACAAGGGGTGAAAATGGATTTTCGTTAAGAATATATTCGAGAGAGTCAAAGGTAGATAAAAGTTTAAGCTTAATGAATAGGTCCGGGGGACGGCATGAAATAAATTTTCCATCGAAAATTAAATTATATAAATACCTTCCTTATGATAAAGCTGGAGTTGATAGTTATGTGAATTTTATTGCTTCACTTGGAGCAAAGGATATTTTGGTAAACGGAGAAAAAGGATTTGTCCATTTGCCATTAAACATTGTAGAAAAAAACATCGATAAATTTTGCGAATTAATAAGCAAATTGATGTAATCATAAAAAACCTTATGTAAAGGGAAATAAATGAAAGATTTATTAATAAATATTGCCGGGTTATCTTCGGAGGATCTGACAACAGAGGTATTAAGAATAATTCTCACAGATGAAAATTATGCTGTTTATCAGAGGTTGTTTTACAATTATTTTTTTGGAGATAATATAAATAAATCTACTAAGGAACTGAAATATGAAATAATAACACAAAAGTCTTTTTTTGAGGGAAGGCCTGATATTATAATTGAAGGGGGAAACGAGATTTATATTATTGAAAATAAATTCTACGCAGGTTTTAGTCAAGGTGACCAAATAAAACGTTACAAAGATATTATCAATAGATACTATAAGGAATTCCAGAGAAAGGAAGTTTTATTATTGACTACTGATGGACGGAAAAAGTTTTATGAAGAGCTTTTAAATAATGATGGAATTTCAATAAGGTTTCTATCCTGGAACTTTTTATTAGATTTATTTTATTCAAATGATTTTCTTATTTCAGCATTATCTAATTATATATATTATAATTTTATTTTACAAATTGAATTTTCTAAAAAGGAGTTAGAAATGTTAAATACTACGGAAATCCCAAATACCATTGACAAATTATTGAAAGTTGTAGATAAAATAAAGACTCAATTGCAAGATATTGGATTTAAAGTTGGAAGGACTTCTCAATCTATTAATTTTTATGGATACTTTGTAGAAAATGATGTTATGAAAATATGGTTTGGTTATGGCTTATTATGGTGGCAAGAATGCACAAAGGTTATTTCTCCATTATTTATTCAGATAAGAGAGGATTTTAGTCCGGTTTATAAATTCGATGATAATTTTATTAGTGTCCTATTGAAGATGGGTTTTTTTGAGTCTGGGAAAAATAATTGGATTAAACCGATAGATTCAAATCTATATAAAGATGAAACAGAAATGGCAAAGGAAATTAAAAAATACTTTGATGAATTAATAAAGCATATTATAAAATAATAATTTTATAAAGTCTAAAAATAATTATATGAAACTTTGGAGATTTGGTCAAATTAAAATAAAAGATGGTTGGGAGATATTTTATAAAGAAAATATTTTAACTTTTAATTGGCTCAAAGCTAATATTAATTATAAAAATATAAAGAATCTAAAGAAAATTAACGGTTGGACTTGCATTACACCATGGGTTAAAGAGCTAAAAAAAGGAGATTTAATATTTTTGTTTAGTAGAAATTCTTACGCAGGTGTTGCAATTGCGGAAGAATCGTATAAATATAATATTAATGACTTTAAAATATTGGGAAAGGAAAGACCCGGAATAAAAGTAAAGTTTCTACATAAACTGAAAACACCAGTTGAACATGGAATTGAAATATCGCATAAAAATCCAAAGGTTTTTACAAGAGTTGGTGATTTAAAGTTTTCTTCTTTTATGATATTAAATTTTATTAAAAAAAAATATAAGGATAAATATAACATTATTATTGATTATATTAAAAATAATTTTAATTCGGAATCCGAAAAAATATCAAGAATTTGCTGGAATACCAATCGATGGAGATTCCCAAGTGGACCGGAAGGAAAAACTAAAACGAAAAACACATATGAATCAAAATATAACTACGGTCACGAAGAATGGCTATCAAACAATACCAGACCAATTAGTGGGTATAATTATGGATTTTTACAGACTTTAAATATGATTAGCAATAGACATATCGATAAAAGTTACAGAATTTATTTATATACAATTAATGATGCGAACGAACGATTATTAGTCGGAGAAATAAGAAATGGCTGGTGTATTAGTAAAGCTGAATCAGTTTTTGTATATAATATTTATAAGAGAAAGAAATGGATTGATGAAATGGTAATAGACTTAAATAATTATGACATTAATTTGAAGCCTTTTTTAAAGACCTCACCAAAAATCTTTTTTAATTTAAAGTATAAAAAAGAAGATATTATAATTTATGAAATACCTATAAATATTATTTCATTTAATAAAAACATATCTTCATCACGATACAAATTGTTAGATAAAATTACTGATTTTAAAATTATATCTACTGAAGCTTCTGATAATAAAGGAACTTCTAATGATAAAAGCACAAAAAAGGTGACAAGAAAATTAAAAGGTGGTAAAGTTACTTATGACCCTGTGCATAATAAAATTCAAAATATTTTACATAGTTATTTAGAATCAAAAGGAGAATATAAAAAGGTAAAGAAAGAGGTGGATGGTGTTGATGTCTGGGCAAAAACAAATCAAAATAAATTACATTTTTATGAAGTTAAAACAAACAATTCAAAATTATCCATTAGGAATGCATTGGGACAAGTATTAGAATATTCCTGTTGGCCGGAACTGAACAAAGCTGAAAAGCTGATTATAGTTTCCGATAGTGAAGAAGATGAAGAAACGAAAAAGTATATGAAACATATACGAAATAAATATAATATACCCATATTTTATATGTCATATTCATTTGAAAAGAATAAATTCGGAGGATTAATATAATGCAACTCGGGAAATTAGAAAAAGTCGATTTAAGGAAACAATGGAAATTTGAGGAAAACTTTTCGGAGTGGCTTGCAGGGGAAGAGAATATCTCACTGCTTAGCGAAGAAATTGGTATTGAATTTTATGTTGTGAATCAGGAAGAACATGTAGGACCATTTAGAGCAGATATATTGTGCAAAGATGAAAATAACCATTTTGTATTAATTGAAAATCAGATAGAAAAAACAGACCATAAGCATTTAGGACAGTTGATGACATATGCGGCTGGATTGGAAGCTGTTACGATAATATGGATATCAAAAAATTTTACAGATGAACATAGAGCTGCAATAGATTGGCTTAACGGAATTACATCCAGCGGGTTTAATTTTTTTGCAATTGAAATAGAATTATACAAAATAGGAGATAGTCTTGCTGCTCCTAAGTTTAATATAGTAGCCCAACCAAACGATTGGTCTAAAACACTAAGAAGCTCTGCAAAAGGAGAAATGTCTGAAACCAAGACGTTACAATTGGAATTCTGGAAAGCGTTTTGCGAATACCTTGAAAATTCAAAATCTAAAATAAGAGCAGGAAAACCACAGCCACAGCACTGGCTTTCTTTTTTTGGATTTGGTAAAAGCGGTTTCCACGTTGATGCTTTTGCAAACACGTGGGATAAAAGAATCGGTGTTATTTTTTTGATGACTGGAGACAAAGCAAAGGAAAATTATTTTAAACTTAAAGAAAAATATGAAATAGAAATAAATAAAAAATTCAATAATGAACTAATATGGAAACAATCTGAAGATGTTAAAGAATGTAAATTAGCTTTAAGACATTCTGCTGATATTAGGGATAGAAATGATTGGAATAAACAACATAAATACTTAAAGGAAAAAATCGAAGATTTCTTTGAGTTTTTTGTACCATTAATAAAGCAAATTTGAAATAAAATAAAATTAAGAATTTATATGTCAGAAAATACTTCATCGATTGTTTCTAAGGTCTGGAATTTCTGCCACACACTTCGTGATGATGGTGTAGGATATGGGGATTATCTTGAACAGCTTACTTATTTACTATTTTTAAAGATGGCAGATGAGTTTTCAAAGCCTCCTTATAATAGAAATTTGCAAATCCCCAAAAAATATAATTGGGAAAGTTTAACAGAACTAAAAGGTGCTGAACTGGAATTGCATTATTCAACTTTACTTAGAGAACTTAGCAATCAAAAGGGTATTCTTGGGCAAATATTTACTAAATCTCAGAATAAAATTCAGGATCCGGCAAAACTATATAGACTTATAGAGTTGATTGATAATGAAGAATGGAATATGATGGCAACTGATGTTAAAGGAGAAATTTATGAAGGTCTTCTTGAAAAAAACGCCGAAGATACAAAAAGCGGCGCAGGTCAATATTTTACCCCTCGCGCACTTATAAGAACGATGGTAGAATGTTTAAGGCCTGAGCCGATGAAAACAATTGCTGATCCTGCCTGCGGAACAGGTGGCTTTTTTCTGTCTTCGTATGAATTTATTAGCAAAAGTTATAAACTTGATAAAAAACAAAAAGAGTTTTTAAAATTTAAAACTTTCGCAGGAAATGAAATTGTTGCAAACACAAGGAGATTGTGTCTTATGAATTTATTCCTGCACAATATTGGTGATATTGAAAGCGACAACTATATTTCTCCTGCAGATTCACTTGTAGCTGATTCAGGAGCAAGATTTGATTATGTGTTAACTAATCCTCCTTTCGGAAAAAAAAGCAGTATGACTTTTACAAACGAAGAAGGGGAACAGGAAAAAGAGGATTTAACTTATAACAGGCAGGATTTTTGGGCGACAACAAGCAACAAACAGCTGAATTTTGTTCAGCATATTAAGACCATGCTTAAAACAACGGGTAAAGCAGCCGTAGTTGTTCCAGATAATGTTTTATTTGAAGGTGGAGCTGGGGAGACAGTCAGAAAAAAGCTTCTCGAGACAATTGATTTACACACAATATTAAGACTTCCAACAGGTATATTTTATGCTCAGGGAGTAAAAGCAAATGTAATTTTCTTTGATTCAAAACCTGCATCTAAAGAAAATCAGACTAAGGAAATTTGGTATTATGATTATAGGACCAATATTCATCATACGCTAAAGAAAAATCAGCTAAAAAAAGATGATCTTGAAGAATTTATTAAATGTTACAATCCTGAAAATCGTTTTAAAAGAAAAGAATCATATCATCCGGAGAAAAATCCCGAAGGGAGATGGAGAAAGTTTGCGTTTGATGAAATTATTGCAAGAGATAAAACAAGTCTTGATATATTTTGGTTAAAAGACAAAAGCCTTGCCGATTTGGATAATCTTCCGGATCCGGATGAACTCGCATTAGATATCGTAGAAAATTTAGAAGCTGGACTTGAGAATTTCAGAGAAATAATAAAGAAGTTGAATAGTAAATAATTCATTTTTTTTTATCATTTACAACTACTTTACAACTTTCAGTTCTTGTTCAATCTTTATTTTATTGATATTACAACGAATTATAAATTTAGATTATATTCCTATTAGAAATCAAAGGACTATTACTGACCGTATATTCATATTAGATTTATTAAGCCTTTGTTTTACTTAACGTTTTGAAGTAGCGCAAGAACTTAGCAGGTCTAATAAATGCTTTAGAAAACAAAACGAAAATCAAATAAGCAGGAGATGCAGAACTTATACATAGGTAACTGACGCAACCATGAGGTGGGGGAATAAAAACGATAGAAAATTCAGTGAATGTTAAATATTCTCCAATGTTAGTTGTAGGATATTTATAGAATTATTATTATAACTTATCACAATTTGGCATCAAGAGAATATAAAATATTATTATATTTCCATTTTACTAAATTATTGTTATTTTAAAATTAGTATGATATTAAATTTAAAAAATATCAGCTTTACTTTTCCCGGAAAGAACCACCTCATTAATAATATAAATTTGGAGTTAGAAGAAAACAATATTTATTCATTAATGGGAGCAAATGGTTCCGGTAAAACAACTTTGTTTAATATTATAAGTGGTTTTATCAAACCTCAATCCGGAGAAATATTTTTTAAAGATAAAAATATTACACACTTCCCACCTTATAAAATAAATCGAACAGGGATTGGAAGAACATTTCAGGACTTAAGAATAATAAATAAACTCTCTGTTAAGGAAAATGTTATACTTTCTATGCAAAATAATCCTGAAGATAATTGGTATAATGCAATTTTACACGGGTGTTTCTTTGATAAAGCAAACAAGGAACTGAATAATAAAGCTGATGAAATAATAGAACAGTTTTTCCTGGAAGATGTTAAAAACTCTTTTGCAGGGGAAATCAGTTACGGACAACAGAAACTTCTCACTCTTGCCGCTTGCGTTTCTAATGGTGCTTCATTACTACTGATTGATGAAGCCGTAGCAGGTGTACAGCCCGAATACAGGAATAAATTATCTTTAATTTTAAAAAATCTTAAAGAGCAGGGAAAAACAATTTTAGTAATCGAACATAATACGGATTTCATCGGAGATATTTCGGATAAAATATTTTTTTTGTATGAAGGAAAAATTTCCGAATTCTATAATATTGATGCTTTAAGAAATGATAAACATGTAATGGAGGCTTATATTTGAGCAGTCCTATACTAAAAGTAGAGAATTTATCTACAGGTTATGGAAAGAAGCAAGTTCTTTATAATATATCATTTGAAATAAATGATGGCGAAATTGTATTACTGGCAGGGAGTAACGGAAGCGGAAAATCTACACTTCTTAAGGCAATTTACGGAATCCTGCCGATTTGGAAAAATTCTGAAACAGGAATTTTTGGAAATGTCAAATACTATGATGAGGATTTACCCGGATTGCCAACATCCAGTCTTATTAAAAAAGGTTTACTATATATTCCACAAAAAGATTACTTGTTTGAAAATTTAACTGTGAAAGAAAATCTTGAAATGGCTGGTTTAAATATCGATAAAAGAATATTAAAGCAAAGAATCGATTATTCACTCTCAGTTTTTACGGAACTTATACCGAGACTAAATAATATCAGTATTAAACTAAGCGGAGGAGAAAAAAGATTATTAACTCTTGCAATGGCTCTTTTACACGATCCTAAAATAATGATGATTGACGAACCATTTGCGGGGTTAACCCCTAAAAACATTAATTTTGTATCCAATATTTTGAAGAATTTAAATAAAACAAGTAAAGTAGTCTTATTAATTATAGAACATCGCATTAAAGAAGCCTTACATTTTTCTAACAAAATAATTGGGCTAAAAACAGGTGTAGTTCATATAATTGCTCAAATTGATAACTTGTTCAAAATAGAAAATATAAATTCAATTTTTATATAACTTTAACATTATAATAATGAAAAAAATAAGTATGTATTTATTCTGCATTATCTGCTTTTTACTAATATTAAGTATGAACTCTTGCACAAATGGTAAGCGTTCAAACGAGAAAATATTAGTTGGTGTAGTTGCTCCCTTATCCGGACCAAATGCTCATTACGGAGAAATATTAAAAAACGGTTTTGATTTAGCCTTTTCAAAGGATTCTTTATATGGATTGAAGTACGAGGATTCGAAATTTGAATCAAATTCTTCAATTTCGGCAATAAACAAATTGATATCGGTTGACAAAGTTAAAATAGTATTGGGAGAAGTATCTTCTGATAATACTCTTGCAATTGCACCAATTGCCGAGAAGAATAAAGTAATTTTATTTTCCACAATTGCTTCAACTGATAAATTACAGTATGCAGGTGAATATATTTTTAGAAATATACCGCGAAATAAAATTCAAGGAATTACTGCTGCAGAGTTTATTATTAATAAATTAAATATAAAGTCTGTAGCTGTTTTTGGTCAAAATAGTGAATATGGGGTAAATATAACAAGTAGCTTCAAAGAACACTTTGTAAATCTTGGGGGAGAAATAAAATTCGAGGGTTCTTTCTTAGAAGGAAATAAAGATTTTAGAACTCAACTAATAAAGATAAAGGAATCAGGAGCAAGAGCACTTTTTATTCCTGGTAATGAAAACGAACCAGCTATTATCTTGAAACAAGCAAAAGAACTAAATTTAAATATTCCTATCATGGGTGGTGACGGATCCTCAACAGATAATCTGATAAAAATGGCTGGAAATAGTTCGGAAGGATTTTATTGTACAAACGTACTTGTGGATAAGTCATTAGATTTTTATGTGAAATATAGAGATGAGTTTTTTAAAAAATATAATAAAGAACCTGGGGCATATGATGCATATGCATATGAAGGGGCAATGATTATTCTTGAAGCATTAAAAAATGTAGGTAATGATGCGGATAAGGTAAAAGAATATTTATATACCCATACTTTTAAATCGATGACAGGTGATTTGAAGTTTGATAAAGACGGAGAAGTAAATAGATTGTGGGGTGTATATCAAATATTAAACGGTAAATTTGTCGAGGTTAAATAAGAATATGAAAGTAATACCTGATATACCGGTCGTATTTGAAAAATTTCCACTAAACTATGTTAATGATGTTAATGGATGGTCATTTGACAAGACTATTATTGATAAAAACAAAGGAAAATTATTAACATTAGATATCGACTATGGTTCGAATTGTAGTCTAAATTGTCCCTATTGTTTTAGAAAGAAAAATTCCGTTGATAGTGTTGTACACGAACTAAAATATGAAAAACTTGTGGATTTAATTCACCAAGCTAAAAAATTAGGTTTGCGTAGTGTAAAATTTTTAGGAGCTGGTGAACCTTTAGAAAATTTTGGTTTCTTGAATATTTTGAGATTTCTTAAAAAACAAAATATAATCCCATTAATATTTACTAAAGGACATGTAATTGGAAACGACAAAAAAGTTTCTAAATATTTTGGAGAATATGGTATATTTACTGGTAAAGATTTGGTTAAAGAGTTAAATAATTGTAATGCAAGTATATTATTAAGTTTTAATTCATTTGATAATAAAATTCAATCTAAGCTATCTGGATCAAATGCAAAATATACATACTATAGGAATAGGGCATTAAAGTTAATGGTTGAAGAGGGATTTAATAAGATAATTCCTACGCGATTAGCACTTATTAATAGTCCTATTACTATTTGGACAATCAATGAAGCACTTGAAATATATAAATGGGGAAGATTAAGAAATTTGTATACAGTTATTACCACTTCAATGATTAGCGGAAAAGCAAAAAATGACATGTGGAAAAAAATAACACCTAAAGAGAATAAATTAATTGAATTATATTTGGAAATATACAAGTTTAATATTGAAACTAATCTGCAGTCTTTTAATCAAATTATCGAAGAGGGTATTTCTGCATATGCCGGTTGTCATCCATGTAATCAAGTTTCTACAGGGTTATATGTTACATTAAACGGTAAGGTTTTAAGTTGTCCCGGTTCTGAAACATTTGTCGAGGGAAATATTTGGGAAAATTCATTGAAGGAAATTTGGCTGAGCTCAAGTAATTTTAAGCGTTCTGGAACTTTTAATTGCTATTGTAATGCAAAAGCAGAAAAATCTTTGCCAATTAATTTTTATTCTAAAATATTTAATTCTTTAATTTTATGGAAAAAGAAAAGATAAATAAAGAAAAGAAAAGAAAAGAAATATTGAAAATAGTATTTCAAAAGTTTGTTTCCGCTTTTTTGGCCTTTTTAGGAGATTATTACGTTAGTCATTTGTTAGGGGTCGACGGAACATTATCAGAGAACCTAAGATTTACTGTCTTAATTTTCTTTTTCTTGGTTTTTTACCATTTTACAGAATGGGTAATATTCTTTTTCTTCGAATGGAATGCCTTTGAAAAGGATTTTGATAAATTAAAACAGAATCATGAAGAATTTTACGAGGCATGGAAACAGACATTAATAAAAATTGAAGAAAATAAAAAAATATTACTTGATATACAAAAATCTAAATCAAGAACTGGCTTAATTCTTGATAAGTTTGCAAAATCAAATATTCTTGTAGAATCACTATCTACGAATTTAAAAAATGATTTAGAATTAGACGATATGCTTACAAGGGAAAAGGAAAAAGAACAGAAAGATTTTCATGATTTTATTGCATCTTTGAAGTATGATGAGTTTTTAGCCAGCCATTTTATTCATGATGCTAAAAAGAAAGAAGTATTGCAGATTCCATCGTATTATTTTAAAAATAGAATATGGGAAGAGTTTGTTGACAAAGCTTATTGTTATTACAGTATCCAATTCTTAGATAAAAAGCAATACAAGGTTTATATTGAGGATCCTAATCGTAAACAAGAGGAAATTAATATCTTAGATGGAAAAACAAAAGGTTCAAACCAAACGGAAATTAAGAAACTTTTCGTTATAGAGGATGAATATCTTGATGAAAAATTAAAAATAAAGGACGACGGAATTAAAGATTATTTAAAAGATTGGGATTTCAAATTCAGAAAAAAATATGATAAAATACCAGTAAAAGTGATGAAGAAATCAGATGCGATTGGTTTAGTACGGAATCAAGGTGATCGCGTAGATGATATTGGTATTTTTGGTGATATATATGGAATCCAATCTATAAATAGAAATGATGGTAAATTTTATACTGATGAATTAAAAATTGATTTTCATTTTGACAAAATTAAAACTAATAAGCAAAAAGAAAATTTTAATAAATTATTTAAAAACGCAAAAATGCTTAATGAGGTTCTTTAATATCGAATTTTATGCAGCAGATAATTTTAAATATTCTAATTTCTTCATCTTTGTATTTACTGGTTGCGCTTTCCTTTTCTTTAATCTATTATACAACAAAATTTTTTAACATAGCGCTTGCCGCCTTGATTGTATTTGGTTCTTATTTTGTTTATTTATTTTCTGTTCAGCTTAATTTCCCGTTTCTTTTCGCTGTGATTTTATCTGTCCTTATTGTAATTATTTTGGGAATACTAAATGAATTATTAGTTTTTTATCATTTAAGAAAGAAAAGCGTTTCGTCGTTAAAATATTTTATCGCATCATTAGGGTTATATGTTATATTACAAAATTGTGTCTCTTTATATTTTGGTGATGATAGTAAAGTGATTAACAATACAGAAGTACTTGTTGGAAATAAGATATTTAGTGTTTATATAACCAATATTCAATTGTTAACTTTGTTCATCTCATCAGTACTTTTTATTTCGATTAATCTTGTTTTGCAAAAAACCAAAATTGGCAAATCAATTAGAGCAGTTGAAAGCAATGTAAATCTTTGCAAAATATATGGCATTAATGAAGAAAGGATAATTTTAATTTCAGTTTGTTTGAGCTCTTTTTTAGCAGCTATCGTAGGTATTTTATCTGCATTTGATACAAATATGTCACCAACATTTGGATTTAATTTATTACTTTATGGCTTGGTAGTTATAATAATTGGCGGAATTGGGAGCACAAAAGGACTTATTTCAGGTTCCCTACTAATTTCTTCGGTCCAACATTTTTCGGCTTATTATATTGATTCAAAGTGGATGGATTTGGTGACATATATAATTCTTATATCTTTTTTGATTTTGAAACCGCTTGGATTTAGCGGAAAACGATTAAGAAAAGTGGAGATATAAATGGAATATATATTACATCTTATTATTTTTATTTGTTTTTATACAATACTTGCTCAAAGCCTTAATCTTGCCGCAGGAAAAGCAGGTCTGATTTCATTGGCACATGCTGGATTTTATGGAATTGGGGCTTATACAACTGCGATCCTTTCTGTTAAGTTAGGGTTAAGTTTTTGGATAAATCTTCCCTTTGCGATGATTATAAGTGGATTAATTGCATTTGTAGTCTCCTTAATTGCATTAAGAACGATTGATGATTATTTTATAATATGTACACTTGGTATTCAGATTATTATTTTCTCTATTATGAATAACTGGATGGACTTGACAAGAGGACCGCTTGGTATTCCGGGTATTCCGTCAATAAATCTATTTGGCTTCCCAGTTGACGAGAAAATACCTTTTCTCGTTCTATCTATAGTCATTGTTGCTTTAATTTGGTTGGTTTTAAAAAATATTTATAATTCGGGTTTCGGAAAAATATTGGTAGCAATAAGTGAGGATGAGATTTACATTCAAAGTGTAGGAAAAAATGTCTATAAGGCAAAAATTATTTCTTTTACAATTAGTGCAATACTTGCCTCGATTCCCGGAGTTTTATATGCACATTACATTACTTATATTGACCCGACAAGTTTTACCGTTAACGAATCTATTTTCATATTATCTATAGTAATTATAGGTGGATTAGGAAATCTTTCCGGTAGTTTTTTTGCAGCAGCTTTTATGGTGCTTTTACCCGAAGCACTTAGATTCGTCGGTATGCCGGATAGCATAGCAGCTAATATGAGACAGATTATTTACGGATTAATTTTAGTTGCAGTGATGATGACAGGTAAAAACGGAGTCAAAGAATTATTTTTAAAAAAGCATTCATTCTAACAAATATCACATTGAATATAAAAGAACTTTAACGTAATTTAGGTAAAAAGAAGATTGAGGGAACGTAAATTCAGCCTTTTAATAAAGCGAATTATAGTATTTAAAATATTAAAATTAAAAGAGTAATTTGTTGATTATTGATTAAAAATATTTAAGAAAAACTTTTTTTTAAATAAAATAAAGCTCGTAACAGCTATGTTTTATTAGTAATTATGTGATTTTTGAAGATTTTTACAACTAATTTACAACTTTATAACTCGGTCAAGGTTATAAAACATTAATAATACATCATATTAGTAAAAAATTTTATAATCGTGTGGGAAGATTAAAAGATATTTAAAGTTTTTTGGAGAAGAACATATTGCAGAAGAAATTAACTACAGATGATTTAAGAAAGATTCATCTTTTCTCGGATTTAACTGAAGAAGAGTTAACAAAAATTCTTTCATTTTCGAGGCATAAGAAAGCCGGAAAAGGTGATATTTTGTTTTTTGATACCGAGCCATATTTTGGTTTTCACTGTGTGCTGGAAGGAAGTGTGAAGCTATATAAAATTTCCGGGGAAGGTCGGGAACATATTGTTCACATAATGTGTCCATACAGCACTTTTGGAGAGGTTCCGGTGTTTGAGAGTTTTGAGGATGTAATTAACGATAAAGCTGTTTATCCGATTAATGCAGCTTCCATAGAAGATGATACAGAAGTATTAATAGTCTCTGCAAAACCGTTTCTGTCTTTCATGAAAGAGAATACAAGCATTTGTTTTAAATTTTTATCTACATTATCAAAAAGGCTGAAAGTACTTAATAACCACATTGAAGGCATTACGCTTCATGATATTAAGCGCAGGCTTGCAAAATATATTTTCGAGGAATTCGAAAATTCAAAAAAAAGAAAAGCCGAGATTGAAAGAGCAAAGAAAATCAAGCTTAAATCAACGGACAGCTTTGAACTCCCCATCTCAAAATACGATCTTGCAGCACATCTGGGTACAATTATAGAAACGCTCTCCCGTACATTCAAGAAACTTCAGGATGAAAACTTGATAGATGTGAGCGGAAAAAAAATCACAGTACTCGACCTTAAAGAGTTAAAAAAATATTCCCAATAAACAGGTTTTCCCTGACGAAACAATCGTTTTTCATTTTAAAATTGATAATTTGACTTATGTCAAATTATTTCTTTTTCCTCTGATTTAAATTTGTAATAAAAAAGAAGGAAACTGAAATGAATATTTCAAAAAAAAGTATATTAGGGGATGTTGTGAGAGGGAATTTCAAAACGGCGGAAATTTTTGAATCATATGGAATTGACTTCTGCTGCGGAGGTTCAAGAACTATCGAATCAGCATGTGCGGAAAAAAATATTGATGCAGGTGAACTTATAAAAGAGTTAGAGATTGCTTATATCAACAAGAACGGTAACGGCATTTTCGATTTGATGTCCCTCGATGAACTGATTGAACATATTGTTAACGTTCATCATTCATTTGTCAGTAAAATGATACCTGTTATCAGTAATCACTCCCTGAAGGTTTTAAATGCACACGGAAAAAATCATTACGAGCTTGAAGAAATCAATATTATATGGAAGGAAATAAGTGAAGAGCTTTCGAATCATCTTGTGAAAGAAGAAAAAATGCTTTTCCCGTATATTAAAACACTAGTTAAAACAAAGACCGATTCATTAGCTATTCCGATTGCTCCATTTGGCGCAGTTGGAAATCCAATCAGCGTAATGGAAAAAGAGCATGCTTCAGCCGGAGATGCTTTCAATAAATTACGAACAGTCACAAACAATTATAATTTACCTTCGGATACCTGTGCTACATTTGCGGTTTTTTATGACGAGCTTAAAGAATTCGAAAAAGATTTGCACATGCACATACATCTTGAGAATAATATACTGCACCCGAAAGCTATTATGCTTGAATATGAATTAACCAGTAAAAAGTAGTATTTATAAAAATAATAAAACAAAAATGAGAAGAACAAAATATTTGGTTTTAATCGCAGCATTTGCTTTATCTTTATTAACAACAGGATGCGGAGAGAATACAGAAGAAATCGGAATAGGACCTGTAAAAAGTGTTACACTTGGACCTGTCGATAAAAATCTTGCGGATAAAGGAAAAGAAATATTTGATGCAAAATGTATTGCCTGCCATAAATTCGATTACAAACTTGTAGGACCTCCACTTAAAGATGTAACAAAAAGAAGGAAACCGGAATGGATAATGAATATGATTTTGAATCCGGAGCAGATGACAAAAGAAAATACTGCTGCCAAACAGCTGTTCGGTCAGTATCTGACACAAATGACTTTTCAGAATGTCACTCAGGATGATGCAAGAGCGGTACTTGAGTACTTCCGCATGTTAGACAATTAAGGGAATAAAACTTTTTATTAACCAACAATAAAAAATTATGAAAACAAGAATGCAAACAATGGCAACAATGCTTTTATCCCTGGTTGTTATTGCGGGTGGTTTTTCAATGTACTCAGGCTGCGGTTCAAAAAAAGGAAAGGGACCACTTATGGAAAGCAATGCCCCTTCAAAAGTTTATGTAGAGCCGGGAAAGTTTGATGAGTTTTACAGTTTTGTATCGGGAGGTTTCAGCGGCCAGATGGCTGTTTACGGTCTGCCTTCAGGAAGATTGCTTAAAGTGATACCTGTTTTTTCACAGAATCCCGAAAACGGATACGGTTATTCTGAAGAAACAAAGCCAATGCTTAACACATCGCACGGATTTATTCCCTGGGATGACTCACACCATTCGGAACTTTCTATGAAAGATGGAGTTCCTGACGGAAGGTGGGTATTTATAAACGGAAACAATACACCGCGAGTGGCAAGAATAGATTTGAAATCCTTCAGAACAGTAGAAATAATTGAAATACCTAACAGTGCCGGGAACCACTCTTCACCGTTTACCACTCCAAATTCAGAATATGTAGTTGCAGGAACACGGTTCAGCATTCCTGTGGATAACAAAGATGTGCCCATAAGTACTTACAAGGAAAATTTTAAAGGTGCATTGTCATTTATCAGGGTCGATCAAAATTCAGGAGAAATGAGCATTGCATTTCAGCTTATAACACCCCCGTTCGATTATGATTTAAGTCATTCAGGCAAGGGGCCTTCGGACGGCTGGTTTTTCTTTTCCTGCTATAATAGTGAACAGGCGCATTCACTTTTAGAAGTTAATGCAAGCCAGAAAGACAAGGATTTCATATTGGCAGTAAACTGGAAAAAAATAGAAGAGCTTATAAAGCAGGGAAAAGGTACTGATAAAGCCGTGAATTATGCACACAATAAATGGAATGAATCGACTCATTCCGCTGAATCTGAAATCATAAAGACCGTGAAAACACTAACTCCTGCAGATGTATCAGGTACAATGTTTTACATCCCTTGTCCGAAATCACCGCACGGAGCCGATGTTGACCCTTCGGGTGAATACATAGTTGGCGGAGGAAAACTTGCAACGGTAATTCCAGTGTTTTCATTTTCGAAAATGATTAAAGCTATTGAATCGAAGCAGTTTGATGGTGAAATTGAAAGCATTCCCGTTTTAAAATACGAGTCGGTTTTATCCGGTGAAGTTCAGAATCCCGGACTTGGACCGCTTCATACAGAATTTGATGACAAGGGATTTGCTTATACATCAATGTTTGTATCGTCAGAAATAATAAAATGGAAACTTGATACTAAGGAAGTTGTTGACAGAATGCCTGCATTTTATTCTGTGGGACATATAATGATTCCCGGAGGTGACAGCAAAAAACCCTGGGGAAAATATTTACTTATAATGAATAAAATTACAAAGGACAGATTTTTACCAACAGGACCTGAGTTAAATCAGTCCGCACAACTTATTGATATATCCGGTGATAAGATGAAACTTCTGCTTGACTTCCCGACTGTAGGGGAGCCGCATTATGCACAGGCTTTACCGGGTGATATGATTTCAAAAAATCAGGTCAGAATTTTTAAAATTGAAGACAACAAACATCCTTATGCATTGAAGAGTGAAAAGGATGCCCGAGTTGAGAGAAAAGGAAACGAGGTTCATGTTTACCTGAGTGCGATACGCTCGCATCTTACACCCGATAATATTGAGGGTATTAAGGTAAATGATGTCGTTTATTTCCACGTTACCAATCTTGAGCAAGATTGGGATATTCCTCATGGATTTGCGATTAAAGGTAACGATAATTCCGAACTTCTTGTTATGCCGGGTGAAACCTGCACTATTAAATGGACTCCAAAGGAAGCAGGAATATATCCATACTACTGCACTGATTTTTGTTCGGCTCTTCATCAGGAAATGCAGGGATATCTGCGTGTATCACCGAAAGATTCAAATGTGCCTTTGACATTTAATTCAAACAAATAATAAAATTAATAAATCCGTCCGCTTCGGTGGACGGATAATTATAATGAAAAATTCAACAAGAATATTAATACTGATTGTATCATTAAGCATGTTAGCCGTATACTTCACTCCTATCTGGGAAATTAATCTGGATGCCCCTCAATATCCTGAAGGACTCGGATTTGAAATATGGATTAACAGAATGACCGGTGATTTAAAGACAGTGAACGGGCTTAATCATTATATAGGGATGAAAACAATCGAACCTGATTCAATCAAAGAACTTCAGATTATGCCTTATATTGTTGGATTTCTAATTCTGGGCGGAGTACTTGTTTCTGTTATAAGGAAAAGAAAACTTTTTATTACCTGGATTATTTTTTATGCAATTTCTGGTATTGTTGGTGCAGTTGATTTCTATTTGTGGGAATATGATTACGGACATAATCTGAATCCTGATGCTGCCATTAAAATTCCCGGTATGAGCTATCAGCCGCCGCTTATCGGGGAAAAGGTACTTCTAAATTTTACTGCATATTCATACCCCTCGACAGGCGGAATAATATTAATTTCAGGAATACTAATTGCAATAATTGCTCTTATTTATGATTTCAGAAATTATGAAAACAAAGAAAAAAACATTTAATAATATAAAAATGGAAAAAACGATGTTATTCTTAATTTTGATTTTGTCGGTTTTTAATTTCGGTTGCTCAAATGAGCCTGAGCCGATTAATTTCAATTCAGACCAGTGTGTTCACTGCAAAATGACGATAGAGGACACGAGGTTCGGTGCAGAGATTGTAACTATGAAGGGAAAAGTGTTGAAGTTCGATGCAGCGGAATGCATGGTTAATTATCTTAATAAAGGAAAAATTTCCGAATCCGATGTGAACAAATATTATGTGATAGATTTTTCGCAGCCCTCAACACTCGTTGATGCATCAAAATCGACTTTCTTAATCAGCCAAAATCTTCCAAGCCCGATGGGTGCGAATCTCTCTGCATTTATAAGCAGAAATACTGCAGAAAATCAAAAATCAACAAGCGGTGGAGAACTTTACACTTGGTCGGAATTAAAACAAAAATTAAAAAGATAAATTGATTAAAAGAGTTTTTAATATTTCCTTATTTTCTCTTTTTTGTTTCATTTTTTCCCCGCCTGCACTATACTCCGGGGTAATTTATGTAGGCGGAGAAAGTAATATTATCAGCATCAGGCAAGCACTTGAAACCGCTTCGGACGGAGATATTATAATTATTAAAGAAGGTATTTATAAGGAATATAATTTAATTGTTTCAAAAAAACTTCAGATCATCGGTGAAAATTATCCTGTTATAGATGGTGACGGCAAGGATGAAATTTTCACGGTAAGAGCTGACGGATGCGTGTTTAAAAATTTAGTAATAAAAAACACGGGTATTAGTTTCCTTAAAGACATTGCCGGAATAAAGGTAGAAAACTGCAAAAACGTTTTGATTGAAAACAATATTTTTGATAACACATTTTTTGCAGTATATCTTTCTGGAACGGATTCTTGTAAGATAATATCGAATAATGTAATTGGTAGTGCTACTTCCGAATCCTTTTCAGGCAACGGAATACATCTCTGGAAATGCAGGAATATTTTAATAGAAAATAACCAGGTCAGCGGTCAAAGAGACGGTATATATATTGAATTTTCAACATACTGTAAAATCAATAAAAATTTCAGTTACAAGAACTTAAGATATGGATTACACTTCATGTTTTCCGAAGGAAACTCATATGTGAAAAACACTTTCAGGCAGAATGGCGCAGGAGTTGCAGTGATGTACACAAAAAATATTGAAATGATTAACAACAGTTTTGAAGATAACTGGGGACCGAATTCCTACGGGCTGCTATTAAAGGATATTGATAAAAGCTATATATCAGGAAATAGTTTCAGAAGGAATACTACGGGAATATACATGGAAGGTTCCAACGGGACTACCATAAATGGGAACAGCTTTTTTTCAAACGGCTGGGCAATAAAAATCCTTGGCAACTGTTATGAAGACAGCGTAAAGAATAACAATTTTCTAAATAATACTTTTGATGTATCCACGAACAGTTCACAGAATTCGAATTTATTCGATTCAAATTACTGGGATAAATATTACGGATACGACCTTGATAAAGACAGCTTTGGCGATGTACCGTATCGACCGGTCAGTTTGTTCTCGACAGTTGCGGAAAACAGTCCCGATGCAATGCTTCTACTCAGGAGTTTTCTGGTAGATTTGCTTGATGTAACGGAAAAAGTTTTTCCTGTATTCATACCCGAGACACTTGTAGATAATAAACCTCAAATGAAAATGATATATTATGATAAAAATTAGCAGACTGAATAAAACATACAATAAACTTAAAGCTCTCGATAATGTGGATTTATTTTTCGAAAAAGGTGAGATTGTTGCATTGCTCGGTCCGAACGGTTCCGGGAAAACCACACTTCTTAAATCTATACTTGGTCTAGTTTTGCCGGAAAGCGGAGATATTTTCGTAAACGGCAAGAATATAAAAAGAGATTTTAGATACAGGGAAATGATAGGCTATATGCCGCAGACAGCATCATATCCCGAAAATCTTAAAGTAGAAGAAGTTTTAAAAATAATTAAGGATATCAGGAATAAAAAAGAATATGAAGATGAGCTGATGAAAGAATTAAAAATTGAGGAAATGTACTGTAAAAAAATCAATGCTCTATCACAGGGAATGAAGCAGCGGCTGAGTGCTGCACTGACATTTCTTTTTGACAGTGACATTATTATTCTGGACGAGCCTACGGCTGGACTGGATCCTGCGTCGGCAGATTACCTTAAAATGAAAATATTAAAGGAGAAAACCAAAGGAAAACTGATTATTGTTACAACACATATAATCAGCGAAGTTGAGGAATTGGCAGACAGGTTTATATTTATGCACGAGGGCAGAGTAAAAATCGAAGATGGAATTGATAAGCTGAAAGTGCAGAATAACGGTTTCAGGAAGTCTATTTCAAATTTATTCAAAGAATATGAATGGTCATAGTATTTTAAAATATGTTTTTTTTGATATTATCAGAAACAAATGGTTAGTAATATATACAGCGGTGCTTTTCGCCCTGTGCTCGGGAATAATTTATCTCAGCAGGGACGAGACAAAATCCATTGCTAGCATTTTAAATATAGTATTAATTATTGTTCCGCTTGTAAGTATCATATTCGGATCCATGCATTTTTACAATTCCAAGGAGTTTATTCAGATGTTGCTGACTCAACCCGTTAAACGCTCTGCGATTTTCAAAGCAGAATACACAGGTATAGCAATTTCGTTATCCTTTGGATTTATTATTGGAGCTGTAACGCCTCTTCTATTTACCGGAATTTCAAAAGCTATATTTCTTTTACTGTTTGCCGGTATATTTCTTTCTCTAATATTCTCTGCAATTGCATTTTATTTCTCGATTTCAATTGATGAAAAAGTGAAGGGAATAGGTATTCTATTATTCCTGTGGCTATTCTTTTCGGTTTTATTTGACGGAATTATACTATTGTTTTATTTAATGTTCAGCGATTATCCGCTTGAGAAATTCACAATATTTTTTACTCTTCTTAATCCTGTGGATATATCCAGAATTATGATTATTCTTAATCTGGATTTGTCAGCGCTTCTCGGTTATACAGGTGCAACATTCCTGAAATTTTTCGGAAGTGCATCTGGCCTGATAATAACAATTGTTTCATTATGTCTATGGGTAATAATTCCTGTATTTCTTGCAAACAAAAAATTTAAAAGAAAGAATTTCTGATGTTTACTGCGGTTAGATACTTTGTAAAAACAAGTCTTGCCTTCTTGATTATTGGAATCCTGTCGGGTTTTTTTATGATGATAAGCAGAAGAATTTTTAATCTCGGTTACGGCCCGAGAATGCTTTCCGCACATACACATATTGTACTTGTAGGATTTATGCTGATGCTGATAATGGGGATTGCCGTTTGGTTTTTTCCGAAGGCGGATAAAGCCGATACCAGGTACAGTCCTAAAAGAATAATGGTTGTATACTGGCTGATGCTTTCGGGTACGGTCCTCAGGTTTATTTTCGAAGTTACGGATGCATACATTACAATAGCTTTTCTAAATTTTGTGATTGTTGCAGCATCTTCGTTACAGATAACCGCTGTAATTATTTATGCTTACACAATGTGGGGCAGGATACGGCCGCTTGGAAGCCAGTTCAGGGAGGCTAAAGGGGAGAAATTTTAAAACAGTTATTTTTTATGCATAAAAAAGTGGATTTTATTATTGCTCCATAGTTGCAAATTTACGGTACTTAAATTAAAATAACTGTATGAGGAAGACATTTACCCTGCTTTTTTTCGCGTTACTGATATTTTGTAATGCTTATCCGCAATATACCAACGTTACAATTTTTACTCCCGGACTATCTATGCCTCCGGAAGAACCTTCGATTTGCATAAATCCGAAAAATATAAATTTTCTGGTTGCCGGTGCAAATATCAACTATGTTTCATATTCTACAAACGGAGGAGTTAACTGGGCCACTCAGTATGGATTATCAAATAGTCAGTATGGAGTCTGGGGAGACCCTTGTATCATTTGTGATACAAACGGCGTATTTTATTATTTCCATTTATCAAATTCGGTTTCTCCGGGATACTGGATAGACAGGATAGTATGTCAGAAGTCAACAAACAACGGTGTTTCATGGAATAATCCGGGTTCTTTTACCTATTACAATTCACCCAAAGAACAGGATAAGGAGTGGGCGGTAGTTGACCCGAGGAATAATCATATTTATGTAACGTGGACTCAGTTTGATAATTACGGCACATCAAATCAATCAGACAGCTCGAATATATTATTTTCAAAATCCACTGACGGGGGAAATACCTGGGTAAACTTTGGTTCATCAGGAACCGCAAAAAGAATTAATCTGCTCGGAGGTGACTGCTATGACGAAGACAATACAGTAGAAGGTGCTGTTCCTTCAGTCGGACCTAACGGAGAAGTTTATGTAGGCTGGTCTGGACCGAAAATCAGAAATTCCCAGTATGGTATATTTTTCAATAAATCTACAGACGGAGGAAACACCTGGCTTTCAACACCTCAATATGTCGCAGATCAGCCGGGAGGTTGGGATTACATAATTTCAGGATTACAGCGCTGCAACGGAATGCCCATCACTTGTTGTGATATTAGCAATAGTCCATACAGGGGTTATATTTATATTAACTATTCAGATAGTGCAGGACCTAACGATCATGATATTAAGTTAATTAAGTCAACTAACGGAGGTTTAAACTGGAGCACTCCATTACGGGTCAATAATGATGCCGCGGGAAAAGAGCAGTTTATGTCCTGGATGACAGTTGACCAGAAAAACGGACACATATATATTGTATTTTATGACAGAAGGAATTATTCTAACACAGCAACGGATGTATATATTGCGCGCTCGATTGACGGCGGAAATACATTTACAAATTTCATTGTAAGTTCTTCGTCATTTACACCTACCAGCACTACATTTTTCGGTGATTACACAAATATAACAGCATATAACGGCAGGGTAAGGCCGATATGGGCCAGACTACAAGGGACACTGTCTGTGATGACAGCATTGGTTGATTTCACTACGGGTGAAAATACTAATTCGGAAAACTTACCGGATGAATTCAAACTTGTTCAGAACTATCCGAATCCGTTTAATCCTTCGACCACTATTAATTATTCCATCAAGGAAAACACTTTTGTAAGTTTAAAAGTATATAATCTTATGGGTCAGGAAATTACAACACTGGTAAATATGAACAAGCCGGCAGGATATTACAGTATTAATTTCGATTCAAAGGAATACGGACTATCCAGCGGAGTATATTTTTATAAACTCACGGCAGGAAATTTCTCAGATACAAAGAAAATGATTATTACAAAATAATCAAGTTCTATTAATAAAAGAAAAGGCTGGTAAAATAAGATTATCAGCCTTTTTTATATTTAATTTTTCTTAGATTTTCAGTGGTTCTGAATTACCCCATAAATAATTGAATAATATCTTGCATGCAGCTACCATTTCCTTATGTTCAATCAGGATTATTGTGAGTTCATCGGGATTTTTAATAATGTCCTGAAGCGGAAATATCACGAGCCTGTCATCATAAACAACCATTTTGATAGGGATTGTTTCTGTCATTCTCAACTGCGAGCCAAGCTTTGCAAGTGGCTTGAACTGTTCAATAAGAGAAACCTGTTTCATCAATTCCGTGGATTCGTAAATTTTCTTGCAGGTAACTCCTCTTTTGAGCATATTTTTTTCTTCTTTAATCTGCTGATTTACCCTCGAAGAAGTATCGCAGACATAAGGTCCTTTTATCAGGTATAGTACTTCTGATTTTGCGTTCTGGAAAGCAGTTAAAATTCTTTTTTGTGCGTGATCTTTATCCTTGATTACTTCAACAAATTCGAGTGGATTAATAAAATTCTTATTCTTTGAATAAATAGGGTTAAATACTTCCGCAAGGGTATCGGTAATATCCTTTTTCTTATCGAGTTCGTAATGAAAATTGTTTTTATAGTCTTCCAGTATTTTATGAAGTGCTTTCTTAGGCTCTACTGCTTCATAGTATTTGATTTTCCCGATCCTTCTTTCTATGCAGATACCCCTGTCAATCATTTTTAAGAGAACCTCGTAAATTTTAGTTCTCGGTATATTTGCAGATTTCTGAAGTTCGGAGCTTGTAAAACTTCTTTTCGAAAGCAGAGTAATGTAAACTTTAGTTTCTCTTTCTGTTAATCCCAGGTCTATAAATTTCTGAAGGTATTTATTAAATTCATTTTTCATAGCATAATTTTATATTGATTACCACTCACTAGGGTAACATAAAATATAATTATTGCATGTTTTATTCAAGTAGAAAGGAAGGCAGTTTTAATAGCTATTTTAATTTAATAAATTTACAAATCTTATGGTTCTTAGTACTATTTGCCTTTCACTTTTGATTTAGTGATTTTATTTTGAAATATGAGCAAAAAAGAATTTGCAGAATACGGAATCAGCGATTTTGATCTTTATCTGCTGAGTGAAGGCAATCATTACTCTATATATGAAAAGCTCGGAGCAAAGGTAAAAATCATTAACGGGAAAAAAGGTGTAAGGTTTGCTGTATGGGCTCCAAATGCGAAAAGCGTGAGTGTTGTCGGTAATTTTAATTACTGGAATAACGATTCCAATCCGATGGAAAATGTGATGAATTCGGGAGTCTGGGCACTATTTATTCCCGGACTTTATGAAGGGGAAGTATATAAATATGCAATTATCACTAATGAGGGAAGCGTACAGTTAAAAGCAGACCCTTTTGCATTTCAGGCGGAACTGAGACCTAAAACAGCATCAGTTGTCAATTCGCTTGAAGGATTCAGATGGAGTGATTTTGAGTGGATGGAAAAAAGGGCCACAACGGATTTTCAAAAGTCTCCTTACTCGATTTACGAGGTTCATCTTGGTTCCTGGAAAAAAGATTTTAATAATTTTGATTTTCCTACAGATTCAGGATATAAAAGCTATAAACAGATTGCATATGAAATTGTAGATTATGCAAAATCAATGGGTTACACACACATCGAACTGTTGCCAATTATGGAGCATCCGCTTGATGAATCGTGGGGTTATCAGGTGGTAAGCTATTTTGCCCCGACCAGCAGATATGGCTCACCCCAGGATTTTATGTTCTTTGTAGATTACTGTCATCAGAACGGAATAGGGGTTTTTCTCGATTGGGTTCCGGCGCATTTTCCGACTGATGAGCACGGATTAATAAACTTTGACGGAACACAATTGTTTGCATACAAAAGCTGGAAAAAAGGTTTTCATAAAGACTGGGGTACTCTTATTTTCGATTACGGCAGAAATGAAGTAAGGAATTTTCTCATATCAAATGCACTTTTCTGGTTTGAGAAATATCACATAGACGGATTAAGGGTTGATGCAGTTGCATCAATGCTTTATCTTGATTATTCAAGAGAAGAAGGCGAATGGGAGCCGAATATATACGGCGGCAGGGAAAACCTTGAAGCTATTGATTTTATTAAGAAGCTGAATGAAGTTACGCATTCATATCATAAAGGCATAGTGACTATTGCAGAGGAATCTACGGCATTTCCGATGGTTTCCCGTCCGACATATATAGGCGGACTTGGATTTGACATGAAGTGGAACATGGGGTGGATGAACGACACTCTTAAATATTTTTCAAAAGAACCGATTCACAGGAAGTACCATCAGAACATGATTACTTTTTTGCTGTGGTATGCGTTTAATGAAAATTTTGTCCTGCCGATTTCACATGATGAAGTCGTACACGGAAAAAAATCACTTCTGGAGAAAATGCCGGGTGATGACTGGCAGAGATTTGCAAACCTGAGATTGTTTTTTCTTTATATGTTTGGGCATCCGGGAAAGAAATTAAATTTCATGTCAAACGATATTGGGCAGTACAAAGAATGGAATGTTAAGGATTCTCTTGACTGGTTTATACTTGATTTCGAATTGCACAAAAAACTTAATTATTTTGTTAAAGATTTGAATTCGCTTTATAAAAGTCAACCTGCAATGTTTGAGGTTGATTTCAGCCCGGAAGGTTTTGAATGGGTGGATTTTTCCGATGCAGACAGCAGCGTAATTGCATACACAAGAAAATCCAAAGATAACAGCGAAATACTTCTTTTCGTATTAAACATGACCCCTGTTTTAAGGGAAGGATATGAGCTTGGCGTACCATTTGACGGTTACTATAAGGAACTGCTGAACAGCGATGGACTTGAATACGGCGGAAGCGGGAAAGGGAATGCCGGAGGAGTGAAATCCATACCAAAAAAGAAAAACCATTGGTTCAATACTATCAATGTCACGCTTCCTCCGCTAGGCGGAATTATTTTTAAACTGATTAGATAAATTAAAACTATTTTTTATTGAAAGAAAAGTTTTACCTTTGCATACACGGTCATTTTTACCAGCCCCCGAGGGAAAATCCATGGACGGGAGAGATTGAGCTTCAACCTTCTGCCGCGCCTTTTCACGACTGGAACGAGCGTATTTTCTGCGAATGCTACAAACCAAATACGGAAGCGGAAATCCTGGATTTATCCTCAAACAAAGTAGTTGAAAGAATAAATAATTATCAATATTTAAGTTTCAATTTCGGGCCTACACTTCTGCACTGGATGGGGGAGAAGCATCCGGATACTCTTCAAAAAATAATAGATGCGGACAGGGCAAGCATAAAAAATCACAAAGGTCACGGAAATTCTATTGCGCAGGTTTATAATCATATTATACTGCCATTGGCAAGTGAGCAGGATTGCATCACTCAGATAAAGTGGGGACTATACGATTTCGAATTTCATTTCAGGAGAAAGTCCGAAGGCATCTGGCTTGCAGAAACTGCTTGCAATAACAAGACAATCGAGTACCTGATTGATGAAGGGATAAAATATGTTATTCTCGACCCTTCGCAGGCGCTTTGTGTAAGGAATATCAATTCAGATAATTGGCAGGATGTATCGAACGGAAGGATTAACACAAAACATCCATACCGAATTTTTTCAAAGAAGGATTCACAAAAATATACTGATGTATTCTTTTACGACGGTGCACTATCAAGAGCAATTGCATTTGAGGATATTGTATTCAGCGCGGAGAAACTGATGAACAGGATTAATTCTCTTACAACGCCCGATGAAAAACCCCGGCTGATCAGCATTGCTGTTGATGGAGAGACTTTCGGTCACCACAAGCATTTTGCCGACAGGACGATTGCGTACCTGCTTTCAAAGCTTATCCCGGCAAGCGGAATTAAGCTTGTTAATTTCGGTGAGTATCTTGAAATGTTTCCGCCTGAATATGAAGTTAAATTGAACGAAGGCATTAACAAAGAAGGAACATCCTGGAGCTGCGTGCACGGAGTCGGCAGGTGGTACAGAAACTGCGGCTGTCATACAGGTGCAGAGCCGGGCTGGAACCAGGAATGGAGAACTCCTTTAAGAAACTCGCTCAATACATTGCGTGACAGGCTGAAAGCTATTTACGAAGCAGAAGGCGGAAAATATTTTAAAAATGTATGGCAGGCAAGGAACGAATATATAAAAATCATTCTCGATTCATCGGAAAATGCAAGAGCTGATTTTCTAAAAAGGAATTCGGAGCATTACCTGAATCCGTATGAAACGATGACGGCTCTGAAATTGTTGGAGATACAAAAGCTTTCGATGCTGATGTTCACAAGCTGCGGGTGGTTTTTTTCGGATATTTCGGGAATAGAGACAATTCAGATTCTTGCATATGCAAAAAAAGCAGTAGAAATGGCAAATGATATTTTCGGAATTGACTTCGAGCCCGAACTTCTGGAAGGCCTGGCAAAAGCAATAAGCAATAAGCCCGAATATAAAAACGGTGCTGAAATTTATAATACAATAAATTTTGAAAATGGAAAATAGAAAACAGAAAAAAGTAAGAATTTGTTATTACTCGACAGCAAAAATGTATACCGGTTTCAAACACCATTTTCTATTTTCCCGTTTTTTCCATTTAAAAAAATGAATCTTACGAATCTTAAAATCTTATGAATCAAATTGATTATTCACATTTCCTGAATACAGGGACGGCCGATAAATGGAAGAGAATCGGGCTGAAAAGGCGGGCGGGCGTAATTGCTCCGCTTTTTTCAATTTACTCGAAAAAGAGCATTGGTATTGGTGAGATTCCCGACCTTAAGCTGCTCGTGAAGTGGTGCAAAAAAACGGAATTGAGCATTATCCAGCTTTTACCGATGAATGATGTAGGTTATGATTTTGCACCGTATAATTCTGTCAGTTCATTTGCGCTCGAGCCGATGTATTTGTCCATAAACGATTTGAAGGATGTGAATCTGAACCTGTTCAAGAAGGAAATCAGGGATTTGAAGAAAGTAATTCCAAGCGGAGGAGACAGGGCGAATTATAAAATCAAGAATGAAAAGATTAAGCTTCTGTTTAAGATATTCCGTATCTCTTACATTAGCAGGCTGAAGAAATTCGAGGAGTTCAGGGAAAAGAATAATTACTGGCTGAAGGATTATGTATTATACAAAGTGATAAAGGAACTGCAGCAGAATAAATCATGGGAAAGCTGGGAAGAGAAATACAGGGACAGGGATGAACACGCTCTTGCGGAGATTGAAAAAGATTTCTCCGAAAGAATAAATTTTTACTGCTGGGTCGAGTGGCAGCTTTATGAGCAATTCAAAGCAGTAAAGAAATATGCAAACGAAAGAGATGTACTGATAATGGGCGATTTGCCGTTTCTTGTCAGCCGCGACAGTGCTGATGTTTGGTCGCACAGGAATTACTTCAAGCTTGATTTCTCTTCAGGTGCACCGCCCGACATGTATTTTGCATCAGGTCAGAGGTGGGGAATGCCGACATACAACCGTGAAGAAATGCAGAAAGATAATCACGAATATATAATTCAGAAGTTACGATATGCTGAAAATTTTTATGACATGTACAGGATTGACCATTTCGTAGGGTTCTTCAGATTGTGGAGCATTGCAATGGAATGCCCAATTGAAGAAGGCGGAATGAAAGGCGCATACGACCCTGCAGATGAAAGCCGGTGGGAAGAAACCGGAAAAAGGCTGCTGGATGTTATAGTACAGAATTCAACGATGATGCCGTGTGCTGAGGATTTAGGAACAGTACCGTGGTGCTCGCCGAAGACTCTGTGGGATTATGGTATTACGGGGATGAATGTTCAGCGCTGGGTAAAGGATTTCGGTAGCACAGAAGAATTTATCAAACCGGAACATTACAGAATAAATTCAGTCGCAACACTTTCAACTCACGACTCAAGCACAATAATAGACTGGTGGCATAACGAAACGGGAACGATTGACGGAAAATTATTCGAGCGATTGTGTGAAAGCAGGGGAATCAAAGATGAAAATTACAATACGGTTGCCAGAAAACTTTTCGATGTAGAAAAATCAAAATACGGAAGACTATTTTGGAAGAATGAAATTTACAACGCGGATATAGTTGTACAGGCACTCGGGTTAAATCCGGAAAGCTGCGGTGACATAATTAATCTGTACAAAGAAAGCTATGACGAGAGGATAAAGTTTCTGAATTTCCTCGGGCTCGAGCACAACGGAAACGATTTAAAAATCAATTCTTCGTTTGTCAGGAAAGCTCTTGAAAAAGTAAATGAATCAGCATCCATATTCAGCATACAACTTCTTCAGGAGTGGCTGTTCCTGGATAATTCGCTTTTCATAAAAGGGGAGGAAACCTCCTACAGGATTAACTTTCCCGGGATAGTGAATGACTCCAACTGGTCTTTTGTTCTGCCTGTTAGTCTGGATATAATCCTGAATCTCGGAGTAAACTCCGAGATAAAGAAGATAGTGGAAGAAACAGGGAGAGTATAGATTCAGAGTCTTCTCGAAGGAAGACTCTGAAAAAATTATTAATATTTATTACCTTGAGAATAACCTTTCAAAAAATAGTAATTTGCTTTATGGCTGATTTGTGCATCTGATTTTCTGCGTTCGTACAGTTCATTGAAAATATAATTCGAATCTAAGCCAGCTTTACTTAATCCTTCACTGAATGGTTTTAATGTGGGGAATATAATATCTCCTGTTTCAGAAATTATCGTTCTGCCTTCAATAAAATCAAAAATACCGTCTGGATTCCACCGACGAGCAGTGCCCGTGTATCGGTCGATTGATAACATTTGTTTTATAGGCCAAGATGTAGTTGGAATTGTATCAAGATAATACTGATAAATCGTATCTGTATGTATTTCATTATAAAGATATTTTACACTTAACCTGAAATTAAACTGGTTAATATAATTAATTGGTAATCTATAAACATTCTTCATTTTTAATTCCCACGCTCTTGGAGTTGCATCCGGACTTTGATTTGGACATTTTATCATCTTGAGTATCATCGTTTCGTTTCCGTTTGTTTCGTATTTTCCTTCACCGTATTTTTTTCCGTCGTATGTCTCATAAGTAACAGCTACTGCATAATTTTCAGGAACATTGATTTTCAATCCAATAAATCCGACTAACGGATTAATATAATACTCTGATGGATTTAATTCTCTGAAAAACCCAAAGAAACAAGAATCCTGAATGAATTCCTTTCTCTTATATGTTGCCGAGTCATATCCGTAAGAAGGTTTTTTACGTAACAAAATCCAGGCTGTAGCTATCCTTTTATCAGGTACGGTATTATCGCACTGAACCCAAACTTGAAATGATAGCAAATCTGTTCTAATTTTATTGTCTAATATAAATTGAGGTAAAACTCCTGTGGAATCGTTCATCACGGCAAGGAAAGAATTTTTGTATAGAGTATCAATAAAATAATGATTTTCAGAATAATTCCATACCGGGATTTGAAAATTATCTTTTACCTCTAATGAAGAATTGTTAACTACGGGTTCACTACATTGTAAGAAATTTAACAGTGACAAAACGAGTAATAAAAAACTTTTTATATTTTTCATATTTAAAAAAGATTTAATTTATGTAAAAGTTTTTAACCCGTATTTGTTTATATCATCAAATGATTTTAGTTGCAATAATTTAATAAATAATTATAATATATGAAATAGTGAAATGATTTTATATCAGGTGCAATATATTTTAATATATATTGCACTCATAATATAACTATTTAATTAATATAAATTTTTTCGTTTCTGTAAAATTATTTACCATAATCCTGTAGAAATACACTCCTCCGGAAAGATTATCTGCATTAAACCGAACATCATAGATTCCTACGTTTTTATTCTCATTAACAAGCGTTGCAATTTCTTTTCCGAGAATATCATAAACTTTTAGTGATACCAATCCGTTTTTTGGCAGTGAGTAACTTATTAAAGTTGAAGGATTGAACGGATTCGGATAGTTTTGACTGAGTTTATATTCATTAGGAATATTTTGATTTATGTTACCCACATTTACAACTTCTGCTGTGTCAACATATACATTATAAAGTGTCCCCCCGCTACCCATAATTCTTGCGTGAACTGCCTTTCCGCCGGCAATGAGAGTTGTACCGTCATTAGAGAGGCTGCACACATAGGGTGAGCCCGGCATATTGAGTGAAAAAATCGGAGAGCCGGAATTCTGTGTTATTTTGAATACAACGAGGTCATTTTTTGTATTTCCCTGGTCGCCCCAAGAAGTTGCGGCAAGAATTTTCCCGTTTTTGGAAAAGCAAATATTGGATACTTCATCAAGCATTCCCGTATAGCTCCATTGGGGAGTATTACCGCTGGCGACCTTGAAGAATCTTATTCTTCCGTCGAATGAAGAGGATGTAACAAATATTAAAGTGCCTAAAGCAATGTTTGTTCCATCGTAGGAAATATCAACGCAGTTAGCCCAGTTGTAATATGTTCCCGGAGGTTCCTGATACTGCCAGAGCAGGTTATAAGCGGTGCCGCTCCACTGGTATACTTTCAAAAAGCCTTTGTAATTCATAGTAGCAATGATATTGCCGTTTCCGCTTATGCCCTGCGGCATCTGGGTACCGTCTGTGATGGCAGCGGAGTATCTCACTGCGCCCGTGAATGTATTCACAACCCAGTAATAGCTGTAAGTATTTATGATAGCAAGCGAGTCATTTCCTGATATTCTGACGCCGTAAACCGAAGTTGGTATTCTTAATTTCCATACTGAAACATTTGAGGTTTTATTGAATCCGAGAATCGTGCTAGTATCTCCCCTCGAAGCTGAAGCAATAATAAAGTCTCCGTTCGAAGTAATGGCAACGGGTCCTGCCGTGCCTGTATCGGGAAGAGTTGTCAGGTCGAAAGTAAAGAAAGGAGTATTCGAATTTTTATCGAGCAAATAAATATTGCGATACGCCCCTACAACTACAATACCCGTGTCTGATGATGCAACATAATTTCTGTTTCCTGAAGTGGAAGTAAAATAATTCCAGAGCGGAGTATTATTATCATTACCGAAGGCAGAAACTCTTTTATTGTTCAGTGCCCAGCCGCAGTATCCAACTGTACCGTTTCCGCTGACTGACATATCGTTTGCAATTCCGGTCGGTTCAGAGAAATTCCACCTCACGTTCGAGGAATTAACAGAGTTAGTAACAAAGCTGTTTTGTTCGTTAGCCATCCTGTTCTGCCCTTCGTTCACGAGGGGATTAGTAATGATTTTTGTTTTGATAGTATTATTCTCTATATATGATTTCTCATATTTTCCTATGAATGTGTTATCCTGCGAAAAAGAATTCAGTGCGAAAAAGAAAAGCAAAAGCAATAAGAGATTTTTCATAAGACAAAATTAGTTTTTTGAATGAAAAAAGTTAATTTATGTATTACAAATGCATATTAATTTAATTTATTATTAAAATTCAATTAATTCAAGTAATATAAAATAAGCACATCATAAGATAATCCTACTCATTTTGAGAAAAGCATTGTAACACCTGCTTAAAAAAACCAACACATTGAAAAATCAGTATTAAGAGAAAAAATAAAAAATTTCGCACCAGTTTTGCACCAGTTTTGATACATTCCTTCGAAATTGAGTCGGAATCGAAGAAGATTTTCCGGAGCAGTACAGAATCTGTACCATTTTGTACCAAAAACACGATTGGGTGTACCAATTTTTTTAAATCCATATGTTAAAGAACGATAACCATAATAATATATGGGAAATTGTATTAATTGTCAATTGAAAAGTTTATAAAGTTTGTCCGCCACGGTGTCCATCCAGGCGGATCTTTGAGATGCAAAAGAGCACAAAGCTACGGCAATAGGAAGATATGAAGCCGGAGCTTGGTAGCTAGGATATATAAACCGTTGAAACGGTTTAGGGTTTAACGCATACTTTTCCCACGGTTGAAACCGTGGGCTGAATTGAAGTACTAAAAAATTTGCTAATCAATAAATTTTGTTTTATACTTCTTTCTTCAATTCATATTCACATGGCTAAAGCCGATGTTGTAGTTTCATTTTTATCCGTCAGTTAAAGTTGATGGCAATAGGGAGATGTTATGCGTCACCAAGCCGGAGCTTGGTAACGAGGAAACATATTTTTGTTTATATTACACTCCGCTTAGAATTCTTCCGGCTATTTTTTCGCCCGTGAGTTCTTCATATTCGAGGGTTAAGTCGAGCAGGGCGGGTTTGAACCATTTGTTGTTAAAGCAGATTGGGATTACTTTTGCAGTGATTTGATTTTTCAGGAAAATTTCAGCAGTAATGGAATACAATCCGCCTGTAATAAAATGGTCTTCTATGATTACGAGTGTTTTGCATTTCCTTGCAGTATCGAGAATTATTTTCTCGTCTATGGGTTTGAGAGTGCGCATATTAATCAGCCGAATGGAATATCCCTTGCTTTCGAGAATTTCTTTTGCCTGAAGGGAGTGTCTGAACATATATCCGTAAGTAAGCATTCCGATATCATCACCGTCTGATATCAATTCGGCTTTTCCGATTTCGAATTCCTGTGAATGCAGATATTCACTATTTTCATTTATATACCTGATATAGAATGGATTTGCACTTTCTATAACGGCACGGAGACCAATGAGCAAATCCTGAATATCTGCGGGGCAGAAAATATTAATATTAGGGATTCCCCTCATCAGTGAGACATCTTCGATTGCCTGATGTGCCGGACCGAGCGGACCTGATAATATTCCGGGAGAAATGCCAATCATTTTAACGGGCAGATTTGCAATGCCTATATCGGTGCGGATGAATTCGAACGCGCGCATTGTGAGAAACGAAGCAAATGCGTGAACAATGGGCACGCGGCTTCTGAGGGCAAGTCCGCAGGCAGAGCCGATAAGGGTCTGTTCGGTGATGCCTGTATCGATGAATTTATCGCCGAGAACAAGCGGAAGGTTTTTAATATCCGTGCGGTTTTCAGCGGTCATAACGATGTATCTGTCATCGTTGAGAACAATTTCTTTCAGGAGGTCTTCGTAAGTCATTTTAGGAATAAATTTATGTATGTAAATTAATATTTAATGCAAGAAATAAAAAGGTTATTTTGTGTTTTAACAATTATGTAATAAGCGTGACAGATAAGGGTAAACTTAAAATATCGGAATACAAATACATCCTGCCTGACGAGAAAATCGCACAGTATCCGCTTGCTAACCGAGATGATTCGAAGCTGCTGGTATATAAAGACGGCAATATCGAAGAGAAGATTTTTAAGAATATAGTTGATTACATACCTGATGATTCCCTGATAATTTTCAATAACACGAAAGTAATTCCAGCAAGGTTATTTTTTCATAAAGACACGGGTGCAAAGATAGAGATTTTCTGTCTTGAGCCGTATTCCGGTTCAATGGATTACCAGGTTGAGTTTCACAAAAAAGAAAAATCCGTGTGGAAATGTTTTATAGGTAATGCGAGCAAATGGAAGACGGGAAAAGTGAAGAATGCATTCGTGCATGAAGGGCGTGAGATTGGAATAACAGCGGAAGTGAAAGAGAAGATTGCAGATGAATACGTGATTGAGTTCAGCTGGACTCCTGCTGAAATAACATTCGGAGAGCTTATAGAATATTCAGGTAAAATTCCATTGCCGCCGTATATTAGGCGGGAGACAGAAGAATCGGACAAGAACAAGTACCAGACGGTTTACGCAAAGGTTGACAGCTCGGTAGCGGCTCCGACAGCGGGACTGCATTTTACGGAAACGGTATTTGAAAAGCTGAAAGTGAAAAACTGCAGGACGGATTATTTAACGTTAAACGTAGGGGCGGGAACGTTCAAGCCCGTGAAAGCCGAATTTGCAGGCGGACACAAAATGCACAATGAACTTTTCTGCGTTTCAAAATCACTGATTGAAAATATTTTAAGGTACAGGAATAAAAAAATAATCGCAGTAGGCACGACAACATTAAGAACTCTTGAAAGCCTTTACTGGTATGGCGTTAAGCTTTTGAAGAGGGAAGGCGGAAATTTTTTTATAGAGCAGTGGTATCCCTACGAAAATGAAAATGCGGAGACAGAAGAATCACTGAAAGCAGTATTGAATTTTATGAAAAAAAATAATCTCGAAGTGATTTACGGAAACACGGAGCTGATGATAGTGCCGGGTTACAGGTTTAGCATAGCGGATATAATAATCACGAATTTCCATTTACCGGGAAGCACGCTGCTGCTGCTGATTGCGGCATTTATAGGGGAAGACTGGAAGAAAGTTTACGGCTATGCGCTGAACAATAATTTCAGGTTTTTAAGTTACGGTGATTCATCAATTCTTTTTAAAAAAGATTAATTTATGGACAGGAAAATTTTCAGAAAATATTCTGCCGCAAAAATTTCCATATTGCCGACTCCTCTGTACAGGCTGGAGAATATTTCAAAGATATACAAAGCGGAAGTGTACTGCAAGCGGGATGACCTGACGGGATTTGCTTTCGGCGGGAACAAGACGCGCAAGCTGGAATTTCTGATTTCAGATGCATTAAATAAAAAAGCAGATACATTGATAGGTATCGGCGGCATTCAGTCTAACTTTTGCCGCATAGCATCGGCAATAGGCGCTGTTTACGGGTTCGATGTTCATCTTGTACTTGGAGGGAATAGGAAGCCGAAGAAAGCAACAGCAAACCTACTGCTGGATAATTTATTCGGAGCGAAGACATATTTTTTAGAATCGGAAAACTGGAGTGACTGGGAAAATTTTGCGAAAGAATTATCGGGTAAGCTGACAAAGAAAGGAAAAAAAGTATATTATATGCCGATAGGCGGTTCGAGTCCGGTAGGAGCGCTCGGATACGTAAAGGCATTCGATGAAATAATGAATGACAGCAGGAAGCTTAAAATAGAATTCGATTACATATTTCACGCAACGGCATCGGCGGGAACACAGTCGGGTTTGATTACCGGGGCGGTGCTGCACAGGTGGGATGGAAAGATAATAGGGATAGGAGTTTCAAAAGCAGGCAAACTTTTAACTGAAGAAATTTATTCTCTTGCAAATGAAACGGGAAAGTATTTCGGAGAGAGCATTCCGAAAAATAAAGTGATTGTTGACAGCCGATATATGGGAGAGAAGTATGCGGCAGTTACGAAAGCAGGAAAGGAAGCAGTTGAAATATTTGCAAGGAAGGAAGGCATAATGCTGGATTATGTATATTCCGGCAAGGCGGCTTCGGGATTAATTGGTTATTTAAAAGAGCGGAAAATTGAAAAAAACGCTAAAATCCTATTTTTACATACAGGAGGAAATATACACCTCTTTAAATAAGGTATTAATTTGTCATTGAATTTATTTTTTAAAAGCTAATATATTACATAAATATAGATTTTTATGAACAGACCAGGTTCGGAAGAGATACCGGAATATTACAATCAATATTTAAACCTTGTAAAAGAGGGGGATATTATTAATATTCTGGAGGAACAATCGGTAAATGTACAGAACTTCTTAGCGTTAATTCCCGAAGACAAAGGTGATTTTACATACGGTTTCGGGAAGTGGACGATAAAGGAAGTTTTGGGGCATTTGCTGGATACAGAGCGGATTCTTGCATATAGGGCATTGAGAATTGCGCGCAGGGACAGGCAGCCACTTCCCGGTTACGACCAGGATGAATATGTAAAGAATTCAAAATACTATAAAAGGACGCTGAAGGAAATAGCGGATGAAATGCTAATGTTAAGGGCGGCAAACCTGCAATTTTTCAAAACATTCGACGAAACAGACCTGATGGAGCGCGGCATTGCGAACGAAATGGAATTTTCAGTACGGGGAATACTGTATATTCTGGCAGGGCACGAGCTTTATCACATAAACTTTATAAAAGATAATTATCTTAATTAATCAAAATTTAATTAAAGAAATTCTGAATATGAAAAAAATCATTGTGTTTGTAGTCCTCATTCTGGTAATAATTGCAGCAATATGGTATTATAATTATTCGAAGAACAAAAAGAAGAAGAGCGAAATTGTTTACCTGACTGATTCAAGCCAGAGGCAGTTGAATCCACCTGACCAGTACCGCAATCCGAATGACAGTACTGATATTTACGGAAGCGGATACTTCGATTACAGGGACAATATCGAAAGTTACCACATGGGATACAGCAAGCCCCGAGACAGCGTTTACAAGGTAGAAAACCTGAAGGCATTTGAACAGCTGAACCTGATTATCAGCAAAGATACGTTAAATCCGGGTCCTTACCTCGACAGGGGTAATCATTATCAAAATATTCAGAAATACAAAGAGGCAATAGCCGATTACGACAAATATATACAGCTCAATCCTTACAATCACTCAGCATACCAGAACCGCGGCACAGCCCACGAAAGACTGAAGCATTACGAGCAGGCATTATGGGATTACAACAAAGTGCTAGAGCTTAAGCCGGACGATACTATAGCGTGGTTCAACAAAGGCAACGTATATGATGCACTGGAAAATCCGTGGCAGGCAATAAGGGAATACGACAAGACTGTACAGGTAGATCCCAGACTTGCAAAGGCATATTACAACCGCGGAGCTTCGTGGGAAAAAGTGATGAATTACGACCAGGCGATAGAAAATTATGAAATGGCAATGAAATTAAATCCGAGATACTGGGATGAGCTTACAAAGAAAATCGATTATCTGAACCAGATAAAATAAAAACTATTTATAAGCAATACCCCATTTACCGGTAGTAATAACATTAAGAAGGTACGCATCCTGTTCGGGGATGTTAACCTGGCTTACGCCTTCCCAGTCTCCGGTTTCTTTAGCGAGGACAGTAATGAGTGAATCTCTGTTAGTCCGAAGTTCAACAGTAAAATCGGAGCTTCCCTCGTGAAAGATTACAAACACAGCAGGACCGGTATTAAGGTGAATGGTTTGTTTCAGGTTTCCTGTCCCTTTATAAGCAAGACGGTATTGAATTTTTCTTTTTTCAGCCAGTTCTTCAATTTTGTATCTGTCGGAGCGCGGGTCAAGCGCGCCTGTAATCAGCAAAAACCTGTCAAACAAAAGGTAATAAGCAAGCACAGCGCACAGGATTACAAAAATGAGACTGATAAATATTTTGGGTTTTGAGCTAGCCATAATTTATTTCTACAAATATAATAATTTAAATGAATATCCATAATGCAATAAAAAAAACATAAGAAATATTCAAATAATTCATTTTTTGAGTTAAGAGCTGAAAACAAAATATTTTGAACGCTCCCGCCACGGCGGACTCTAAGAGCGAGGATTCGTGCTGATAAGAGCTGATTTTTTTCAGGGTTAAGTGATAAGAGCATTTCACCACTAAGGACACTTAGGGCAATTAGTTTTTTTTGTTAAGAGTGGAGAGCATTTCCTAACAAAACAAAACTGACACAGGAAAAACAATATGGAAAAGAACGGGAAACACGTTTTTGTTTCTTCTTGCTGTAAATAACTGTTTTTTAAGTACATCACATTTCAGCAACGTTTCCGTGTTGCAGTACGTTGCAGTTTTGTTTTCACTCGTCTTTACTTTCTGATTTTTCAATAGTTTCTTTTGCCATATTCTCCGGTTCTGCGTTGTTATTTTCGGAAACAGGAGCAACGTTTTCAGAACTTTCATTTTCAACGGTATCAAGATTTAATTCAGGTTCAATATTTTCCCTGAAATTTATTCCGACTTTCAGCAAATCGATTTCGCAGACGGAAATCATATCGGAAAGTTTTAAATACAGATTAAGCGCATCACCATAGGGATTATTAAATCCCGCAGGATGCAATTCAGCATTTTTCATTTCCTCTGATATTCGCGCAAGTTCTTTTTTAAGAAATTCGAGCCGTTCGGTTTTGGAGTCAATAATTTTCTGCTGGAGGTTGCAGAAGACTTTATTGCGGAGTTCGAGCAGGTCTTTCGAAAATTTTTTATTCCATTCGCAGATGGTATGCGTGGATTTTTTCAGTTTTTTGGCTATTTCGCGGATAGAGGTGCCGGATGAGCGAAGGGTAAGGAAACGGCGCTCGATGTCTGAGATCTTTGATATTAATCCCGGTGAAGCGTTAAACATTTTATAATCCATATAGCTTTATATCTTTTATTTATATAAGCTAATAAGATTATGTATAAATGTCAAGAGAAAAAGTAGTTAGTAGATAGTAGTTAGTAGTCAGTAGAAGAGCAAGAGCGGGAACGAAGAGCAAAATCTTTTGAACGCTGTTGATGCTCCCGCCACGGCGGTCTCCTCGGCGACTCTTTGAGGCTCAAAGAGCGAGAGCTATGCACACGGAAAGAGCGGAAAGAGAAGGATTTATTTTGAGGGTAAGAGCGGAAACCCCGAAGGGGTGATAATATTATAGAAAAAAGAAAGCAAAGAAAACAAAACCCCGAAGGGGTGAAATAGAAAATTCTGAATGCTGTCCCGATAAATCGAGATGCAGAAAACACAAATTATGAATTCTGATTGAAGAGCGAGAGCTTTGCACACGGGAAGAACGGAAAGAGAAAGATTTTTTGAGAGTAAGATAACGAACTGTCAACACGAAGGCATGCGCCACGGCGGATCTTCGAGATTTTAAGCCGGGATCCAGAGCAGAAAATGGGTTTTATTTGCAAAACTATTTTTTCGACATATTTTTTGCTGTTTCACTTAAATTTAAAAATGATTTCATAATATTATCATCATCCTTAGAAGGTTTTTCTCTTATATCTAAAGGACTCTCATAAATTTTCAGGACAGCATCAAGAATTAATTTATCTTTATTGTTTTTATCATTTAATTGTTCAGCATATGCTTGAATAGTTAACGCACAAGCAGATTTAAATGCATATTCTTCTTGGAAATGTCTTTCTTTAGTATACTGTCTAATTACAAAGTAAACTAAAACTGCAAATGGAATTATCTTTAATGATTTTGATAAAATGATTTCCCAGTTGATAAGCCCATTAACTTGCAAATTATTAATATCCCCAAAAATACAAAAAATAGCAATTAGTATCGCAATAGTAGATCCAATTACGCTCAAGCCCCAAATTAAAACATTTTTCCTTAATTCATTCTTCCTTTGCTTAAATGTTTCGAATAAAGATGCACCAACTTCACGACCGATTAGTGTATTTAAATAATCATTTCGATCTTCGAAAAACTTCTTTTTCGATTCTACAAAATTTAGCTTTTCATCAAAAAGTTTAATTTGATTCGAAAAAATGCCAATGTTGTCAGTTACATCTTTAATCAAACTCTCAATAGTTTTTTTATATTCCAAATATGAATTTGTTTCTTCTTTTATTCTTTTCTCTGTTTCTATTAATTGCTTGTTTTGTTGATTATATATAGAATTTATTTTTTCGTTAGTTGACGTACTATTTGTTAGTAAACTGTTTATAGAATTAGATTGTTGGTTTGTATTTTGTAAATTTTGTGTAATTTGTTCTAATTCCTTTTTCTTTAAATCTAAAAATTCTTGCAATCTAATTTTTAAATTATTTATTTCAGAAAATAACGTATCTTTTTTCTTTATATTTTCCTGTAAATTATTTGCAATTAATTTTATTTTGTTTTCTAACTCACTAATCTTTAAACTATCAACATCATGTATTTTAATATTAGATCTATCAAATAATCCTGTTGATAATTGGTAGCGTAATAATTTTAATAAATTAAATTCTGAGTTTATTAAATCTCCATTGTTAAGATTTGCAAACAAATTATTAAAATCATCCACGATGTTGCAGGTACCATATTCATCATGATCGTTAATGGACAAAGGTAAAATTAATGCCATCTCACTATTTAATATTACTTTGAATTCCGAAATCATTTTAGTGAAATAATTTAAGAATTGATTAGTAGTAAGTCTTTTTATTAACGTAGTATCAATTACTTCTTTATCAGAATAAATTTTTGAAATTAATTTCACCAGATCAATTTTATCTATTGCTAATATAGTAGATTTGATTTGTTGTATTTGTGAATTATTCATTTTTTAAGTTATTTTATTCAAAGTATTTTAGGTCGTTTATTAGGATGTTATAGATTTCGTCTTTTAGTTGCTTTGATTTTGCCGTGATTTGGCGGAAGAGTTCACCTATATCAGTAAGATTTTGTAATTCAGCGTATTTTTTGATTTGGATTAAACCGCTGTAAGGAGTAAGAAAATCAGCATAATCAAAATATTTAAAATAGGGTTCATTGTGAAGTCCTACATTGTATAAAAACTGGCTTTTGCAATATTTATTATTCCATATTTTGTATAGTTCTTTAATGATTTTAACCATTTCCTTTGCCGGATTTGAGAGTTTCTTATTTCCGGGTTTAGTATCAGGGATTTCGGAATCAAGAGTAGTTGACCAAAACGAATCAGGATTTGAGGGGCAGAGAGGATTATCTATAAATATTTCAGGCGCTCCTGGGACGGGATTGTCTTTTTCGAATTTGGTTACTACACATCTGTTTTCAGCAAGACCGAAAGCAAAACACAAAGAATAGAAATATTTTTGAAAATCTTCTATCTTCTTTTCATTTAAATCAATCTTTGAAAAATCAGGAGCCCAAATATCAAATTGATTTGCCCATACAGGGTAACGACCGTTAATTGATTTTGTAAGTGAAAACCAAGAAAAAGTTTTTATAGCTGAGTTTAAATCAAAAGCACAATATCCTTTTACAGGTAAAGGACCATTAGAACAACATGATTTATTTACATCTGCAATAGCATTATCCAATCTAAACCATACTCTATCAGGTTTATTTGACATTCTATTATAGTTATCTTCTTTTATTCTTACAGGACTTATGTTATCCATAAAGCCAATATACTTCGAATTTACAATTCCGTATGTTTTTTTATTTGTTCTTCTTTCATCTTTTAAGGGTAATCCACCAAAAATGATTCCTGATTTTATTTCTCTATCAGTTGCATCTCGTTTAAAATCATACATTTTCTGTTCACATAAATCTTTTATTAAATCTTTATTTTGTGAAAATAAAATATCTTTCGAGTTTTTCCAAAATCCTTTAACTTGCTTATTAATGTTTTCATCAGGTAAATTCCAATTAATGTTCAAATCATCGGCTTTAAGGTTGGTCAAATCTCTAACAACGACTTTATTTTTATTCCCTTTTTCTTTGTAGTTGTAACTCCAAATTGTAAAAGATATAGGAAACCTGCCCTGAATTTTGAAAAATTCATTTCCTAAAATAATAAATCCTTTTTCATATTTAAAATACTTATCAAATATTTCTCTAAAAGGAACGTAAGTAGGGCGGGGAATAAGCCAGCTTGAAGGTGTAAATATCAGAAGCAAAGGTTTCTCTTTTACTTTTGTTTTATCAAGTTTGTGCATAGTTTCTGCAAAATCAAAAGAGCCTTCAATTGGATTTGAGTCACCCATTTGCAGTCGTGCAATATTTACAATTTGTGCAAGGAAACCAAGATACCTTTCTTTTCCTGCATCATCTCCTGTAAGTTCAAGTATAGTAGAATCAATTTCATAATGTGCGTTTTTATCTTTCCTGACACCTTCGTTTTCATCTGTGTTTTTATACGGAGGGTTTAAAAGAAATGCAAGCGGCTTATCAAGCGACTGATGCTTTTCTTTTAATTCATCTGCAAGTATTCTGATATATTTCTCGGCTGGCTTATCAAGGAAATTAAGACCTTCTCCTGAACTTGTCTTTGGAACTACAGTAAAGCCTGCCTGAATATGATCGGGGTCAAGCTTCATACGTCTTTCGATTAACTTTAATAAATCAGGTTGGAGTTCACAAACGATTTTATGCTTGAGATGACCTTTCCAACTCATAACAAGATTACCCGAACCGCCTGCGGGGTCGAGAACGATATATTTCTCACTTAATTTTTTCTCATATTCTTCCCTGACAAACCATAATGCAAATTTACTTAAATTATGGTCTGTAAAAAATATTCCGTGCTGTTTGGCATATTCGGGGTCGAGACGGGTGATAACTTCATCGAAGCGAGAGAAATAATAGTCAACAGTAAGTCCGGAGCCTTCGTTTGTAAAGACAAAACGCGATTCTACAAATTTTTTAAAATCGAGAAAGAATTTGGGTTTGATGTATATATTTTCACTTAACTTACTGCCTTTATATCCAACAATATTAACATAATCCGAATTATCTTTTAAGGCTACGGTAGAAGTAACATCCCAATATCCAACAATGGCATAAAAACAATGAATAGCATCGAGCGGATTATCGAAGAATTTTTTCATCAACTCGATTGTATTGATGAAATTATGGCGATTTATCTGAGATCGTTCAGAATCAAGAGTTTTTAGAACGTTTTTAAATTCAAATAAATTTAAGTCTATATCTTTGCCGAAAATACCTTCAAAATCTTCCGGAAATAATTTATAAACAGCAGTTTTCAGAATATCATTTTTTTGCGCTTTTGTGACTTTGCGTTCAAGAACTCTTCCGATTTCGTTAGGCGCAGTGATAGCATCAGCTTCGGAGGCAAGTTTTTTCGCGAAATCAGGAATGTTATTGATTTTCCAGACACAAATGAATTTATAAGCTATTACGCAGATGGAAGAAAAGCTCAGACCTTTTTTAGCATAATGTAGAGCCTGAAAAAAAGCGGCGATAAAATCCTTTTCACCTGTTTTTAGTTCGACGAGAAGTTTTCCTTCTATATAGGTGTCGGCACCTTTTGCATCGGTTTCTTTCTTGAATTTTGATTTGAACAGGTTTTGAAATAGGGGAAATACCAAATAATCTTTTGCTTTTTCAGAACTTTCACTAAGCAGGAATTTCTTCAGACCTTCAAGTTCTTTCATATATTATGGAATTAGTTGGAATATATTCAATTATCGATTGAAGTAAATATACAAAAAATAAAAATATAATAATAAATACTATTTAAGGTAGCGAGCACGAAGAGGAATTTGAAAATAAGAGGGGATTTTTTTATATTATTTAAGGTATTGAAATACCCAATTTATTTAAATAGCTTTATACAATATAAAAAGTAAACTAATTTTGGGGGTTAATCATGAAGAAATCTCTTTTACTAACAGCATTTTCCATTATAATAATTTTTGCTTTGGTTTTAAACGGCTGTACAAAGAAGGACGAGCCGAAGCAGGAAGTAAAGAAAACCGAAACATCGCAGAATGACGGCACGGATAAAACATCAGCAGGTCCAAGCGACGAGGTAAAGAAGATAATAGACGCAGGTTTGTCCAAGTCCAAGGCAAAGAACTTCAAGGATGCGATAAAGGATTTTACCGCGGCAATAGAGAAAGACCCGAAAAATCCGGATGTCTACCTGTACAGGGGAACGGCATATGCAGAGCTTAAGAAGAACAAGGATGCAGTGAATGATTTTAACAAGGCAATAGAGCTGAAACCAAAGGATTACGAAGCTATAACCAACAGGGGAATAAGCTACTACGAGCTTAAGAAATACGATGAGGCGCTTGCGGATTACAATAAGGCGATAGAGATTAACGGCAAAAGTCCGGAGGGATACCTGAACAGGGGAAACTGCTACATGAAGAAAAAAGATTTCGATAAGGCAATACAGGATTACACAAAGGCAATAGAGCTGGATAAGGCATACGTGAATGCTTACGTGAACAGGGGTGACTGCTATTACAAAATCAAAAACAAAGATGAAGCCTGCAAGGACTGGAACAAGGCGAAAGAACTCGGCGATGCGGGAGTAGAAAAACTGATAAAGAAGCTTTGTAAATAATAAACCGGGGTTTATGCCGCAGGAGTGTTTTTTCTGCGGCATTTTTTATTTATACAGGAAAATTCCAAAAACAATTAATCATAAATTTTTATGAAAAAATATATTTTTATACAAATTCTGATTTTAATATTTTCATTTGCGGTAAATGCGCAGGTGAGCTTCGATGATTATTTTGTGAAAAAGACTTTGAGGCTGGATTACATTCAGGCAGGTGATGCGAACAGTTCGGTGATTTACTTCGAGCAGATGAAATGCGAGCCGTACTGGGGCGGAACTGTTAAGAACCTTGTCGATAAGTTTAATTACGGCGAATACAGGCTTTGTGTGAATGACCTTTCAACGGGGAAGCTGATTTATTCAAGGGGGTATTCGACGCTCTTCCAGGAATGGCAGACAAGTGACGAGGCAAAGACACTGCCGAGGAGTTTTTATGAAACGGTGGTTTTTCCTTTTCCGAAAAAACCCGTAAAGATAGAGCTGCAGAGGCGTAACAGGGACGGAAAGCTCGAGAAGAAATTCGAATTGAATATCAATCCTGAGGATTATTTTATAAGGGAGGAAATTCCGGTAAAATATGATTTTAAAAAAACTCACGACGGTGGCGACCCTAACAGCAAGGTTGACATTGTAATAATTCCGGATGGTTATTCGAAGGATGATATGGAGAAATTCGATGCTGATGTTAAGAGGTTTATGGGATATTTCTTTTCGTGCTCGCCTTATAAAGAGAATAAAAATAATTTTAATTTCTGGGCGGTATATGCTCCATCGGAAGAATCGGGAACGGATATTCCCGGAAAGAGGGTTTATAAGAATACTATAGTGAATGCAAGTTTTTATACTTTCAACACAGAAAGATACCTGATGACGACGGATGTGAGAAAACTGCGTGATATAGCCGCAAATGTGCCGTATGACCAGATTATGATTCTGGTGAATTCGCCTATGTACGGAGGAGGCGGTGTATTTAATTATTACAGCATAGTATCGAGCGACGACAGTTATTCGGATTATGTGATGTGCCACGAGTTCGGACATTCATTCGGGGATCTGGCAGACGAGTACTGGACTTCGGATGTAGCAGTTAACGACTATTTTAATCAGAAAATAGAGCCGGTACAGCCGAACATCACGACTATGGTGGATTTTGCGAGCAAGTGGAAAAATCTTGTTGATAAGGATGTTCCGGTACCTACGCCGAATGACCCTAAATATTACAATAAAGTAGGAGCATTCGAGGGAGGCGGGTACGTGGAGAAAGGAATATTCAGACCGAAATTCGACTGCACGATGAAGTCGAGGTCAAGGGATAATTTCTGTCCGGTATGCAGGAAAGCTCTCGATGAAATGATAAAATTTTACTGTGACAAATAAATGTTGATAAAATGGATAAAGTCATATTTTCAGCCGGATTACAAGCCAAGACCTGAGGCTCTTAATTTCATGAAATTTCTGGGTCCTGGATTGCTGGTTACAATCGGATTTATCGACCCGGGAAACTGGGCGGCTAATATAGCGGCGGGTTCGAATTTTGGTTATTCACTTCTCTGGATTATGACTTTATCTACAATAATGCTTATTATCCTTCAGCATAACGTAGCTCACCTTGGAATTGCAACAGGTTTGTGCCTTTCGGAAGCTGCCTCAGTTCACATGAATAAATATATTTCGAAAACTGTTCTGATTACTGCAATGCTGGCATCTATTTCGACTTCACTTGCGGAAGTTCTTGGAGGTGCAATTGCGCTTAACATGCTTTTCAATCTTCCGATAAAAGCGGGTGCATTGGTGATTCTGGCATTTGTGTTTTTTATGCTGTACACAAATTCCTACAGGAAAATCGAAAAATGGATTATTGGATTTGTCTCAATTATCGGATTTTCTTTTATATACGAGCTTACGCTGGTAGATATAGACTGGGGAGTAGCGGTGACAAGCTGGGTAACGCCAAGTGTTCCCGAAGGTTCTATTTTGCTGGTGATGAGCGTGTTGGGTGCAGTAGTTATGCCGCATAATTTGTTTTTGCACTCTGAAATTATTCAAAGCCGTCAATGGAATCTGCAGGATGAAAAAGTAAGAAAGAAACAGCTGGACTTCGAATTTTTTGATACGCTTTTTTCGATGATAGTCGGATGGGGAATAAACAGCGCCATTGTAATACTGGCGGCGGCGACATTTTTTGCAAATAAAATACCTGTGGAAGAATTGCAGCAGGCAGAAAAGATGCTAGAACCTCTTCTCGGAAAAAGCGCTACAATTGTTTTTGCAATTGCATTATTATTTGCAGGGGTATCTTCGAGTATAACATCGGGAATGGCGGGCGGCAGCATATTTGCGGGGATATTCAAAGAGCCGTATGATATAAAGGACAAGCACTCGAAGATGGGAGTCGGGATTTCACTGATAATCGGAGTGATGATAATTTTCCTTATTTCGAATCCATTTCAGGGTTTAATAATATCACAAATGATTCTCAGCATACAGCTTCCATTCACGATTTTCACACAGATATTCCTGACATCATCGAAAAAAGTAATGGGGGAATATAAGAATAATATAATTACAAAAATTGTACTTCTCATAATCGGTTCGATTGTTACTTACCTGAATGTAATTTTATTTATCAGCTTTTTTTAAATCTTTACAGTTTCAGTTTCCGCAAGGAAGGTGAGGCAAAGAAAACCACTGTAACGACAACCAGCGTCATCAGTCCTCCGAATATAACGGAAGGGACGACTCCCATAATTTTAGCGGCAAGTCCGGATTCGAAAGCACCGATTTCGTTTGAAGAGCCGATGAAAATGCTGTTGACGGCAGATACTCTGCCTTTCATATTTTCAGGTGTTTTAAGCTGAATGATAGTTTGCCTGATTACAACGCTGACGCTGTCGAACATTCCGCTGAGAGCAAGGAGCAGGAGTGACAATATAAAGCTGTGGGAGAGACCGAATCCGATAATGCAAAGTCCGAATCCTGCGACGCATAGGAGCAGGTTTCTTCCGGCGTTTGATGTCGGAGGTTTGTGAGTAAGAAAGAGCGCCATAAGGACAGCTCCGACAGACGGGGCAGCTCTAAGCATTCCGAGACCTTCAGCGCCTGCAGAAAGAATTTCGCCCGCATAAACGGGGAGCATAGCCACGGCTCCGCCGAAAAGCACGGCAAACATATCGAGCGACATTGCGCTTAGAATTATTTTATTAGCGAAGACAAATTTTATTCCCGCCGACAATCTTTCTTTAAGAGTATTGCCTCCGGTAATATCGGGGACGGTTTTTTTTGAGATTGTTGATATTAAAAGAATAGCTATAAAAGCCATTGAAACAACGCTTATATAAGAAATTGTGACTCCGAAATAACCGTACATAAGTCCGCCAATTGCGGGTCCTGCAACAGCGCCTATTTGCCAGGTAGTTGTATTCCAGGATATTGCATTGGGATAAAGGTCTTTCGGGATAATCTGACCCAGCAGAGCAAATGCGGACGGCATTGAGAATCCTCTTGCAATCCCGCTGATAAAAATAATCGAATATATTGAAATTACTTTATAGTCCGTGACGAATGAAACAATATCCGTAGAAATAAACAGCAGTGAAGAAGAGCAGAAGAACATCAGTATAAAAGAAGACATCAGGATTTTTTTTCTGTCGCTGGTATCGACAATATGTCCGGAAATCAGGGCGGTCAGGATTGACGGGATTGCTTCGGCAAGTCCAATGAGTCCGAGAGAGAACGGGTCTTTTGTGATCTGATAAATCTGCCAGCCTACAATTACAGCCTGCATCTGGGTACCGAGGGTAATAAACAGACGGGCGAGAGTATAATTCCTGAATTCAGAAATTTTCAGCGCGTTAAAGGCTTTTGAGTTAAAATTCACGAACGGTAATAAATTTTATAAATAAATGAAATTTAATAATTATAAATTTCATTAACTATATTATAAAATCTGAATAAAAAAATACCGGATTGTTCAACCCGGTATTCAAAAATAATATTACCTGAACTCAAATTTTATTTAACGATTTCCTTTTCAACCTTAACATTGACATTGTTTCCGTTTCTTTCTATTGTAATTTCAGAGTCCTGCAGTTCATCTTCGGGATTTTGTTTTTTGACATAGGCCCTGATTTCCGCATCGGTCATCTTGCTTAAGTCCACATCAGGCTGACCTGTTTTCATTTTTATAACTTCTTTTCCGTTTTTATTTTCAACATTAACTTCCATATGTCCCTTGTTTTCAGTACCTGAACCACTCTTTAATTTTATTTCAAGTCTTTTCTTGCCTTTTTCATCAGGTTTATAACTTACGGTCATATTATTAAAGCCTGCAGATTCGAGCTGTCTTGTAATTTCTTTCTGAACTTCCTCGTCGGTCATTTTATCAGAATTAATGTCAATTTTAAAGAATGAATGCAGAGCGGCTGAATACACCGGTCTTTTCACATTCTCGTTCAGGGGCATGATTTTTATTGAAGTTAATTCTTTAATCTTTTCCAAATCGTTTTTATAACTTGTTACAAGTTTATCGTCATTTGACTGAACAATAAGTTTGTATTCGACGATTTCCTGACCGTTAATATTTTTTGATTCGGCCGTGACGCTTGAATTACCGTACCATGATAATTTTTGCAGATTATCCGCGACTGTTTTATTATCGGTTCCGGAAGTTGTCCAGGAAAGGGCATAGCCGACCGTATCGCTCTGGGTAACGGGCATATTGCAGGCTGCAATGAGGATAGCGGCAAGGATAATAACTGCGAACTGGATTTTGTGTTTTAAGATATATTCTTTCATTTTAGATTTTCTCCTGTTTAATTTTTTTAAGTTAAGTTTTCGAGAGGATTCTGTCAGCCATCCGGAAGTTTTTTCAAAACTATTATCGTGATTTTTCTCTTTAAGTTTTTTTATAAAGTCTTCCATTTCAACCTCCCTGATTTTCGGGTTTGATTTTATTAATAATATTCAATGTTTCGGATTCAAGATTGTCTGCCAGTTCTGTCTGTTTAATCCTGAAATTGTTTTTCTCAATTTTATTTATCAGAGCTTTTAACTTTTTTCTGGTCCTGCTTAATCTTGATTTTACGGCAGAGGCGCTTTTTTCCATTTGAATTTTCTGTATTTCCTCGATGGAGAAACCTCCCAGTTCAAAAAGCAGGAAAGAAATTTTTTCTTTCTCCTTAATTCCGGAAAGGGCGAGATAGAGACCGGTATGAATTTCACCCGGCAGATTTTCCTGAATTAAGCCGTGAAGCTTTCCGATATCCTGATATTCCTCAATGCTGAGAAATTTCCTGAAGATTTTTTTCCTGTAGAAGGAAATGTAAGTATTTGTGATGATGGTAAAGAGCCAGTTTTTGAACTTATCATCCTCGAACAGGTCAGTGAAATTTTCGAGAGCTTTCAGAAGACTGTCCTGAAAAATATCTTCGGCTTCGTTTAAATTGCCTTTTCTGCAAAGACCGATACAGTAATTAAGAGCGCTGCTGTAAACGGGTTTAAGCAAAGCGAGAAAACTATGTACATCCCGGGTATTTATAGCTGTTTATCTCCTTTAAAAGAAATGACGCACGGGTCATAAAAAAGTCGCAAAAAAAAATAAGATATCGGAATTCCCTGATTATTAAAATTCCATTAAAAATAGTATATTTTTGGTGTATTTAATCAGATTTATAGTATTGCAAATTTTAAATAATTAAGTTATTTTTACAATTCTAAAACGGAGTCGTAGTTCAGTTTGGTTAGAACGCCTGATCCCGAGCACTCGGGAGAGGTCTCAAAATGAATTAATATGTTCTTTACTTATATAATACAAAGTGACAAAGACAAATCCTTATACATTGGATTTACATAGGATTTGAAAAACCGTCTCATTTATCATAATAAAGGATTGAGTACATACACGTCGAAGAAAGTACCATGGAAACTTGTTTATTTCGAAAAGTATGATAATAAAACAGAAGCGTTAAAAAGGGAACGGTTTTTGAAAAAACAGAAGAATAAAGATTTTTATTCTAAATTAATAAAAGATTTTACGGAGTCGTAGTTCAGTTTGGTTAGAACGCCTGACTGTCACTCAGGAGGTCGCGAGTTCGAGTCTCGTCGATTCCGCAAAAACGCCAATATTTAATTGATATTGGCGTTTTTCATTTATGCCATACTTTACTTATATTATAAAAAGTAAAATCAAAGACCGGTATTATATAGGTTCGTGTGAGGATCTCACCATAAGACTTAACCGGCACAATTCTGGCGGAAGCATATCCACAAAAGCTTACATTCCATGGGAAATAGTTTATTATGAAGAGTATACATCAAAATCCGAAGCACTGAAAAGAGAATTTGCTTTAAAAAGAATAAAGAACAAAGATATTTTGAGAAAAATTATTAATAAAGAAATTTAACTCAGGAGGTCGTCCCGAGTACTCGGGAAGTCTTGTCGATTCCGCTAAAAGCAGCCCGAAAATCAACTTTTTTTCGGGCTGTTTTGCGTTGTTAGCAGTTTCCAGTTCCTGACGATTTTATCCAAAGCGAAAGTTTTACGTAATGTTTTAAGGTTATATTTTCCAAAATTCAAAATTTACATTTTTATTTATATCCTTATTAGTATTCGATATAATATGTATTACTTAAATTTACCGAATACTTTCTCTTCTTTAGCTTTCTCTTTTTGCTTTTATAAAAAAATATAAAACAGCAAATACGGTAATAATTCTTCATCTTTTGTTATAAATTTTATATTTAAAATATATTTCCTTAATTTTCTATTATATTTTTACATTGATTTTTTAAAAAAAATGAATTAAATAGCAATATGTAAAAAGACATTTATTCTGTCTCTTTAGTGTATTATAAAATCTGAATATAGGTTTTTTTACCCGATGGGATAATTTGTTTAAACTTTCTTACGAGACTGCAAGAATGTAAGGCTTTTGAAATGCGGTAAAGTACATTACCGAAAGGAACTCTCATATCCTGAAATTTAAGTCAGGAAAACTGTTATTTAAGGTTTAAAAAGAAGAATATTTTAAAAATATTAAATTATTTTTTTTTGTAGTGCTGCAAAATTATGCAGTTATTATAAAATTAAAAACTTAACAAACCATAAAAAAATATAGAAGGGAGTAAGAATGAAAAAAGCATTACTTTCGATAGTATTATTGTTTGCTTTTGTACTTGCAATACAGGCGCAACCACAGTACTATAATTACAATAACGGAACTGTGAATAATATGTTCCCGTTGAATGTTCCCGGTGGTAAAATGTCACAGACGGTAATACCTGCGGGAACATTTGGAACCCCCTCACCAGCACCGGCAGGAAATATTACGAAAATATATTTCCGCATAGCAGCAACATATCCATTAGGTCCTGCGACATATTCGACATTTAAGATTATGCTTCAGCACGTTCCGAGTGAATTTGTTACGTCAGGTTCATTCATAACTGGAGCGTGGGATACTGTATATAAGAGAGATACAGTAACATTATATGCCGCGGTAAATACCTGGCTTGAATTTACATTAGACCATCCGTTTGCATACAATCCGACCCAGCCCCTTGCGATATCGATGGAGCAGTGCGGAGCAACAGGAACAACAACCGGTTACAGTCTTTGTTTC
>JACREY010000013.1 GCA_016218085.1 Ignavibacteriota bacterium
ATTTCTATTCATTTATCAATTTTCTATAATAATTTCATCCCTGCGGGATTTACAAATTCGAATAATCTCACAGCCTTGTAAACGGTGGGGTAATTTATTAATTATCACACAAGCCCTAAATCCGTGGGTTAAACTGAAGAACCAATACAACTACAGGGTTTGATTTCTATTCATTTATCAATTTTCTATAATAATTTCATCCCTGCGGGATTTGCAAATTCGAATAATCACACAGCCTTGTAAACGGTGGGGTAATTTATTAATTATCACACAAGCCCTAAATCCGTGGGCTGAACTGAAGAAACAATACAATACAAATTAATTGCTGATTGTGATGTTTGCTAAAGAGGATACAAACACAATAAACGGCGGAAACCAGATAGAATATAAATTTAAAATCAGAAAATCGCTTTCCTGATAGTCAGCAGTACGAAGATTCCGAGCCCATAAATTCCCACCGATGCATAGAAAGTTTTCTTTGAGATATCCTCGTCGTCGCAGGTAGCAACTATTACAGCACCCTTGCTGCGCTCGCCTTCGGTTTTTGTGTCAAGTTTTTCCACGACTTCTATTTTAAAATCGCCGTCGCACACGACCGGAGCGGCAACTTTCTGGAGGTCGGGATAGTAAATACTGCCGATGCCCACGAGTGCAAGTCCAAGCAAGCCGCTGACAACCATTCTGACGAAGAAATTCACTACAGACGTAACATCTGTATTCATTTTCAGTCCGTTTTCCTTAGCGACTCTTTTCACGAATTTTTTTGCAACGTGCTGGCTGGAGTTTTTAGCCGCCTGCGCCATTTTAATTGCACGCAGAGACGCTTTTCTTCTCAGCCCGATAACTACCTGCTCTGTGAGTCCTGCATCACCGGTTTTTATTTCGGCTTTGCAGTTAGCACAAACCTGTTTTTTATTGAAAAAGGAATATGCGTCATTTATCCAGAAAGAGCTTTCGCAGTTTGTACAGATAATTTCGTGGAAATTTTTTTTGGTCATAGTTTTATGAAGTTGATAAATAACTCTCTGCCTGCGCGCGGTTTTATGGAGTTGGTTGCGGCGGAGAATTGTTTAATAAAAAAATACGGTTTAAAAATTCTTAAATATTCCTCTTCAGTTCCCCCGTATGGAGGAAAGTCGTTACCGAATTCGTGGTTAAATAGAAGCCCTACAAGGCGTCCGTTCGGGTTCAGAAGCTGATGAACTTTTTTAGCATATTTCATCCTGTCATTCGGAAAAATTGCACAGAAGAAAGTCTGCTCGATAATCAAATCATATCTTTCTTTATGCGAGAAAAAATCTTCATTAAAAATATTTTTTTCAGGAAAGTGAGGCGCGCGCTTTCGGAATTCCGAAATTGCATTGTCTGCCCAGTCGAGGGCGAATACATTTTTAAAACCGTTTTCATATAGATAATCCGCCTCGTATGCATTTCCGCAACCGGGAATGAGGATTTTAAGTTTTTTATTCGTAAGCTGGTCGAAATATTCTTTCAGCGGAGGGGAAATGCTTCCAATATCCCATCCGGCTTCATCATTAAGATATTTGCTTTCCCAGTATTTTTTATCGAGATTCGGCAGAGTAATTTTTCGTGAAATATAAATAATAAATATTACTTAATCATTATCATTTTTTTTGTATCACTGAAATTATCAGTTCTGAGAGTACAGAAATAGATACCTGAGCTCAGGCTGCTGCCGTCAAAGGTTGCTTCATATTCACCGGGAGTTTGTTTTCCGTTTACCAGAATTGAAACTTCTTTACCGAGGATATTATATATTTTTAAAGTCACGAAAGTAATCTCAGGTATTTTATATCTGATATTAGTTGAGGGATTAAACGGATTCGGAAAGTTCTGAGATAATTTATATGAAGCAGGTATTTCATTTCCAATTTGATTTACGAATACGTTACCGCCGTTAGTTGATTTTAGAATGACTGCAGGTGTACCTAAATCGCCTCCGCTCATAAAAAAGTTATTCTGGTCAATCAGATTTCCGTCCACAATCAGCCTGTTTGTTGTGAAGGTTTTTGTTACCCAGTTCAGTCCGTAATTTGTGGATTTAAATGTGCAGGTTTTTGAAAATACGGTCATAGTATCATATGCCAGATAACCTGAACCAAATGCAGTGCCTGTTCCGCTGAGTGTTTTTATAAATTCAGGGACATAATCAGGGAAGAAAAACACGGAATCCCAGGTAATGCCTGAATTAGTTGTCCTGAATATTTTTGTACCTAACTGCTGTCCGTTCGGACCGCCGACAGCAATTCCTGTTGTAGAATTGAAGAAAGATATTTCATAAATATCCTGAGTATATGGAAATCTTTTTTGCGACCAGTTTATGCCGCCGTTTGTAGTTCTGTAAATAGAAGAGTGGACGCTCATCGAGTCTATTTGATATCCGCAGAAGAATCCTGTATTAAGGTCAAGAAAATGTATGTTTTCTGTGATAAAATTGCTGTCAAGTTTAAACAGTTTTTGCCAGTTAAGTCCTCCGTTAGTGGTTTTGCAGATTTTAGGGTATCCCGATGGATTTGTGTCTATTGCAGCATATCCCGTATTAGCATCAAAGAAATGAATATCATTTATATAACCTGTCAATGAATCCGGGTTACCAACCTTTGTCCAGATAATACCCGCATTTGTGGATTTCATCAATAACCCTTTATAATATTCGAAGCGGGAGGAAATTCCTTTTGCGAGTGAATTTTTGCTTAACCTGCTGCCTGATAAACTAAAACCGGAAAAAGGTGTATTATATAAAAATCCGTTTTGCGCGCCACAAGCAAGTACCAATGAAGGATTGATATAATACACACCCGAAACAGCTCTGATATCCGGAGGGAAAGAAGATAAATTCCAGTTGGCACCTGAATTTGTTGTGTAAAATATATTCCCGCTAAAAACCGGCATAAGAGAATGACCGCAGGCAACCCCTGTATTCAGGTTCAGAAAATCTGTTCTGTAAGCAAGACCGCTATAAGGAAGACTGTAAACAGACCATTGTGAAAAGGAGCAGTCTGAATTAAAAATAAAAAGAATCAGGAAAGGTAAAATAAATAAATTTTTCATTTTAACAAAAATTAAAAAGCTCTTTCATAAATATAAAAGAGCTTTTTAAAATTATCAATGTATGAATTATTATTATTTTACCAGAATCATTTTTTTGGTTTCCGAATAATTCTCCGTTTGCAGGCGGTAGAAATAAACGCCTGATTTCTCTCTGGTTCCGTCGAAGGAGGTTTCGTATGTACCGGGTTGTAATCTGTTATTTACAAGAGTAACCACTTCTTTACCGAGAATATCGAAAACTTTCAGAGTAACCAATTCATTTTTCTTAATATCGAATTTGATTTTAGTAACGGGGTTAAACGGATTCGGATAATTCTGTTTAAGCGAATACTTATCCGGTACTTCAGAGCTAATGGGATTTACGAAAACAGCACCGCCGTTTGTTGTGGTGATAATAACTCCGCTTTCACCAACAGCGCATCCGTTATTTTCGTCACGGAAATGAACGGCATAAAGAATTGCAGAAGTTCCGGCATATTGCTGAGTCCAGGTGTTTCCACCGTCAGTCGAAGTAAGTATTGTTCCTGCACCGCCGACGCAGGTAATTCTATTGGCGGCAGGATAAGATACTCTGAAAAGGGAATTATAGGTCAGATGGTTTGTATCCGCCAGTCTCCAGGTATTTCCGGCATTTGTAGTTTTCAGAATAGTTCCCGAATTACCGACAATCATTCCTGTAGAGGCATTAAGGAAAGCCATACCGTTTAAGTCAAAGCTTAAAGGCGGATTCGTATATCTTGGAGTCCAGGTAGCTCCACCGTCAGTGGTTTTCAGAATATTTCCACCCGAACCGCAAACAATACCCGTTGTTGCGTTGAACATATGAATATCGAGCATTGTATATGGCAGCCAGGAAATTGTCCAGTTTAAACCGCCGTTTACTGTTTTCATTAAAAGTCCTGAATATCCTGTTATAAATCCGGTATTTGCATCTACAAACGAAATGCCGTTTATCTGCATTGTTGTAGGGCTTGATATTTGTGACCAGGAATCTCCGCCGTTAGTAGAGCGAGCCATATAACCCAGATAGCCGCCTGTCATCATTGTACCAGTGCCGGCATACTTAACCGGTTTAAAGAAAGTACCGATTGTCAGATTAACGCTCCACCAGAAATAGCCGCCGTCATCTGTTTTAAGAATTCTGCCTTGCTCACCGACAGCAATTCCTACACCGCTGCTGCTTTCAAATATTACTCCGTGAAGAGTATTTACAAAACCTGTATACTGCAATTCCCACTGGGCATTTATATTGAAACAAAATCCCAGCATTAATACTATAAAAAAATAGAGTTTTTTCATATAATTTTCATTATATATAAGTTATACAATATAATATATTAAAATTTATTTATCAATTTAAAGAAAATTGATAATAATAGCATTTATTTTTTATAATTTTTGAGTTAAATTCACAAACTTTAAGAAAACAACAAAATGATAATATACCGTAAAATAAGATTTTCGGTTTTTTTGATTTTAGTTACTGCTTTTACTCCGATTTACCTGAACACAACAGAAAATACGGTAGGTGAATCGCTTTTTACAAAGAATAAGTTTTTAGTTCAAACCAGGCAGGAATTAAAAATATCAGAAGCAACCGGAGAAGTATCTGTTTATACGGGCATTCAGAGCATAGACGAGAAAAATTCAAAGTATAAGATAAAAAAGATTAAAAAAGTTTTTGATTTGAATAATGGTGATGAAGCACTATACAGAAATCTTGGAATGGACAGAATTTACGTTTTCTATTTAGAGCCCGGTGCAGATATAATGCAGATAACATCTGAATATAATAGTGATTTAAATATAGAATACAGTGAGCCTAACTACATTGGCATTGCTGCCGGAGAGAAGGGAACAGGCAGAAATCCATACAGTCTGGAAAATTTAACAGTTCCGAATGATGAAGCTTTTGGAAAGCAATGGTATCTGAAAAACGAAGGCAAAATAAATCCGAGTTCAGGCGGAAGGGCAAAAGTAGGTGCAGATATAAATATGACAAAAAGCTGGGATATTGAGCTTGGAAACGAGGAAATAATAATAGCCATTCTTGATTCCGGTATAAATGATGACAGTCCTGATTTAAAGGGCAGGTTATGGGTAAACAAAAAAGAGATTCCATACAACGGAAAGGATGATGACAGAAACGGGTATATTGATGATGTTAAAGGTTGGGATTTTGCGTATGATACAAAGAACAACAAAGACGGATTCGGTCACGGAACAAATATTGCAAGCACAATCGGTTCGACGATGAATAACACATATGGATTTGCGGGAGTAAACACGAAATCCAGGCTGATGAACTGCAAAAATCTAAGTGATGAGAACAGCGGAGAATACGAATGGTGGTCCAAGTCGATAAAATATGCGGTTGACAACGGAGCTAAGATAATTAATATGAGCGAAGGCGGAGTTGATTATTCAAAAACGCTTAAAGCGGCAGTAGAATATGCTACAGGAAAGGAAGTTTTCATAGCAGCAGCTATGATGAATAAAGCGAATAACAAAGATTATTACCCCGCAGCATATAAAGGTGTATTTGCTGTTGGCGCAACTGATACAGATGACAAGAGGTGCAAAAAGTTTACCTGGGGAGGCGGAAGCTGCTGGGGCAAGCACATTAAAGTGACTGCACCCGGAAACAAGGTTTACGGGGTTGATTACAGTGATTTCGAAAATCTTGATTCTTACTGGAGCGGAACTTCACAGTCAACTGCAATAGTGAGCGCTCTTGCTTCGCTTTTATTATCTCAAAATCCGGGCAGGACTCCTGAAGAATTAGAAAATATAATGTGTGCGACAGCCAGGGATGGAGTAGGCGATCCGAGAGAAGATACCGACGGCTGGGATGAATACATGGGATACGGCAGGATTGATTGTTATCTGGCGCTTACATATTCCGGAGTACCGGAAAAAATCATAGAAAAAGAAAAAGAAAGCGAGAAAGAGGAAGAATATATAAAAGAAGAAGAAACAGAAAAAGATAATCAGAAAGCAAAATCCAAGCCACAGAACAAAGGCGAGGAAAAAAAGAGAAAGGTTGAAGAAGTAGGTCCTGCTAAAAGAAAGTAAAATAAAAATTACTGCTAACATCCAAATCCTGCGTCAAAATCTTCGTTTGAAATTCATTTTAATCAATTTTTAATTCTGCTATTTTAGCAATAAGCTTTAATTTTTATGAATATTAAGACAGTGAAAGAAGGCCTGCTACAGACCGGCTTAAAGAATGTTGTATACTTTCCCCAGCTGCACTCCACGAACAAGTATGCGAAAGAGAATAATTTACAAAGCGACAACCTTGTAATTACATCAAATCAATATGAAGGCAGGGGCAGATTCGACAGAATCTGGGAATCGATAGAGAACAACAATCTTACATTTACGATTGTAAAAAATTTTCAGATAGAGAAGAAAGATCTTTTTGTGGTGAATTTTTATGTATCCTACATAGTAATGAAAGCAATTAAAGAAATTTTTCCGGATTACATGCACAGATATTTTTCATTAAAATGGCCGAACGATATGATGATAAAAGGGAAAAAATTTGCAGGAATACTATCGGAAGTTCAAAACATTAACAGCGCTGAGAAAAAATTTATAATTGGCGTGGGGATAAACGTGAACCAGAAAGAATTTTCAGATGCGATTATACACAAAGCAACATCACTAAGGCTAGAGACCGGGATAATATTCGAGCTTGAGGATTTACTTTGCAGAATTGTAAAGGAATTCTACTCGAATTTCAATATACTCAGCAGGAAAAAAGAGCTTCTTGATATCTGGAAAAGCAATTCATTTCTCATGGACAAGGAAGTCAGATTCCGCAAGACGCTTGATAATACTGAAATAAGCGGTAAAGTTCTGGATATAACGGAAGACGGCGGAATTAAAATCGAAAGTGTGGAAGAATTCAATACAAAAAAAATTACTGTATACTATACCGGAGAAATAAGTTTTATTTATTAATAATTTTAAGTAATTTCATACTTCATAATATTTTTAAAAGAGGAATTTAAAATGTATTCAGATTATGGACAAGTTTTAATCTTCCTGATATTTGCGTTAGGATTTGTAGCGATTGCATTAGTTTCAGCTTGGATAGTAAGTCCTAAAAGGCCCACCAAAGGAAAATACACAACATACGAATGCGGAGAAGACACAGTCGGGGAGACCTGGGTAAAATTCAACATCAGGTTTTACATTACTGCTTTGATATTCATCATATTCGATGTTGAAATAGTATTCCTCTTCCCCTGGGCGGTGGTTTTTAAAGAGATAGGGATGCTTGCATTCATAGAAATGGCAGCATTTCTTCTTGTTCTGATAGTCGGTCTTGTTTATGTATGGGCAAAGGGCGACCTTCAGTGGGATAAACCGCAGCCTGAAATTCCAAAATTAGACAGAGAAATTTTTAAAGCCGGAAATTAATATATATGGGTATTTTAAATAAACTTGATGCTCACATAGAACCTTTTGAAAGCGGCAATATACTAATTACGTCCGCTGACAAGCTTCTCAACTGGAGCAGGTTGAATTCAATGTGGCAAATGTTCTTCGGTCTTGCGTGCTGCGCAATCGAGATGATGGCGACTTCCGCATCGCATTACGACCTTGACAGGTTCGGAATAATCCCGAGACCTTCACCGAGGCATATTGATATCATTCTGATATCTGGAACGGTAACTCTAAAGATGGCAACGCGAATCAAGAGATTATGGGAGCAGATGCCCGAACCAAAGTACTGCATTTCGATGGGAAGCTGTGCAAACTGCGGAGGCCCATACTGGGAGCACGGTTACCACGTATTAAAAGGCGTTGACAGAATAATTCCCGTAGATGTTTACGTGCCGGGTTGTCCGCCGAGGCCGGAAGCTCTTCTCGAAGGATTAATTAAGCTTCAGGAAAAAATAAGAACACAATCTTTGGCAAAAAAAGTAAATTAAAATTTTAAAATGGATATTAAAGAAATTCAGGAATTATTGAAATCAGCATTCGATGAGGGAATCGGAGAACCTGTAACGGATAAGCCTGTAGATCCATATATAACTGTTGAAACAGGAAAGATTCACGCCGTTTGTCTTTTCCTTAGAGATGAGGAAAGGCTTCAGTTTGATTATTTAAGCTGTCTTAGCGGAGTGGATTACGACAAGGATAATCTTGCATCGGTATATCATCTCTATTCATTTGCATTAAATCACAAGATTGTCCTGAAAGTCATAGTTCCGAAAAGCAACCCAATCGTTCCTTCCGTTTATGATATATGGGCGGCTGCAGAATGGCACGAGAGGGAATCGTATGATTTAATGGGAATAGTATATGAGAACCATCCGGATTTAAGAAGGATACTGCTTCCCGAGGACTGGGAAGGGCATCCGTTAAGAAAAGACTTTAAAGTACCTGAATTTTACAACGGAATGAAAATTCCTTATTAATAAGAAATTTAAGACAATATAAAATTATATGGCTGAAATCAGAACCGAAGAAATGATATTGAACATGGGGCCGCAGCATCCGTCCACTCACGGAGTATTAAGGCTTCAGTTAACTTTGGAGGGAGAGATTGTCATAGATGTGAAACCGTATATCGGTTACCTGCACAGATGTTTTGAAAAGCACTGCGAAGCGATGACATATCCCCAGGTAATACCGTACACGGACAGGATGGATTATGTGAATTCGATGAGCAATGAGCTCAGTTACGTTATTGGAATGGAAAAGCTTCTCGGAATAGAAGTGCCTGAAAGAGTAGAGTATATCAGGGTAATAATGTCAGAGTTACAGAGGATTGCCTCACACCTTATTGCCATAGGCACATACGGAAACGATGCGGGAGCATTTACTCCTTTTCTTTACTGCATGGCAACAAGGGAAAGGGTACTTGAGCTGTTTGAAATCACCTGCGGGGCAAGGCTTTTATACAATTATTTCTGGATAGGCGGCTTATCTCACGATATACCATCGAATTTTCAGCAGAAGGTAAAGGAATTCATAAAATTTTTTAAACCCAAAATAACGGAGTTAAATAACCTTTTATCTTTTAATAAGATATTCATAGAAAGAACAGCAAATATCGGAATTCTTCCGGCTGATTATGCAATAAACGCGGGAGCTTGCGGACCGACTTTAAGGGGCTCGGGAATAAAATTCGATTTAAGGAAGAATGAGCCGTATTCAATTTACAATAAATTTGATTTTGATATTCCGATAGGACAGGGATTAAAAGGAACATTAGGCGACTGCTGGGACAGATATATGGTCAGGATTCACGAACTGGAAGAATCAGTAAAGATTATAGAGCAGGCAATAGACAATATACCCGAAGGTGATGTTCAGGCGCAGGTGCCGAAGCGCGTAAAGCCGCCTGTCGGGGAAGTTTATGCAAGGACAGAAACTCCCAAGGGCGAGCTCGGATATTATATAATCAGCGACGGCAGTCTGAATCCTTTCAGGATAAAGGCGCGCTCGCCATCATTCTGCAACCTCAGTATGATAAGGGCATTATCGAAGGGATATATGATTGCAGACGTAGTAATGACTCTCGGCAGTTTCGATATAGTTTTAGGTTGTATTGACAGATAAAAAAAAATAAAAAAAATTTTTTAAAAAATACAATATTTTGGACAAGTTTTTATTAGACACATTCGGGAATGAATTAATAAAGGATTTAATTATTCCCATTCCTCTTTTTGCCTTTGTTGTAGTGTTTGCTTTATATGCGGTACTGGCAGAAAGAAAAATATCAGCATTCATGCAGAACAGGCCCGGGCCAAACCGGGTTGGCGGCAGAACGGGTGTTTTACAGGTGGTTGCAGATGCTCTCAAGCTTCTTCAGAAGGAAATGGTATTGCCTTTCAGGGCAGACAAACTGCTGTACAATGTAGCGCCTTTTGTTGTATTTACGGGTACCTTACTGGGATATGCAATTATTCCGTTCAGCAGTATTTATGTTGGAGTAGATTTGAATATCGGGCTGTTTTATTTCTTTGCAGTAACATCCATCAGCGTTATTGGCATGCTAATGGGAGGCTGGGCATCGAATAATAAATATTCATTATACGGAAGTATGAGGTCGGTTGCCCAGATAGTCAGTTATGAAATCCCGACTGCACTGGCAGCATTAAACGTAGTGATGCTTGCGGGAACGCTCAGCATGCAGAAGTTCAGCGAACTTCAGGCAGGCGGAATTCAGAACTGGTTTGTAATGGGCGGACCCGGCGGTTTATCGAAAGTGATCATTATTCCTTTCATGGTAGCGGCGGCATTGATTTTGTTCATATCGACTCTGGCTGAGGCAAACAGGACACCTTTTGATATAGTGGAAGCCGATTCTGAAATAGTAGCCGGCGTACATCTTGAATATGCGGGTATGCAGATGGTTATGTTTATGTTCGCAGAGTATGCGCAGATGTTTGCAGTTTCAGGTGTGCTGGTAACCTTGTTCTTCGGAGGATGGCAGTCACCGTTTGGTGATGCAATACCTTTCCTCAACACGCCGTGGATGCAGTTTGCCTGGTTTATAGGTAAAGGTTTATTCTTTGTATTCGTGATGATCTGGTTAAGGTGGACACTGCCGAGACTTAGAGTTGACCAGCTGATGCATTTATGCTGGAAGTATTTAATACCGATATCATTAGTTATAATATTTGTAATCGGATTTTATTTAGTAGTATAAAATGAATTTATAATTATATGAAAGTTTATTTTAAAAACATATATCAGACAATCTCGACGATATTGATAGGGATGTCAATTACCTTCAGGCACATGTTCCAGAAGAAAGTGACTATAATGTATCCTGAGCAGAAATTACAGCTTCCCGAGCGCGAAAGGAACAGACTTTTTGTCAATATGGATGACTGCATAGGCTGCGACCAGTGCGCAAAGGCCTGTCCTGTCAGCTGTATCGAGATTGAGACAATAAAGGCAGTTCCCGGAGATATAGTAGGGAAGACAGGTACAACATCCCAGGGAAAGAAGAAGGCATTATTTGTACCGAAGTTCACTATTGATTTTGCAAAATGCTGTTACTGCCAGCTTTGTGTTTTCCCGTGTCCCACTGAATGTATTTACATGACTGATGTTTTTGAATTCTCCTCATTTACAAGAGATGGATTATTGTATGAGTTTACTGACTTGACTCCGGAGCAGGCAGCAGAAAAAAGAAAGAAAGCTGATGAGTTTGCTGCAGAGCAGTTAAAGAAAAAAGAATTGGCGGCTAAAGAAGCGGCTGAAAAGAAAGCAGTTGCACCGCCTGCAGTTAAACCGGCGGAAGAGCCGAAAAAGGATACAAAGCCTGAAAATAACGAAACAAAAGAATCTTAAATTTTAAGATATGACTTATTCCACAGTTTTATTTTATGTATTTGCGTTTTTAACAATAGTATCGGCTGTATATGTCGTAACGGCTAAAAACATTGTTCACTCGGCATATTCGCTCTTTGTTACTCTGTTTGGCATTGCCGCATTTTATATATTGCTAAAAGCAGATTTCATTGCAGTCACCCAGCTGATGGTTTACATCGGGGGTATTCTGATACTAATGCTTTTCGGTATTATGCTTACACAGAAAGTTACTGACGTGGAGATAAAAATAAGGATTTTGAATATTATTCCGTCTGTGATTTTTACGGTAGGAATAACGGCAATACTTCTTTTTGTGATGCTTACCACGAACTGGAGAATTAAGACTCCGGTGGTATATGAATCAACGGTGGGAGAAATAGGAAGGCAGATGCTTTCCGGTTATTTACTACCTTTTGAAATTGCATCGGTAGTGTTACTGATTGCCTTAATCGGTGCGGCAATGTATGCAAGAAAAACAAAATAAAAACTTAAGATTTTAATTATGGAAATTGGTCTTCATCATTACTTAATAGTCAGCGCGATACTGTTCGGGCTCGGACTTTTTGCGCTTATATCCAGGAGAAATGCAATTCTTATTTTAATGGGAATCGAGCTGATATTGAATGCAGCAAACATTAACCTTGTTGCTTTTTCTCATTTCGGCGGGTTAGGAGTGGACGGGCAGCTTATCACGATATTTGTAATTATCCTTGCAGTTGCCGAAGCCGCAATCGCTTTAGCGATAGTACTAAATTTATATAATCACTTCTCCACGGTAAATGTGGATGAGGCTAATACTATGAAAGATTAATAATTATTATGGATTATACTTTAAAATATCTTCCGTTAGTTATACTGCTGGTTCCAATGTTTTCTTTTTTGCTGCTGGCATTTTTCGGCAATAAGCTTCCGAGAAAAGGGGACTTCATTGCCGTATCGCTGTTATTTATCAATCTGGCGCTTTCCCTGATTGTGTTTTTTGCATTTGCGCAGACAGGTAAATATTCTTATACGGTTGACTGGTTTAACCTGGGCAAGGGAAATCTGAATTTCACTGCGGGTTTTGTTATTGATGAGCTTTCTTCCATCATGCTGATAGTAGTGAATGCAATAAGCGCTTTCGTGCATTTGTTCTCGGTAAAGTACATGGAAGGTGATGCAAAGTATAAGAAATATTTTTCATACCTGGGCCTGTTCACTTTTTCGATGCTGGGGCTGGTGCTAACCAATAATGTGCTGTTAATGTACGTATTCTGGGAGCTTGTAGGAGTGAGCTCTTACTTATTAATCGGTTTCTGGTATGAGAAGCCAGCACCGCAGGAAGCGGCAAAGAAAGCTTTCATTGTAAACAGAGTGGGAGATGTTGGATTTTTCCTTGGAATAATGATAATATTTTTAACATTAGGTACATTTACATTTACGGATATTTTTGCAGGAATAGAGGCAGGAAAACTTCAGGGCGGACTGCTGACAGCGGCTGGAATATTATTATTTTGCGGAGCAATCGGCAAATCGGCACAGTTTCCGCTGCACGTTTGGCTTCCGGACGCTATGGAAGGTCCGACGCCCGTATCAGCATTAATCCATGCCGCAACCATGGTTGCCGCAGGTGTTTATCTGACTGCAAGAATTTTTGTAATGCTTTCGGCGGATGCTCTTACTTTTGTAACATTTATAGGGGCAATAACCGCATTTATTTCTGCTACGATAGCTATAACTCAGAATGATATTAAGAAGGTGCTTGCTTATTCGACAATCAGCCAGTTAGGATATATGATAATGGCAATCGGTGTTGGTGCAATGTCTTTCGGCATGTTTCATCTGGTAACACACGCTTTCTTTAAAGCCTGCCTGTTCTTAACCGCCGGCTCAGTCATATTCGGAATGCACCACGTTCAGGATATAAGGGAAATGGGCGGATTAAGGAAGAAGATGCCCATAACATACTGGACATTTTTAATAGCAACATTTGCGCTTTGCGGAGTTCCTTTCACATCGGGTTTTCTAAGCAAGGACTCAATACTTGCCGCAACTATGGCATTTGCAAATATCAACGGAGGGATTACATATATAATTCCGATAATAGGATTTTCAGTAGCGGGTATGACGGCATTTTATATGTTCAGGTTATTGATAATTGCATTCCTGGGCGAGCCGAGAAATAAGGAAAAATATGACCATTGCCACGAGTCACCTATACAGATGACTTTGCCTCTGATAATTTTAGCGGCATTATCGACATTCGTAGTGTTCTCCTTCAATCCTATTGGAGCGGATTCCGGCTGGATTATGCAGATGATGAAAACACCGGAATCATTGCTGACCGGAACAAAGGGAATGATATATCACATTGTTGACAGGGCTGAATACACTGAAATGCTGCATCACGCTCACTATCCAGCAATGTTCCTTTCCCTGGCAATAGCCGGTCTTGGAATATTGCTGGCTTATGTATTCTATCATTGGAAGAAAGTTGATGTCGAAAAGCTTACTGAAAAGATAAAACCATTATACAATTTCTCGCTTAACAAATGGTATTTTGACGAATTATACGATGCTACAGTTATTTCATTCACAATGGCAATATCGAGACTCAGTGCTTGGGTTGACAACAAGATTGTTGACGGAGTCGTGAACGGATCTGCGACTGTAACAAGGTGGACATCATTCGGTTCGGGAAAATTCGATAATGTTGTAGTTGACGGGCTTGTTAATTTTACAGGCGGACTGGTTGGATTCTTCGGATTGATTTTCAGAAAGTTCCAGACCGGCAAGATTCAGACTTATATTATGTTTTTAGTTTTCGGCATAATAGTTCTTTATTTTATGTTCAGATAGATTCATAAGATTCATAAGATTCATAAGAATATAATGTAAGTTCTTTTATAAGTTTTTCTCTGTGCCTCCGTGGCGAATGATTTTGAAAATTTTTTTGCCGAAATGGCGGAACTGGTAGACGCACTGGACTCAAAATCCAGCGGGACTCAAATCCCGTGAGGGTTCGACTCCCTCTTTCGGCACTAAGTAATTTAGCTGAGCATCAGCCGGATTTTAATGAATTAAACAGTTTTTTAAATTATAAATTAATAAACAAAAGTAATGGTACAATTTCCAATACTTGGTATCGGTATATTAAGCTGGATAGTATTCCTTCCTGTCATAGGAATGCTGATATTGATTTTCATACCGAAGGCATATGAAAAGACTATTAAGTATGTAGCAATGATTTTCCCGATACTGCAGATTATTTTATCTGTAGTACTCCTTATGAATTACAATAAGGATTTAGCCGGGATAAATAAACTTGAAAGTTTTCAGTTTGTTGAAAAGCTTTCCTGGATAAATATTCCTGCATTGATATGGGATGGTACAATCAACATTGATTACCTGATGGGTATCGACGGCATTTCTCTGCCGATGATAATACTAACATCCATAATCGGATTTGTAGGGGTGCTTGCATCTTTCAGCATAAAAAGGAACGAAAAGGGTTATTACATTTTGTACCTTTTCCTGGTGACCGGAATGATGGGTACATTCTGCGCACTTGACTTATTCCTTTTCTTTGTATTCTGGGAAATAATGCTGCTTCCGATGTACTTCCTTATTGGTATCTGGGGAGGTGAGAGAAGGGAATATGCAGCCATCAAGTTTTTCCTTTACACTTTCTTCGGCGGTATATTCATGCTGATAACGATTATCGGATTATATTTCAGTTCAAAAGATCCGGTAACGGGGCTTCATACATTTAATATGCTGACGCTGATGAATCCTGCGGCAATTGATCCTAATTCACTTCTCGGAGGAGTTGGTACGAATTTAAGGTATCTTGCTTTTGTTGCGCTTTTCATAGGGTTTGCAATCAAAGTTCCGATATTTCCGTTTCACACCTGGCTGCCTGATGCTCACGTGGAAGCGCCGACAGCGATATCAGTTATCCTTGCAGGCGTTCTGCTGAAGATGGGTTCATACGGAATAATGAGAATTTCCTATCCGATATTTCCTGATGCTGCAGTATGGTTCATGTACCCGATGGCAATACTTGCTATGATAAATATAATTTATGGTGCACTATGTGCTATGGCTCAGAAGGATTTCAAAAAGCTCATTGCATATTCATCAATTTCGCACATGGGTTATGTGATGCTGGGAATAGCTTCCGGAACAGCGATAGGATTCAACGGAGCGGTGTTCCAGATGTTCAATCACGGTACGATTACGGCAGTACTCTTCTTGAGTGTGGGCATAATTTATGACAGGGCACATACAAGGGGACTTTACGATTTCGGCGGACTTGCCAACAAGATGCCAAAATACTTCGCAGTTATAATTATTGCATTCTTTGCATCAATCGGGCTGCCGGGTTTAAGCGCATTCATAAGTGAATCATTCGTATTTCTTGGTGGATTCAAAAACGAAACTATCAGAGTATTGACAATAATTTCCACGCTCGGAATTATTCTGAATGCCGCATATATTTTGTGGACTATTCAGAGGATTTTCTTCGGAACTCTTCCCGAAAAGTGGAACGAAATTACAGATATTAACGGTAGGGAATTATTAAGCACTGTTCCGCTTCTGCTTATAATAATTATTCTCGGGATATTCCCTTCGCCGTTTATCAATTTGATGACGTCATCTGTAAATCAGCTTGTAAATATAATCTGGCATTTGAATTAAATTTAAATTATTAAAATAGTGCAACCGCAAATATTAAGTAAAATAACATATTTCTTACCGGAGACAGTATTAATCATAACGCTGATAGTCTGCATACTGGCTGATGTGATTTTAAAGAAAAAATCGCTGGTGGTATCGGGTCTGGCAATAGCAGGATTGCTCGTAAGCGGATACTTTGTATATCTTCAGTACGGTATGGAAGCGAGTTTATTCAAGCGAATGATTGTGATTGATCCTTATGCTTCATTCTTCAAATTCCTTTTCATACTTTCCACTATTTTCGTTCTCTTGTTTGCCGTTTCATCAAAGGAATTCCGCGATGCCGAGCACAAAAACGAGCACACATATTTGTTCCTGTCACTTGCCCTTGGTGCTTTTTTGATGGCTTCCTCTGTGAATATGCTTATGATGTATTTGTCACTTGAGCTGGTCAGTCTGACTTCATATGTTCTTGCAGGTTATACCAAAAAGGAAAAGCGCTCATCCGAAGCAGCAATGAAATACATTATTTACGGAGCCGCTTCTTCGGGCATTATGATTTATGCAATGTCACTTTTATACGGATATACAGGCACGATGAACATATACGAAACTGCAAGAATACTAACGGCAACCGGAACTGTTTCAAGTCCGATGATTATCATTGTGTTGATTATGATTACGGCTGGTTTCGGATATAAAATTTCATCGGTGCCTTTTCATTTCTGGACACCGGACGTGTACGAGGGCTCTCCGATTCCTGTTACCGCATTCCTGGCAGTAACTTCATCGGCAGCGGGATTTTCGGTAATGATAAGGTTTTTCGCAACAACGTTTCTGAAATCATCTGCATTTGTTGCCGGTTCGTGGCAGATAATTGACGGAATCAAATGGACAGAAATAATAATCGTTCTTTCGGTAGCATCTATGATTATAGGGAATTTCGTTGCAGTCTGGCAGACGAGCATGAAAAGGCTTCTCGCATATTCATCCATTGCTCAATCCGGTTATATAATGCTCGGATTAGTCGTTGCAAACCAGGCAGGTCTGACAGCAATGTTCATATATCTGGTTGCATATTTATTTATGAATCTTGGAGCTTTCTATGCTACAATGATGATTGCAAACAGGCTGAATTCGGACAACATCGAGGATATGAAGGGTCTCGGATACCGTTCGCCGTTCGTGAGCATTTCGATGGTGGTATTTATGTTTGCGTTATCTGGAATTCCATCAACTGCAGGTTTTATCGGAAAGTTTTATATTTTCTCTGCATTGATAGAAAAGCAAATGCTCTGGCTTGCATTTATAGGGCTTGCCAACAGCGTTGTATCTCTATTTTTCTATGTAAAGGTAGTTAAATATATGTTCCTGATGAAGCCTGATGAAGGTTACGATTCGAAAGTGCAGTACGGATACGGTGGTTATGTGATGCTTATGCTGTTTGCGGTACCGACGATTTTCTTCGGATTGTATTTTGTTCCATTAGTTAAATTTGCAGAAGCATCTGCATCATTTTTCGGATTAAGATAAAGAAAAATTTTTATAATTTCAAAGAGCCTGTAATTTTTGTATATTAGCAGGCTCTTTTTTTATTAATTAAATATTTGTTATCATTTTTTTTACGGTAATTTATAATTAATTTACATTAACCAATTAACAAAGGAATAAAAAATGTGCGGTATAGTAGGATACATCGGCAAGCGGAATTCACTCCCGATAATAATGGAGGGTTTAAAAAGGATGGAATACAGGGGATATGACTCTGCCGGTGTCTCAATAATAAATGAGAAAAATGAATTAATCAGCATTAAAAAGGCAGGGAAAGTATCTTGCCTGGAATCTGAACTCGATATAGATGTTTTTAACGGCAACATTGGAATCGGCCATACAAGGTGGGCAACTCACGGAGTACCGAATGACACGAATGCGCATCCGCATTTTGATATGGAAGAAAATATTTTAATAGTTCACAACGGAATTATTGAGAATTACAAGCTGATTAAAAACAGACTGTTAGAAGAAAAGTACAAGTTTAAAACCGATACCGATACAGAAATACTTGCTAATCTGATAAATTATCACTATAAAAACACAAATGATTTTGAGACATCGGTTAGACTTGCATTGCTTGAAGTCGAAGGTACATACGGAATTGCCTGTCTGTGCTCTAAAGAACCCGATAAAATAGTTGTAGCAAGAAAAGGAAGTCCTCTGATGCTGGGAATCGGCAATCAGGAAATGATAGTCGCGTCCGATGCTGCAGCGATAATTAATCATACAAAAAATGTTATTTATCTTGAAGACGGTGAAATGGCGACACTGGAAAAGGGGAGTTTTCATTTAAAAACCGTGGAAGATCAGGATATATTCAGGGATTATCAGGTGCTTGACTTTCTCCTCGATGAAATCGAAAAAGGCGGTTATGAGCATTTCATGCTGAAGGAAATCTGCGAACAGCCGGATACAATTCAAAATACATTCCGGGGCAGAATAAATTTCGATACGGGAGTTGCCAAGCTCGGCGGATTGCAGAGTGTCGAGGAAAAATTATATAATGCAAAGAGAATCATTATTACTGCTTGCGGAACTGCCTGGCATGCTGCTCTTGTAGGCGAATATATGATTGAGCATTATTGCAGGATTCCCGTTGAGGTGGAATATGCATCCGAATTCAGGTACAGAAGGCCCATACTAAACAGCGATGATGTTGTTTTGCTGATCAGCCAGAGCGGTGAAACAGCCGATACGCTTGCCGCTTTGAAGGAGGCAAGGAAATTCGGAGCAACGACCATCGGGGTTGTAAATGTTATAGGGAGCACAATAGCTAGGGAAGTGGATGCGGGAACTTATATTCATGCAGGACCGGAAATAGGAGTAGCATCTACAAAAGCTTTTACAAGCCAGGTAATGTCACTTGCACTGATAACGCTGATGATAGCAAACGAAAAAAAGACAGAAACTCCGGAAACGCTTATTAAACTTGCAAATGAACTGAAACACATTCCCGAAAAAATTGCGCATATGGTAAGCCTTAAAGATGAATATAAAAAGGTCGCGATGAAATTCAAGGATGCAAAGAACTTTTTATATCTCGGCAGAGGATTCAATTTTCCTGTTGCACTCGAAGGTGCCCTGAAGCTGAAGGAAATATCATATATTCACGCTGAGGGATATCCCGCTGCTGAAATGAAACACGGCCCGATTGCTCTGATAGATGAAAATATGCCTGTCGTATTTATTGCTCCTCAGGATAAGGCATATGACAAAATAATATCAAACATAGAAGAAGTAAGAGCCAGAAAAGGAGTGATAATTGCAATTGCAAGCGAAGGTGATGAAAATATTACAAGCTATGCAGACCACATATTAAGAGTTCCTAAAACACTTGCACTTTTTGCCCCGATTATCAATATCATTCCGCTGCAGTTCCTGTCTTATTATATAGCCGCAGCAAGAGGCTGTAATGTAGACCAGCCGAGGAATCTGGCGAAAAGCGTGACTGTAGAATAAATAGCAAATAATAAATAACAGTTTAAGAGCATAAAAAAAAACGGTAATCTAAGATTACCGTTTTCTATTTTCTATTTTCTGTTTTCTATTTGATAAGTATCATACTCTTCACATCCGAAAAATCACCAGCGGTAAGTTTATAGAAATATATACCTGACGATAATTTACCCCCGTCGAATTTTATTTCATAATCACCGGGCGACTGTTTTTGATTAACTAATACGACTACTTCTTTACCAAGTAAATCGAATACTTTTAATGTTACCATACCATTTTCTGTTTTCCATTTTCCATATTCAGGAATAGAATATTTGATATTTGTTAAAGGATTAAATGGATTCGGATAATTCTGTGAAAGCATAAAAGATATCGGTGACTCATTTCCCGAAATGCCGCTTGCCATAGGTCTTAGTTTAACATTCAATACGGTTGTCGAATCCATTTTTACGTAAACACCTGAAATTGTTTTCGGATAATAGCCTTGCGACTTGAATGTCAATGTATAAGTTCCGGTTTTAAGCATCCTGTGATAGTCACCGCAGGTTGAATCTGAACGAACCGAAGTGCTGTCATTCATATATTCAAAACTTGCTACTCTTATTTTTGATTTTAACGGAAGATTTGTAACTGAATCAGTAACTATACCTCTTACACCGTAGAGACACTCTTTCATATAATTAATCAAAGAGCGGACATTGTAATTATAGTAAGCCGGAAGCTGTGCCTGAGGAAGAAGTTTTGTAGAAGAAATCTCAGCCGTAATTTCTCTGCCACCTGTGAAGAAAGTCATATAATCCTGCCTGCCACCGTAAACGTAATACCACGCCCAGCCGTTTGTAATTCCGGGTATTCCCGGGTCATTGCTCAAATAATCATCCAGGTAGGTCGAATTTACAAGGTGCACGGTATCCACGTATCGCTTTGAAAGATTCAAAAACCAGTCATTATCCGGATGATGCGGCTGTACGCAATCCCAGGGATAGTTAATGACTTCTGCGCCTCCGTGGAAGTTCATCGACAAAGTAAAATTATACCTGTTAAGCTGATTCATTACATTCTGTGTTTCGACCTGTCTTGTGCCCGATGGAGTTCCGTAAAAATCAGGAAAGTTTCTGTTCAAATCAACATTGTTGTAATTTCCTCTTCTTGCGCCGTTAACAGTTCCGTTCCCGCCGTAATATGTCCCGTCAGGATTTGCAAGTGGATTAATCCATATTTCTATATTTTTTACAAGTTCAGTAAGTTTTGGATTGGTCCCATAACTTGAAAGAAGTGTATCGATCAGTCTAAGCATAAATACATAACCCGTAGTCTCATCTCCGTGCATCGAAGACGTGTACATAAATCTCGGTTTCGGTTTTCTGAAGTTCACGCTGTCTGAAATCACCGCATAAAGCATTGACCTGCCTTGCACAGTTGAACCGATATTTACTATCCTGCAAAGATTTGGATAGGTAGTCGCAAAGTTATTCATCATTGTAATATAAGCATCATAAGTCGGATAAACGTCCCAGGCCATAATTTCCCTTATATCACCGCTTGTTTTAACAGGGAACTGCAGCGAAGGGGGAACCATCACTTCAAAGTCAATATTGTATTTCCTGAAAACTTCCATCTCATCCGAATTTGCATAAGCAATCACCTCGTAATTAACCACGTTATCTCTTACATTATCGATGGAAATCCGGTTTGCGAGCTTTTTGATTATATCCCTCGAAGAAACGAAAAATCTGAAATAAATTTCGCCTCTTTCGGAAAGGTATTTTGTCACTGTTTCCTTCTGGTCATTGTAACTTTTAATTTCCTGCGAGTAACTGTTAGAAATGAAGAGAAATGAAAAACAGAATAAAACTAAAAATAATTTTTTCATAAAAAGTAGTAATGTAAATTATCCTTAAAATTATGAATTTTAGTTTAAATAAAATACTTAAATATTTGTACCCGGAATTGGAAAAAGATATGATTGTTAATATTTGTTTTATAATAAATTAAGGATTGTTTATCTGATCCGTAGATATCTTAGTAATTATATCAAATGGATTTAAAATTGGAAGAATTGCGTTTTCTAATATTGTACCTGTAGATTTTGCAATCATCATACCCCTTGTGTTAGAAATTGATAATCCAATAATTGTAGCTAAAAAATTTGTTGGAATATTAATTTTATTTTCCTCTTTTTTTATTACCTCATCAAAATTGATTACTTCAAATTCGTTTAATGTCTTTATTTCGCCTGCCAATTCACTTTTATCGGAATCGGTATATACTTTTACAGATGCTATTATTTCAGTAGTTTTTAAATCAAATTTTATATTGTTAGTTATACTTATATCAAAAACAAAATCCGGTTTTCTTTTTCCGGATAAAATGTCTTCATTATATAATACTGAATATGAAAGAACTTTTACTTTTATTATTTTATATGTAACATTTAAATTTACTTGAGTTTCCAATTTTTAATTATTTTAATTATTTATTTAAAAATTAACAGCTTTATTATATACAGATTCTGAAAAAATCAAATTAGTTGAATCTTTCGATGTCTTATTATTTAGATTGGTCGAAAAATCAGGTTTAAAAATGCTTAAATAGTATTTTGTTGGTAATTTTAACTCAGTATTCGATTCTATATAATATTTATAATCTATCTTCTCATTTTCCATATTTTCATAAAATGGTACTTGTATTAATTCTATCCCTAATTCCGATTCTATTTTTGCAATAGTTTTAATAGTAAAATTATGATATCCGCTTAACCATTTAGAAATTTCTGATTCGCTTTTTTTCATTTTTTCAGCAAATTCATTTTGTTTAATTCCTCTATCATTTAAAACGTGATATAAATATCCGGCTAAATCATGGGATAACCTGTGAAATCGCTTGCGGAATACAGGAATGCTTTCAATTATTTTATATATAATATTTTCAGCCATTTTTTACTCCTCAATTTTAAATTCTAAATTTCCACTTAATTTATCATTTTCCCAGTATATTTCTCTGTCTCTTATTCTTTTATATATTAATCTTGATATTTCTTGTAAAAGTTCTACATTTTTTAGAAGTATAGGATAATCCTGATACGGTCCTTTACCTTTTTCTCCACCACCTCCCAATATCACAGCGATATTACTGTATCTCAGACAATATAATCTCAATTTTGACTTTCTGTTTGGAAGTGCGCAAACATTATCCGTTTTCTTTCCCTCTTCCATTTTAAAAAAATTCTCTCTAGCACCATCTGTACTCACCATTCTGTTAATATCCATTAATATATCACCTAAATCGATTGAATTTTTTCTCTGATACTTTTTCACAAATTTCATAAATTCAGAATCACTTTCACCATCAAATTTTATTGAGTAAAAAGTACATTTCGATCCCGATAAACTTATTTCTTCTATTATAAACGAACAATTCACTTATAAGTTAAGTTCCTTTTAATTTAAAAAAAAGACATTTTTTAATACCTTCGATAAAATCTTTAGAAAACCACCAAATTTTGATGTTTATATGTCTTTTATTAATCTATCTATCTCTTTTATTTCCTTTTTCAATATTTCCCTTATCTCTAATCTCACATTCCCAAGATTTATTCCTGATATATCTTCTTTAAATTCTTTCCCAAAATGCTTTTCCACTTTTTGTGAACAAATATTTCCAAGCTCTGAAATATCAAGATGCTTTTGATTACTTTTATTGAATTGCGGATACGGAACCTCAAGAATTTTTTTGTGAACATCCCTCGCTCCAAATAATCCCCTCGATTGAAAATCTTTTATTATTTTATTTGTGTATGAACAATTTAAAAAACTACAAATATAATGAGCTTCTCTAATATCATTCGTTCCAAACCAATATGCTTTACTTTCTACTATAAACCCCAAATCAAAATCTTCTCTTGAAATTACTACCGCGTTGGCATCCTTTGCGGATGCGGTATATAAAACTAAATATTTCTTATTTAAGTCTTGTTGTATTAATTTTTGTTGCCAATTTAAATAATCATATAAATTAATATTTTTATTATTTTCCGTTTTATTTCCTTCCCAAATTTCTTCCGCTTTCCTAAACCACTCTGCTGTTTCTAAATCGCCTTTATCAAAAATTTTCTGTGAATTTAAAAGATTAATTTTATATTCAGTCTCATCTGACCCTGTTTTTTTATGCTCTTTACTGCTTATTTCTATTGGCAATAAAACAAGAGGCGGATTAATTAAAACAAATGGTAATATATTTTTAGCAAGTGCAGTTTTAAATAAATAATTTGTATTTGCACGTCCGTTAAAAATAAAATCTCTCCATGGTTCTTTTGCATCTCTTAAACTTAAATCACTTGTTCTAAGCGTTATTATACTGTTTTTTTCAATAGTATTATTGCTTCCTATAAAATTATCTACTTCAACAAAATAAAAATTTCTCGGGACTATCGTTGCCCCCTGTTTAAATAAATCTTTGTAAAAATTTATTGCATCTGTCTCTTTTATTTTTTTATTCGTAAATGCAGTACGTTCACCAAGCTTTGAATAATACCAATTAATTTTTAGTATATCTATATTTTTATAGCTCTGTATATTTTTGTAATATGCATTTCCTTTTTTATCCTCGATTAATCTCTCCGAAAAAGGATTTCCTGAAAAAGATAGACCTTCAATCCCACTCTTTGGTATTGACCTATTTTCTTTCTTTTCTTCGGGTGATTTATCGGCAAATACTACGCAAGATGGAATTCTGAATAACGGTGATACACCAACTAAATCCCAGACTTCCTTTATTTTAAATCCCAATGCTTTTCCTGAACGTGAATTATCGTGCTGGTCCGCCGATAAAAAACTCCTTGGCAGAACAAAAACAATCTTCCCGTTTTCTTTTAAAAAATATGATGATGAATGCGAAAGAAAAATTGCTGCAATTTCAAGATGAGGCATATTCTTTTTCGATTCGGGTATCTGCTTATATTTTTCAGCCAAATTGTATAACATTTCCTGATAAGCAGAATTCGTAACATCAGAATAAGTGATCCATGGTGGATTACCAATCACAAAATCGAATTGTTTACTTAATAAAAATGGTTTATAAATATTTTGTAGTATAAATTTCCAGATAGCATCCCTTTTTTCTTCTTTTGCTAATTTAAGACCTTCGTATATTCTATAAAAACTTGCCACTTCATCACTTCCATAGTTTTTTAATAACCCACTTTTTGATAATTGGTTTTCAAAACCTTTCAAACTGATTTTTTCCCCATTTAATGAATATTCTGCAAGATCATTGCAAAGGGATATAGAATTATCATAATTTCCTTTTTCATTGAATATCGATGTCTCAATTTCGTAATGTGTTTTATCTATCAATAACCTGAATTTATTTCCAAATAACCCTATGTCTTTTTCAGGCATTAATAATGAATTTGCGAGGAATACACCAAGGAATACTGGTTTTTTCGATTTCAAGATTCTATCGCTAATCCCTAAAAGTAAAGTAGTTTTAGATATTTGCACGGAAAGAGGGTGAATATCAATTCCAATAACTTGTTTTGCTATATCTTCGGCTGTAATATCCGGAAATTCTTTTTTTAATTTATTGCTTATTGCAAGTAGAAATGAACCGCTTCCGCAAGCCGGATCTAAAAAAGTTGAATTTCTCTTAAAAGTAATTGAGTCAACAATTTTCTGACACAACCAATCGGGTGTATAATATTCACCTAAAGAATGTCTTGTTTCAAGGTCAATTAATTCCTGATATAATCCTTTTAATATATCTTCTTCGATTTCGGAAAAATCATATTCGTTTAATTTTTGAGTTATTTTGTGAAATATCGGTTTTAAAATTTCAAAATTCTCATCATTGCCCGCCCAGTGATAAAAATCATCATCAATAAAATTTTTCACATTTAAACTGTTAAATATATCCCCTCTGATTATCTTTTTTAATTCGTTATCACCGGAATATATTTTTTTTGTTAATACTGTATAAGCAAGAATTTTAGAAAAAATACTTAGGTAAGTATGAACCAAAAAAACTTCTTCGGTAGCTTTAAATTTTCCGTATGCTATGCTTAAATATTTTTCCCATTGTTCATAAGCAACACTTAATTCAGAGTTTTTATTAAATCCTAAAAATTCTTTTTTCATTAAAATAATAGAACGTATAAAAAGAATTGAAGTCTCTCCAAAATCATTTGAGATATTTTCAAGTGTAGCTCTTAATTTTTCTGTTTTAAAAAGATATCTGTCGAGAAAAAAAGGAAATGCTGCAAAATTCTTTTCGCTTAAAACAAATTTATCTGTTTCTCTTAATTTTATATCTTTTACTTTTTTTTCTTTCCCAAAAATAATTTCTTCCGATTCGGGGGCATATATTTTCCAGTTTATGCAATCTGAAGCTATTAATGTGAAATTTATTGTTTCGCCCGAAAATAAATTTCCTGCTAAGTATTCCGCAAGTTGCTCTTTTGCATGTTCTCCGGTTGCGTTTAAGTCCCGTTCAAACTCTATTATAACTTTGCCATATTGTGTATCAGCACTTCCGGTTTTTAACCTGTCTTTTAAAGGAATATTAAAAATTGTTTTTTCTGCACCGAGACTCATTTTATTAATTATTTTCCTTGCGTCTACATCTTTATCAAAAATTCTATTTAATAAATCTTTTAGTAATTCTTTTTTTGCAAGTTCGGTATTTGCTTTTTTTACGTTCGAATGGTATTCTTTGATTAGAGAATTTTTAAACTGCATCTAATGATTTATAAAATAATAAATAATTGAAACTAATTAATTTAAAAGTAAATTAATTTAAAAACAATATCCGAAAATATATATAAATTATTAATGCTATTTTTACACCTTGACATATAAAATTAAATACCATATATTAATATGGGTATATTTCGTTCTTTAATTTTTAGGTTTTAGTTAATACCGGAAACGCGTTTCCCTTCCCCGGAAACATTTGTTTCCCGATAAATCATTGTATTAATAACAATATATAGCAATCGGGAAACGTAGAAACACGGAAAACGTTTTCCTTGCTAGATTTAGCATATTATTGAAAAAACAACGTTTCGATTTAGGAGCAACAAAAATGCATCAATCCGCCGCGGCGGACAACACTTTTTTTTCTCTTTTTGCAACCTAAAAACCGTTTATTTTGTTGAAAATGTAGATATTAATCCATTTGAAATAATTTTCAATTTATCTATATTTATTTTTTGTATTTTAAAATTTAATTTTTGATTTCCGATGCCGGATAAAGCATTAAATATTGGCAAGATTTCGCAGGTTATTGGACCTGTTATAGACGTTGATTTCAGCGAGGGGCAACTTCCTCCTATTAACAACGCATTGTACATTAAGCGTACTACAATCGAAGGTAAAGAAGAAACTCTCGTGACCGAAGTTCAACAACACCTTGGCGAAAACAGGGTCAGAACAGTTGCTATGGACAGCACAGACGGACTTGTAAGAGGAATGGAAGCCATAGATACAGGTGAAGCAATAATGATTCCCGTAGGTCCTGAAGTTCTTGGAAGGTTAATTAACATCACCGGGCATACTATCGACGGTAAAGAAGAAATGAAAACCGAAAAAAAGTATTCCATACACAGACCTCCTCCGAAATTCGAAGACTTATCCACAAAGAAAGAAATGTTTGAAACCGGTATCAAGGTTATTGACTTGCTCGAGCCTTATACAAAGGGCGGTAAAACAGGTTTATTCGGCGGTGCAGGCGTTGGCAAAACGGTTATCATTCAGGAGCTTATCCATAATATTGCAAAACATCACGGCGGTTATTCGGTATTCGCAGGAGTTGGTGAAAGAACAAGAGAAGGAAACGACCTTTATCTTGAAATGACGGAATCAAGAGTTATTAAAAATACGGCACTTGTATTCGGACAGATGAACGAGCCTCCCGGAGCAAGATTAAGAGTAGGTTTGACAGGTTTAACCATTGCTGAATATTTCCGTGATGAACTCGGAAAAGATGTGTTATTGTTCATTGATAATATTTTCCGTTTCACTCAGGCAGGTTCTGAGGTATCGGCATTGCTCGGACGTATGCCTTCGGCGGTAGGTTATCAGCCGACACTTGCCACGGAAATGGGCGCTCTTCAGGAAAGAATTACATCGACAAAGAAAGGCTCTATTACATCGATTCAGGCAATCTACGTACCGGCTGACGACTATACAGATCCGGCTCCCGCAACGGCATTTGCCCACCTCGATGCTACAACAGAATTATCGAGAAAGATTTCTGAACTTGGCATTTATCCTGCAGTTGACCCGTTAACATCATCTTCGAGAATTCTTGACCCGCTGATAGTTGGCGACGAGCATTACAATACCGCAATGGAAGTGAAGAGAGTATTGCAGAATTATCAGGACTTACAGGATATTATAAATATTCTTGGTATAGACGAATTATCCGATGAAGATAAATTGGTTGTATCGAGAGCAAGAAGAATACAGAAATTCCTCTCTCAACCCTTTGCAGTAGCAGAGCAGTTTACGAATATTCCGGGAAAATATGTAAAACTGGAAGAAACGATTACGGGATTCAAGATGATTTTAAACGGCGAATGCGATGAGCTTCCCGAAAACGCTTTCCTTCTTGTCGGTACTATAGAAGAAGCATTTGAAAAAGCTAAGCAAATTCAGAATCAGTAATGGCATCGGATAAATTATTAGAGCTGGAAATAGTAAGTCCGGTAAAAAGTGTTTACGAAGGACTTGTTAAATATGTAACCGCACCGGGTGTAATGGGCGAGTTCCAGGTTTTATATAATCACGCAGCGATGGTTGCCGCACTTCAGGTAGGAATTATGAAAATCGAAGATGAAAGAGGAAACAGGACGGAGTTTTCCACAAGCGGAGGAATACTTGAAGTAAAATCCAATAAAATATCTGTTCTTGCAGATACAATTGAATCAAAGGAAGAAATAGACATTGAGAGAGCAAAAAAATCTCTTGAAAGAGGCGAAAAGCGTCTTGCTGAGAATGCCGAAAACCTTGACAGGGCAAGAGCAGAAGCTTCTATTGCCAGGGCTAAAAACAGGCTCCGCCTTGGACAATGAGTAATGATTAATGAATAAAAACATTTATCTTAGATCAGCACATCAGAAGTTCTTTAGTTTAATATTTAATTTATAATATTTTATATTTTTTATGGACTTTAAATTTTCATAAAAAATTATTAAATTAATAATTCCTGTTAATTTTTTAATAAGGATAATGGGGATGTAGCTCAATGGTAGAGCATCGCCCTTTTAAGGCGGTGGTTGAAGGTTCGAGCCCTTCCATCCTCACAAAAAAAAGTCCTCCGAAGTACATCGGAGGACTTTTTTGTTTTGCATTATCATTATGAACCTACTTCAGCTTTTCGATTGTAATATTTCCTCCGTTTGATTTGCAGGAGACTTCCTCTCCTCCGTTATTAATTGTGCCGTTAATTTTGCTTTTAGATGAGTTATATTTTCCTTTGATATCAATCTCAGATTTTATATCGCCTCCATTTGTTGACAGGATTATATTAGATGAGAAATTTTCAGGCACAAATAATTTAATGTCGCCGCCTGTACTGGATAGTTCAATTCCCTTATTCTCACCTGAATATTTTACTGTGATATTGCCCCCGGCAGTTTTAGCGCTTATACTGCAATCAGAGCCGTTGAAGTCGATATTACCGCCTGCGGTTTTAGCTTTGAGCACTCCAGAATAAGATGATACTTTTATATCGCCGCCCGCTGTTTTTAGTTCTGAAGTCCCGGTTATTTCATTAAGTATGATATTGCCTCCCGCTGTCTTCAGTTCAAGATTGCCTTTTATACTGCTGAGTTTTAAATCACCCCCTGCTGACGAAACTTCTGCATTATATTTCTCCGGAATGCTGGCTTCTATCTTAAGGTTAACACCGCTTGTAGATGTAACGCCATCCTTATTGGTCACGGTGACGTGAATATTCCCGTTTTTTTCTTCAATATCGAAGTTCAGATATTCCTTTGCGTTATCATTTCCGTAAATTTTAATGTTCGCTTCATCTTTGTTCCAGGTAGTGACGTTTACATCGCCGCAGAAAGCTTTAACAAAGAGAGTTTTACCCTGGGATGTCGGTAGAGTTTGTTCTTTGATAATCCCGTCAGCAAGAATGCTGCCCGAAGGAAGGTAATAAAGCAGGAAAAGCATGTAAATTAGTTTTACCATAGTCTGTATCCTCTTTTTAATTTGTTTCTTATTGATACGTCTTAAAAAACCGATTGTTGCGAAAAATAATTTGAAACTTAATACAGAAATCTTCGTAAATAAAAGTAAGTTTACCGGAAATTATTAAGTGAAATTAAATTTCGGAATTCCTCACGGGCAAAGAGAAGAGAAGAATAATACCTTCCGGGGGCGGAAGGTCGGGGAATTCCGAATTTTTTTATACCAATCTGAAAAAAATCCAACAATATCGTCTGAATTAAGTTTCTTATTATTAAAATGGTAGTTAAATTTGTAATCGATTATGAGCACAAAAATTAAAATATTTGTTTTAAGCATATTTTTACCTGTTATTTTTTATTCAGCTGCATTTTCTCAGGGAAAAATTTCGGGGATGGTAAAAGATATAAAGGATTTAAAAGCCGTAAAAGAAGCTGCCGTGATTTTATTCAGGGAGGCAGACACTGTGAAGTACAGCGGTACGGGAACAAGTGAGACGGGAAATTTTGAATTTAAGGATATTCCATACGGTAAATACAGAATAGAAATAAGTTATATAGGATATTCTGTATATAAAATAAAAAACCTGGAAATAAGCGAAGCCAATCCATTCATCAAGCTTGATTCAGTAAAAATATCACCGAGCGGATACAAAACGGATGAAATAATTGTTGAGGACGAAAAGCCAGTGATGGAATTCAATGATGACAAGAAAGTTTTCAACATCGATAAAATTATGAATTCCACAGGAGGGACGGCAATAGATGTTTTAAAAAAGCTTCCAATGATAGAAGTCGATGCTAATGATAATGTAAGCCTGAGGGGAAGCAAGAACCTGATGATACTGATAGACAACAAGCCGATGAAATTTTCGAGTCTAAGGCAGCTGCCTGCAGATGCAATACAGAACGTAGAGATTATCACAAATCCATCTGCAAAATATGAAGCAGAAGGTGTGACCGGGATACTGAATATTGTGCTGAAAAAAAATGAAAACAGGGGAATAGGGTATAACGGATACTTATATTCCGGAATAAGGGACAATAAAAGCTATAATACAGGGATTGGAGCGGATTTTAAAAAAGGAAAATGGAGTTTTTTCCTGAACGGCGGACTTGGTCAGTTTAAATACAAAAATGATAATACTACTTCTGTTAACTATTTCAATCCTGTTTCATCGTTCAAAGCCGGTACGAATGGCAACGGAGACGGGAAGTATTATTTCGGCGGATTAGGAACAGAATACGAATTAAAGAAGGACCATGGAATTGGAATTGAGTCTTATATAAACCTGCACAGTTATGAAAACACTTCCCTTACAAACAGCAATAATTATAATGCAAACGGATTATTAAGTTATTTATATACGAATAATTTTTCAGGTGACGGAGACTGGAATAATTTTTCAGGTAGTATATATTACAACGGAAAATTCGATAAGCTCGGAAGGGAACTAAACATAGATGTATCATACAATCATGCAAAGAACACGAACAATGCTGGTCAAACCATCCAGTATTTTGATTCTTTGTCTTTACCCGTTAATAATACTCCTTCGAGGCAAATAAATGTTACTAACGGAGACAATAAAAACACAAGAATTCAGATTGATTATACCAATCCATTCAGCGAATTAACCAAACTGGAAGCCGGATATAAGGGGACATTCAGAACTAACGACAACGATTTCAGGTCAGACACTTTAAATTATGCAAATAATACATTTGTAAACAACGGGAATGTATCGAACCATTTCAAACTTTCAGAATATATCGACGCTGTTTACGGAACTTTTTCGCACAAAATCAAAAGTTTCAGGTTCAAGCTTGGATTAAGGGTTGAGCATACATATACAAAAGGCGAACTAATAACAAACGGAACAAATTTCAAAAAGGATTATTTAGATTATTTCCCTACTGTGAGCATTTCGCAGAAGATAGGGATGAGCCACGAACTTCAGTTAAGCTACAGCAGGAGAATCACAAGGCCGATGATATACAGGCTGAATCCGTTTGTAAACAGGTACAATTCAAAATTCATAATTGTCGGTAATCCCGAGCTCACTCCTGAATACACGGATTCATACGAATTAAGTTACATGTTCATAAGTAATATAGTAAATATCACACCAATGGCATTTTACAGGTGGTCAAAGGATGTGATTTCGAATTACAGTTATTTATCGGATTCAAACATAACCGTGACAACATACAGAAATTTTTCATCCGGTTATTCATACGGAATGGATTTCATGGTAAGTTCGAGAGCATTAAAGTGGTGGAACATCAACTCGACTTTCAGTTTCTATAAATCAAAATACGAAGCAAACGTAACAAGCGATTACAGCGGTGAAGAAGGTTTTTCCTGGAAGGCAAGCATCCGCTCGAACTTTACATTCGAGGATTTGTTTAATGTGGAAGTCAATTATGAATACAACGGAAAGAGAATAAATGCGAGCGGTTTCAACGTCCCGATGCAGAGCCTGGATATATCCGTAAACAAGAGTTTCTTTAATAAAAAACTTACACTTGGCATAAGGGGCGAAGACCTATTCAAGACAAGGAAATGGGGAAGTGAGACTACGGGAGTCGGAGTAAGAACGGTAAATGAGTACAACTGGGACTCTCGCGGGGTTTACCTCACATTGAATTATAATTTCGGAAATTCAAAGGACTATTATAAAAAATCAAAGAATACAAAGCGTAACGAGAACGAAAAGAGCGATTCGAACGAAGAAGGCAATAATAAATAAAATGTACTTTCAGTAAATTCAAATTAATTACAAGCATGAAAATCAGATTATTGATAGTATTAATCATAGTAGCTGCAGCCGGCAGATTTTTACCCGCACAGGTCAAGATGATGGATGAATCCGACCTGGAAATAAAGAAGTTAATCGAGGGATTCATGATGAAGGATATTGTTAGCTCGACAGTATACAGGTACGATATAGACAGCGGAGTTGTAGGAACCGAAGCAGAAAAAATCAGCAAGATGGCACTCGATATGAATTCACGCCTATTCACAGTAACGGAGTTATACCCGAATTATTCAAAAACCGTAATTAAATTTAACGACAATAATGACATTTATGACATCGGAATTTATTATGCCGATAATTCATTGATGAGCAGGGTAAAGACTGCTTACGAAAGCGACGGTAAGGTCAAGGAGAAGATTTATTATTTCGGAAATACCTATACGTTTAAAATTGAAAACAAATACTCTTCCGGAAACCTGATAAGGCAGGAATATACGGATTCTCTCGGAAAAATCCAGAACTACAGCAATCTTTTCTATGACAATGCAGGTAAAGTCATAGAAGAAGACAAATACAATTCATTCGATTCACTTGAAATAACATACTCATATTCATATGACGGGAACGGGAACTGCACAGAGGAGCTTATGGCTTACCCCTCGTCAAAAATTATTTTGAAAACAGTAAAAAAATATGATTCGAATAACAGGATTACGGAGAAAATGAATTACGGTGCAGGCGAGAAAATTTCATCACGAAATATATACAAGTACAATGAATCAGGCAAACTTTCGGAGGAAAGCATTTATTCCATAGATGACAAGCTGACGATAAAATACGAGTATTTCTATGATGAAAACGGCAACAAGACATCGTGGAAATACACTGACGCACTCGAAGACATTGAGTATCTTTATAAAATTGTATACAACGAAAAATAATATTATCCGAGGAATTCTGAAGATTCCTCAAATACCTCAATAAAACTTTTATTCACATCATCCTTAATTCCTTCACCCAGCGGGAAGGGGGAGATGTGGTCATATTCGAAGGGAAAATCCTTTTCTACAACATTTACCGGAATATCTTTATTTTTACCGCACAACGTAAGCTTTACAGAAGAAGGCGGAATGACATTATCTTTTGCAAGGGAAATTGCCTTTATCTGACCGGACAGGTTTTTCAACTTCTTTTCCCTGTATTCAGATTCAATATCAACATTAAGAAGGCTTTTAAAATCAAGTGCGGCGGGTTCGAGTCCGGAGAAATAGTTCCTCATACTTTTAGATTTCATAATTTCTTTATCGAAATTAAGGACATAGAAGTCAGTCATAGATTTATAGGTTTCGCTGTCATAAATATACCTCGATGAAGGGTACATATGGCTCATAGCAGGTCCGCCGCAGAATAGCAGTGCTTTAGATTTGTCAAACCAGTTGTTATGATTATCCATCAGAAGGATTTCAGTCAGGAAAGCGCCGATTGAATACGAGAAAAAATCTATAGAAGCATTATTTTTAATGGCAGGATGATTACCCGATTTTATCTGATTGATAAGCTTAATAATATCATTATAAGTTCTCATTCCCGACCAGAAGAAAGTTTCGGGTTTGAACTGGAGTCTGGTACTAATGGCAGCATTCACGAAAGATGATTCGGACAAATCAGGATACATCATCATTCGTTCTTTTGAAAGGTTATCCATACGCCGCGGGTGGTTCCAGGAAGGCAATACCCTGTTAATATGAAAGGAAATAGGAAACATAAGGACTGCCTTTCCTGTCATTTCAAGAAGGGCTTTTGCCCAAACATGATATTTATCCCAGCTTTTTTCGTTCAGTCCGTGCAGCAGGAATATTACGGAATCCGATTTTGCCTTTTTATTATTTTTATAAACGGGATAAATAAAAACTTTGTTTTGCTGAACATCGGAATCCGGAAAATCAAAAATGCACTCTGATTCAGGGCAGGAAATTCCTTTTTCCACTGCAATTTTTCGTATTATTTTTTTGTTCTTATTTGCAAGGCGAATGCATTCCAGTTTCTCAGGGAAGCGGTTATTAAATTCTGAATAAAAAATAAAATTTAGTATAGAGAAATCCGACTCCGCCGGTTTAATAATTTCGGATTTATAGTTGTAAATCTTTTTAAGAAAATAGTAGTCTTTAAGGTAGTTCATGATATAAAATTAGCTTATATTCTTTACTTTTTAAATCCTATTTTATTTCTTAAATTGCAATAAGCAAATAAAATTCTTTTAATAAATTTGAAGAGTAATATTAAAACAGTTTTTGCTGTATTAATTATCCTGTGCGGATTACGCAGTATAAATTCGCAGGAATACAGGGAAGATTTGACCAAGAAGTACATAACCTGGGCGCTATTTCAGGCGGTTCCTGGTCCGGCATTTTTTCAGGACACTGACGGGAGCAACAGCAGGATTCAGTTTGGGTTTAAGTGGAATATTATTCCGATAAACATTTCATTTAAGACAAATAAATATATATCAAGGTATCAGTTTTTCATGATAAACCCTGTAAGGAGGTTTACGGGTTCGATAGAGGCATTTGTACAGCCTGAAATCACGACAGGTGAGTTCAGTTATTCGAAAGTCAGGAGTTTCGGATTAAGCAGCGGGTCAAGGATTGTTTTCCCGCTGATTGAATACGGTGAAAACCTGAGCGGTTCGATAGGGATGAAATATACTTACAGAAAAGATCTGGATGAAACGAGGAAAGGATATGCAGGAATTGAAGCAGGCATTTACATATTCGGGGGAATGATAGGTCTTCAGTACACGCAAAATTTTAATTCAAGGACAAATTACAATATCGGCTTATACTTAAAATATTTCTGATGAAAGGAATTGTAAGAATATTATTAGTTTCAATTCTGCCATTATGGCTGAGCGGATGCGCTTATTTAAGCATAACGATGAATAATATCGGAAATGCGATTTTCAATTCCCCGAAGGTAGTTCAAAATATGGTTAAGGAGCCGATAAAAGACGGGGTGAGGCTTTCGGTATTATGGGCAGGGCATTCGTCTATGCTGGTGCAGATGTACGATAAAGTAATTATGTTTGACCCATTTTTTAATACTCATCTCGGCGGGCTTTTTTTAAGAAGGCTGGAAGCAGGACTGGATATTAACAGCATAAGCAGGCTGAATTTAATCTGTATATCACATTCGCATATGGACCATATGTGTTTTTCATCAATCGGTGATTTATCGGAAAGATTTCCGAAGGCAAAGCTGATTTTCCCATACGGTGTGGAAAAATACATGCCTGGTTTTGATATAGATATGATAAGAATAGACAACAGGGATGTAACAAAAAATAATACAGGAAAATCAGTATTCGTCGACAGCATTAAGATTACTCCGGTTTATGCGGTACACACAGGCGGAAGATATGCGCTGGATACTTACACCTGGAGGACGGAAGGATGCACGGGATACATTTTACAATACAGGGATTTGTGCATTTACTTTGCAGGAGATACGGGATATGACAGTGTGGCATTTAAAAAAATCGGGAATGAATTTAATATTGACCTTGCGATGATACCTGTCGGTCCCTGCAGAAACTGCGACTCTACCGGATTCAAATACCACACTTCCTCAATTGAAGCTTTAATGGTCTTCAGGGATTTAAAGGCAAAGCAAATGATACCAATGCATTACGGGGCAGTCAGGTATATGTCTGATGAAAATTACCCTCTGACTGCAATGGAAGAGCTTCTGAATACAACAGCAGGTTCTGAATTAAAAAATAAAGTTTCGATATTGAAAGCAGGGGAACAGGTTTTCTTTAATTCCGAATAGTTGCTATGCATAAATTAGAAAAAAAACAGAGACTGCCGATTGACATAAAAACCGCCTGGGAATTCTTTTCTTCGCCGAAGAATTTAAGCAAGATTACGCCGTCCTATATGGGATTCAATATCACATCCGAGCTGAAGAATGAAAAAATGTATCCCGGTTTATTTATCACTTACAGAGTAAGGCCTGTTTTAGGTATTCCGATAACGTGGGTAACAGAGATTACTGAAGTATCGGAGGGAAACTATTTTATAGATGAGCAGAGGGTGGGACCATATAAGATATGGCACCACGAGCATCACTTCAGGGAATGCGAAGGAGGAACAGAGATGACAGATTTGCTTTATTACAGGCTGCCTTTCTGGTTTCTAGGAAAGATTTTGCATTCACTTTTTGTAAAAAGAAAAGTCATTAGTATTTTTGATTACAGAACCGAAGTGCTGGAAAAATTATTCAAATAAAATATTCTAATTGTCACATCAACTGAACGGAATAAAATCTTCACTATATAAATAATTTTAAAATACGTAATTTACATTTTATAATTGAATTAATTAAACCGGAAAAATGTCATTAGTATCAATCAGCCCGAATGCAAGGATTGGAAAGAACTCCAGGATAAGGGAATTCACCGTTATCGAGGATGATGTAGTGATAGGGGATAATGTGGAAATCGGGCCTTCAGCTTTTATAGGAAACGGCTCAAGGATAGGGAATGATGTAAAGATACTTCACGCATCTTCTATAAGCGTCTGGCCGAATTCCGTTTCGTACAATTTTGAGGACAGCACCACTGAGGTAGGCGATGGCACCATTATAAAGGGGCAGTCAACAGTTTGCAGAGGAACTCATCATACTATGAAAACGGTAATTGGGCAGAACTGTTACATAATGAATCACGTTCACGTGGCACACGATAACAGGATAGGCGATAATGTGACACTTGTTAACGGAGTGAATCTGGGCGGACACGTGGAGATAGATAATTTTACAAATATTGGCGGGCTTGTCGGGATACATCAGTTCAGCAAGGTAGGAAAGTTCGTGATGGTCGAATCAAGCACGAAGATACACAAGGACATACCTCCTTATGTGCTTGCAGGCAGGCTTCCGATAAGGTTCAGGGGTTTGAATACAATTGGACTTAGACGAAACGGGTTCACGCTTGATATGATACATAACATTTCCGATGTTTACAGGGTAATATACGATTCCGGGCTTAACTTCAGCGACGCACTTGAAAAAATAAAGAAGGAATTTGAACCGACGAATGAAGTAAAGGAAATAATTACTTTTCTGGAAGGCAGTACAAGAGGAATACTGAAAAAATAGGAATACTGGAGTGGGATATATTTAAATTTCTAATTTCAATAATTAGCAAAATTTAAAAATTATGAATTGCGATAACTACCTGAAGAGAATCGGCTTTATTGGCCGTCCTGAAGCGGATGCTGAAACACTTACGGAGCTACACAGAAGGCATCTTTTTACCATTCCATTCGAAAATCTCGATATTCACGCAGGGCGTGAAATAAAGCTGGATATGGATTATATAGAAGAAAAGGTTATAAGCAGAGGTCGGTGCGGATTCTGCTATGAGCTTAACGGACTATTCTGCGAGCTCCTGACTACGTTGGGTTTTAAGGTTAAGATGGTATCGGCAAATGTATTCGATGAAGATGAAAATCCCGGAGCGGAATTTGACCACATGGCGCTGATAGTAAACATAGGCGGGGATGAATATCTAACGGATGTAGGTTTCGGCGACAGTTTCATAAATCCGTTCGTGATAAATCCGGACGTAGTAATAGAAGATGACAGCGGAATATACCAGGTAGTCAGGCACGATAATAATTACATGAAGCTTTTAAGGTCGGAAGACGGGGTATATTTTACTCCGAAATATTTATTTTCAATGATACCGCGGAAACTTTCCGATTACAGCGATATGTGCATTTATCACCAGACAAATCCGAAGTCTCATTTCACAAAAAACAGGCTTTGTTCCCTTGCGAATGAGGGGGGGAGGGTGACACTTGTAAATGACAAATTAATAATAACAAAGCAAGGAAAGAAAGATGTAATTAAGATTAGCGGTGAGAAAGATTTCAACGAATATTTATTCAGACACTTCAATATTAAATTATAATTATATTTAAAATTCGGATAAATACATTTATATTATTGATAAAACATTAATATAAATGTAATGTCAATATTTTTCATTTCAAATTTTTATAATACATATTTTTGTATAAATAAAAAGAGGAGTGAATAATGAGTACAAATATTGCAGATGAAAAGAAAGAAAAGGTAATAGAGGAATTCTGCATTCATCTGGAAGAAGGCAGATGCGAGTATTCTTTTGTCGAATTTGATTTTAGGAAGATAGAGGAATTTGCAGTAGAGCTTGACAGGAAAAGAAAAAGCGATGAGATGGTGGAGAAAATAAAAAAAGCATTGCGAAAATCATTTGCGCATTGGGAAAATATGCTTTTTGAAATGTATAAAAATGATGAAAAGAAATATTTTTTTCCGATATGGATATTTTATGCCAAGAGCAGGTTCGGATTCGGGGCGACGGAATACAAGCCGAAGAAAGGGAGCAGGGAGATAATTAAGATTGATTTGAGTCTGGACAAAGATTCGAAGAAAATATCAGGGAAGAGGTGATATGGATTACAGTTTTTCCATGTTCTTAGAGGAAAGAAAGAATTCCGGATACAAAGTAATCAAGCGGTCGATAAATCCCGTTTACAGGAAGCTGCTTTCAAACAAAAAAAGATATCTTCATTTATTCGGAGGAGCAGGTTCGGGTAAGAGTGTATTCGCAGCGCAGAAAATGATAATAAGGTTAATGACAGAAGAGAAGCACAGAATACTGCTTATTAGGAAGGTGGCAAGGACGATAAGGCACTCGCAGTTCAGCCTCCTGAAGGCGCTCATATTTATGGGAGAGCTTGGTGAGAAATTTAAAATAAACGAAGCGGATTTAAGGATTACATCGCTGATTAACGGGAATGAATTCATTTCGGCCGGGCTTGATGACAGGGAAAAGCTGAAATCGATATTCGGTATTACATCTATCTGGGTGGAAGAAGCCACAGAGCTGGAATACAAGGACTTCAGCCAGCTTGATTTGAGGCTGAGGGGTAGAAGCAAAAACTACAAACAGATAGTACTTACTTACAATCCCGTAAATGCACATCACTGGCTGAACACAAAGCACTTCAAAGATGAGTTTAAGTTCAGGACAACTTTTAAGGACAATAAATATATCGATGAGCAGTATATCAGTGTACTGAAAAACCTTAAAGAACAGGATGAGGAATATTATAATATTTACGCACTCGGAGAATGGGGTGTGCTGAAAAATGTTATTTACAGACCTTTTGCGGTTGTGAATATATTCCCAGCGGAATATGATGAAGTGATATACGGTCTGGATTTCGGATACAACAATCAGACAGCACTCATGGAAGTGAATATAAAAGATAAAATATTTTACCTTAATGAACTGATATACGAATGCGGGTTGACTAATTCGGATTTGATAAGCAGGTTGAAGGACCTTAATATAAAAAGGGGAAGCTATATTTACTGCGATTCTGCCGAAGCGAATAGGATAGAGGAGTTGAAGAGGGCGGGATTCAATGTATTGCAGGCAGACAAAAGTGTGAAGGACGGTATCGATTATCTGAAGACCTGTAAAATAATCAGCAATCCTGATAACACAGGGATTAACAAGGAGGTTCTTTCTTACTGTTACAAGCAGGATAAAGACGGGAAATTATTTGATGAACCGGTGAAGTTCAACGACCATGCGATGGATGCGATAAGGTATGCGATATACACGCATTTTAAAAAAAGGAAGGAACCGAAGATAAGAATTCTTCAATGAATAATAAAAAACGTTTTGAGAATTAAGAATAATTAAAATTCGTTTTTAAGTAGAGATATGATGAGTTTATTACATGGATAAAATTCCTGTTTATATTGAATATCACATATCAATTACATATTTTTTATTAACTGATTATAGAAATTGAAGAAATATTTTTTAATATTTTTATTATATTATGTTTTTATTAATACACTGAATTCCTATTCACAGTGGGTGCAATGTTCGGTTGGGATTGGGGAGAACCAAAGAATAACATCTGTTATATCGGGAGGGGGTTATCTCTTTGCGGGCAGTGCGACGGGCGGAGTATACCGTTCATCAAATAACGGAGACAGCTGGCAGCCGGTGAATACAGGTTTATCGAATACGAAGGTAAGCGCTTTATATTTCACAATTAATAATCTATATGCAGGGACAATCGGCGGTGGAGTATTCACATCGACAAATTCAGGTGATAGCTGGAGTGCGGCAAGCGGAGGTCTGACAAATTTATATATCAGCAGTTTATATTATTCAAACAGTAAAATTTATGCAGGGACGTCAGATACTCTTGGAAACAGCGGAGGTGTGTATGTTTCCACAAACAGCGGAGCTATCTGGAGTTTTGCGGGATTAAGCGGTTTACAGGTAAGGGCAATATTAGTGAATGATAATTTTCTTTTAGCAGGGACAGGATACAACGGGACGACGGGAGGTGTTTTCAGGACAACAAACGGAGGAGTCAACTGGCACATATCAAACTACGGTTTGCTTGGATTCGGAATTGAAGTTAACCATTTATCAGCAGACGGGGCGAACATATATGCAGGCACGGGTACGGGAGTTTACTTATCGATAAACAACGGAGGAAGCTGGGAGTCAATAAGCATACAGCTTTCAGGAGTAAAGGTAAACAGCTTAGCGCTGAATAATTTTATGATGTTTGCAGGTACTCCGAACGGGGTTTACATATCAACAAATTACGGAGTCAACTGGACTTTAAGAAATCAGGGATTTACACAGGGTATAAGCGTGAATAAACTGCTGGTTTCAGGAAATAATTTATACGCCGGTACGATGGAGCATTCAATTTGGAGGAGGGATGCAAATGAGATAATCGGGATAAGGAAGATTACGGGAGAAGTGCCGGAAAAAGTCAGATTGTTACAGAATTATCCTAATCCATTCAATAGTTTATCGAAAATCAGATTTGAAATATCGAAAACCTCAGTCACATACATTTATATTTATGATATTAAGGGATGCCTGATAAGGAATATTGTTTCAGGCATTTATTCACCCGGTATTTATGAATTCATTTTTGACGGAAGCGATTTGGCAAGCGGAATTTATTACTGCAGGATGATAGCAGGGGACTATGGGCTAACAAGAAAAATGCTCATAATAAAATAGTGCTTTTTCGTTCAGTCTTATAAAAATAATAACGTAATCAATATCCGAAGTTAAGTCTGATATTTAAAATTTCAGATGAATTTCCGATTCTGACCGGAGGCCCCCATGTACCGACACCATTAGAAACATAGAAGTTAGTTTGACCTTTTCTCAGATAGCCGTGGCTGAGTTCAAAAACCAGGTTAGTTACAAAGTTAAGAGGAAACAGCTGACCGTAGTGAGTATGTCCGGAAAGGTGCAGGTCTACTTCATTTTTGACAGCGTCGTCGAATTCAGTCGGTTGATGGTTTATTAAAATAACAGGCAGGCTTTTATCAATTTCTTTAAGAAGGGCATCCACAGATTTCCTTTTTTTTCCTGTAAACGTGGAGATATCCTTATCTTCCCGACCTGCGAGGTAAAAGGCATTATCTATTTTTATTACGGAATCCCGAAGCATTGTGACATTATGAGCAGCAAGATATTGACAAGCTTCTTCTACGCCTCCGATATATTCGTGGTTACCTGTAATTCCGAAAGTGCCGTACTTTGAATTAAAATTTTTCAGAGTTTCGCCGAGGTTATTTCTGATAACAGGGCCGAGGTCTTCATCAAGTATATCACCTGCAAGGAGAATAATATCCGGATTCAGTGAATTGACTTTTTCGACTATAGAAGAGAGTCTGGAGTTTTCGATAATAGTACCAAGATGCAGGTCGGATATCATAACAATATTAAGGCTTTTCAGTTCGCCTGCATTTTTTGATATTTTATATTCAAGGTTTTTGATTTCAGGACTTTTTGCATTTATATACCCGTAAGTGAGCAGACCGCCAACCGACAGAACAGAAATCGCAAAGACAATCAGTTTTGTTCTTTCGTAATTAAAAGTAGCGAATGAAGGGTACAAGGGTGTAGATGCATTTATTGTCCTGAGCACATCAAAGAACACAACAATAAAAAAGAAATACAGGATTGCAGCAAACCAGAAAGAGCCCGTCCACACGAGTATATCCGAGATAACCGAGATGTGATATTTTTCAAGAATTCTTCCTGAGATGAAAGAAAGAAAAACAAAAATAAAGAGCACTAGGTAAATTTTTCTTACCGCGCTTCCGGCAGGTAGTGCCTGCCAGCCCCTGGCGAAGATATAGAAATTTACTGCAGAATAGATAGTAAATACGATAGAGAAAAAAATCAGGAAATTATAGCTTTTCATTTAATAATTACGAGTTATTTTCTAATAAAGTTAGGCAATTCAATAGGTATTTCGAGTGAAATTTCAACAAATCCTGAATATTTTCCGTCAGTAAAAACAGGTGACTGATAAATGAGTTTTTTCACGCTGTTTTTTTCTATAGTATACACATTTGATTTTTGATTCATCATTAAATCTTTCAGTACGGATTTAGACGGTTCGGGATGGCAGTCGAGCACATTGGTGCCGATTAGTCTATCTCCGCCGTCGTTTTCGAAGGTTTTAAGTGCTTTATTGTTCATATATGTGATAGTGCCTTCGGTATTGCAGAGCGTAACAGCTCCGTTAAATTCTTTTATCCAGTCCATTATTTATAATCCTCAAATTTATTAAAATGAATTTTATCCCTGTCATACCTGTTCGATTCCGGTTTCATTTCGTCAGCATATCCGATTGGTATAAGGGATACAGGTTTTATATATTCCGGAAGTCCTAGGAGCTTTGTCATTTCATTCATTCTCTTTTTATCCGGATATAGGCCGACCCATACAGCGCCGAGTTCAAGGGAATGAGCAGCGAGAAGAATATTCTCGGAAGCGGCGGCACAGTCGAGAGGCCAGCGGTCTTTATATTTTTCCCTTTTCAGATTAGCGCATACCAGGATTGCAAGAGGAGCCTGCAGAACCATCTGAGCATAAGGGTGGAAGGTCTGCACTGCATTAAGCAAAACTCGGTCGTTAATAACTATGAATTCCCATATCTGAGAATTGCCCGCAGTAGGCGCAGCCATAGCCGCTTTAAGAATTGTTTCAAGGTCTTCACTTTTCAGCGGCTTGCTTTTAAACTTTCTGATGCTTCTGCGTGTTAAAATTGTGTTCAGCATAAAAAAAATATTAAATTATAAATAATCTTCGAGTTTTCCGAGTCCTTCTCTAAGCACGGTAAATTCCCCGTCAGAGCAGTCGACCACAGTCGAGGGCATATTACCGCCGAATCCTCCGTCAATTACGATATCAACTATCTTTTCATATTTTTCGTAAATGAGTCTCGGATCGGTAGTGTAGTCAAGAATTTCATCATCATCGTGAACGGATGTAGTAATAATGGGGTTGCCGAGTTCTTTTACAAGTTCATTGCATATTTTGTTATCAGGTAATCTTATTCCCACAGTCTTTTTTTTACTCTGGAATATTTTCGGAACTTTGCTGTTGGCTTTAAAGATGAAAGTGAAAGGACCGGGTAGTGCCTTTCTCATCACCCTGTAAACAGGAGTATCGATACTGAAAACAAAATCCGAGAGATGGCTCATATCATAGCAGATAAATGAAAAATTTGCTTTTCTCGGGTCTTTATTTTTTATTTTATAAATTCTATCAATAGCTTTTGGCTGATATATATCACATCCAAGCGCATAAACTGTATCCGACGGGTAAATAATTACACCTCCGTTTTTCAGACAATCCGCAACTATTCGTATTTTTCTCAGTTCGGGATTTTCAGGATGAATCCTTAAAAGCATTTTAATTCAATAAATTATGCAAATTTACAAATCATTAAGGGCAAAAAAAATGCCATTCCCTGTAAGGGAACGGCATTTATTAAAAATAAATTCCTATTATTTTGTTACCAGCATTTTCTTAATATCGGTAAAACCGCTTGCTGAGATTTTGCAGAAATACACTCCGCTTGAAACCTGATATCCCGATGTGCTGCTGATATTAAACGGCACGGAATAATACCCGGGCTGCATAATTTCATTAGCGAGGGTAGTGACTTCTCTGCCGAGTATATCGTAAATTTTTATAGTTACCATACCTGTTTTTGCAACATCGAATTTGATATTCGTTGAAGGGTTAAAGGGATTCGGATAATTCTGATGCAACATGAATTTATCCGGCACACCGTTTCCGATATTCTGAATACCCACAGGCAGATATGTCCAGCGGGCAGTTTCGACAATTGGATTTTTAATGGAAAGCGTGACTATAGTATCATTTCCAAGACTGTCTATGCTGGTATAAGAACCTGTACCCGAGCCGTTCCAGCCCCTGAACTGATATGCATTGCCCTGACCGAGATATACTATTCTTGGATAGACACCGAAGCTGAATGAAACGGCCGAATCATAGAACTGTCCACCGCCAACAGGATTTCCGTATGCAGTACTGATGATAAGCAAGTATCTGGTTTTATAACTGGCAGTTAAAGATAAAGGACCGTTTACGGTAATATTGTGAGTTGTATCGCCTCCGTCGGACCAGTTCTGGAAAACGTATCTGGTACCGCCGACAGTAGTTGGGCTAACGGCCTGAACTGTAACAACAGAGCCGGCATTAAACACGAGATTTTGTCTTGTGTTATACTGAGTTCCGTTTACTTTGAATGAACAGGTTCCTTCCCTGTTAGTGCCGACTGAAACAACATAAGCATTTACATTAAGATTTAATGTTCTTTTATGAACCGGAGTACCATTTGTTCCTTTTCCGGTGATTGCAAGGGAGTAAGAGCCGGGTGTAACTGTTCCAACAGTTTTTATCCTTAGCCTGACAGAATCAGGATAATTTGTCAGAGAGTCTTTTCCGTTAACAAAAGACAGTGCTATCGAGCCGGATGCAGGAGTTGGTGTAACTACCGCAGTGAATTTCACTTTATCCGTATATAGCTTAACAGAAGGGACAGTAACATAAAGGAAAGTACTGTCGTTATTTCCAATGCTGTTAAGAGTGGTCGGATTAGTTTTCATTGCAAAATCCGGGAAGAAGGCAGTATAACTTCCGAAGCTACCGGCTCGGAAATCTGTCCACGCCATTGTGGATGTAAACTTATTAGAAGTAATAGCATCATAATCTCCGAGATAAGCAGGAGTACCGCCACCGCCGCAGGTTGTACAGTTTATTTTCATTTTTGCATTTGATATCTTCTGGTTAGTAACGAAAGATACGCCGCCGTTTGTTGAATAGGAGGCATAGACTTCGCTGCTGTCGCTTGTGGGGCAGTTTCTGGTATCATACCATTTAACATATAGTTTTCCTGTTTCCTTATCTGTCCAGATAGCGGGAAACCATTGGTAATTATTAACAGTATTTGCATCATCATTAACAGTAACAGGCGATGACCAGGTTGTTCCTGCATCAGTAGAGTATCTGCAGAGAATATCTGATTTGCCTCCGTCGACATTGGGGACATTAGTAGCATAAACGAGATAAAGCCTGCCTCTGTAAGCTCCATAGCTGTTATCTGCAGCGATAAAGGGATAAGGTCTTGTTCTCATATTCTGAACAGAGGGTCTGCCGTTTACATAAGTTCCGAGATAGCCGGCATACTGAACAGAAGTTGCGAGAGAAAATGAAGTGCCTCCGTCGGTTGACCTGTAGAAATAATAATAAGGGGCAACTGCGCTTCCGGAATTTGTAACTACATACACATATCCTCCGGGAACATCGCCTCCGGTAACTTTGGGACCTACGCAAACCATCATACCGGGAAGTGACTGAGTATTGAAGTTTGCAGTTTGGATGAAAGTCTGTCCGCGGTCAGTACTTCTTGCGAAGTTACCGTACCCGCTGCCTGCAGTCATAGTTGTATAGATGTAATTTGAATAAGGACCGGCAGACTGGTCAGCAGCCATCCAGTTCTTATCGTTTCCGTTAATAGCCCAAACGGGAGTTGACCAGCTGACACCGTTATTTGTTGAAGTAACAACATAGCATCCCGTAATAGTGCTTCCGTACATATTCTGGAAATAGAGGTATCCGAGACTGTCGTATGCAGTAGCAGGGTCGCCTGCAGGAGAAGGCATAGTCGGATTATTTATTAGCCAGTCGAATGCATTTAGTGTATAATGCGTACCGACTGTTGTAGTGGAATTATAAGCTGCAAAAATCCAGAGAGGATTTACCGGACTGGATGAAATATGCGGCTCTGCAAAATCCACACCAAGGAAAAAGTTATCATAACCGTCTGAAGAGGTTACGGGGGCGAGTATCTGCCTTGTCTGAACAGGAGGCAGACCCCTCATACTTTTCGGCATCTGGTCGAGATTCGGGTCATCGCCGTTCTGAGCATTTGTAAGACTGATTGAGAAAATCAGAATCAGCATTATGAGCAAAGAAAAGAGAGTTTTCTTATATTGCATTTAATCACTCCTTTTTTGGGTTATTAAAGAAAAATTATTTTATAATAAGCATTTTTTTGATATCCTTAAAATCACCTGCAGTGATTCTGTAAAAATAAATTCCGCTGGAAGCCTGAAAATCGGTAAACTGATTAATTGCAAACGGAACAGAATAATATCCAGGCTGAAGAATGTCGTTTACGAGAACGGCAACTTCTCTGCCGAGAATATCATAAACTTTCAGCGATACGAATCCTGCTTTAGCAATATCGAATTTAATATTTGTATTAGGGTTAAAAGGATTCGGGTAATTCTGGTGAAGTCCGAATTTCTCCGGAATTTCACTGCTGATATTATTTATGCCGACAGGGAGATAAGTCCAGCGGGCATATTCTATCACTGCATTTGAAAGCGACATTGTAACCATAGTATCCATACCCGAGCTGTCAGCGCTTGTATAAGCGCCGTTTCCGGAGCCGTTCCAGCCCCTGAACTGGTATGCATTGCCCTGTCCGAGGTAAACGATTCTGGGATAGACACCGAAGGTGAAGGATACAGCAGAATCATAATACTGGTTGTGTCCCACGGTAGTTCCATATGCAGAGGTAATAAGCAGTTTATATTGCGGTTTATAATTTACAATCAAATTCAGTGCGTTATTTATGGTAATATTGTGCGTAGTATCGCCGCCGTCAGACCAGTTCTGGAAAACGTATCTGGTGCCTGAGGTGCCCTGCGGACTGACAGCCTGAACATTTACAACCGTACCGACAGGAAAAACAAACTGCGAGAAATTATTGTATGTAATGCCGTTTACTTTAAACGTGCAGGTATTATTTCGGTTGCTCTGAACTGTAAGTGTATTGCTGTTTACCAGAAGGTTGAATGTTCTTTTATGAACAGGTGTGCCGTTCGAGCCCGCGCCGGAGATTATAACTTTATAATTCTTGGGGGGAGTAACGGTGCCTGTAGTTTTAATTCTAAGGTAAACAGAATCGGGATAAGATGTTATAGTATCTTTTCCGTTAGCAAATGAGAAGCTGATAGCACCTGTAACTGGGACAGTATCAAGTACAGCAGTAAATTTTACTTTATCGGTATAAGGTCCTTTTATTGCAGGAACTTTCAGCGTGACAGTAGTGCTGTCGTTATTGCCGACGTAATTCTGAGTCGGATTTATTGTAAATGCAAAGTCGGGATAATATCCAACGAAGCTTTGTGAAGTATAAGTTGTGTTTATTCTGTCATCCATCCAGGCATTTATGGAGGTGATTCCGATGCCTGCGTTTCCGATATAGTCTCCCATATATCCCGCGTCATTGCCGCCGCCGATAGCCATCATATTCGGATTAAAAGCCGCGGTGGAAATTTTTCCGTTAGCAGTGAAGGTATTTCCTCCATCGGTGGAAACTGTTCCATACAGTTCAGTCATAAGATTTCCGGTCGGGTCGTTTCTTGAGTCATACCAGAATACAAATACTCTTCCTGTTTTTTTATCTACGGTTATTGCGGGCATCCACTGGTCTGTTGTTGTAGCATCGTCATTAAGTTTAACGGGAGCACTCCAGGTAGTTCCGTAATTAGTGGATTTCACGAGAAAGATATCTGCAAGGTCAGGACCTGCAGGATTGGAAGCATAGACGATGTAGAGATTTCCTCTTGTTGACGTCCAGCTGTTATCCGCAGCCATTCTGGGGAAAGCATCGGTTCTGATGCAGTTCTTCACAGTATTCCTTCCGAAGCAGGATGTGCCCGGAGGAGAGAAAGAAAGATTCGTGCCTGTGTTTGTAAAAGAAGCTCCACCATCGGTTGAGCGGTAGAGAATAATACCGCTGCCGCCTGCGCAGGCGTAATAGAGATTTCCGCCGGGAATGCTTCCGTTCGGACCGACGCTAAGGTAAGCTCCCTGATTGCCTGTAAGCTGGATGGGAGAAGACCAGGAAACGCCTTTATCCGTGCTTCTGACGAAATACATTCCGCCGCCTGCACCAAAATATCTCCAACCAATATAGAGGTAATTACTGTATGGTCCGGCTGACTGGTCACAGGTAAGCCATGGCTTATCGCAGAGTCCGCCGGGCATAGAATAAGTCTGCACGGGGCTGAGCCAGTTAAGACCTTTATTGGTAGAGCGCTGAATAACACCGCCGTAGGGATTTTCAGTCATTTCAAAGAAATACATATTGCCGAGACTGTCGAAAGTCATAACGGGGTCGCCGATAGGGAAGAATCCGCCGTACGGAGGATAGACCCTTGACCAGTCGTATCCGTTTCTGGTAACATAAATTATGCTTGCAGTAGCCGAAGGGCTGTTGAAAGCGCAAATCATATTAAGCGGGTCATTGGGATTAACAGCGATATAAGGTTCACTGTTATCGTTTCCGAGATAGAAATTATCAAAACCGTTTACTGTCTGAACGGTACTCTGAGTTCCCAGCGGGGAATTCGGATTTGGTCTTGGTCTTATTGGGAAATCTGCATTCAGCTGGTCGGAATTATTCACCTGTGAATAAAGCACACCACAGCTCAATAAAATGAGTAAAAAGAAGATATTTTTCATTTGCTAAAGATAGTTTTCTAATCGTTTAATATAGCTTTATTACAGGTATTTTTCTACTGAAAAAAAGGGATTTTATGAAAACAGATTATTATTGGAAAAATAATTAAAATAATTTTAATAAAGTATAAGTTTGCAAAGGCAAACGACAGTATTAGCGAAAAATATAAAATTTTATTTTCACGGGAGTCTTCCGATTGAGAACATCGGAGAGACTTCCCGCGACGGTTAATGTTGATAATAAATAGAGATAGCCAATTAATTTGGGATTCCCTATAAGTCAATCCCGATAGTGAAGTGTATCTGGATTAATATTGAAATAAAGAATGCAAAGAATTTTTATAGAAATTAATTTCAAAAACACCGTCCTGAAGTAATTCAAGACGGTGTTTTTGTTTCTGCTTTTTATTTGAAATTTGTATTACTATTAGCTAACTTGTATTAATCATTTACCGAACTACCTAAGGTAGTCTGAAAAGGGTTTTCTTATGGAAAGTGAAAAAAAAGCAGACACCAAAAAATCCAATCTTGCCGAAAGGTTATCAACATATATTTTTTATATATCCGTATTTATTTTTCTTGTAGCGTTTAATTTCCGGGATAAAATGACGGGGGGATGGTATCAGCAGTTTCTGCCGAACCTTAACGGGCGGAACATAACAG
>JACREY010000014.1 GCA_016218085.1 Ignavibacteriota bacterium
AAAGCTAAAGTAATTAATATCTCCGGCAAAGCCAGTATTAATCTGTTGCCAGTTATATCCGCTATTTGTAGTTTTGCTTAAAATCCCTGCTCCCAGCACATATCCGCAATATTCTCCGTTATATTTTTCTTTAAAGAAATATAATGTTGCCGGTGTTCCACCGCCGCCGGTGGATATTTGCTCAAGCGTTTGAAATCCATTGGTTGTTTTGAGAGTAACTTGCGAAGGTAAATAAAAAGCATTTACCCACCCGGTATCAGCATTAACCATATAAAATCCGCTATACACATAAGCACTTGAAGCCTGCATTACAGTCCAGTTGTACCCACTGTTAGTTGTTTTTAATAATAGATTTCCATTAGCATATCCCATAGCAAATCCCAAAGTATCATTTATAAACTGAATAGTTTTAACTTTTGCAGAATCTGAATAAATAACAAACCAGTTAAGACCGGAATTTGTTGATTTAATCAGGGTATAATGGTAATTCGATTGATAAATCGTTGCCCAACCCGTATTCTGATTTATAAACTGCATTTTATATATACTGCCCGAAACAGGTAGATTGATTTGGTACCATTGCGCAGAGCAATTTTCAATGTACAATGTGCAATGTGCGATTAAGAAAAGGATTAAAGCAAGAATGAATATTGTAAATTTCTTCATTTTATTAAGAATAATATCTTCATGCAAATTTACAAAAATGATTTACTGTTATAAGCAATAATAATATGAATATCCTATAATGTCAAGTTACAATTACAAACATTGCATCGGTCCAATTGGCAAACAAAAAAACCGTCCCGATGTAAAAACAGGACGGTTTTTAAATTGCAGAATATAAAATCGATCCCCTGTCTCGGGGAGTCTCTCCGATGTTCACAATCGGAGGATTCCCGTGAAATCTAATTCCATTGACAATTTAAAATAAATACCATATATTAATATGGTTATCGTTCTTTAATAAATTGTTTCTAAAAATTGGTACACCCAATCGTGTAATTGGTACAAAATCGGGACTTTTTCTTAATATTTTCTGCGTTTCCGTTTCACTTTCACAGGAATGATACAAAAATGGTACTTAATTGGTACGATTTTTTTTATTTTTCCTCTTAATGATTGTTTTTTACTGATTTGACTTATTAATTAGTTGAACCCTGTCCGTAAAAATTTATCTATTTTTACGCCTGCAAAAAATTATAAATGGATTTTTTTTCTTTAAATCCCTTTTTCCGTTTTCAAATTATAATTACCCAATTTTTGTATTCATTTTTTCAATTATTAGAGTTAATTTTATATATACCTTTTTAATAACCAAATAAGGAGAAATCAGCTTTGGCAGTAAAGATAACCGAAGAATGCATTGCCTGCGGAGCATGTGATGCTGAATGCCCTAATAATGCAATTTATGAAGCCGGCAACCCGTATACAATCGGTGGCCAGGAATTCCCCGCTTTATCCGAAGATTTTACTTACATTGTTCCGGATAAATGCACCGAATGCGTAGGATTTCACGATGAACCTCAATGCATTCCGGCTTGTCCGACAGAAGCAATCGTTATGGATCCGGACAGACAGGAAACTCCGGAACAACTTCAGGCCAAGAAAGAACATCTTGACCAGGTTGGCAGATAATTAATTATCTTTAGATTCTAATTTTAACCCGGAGATGATTTGTTTCCGGGTTTTTATTTAATTCAAAACGATACGATAAATTTTTATCAAGTTAAAATGCATAATAAAGAAAATATTAAAGTCCTTAAGTTCGGTGGTGACTGCCTGAAAGATGCCTCGCATATCCAGAAGGTTACCGATATTATTCTATCACAGAAAAATTTCCCGATTGTTATCGTGTCCGCTATCTTCGGCATCACCGATTTGCTAATAGACGGAATTACATCTGCAAAAGATAAAGAAGTAAATGTCTCTTCCACTATCAGCATACTTACAGAAAAGCACTACGAAATCGCTCAGGATGCTATCGTAAATGACAGCGTGCTTCAGACTACAATTCAGGATATAGTACTTCTTGTAAAAAAAGTAGAAAGACTCCTCTACGGCGTTTCCTATACCGAAGAAGATACAGACGCTATACGCGCCTATATCACCAGCTTCGGAGAGCGGCTCGCCGCCGTGATTCTCGCTGGCGTGCTCGAAGATAAAGGAATAAAATCAAACATTATCGAAACCGATAAAATCGGACTAATCACAGATGAACAATATGAAAATGCGACAGTTGACCTGAAAGAATTTAAAGTAAACTTCAAACCCATCGCCGCTAATATACTTAACGATGAAGCAATTCCAATCCTTACGGGATTTTTCGGGAATACTCCAAAAGGAAAAATTACTACATTCGGCAGAAATGGCTCCGACTATACCGCCGCTGTTATGGCTTATGGATTCGATGCTCCCCTTCTCGAAATCTGGAAAGATATTGACGGCTTTATGAATGCCGACCCGAAAATTGTTAATAATGCAGAAATCATAGACCACCTTTCCTACTTCGAAGTCGCCGAGCTCTGCTACTTCGGAGACAGAATTCTGCACCCGCTTACTATCGAGCCTATCGCAGGACTCGGTATTCCCGTACATATGAAAAATATTTTCAATCCCGATTCAAAAGGCACGATTATCTCTCCCGATGCATATATAGATGAACATATTATTAAAAGCGTAGCATACAATCCTCACATTGCAATGATTCGTCTGCACGGCTCCGGAATCGGCTACAAAGCAGGTATAGTAACCACTATAGCCAATGCCCTCTCTGCAAAAAATATAAATATCTTTGCAACCGTGTCATCACAAACATGCATAAATCTTCTAATCGAAATGAAAGATGCAGATGAAAGCTACGACATACTCAAAGAATACAAAGGCAATATTATCGAGCGTATAGACTTCCAGAAAGACATTGCCCTCATTGCCGTAGTAGGCGAAGGCGTCCTGAAACGCAAAGGAATACTTGCCCGCGTGCTCGAAGGCGTTTCAAAAGAAAGAATAAATATAGAAATGGCTTCCGCAGGCGCATCTGAAGTTGCTATATATTTAATTATGTCAGCCGATGATGTCGATGACGCCATCCGCGCAATCCACAAAGAATTTTTCGGATAAAAAAAACTGCAAAGACCTTACGGCTTTTGCAGTTTCTTCAACATCAGCTCTCATTCATATTCCGATAATATTTTTTCGTTGAATAATACAGTTTTTACATTTATATTATTGCAAATATTGTATTGATATTTTCAATTCCAATCTTACATATATGAAAAAGTTAATTTTAGCAATTCTGTATTGCCTTTTATTTTCTTCTGTAAACGCTCAATGGACTCAATGTAACGGGATATTTAACTCGAATATATATTCTCTTACATCATCCGGTAATTTTATATTTGCGGGCGCATATGTCAATGGAGTTTTTCTCTCTACAAATAACGGCCAAAACTGGTATCAATCATCTTTAAATAATAAAAATATTTATTCAATGACTGCAAGTGGAGGAAACATACTCGCAGGTACAAATGGTAGTGGGGTTTTTCTCTCCGTTAATAATGGACAAAACTGGGTGACGAATTCAGTTTTAGATGGAAAAACAATATTTTCTCTTTCTGCAAACGATAATATTATTTTCGCTGGTACATTCGGGAATGGTGTTTATCGCTCCTCAGATTACGGACTTAGCTGGTTGCAAACATCTATGCAAAGCCAAATTGTTAGTTCTATTGTAATAAATGGGAACAATGTTTTTGCTGGTTGTAAACTTTTTGCAAATGGTGTTTTTCGCTCAACAAATAACGGATTAAATTGGACTCAAACTCCCTTGAATAATATAGAAGTCTATTCACTTGCCATCAGTGGAAATAATATTTTTGCTGGTGCTTATGGATTATATCTTTCCACTAATAACGGTCAAAACTGGGCTCTAACTTCATGGAATAATGCAGCGATTTTTTCTTTTGCAATAGATGGAACTAAAATTTTTGCGGGTACTTATGATAGCGGTGTCTATCTTTCCACGAATAACGGTCAAAACTGGATTCAGAGAAATGAGGGTTGGGACTCAATAATACCAACTGTTAATGCATTGCTTATTGCGAACAATTACATCTATGCAGGAACAGAAGGTCATTCTCTTTGGCGTCGTCCGCTTTCGGACTTTGTTGGAATTAATAATATTTCGACAGAAATCCCATTATCATATTCTTTATGCCAAAACTACCCGAACCCCTTCAATCCTTCTACCAATATAAGGTATCAGGTGAAGAATAAAGAGATTGTAAAAATATCCGTTTTCGATATGCTCGGCAAAGAAATCGAAACACTCGTAAACGAAAAACAATCTCCGGGAACATACGAAGTCTCATGGAATGGTTCTGCATATCCGAGCGGAGTGTATTATTACAAAATAAATTCAGGAGATTATTCGGAAACAAGAAAAATGGTATTAATAAAATAAAAAGAATATAAAAAAAGACTACAAAAGTCTTAAAGACTTTTGTAGTTTGTATAATCCTGAATTAAAGAATTTAAGATATTTCTTCAATCTTTTAATCTTCTAATCTTATAAATCGATTATCAATTCTCTCTCATCACAAATTCATCGTATTCAAGCTCGAAGCGGAGCTTGTGCTTCGATTCTTCCTGCGCTAAATCAAGGAATACTGCCTGTAGCCCTGCATCCGCTACCTTGCTGTGAAGCCTCATGTAAAGCTTGAATGCCGCCTTTTCCTTTGCCATCGCAAGTGTAAGCGCTTCGGGATAGCTCATATCAGGATGGGGTACTGTCGGAACGATGTAATCGGAAATATTTAAATCCATTACCTCTTCCTTCTTGAATTCAAATGTTCCTTCATCCTTAATCTTCTGCAATCTCGCCTTGTGTTTCACTTCTTCCTGTGCAAATTCCTCGAATACGATTTTCATTTCTTCACCTTTTGAATTTTTTGCAAGGCGTAGATAAAAGTCCACCGCTTCCTGTTCATTCTTTATTGCAAAGTTCAGAATGTCCTCTAACGAATTAAATTTTTCCATATTAGTTTAATTTAATTTTCAAATGCTTTTTTAAATTTATCCTCGAACCGCTTCATCAGGTAATCGCATCCGTAATCAAACATTCTGTTCATATCATCGGTTTCCGTATGCGCAAGCTTGTATGCTTTTTCTTCTTCGCCTTTTTCCTTGTGGCTTAGCAATGCCGCTATCTCAAGCGTGATGTTATGTGTAATATCGAGCTTGCATTTAACACCAAGCAATCTCATAATGTCTATCAGCTGTTCGTAATTCTTTTTTTCTATTTTCGAATCAGCCATGACATCGAAATTTACAAGGAACTTCTGCGTGTTTGAATAGCTTCCGCCGCTTTCGAATGGAAGCGATGAAGGCATTACCAGATCTGCTTTTTGGGCTGTTTCGGTCAGGAAATAATCCTGAACAACAATAAATTCCTTTCCTGCTAACAGCTTTTCGGAATCTGCCGTATCTGTAGCGCATCCGACAGGATCTTCTCCGAAAATAAAAACATTCTTTATTTCGTTCGATTTTAAAGAGCCGTATAAATCCGGATTTACAGTGGTTGGTATTTCGCTGACATCCCAGGTTTTCTTCATCTTAAATGAAAGCTCCTCGTTACTTACTGGTATTCCTCCGACACCTATTTCCGGTGAAATACCCATATCGAATAGACCCTGCGAGTTGTTCTTTTCTTTCAGCGAAATCAGTCCGCCGGAAGTCTTTCCGAGTTTGCCCGTAATCAATGCCAGATTGAATAATTCCTTCGATGCATTCGAAGAAATATGCTTTTCCGAAAATATGATGACGGCATTCATTTCATTCACATATTCAGTAGCGAAATCAATAAGCCTCTTTTCGAAGAATACTCCTGATTCGTTCAGAAGCTTGTTGAAGTCTTCGAATAATAATGCTTTCTTGTATTCATCGAAACCTTCCACATTATCTTTTATAAACAAACCGTTTTCTAAATTGTTCGTTAAAATAAAATGATTCACAGCTTTTATGAAATGATAATATGACTTCACAAACAAAGTCCTGTCGGCTTTTTGAATCATCCTGCTGTTCTCGTTATTGGTCACAAGCTCTATTTTAGCTTTGTTGTAATACTTTGCGTTATTCACCATGAATCCAACAACAGCATTTTCATAATTAATCTCCGAACCAATATAATAAATCCTTCCTGCTTTCGATAGCTGGCTGAAAGGAACATTGGCAGTGTAATTCTTCGAGTATCCGTCTCCCCTGTTCAGGTAATGGAAACTTGAAACGTTATTCGTTTTTACTGCCGCTCTCGAAAGTTTCTGCACGAGATAAAGTTCTTCGTTAGTCAGCCTTGCTCCTGCAAAGAATGCATTTTCATCGGGCCTGACCGATTTAATCTTCGAAGCGATAATTTCATAGGCTTTTTCAAATTCTATTTCTTCGAATTTACCGTTAACTTTTAACATAGGTTTCTTTATCCTCGAGCCGTCATTCAGATACCTGTAACCGAATTTTGCATAACGGCAAATGTTTGTATCGTTGTTTATTACACCTTCTTTTCCAACTGTTCTCATAAAAAATCCGTTGTTATGCTGAAGCGAAATCTCGCATCCTGTAGAACAGTAATTACAGATTGTTTCGATTGAATCCAGCTTTACCGGACCTGGCTTGAAAGGAACATTTTCGGTAATTGCACCGGTCGGACAGGTCGTAATGCACATTCCGCACGATTCACAGTTAGTTTCGGTAAGTTCCTTGCTGCCGCTCGGTGCTACAAATGTATCAAAGCCACGATTAACCAGACCAAGTGCATTTGCACCTACAACATCTTTGCAGATTCTGACACACCTCGAGCAAAGGATACATTTGTTGTTGTCGATTTCGACATAAGGATGTCTGAAATCAACATCGTGCTTTTTATACTCACCGCCAAACTTCATCTGTACCGCATCGTAATCGGTGGAATATTTTTTCAAATCACAGGTATAATAAACCGAACATCCGCATTCAAGACATCTCAATGTCTCGTCCTGAGCCTGCTCTTTTGTATAACCTAATTCAACTTCGTGGAAATTCTTTCTCTTATTTGGATCGATTGTCGGCATTTCTTCTCTTTCCTGCTCTCCGTATTTTCCTTTGTAGTCTTCTTCTTTCTGCTTTTCGAAATTATCACGCTTGCTGATAAATTCAAACGGCTCACCTGTTATTGGCATTCCGGAGATAAACTGATGGCAGCTCTTTGCTGCCTTTCTTCCCTGCGCAATTGCTTCTATCAGGGTTGCAGGACCCGTAACACCGTCTCCTGCGGCAAAAACCGACTTGATTGAGGTCTGCAGAGTTTTTTTGTTGGCATCTATATCTCCCCATTTATTAACAATAAGCTTTTCTTCCGAATTATCATTTATGTCGTTCAGGAAATTAACATTTGTTTTTTGGCCAATTGCAGCAAGAATAAAATCAAGTTCGATTTCAAATTCTGAACCTTCAACTTTTACAGGTCTTCTTCTGCCTGATGCATCCGGTTCGCCAAGCTGCATTTTATAGCAGGAAAGGGTTTTTAATCTCCCTTTTTCATCAACATTCACTTTTGCCGGTGCTGTGAGAAATAAATATTCAATTCCTTCCAGTTTTGATTCGTGTATTTCAATCGGGTTTGCAGGCATTTCTTTTTCAGTTCTTCTGTAAATAATATACACTTTTTCAGCACCGCATCTCATCGAGGTCCTGCAGCAGTCCATAGCTGTATTACCGCCTCCGATAACTGCTACTTTTTTACCTGAAAAATCATATCGCTGTCCGGTCATTTCCATATTTCTCAGGAAATCTATACCCGACAATACGTTTTCTGCCTTGTCGTTTTCGCATCCGATAGTTGTTCCGTTTTGTGAACCGATTGTTAATATCGTGCTGTCATATTTTAATTTAATATCTTTATAACTTAAATTCCCTCCGAGTTTCTTTTCATAAAAAATCTTTACTCCCATCTCTTTTATGCTCTCGGTTTCTTTATCAATAATTTCATTCGGCAGTCTGTACGGAGGAATGCCATAACGCAGCATTCCGCCCGGATGCGGACTTGCTTCATAGATATCCACATCATGACCTTCTTTTGCAAGGTAATATGCAGATGTCAGTCCACCGGGACCCGCACCTATCACGCAAACTTTCTTTCCTGTCTTTGGCTTCTGCTCAGGCATGTATTTATCTCCGGATGCAAAATCCATATCAGTTGCAAAACGCTTAAGGTAATCGATTCCTACTCCCTTACCTTCGAGTAGGTTCCTTCTGCATGCAACTTCGCAGGGTCTTACGCACACTCTGCCGCAAATTGCCGGAAGAGGATTCACTTCCTTTATAAGACCAACCGCTTCCCTGTACATACCTTTGTTCATAAGGGAAATGTATCCCTGTACATCCACACCGGCTGGACAGGTCATCTTGCACGGGGCAACACAGTCAGCATAGTGATTACTAAGAAGCAGTTCAAGTGCTGATTTCCTTGACTTCCTGACTTTTTCACTGTCCGTGACTATCTTCATACCTTCGGTTATCTTGGTTGAACAAGCCGGCTGCAGTCCGCGCATACCTTCAACTTCAACAACACATACATAACACGAAGAAAAAGGCTCTAACCTGTCATCGTTGCATAATGTAGGAATTTCAATACCTTGTCTTTTTGCAGCGCTAAGAATAGTCTCTCCCTTTATACCGTTTACGATTTTACCGTTTAATATAATATTTAATTTTTCCATCAATTAATTTATTAAATGCTTAATTCTTTTTATAAAATTCTTGTAGTTTATTATATATTGAAAATAGAAAATGGAAAAAAGAAAATTGTTTTTCTATTTCTCCATTTCCTTCTGTTTTTTTAAAAAATTTATATAACCGTTTAAAAGTTTAATTACAGTATTACATCTATTTTTCAATTCTGTATATTCATCATCTTTTATGAAGTCATTATCTTTACAAATTATCAAATCATCCATCAGCTCATATGCAGAACCTCTTCCCTGTCTGCAAAACTGAATGATTTCCTGATAATGAAATCTTCCGTAACCTTCTGCAATATTGTTTGTAATAGATCTCGATGCTCTTATCATCTGGCTTTTCAAATTATATTTCTCATCTGCGGGAAACCTATTCGACAGCTTTTCAATCTCAATCCGTAATAGCCGTCCCTCTTTCCATACATCAAGGTCCTCAAAATTATATGTCTTTTTCTCTGTCATCTATAATTTTATTTTACAAATTCCATTACCCAAATAACGCTCTTACCATTTTCTTTTTTCTTTTTTTCCATTTTCATATTCACAAATTGTCTGCTTTCCAAATGAATAACGAACTTAAAAAACCTTAATAGACTCAAACTTACATTTGGAATAACAGTCACCGCATTTTATGCAGAGATCCTGGTGAATGAAATGTATCTGCTTCCTTTCACCTTCGATTGCATTTGTCGGGCACCCCTTCTTGCAGACCATGCATCCCGTACATTTATCCGGAATGATTTCATATGTAAGAAGCTTTTTACAGTTCAATGCCGGACATTTTTTATCCCTTATATGCGCTTCATATTCATCCCTGAAATATTTGATTGTTGTCAGTACCGGGTTCGGAGCCGTCTGACCAAGTCCGCAGAGTGAACCGTCCTTTATCTGAATTGAAAGCTCCTCGAGTTTTTCGATGTCGCCTTCTTTTCCTTCGCCTTCTGTTATTCTTGTAAGAATTTCTAGCATACGTTTTGTACCGATTCTGCAAAAAGTACATTTACCGCAGGACTCCTTCTGGGTAAAATCAAGGAAAAATCTTGCAATATCTACCATGCATGTCGTTTCATCCATTACTACCATACCCCCTGAACCCATGATTGCTCCGGTTGCATTCACTGAATCATAATCCACTATTGTGTGAGACAGGTATTCAGGTATGCATCCTCCGGAAGGTCCGCCAAGCTGTACACCCTTGAATTTCTTGTCTCCGATTATTCCTCCTCCGAGCTTGTAAATGATGTCTTTAATTGTTATACCCATCGGTACTTCAACAAGTCCGCCGTTTTTAATCTTTCCTGTTAGTGCAAATACTTTCGTGCCCTTGCTTTTTTCAGTACCGTATTTAGCATAAGCTTCCGCACCATTATAAATTATCCACGGAATATTTGCATAGGTTTCTACATTGTTGATGTTGGTTGGCTTTCTCCATAAACCCGAAACTGCCGGAAACGGAGGGCGCTTACGTGGCATTCCACGCTCACCTTCGATTGATGCAATCAGTGCGGTTTCTTCCCCGCATACAAATGCTCCCGCTCCTTCTTTTACAGCTATATCAAAATTGAATCCTTCTATTCCCATTATATCGTTACCCAAATATCCTCTGTCCCTTGCCTGACCAATAGCTATGTTCAATCGCTTTACTGCAAGAGGATATTCAGCGCGGCAGTATATGTAACCGAATGAAGCACCTATCGCATATGCTCCGATTATCATTCCTTCCAAAACCGAATGAGGATCTCCTTCAAGCACTGACCTGTCCATGAATGCGCCCGGGTCGCCTTCGTCAGCATTGCAGATAATATATTTTTCCTCATTACGATTGTTGTTTGCAAATTTCCATTTCAATCCCGTCGGGAATCCTCCGCCACCTCTTCCTCTCAAACCTGAATCAAGTACCGTTTTGATAACATCATGAACCGATATTTTTTCAATCGCAATTTTCTTTAATGCATCATACCCTTTTCTTGCTTCGTATTCATCGACAGATTCGGGATCGATATTTCCGCAGTTTCTTAAAGTAATTTTTACCTGTCCGTCAAAATATTCTTGATAAGGTGTTTCAAACTTGTCTGATTTTACTATATAATCGGGAATCGGGGACATATTGACCAGATGCTTTTCTATTATCTCGTCAATCTTTTTAATATCTACATCACCATAAAGATATGAACCGGATTCATCTATTATTTCAACAAGCGGCTCTTTATAACACATCCCGATACAACTCGTTTTCTTTAAATCAAAATCCAGATTATCAGCTTCTTTTATTCTTGCAATTTCGTCATAGACCTTTCCCGCTCCTGCTGCAAGTCCACAACTGCCTAATCCCACTATTACTTGTGCTTTTTCCATTTCGCAAAAATTTATTTTCTTATTATATAAAAATTTTTATTTTAATTTTTTGATACATTCTGTGTTAACTGCGCTTTTGCCGCAAGAGATTCTTTTCTCTTTAGCTCTTTTATCACATCGGTTGTTTTCTTTTTGTTTAACTTGCCGTATGTATCGTCACCAATCATCATTACAGGCGCGAGTGAACAGCATCCGAGACATGCGACCGATTCAAGTGTGAAAATTCTGTCAGGAGTGGTTTCTCCATCCTTTACTCCGAGTATGCTTATAAGCTCATCTGTTATTGCAGTTGCTCCCTGCACGTGGCAAGCGGTTCCGTGGCATACCCTGACAATATGCTTGCCAACAGGATTCAGCCTGAACTGAGCATAGAATGTCGCGACTCCGTACATATCGTTAATTTTTAAACCTGTATCTTCCGAGATTTTTTCAAATACCGCTTTCGGAATGTATCCGAATATGTTCTGCGCACCCTGAAGCAAAGGTATCAGGTTACCCTTTTTTCCTTTGTATTTTTTTATCAGAGGGTCTAATAATTTTAAATCGATAGAGTCAATAATCTCATTTTTGACATCTTTCGTGTTTATTCTGTTTATTCTCATACTTGTTATTAAGTTATTATGTTAATAAGTTACTATTAAAATTTCATATTTCTTTATGATTTATCCTCTATTTTCTTATCTCTTAGATATTTTATGTAACCGTTAATAAGTTTTAATTCGTTTTCAAATTTTATCTTCAGATTTTCAAAATTTTCTTTGGTAATAAATTTATTGTCCATTGCTATTAATAAATGGTCGAGAACTTCAAACAACGAACCGCGTGCTTGTCTGCAAAATTGAATATTCTCCTGATAATGGAATCTGCCGAATCCTTCTGCAATATTATTTGTAATCGACCTTGAGGCTCTTATGATTTGGTCTGTTAACCTGTATTTTTCTTCCGATGGAAAAGACTTTGACAATATTTCAATTTCTTTCCTAAGATTACTGGCTTCCTGCCATACCTTTAATTCGGTGAAACTATATATCATAGTAGCTTTTCATTTTATAAAGTCACTGCTGACAATATTAACAAAGGACTTTATAATTATTAAAAAACTCAAATTAATGACGAATAACTTAATACACTTAATATACTTAATATACAAATAACTGGTTATGCCGCGGATAACTTCTTGTGTATCGCATTAGCTGCAATCCTGCCTGCACCCATTGCAAGTATCACTGTTGCCGAACCTGTTACTATATCTCCTCCTGCATATACATATTCTTTCGATGTTTCCATTGTATCGGGATTTACTTCCAGATATCCCCATTTATTCCTCTTCAAGTCAGGCGTAGTCTGGAAAATTACCGGATTCGGACCCGTTCCGATTGACACAACTACTAAATCCGTATCAAGAATGAAATTCGAACCGTCTATTGCTACAGGTCTTCTCCTGCCGGATGAATCAGGCTCACCGAGCTTCATTCTGATGCACTCCATTCCTTTCACCATTCTCTGGTCGTTGCCTATATATTTTATGGGATTTGTCAATAGCATAAACTTTATACCTTCTTCCTCTGCATGACGTATTTCCTCATGTCGTGCAGGAAGCTCCTGCCTTGAACGCCTGTATACTATTGTAACCTCGCTCGAACCCGTACGTATTGCAGTTCTTGCAGAATCCATCGCTACGTTTCCGCCTCCGATAACAACAACCTTGTTACCTCTCGGTTTTGGTGTATCATATTCAGGAAACTTATACGCCTTCATCAGATTCATTCTCGTCAGGTATTCGTTTGATGAGAATACATTTCCTAAACTTTCATTTTCGATGTTCATAAATGTTGGCAATCCCGCACCCACACCAATGAATACAGCACTGAAATGCTCGAGCAGTTCATCAATCGTAATTGTTCTGCCGATAACGTGATTTAATTCAAATCTGACTCCGAGCTTTTTCAGGTAATCTATTTCAAAAGCAACTATCGATTTAGGAAGCCTGAATTCAGGAATGCCGTAAACCAATACTCCGCCTGTTTCATGCAGTGCTTCATATATAGTAACCTGATAACCCAATTGCTGTAAGTCCGCTGCAACAGTCAATCCTGCAGGTCCCGAACCAACAATTGCAATCTTCTTATTTAATTTGGTTTTAATAGTAGGCACTTTAACTAAATCCATCTTTCTTTCAAAATCTGCTACAAATCTTTCGAGGTTTCCAATTGCCACGGGCTTGTCTCTTAAACCCAATATACATAACTGCTCACATTGAGATTCCTGCGGACAAACTCTGCCGCAAATCGCGGGCAGTATATTTCTTTCCTTTATTTTTTTTGCCGCTTCATCAAATTTATCCTCAGCTATCAGCCGGACAAAATTCGGAATATCGATATTCACTGGGCATCCGTCCACGCATTTCGGATTTTTACACTGCAAACATCTTCCCGCTTCAAGTACAGCTAATTCAGATGTAAAACCATAAGGCACTTCGCCGTAATTCGCCACGCGAAGCTTCTGGTCCTGCTCAGGCATCTCCTGACGCGGAATTTTCAGCTTGATTTTATTCTCGTCTGCCTTGGTCAATCCGTGCCAGGTGCATTTGTGCTTCATACAAACAAAAAACGGAATCAGCTTTGAATAAACAGCTATTATCAGCTCTGCTACCGGAGAGCCGCATTCACCGCACGGAATTTCCTTATTGATAAGAGATTTCTTGCACTTCGGACATAAAAAATCTTCAACCTGATCTCCCTCTGTAATAGGTACGGATGATTCAACATCGAATACATCAAGAAATGGGCTAAGCCTTAATTCGATTTCCTGTCCTTTGTATATTGCCTTAAAGTCAAGCGATTTAGAATCCTTTTTCTCAACATTGAAAGTATTTCTGCAATGAGGGCAGTAAGTGTTTAGATAAGTCTTAAACTTTAAATATTTTACGTCCTGTTCGAACATATTTTTTTAAATTTTATTTTTAGGAACAATATCGTTTGTTAAAAATATAATAAATTTATCTGATCGAGAATAATAATGAATCTTTCTCATCTTTAAGGTAAATACTATTTCTTTTTTCCATTTCATCAAAATCGACAAGATGTCCGTCAAAATCCGGTCCGTCAACACAGCAGAACTGCGTCTTGTTATCTACCGTTACCCTGCATCCGCCGCACATACCCGTTCCGTCTATCATAACAGGATTCAGACTCACCATCGTCGGTACGTTGTATTTCTTCGTCAGGTTGCATACATTTTTCATCATGACTATTGGTCCGATTGCATATACAAGTTTAATATCATATCTTTCGCCCAAATACTTCTGCAGTGGCTGTGTTACAAATCCCCTCTCTCCCCAGCTGCCGTCGTCCGTAGTAACAATAAGCTCATCGCACATCATCCTCATTTCATCTTCGAGTATTATTAAATCTTTTTCTTTTGCTCCTACTATTCCGATTACGTAATTACCTGCTTCCTTAAATGCTTTTGTAACATGATGAAGAATTGCAACACCCGTTCCACCGCCTACCATAACTACAGTTCCGATTTTTTCAACATCTGCAGCTTTTCCGAGCGGTCCGACAACATCCTTAATCAAATCCCCTTCTTTCAAAGACCTCATAAGTGCAGTTGTCTTTCCCACTACCTGAAAAATCAATGTAATTATTCCTGCAAATTCATCTCTGTCTGCAATAGTAAGGGGGATTCTTTCCCCTGTTTCGTTAATCCTTACTATAACAAACTGACCTGCCTTTGCTTTTGCCGCAATTTTTGGCGCAGTTATATCAAAGCGGATTATCGATCCCTTTGCCATTTCCTGTTTTCGGATAATCTGGAACATATTTGTTTAATTAATTTAGTTTTTTAAATGTAATATAAAATAATTTAACATTTAACATTTAAAATTTAAAATTGAATGCACTACCACTCAAGGCTGTCTTCAAGCTTGATTTCATTTATATCATCCTCACTTAATCCGTGCCACCTGCATCCTTTTTTCGAGCAAATGAAAAAATCTATCAGCTTCGACCTTGCACTGATGGAAATTCTCGCTACCGGTGAACCGCAAGAAACGCATTTTTTTTCCTTTTTCATCAGGCTCTCGTCGCAATGCCAGCACTTCAAATCTGTTACTGGCTTTCCTTCAGGAAGAAAAACCGTTGATTTGGAAGAAAATATATTTAAATATGGACTCAGCATTACTTCCCCCGTTTCCTTCCTGTCATTTACTATCTTCAGCTTCAGCATATCCGCATCTAAAAGCGTTCTTTTGCAATGTGGACAATATGCCTGAAGAAACGTTCCGGTTTCCAGTATTTCAAGATTCTCATCCTTTTCCGGCTCAGGCAGCTCTGCAAATTCCTTTTCCTCTTCAGTACTTTCCCTGATGAAACCGTATTCCTGGTAAAATTTAGTTAATGCATTTGTCAGATCGTCGAATTCCACCGCGTGATTTTTGCATCCTGCCCTTGAACAAATACTGACTTTCCCACCCATATCAAGATAAAATGGCACCATGGGTGCTTTGCAGACCTTGCACTCTACTTTGCTGTGAAGCTCTTCGTGACAGTGCGGACAGGTAAACTCGGCTATATCATTCGTGGGCGTTTCAACCGAACAAATGTAATTATAGCTTCCGTATATCGAGCTTAGATTTATAAATCCGTCTTTTGCCGCAATCTTTATGTTTAACTTGATACTCGGTTCGTTATCAACCAGGTGCTCATCATCCATAAAAGAATGACCGCAAATCGGACACTTAACGTTTAGTGATACAAAATTATACATAACAAATCCTCCTCATTTGTGTGAAGTGTTTATTGGATAAGAGTTTTTTAAAATTATATAATGCACAGGCTTTAAAACCCAATGAAGGACATTATTTTATTAATGTTTAAATATAGTAAAATTGGATAAATTCTTATATGCAAAAAAGCATAAAAAGATACAAATATCCGATTAAAAAGGTCGGGAATGTAAGTTTAATGTATTATTGAATATACTAATTATCTTATCTTCTCCACCGCCAGCACTATCACCTCGTTCGTTGCGGGCAATGAAAATTCAGGCTCGGATTTGTGATTCCCCACCACAGAGATTGCATCTTTGATTGCCAGCCAAACCGAAAATGCCAGCATAAAAGGCGGCTCGCCGACTGCCTTGCTGTTCCTGATTGTGTTCGGATTGGGATATCCCTTTAAAAGCTCTACCCTGAAATCCGCGGGAATATCCTGTATCGTGGGTATTTTATATGTATCGGGTGAATGTGTTAACAGATTTCCTTTTGCATCCCATTTTATTTCTTCTGTTGTGCACCAGCCCACACCCTGCACAAATCCGCCTACTACCTGCCCGATGTCAATTTCATCATTTATGGAATCACCTGTATCGTGAAGAATATCCGTCCGCAATATCTTATGATAACCCGTTAAAGTATCAACCAATACTTCCGTCACAGCCATTCCAAAAGCAAAGTAATGAAATGGATTGCCGACACCCTTTTCCCTGTCAAACCATATATCGGGAGTTTTGTAAAAACCCGTCGAACTTAAACTCACCTGCTTCAAATAAGCGGCAGGAATTAATTCTTTGAAAAGAATTTTCTTCCCGGGCTTGTTTTTATCAAATACAAAATCGTTTTCGAAAATAATATTTTCTTTTTGGGATTTACTTCCAAGCAATTCCAGTGCAACGGAAGCTAACCTGTCTTTCAGTATATCAATAGCATTCTTCACTGCCATCCCGTTTATGTCGCTGCCCGAAGAAGCCGCAGTGGCAGATGTATTCGGAATTTTTGAAGTATTGGTCGCGTTGACAATAATTTTTTCCTCACTCACGCCAAGTTCAAGCGATGCAATTCTTAAAATTTTCGTATATAATCCCTGACCCATTTCCGTCCCGCCGTGATTTACAAGAACCGAGCCGTCTTTGTAAATATTCACAAGCGCTCCTGCCTGATTTAAAAAAGCGGTGGTGAAAGAAATCCCGAACTTAACCGGTGTAAGCGCTATTCCTCTTTTTTCAAATTCATTTTCAGAATTGAATTGATTTATCTCAAGTCTTCTTTTTCTGTATTCTGAAGATTTTAGAATTTTTTCATAAATAACCTGTAGCCTGTTGTTTTCAACTTTCTCCCCGTAATGCGTTATGTTATCATTTTCCTTTTTATAAAAATTCTTCTCCCGAATTTCTACAGAATCCTTTCCTAAATACCTCGCAATTTTATCTATAACGGTTTCTATTACTGCAATTCCCTGCGGTCCGCCGAATCCCCGGAATGCTGTATTGGAAGGCAGGTTCGTCCTGTATGCCTTCCCGATTACTTTCATATTCGGTATGTAATATGCATTATCTGCGTGAAGCATTGCCCGTTCGAGTATAGCCATTGATAAATCGGTCGCAGAACCGGCATCTGCATTTAACTCAACCGAATAAGAAATTATTTTTCCTTCATCATCAAATCCCGCTTCATATTTCGAAAGAAACCTGTGTCTTTTTCCGGTGATAATCTGGTCATCATCTCTGAATAAATGTATCTTCACCGGCTTTCCTGTTGCATTACAAAGCAGTGCACTCCACGCAGCAATGTGATTTGCCTGCGTTTCTTTCCCGCCAAACGCCCCGCCAAGCCTGCGGACTTCAACTTCAACTTCATTCGATTTTATTCCAAGCACTTCCGCTATTATTGCCTGGGTTTCGCTTGGATGTTGTGTGGAACTGTATGCTTTTATATTCCGGTCTTCACCCGGAATGCAAAGACAACTCTGTGTTTCAAGGTACCAGTGTTCCTGTGCACCCGTTTCCAGAACACCGCTTATTTTGTGCTTAGATTTATTTAATTCTTTTTCGACATTTCCTCTCTCAATTTTTCTGACCGGTGCAATAAGTGTGTTTTTCTCAATCGCTTTTTCAATTTCAAGAATTGGTTCCAGAACTTCATATTTAATATCAATTAGCTTTTCAGCTTCCAGTGCAGTATTCTTATCCTTTGCCGCAATCAAAATAATCGCCTGACCTATATTCGTAACAACATCTTCCGCTAAACATAACTCATCCTTTGCAACAGGCCCAACCTGATTTTCACCGGGGATGTCTTTATAGCTTAATACTGCATAAACACCGGATAGAGCTTTAGCTTGTTTTAAATCGTATCCTAAAATTTTTGCATGTGCATACTTACTGTAAACAACATGCCCGGTCAACATTTCACTGCTGATATCCATATCATTTACAAAAACAGCTTCTCCTGTTACCTGCTTTATTGCGCTTTCATGTAATAACATTTCAAATTCCTATAAATTTTAAAATCACTTTTCATTTTAACAAATTCTAAATCCTAATTTCTAAATTCTAAACAATACCTAATATCTAAATTCCAAAATTTAATATTTATGATTTTTCTTTGTTTTTTGTCTTTTCTAATATTGCTCCAAAGATTTTCATTAATTCTGTTACTTCCTGAATTAATTTGCTCCTATCTAATTCTAATTCTTGTTTACAAATTAATAATCTCAACCAATACCTTGTCTCTTTAGCTTCCTTTTTAGAAATTTTTATTCTCATAGAAAAATCCTTTTTCCCCAATGACTCATTAGCTTCGATATAATTCGCTCCTACAGAACCCGCAGAACGTATAAGTTGTTTTGAAATCTCATTGTTAGATAAATTTCTTTCTAATTTATTAATAAATTCTATTACATTTTTAGTAAACACAAATGTTCTTTCTTCTAAATCATAAATTTTACTGCTCATAAAATTAGAATTTATTTTTTTAGAATTTGTTTAGAATTTAGATATTATAATTTAGAATTTTATGATCTATCTATAAACAATTTCATTAACAAATTCCCTGCTGCAATTTTTCTGAATTCTGCCGAGGCTCTTGCATCAGTAATCGGAGCGAACTCTTCTTTTACAATCTTCATTGCTTCCTCTATATTAGCCCTGTTCCATTCTCTGCCTTCGAGATATTCTTCTGTCTTTTTTGCCCTACGTGTTGTTTCGGCCATTCCCCCGTATGCAAGGATCATTTCTTTCACTTCACCTTTATTCAAAACGAGCCTGCAAGATAAACTCACCGTCGAAATATCAAGGTCTTTTCTTTTTGATACTTTATATGATTTTATAATTTCATTTTTTTTCGGTTTAGGCAAAAAGATTGAAGTAATCAATTCATCATCCTTTAAATCCGTTTTTCTGTATCCTTTTATAAAATCTTCAATATCAACTTCTCTCTTGTTTTTACTGTTCTGCAAAATCACTTTTGCATTTTTCGCAAACAAAACTGGAAGCGTATCGCCTATCGGCGAGGCTGAACCTACATTTCCACCGATTGTTGCAAAATTCCTGATTTGCAGCGAACCGAATACTTTCAGAATATTATATAACGCGGGGAAAGGCTTTTCACAAAGATTTTTCATCTTCTCAATACTCATCCCTGCCCCGAAATAAAAACCGTTTTCTTCTTCATCATAAATTTTAAGCTCATCCACTCCTGATAAATCTATTATTTCAGTTAGTTTTTCGTTTCTCTTTGTCTGCCTTAATGCCACATCCGTTGCTCCGTTTACAACAATTGCATTTCTATAATGCTTCCTCAGCATTAGTGCATCATCCAGTGTAAAAGGATGGAAATAAGTTTGATCGCCGGAAACTATATGAATTGTTGTTTTCTCTTTGTTAATTTCTTTAAGAATCTTGGAAGTCAGGCTTTCCCGTTCGGTAAAATGGTCTCCTCCGTTTTTAGTACACGCTTTCATTGCGGACTCCAGTATTGACTGGTATCCCGTGCACCTGCAAAGATTTCCGCTTAAAGAATCTTCGATAACCTCTCTTGTTGGATTATTGTGGTTTTTATATAACGCAAAAAGAGACATTATAAAACCGGGTGTGCAGTATCCGCACTGACTGCCGAATGAATTCACCATCGCCTCCTGTACTGGATGCAAAATTACTTTTCCGTCTTTTTTCTGTGACAAATTTTCAACCGTAATTAATTGCTTTCCGTGAATCATAGGTAAAAAAACAAGGCAGGAATCGACTGCAGTGTATTTTATTTTCCTGTCGGCTTTTTTTTCACCCAGTACAATCGTGCAGGCTCCGCAGTCTCCTTCGGCACAGCCTTCTTTAACTCCCTTATGACTGCTTAGACTGCGCAGGTAATTCAATACTGTTGTCGTAGGTCTTAAATTTTTTTCTTTTCTGAAATCAATTTCTACAACGTTATCATCAAGCAAAAATTTTATTGTATTGTTCATATGCAAATTTAAACATCAAAAATGATATTTCAAAATTCTATTCTTCTAATTTTCTTCGTCACGGCTGATGTCTGCTTCCGCTTTCATTTTTTAAATTTTTTGCACCCTCCATGGCGGGTTACTTTCCTTTTCCCGTTTTCTGATATACTATTTTTTACTCGTTACTAACGCCCTCTTTAGGAACGAATCTCTTACGCTTTTGGTATCTTATTACTTTCCATTACCCATTTTCTATTTTCCATCTACCAAAAAGCACGCTACATAATGTTCATCTTCTTTCAATTCAAGCATCGGTATTTTCTCCGCACATTCCGGCTTTGCAATAGGGCACCTTGTCCTGAATCCGCAGCCGCTTGGCTTGTTTAGCGGAGTTGGGATATCGCCTTTCAAAATAATTCTTTCCTTCTTAACCTCGTTCCCAACGTCCTCGTTGGGAACGTTAAACTTCGGCAACGGAACGGCAGATAATAATGCTTTACTATATGGATGAAGCGGATTATGATAAACCTCATTCGAATTTCCTATCTCAATAATATTGCCGAGATACATCACTGCTATCCTCGAACTAATATGCTCTACAACGGATAAATCGTGAGCAATAAATAATATGCTTAAATCAAATTCCTTCTGCAAATCCTGCAGCAGGTTGATTATCTGTGCCTGGATTGACACGTCCAGAGCCGAAACAGGCTCGTCAGCAATTATCAGCTTCGGATTTGTTGCAAGTGCCCTCGCAATTCCTATCCTCTGCCTTTGCCCTCCGGAAAACTCGTGCGGATAACGCTTAGCCTGCTCTGCCTGCATTCCTGTCTTTTCAAGCAGGTAAGCAACGCGTTCATCTCTCTCTTTTTTACTCATTCTTGAATGATACTTCAGAGGTTCCCCGATAATCTGCCCTACGGACATCCTTGGATTCAAAGATGAATAAGGATCCTGAAAAACTATCTGAATATAACCTCTGTATTTTCTTAATTCATTATTGCTCTGTTTTACAATATCAATTTCACTGTCTTCTGTCTTTAATAATATTTCCCCTTCTACTTTTACATCAGGTGAATTGAATCTCAGTAAATTTATTATTGCTTTTCCAATCGTGGACTTTCCGCATCCGGACTCGCCTACCAGCCCAAGAGTTTCACCTTTTCTGATTTCAAGATTAACATTCTCGACAGCTGCAAGCTCTGCAACCTTCCTTTTGAAAAATCCCTTGGTTACGGGAAATTTTACAGAAAGATTTCTTATCTCGAGAATGTTATCTTTATTCATCATAAGTTATTATGTGTAAAAACATCTGACAAAATGTCCCTCACTGATTTCCTTTAATTCAGGCTCGGATTTTCTGCATTCATCGGTTGCTTTGCTGCACCTTGTGCAGAACTTGCATCCCGTCGGCATCTCAAGTATGTGGGGAATCAATCCCGGAATAGCTTTCAGCTTTTTTCCGGTTTTATTATACGGGTCAGGAAGAGATTCCAGTAATCCAACTGTATAAGGATGTTTAGGATTATCGAAAATATCCTTTACAGCGGCTATCTCCTGTATCTTTCCGCCGTACATTACTATTACCCTGTTGGACATTTCGGCTACAACACCGAGATTGTGCGTAATCAGAAGTATTGCCGAGTTTTTTCTTTCTCTTTTTATCTTTAGCATCAAATCTATTATCTGCGCCTGTATGGTCACATCCAGTGCAGTTGTCGGCTCATCAGCTATGAGAAGCGAAGGATTGCACGCAAGCGCCATTGCAATGACTACCCTCTGCCTCATCCCTCCGCTGAAGTTATGAGGATAATCGTTTATCCTTTTCTTTACATCGGAAATTCCTACCTGCTCCATCAGCTCAACTGCCCTCTCTGCCGCTTTTTCCTTTGTCAGCTTTTCGTGATACAATAATACTTCCGTCAGCTGGTTCTCTATCTTCATTACAGGATTAAGCGAAGTCATCGGCTCCTGAAATATCATGGCGATTTCCTTCCCCCTGTATTCTTTTATCTCCTCGTAGGTCAGCTTAAGCAAATCCTTTCCTTTAAAGAATATTTCTCCTCCGACTATCCTGCCCGGCGGATCGGGAATCAGCCTGTTTATTGAGCAGGCAGTCACCGATTTGCCCGAACCGGATTCTCCCACAATTCCGAGAACTTCATCTTCGTATATGTCAAAACTAACACCGTCTACGGCTTTAGCTACAGCTTTACCCTTAAGCTTCTTGTCACTCCTTATAAATGAATTCATCTCTTCATCTGTTCCGGTTTTTATATTATATTCTACCGGGTCAACAAAGAAATAAGTTCTGAGATTTTTTATTTCAACAAGCTTCTTCTGCATTTAAATAATTTTTATAATAACTATATATCTTTTTAACTTTATGCGCTCTTTGCATCCGCTGCGGCGGATAACTTTATAACTAAATTAACGAAGTCTTGAGTAAGGTTTCGGGTCAAATGCCTCCCTTACCGCTTCCCCGATAAAAACAATCGCTATCAATGTCAGAAACTCCGCTCCAAGCGGAAATGCTACCAGCCACCAGTATTCTATATTTGTCATTCCCTGCTGAATCATCTGCCCCCAGCTCGGAGTCGGCGGAGGTAATCCGAATCCTAAAAAATCAAGACTTACAAGGGCTGTTATATTACCTACTATCGCAAACGGCGCAAAAGAAATTACAGGGGTGAGTGAATTAGGTAGAATGTGAGTGAATATAAGACTCCTGTTTGTTGCTCCCATTGCTACTGCAGCCGATACGTAGTCTTTTCCCCTTTCCCTGTAAAATTCACCTCTGATGTAAAATGTTATCCCGACCCAGCTGAATAATGTCATTATCAGGCATAAAAGAAAAAAATTCGGGACAAGCAGTGAACTCACAATGATGATTACATATAAAAAAGGAAGCGTTGCCCAGATTTCTATAAACCTGTGCAGTATTATATCCACTATTCCTCCGAAAAAACCCTGCAATGCTCCGATTATTATTCCTATTAAAAATGCAAACAGTGTCACAGTTAAGGCAAATGACATAGAAACATTAAGTCCGTACAACAACCTGGAAAAAACATCCCTCCCGCTCGTATCAGTGCCCATAATGTGCTGTAACGATGGGGAATGCGGCGGATTGCCCTCCATCTCATCCAGCAGATTTTCGTTCGGTCCGAAAGGATAAAGAGGCATTAAGACCCAGTTGTCACCGTCTTCTTCGCTGAATTGCTTTTTCAGTAATCTGTAATTTGCCTCACCGGATATGTTCTGATTGTACTCACTTGCGGCGTGATATGTAAACACAGGAAATGTATAACTCCCATTGTATTTTACAATCAGTGCATTCCTCCCGATTACCATGGGAAGTACAAAAGAAATTGAATATATTGCAAGTACTATCAAAAAGGAATAATAACCTCTTTTAATAGTTTTAAACTTTCTCCATCTCTTCCTTAAAAGAGAAACCGAAAACTGTTTTATATTTTTATTTTCTTCCTGCATCTGTTATTTAAATCTTATTCTCGGGTCTGCCCAGGCATAAATCATATCCGATACAATATTACCCAGAAGCATCAGAACACTCGATATTACCAGTATTCCCATTGTTACGGGATAATCCCTGTTGATAATTGAATTGAACGCCAGCAGCCCCATACCCTGTATGTTAAAAACCTTTTCAATTAAAATGCTTCCCGCAAGTATTAAACCCAGAAAGCTTCCTATTCCTGTCGTTATAGGAATCAGCGAATTTCTCAATGCATGAAAAAATATAACTCTCCTCTCGGGAAGTCCTTTTGCAAAGGCTGTCTTGACATAATCCTGGCTTAGATTTTCTATCACCGAATTTTTTGTGAGTATGGTCAGCATTGCAAAATTCCCGATTACATATGAAATCACAGGAAGTACAGTATGATGGAACTGGTCAAATACCTGCTGGAAAAAACCCATTGATTCGAAATCTTCCGACCTGAATCCTCCGAGAGGAAATACATTCATGAAGCTCCCTCCGCCGAATAATATCAGCATCAAAGCGCCGAAAGCCCAGCCGGGAGTGGAATATCCGAGAAATACCAGAAAAGATGAAATAAAATCAAACTTCGATCCGTTTTTAACGGCTTTGAAAACACCGAGCGGGACGCAAATAAGATATGTTAATATAAAACTGATTAATCCGAAATATATCGAAACATTGAATCTTGAAGCTATTACATCCCATACCGGTTCCGAATACATATATGACTTTCCGAAATTAAACTTAAGTAGATTTCCGAGCCAGTCAAAATACCTTACAAGCAAAGGTTTATCGAAACCGTAAAACTCTTTCATTTCCTTAAGCGCTGATTCGGGTATGTTGATGCTTCCTGTTCCAAGCGATGTGTTCATCTCTCCGCCCGCACCAAAACCGCGCAGCTTCATCAGCTCCATCTCCATCGGTCCGCCCGGCACAACCTGAAGAATCATAAAAGTAATAAGAGTAATTCCAATGAATGTAGGTATTATCAGTAAAAATCTGCGAATAAAATAGCTCACCATTGAGAATATCCTTAAAGAGTTTTCAGAATTATCTTACAAAGAATTCAGTCTATTTTGCGTTTTTCTTTTCCTTTAACTGCTGCCAGTATTTATTGTCTTCCTCTCCTTTAGGAATTACCTTCCCTTTATCCTGAACTGCAGCATCGTATTCAAGAGCAAGCTCGGGATCATTAAACCATAAATAAGGCAGAACCGTTATGACGTCAAAGTTCCTTGCAATTACGCCTTCCGGATATCCGAACTTGTTGTGAAATGCAATCCTTTGATAAGGCGGATACCAGCCGAATACAATTCCGTATTCATTAACCGCAAGGATATCAATTTCCTTCAGTATCTTTACCCTCTTGTTCACGTCGAACTCGACATCGTATGCCGCACATAGCTCATCAATCTTCTGATTCTTTATTCCGGGCCAGTTTGTCGTTCCGTTTTCATCTGCCGCGCTTGACTTAAGCGAATTCTCAGGATTCGGAATTCTTAAACCGGAAAAGCTTATTGGAATTATTGTGAAGTTCCTTTCATTTCCCAGCTTGAACATTGTGGGCGGGTCGATTTCTTTAAGATTTATTTTCACACCTGCCTTCTTAAGGTCTTCCTGATATATTGTCAGATACCTGTCCATTCCTTTCTGGAACGGTAAATCGAGTTCGAAAATTTTCCCGTCTTTTAAAAGGTATCCGTCCTTGTTCTTCTCTGTCCATCCGGCTTCTGATAACAACCTTTGTGCGGAATCGATGCTGAATTTTATTTTCGGATTCATCGGATTTTCATATTCTGTTCCGGGGAAATAAGAATCAATCGGCAGATATGCATTGAAAAACAGCTTTTCGTTGAACTTTTCCCTGTCATATAAAAACGCAAATGCCTTCCTTACCCTTACATCGTTGAAAGGGGCTTTCCTCATATTTAACGCAAGCCCGGAAGTTCCGCCGGGATTTTCATTGAAAATTCTTTTCCTGCTGATTACGCCTCTCTTGAATTCATCGAATTCAAATTTTTCTGCCCAGATAGATGCCCTCGATACTATGTAAACATCCGTTTCACCTTTCTTGAATTTCTCGAATCCTATTGTTTCATCCGGCATAAATTCAAATCGCACCAGGTCAAAATTATATAATCCCGTCGCAAATTTTTCCTTTTCTCCCCAGTAATCGCTTCGTCTGCGAATCATTACAGACTGACCTTTCTTAATCTCATTCTTATCAACAATGTACGCGCCCGAACCGGGAATAAAATCAAACTGGAATTTCTCCAGGAATTCCTTTCCGCTGATGCTCCCGATTATATGTGCGGGAAGGATTTTCATATAAACGCCGAAGTACACAAATTGCCTCCAGTTGAGCTGCTTTGATTTAACCGACACGATATATTTGCTTTCCGCTACAGGCTGCTCGTATGTTCGGTAAAGCTCATTGAAATACACATCCATTATACCTGCATCGGTTATCAGCTTCCAGGTCGCTATTACATCTTCCGATGTAACAGGCTTTCCGTCCGCCCAGCGTGCATCGGGATTAATTCTGAATTTAAATGTCATTTTGTCCGGCGATATCTGCCAGTGTGTTGCCAGCCTTGGTGTGTAATCGCCTGTAACCGGATCCTCTCCGACAAGCGGTTCGTACATCATTTCCTCTGCCATCGAGTTGAAATCCGAATTAAAATCCTTTCCGTAAATCCTGAGCGTAACAGGAAAATCCCTCATAGTCATAATCAGGCTGCCGCCTTTTACTGCTTTCGGGTTTCCTAAAATATTATAATCGGCTTTTGTACTCCACCCGTCTCCCTTGAATCCCTTTCCTCCTAACTCAGCAGATACAGTCGGGTCTGCTCCCGGAGGAGTACCGAACTGCTTAATCGAAACAGGTGTTGTGTCAAATTTTTTCTTTGGCTTTTCATTTTTTCCGCATCCGGAAAAAATAAACAGGGCAAGTATTATTAATAAAAATAACCTGGATAATTTGTAATCCATAAGAATTAATCCCTCATTTTTATTTGATTTAAAAATATGAAATTAAATGTATTAAATAAATAGTCTTTTAATTATATGAAAAATAAAGGAGTATTCGACTTTATTCTTGAATACAAAAAAAAAGACCATAAAAGTTTTTACTTTTGTGGTCTTTCTTCTATTTATTTTATTTCAAATTTTATTTCACCAGCACCATTTTCTTCACAGCCGTATAACCCTTTCTCTCTTCTACTTGAATACGATAGAAATATACTCCACTGGCGTACTGCGAACCGTTAAATTCAACCGTGTATCTTCCGCCTGTTTTTTTTATTCCTCTATTTTATATACATCATTTTTTTAGTATCGGTAAATATCTGTATATAATTATTATCCTGTATGATTAACCTGCAAAAATATATTCCGCTCGACAGATTTGCTTTTCCAAAGTTCAGAAGAGTTTTGTATATTCCTGCATCCAGTCTTTCATTTTCCATTATCTTTATAACCTCTCTCCCCGTTAACTCATATATTTTTAAGCTGACATTTGCTTTTCTC
>JACREY010000015.1 GCA_016218085.1 Ignavibacteriota bacterium
CGGTTTCAACCGTGGGTTGGATATGATTTTAGAATTTAAACCGTTTAAACGGTTTAAAAATTTTGAACTTTTCTTTCCCACGGATAAATCCGTGGGCTAAACTGAAGAACGTAAAAATTTTTGCCGTTGTTGGTGTTTAGCGAAGCGACACTAACAACAATTATTACTTTTAAATCTTTATATTACTTTATTAGCGTTTTTGTCTTTGCCCCCTCGTTCCTACGCTCCTGCGTGGGAACGCCTCCTGCTTTGTCATTCGGCAGATTTTTAGCCGGAATCCAGAGATTACGAATCCTTTAAAAATTCGTTTAAAAAATAACTATTATCTAATAAAGATTGTAGTTTTCTAATATTAGCTCCTTTATAGTCATCGCTTAATTCATTTATGAAGAATTTTGATATGTACACAAACTCTTTCATAATTTCCTCTATTTTCCAATTCTTTTCTTCCGTATTATCGTAATTTAATCTTGTATATGTTAAATGAGCTAACTGTTTATTTGATTTAAATTTATATTCAAAATCTTTTTTACTTAAATTCAAACTATTTCTAATATTATTTAATTTATTAATATCAATAAAATCAAAAGCCTTAGCATCATCTTCATCTTTATATCGATTATTAAAAAAATAAAATTCATATAAAATTCTTCCATGCAAGATAAAAGTTTCAAGTGAAACATTTTTTTCATTTTCGTTTATTATAATTTGTAATTGAAGAAATTTAAAAAAAGAATAAATCAGCATATTTGTTTCATAACAAAATGGACCCTCTATGAATTCTTTCTTTTGAGCATCTAAAACATCATTATTATTTAAAATATCAGTCATTTTCTCTCCACTATTTGGATTTCTTCGTCCGTTAATCCATACAGCTTATAAACTTCACTGTCTATCTGCCGGTCGAGGGATTCACATTTACGCTCGTAATATGTTTTGTCTTTATCGGTTTTGGATTCGTGAAATGGTCTTAAAATCAATATTAAATACAAATATATTTTTCAATAAGATTTCTCATAAATTTAGGTTTATCATAACATCTTATTTCATTTGGATATTTCCAAGTAATTCCGAATTTTTTATCTTCAATATTATTTACTAATTTGAATCCATGCCCATCTCCTTTGTATTGCATTACCTTAAAACTAATCTTACCCTTATTTATATAAATCTTAAAATAAGAGTATTCTAAATTCAATTTTAAATCATTTCTTATTAAAGACCAAGCAGCGCTACCATAAAAATTTGTTTCTTTTATAGGTATATTTTCGTCAACTAAAAGCCAGAGACCAACATGATCAAAACCAAATCTCTTTAATGATAAAGCTTGTCCGATTCCAAAATAATATGAAAAACTAAAAGCAGAATTCTTTTTCGTCAAGTATTTTACTTCAATAGCATTAAGTTTATTGTCAGGAGTGCGGAAAATCATATCAATTTCAGGTTGCAAAACCGGTTTATAACCAAATTCCTCCTTATATTCATTAATAATGCATTCTCTATTTAATCTTTTATTAATCCAAATACCTTTAAAAGGATTATTATTTAAATTTAATAATTTATTTTTCAAGGTTACAACTAATTTTTTTTCGGTTAGCTTGTATTCCATCTTTGCTAATTAACCTCCACAATTTTTATTTAGTCGAGAGTCCTCCGATATAAAACATCGGAGAGACTCTCCGACACATTTGGTATATTTACAATTTAAGAAATAATCATTTAAATAAAAATTTATTTAATTATGAATGCAAAATTCTGTCTGCTACTTTATCCTTGACAATTGAAATAATATACCATATTTTATTATGGTTTGTTCTTTTACATTGCCGGTTTCTCATTGATAATTTTAAGGTGTGGATTTCCCTGTTTTGTATTTTTTCTGTATCGTTTGTATCGCTTGTTTTAAAAATAGTGCTTTTTTTATCGAAATTTGAGGTTTTGTACCAAATCTGTACCAAAACTGTATCACTTTTCGGAAAAACAATAAATGATGAAATAACAGTAATTTAAAATTGTACTTTAAAATACCGGTACAATCTATATCTTTTTTCATTTTATTAGATTTACCGAATACCAATTACTAACCACTGACCACTGACCACTATTTATTTCTCTATCTTAAAAGAAATTAGTTATTTATATTACTTCATCTTTTTCGGGGGAAATTTAAACTATTCATTATTATGGAAGAATTCTTAACCGCTCTCGGTCTTTCTTTTGCCGCGCTAATCCCGTTAATAAATCCTGTCGGAGCAATTCCGGTATTCTGTACACTTACGGCAGAAACGACATCTTCTCAAAGGCGGAAAATGGCGCTTAAAACTTCTCTTAATGTCCTGATAATCCTTCTTGTATTTTATTTCATCGGGGAATTCCTTCTCGAATTTTTCGGAATATCACTTGGTGTATTGAAAATCGCAGGAGGTTTAATAGTTGCGCATACAGCCTGGGAAATGCTTACAAGCAAAGGCAAGCTGTCAGAAGACGAGAGCAGCGAAATAAAGGAAAAGGAGGATATTTCATTCACGCCAATGGCTCTTCCACTGCTAAGCGGTCCCGGAGCTATCGGTGTAGCAATCGGCCTCTCCATACAGGGTACGCACATAGATTATACAATCGGCATAGCTATCGGAATATTCCTGATTGCTGTTACCGTTTATGCGGCTTTGCTTCTCGCAACTCCGCTATTTAAGCTTCTTGGCAAAACAGGTGTCGGCGTGCTTAACAGAATTATGGGATTCTTTATACTTGCTATTGCTGTGCAATTAATAGTAAATGGAATTTTGATGCTTTTTAAATAAAATGTCAATAGTGAATATTAATATTCTAAGTTAAACTTTCTACGTTCTACTTTTTACGTTTTACTATTTACTTTTTACGCTCTTTTATTCACGATTGACTATTCACTATTCACGTTTTTGCACCGTTTTTTTAGATATTAAAGAATAATTTAGTTTTTTATATTATTAAATTATGGTTTTGATTAAAATAATTAATCTGATACAGTTAATAAGGCCGAAGCAATGGCTCAAGAACCTCTTTGTTTTTGCGGCGATAATTTTTGCAGGCCAGCTACTCAACCTGAATTTCTTTTTAAAGAATTTCGTTGCATTCCTTGCATTCTGCGGGGTTTCCGGGCTGGTTTACATTATAAATGACATAACAGACATCGAAGCCGACAGGGTGCATAAGAAAAAGCGGTTCAGACCTCTTGCTTCAGGTGAAGTTTCGATTAACCAGGCAAAAATTTTTTTCGTGATTCTTGCTGTTATAACTGCGGTTTTATGCTACTCGCTGAATTTATATTTCTCGCTCATAGTAATCGCTTATTTTTTTATAAACCTTTTGTATTCCCTCTGGGTAAAGGATATAGTGATAGTTGATGTGTTTTTTATTTCATTCGGATTTATGCTGAGGGTGGTGGGCGGCGCTGCAGCTATTTCGGTTTCAATCTCAAGCTGGATGATTCTTACGACGATTTTTATTTCACTTTTCCTGGCAATTTCCAAAAGAAGAGCAGAGCTTTCGCAGGTAGACTCCGAAAATTTAAACAAGCAGAGAAAAGTCCTTACACATTATGATATAGCTTTTGCTGACCAGATGAATACTGTTGCCGCAACAGGAACAATCATCTGCTACGCTCTATATACCGTTTCAGAAAAAACTACTACGACTTTTCATACTGACAACCTGATTTACACAACTCCGTTTGTGATATACGGAATATTCCGCTATCTGTACCTTCTTCACAAAAAGAATCTCGGTGAAAACCCCGAACAGATAGTTACAAAAGACATTCCCCTGATTATCGATATAATCCTGTGGTTTATCGTTTCGGTTGCAATTATTTATAAACAAAAATTTTTCCATATATAACGCTGGCATTTTCATCAGAAAAAAATACTGTCTCCCAATATAAAGCAGAAACCATACTGCTTTTCGTATCATTCACCTGGGGACTGAGTTTTCCGCTTATAAAACTCGGACTTGAATACTGCGGACCGTTTACTTTCGTCTTCATAAGGTTTTTTGTAACTCTTCTGGTATTTATGATTTTCTTTTATAAAAAAATAAAAAAATTCAGATTTGATGAAATAAAATACGGGATATACCTGGGTATGTTTTTATTCGTTGGATTCCTTACTCAGACAACCGGAATGAAATACACTTCTGCATCCAATTCAGCGTTTATAACAGGGACAAATATTGTTTTGCTTCCGTTTGCTCAGATACTGCTGATTAAAACCAGGCCGAAATTCGAGAACATACTCGGGATAATAATTGTTGTAATCGGATTATATTTTTTAACCAACATAGACAGCGATAAAATAAATACAGGCGATTTGCTCACGGTATTCTGTGCAGTATCTTTTGCGTTTTATATAGTGCTGCTCGATAAATTTTCCGCTAAAGTTGATACCAATGCACTGATATACGGACAATTTTTAACCACTACAGCATTAGCCCTTATTGCCGCATTATTTATCGAAGAGCCGTTATTCGGCAGGATTGAATTCGTATTGAATTATATTCTGGTAATTTCATTAATATTTAATGCACTGTTCAATACATTTCTGGGTTTGTTTTTATCGACGCGCTACCAGAAGTTTACGACTCCCGTCAGAGCCGGACTAATATACAACATGGAACAGATTTTTGCTGTAATTTTTGCATATATTATATTGAGTGAAATCATGACAACCGTGCAAATTATCGGAGCGGCAATAATGATATTCGGAGTTATTGTTTCCGAGTTTTATTATCTTTTAAAAGCAAAGTTTTCCTGATGAAAAGCTTCAGAATAATTATCAGCGGAGTGGTTCAGGGTGTCGGGTTCAGGTACTTCTGTTTTAAAAAAGCAGTTGAATATAATATATCCGGGTATGCGAAGAACCTCATCAACGGAGATGTGGAAGTAATTGCTCAGGGAGAAGAAGGGCTTGTAAATGATTTTGTAAAAGAGCTTAAAATCGGGCCGCGATATTCAAATGTTAAATCCGTTAATATGGAGAAAATTGACGTCGAAAAAGAATACCCGCAATTTTTAATATATTAAGTGCAAAATTACTTGTTTATATCATAAACTTAGCTTATTATTGTTAAAAAAAAGGAGAAATATAAAGATAAGGATACGACCTTAAATTTTAAAATTTGACTTATGATTAGCACAAAAAAATTATCCTTTTTATTTTTATTTTTAATTGCTCAGGTAACATTTCTCGGAGCACAATCACTTTCGACATATAATTTCCTGAAATTAGACGTAGACGCAAGGTCATCATCGATGGCAGGCAGTTTTGTTTCCATTGAAAATGATGCTAACTCGATTTTTTACAATCCCGCCGGATTATCTACTCTCACGGAAAAGAAAGCATCTGTCGGTTTCTTTAAATATCTTCTTGATATTAATTCAGGCAACGTAGCATATTCTCAGAAATACAAGGATTTAGGGTATTTCGGGGTTGGAATAAGATATATTAATTACGGTTCATTTGATAAATACGACGAAGACCTGGTTAATCTTGGCACATTCGGGGCAAATGACATTGCACTGTCGCTGGGATATGCGAATAAATACAAAGACAGGTTTAATTTCGGAGCAAACCTGAAATTCATTTATTCGAGCTACGACGAGTACAATTCTTCTGCTGTTGCGCTGGATGCAGGTGCGCTTGTTCAACTGCCTGAATATATGATGAGTGTTGGAGCAAGTTTGTTAAATCTCGGTACACAGCTGAAGCCATATATGGATACGAGGGAAAACCTCCCTCTCGACCTTCGCTTAGGTATATCCAAAAGACTCGAGCATCTTCCCCTTACAGTAAATGCGGGATTCTGCAGGCTTGCAGACAATTATGATAAATTCTTTGACAGGTTCAAGAATATTATAATCGGCGGCGAATTCAACATAAACGAATTTGTAGATTTAAGAATCGGTTATAATAACCAGCAGAGGCAGGATTTAAAAACGGGTACATCAATAGGACTTGCGGGATTTTCAGCAGGTCTGGGTATCAAATATCAGGAAAGATATAGACTGGATTATTCCTTCAACTCACTCGGAAAAATCGGATCTACTCACAGGGTGAATATAGGATTTAACCTGAATTAAAACAGGTTTATTTTTATTCCGTCCTGCCTGATTTTCTTTGTCAGTTTTTCAATTTCCTGAAGGCTCTTATTCAGGTTCTCATAGAACTTATCATCATACATGAACTTTCCCATGCTCCCTTTCTGCAACTGCAAATCATTTACTACGGTATTGATGCTTGTTATAAGCGTGTCAACACGTGTTGTGAGTGACTGAATATCCTTGAATGTTGATTTCACCTGGGGACCGTTTTCATCGAGAATTCCGTTAACATTATCGATAGACTTGCCAACCTTGCCCGTAATTTCCTTGAATGAGACGCGGTTCTCTGCCAAAAGCAGATTAAGATTTCTTGAAGCAACATTCAGGTTCGATAGAGTTGTTTTAAGATTACCGGTCATGTTTTTATCGCCGACAATATCATTTATATTTTTAATGGACTCATTAAGCCCGTCTGCTGTCTTGTCAAATTTTTTCAAAAGCCCTTTAACATCCTGTGTGATTTCATTGACATTTTTCATCAAAGCGGTTATGTCCGACCCTGTCTCACCGATAAGCGGCTGGCTGTAATCGATTTCTTCTCTGCTGATGCCGGGATTTATAAGCACCTGCTTGCCTGCCATTAGCTCAAGCATTGCGATTTCAATTTTATAATCTTTTCTGATTTTCACTGATTTTTCTATCGAAAGCTCTACGAGTACGGAATCACCTTCGAGGTCGAACTTCTGTACTTTTCCTTTTCTAACGCCGTTTACTGTAACGGGGTCGCCTATATTCAGCCCGCTTACGTTTTTAAAATATGCTTTTATATCGATTTGGTCTTTACTGACAATAAACCCTTTTGCCCAGAAAAGTGTAGCAAGTACGACAAAAGCCGCAATGAAAACAAAAATTCCAACCTTTATTTCAGAAAATTTTCTTTCTGACATGACAGTGTTATTTTGAAATTTTTAAAATTTTATATTCAATCTTATTCTCGGGAACCTCAACAAGTGCAACGTCTCCGACCTTTTTACCAAGCAATTCCCTGCCAAGCGGAGAAGTTATCGAAATCTTATCTAGTTCGAAATCCGCTTCATCCGGTGAAACAAGTGTAAAAGTAATTTCTTCTTTATGTTTCAAGTCAAGAACCTGAACGCTGCAAAGCACGTGTACTTCATCTTCAGGCATTTCTTCGGGATTGATTACTTTAACCCTGGACAAGAGGTTTTCGAGCTTGCTTATTTTCATTTCCAGATGGGACTGCGCCTCTTTTGCTGCATCGTACTCAGCGTTTTCGCTTAAATCGCCGTGGCCCCGAGCTTCTGCAATCTTTTCAGCAATTGATTTTCTCTTATTCGTTTTCAGGTCGATTAATTCATTTTCCAACTCTGTTAAACGATTCCTTGTTAAGTATACTGTTCCTGATTCCATAAAGTTTTATTTTTTTGTTTTCTTTTTATTACTTTTAATATTACTGTTTAATAAAATAAGATGACCGAGCTTATCTCGTTTGGTCATCAGGTAATTTTCATTTTCAGGATTTGAAGGTATCTCAATTGGCACTCTTTCCACTACTTCGAGTCCGTAACCTTTAAGTCCTATAATCTTTCTCGGATTATTAGTCAGGAGTCTCATTTTTCTGATTCCGAGGTCTCTCAGAATCTGTGCCCCTATTCCGTAATCCCTTAAATCAGGGTGAAATCCGAGTTCTATATTAGCCTCTACGGTATCCTTGCCCCTGTCCTGCAATTTATAAGCTTTTAGCTTATTCAGCAATCCTATTCCTCTGCCTTCCTGTCTCATATAGAGTAAAATTCCGCTGCCGTTTTTTTCAATTACTTCCATTGATTTAATAAGCTGGTCTCTGCAGTCGCATCTCAGCGAGCCGAATATGTCTCCTGTAAGGCATTCAGAATGCACTCTCACCAGCACCGGTTTTGAGACATCAATTTTACCTTTAATCAAAGCAAGATGTTCCTTATTGTCTACAATGCTCCTGTACAAATTTATCGTAAAATTTCCAAATTTGCTGGGAAGTTTTGCATCTACCATTCTTTTAACAAGAATATCCGTTTTCAGCCTGTAATTAATTAAATCCCTGACAGAAATTATTTTCAGTCCGAACTTTTCAGCAACTTTTATCAGTTCCGGAAGCCTTGCCATTTCACCATTTTCCTTGAGTATTTCACAAAGTACACCGGCAGGATAATGTCCCGCAAGCCTTGCAAGGTCAACAGCTGCTTCAGTATGTCCGGCGCGCTTCAGTACACCTCCTTCTTCCGCTTTTAGCGGAAAAATGTGACCCGGTTTTCCCAGTGAAGAAGGCTTAACATTAGGATCGATAAGTGCTTTTATTGTCTTATGCCTGTCAAAAACCGAAATCCCCGTCGTAGTTCCAATCAGATAATCGACGCTGACAGTAAAGGCAGTTTCGTGAAGCGAAGTATTGTTTACGGTCATCATATCAATTCCCAGTTCTTCAAGCCTGCTTTCAAGCATAGGGACACAGATTAACCCGCCTGCATTCTTTACAAGAAAATTCACAAGTTCAGGTGTGGCTTTTTCAGCCGAAAAAATCATGTCACCTTCATTTTCCCTGTCCTCATCATCAACCACAATGATGATTCTGCCTTTTTTAAAATCGCTAATCGCTGACTCTATACTGTTTAATCTGTATTTTTTCATTCTTCACGTATAAATAAAAATGCAAGTATCCGGAATGCCGGATATCTTGCAGACACTAAGTGTAAATAAAATTATTTTTTATCGGGTGTTCTGTCCGTTACTCCCATTATCACGGATATTGCACTTTTTTCCATTTTAACTTTCACATTATCATCAATTTTCACAAGAACCGATTTATCTTCAACACCTTCAACAACACCGTGTATTCCGCCCGTTGAAATAACTTTATCGCCTTTTTTCACCGACTCAAGCAATTTTTGTCTTTCTTTCTGCCTTTTCTGCTGGGGTCTTAAAATCAGAAAATAGAATACAAGTATTATAAGTAAAAACGGAACTATTGTTGACAGCAATTGTTCAAACCCACCCTGCTGTTGCAGGATTATTCCTATTATTAAGTTCATCTTTTAAATTCCTTTCTATATAATTTATTTTTTCTTTGAATATTTTTCTAAAAAATTTCTCTTGAATTCGAGAAACCTGTTTTCCTTTATTGCCGACCTGATGCTCTTCATCAGGTTCAGGTAAAATCCAATATTGTGTATCGTTGCCAGTTGATATCCCAGAATCTCCTTCGACATGAATAAATGCCTCAGGTAAGCCAGTGAAAAATTTTCCGATGTATAGGTTTTACACTCTTCATCGGGTGTATTAAAGTCATTTGCATACTTAGAATTCTTAATATTCACCTCACCGTAAGTCGTAAAAATCCTTCCGTGCCTCGCATTCCTTGTCGGCATCACGCAGTCAAACATATCGATTCCCCTTTCAACACATTCCAGCAAATCTATCGGAGTACCCACCCCCATAAGGTATCTTGGTTTATCCTTTGCCAGATAGTCGGTGCAGAAATCCGTAATTTCATACATCACCTCATTTTTTTCCCCTACCGCAAGACCGCCTATTGCATTACCTGCAAAATCAAGCTCACTCAGAAAATCTATGCTCTCTTTTCTTAATTCTTTATAAACACTTCCCTGGCAAATTGAAAAAAGATTCTGGATAAACCCGTACAACGACTCTGTTATATTAAAATGTTTAACACACCTCTTTTCCCATTCGTGAGTTCTTTTCAGTGACTTCGATACTGCCTTCAATTCCGATGGATTCGGCAGGCATTCATCCAGGGGCATCAATATATCGGAACCGATTACCCTTTCAATGTCAATCACTTTTTCGGGTGTAAATAAATGTTTTGAACCGTCCAAATGAGAGGAAAAAGTTACACCTTCATCAGAAATTTTCTTTAGCGAAGAAAGACTAAAAACCTGAAATCCCCCGCTGTCGCTAAGCAAGCTTCTTTTCCAGTTCATGAATTTATGCAGTCCGCCTGCACTTTTCAGCACATCTGTTCCGGGCCTCAGATAAAGATGATAAGTATTACCGAGAATTATTCCCGTTTCAAATTCTTCCAGTTCCCTTCCTTCCATTGCCTTTACAGTACCCTGAGTTCCCACGGGCATGAAGACCGGTGTTTCAATTTCAGAATGTGATGTTGAGATTTTTCCAATACGGGCTTTTACTCCCGTTTCGGAGCTATTTGAAAGAACTTCAAAAAACTTTATCTTACTTCTTCCCAATCCTTCGAAATTGATTTTTTAAACAATGTTATCCATACTGAATTCCTTGTCCAGTCCCAGAAAACTTTTAAATATCCGAATTTTCTGTATCTTCTTGGGGATTCAAAGACAACTATTTCCTTCAAAAAAACTATCTTTCCGATTTTTTTCAATCGCTTATATAAATCAAAATCCTCACCTGCAAACATATCTTCGTTGTATCTTCCTGCTTTTATAAATGCACTTTTTCTGATTATGTGGCATTCGCCCCTTCCCATTCCCATGAAGTATTTATTGAGAAGTTTTACATAGTTATTATAGCAGAAATGGAAAACCCTGTCTATAGTAATCTCTTCTTTCCTGAAAACTCTTACAGGGCAGGCAATTGCTGCAATCTTTTCATCATCAAAGATTCGTAAAATCCTTTCAAAGAACAGGTTTACGTCAGAAATCAACGTATCAGCATTTAAAAAAATAAGAACATCACCCTCAGAATCCAAAGCACCCTGATTTCTGCCGCGGGAAATGTTCTGCTTAAATTTTTCCTTATGTATTAAAACTTTATCAGCCAGCCCTTCTGCAATACCGGTTGTCCTGTCTGTACTGCCTCCGTCGCTGACGATAATTTCAATTTTAAATCTTTCTTTTAAATCCGGTTCGAACTGTTTTAAATTCTGAAGAATTAATTTTTCCTCATTTAATGTCGGGATAATAATGCTGATTTTTTTCTTCTGCATTATACCGGACATTATCCGTTCAATACTGCTTTCGAGCCTTTTTTATCAAGAGTTTTTAAAGCTGATGTTGAAATACGCATCTTAACGAATCTCTTTTCTTCTTCGAGCCATACTCTTTTTACCTGTAGATTCGGAAGCTGTCTTCTCTTCGTTCTGTTGTTTGCGTGAGAGACATTATTTCCCGTTAGATGTTTTTTTCCTGTTATCTGGCATACTTTTGACATTTGTGATAGCCTCCTTTTCTTATTTATTATACGGTTTATAAGTTGATTCATATACCCTTGTGTTGCGCTTCAAAAACTTATAAGTGCCTTTATCAGTTTTAATAGCTTCAACAAGTCTGACATTTACGATTCGTGTCTCTTTATTAGTGTCGGGACACATCACCATACCTTCATTCTTTTTTGCAAGCTTTGCGGCTTTATCCGCAAATGATTGTACTTTTGCCATTATATTATTTTATTAATTTATTATTTTTTAAATTCTAATTAGTTTTTATTGCTTCGCTTATTTTCTCGTTTACTTTTCTGCTAACCGTTTCCTGTGCCCGGATTATCATATTTTTTACAGCAAGCGGAGTAGACTTACCGTGACCTATTATAGTTATTCCGTTAACCCCCAGAAGCGGAACACCGCCGTACCATTGGTAATCAAAATCCTGAATAGCTTCTTTCAGCGTACCATAAGAAAGAGCAACCCTGAATTTATTCCATAAACTTTTTGCGGCGTACTGTCTGAATTTTGCTCTCAGCAAATCAAGCACGCTCTCTGCAAATTTAAGAACAACGTTTCCGATGAAGCCGTCGCAAACAATTACTTCGGTACTTCCTTTTAAAACATCCCTGCCTTCGACGTTTCCTACAAAATTCAGCCCTGATTCCTCCAGCAGTTTATAGGTTTCCAGTGTAAGGTCATTTCCCTTTGACTTCTCTTCGCCTACGCTTAAAAGCCCTACTCTGGGATTGTTTATACCGTATATGTAATTCATGTATATACTGCCCATCTGTGCATACTCCAGCAAATGCTTTGCACGGCAGTCAACTGTTGCACCTACATCGAACATCATTGTCCTTCCAGTCTCCGTCGGGAAAAGCGAACCGATTGTAGGTCTGCTAACTCCTTTTATTCTGCCGAGCATCAGGGTCGATGCTGATAATACAGCACCTGTATTTCCCGCGCTTATAAGTGCGTCTGCTTTTCCGTCAAGCTGAAGTTTCATGCCGACTGTCAGAGACGAGTCCGGCTTGGTCTTGAAAGCATCCGACGGTGAATCGTGCATTGTAACAACTTCAGTTGCATTAATGACATGCAGATTATCCAAAGAACAATTCTGGGATTTAATAATCTCTTTTATTTTGTTTTCATCACCCACTAACAATACTTCAATCTCATCATATCTTTCTCTTGCCGCCTGAATCCCGCCGAGAACCTGGCTTTCAGGAGCGTTATCACCACCCATTGCATCAACAGCGATTCTGATTTTACTGCTCACTTAATTTGCCTTATTATTTAGATTTCTTTGGCAATATTACGCTTTTACCGTCATAAAAGCCGCAAGACGGACAAACTGAATGATTCAGCTTCATTTCACCACAATTTGAGCATACTGACATCGTCGGTGCTGCTGCTTTGTAATGTGTTCTTCTTTTTCTTCCTCTTGTTTTCGAATGTCTGCGTTTCGGATTTGGCATTTTTCTTTTTTATATTTAATTTAATTTTTTTTATTCTTTAACAACTTTTCCCATACGGGATTTATTTCTTCACTTTTCTTAACTTTCAGGATATCGTTTATATTCTTTCTGCAAAACAAACAAATATCGTCTTCCACTTCAGGAGTACGTTTCAGCGGAAACGATAGCAGAACATAATCCCTGATTTCTTTATTAAGACTGATATTATGAACATCAGCAGGTATTACCTTGAAATCATTCAATTCGTCATCTTCTTCATCAATCTCATTTTTATCATAAGATGATTTATAAATCAGCTCAAAATCACTATCAATGATAAATTCGAAATCTTCCAAACACCTGTCACACGGTAATTTCACTACCGAATCAAGATGAATTTTCAGAACCACCTGATTATGCGTTTTGTACAAATCTATCGTGACTTTAATGTCATTTAAAAAAACAAACTCAGTTAACTCAAGCTCTTTACCTGTTACGGTAAATACAAAAGAATGCTGACCTTCCTTGAGGTTTGAAATATTGATAATCATAATATTAAACCTGAATCAGAACAGGTTACGCGCCGACTAATTCCTTATATGCCTTTGCATCCAGAAGGCCATTTAGTTCTTCAGTATTTGATAATTCGATTTTTACTATCCAGCCTTCGCCGTACGGATCGCTGTTCAACACTGATGCATTATCGTTAATACCTGAATTCACGCCGATTATTTTTCCGCTTACAGGTGTGAAAACTTCTGATACGGTCTTCACGGCTTCTATTGAACCGACAGAATCGTGTTGATTTACATCGCTTCCTGCTTCTCCGGTAATATCAACATAAATAATATCACCAAGTTCGCCCTGAGCATAGTCAGTAATTCCTATTATACCGACTCCGTTTTCAACTTTTACGTATTCGTGATCTTTCGTGTAAAATAAATTTTCCGGAATATTCATAACATTATAATTTATTTTTTGTAAACATTTAATTTAGTGAAAATTTGCATTTTATTCAATTGAAATCAGTAATCCCATTTAATGTTTTGATGCAGAATACCCAATCCTCTATAGCAGTTAAAACTATCGGAAAATGCGCTTTTTTGCTTAAATTCACACTTTATTAGTCAGCCTCTCTACTCATTTCGTTTTTTTTGTTTCCTAGACTCTCATTATTATCACTTTTTGGTAAAAATTTTATTTTGCATTAAAAAACTTATGCTTTAATATTTATGCAAAATACCAAATTTTTCAATTACAACTTTGACTGCCATTTGATAACTTAAACTAATGTATAATGCAACTTTAATAATATCAGTTTATAAGAAAACAAAAGAGCTTGAAATGGTCCTTCATGCCCTGGAAAATCAGAGCTGCAAAAAAAGATATGAAATTCTGATTGCAGATGACGGTTCAGGAAATGCAATGGATAATTTCATTTCGGATTACAGGAAGAAAAGTAAACTTGATTTAAAACTAATCACTCAGAAAGATGCAGGATTCAGGAAGAATAAAATTTTAAACGAAGCAATTAGAAATTCAAATTCAGATTACCTGGTTTTTATTGACGGCGACTGCATTCCGCATTATTACTTTATGGAAGCACATTTACATAATAAAAAAGAAAACACGGTCTTAAGCGGAAGAAGGGTAATGCTCGGGAAAAAAGTGACTGATGGAATTTTCAGGAATTACGAAAAGAACAAATCCTTTGAAATTACATTTGCAAAACTCCTCTTGGATTCAGTCAGGACAAAGAATGCATCAGTGCACATAGAGGAAGGAATTTTGATAAAAGACAGTACCGCAAGAAACCTGATAAATACAAAAAGGACACACCTTCTCGGCTGCAATTTTTCAATTCCGAAAAGCCTCATTGAAAAAGTAAACGGATTTGACGAGGACTATACAGGACCCGGTATTGGTGAAGATACGGATTTGGAATACAGGCTCAGACAGATAAATACCGGATTTGAATCACTCAGAAACCTGGCAATAGTATATCATCTGTATCATCCGAAAACAATTGAAGAGAGTAAGAATTATGATTATTTTCACAAGGTTGTAAAAAACTCGGGTATTTATTTTTGTAAAAACGGATTAATAAAAGAATAATGCTGTCTGTAACAATTATCTGCAAAAACGAAGAAGAAAACATACGCGAATGCCTCGAAAGCGTTAAATGGGCTGATGAAATAATTGTAGTCGACGGATTAAGTACGGATAAAACTGCCGAAATTGCCAAAGAATACACAGATAAGATTTTCACGGAAGAGTGGAAAGGATTTGCAAGACAGAGGGAATCAGCACTTTTAAAAACTAGCAATGAATGGATATTCCCTATCGATGCGGATGAAAGATGCACACCTGAACTTAAAAACGAAATTCTCGAAGTTATAAAATCAGGAAAGGGACCGGCAGGATACAGGATTCCGAGAAAAACTTTTTTCCTAGGCAAGTGGATAAAGCACTGCGGGTGGTATCCTGGATACCAGACAAGATTATTTCAAAAAAGTAGAACAAGAGTCACGGACAGGCTTGTACACGAAGGATACGAGGTTGATGGCGAACAGGGATATCTGAAAGGCGACATACTGCATTACTCCGTAACATCGATAACCGATTACATGAGAAAAGTGAATCAGTATTCCTCGCTTCAGGCAGTGGAAAAAGCTAACAAGAAAGAAATTAAATTTTCGGACCTCCTGCTCCGTCCTGTAGCAGCGCATATTCAGAATTTCATTTTCAAGAAAGGATTTCTCGACGGTGTTCACGGGCTAATGGTAACCAATTTCGATATCATAACGAATATGCTTACATATATGAAAGCCTGGGAAATACAGAAGAAAAAAAAGGCAGGCAAATGAAAACATATTTAAGATTACTTGAATATATAAAAAAATACAAGTTCAAGATTGCGGCATCTGTTTTCATGTCTGTTCTGTTTTCGGTTTTCAGCGCAATATCTGTTTACCTTACGATTCCCCTTCTGCAGACTTTATTTGACAGCGGCTCCGTACAAAAAAATCCGTCTGTTGGAAATGACATATCGGGCTTATACAGTAAAGTGCAGAAATTTTTCGAATCATTCCTTATGAGCAACGGTAAAGAAAGCGCCTTGTTCAAAATCTGTTTTTTAATATTAATAGCATTTCTTCTGAAAAATATTACGGGATTCCTTCAGTCGATTTACATGCAATATGTTGAAAAAGGTGTTCTCAGGGATATCAGGTTTGAGCTTTACGAAAAGATAAATCAGCTCTCGCTAAGATTTTTCACACAGGAAAAAACAGGAAACCTGATTTCAAGAATGACAAATGACATAAATGCAGTCCAGTCGGGCATTTCAGCCGCTTTTTCAAACCTGATTAAAGAGCCGCTGCTTATTATTATTTACCTGATAATTTCGCTTTCAATCAGCTGGCAGATGACTCTTATGTCCGTGCTAGTTTTCCCGCTTACGATTTTTATTACTTCAAGAATAGGAGCCTCGCTTAAAAGAAGAAGCCTCAGGGTGCAGCAGAAAATGTCGGAGATAATGACAATAATTTCGGAGACAATATACGGTGCAAAGGTAATCAGGGTTTTCAGGGCAGAGAAATTCAGGAATGAATATTTCAGGAGAGAAAATGATGCGCACTACGGACTTATAATGAAAAGTGCAAAGACAAGCGAGCTTACATCCCCAATCACAGAGTTTTTATCCATACTTGCCGGGGTTGTGATTATCTGGTTCGGCGGCAGAGAAATTCTCGTAAATAATAATCTCAGGCCCGAGGAATTTCTCGGATTTCTTTTTATTCTTTTCCAGCTCATTGTTCCCATTAAAAATCTCACAACAGTCGGCAACAGGATTCAGGAGTCTTCGGCTTCAGGTGAAAGGATTTTCGAGATTCTCGATTATCCTGTAGAAGTGATGGATTCGGAAGGCAGTATGGATTTTAAGAATTTTGACGAAACAATCGAACTAAGAAACGCAGGATTCTATTATAATTCAGAGAAAACCGTTCTGGAAGGCATTAATCTTAAAATTAACAAGTCTGAAAAAGTTGCGATAGTAGGTTCTTCAGGCGGAGGAAAATCCACACTCGCGGATTTAATTTCAAGATTTTATGATGTAACATCAGGTGATATTTTTATTGACGATGTAAACATAAAAAACATATCTATTGCAAGTCTCAGAAATATCATCGGCATTGTCCCGCAGGAAACTATTCTATTCAACGACACGATAAGGAATAACATTGTTTTCGGCTCAGATGATTATACGGAAGAAGAAATTATAAACGCCACTAAGTTTGCAAATGCCTATGACTTCATTCAGGAAACGGAAAATGGATTCGATACGATAGTAGGAGAAAGAGGATTGAAACTTTCCGGAGGGCAAAAGCAGAGAATTGCTATCTCAAGGGCACTGCTGAGGAATCCGCAGATTCTGATTCTCGACGAAGCAACCTCGTCACTGGATTCCGAATCGGAAATACTTGTTCAGGAAGCCCTTGAAAAACTGATGGCAAACAGAACATCAATTATTATTGCGCACAGGCTCTCGACGATTAAAAACGCCGACAGAATTATCGTCCTCGACGGCGGAAAGCTAGTCCAGACAGGCTCTCACGACGAACTTATCAAAGAAGAAAAAGGTGTTTATAGAAAACTATACGATTTACAATTTAATATATAGGATTTGGACAAGGATAAAATATTAAAAAATACTGACAGTATAATTTTAATTTTTCTTACTGTTCAGATTTTCTCCGTGAGCTTTTCAATTGCACTTTCATCAATTTCAATGGGAATCTGGGGAGGACTCTGGATAATCAGGACTATTTACACCCGCAAACTCTGTATTCCCGAATCATTATCAAAAGATATAAAAATAATTACTGTTCTCATTTTACTTTTCTTCATTACCGATTTATATTCAAGATATTTTGCAATTATTCCTGAAGGGGCATTTGCCGGACTTAAAAGGATATTATTATTCCTCATATTCTTCGGTGCTGTAATTAATATAAAGGACAGGGAAACATTAAATAAAATAATAGTTTCCATCCTGATAGTCTTTACTGTAATATCAATTTATGAAATCAGTTTATATTTCCTGAAATTCTCAGAAGAAGCCAAAACAACGAATATAGGTGAAATCAGACTTTATGCTTTTTCATTTTTTATTACAACAGCAGAGATAAAAATGCTTTTTTTGATGATGCTCTTTCCCCTGCTTTTTATAAAAGAAGAGATATTTCTTCCCAAGAGATTACTTGCCATACCTCTATCAATAATTTTTGTTTCGATGTACCTGACACAATCCAGAAATGTTTTTCTCGCCGTTATAATCTGCTTTATAATTTTCGGTATCATTTTAAACAGAAAATTTCTTTTTTATCTTGCATTATTTATAATAGCGGTTCTAATTATTATTCCATCAGGCTTCAGACAGAGAATAGCAAGCATAGCTGACCCTAAGCATCCCAGCAATGAATCAAGGCTGATAATGTGGAATGTAGGCTGGCAGATGTTCAGGGATTACCCGATTACAGGCGTAGGTGATAATGAAATTACCCGGGTTTACAAAATGTACAAACAGCCAGAATTTCACGGTGAAGGCTCCCACCTTCACAGCAATTACCTCATGGTGCTTGCCACAAAGGGAATATTCGGACTATTATTATATATCGCTCTTTTTTTCACATTATTTCTAAAACATTTTAAATATTTTAAGCAGGCAGTAATTAAGGAAGAAAAATACCTGATATTTGGAAGCATTCTTTCAATGATTTCTTTCCATATTTCGGGAATATTTGAATGGAATTACGGAGACTGGGAAGTTCTTACAGTGTTTCTTTTTATAATTTCCGTTCCTTTCCTGCTTTTTAAATTTAATCATCAAACATTACAAAAAAATAATCAAACTAAGGAGATATAAATGGACAACGACAAGCTTTCACATCTTTTCTTTTCACTGATTTATTCATTCCAGATGCAGACAATGATGAGTCTCGGAAAAATCAAAAATCCCGTTACGGATAAAAGCGAAAAGGATTTAGCAGCAGCTCAGATGACAATTGATATTATCGATATGATTAAGGAAAAGACGAAGAATAATTTATCCGAGCAGGAAAACAAGTTCATTGACCAGGCGCTGGCTGACCTGAAACTCAACTATGTTCACGAATCTTCCAACAAAGAAGAAAACAAGGAAGAAACAAGTAAAAAGAATAAAGAAGAATCAAAAGAAGAAAATAAATAATAAAATTATGACATTCGGAATTATCGGTAATCCGACAAAGAAAAATATCGGGAGTGTGATGAACATTCTGCTGAATTACCTCTCGAAGAATAAAATAAGGTTTTATATACACGAAGCTTTAAGGAAAAATATACCTGACAGGAAATTTCAGTTACACGCAGTGAAACCTGCGGTATTGTTTGACAAAGCTGACATAATTATTTCCCTTGGCGGAGACGGTACATTCCTGAATTCTGCAAGAATAATCGGTCGGAAGGAAATCCCGATTCTGGGCGTGAACCTCGGCAATCTGGGATTCATGGCTGAAGTAAGCCCGAATGAAATCAAGAAATCAATCAGGGATATTCTAAAAGGAAATTATAAGATTTTCGATTTATGCGTGCTGTCGGCTAAAACTCAGAATGGCAAGGTGTTTTACGGAATGAATGAAATCGTTATAGATAAATGCAATTCGATTAAGATGATTGAAATTGAGATTATCTATAAGAATGAAAGAGTCGTGCATTTCGTAGGGGACGGTTTAATCGTTTCAACTCCTACAGGCTCGACCGGATACTCGCTTTCGGCAGGCGGACCCATAATCAGTCCGTACAGCAAAGTGTTCATAATCACGCCAATCTGCCCTCATACTCTTAACTTCAGACCGATTATAGTACCTGATGACGGAATTATTATGATTAAGACACACGATAAAGAAAAAGTCAGAATCACAGCCGACGGATTTGAATCAACAATATTCACTTCACCTGCTTCGTTCGAACTAAAGCGAGCGGATTTCAACATTAAGGTAGTTAAGAAAATTGATAAGACATACTTCCAGACACTTAATAATAAATTACTCTGGGGTGCGGACACTAGAAAGTTTTAGTAAGGAATGCCGTCCGCGGCAGGCGGCTTCGTCTTTCCTATAAAGCCGATTAATACTAGAAGTGTTATCATATATGGGAGCATCTGAACTATCTGGGAGGGAATAAAAGTACCGGATATCTGCAAAGATATTTCCAGCGCTTCGAAGAAAGCAAACATCATGCATGCAATAAAAATATTCACCGGTTTCCACTTGCCTATAATCATGGCAGCAATGGCAATATATCCGCGGCCTGCAATCATACCGTCACTGAATGAATTCTGGTTAGAAGCAAGCCATATTCCGCCAAGACTGGCAAGGAATCCGCAGATTATCACTCCGTAAAGTTTGTAAAGCCTTACTTTAATTCCAAGCGATTCCCCTGCTTCCGGATTTTCCCCGACTGACCTCAACCTTAATCCGAATTTTGTTTTGAATAAAACGAAATTCGAAATAAAGACAAGTGCAAAAGAGAATAGTATAATGTAATCGGATAATACTTTTCCAAGATACGGAATGCTTTCCAGGAAAAAAATATTCGGAAGGCTGTTGAATCTGGGTGTGTTGCTGGAACTCTGAAAAAGGAATACGATCAGGAACTTTGCCAACCCGGCCATTAACAGGTTAAAACCGACTCCTGCAACAATTTGATTAATTTTAAGTTTTATTACAAAAAGCGAGAAGAGAAGGCTGAATGAAACGCTTATCAATACAGCCATCACAAGTCCTACTATTGCGCTTCCGCTGAAAATCGTAAATAAAGCATATCCGAGTGCGGAAATAATAATGAAACCCTCTATGGCAATATTAATCACGCCTGAGCGCTCTGAGAAGTTTGCTGCATTTGCTCCAAGGTAGTAAGGAGTAAATAGCCTCAATACCTGTGCTAAAAAAGTAAGGGATAATATTTGATTAACAAGCTCCAGATTATTTCAGATAATATTTTTCAACAAGTTTATCAACAGAAAGAATTGTAAGGATTACAATTCCCTGAATTACGAACATAATTTCCTTCGGGACGAGCGTATTCACGGCAAGTCCTCCGTAATCGAGAAATCCGAACAGCAATGCAGAAAATATTATACCTATCGGATTATTCTTTGCCAGAAGCGCAACCGCTATTGCAGTGAAACCGAGATTGTTCGAAAAACCAAATTCGTAGTATCCCTTGTATCCCATAATAAAATTCATTCCTACAAATGATGTAAGCCCGGACCCGATGAAAAAAGCAAGCATTACAATTCTGTTTGTCTTTATTCCCATATATCTGGAAGCAGTTTCATTAAAGCCCACAGATCTTATCTTATATCCGGTTTTTGTCTTATAAATAAAGAAGTATGTTGCAACAGCCATCAGAATCGCAAATACAAATGTAAGATTAAGCGAAGAACCCTGAAACCCGGGAAGTAAATCAGACATTTTGGATATCATAATTCCGTCCGGTATTTTTTCGGTATGCACGGTTGACTTTACTGCAAAAAAATCAATCAGGAAAAAATTAATAGATGCAAGAATTATGAAATTCATCATAATTGTTGTAATAACTTCACTCACTCCTTTTTTCACTTTTATTACCGCAGGAACAAGCCCCAGAGCGCCGCTTACAATAAATCCGCAAATCAATGCTGCAGGAACAGCAATTAGAAAACCTGCATTCGACAGTGCAAAAGCAACAAGGGCAGTTACAAAAGCACCTGCATTCAGCTGACCCTCCGCACCGATATTAAAAAGCGAAGCATGAAAACAGATTGCCAGACCGCATCCGCAGATAATCAGGGGCGTTGCTTTAAAAAGTGTTTGTCCGAATCCATAACCGCTTCCGAATACATCTTCGAACATCATAATAAAGACCTCCGCTGGATTTTTTCCGATTATAAGCAGAACCAAAACTGTAATTAAAAAAGTCAGCAACACTGAAACGGAAATTGATATTATATTTGCTTTAATTTTTTTGCTCACCTGTTATGCCTATCATTAATTTCCCGATGGATTCAAGCAGTATTGTTTTTTCTACTTCATTCTGCAGATTATACTGGTTCCTGTCAAATTCGGCAACTATTCTTCCTTTACTGATTACACCGAGCCTGTCAGATAATTTCAGTATTTCGTCGAGGTCAGATGATACAAGCAATATCGATTTTCCTTTTTTCTTCTGTTGGAGAATCGTTGAATGTATAAAAGCAGAAGCGGCGATATCAACTCCGCGTGTAGGATGAGAAAAAATCAGCAAATCATTTCCGAGTTCAATTTCCCTTGCTATTATTACCTTCTGCTGATTTCCTCCTGAAAGTGATTCCATAGGCGCATTAATATCAGGCATCCTTACATCGTACTTGCTTATCGTTTCTTCAGCAGTTTTTTTCAGACACTTATTGCTTATATAATGGCATTCTTTTTTCTTTATTATTAAATTCTCACCGACCGAAAATTCCTTAATCATTCCTTTTTTAAGCCTGTCATCGGGAACCAGGGATATTTTATCCGTAAATATATTTAATTTCCCCGTAAAATTTTTCTCCAATCCAAATAGAATATTAATTACTTCATTCTGTCCGTTACCTTCGACTCCGCATATACCGTACACTTCACCTTTCTTAAGTTTCAGATCAAGATTATTTAGTACGGAAATTTTATTCACAGACAAATTAATGTTATTCAGACCGGCAATTACTTCAGGTTCCCCTTCATAATCAAAACCTGTATTCTCATCTTGAATTTCCACATTGCCGACTATTTCCCTGCTAAGAACTTTTAAATCGAGAATATCTTTTTCAGTTTCATATACAAGTTTGCCCCTTCTTAAAACAGAGACATAATCAGATATTTCCCTGACTTCATTAAGCTTATGCGTTATCAGAATTATTGTTTTGCCTTCGACTTTAAACTGGAAAATAATCTTAAAGAATTCCAGGACTTCTATAGGTGATAACACGGCTGTGGGCTCATCAAAAATTATTATTTCCGAATTTCTATAGAGTAGTTTCAGAATTTCTACTTTTTGCTGTTCACTGATGCTGAGTTCCGATATTTTTTTGTTGAGATTTAAATCAAGATTATACTTTTTTATATATTCTTTCAGTACTCTTTCAGATTCTTCAAAATCAATCTTAATATTCAAGGTCTTTTCGCTTCCAAGAATCACATTCTCCATCACCGTAAAATCCTCAATCAGCATAAAATGCTGATGCAGCATTCCAATACCGTTCGCTATTGCATCCAGCGGAGAGTTGAACGAAACATCGCTTCCGTTTACTTTCATAATCCCTGAATCCTGCCTGTAGCTTCCGAAAAGTATTTTCATAAGCGTGGATTTTCCCGCTCCATTTTCACCAACTATGCAGTGAACGGAATTCTTCCTGACGGCAAAAGAGATATTGTCGTTGGCTTTTAAATTTCCGAATTTTTTTGAGATATTGCTGAACTCAATAATATTCATCTATTACAAAATATTTTCACGGGATTTTAGAAATCCACTTTCGCAGTAAGGAATAAAAATGAATCTTTATATTTTTTTGAAGAATATATCAGATTGTACATGGTGTATTGGTACCTGAACTCTATGAAGTACTGTCTTACCGGCTGCCAGGTAAAATCCAGTGCAATAATATCTTTATCCACCCTGTCTCCGGATAAAAATTTATTTTCCCTTTCCATATCCCCATCGCCCCTGTTTATATTTCCTCCGAAATTTTCTACTAATGTATCGCCGCTCATAGAGATTCTTCCGGCAGTTCTCTGATGTTTATATGTAAGATTAGCATTAAGTCTGTTGTAAATATATGAAGACAATTTCAATGTGATTTCATCGGCATTTGGCTGTAAGTCATGCCCTAAAGGCAAAGCCCAGTTTGTATATTGTGCTTTATTCGTTCTGTGGGAATAAACAAACGGGTCAATTCTTGTGTATTCGGCAGAGGCAGTTAAACCGGACAGTGTGAATGCATCTGTCCAGATACTGCCGAACTGATATCCGAACCTGTTATCGTTTCCGCCCGGAATTCCGTTTTTGATTTTATTGCTGAAAAGTGTGCTGAAATTTAAGTCATCTATCAGAAGTGTTGCCTGAAAAGCAAGTTTTTTAACTGGATGAATTTCAATATCAAAACCCAATATTGCATTATTCTTGTTTCCGCCCGTCAATTCCCCTGCATTATAATCTGCCGACCGCAGAAAGCTTAACGGATTCAGAAAAGCAAAATTAAACGGGGACTCGGGAATTATGATTGACTCGAAAAAACCAAACCTAAATGCATTTGAAAAATTTATATTCAGCCTGTGAGAAGCAATATTTTTTGTAACAAGGTCTCTTCCGAGTGAATCCCCTTTCAAACTGCCATACAGATAATAATACTGTATGGATTTGTATTTCAATTCAAGTTTAAGATAGCTGAAAGGAACAGTATTGTCAGAAAGAAACAATTTATCGGAATATCCGAAACCTGTTTTCAGGGCTTCCTTCCCTGCCATGATTGAGAACCATTCATCCTTTGTGCTGTATCTCAGATATCCCTCGTACGTATCAAAATTATTCCCCTCATATCTGTATTTTGTGTTGGCGCTTAATTTAGGCGATGTAATTACGGACATTTCTATGTCTTCCGGACTTCCGTTTAATTTCTGACCGTTTGACATTCTGAGATAATAGCCTACAGCATCAAACAGAGTGCCTCTTACCCTTATTCCGAGTTCGCCGAGTGAGATAGAATGCTTTCTGAGTGAATCACCGGATGAATTTCTCTGCGACAAATAACCGTTAACATCTAAAAATAAAGATACATTGCTGTCTAAAAAGTTATATAGGTACTTTTGCTTTTTGTCACCGAAGATTTCCTTAAAATCAAATTTGTCGTTTAATAAACCATAACCCGATTTAACCGACTTATTTATATCATACTCAAATTCAATCAGAAAATCATTTAGGATGTCTTTATCTAGACTGCTGATTTTTGATTTCTGCCTGCTGATTTCTCTAAGATAGTTAGTGATCTGCTGTCTTGAAACCGGAATAACTGATGAGTTGTAATCATCGATTACATCGAGAAGCTGCATTCTTTTCAGGTAATCGTAAACCGGGTGGACCGGCGGCACGAGTTCAACCTGAGAATACAATAAATTAGCAATTACAACAAAAATTGCCGTAATTAGAATTTTCTTCATTTTTCTTTTAATGAGTTATGAACTTCTGGCTTTATTTAAAATTATGTTACGCAGAATTTTAAAGAAATACTTAAAATCGGTCTTAATCGGATTTTTCCGGTAAGCTTCAAGGTATTCTTTTTCCGATTTCATTATTTCTTCAAATGTTTTTGGAATGTCCGCATAAAACGGAGGGAGTAATCCGGGCTTGAACTTTAGCCTTAATTCTTTAAGTTCTTGTGAATATAAATCGAAATAGTGTTTGCTTAATGGTCTTACGCCTACTAATTTGAGGTCCCCTTTCAGAAGATTAACAAGCATTGGCAGTTCATCAAGCCAGTATTTCCTTAAAAATCTTCCCCAGGAAGTTATTCTGAAATCATTCTGGAATTTCCCGCCTTCTTTCAGCTTATTCATCTTGAAAACAAATCCCTGCAAATATTCGGCAAAAGGATTCATCGTTCTAATTTTATAAACTACTATTGTCTTTCCGCCTTTACCGAGTCTTTTCATTTTATACAGAATTCCTGTTGTCGGCTCTTCGTCGTAAAAAGGTTCTCTTACTTTCCTGCATATGAAATAAAGGACATTATTGATAACCGAACTGTTAATAACCTCAAAACCGCAGGAGAACAATCTACCGAATGCCTCAGTGAAGGAAAGAGCTTTGTTTGAGTCGAAGAATATATATTTGTAGAGACTTCTTGTAAATTTAATTTTTGGAAATACCCTGTGAACTATAAAGTCATAAAAATATGCAATTCCGGAAAATAATTTCGGGGCAGCATGAAAGATTCTTGTCCTTCTTTCGTTATAAGTCTCAACACATCCGATAAACACACCATCGTCCGGCAGCTTTTTATTTATCGTTTCAAATAATTTATTTATAGATGAAATTGTATTAATCTTTCTGAGATTAACAATATTCTTGACCGGAGGAACTAAAGATTCAATATTAAAAAGCGTGGAAGTGTCAAGTATTTTCGTTTCGGAATCGAAAGGGTTTATAAATTTGGAGAAATAATAAACCAACTCCTTGTCAATAATTTCGCAAGGATTGAATTTCGGTTTAATTTTATTTTCTATGAATGTATTCTTAAACATTTTTCATCCTATACATTTAAACAATAAACCTTAAAAATTAATTCTCTGTTCTTTGTAAAAATAGCAAACAAATTCATTAAATGAAACACTTGATTCATTTTTTTACAATTATTTACATTTGTTTACACTTTCAGGATACCCGCTTATAAGAGAAACAAAAAAGGATGTAACGTCAATTTTATCTGAAAGCATTTTTTCACGTCTTTCTTTCCATATCTGCTTAAGGTTTTTTACTTCGAGATACTGCCTTATAATTCTAGTCATAAAATCGAATTCGTTAGGCTTAAATCCGAATGTAAGTCCGTATTTATACTCTTCCTCATTTAGATAAGAAATTCTCCCCGCAAATGAGTTACACCTGAAAGAAGGAGTCCCCAGAACAGCCGCTTCAGACGTCATAGTCTGGCTATCGCCGATAAACATCTTTGCAAAATACAACAGTGAGTGTACCTTTTCGGGAGAAATATTCAAAGCATATTCCTCGAACTCGGAATCAATTTCCTTTTCTGTAGTTATAAGCACCTTTCCGTGCTCCTTAAGCAGATTTATCAGATTCCTTTTATTCTCCTTTGAGATTCCTTTGACTCCCAGATCGTGATGTGCCTTGAAAGCGTTAAACCGAAGCAAAAAATAATCCTCACCAACATTTATCCCTGCTTCTTTTAATACATTCTCATTCGGTGTGAACCGGTCGGGGTGCAGATATGCAAGCTCATGATATCCGGGATAAGTTATATTATTTTTCTTCTTTCTTTCGAAATCAAGAACATCGGGAGAAACAATATAATCGGAAAAAGGATGAACAAACAAAGAGAAAAGCGGCTGTACGGCAGAATCATCATCATCTAAAATAAAGGACTTCATCCTTGAGATTCTGGAAACCTGCGCAACAGTCAGCGAGGTCCCCATTCCGATTTCTATATTATGCTTCTTTACAAGATCCAGTATAAGCTTGTCATATTTCAACTGGCGTACTGCCTTGCCAACAAGCGAAAAAGATTTACTGCCGAATTCAATATATTCAATTCCATAAATTTCAAGTAAATGAATTGCAGACGGAATATTTCTTACGGTTACTATTACCTTATGCCCGTCTTTCTTCATTATTCCTATGAAATTCTTAAGCAAATGCACGTGCGCAGGATGACCGATGTCCACCAGTATATTCATCTATTCAATAATAAATTTCCTGTATTTTCCGATTCCGGATTGATGAACCAGCATCAGTAAATCATAATCAATGCCTGATTCATTCTCCCTGATTTCGAAAGAATTTTTCATAAATAATTTATTCTTTACATAAAACGGCAAATACCCCGTTTCGTATAATTTTTTCACCCATTCTTCTCTATGCGAATCTTCCACCAGAATTAATGGCAGGTATTCTTTTATCAATTCAAGCGAGCCCAGAATTACTTTCTCATCATTCCCTTCTGTATCGGATTTTATAATGTCGAGCTTATTTAAATTTAAATCACAGAATAATTTCTGTATTGTCACGACATTTACTTTTTGCGAAACGTATTTGTCATACTCAAAATAATAATTTGCTTTGTCTATAGTTGCTCTTGTATCCAGTTCGATATCATTATCTATTACTGGTATATTCAGGATAGCTTCGCCGTTGAAATCGCTTATTGCATAATTGCAGCAAACAAGATTCTTCAGTTTATGCTTGTTCTTTAGCCTTATCAGGAAACCGTAATTTTCCGTTTCCGGCTCTACACTCACAACCCTGCCCTCTTCACCCAGGTAACGTGTAAGCCTTATTGCATACTGTCCAAGGTTAGCCCCAATATCAAAAATAATAAAATCGTCTTCAATTATCTGTTGAAGAAAACTGCTGATTTCAAAACTCCTACCCATTTTATAAAGCAGTTTGACCTTTAGAGCTTTGAAATACTTATAGCAGTCTTTCCCGAAAATCTTTCTTATAATTACTTTCTGATAATAATTTTTTGTTTTCGGATAACTGTATGCAGTTGTATTTCGTTTGGATTCCCTCATTTCTTCATATTATATATTTCAGCAATATCCAGAATCAACCCCGTCACATCATCCCATTGATCCATTAATTCTTGCCTGATTTTTTCCCGGTTATTTAAAATCAGGCTGTTTTTTAAAATATCATTTATTAATTTAACTTCATCTCCCGAGTTTGAATGAAAGAGCAATCCTTTATTCATCAATATTTCATTTGCTTTCATTTTCCTGATACCGCAGTATATTCCGGGTACGCCAAGCATTGCCGCTTCCCTTGCCATGCTGTCTCCTGATGAAATTACCAGCCTGCTGAAATACAAAAGGCTGTATATATCAGCAACAGGTTCGTTTATAATTATCCAATCATCCGGATATTTCCTGAAATTTGTTTTATCTTCAAGAGATAAAACAACTTTAAATTCTTTCGGAAGATTTCTGGAGAACTTTAATATTATATCCGGATTCTGGTTCATATAATTCAGGGAACCCGTGCTGATGTCACGGACGAATATATATTTAAACGGTTCAAGATTGAATTCATCCAGATATTTCTTGTCCGGTTTATAATATTTCGGGGACAGGTGGGACCATTCCTTTAAAGCATTAAAAACTTTAATTTTACCAGCCGGTCTTATTACAGGCGGAAAATAAATTTTACTTGCTGTCAGCTTCTCGAAAAAGATATTCATCTTTCTCTCAGGGTCATCATCAAACTGAATATTCGGCGTGGAAAGAATCTTCAGTGCGCCACCGAGCGTAAAGCTTCCCACACTTAGTCCCAGATCAATCCTGTTCAAAAGAGAAAATTTGAGAAGTTTGATAAATCTGAGAATGTTGACATTTAATATTATGGAAAACCTGTTTCCCTTGTGCTTACCGGCTATAAATTTTTCAAATCCGCCGAATTCTTTATTAACTATCTGAATAAGGCGGCCTCTTTCAAGCGCGGATATGAATATCTCGTGTCCTTTCTCCCGAAGTAACTTTGCGGATTCTTTGAAAAAGTTTGCATGAGACGGGTGACTTATTGTAATTAAAATTCTCACTGCTTTTTAAAGCCGAATTTAATTAACTGCCATATCCTGAATCCAAAAACCGAAATACTCATTAATAATTTATTATGTACTTTTTGATACCTTCCGAGATTGACTATAGTGCCTCCGAATTTCTTTTTGTATTCCCTCACTCCGTATTCTTTATCCGGTTTTCCGGCTCCGCCAAAATCAAATATTTTATATTTATTTTTCTGCCCCCATTTGAATATTTCCCAGATAATCAAATCATTGGGATGTTTTTTCATGAAGTCGTTGAAACTTCCTATATACCATTCGTAAGTAATGCAGTTATAGCATAGAAGATACATTACTCCAATCAGTTTTTCTTCGTAAAATGCACCAAAAAATTTAAGATAACCTTTCTCACCCAGAAATTTCTCAGCTGCTTTAAAATACTCAATGCTTGGCAGAGGTAATTTTGCTCTCCTGTAAACATCAAGCAGAATATCATAGCTCTCTTTAATTAATTTTACATCATTGAATATTCTAATTGTAACTCCCTGCCTTTCGGATTTGTTTATCTGGCTGCGCCTGCGTGAATATATCTCGCTCCATAAAGCATCTTCGCTTTTGTTTAAATCAACAAGAATATTCAGGTGATCTTCAAAAATGTAATGCATTTTTTCGAATACACAACGCAAATTATCCGTATCCCATAAATTTCTAATCTGAGTATAAACTGCTTTTTTGGTCACAATCCTGTCATATTCGCTCAAAATCAGTTTTAAAATGTCTTCATCATTATTATGAATCAACGGAGCTCCCCATATAATCGATCTTGAAGAAAGCTTTCCGATAAATCCATTATATTCACGTTGAATTACAGACAATAAAACCCCGCAGTAGTCACCTTCATTGCTTTCACATATTACGACAACAGGCTCGTAATTCCTTTCTGATTTATAAATATCAAACATTTCAGGAGTCTGGAAAGCATTTCCGAGTGGATGCTCGTTTGTAAATTCAGACCATTTTTTCCTGTCAATCAGATTTATATCGGATAAGACCTTATAATTCATTTTTTCTTTTTACAATTACTTTTTTTACAATATTTTTCACATTTTGCTTAAGAAGTTCATTTGTCCATTCAAATGCATTGTTTGTCCACCTTTGGGGATGAAGCGTAAACATCGCAACATCAGGAAACTTATTTTCAAGAACTGCCTCTATTATCTGATTTGTTGTTCTGAACTTTAAATGGATATCAGAATTAACTTTATCCCTTACGCTAACGCCGCCGCCGTCCCACTTTCTGCCCGTATCTGTAATGTAATATACCTTTCTGAAATCGAGATCGAAATATGGTTCGCCTGTTATTCCTGTTTCTCTGTATGAATATTTTTTCCAGATGTCCTTATTATCCCATTTCGTAAGAGGACTGCCGTGCATGCAAATTGTCTGAACGGGATAAAACTCTCTCAGCTTTTCAAGATTTTTCCTGTACGATTCAAATGCTTTATCAATATCTCCCTTAGCAAGTGTCAGGTCTTCGTAGTGATAGCCGATTTCATGACCAAGAGATGCGATTTTTTTTATTATGCCGGGATTAAAGCTTTCTTTTACAATCCTGAAATAATAAGTGCCACTTATTCCAAGCTCATTCTGCAATTCGGCAAACTTCAGTGAATTTCCGGGCAGTTTATCCACATCATGCCTCAGTATTACAGCCTTCTTTATATCACGGCTTATGAAATCTTCAAAAGTTACGAAACTGTATTCCCTGCTTTTCAAAGCAATCAGGAGCTCAAGCATTTTTTCAATAGTAAAATCCCTGCTCATATATCAATCAATAAATTTTCTGAACCATAATTCCAGATTTATCCATTTCCAGATGTCCCTTGATATATTTATTTTTCCTTCAAGATGCTTTTCAAAAAGGTTTCTGACTTTATTATCATCAGCAAAGCCTCTGCTTCTGAATGAATCAGAATTAATAATTTCACATATGAGTTTTCTGAATTTATCAGTTCTGAACCACACGTCTTCTGGTGTATTAAAACCGATTTTATCCTTTCTCATTCTTATTTTCTCAGGCAGGATATTCCTCATGGATTCTCTTAAAAGATATTTTGTCATTCCTTTTCTGATTTTCATATCAGAATTCATCGACAGTGTTTTTTCCACGAACCTGTAATCGAGAAACGGCACACGTGCTTCAAGTGAGTACCACATTGAATTTCTGTCTTCCCATTTCAACAAATGTTCGAGCTTATATTCAAAATGATTGATGAGTGCCTCATATATGCTTCCCGAACCGTATATATTTTCGACTATAGTATTTTCACCCTGAAATTTTTCCGGGAATGATTTAGCAAGATAGCCTTTCTCATTCACTCTTGCTTTTGTTTTCAGGAATGCAGGCGCGAGAAAGTAAAGGAAAGATTTAATTCCGTAGAGGTCCTTGTGAATTCTTAAATAATTGAAGATTTCAGAAGTAAGCCTGAATACTTTCGCGCTTTTCAGCAGTTCCTTAAAAAATATTCCGAAGAAATAATGGTATCCTGCCAGCAGCTCATCCGCACCCTGTCCGTCTAAAGTCACAACCACATTGGATTTTGCAAGTTCCATTACTTTGAACTGTGCATAATGGGATGTTGAAGTTACCGGCTCGTTATGTGCTTTGATAAAGTTGTCAAGGTCATTTATTAAAGAATCCGAAGTGGGTGATGTAAAGTACATATTTTTCACTTTATCCCTGTATTCATATATAAAACCTGACTCATCAAATCTGTGCCCTTCCTTTTCATAAATTGCAGAAAAAGTATTGATATCATTTTTGTTGTAATCCCTCAAAAGCAGGGATACTATTGCCGATGAATCAAGTCCACCGCTCAGGCAGACGCCAACCGGTACATCGCTCCGTAATCTCAGTCCGATTGAAGAGCTCAACAATTCCCTGAACTCATCTGCATCCTTAAACGGCTTGCCGAGATTATCCTTCAAATTGTACCATTTTCCTGTTTTAAATATATTATCTTCAATTTCAATATAACTTCCGTGCTGAAGCTTTTTTATCTCTTTGAAAAATGTTTCTTCAGTCTGGTCAGTTCTGTTGAAAACAATATAATCGAAAATCGCACTATCATTTTGAAGAATTTTTTTCCCGATTACCCTTTTTACCGCACAGATTTCCGAACCAAATATAAAAGAATTACTGTCACTGAAATAATAAAATGGTTTTATTCCAAACCTGTCTCTTGCTGCAAAAAGCTTTTTTTTCTCTCTGTCGTATATTACCAGCGAAAACATCCCGTTGAACCTGTCCAGGCAGTTCCTGCCCCATTCAATATATGAGTTCAACACCACTTCCGAATCCCCGCTCGAATTAAATACATAACCCTTTGCAACAAGCAATTCCCTTATTTCTATGTAATTGTACACTTCTCCGTTATAAATCATTACATACCTGCCGGATTTATCGTGCATAGGCTGGTGTCCGGAATCAGACAAATCGAGGATGCTTAATCTCACAAAGCCAAGCCCTGTATTACCTTCGGTGAAAATACCTTCATCGTCAGGTCCTCGGTGCCTGATTTCATTCATCATATTCCTGACTGTAATCTCTTCAGCTGGTTTTCCGTTATAATTCAATATTCCGCAAATGCCGCACATTTCAGAATTTTCTTATAAAAATATGGTTTAAATAAGGCATGAAAGCCGCTATCGGAAGTTTAAAAGTGTAAGCCAGAAATTTTTCAGTGATACTGTAAATCGGAAACAATATTTTTCTCTTTTTTGAATTTATTCTGTTTGTCGTCCTGAGATAATTACAAGTAAAACCGGGAGATTCGTTCAATATTTTATAGGATGAGCCTTTCAGATAACTTTTTAATTTGAAATATGTAATGCCTCTCCTGCCTGCATATTCAAGGTCTTCTCCTTCTTTCCATCTTTTTCTTTTAACTGCATATTTGTACGCAGATTTATCTGGCATCCATGGAACAAAAAACAAATTTGTCGTATGCCTATCCTTCGGATAAAGAAGGTTCGGCGTTCCGGATATCATTATCACACCGCTTTTTTTTACTACCCTGAATACTTCCCTGATGTACTTTCCTCTCTCATCTACGATATGCTCAATAACAGAAGCAAGTATGGCAATATCGAATGATTCATCCCCGAACGGAAGTGGATATGATTTGTTCAGATGTTGTAAATCGACCTTGTCCCTAACTTTATAAGCTTCCGCTCTTTTTCCGGTCTTAAAAATCTCTATATCATTTATATCAACACCGGTTACAAGACCGTTCCCGATATTCAACGCACAAGCAACTGTCGTTCCACCGCTTCCCGTACCGAAAATCAATACTTTCCTGTTTAAAGGATTTTCCACGTACTTAAGCCAGGGAATAAGGGTTTCCAGATTGTGCTCAACAGCATAAAGCTGGTCCTCGGGAAAAAAATTTTCATAACCGTCTTTTAAAACCGGGTGAGGTAACTGATATTTCATTGTTTATCCATGATTAATGACGTCCAGCCATTTTTCCTTAACATTATTCCAGTCAAAACCAAGAATTTTATCCCTCAGGTTTTTCCTTTTATAAGTGAATTTTTCGGGTTGCTCAAAATAATCTGATAATATTTTAATATATTCTTCCCTGGTATTATTTTCAACAAAAGCGATTTCTTGATCGCCGAATGTTGTATTAATACCGCCCACTCTTGAACTTATAACAAGCAGATCATAAAATCCTGCCTCAAAAATCGTGTTCGGGATATTATCCATTAAAGTTGTGTTCATTAAAACCGAGTAGTTCATAAATTCCTTTAAAAGTGTTTCCCGTTCGACAAGTCCGTGAAAAATGATTCTACTGTTCCGGTATTTTCGCTTTAATTCATTCAGAAGGGAACCGTCTCCATAAAAATGAAATTCACAATCGTATTTACCCGTTAACTCCTCTGCTATACTTAATGCCATATCAGGCCGGTACAGCCGTTCGAAGCTCCTGGCCCAAACCACTTTCCTGTTGACAACCACATCATGGTCCGGTCCGGGAAAATTTTCAAAATCAAATATGTTATCGATTTTTTCGGCAGCCGGATATCCTCTTTCTTTAAAAACGTTGAGTAAAAAATCCGACGCAACTATTATTTTATTTTTACCAAAAACCTGTTTCAGCCAGAAATTATTTTTTTCGAGAAACTTTTCCGCCTGTCCACCGTGATAATTGAAGATTACTCTTTTATTCAAAAAAAAAGCAGCTGCTGCTGCCGCGAAAACCGGATAAAAACCGAAATAAGAACATCCGTTTCCGATTATTAAATCACATTTTTTTCCTGCTCTAACTGCATTGATAAGCCCCTTAATCCTGAAGAAAATACTACCGTATGTATTGACTAAATTCACATCGAACTTTTTTTCCACGAGTTTCCTTTTAAGCAGCAGAACCTGTTCGGTAATACCGCTCTTACTTTTTCTGTAATTTAGGACAAAGAGAATTCTCAAACCGAATCAAAATACTTTTTCAGGGATATAAAATGCGAGTACTTGAGTAAATCTTTCAGATAGCTTTTATTTTCAAAATTATCTCTTAAACCCTTTCCAAAAACATCATATTTGCTTTCTTCAGATAAAGTATCCCTGATAAATCCCTCTGTCCACTTTTCCGAATTAAATGTATCATTACCTTTTATTTTTTTATATGCGGAAGTTTTCCTTATCCCCTTGTATATCGAAATAAAATTAAAAGGGAAAAGTTTCAGCAGGTCATCCGGCTCATATCCCCTGTCCAGCCTGAATCTGCCAAGCTCAGGTTTGAACCTCCTGTAAATATGCGCATAAAGGAGCTGGCCTTTTCTTCTTTTGAATTTGCTTTTCCCTAAAAATCCGTTGTACATTCCGGCAAACGGGGTTTTATACATCAGCTCGACGAAATCATCATCGAAGAAAGGGAACCTTGTAGTTACATAAACCCGCTCTATCTGTATTTCCTGAGAAAAATATTTCCGCACTCCCTCCTGCAGTATGAAAAAGAAAAACCTCAATATCTTGTCATATTTATTGTACTTATCAAAATACTCTTTTTTCAGTTCATTCCAGACATCATCGTAACTTGATTCAATTATTTCTTTTCTCAGATAATTTTTTTTAATAATTGATTCAAATATGTTTTTCAATTCTTTTTCAGGATTGTCAGATAAGAAAAGCTTTTCCGAATAATCGTTGATCATTATACCGAGATTATGAAGAGGGCGCATCACTTCGCTTCCGAAAAGACCTGTAATAATTACATCTGAAAAATTTTTAAGGTTTTTATAAGCAAAAGGATAATTCGAACGGAGAATCGGAGCAGTCGCATTCGAATGCTCGATTGCATCAAGCGTGCATTCGTCGTGTTCCAATTCATATTTTTCATCAAGAATTACGGGTTTGAAATTATAATTCAGACTTTCGCAGATTTTTTCGGGAATTTCCACCTGCTGGCTACCGGGCATACCATAAGAGTAGCAGAGAAAATCATCCTTTTTGCGCTCAAGCAAAGCGAGATTCGCTCTGCCGTCAAATCCGCCCGTTACAGCAATCAAAACTTTATCCGCATCAGTACAGTATAAATTCGTATTATAATGCAGTTGTTCAGTCAATAAATCAAGAGATTCCTTTTTCCTAAGAAGTTTTGCATTATATAAATTTTCCACACTCCAGTAGCTGCTGCCGGATATTCCACCGATGCTGACATTATATATCATACCATTTTCAATTCTGCTGATTTCCCTGAAATGCGTTTTATTACCGAGCGTGTAATCAAAAATAATCTGTTCAGTTAATGCAGTTTTATTCAATTCCTTCGATACGAGTTTTGTGTCGAGTATCATTCTGACCGATGATGAAAGTATAAAATAATTATCATTGTATGCGTAATACAATGGCAGGACATTCATTCTGTCGCTTATTATTTTTGTCTCATTGCACTCAGAATCGAAAATAATTATTACAAAAGAGCCTTTTAGATATTTTGCCAAATCATCTCCGAACTGTAAGTATAATCGAAAAACATATTCGGCATTTGCTTTCATCGGTTTCACATCATGTTTCTTTTCATATAGATTATTCGTATAAACAGTTCCGAAAATAAAAATTACATTATTGCTTTTTTCAAAAAAATTATAGTTTGTCTCATTTCTCTCGAGATAAGTTACAAATGAATTTTTGTAATTCCTTTTATATTCTGTAGATTTTATGTTATTATAGTGCGGATTATTGAGAAAAGAAAATTTTCCTTCGCCGGAAATATTATTTTTAAAATCTATTATTTGGAAAAAATCAAACATTAGTTTCCTTTGATTTTCTTGAATATTCTTTTGAATATCCCCTTTAAAAGTGTTCTGATTAAATGCATCGTAAGTCCCGGATCATTAAGTTTCATATCACTTATATAAACGGGAAATTTCAGATATGATTCGGCAATTTTCCCAAGCGGTATTATCCCCTGGCTGACATAGTCGGCTGAAGCCCTCAAATCCCTGTGTACCGATATCCATCGTATATCAGTATTCCTGTTTTCAACAGGTATTAATCTTTCACCTAGAAGTTCCTTATAACTCATCATTGCAACGTCTATTCCGAATTTTGTTCCGATTTCATCCCACAATCCGAACCTTGGATTTACTTCTATTAATTTATATTGATTATCTCTTAAATCCTTTTTCACTTCAACACCCGATATTCCCCAGAATTTCATTTTCACCAGCCACCTTACTACCTGGTCCTGCAGTTCTTCATTATATTTAATATTAACATAGCTCGCACTTCCGAAATGCGGTGGAGCGACTCTCTCCTTTATTCCGGTAAACGAACCCATGCAGTTCTGATTTCTGTCCATATATGATACGAAATAATGCAGATTGCTGTCCTCACCTCTAATAATCTCCTGAACAATTACCCTGTCGTCATGCTTCCTTATTGTTTCATATTTTTCTATTACTTCCTCTGCCGAATTCACAAAAATAACCTTTTCTCCTTTACAATACTCTTCCAGGAAACCTGACCTCCAAGATTCAGGAAATTCAGGTTTTAATATACACGGGAATTCCACATCTGCTGCAAACCTGTTAAGCTCATCAATATCCTTTACAAAGCATGTTTTGGGTGCCGGGAATCCGTATTTTACCGCCAGTTCGTAGCTGTATCTCTTACTTGTTAATTTTCTAAGTATGCCGCCCTTTGGCATAGTAAAATAAAAATGCTCGGACAGTTCTTCTGAAAAATCATTTAACGGCAGAATAAATTTATCGGCTGTTGGTATTAGCACGGGTTTAATTCCGAAGTCCCTACTAATTCTCATCAGATAATCAAAAAATTCCTTTCCGTTTTTTTCAGGGTCGGGACAAACGCTTTTTATTCCGTATTTTGAGTAAAAGCCGAGTTCCTTCGGATTGCATTCCAGCCCGTATGCTTCTATTTCGGATTTCCGGAAATGCCTCATAAGCGAAACACCCGGTGTAGACAGGCCTAATATAATTACAGGATTTTTCATTTTATTTTTTTTGGAATAAATATCCCATTAGCTCAAGATTTTTAAGAACTGTATATTTCAGCAAAGATTTGAACTTGAACATAGGGAAATTTTTTCCAGTGAAGAATTTATCGCTGCTAATAATATAATCTATAACTTTAATAACCCTATCAGACTGTAGAAGCCTGCTATGGTCAAGATTCGGATAGTCATTTTTGTAATCTTCCGTAGAAAATGTCGGAGGACTAACAACATTCACAGAAATATTTTTATCATTGAGATACTTTGCAAGACTTTGGGAATATGCAATCAGGCCTGCCTTCGAACTGCAGTATGCTGTCCCTTCTTTATAGCTTGTCATTCCTGCATTTGAGGCAATGTTAATAATTTTTCCTGATTTATTTTTCAGAAAATGCGGAATCATTCTCCGGCATAATAAAATCTGAGATGTAAGATTTGTATTTATAGCTTCTTTATACTCATCTTCGGTAATTTCATCCGGCATTTTAAACAACTTCAAAGCAGCATTGTTAATCAGAACATCAACCTTACCTAAAAACTCTATTCCTTTTTCTACAGCGTTCTTTAAATCACTATCATCGGTCACAGAGCCGATATAAAACCCAGTTTTTTCGGCGTTAATTTCTTTCAAATAATCAGGTTCATTAATCGATATCCCGAAAACCTTATGTCCTTTTTTGGTGAAATAAAGAACCATTTCTTTGCCCAGTCCCCTTGAAATACCTGTAATGAAAAGATTCATTTTCTGTGTAAATAATGTTTAGTGTAAATCTGATTTAAAAAATAACCAAGCTTGCTATTCCCGTTCTCGTTTAAATGCCAGTCTCCGATTATTTGATTTTCAGGAATCATGAGATTTGAATATTCGAACTTGATATTATTTAGCTTGCAGAATGAATCAATCCTCATATTTATTGTATCATTGTTCATAATAGATACACAAATAAATTTCTCTTTATATTTTTTATCAAATTGCATCAGGCATATTTCAAGATCAGTTAAATCTACCTTATTAGCATCCGGGGGTTCCACTGAGGGCTCTACCACCTGCTCTGCATTAGCGCCCTGAACCAATGTTAACATCAGCCTTGCACAGGATAAATTATTTCTTATTAGAAGATTTATCTTCGTTCTAAATGTATTATCAATTGTGAATAAGTCACTGTTCAATTCGAAGGGGTTTTCAGTTAGCCTGTAAGAATCCGAATTATATGCATTAATAACCAGTATTACAGTTTCGGGTTTAAACTTTTTCTCATAATAATATATTCTTCTGTAAGAATCATACGGGTCATAACCGTTATAACCCAGATTCAAAACATTATAATTTTTGTCGGTATCTTTTAACAGATTCTGCATTACAGATGTAGACAAAGCTTCGGGTTTAATATAATTATTTTCTATGAATGATGAACCGAGAATGCAGACATATTTTGAATTTACTCCTGTATCACAATCAATACCCGGAAGTCCAAGGTTATTTCTTTTGTATATTTCGAACTTACCTTTTGAATTCCAGTACTTCGAATATGGTTTATATATATTCTGATGCCCGGGTGAGCATCTAAGCCCTTTCATTTTAACTTCGACACCGTATTTCGGAAATCCAAGCATGCTTCCAATCAGGATTTCGCTGAAAAACAGTGCAGTTATTAATGCAACTGTTATTGTAAATAATTTTTTTACCAAATTAATTTAGAAATCACCGTAAATAAAAGGCCTGCTTAACTTTGCAATCAGTTTAAAAAATGCCAGTGATGACAGGGAAATTATCAGCATCAGGAATAGCAAGAAATATTTAAGGAATATTTTATAATTATTATTCATTTCATCTGAAAAATATCCAGCAGAATGAAACATACACAAAAGTAAACAACGTACCGGCAGCATTAAACCATTTAGTACCCGACATTTGATTTAATGCCGGATTCTTTCTTTTAATTATTACCCATACCTGGTAAATAAATATTGCAAATCCGTGGCACAATCCCCAGTAAACGAAATGCATTGCAGGTCCGTGCCACAATCCGCACAAGCCCATTGCAATTAGCGGAACAAAAAAAATCTGCCAGGTTTTATTTTTAAATACCGGACTTAACGGGAAGAATAGATAATCCCTTATCCAGTCTGAAAGCGAAATGTGCCAGCTTCTCCAGAATTGAGCAATGTTGGACTTCAAATAAGGATAATCAAAATTTTCCATAATTTTAAAGCCATACAATCTGGAAGCACCAATTGCTATGTCGCTATATGCAGAAAAGTCCAAATAAATCTGTATAGAATAACCAAAGAGCGCCAATATTTTAATTCCTGCCGGATAATTTCCGGGGTTTTCCCATACAGGAGCGATAAAAAATCCGAGCCAGTCTGCGACGACAAATTTTTTGAATAATCCGAAAACAATCCTTTTGAATGACTCTTCAATAAAAACACCGCTAAATTTGTTTTCTCTCCCTGATTCAATTTTAAATCTCGAAAATCTTTCTATCGGTCCGGCAATGTAAATCGTAAATAATGAGCTGTACAAAAGAAAATCTGCAAATCTGCCTTTGTTGTTTATTCCCCAGTAAACATCAGTAAGATAACTTATATGCTTGAAAATAATATATGAAATTCCGAGAGGTAACAGTACAAACTCAATTTTAAAAACAGGTAGCGATGAAATGAAATTATCAAGAGATGATAAAACTTCGTTCAGGAAACCCAGATACTTGAAAATAACGAGCAATATTACCAGGCCCGTAATTCCTAATCTGTGAAAAATCCGCTTTCCTTTGTTTTTCTCGATTAGAACGGCAAACATATAAGAATATAAAATCAATATAACAGCAATGATTGCGGAATATTTATCGAAATAAGAAATGAACGCAATGCTCGCAGCTGATAAAAAATAATTCCTGATTATTTGTTTAGGAATCAGCCAGTATATTACTGCGCCTGTTGCAAGAAGTGTGTAAAATTCTATTCCGACAATCAAATTAATATCTGTTAATAATTTCTATCATCTGCTTTACCGTATCAAATGATTCTGCTGTTATTAACGGAGGAGGGATTTTCTTTCCGAATTCCCTTTCTATATAAGCCTGAAGCGAAAACAACGAAAAGGAATCGACAATACCGCTTGATATTAATTTCGACTCAGCCGTTATTTCCGTACCGGGATCCGAGAGAAATTCATTTTTTATAAATTCAATCAGCTTTTCTTCCATATTAATTATTTTTATTCAACATGCACGTATATTCACCGGCCGTTGTAAGTAATATTTTATCCGATTTTTCACATAAATATGATAGTACTTCGGGAAAAATATTATTCAGGAAAACCGAATCGAACGATGGATGGAACCAGAAAACACAAAGTGAATTATTTTTAATTGCCCTGTCTAAGATTGTTTTATAAAACTTTATATTATATTCGACAGTCCAGTATTTTCTGTATGTCAGCTCCATCGTTCCTTTAATATCCCACAATCCCGATTTATGTTTTACCGGATATCCGAGTATATTTCCGTAGTCCGTTCTGTATGAATCGAATCCGAGCTTCTTAAGACTTGTCAGGTTGCCAATTGTATGCCCCGGATGCACAAATGATTTTAATTCAATTTTCTTTTCAACCGCGAGCCTTTTGCATTCATTAATTTCCGCTTCAAATACTTCCGAAGTGCAGACCTCATCCCTGCAGTCTATGTGAGAAAATGTATGACAACCGATTTCGTGTTTTATTTTTGATTTTAAAATCTTATCTATTAAATCAGGACAGTACCATTCCGGGTTATCCTGAAAATTACCGCACGGGTCATCATCGAACCATTCGCCTGCCTGGTATTTCCAGTATTCATTCTCAAAGTATTTGTTTCTCGGTATATTAGGATGAGGCTTTCCGTTTTCTTTTTTGCATTCTTCAAGAAACAAATGCCCTACGGTTGCCCAGGTTACAGGTGCATTATATTTATCGCATAAGCTCAAGATACCGGGTATATTATCTCTTTCCCGCCGAGCAATTTTTCCAATTTCAGATTTATTATTAATAAAGGCTTTTGAATAGCGCCAGGCCCAGGCAAGCTCAAAATCAGCATAAAGCAAAACGACAGAATCATAAGGCTCGGGAATGTATTTTCTGAATTTGCTGCACTTTTCGACTTTAGGATTATATCCCAGCCTGAATTTTATTTTTCTTAAATTCGAATGTAAGCTCAAAATTCTTTCCTCAGCACTTTTTTTATAAACAAATCGGTCAATATATCCTTCTTTAAGTGAAATGGGTCGTTGAATTTCTCCTTATCAGCCCAAGAAGAATCATCTTCTTCCGCATCTACAAATACAGAGTTTTCCGAACAAATCGATTTTAATTCGTTTTTAAATCTTAAATAGTTACTGTCAAGTGAATACTTTGCCAAGAAGGCTCTAAAGTCATTATGATTAGGCAGGAAGAATAAACAGATATTTATTTTTTCTCTCTTGCATTCTGACAAAATACCTTTTAAAGAATTTATATATTCTGCAGGATATTTAAATTTTTTAAGGAAATCATTTTCATTTTTCGCAAGTAAATATTCCCAGAAATCTTCTTTTGACATTTCAGGTTGTTCAATCAGAAAAATATTTTCAGAATTATTGTTTAAGACACAAAGAAAAGCAGATTCAAGGATTTCTGTATTCGTGTAGTAAAGAAGCGGATTTTGTATAATATCGACAGCCCCCTTTACCCTGTCTTTAGTTTTATCAAAGTTAAGATTGAAACTAACACCTAAATATATATTCTTTATCTTTTTAGTTTTAATCAGATCAAATGCACTTTTTGTTTCCTGTAATGTTCCTCCTGCAATCGAAAAATCTGAATATTTTTCACCTGTTACATTTTCAATCCTATCATAATCCAGTCCTTCAACTCTTGAATCCCCGAGAACCACATTATAATTACTATTTTCATTGAATCTCAGTACTTTCCAAAACCCATAATTAATTTTTGACGCATATTTTTTTTTAACATCATATTTTATAAGATCTGATATTTTCACGAAGTTAAACGGGTCAATCAAAGTTATTATAGTCACATAAATCAGTGCTGGTACAATAAAAATCAAAGACTTGAATAAAAGTTTTTTCATCAGAACTGCTGGTATATAAATCCCTGTTGTGAATTATATGCACCGAAAAATATTACTGATATTAATAATGCATAATACAGGCTCCACCTGATTAACTTATTCTGTTTTTTTATTCTCTCGAATATATTGAACCTTTCTTGTAAAATATCCACGGTTAAAAGGACCGCAATAAAAACAATACTAAGATATAATTCCTTATACGATAATCCGTAAGTCTTTAAAATGTTTTTTATAATCCCAGAACCGTTTGAATTATTAATAATTCCGCTCCACGAGAAAATATTTGAAAATATTTGTCCGATTTCTTTTAATGTATCTGATTTAAAGAATATCCATGATATACTAACGAGAAGGAATGTAAACATTATTTTAGATAAACTGATAAATGGATTTGCATTATTGATATGAAATTTTGATTTTAACGCTCTTCTTGTTTTTTTGAAAAGCAACGAAAGAACCAGCAGTATGCCGAAATACAAACCCCATATTGCGAATGTTATATTTGCCCCATGCCATAAACCGCATACAATCATTGTAATTAAAGATGCAATGATATACGAGGCATAATCAATTCGAATATTTATTTTCCTTTCCATAAGAATCCTCGCAATTGAGTATGAAAGAGGCAGGAAAATATATTCCTGTAACCATTTAGAAAGCGATATATGCCACCTTTTCCAGAATTCTGCAATACTTTTTGACAGATACGGACGTTTGAAATTATTTATTACATCGATACCGATAAACTTTGAAAATCCGTATGCAATGTAACTGTATCCAGAGAAATCACAATATATCTGAACAGTAAACAATAACACGCCTATGACCATATATATTCCGTTGTAACTATTCAGATCCGAAAATATTCTGCTCGTTACAGGCGAAAGCCTGTCGGCAATAACTACTTTGCTAAAAAATCCCCATAAAATAATTTTCAGACTGTCGGTTACTCTTTCATAATCAAATGAGACTTTCCTGTCAAATTGATTAATTAAATTATTGGGTTTATCAATTGGCCCCGCCATTATTGCCGGGAAATATGATATATAGAGTGCTGCATTAACGAATTTGATATTTATTATATTCCCTCTGCCGGTCTCTATTAAATAAGTTATAGATTTGAATATATAAAAAGACAGACCTGCAGGTATCAATAATATCAATGCCGGTTTTCCGTAATTCCACCCCATTAGATTTGTAAATCCTAATAAGTTGTCGGTTAAAAGATTTATGTATTTGTATAAAAACAACGGCACTAAATTTAATATTATTCCTGCAGTAAGATAATTTTTGTAAATATTCTTATTATTGATAATTAATTTTGAAAAAATATATGTAACCAGAATCGAATAGAAAAGCACGACTGAAAGGTAACCCGAAATTAGGACATAAAAAAGAACACTTGCACAAAGAAGAATATATTTACGTGCTTTACTTTTTATCGAGAAATATATAACTGAAAAAATCGTGAAAAATATTATAAATCCAATTGAATTAAATCCTAAGTTCACGGAATTTTTTTTAGTTTAAATGATTCCCAAGTATGTTTTGATAATATTTTTGATACAGTTACTCCTGAATAAACCGAGATTATAAAGATGAAAGGAATTGAATATCTTGCATATCCAAATGTAAGAAGATACATTAAAACATATCCGGAAAGTCCAGATATTATCAGAAAAATCCCTTCATCTTTTTCTTTATATTTTTTTTTCATAACTGTAATCGACATTACTACTAAAAACCCGTTCAAAAATAAATTAATAAAAGTCTCAGGAATGTTCGAAGCAAGAGAAGTAAAGAATAATATATTAAGAACCTTCGAAACAACAAATTCCCCGAAATTATCTTTTATGAAATCGATAATTACTTCTTTCTCTTCCGCCTCAGGATTATTTTTAAGATAACTATTCATCCATTCTTCGTGATATTTAACGGTCATCACTGCAACTGAATTTTTAGAATTATTCAAGAAATCCTTTTCTTTCGCATCGAGGCTGAACCTGCCCGTATTTAACATTGCGCGGGGTATAAATGTTGGTCCTATAAAATTTAAACCTCCGTATGAAACACCACCGTAAGTTCCCTTTTTCGCAGCGGTTAAATCAAGCGACCATAAGAATGATAGAAATGTAAGTAACGATAATATTAAAGTTTTTAAACGCAGATTTTTACTTTTAAATATAAACGAATGGATAAGCAACATAAAAGGAACAAAAAACAAAACCGGCTTAAAAAAAAATGATACACTTGTAATCAATATCAGGAATAAAACCAGAACCCACTTAGGATTTTCAGATAGCTTGCGATAAAACAAAATTATCAGAAGTAAAAAAGTCAGGATGTAAACTTCCGGCGTTGATTTAATCGTGAAATGAATATGAAGCGGATTAAAGACAGAAATTAAAAGACCAATAAATAATTCCCTACCGTTTAAATATTTACGGAAAATCTCTTTTGTAAGATAAATATTAAATAAAACAAAAGATATTGTCACCGTCAGCCTGAAGTAAGCATGACAGGATTCTGGAAAAAAACTGAAACCTGAAAACAGAAGCGGAATTCCAGGTCCTCTCCCAGCATGAAGTAAAGAAAAATCTCCTTTCCAAAACAGCTTTGCATAAACATAATAACCATCATCGGTAAGGAAAAATGCAGAATCGTATTTTAAAAAAAACTTAATGAATATTACTAAAAAAACCATGAGAGCAACATACAATAAAAAAACCACCCAAACAGGATTTTCTTCTCCCTTTGCCAATAATTTATCAAATAACTTTTTAACCATTCAAGCAGAAAATATTATTTTATATTTAAATCTTTCATAGCCTGCTTCTTTACAATTGTGTCGAGCCATTTAAACATGCTTACTTTCTTTTTTGCAATTGCTTTATAAGCAAGGGTTTTTGCTTCCCTGCTTACTCCTTCGAGTTGTCCTTCGTACCTTGTTCTGTACGTTCCTCCTCTTACACCGGGTATATCAAAATCAAAATCTGCCTTTGGCTCGCCCTCACCCACTTCGAAATCAATAAGGTAAAACACACCGCCAATAACCCAGGTAAGATTTAGTCTCCTGGCTTCAACAGGTATTTTATTTATTGGCAGTTCCACCCCAAACTGCGGGTTTGTGGTAACAAGTATTTTATAAAATTCTGTTTCTCTCAGCCACGGGGGTATACTTTCATCTCCAACTACTATCTTGCCACCTGTTTTTGTCACTCTTACCATTTCCTGCAAACTTTTTTCGATATTCTCAAATTCACCCAACCCGCCAAAGCTGTAAACAGAATCAAAATATTTATCAGGATAAGGGAGATAACATGCATTAGACATGGAATATGTTCTTTTCATTCCGAATTTATTCAATCTTTTTCTGCATTTATCAAGCATCGGATAAGAAATATCCTGAAGATGCAATTCACCTTTACTTCCAATCATCTCGGCAATAATTTCAGAATCTCTTCCAGTTCCGCAGGCAACTTCCAGTACCTTGCTGCCTTTTTTTATATTCAACTTATGAATAAAAGATTTTCTCAACTTTTTTTCATCTTCAAAATGCGTTTTGAATGTCAATGGAAGAAACTTATCATATACTTCTGCTCTTGCATCATAAAATTTTTTAACTCCTGAATCATGCTTTGATAGTTCATAAGGATAAATTAAATCCGGAATACCATTAACAACCGTAAACCTGTGTCCATCCGGATTTTCGAGGTATTTACTTCCAATTTCCGAAAGCAATTCGTGTTTATCCGGACTCACAAAAAAGGATTCGATTTTTAATTTTTTTCTATTCCATTCAGTCTTGGTCATTTCATAAAAATCACAATCAATCCATTTGCCATATTTCATAAACATATTTTTTTCCATATATGTAAAACGAAAACCGAGTCTTTTAATCAGTTTTTCCGAACCAATATTTCCTATGTGATGCCCAACGACTATTTTATCTAGTCCAAGTTCATTGTAAGCAAAGTCTAAAACCAATTCACCCGCTTTAGTCATTATTCCTTTTCCCTGAAATTCAGGGCCCAGCCAATAAGCAATTTCTGCCCTGTTATATATGAGAGATCTGTGTTTTCTTAAAATTGCTATAACAGAAAATACTCCTGTAAATTTCTTATTATGGAAAACAGCCCAGGTAATACTACTGCCCTTCTTAAATGCTTCCTCCACTGATTTCAAATATTCAAGAGTCTGTACTTTAGATTTATGAGCATCCCAGGACATATCCCTTGAAATTTCAGGATTTGACATATAAGGATAAACCATTTCAACATCTTTGGACGATACCGGTCTTAAAAATAGTTCTTTATATTTTAAATTATAATTATTTTTCAAAGTATATCCTCCTGAAATTAGAATTCATAAATAAAGTTATTTGATTATATAAGCTGTAGGCATCCATCCGAATGGAAATGTTCTTACTTCCTTGTCCTTCAAAAATTCCTTTACTGCTTTTGTTTCTCCGGGTGCTACTTCGTGATTGAACTGGTCAAGAATTAGATACCCGCCTTTTGTAAGCCTTTCCCAGAATACAGGCAGGCAGGATTTCACAACTTTATACATTCCTGCATCAAGAAAAACAATCTTAAATTGTAGATGCGGATATTTTTTAAAGAATTTTGTAAGTTGTTTTGTAACATCCAGCTTGTGAACAAAAACAGTATTCTGCAGCAATTGTGCTTTTATAAGCTTCATTAATCTGTCATAGGACTCTATATCTCCGTGCTTCACTATCTTTGATTCCCATTTATCGGGTTCATTGCCTTTGAACCAATCGAATCCGTGCACCTGCGTTAGTGTATTTGGTTCAAATATCTGTACCATTTTTGCGAAAAATAAAAGTGATGCACCCTTGTATGTTCCGACTTCCGCTATATGTCCGGCAAGCCCAAGCGTATCCCTGTAACTTTCATAAAAAGATAGATATCTTGCAATAGTCAGATGTCCCGAGAAACATGGAAAATACTCTATAAAATCCTCAATCTTATAATTAAGAGATTTAATTATTTCCACTCCTTTATAATAACTGTTTTTTTTATCGGCGAATTTCTGAGTTTCAAATTCACCGGGAATGTAATCGCTTTTCTTTTTCATTTTATATTTTTTTATATTACTTGTAATTTTTCTGTCAATACCGCATATCCAAAACCTTCTTTTCCAAAATCATTTCCGTTGTAAATCATTATTATTTTATTTTTAATTTTTATGACCGCCGGATATGCAGTCATTCTTGAATCCCAGCCTGTTATTGACCATTTAATTCCTGATTCCGAATCAATTCTGTTCCATTTTCTCAGGTCAGAAGATATCGATAATCCGATTCTGTAACTGTCCTGACCGCTCCTGAAACTCTTACTGCCCCTGTAACAGTACCACATGTAATATTTGTTTCCAATTTTAATTACTGTCGGCCGTGTAATGGCTTCATATCTGTCTTTCTGAGCAACAGCAACCTCATAATTTCTTTTCCAGTTTATACCGTCTTTTGAGGATGCATACTTCAAATCATAAGTATGTTCATATTTATTATTAATCATATGCCAGTTTGTACCTGACGTATACCACATATGCCATTTTCCTTTTTCGAACATTACATGCGGTGATGTCGCAGAATATATTTCGAAAGGTGTTCTGTCTACAATCGGACCAAGTGAATATTTTTTGAAAGTCATTCCACCGTCCTCGCTCATTGCAAGCCCGGTGTAATTATTGTATGGTATAGTTATTCCCCTCGACCAGCCACTGTAATATAAATAAATCAAACCGTTCTTTTCTACCACACTGCTCGGCATAATGCCGAATTCATCGAATGTTCCGGGATCCCCCGGATTTAATATCGGCTTATTATGAATATAAACTACTTTCGATAAATCATTTATATCGAGATCGCAAAATGTCGTCAGGCTTAAATCTTTTCTGGGTCTTGTCGCAAAGTAAACACGCAAAACGTTTTTCTTCAGCAAAAGAGTAGGAACCTGCGCATGAGAATTCATCCATCCGAAATTATTTTTCGGAGAAAATATTAATCCCTTTTTTTCCCAGTACATATTAATAAAATGATTTAAACATTTTCAGGAATTGCTTGCTGTTCAGCCTGAATTCCTTCGTTGATTCCTGTATAACCACTTTTTCATCGGCAAGATTTTTTGTAACAAGAGTATTTGCACCGATAAAGCAGTCATTTCCAATAGATACGTTATCCCCGACAGTAGAGTTAATTGCAAAAAAACAATTCTTCCCGATTTTCACGCAACCTGCTATATTCGCACCCGATGTTAGCCAGCAATTATCACCGATATCGGAATGATGCCCGACCACTGCCCCACTCCATATAAATACGTTATTTCCTATCTTTACTTTAGGATGTACACATACATTATTCATTATAAAACAATTCTCACCAATATCCAGATTGGCAGGAATTCCGCTGTTTTTGGAAATTACTGAAATCATATTATATCCTTTTACTTTCGCCTCATACACTTTTTCTTCTCTGACTTTATTCAGCTGATGATATCCCAGTGCTACAAACATATCATAATCTGCTGGGGGATATTTTTCTTTTATGCTTTCAAACGGAATGACTTTAAATCCTAAAAATTCCTCTTCTTTTATAAATTCCTTGTCAACAGTAAAAGCGGCTGTTTTTAAATCGGTTTCGTTTGTGATACAATAATGAATTACTTCAGCTATATTGCCAAGTCCAAATATTATTACAGGTTTCATATATTTATAATTCTTTTAATAATTCTTTAAGTTGTAACTTATCTGTCTTTCCGTTACGGTTTTTCGGCAGTTCTTCCATTACAATAATTTTTTTCGGTTTCATGTAAGGGGGAAGCTTTGATTTTAAATCTTTTCCTATTTGTGCAGAATCCTTCCTCGATTTTGAATTGACAAAAGCAAGTATCTGCCCTATTCCATTCTCCTCTTTCTTATATAGGACGGCAGATTCATTAACATACTCCAGTGTATTTATAACAGATTCAATCTCCTCAAGCTCAATCCTATACCCCATGTGCTTTATTTGATTATCGATTCTTCCTTTGAAAAGTAAATACCCGTTATCAGCTTTCTTTACAATATCACCCGTCTTATATATTTTTTCATCCAGCATTGAGTTATAAGGATTTTTTATAAAAGACTTTCTTGTTAATTCTTCATCTCCGTAATACCCAAGCCCTACATTCGGACCCTTCAGGCAAAGTTCTCCGTAAGTTTTGTCATTTTCATCTATGGGAATAATTTCATAGTCAAAATTCGGAGCAAGAAATCCAAGAGGTGCAAGTTCTGACATATTGTCAAAATCTTTTTCCGTTATTTTGTATGAAGAACATATGCAGGTGCATTCCGTCGGACCGTATACGTTCACAAATTCTGCACGTTCTTTGTATAAATCATATAAATATTTCAACCTTGGTTTGGGAAAACCCTCTCCTCCGAATGATATTTTTCGTATATGCTTGAACTCATTCTTATTTAAGATTTTTGTTGTAATAAGATATACGAGAAAGGATGGAACTGAAAACCAAATCGTACACTTCAATTCATTAATCTTATCCAGCATTCCTCTTACATCTTTTGCAGCATCATTTGGAAATACAACAAGCCTTGTCCCCGTGAATATCGCAGTATAAAAATCGAAAACGGAATTATCGAAGTATATAGGATTGACATTTGTGAAAGCATCATCAGGTTTTACATCAAATCTCTCTTTACCCCATCCAATAAAATTAATCAGGTTCTGATGAGACATAACTGCACCCTTCGGAAAACCCGTCGAACCTGAGGTAAACATTATGTAAGCAGGATTTGATCCGTTAATTTCATGATTAATATCAAGCTTTTCCGAAAAACATCTTTTAAATTCATTTTGAAACTCAACAGAATGTAAATCAATTACAGAATATCCGTCTTCAATAAGTGCTTTATCTAGTACTTTATTATCCAGATAGTCTTTCACCACAATTTTTGGTTTACACTTCGATAATATTTTTGATATTCTTTCCCAAGGACTCGTTAAATCAAGATTCGTATAAATCGCTCCGATTTTTAAACAGGCAATCATAACAGAAAAAGCAAATTCAGATTTAGTATTAAATATCGCAACAACATCGCCTCTGCTTATGCCTGAACTAAGCAGATAATTCGCTATACTGTTCGATAAATCTTTTAAATCCGAAAAAGTAACAAAGTGCTTCTTGTTGTAATGCAAAGCAATGCTGTCTTTATGCTTTTTGCATACTTCATCAAATAGTATTCCGAGATTATATATATATCTATTACTCATACTTCAGATTATATTTTTAATCCGCCGTCCAGTTCAATTATTCTTCCGTTGAAGTATTCGTTATTAATTATAAATTTTACTGCATCAGATACTTCCTCAACCTTCCCTAACCTTTTTGAAGGAATTGATTTTTCCCATTTCTGGATTACAGCTTCGCTCATTGCTTTTCTTGTTGATTCGGTATCGATAAATCCGGGAGCAATTCCTGCACAGCGTATATTAAACATCCCCAGTTCCTTGCTCCACGTATTGGTTAAAGCATTTACTGCTGCTTTAGCGGCGGAATAAGCTGACTGACCTGCATTCCCGTAAGCCGAAATCGAGCTTATATTTATTATCAACCCTTTAATTCGCTTTGCAATCATTTTATCTACAACACAAACAGAAGTGTAAAAAAGGGAATTGAGATTCGCATCCATTGTCTTGTGCCACATTTCAATGTTATGTTTTCTGTCTGTCTTTGATAAAATATTAATCAGGGGTGCGCTGAATATCATTCCTGCATTATTTACCAACACATCTATTTTCTCGTTCTCTTCAATAATCCTGTCCACCGTTTCTTCTACCTGTTTATAATCAGACAGATTGCAGCAGTAAGTTAATATTTCTGAATATTCTTTTTTAAGAATCCCTAGCATTTCCTCGTTCATATCAACAGCAATTACTTTTCCGATATCCTTTGCTAACGTTTTGGCGATATAACTTCCAAAACACCCCCCCCCGCCTGTTACAAGAATGGTTTTATTTTCCATATTCTATAAAGTTATTTTCTTTGCTCTTAATACTTCCATAATTTCTCCAACTCCAAGCATGCTTGCTATTTCATCACCATCAAGTTCTATTTTATAAACATCCTCTATTTTCGTAATCAATTCCATATGGGTTAGCGAGTCCCACCCTTCCACATCAGCAAGCTTTAAATCACTTTTGATTTGTTCAGGTTTAAGATTAAATAATTCGCTGAATATTTTATTCAGTTTTTCCATCAGATTATAATTTCTTTAAATTTTATAAATATTAATTTATTCCAGTTCGTATTTAAAAAGCATTTCATTAATTTCAGGGACACTGCAGTGCATAAGCATATCTAAAAACGATAGGGACCTTCCGCAAACTGCCTGCTCTGAGCTGTAGCTTATTTTATTTGTTTTAATAAATTTTATTTCAACACCATTTCCCAAAAATACTTCTTTCGAATAAAGTGATTTTCCGTTTATCGCATTTATGTATCTTTCAGCTTTTTCCTTGAGGCATATATCCAGTATCCTATCCTGTCCTTTTAAATCCTTACTATTATATACCGAAGATGACCTGATAATTTCCGTTTCTATTCCCAAATAATTCTTAATTTTTATTATGCTGCAATATATTAAATCACTTATCAGTTCGTAATCTGCTTTAAGTAACTCTTCTGTGATTTTAATAGTTTGTTTAAAAAATCCGGCATTTTTATATGAAGTAGTGAGCGTTTTCAGAAATTTTACACTCCAGCCGCTTTCATTATCGATTTCGATTTCATTAATCATCTTATTCTGACTGGCTTTTCTGAGTGGAATGGTAAAAAGATTGGGTTTACCGTTTACAAGTATGTAATTTCTGTTTATCCAGCCTTTCTTAATAAAATTTACATCATCCAGCAAAACGAACTTATCAACAGCATTAATCAGCTGATAATATCCTATATATGGAAAAAAGTACGGCTGCATTATTCCAAGTGTCTTCAATACTTCAGAAGTTATAATTCAATTTCGTGAAAATCGAACATAAGCTTTTTCTGAAAATCTTTTAATGATTTATCATCTATAATTGCATCCGCTAAATCCAGAGCCATTCTCGTGCAACCATCTGCGTTAATATATGTGAATAATCCCTGTCTCCCTATGCTGTATAAATTTCCCGTATTGTAAATAAATCCGAAAACACTTTTTAATATTTCCTTGTAGTTTATTATCATTCTTGGATTTGCATAATGCAGATAAACAGTTCGGCAGTCTATAATATCTTCTTTTTTTAATTCGCAAATATCATTGTATTGCGGAAGTATTTTCTCAAGCAATTCTTCATTGCTTATTTTCCAGAGTTCATCTGTATCGTTTAATGGTAGTTCTATCGTAAGAGATGAATGCCCTTCGGGAACAAGATTAAATTCATCATAATTCGATTCCGATACCCTGCTAAACGGGTACTTAGCTTCCACACTGATTTGCGAAAATCCTGAAATCTTTTCAAGTTTTGTTCTAACAAATAGCACTCTTAATTTAGTGTACTCGAATTTTTCTGCGCTTTCTTTTACTTCTGAAGGTATATTATCAATAAGATTTGCAAGTACATCGACAGGGATTGTTGATAATACATTTTTTTCTGATGCATCAATCTTTCTGTCTTCAAGATTTATTGATTTAACTTTCTTCCCGTCATATCCAATTGATTTTATCTCTGAGCCAAGATAAACTTCGGCATTGTTCATATTACTTAACTCATTAAAAAAGAATTTTGACAGTTCTCCGTATCCATTCTTGATATAAAACATATTATTCTTAATTACTTCCTGAATTTTTTCTTTTTTCTTGAATGTTAATTCTCTTTTAATATAATCCCTCAAACAGAAAACAGGTATTTTCTTGTCTCCGACATCTTTTGAAAGTTCCGAAGGATTTTTTTTCTGAATTCTTTCTATATACGGTCCGAAATATATACCGTACAAAACCTTACCGAATCTCTGCTTTATCCAGACATCTAACCTTTCCGTATATTTTATACCGAATAAAAACGCTCTTAATCTGGTTAGAAAAAAATCTATTCCTGCTTTTATCATATTCGGAAGGCTGAGCATGTAAAAGAAATGCGCACCGATGTAATCAAGATTTATCAGCTTTCCGAAAATAAAAAGTTTTGCATTTAATTCCCTCGGTATAAACTCTCCAGGGAGCAGTTCCTTGTAAAATTCTATTATTTCTTTATGATTCTTTGAAGAAAAATTATGAGTCCCGAAATCAAACTTCCATCCGTCCCAATCAACCGTACCTGCCAGACCACCCGGATATTTTTCTTTTTCGATTACGGTAACTTTGTATCCTGACTTTGCAAGCTTCCAGGCAGTAACAAGTCCGGTTATTCCTGCACCTAAAATTATGATTTCCTTTTTTTTCATTAAATACTTATATTCTAATTGCTATTTTATAATTATATCAACAATTTTTTTTATATCCTTGTTGTCAAGGTTCGGATACAAAGGCATGCAAAGAACTTCCCTGCAAATATCTTCCGCCACAGGTAAATTTTCCTTGGATGCAGAAGGAAGATTTTTGTATGAAGGAAACTGGCTTATTAGCGGATAAAAATATTTTCTTGCATATATTTCCTCGTCCCTTAAATCATTATAAATTTTGTCCCTGGATTTTCCGAATACTTTCTCATTAATAAATACGGGTATATAAGCATAGTTTGGTTTTACACTTGTTCTGTAATCTAGAAACCTTATACCATCTCTTCCTTCAAGCAATTTTCTGTATAAATCATATTTCTCTTTTCTTTTTAAAATTACATCGTTTATGCTCTTTAGCTGCAACAGACCAAAGGCAGACTGTACTTCGCTCATTTTGGCATTAATACCGGGAGCAACCACGGTTTCTTCATCAGCAAAACCAAAGTTTTTCAGAAAATCGACTCTCTTCTTTGTCTTTTCGTCATGAGAAATTATTGCACCTCCTTCAAAAGTTGTAAATACCTTCGTTGCATGAAAACTTAGAACAGATAATTCACCGAATTCAAGAACTGATTTACCGTTTATTTCAACTCCAAAAGCATGACATGCATCATATATCACTTTTAATCCGTATGTATCTGCAATTTTTGATATTCTGTCCACATTACACGGATTTCCGTAAATATGAACAGGAAGAATTGCCGTGGTCTTCGGAGTTATTGCCGATTCAATTTTATCCGCATCCAGTGTCATAAATTCAGGCTCTATGTCACAAAATACGGGTTTTATCCCGTTCCAGTGAATTGCATGTGTAGTTGCGACGAAACTGAAAGGGGTGGTAATCACTTCTCCGGTAATCCTTAGAGTCTGAAGCGCCGTAATCAATGCTAATGTTCCGTTCGAAAATAATGAAAGGTATTTAACTCCGAGATATTCACATAAGCTATCCTCAAGTTGTTTGTGAAATTTTCCATTATTGGTCAGCCACTTGCTTCCCCAGATTTCCTTCAGGTAAGGTATAAAATCATCGAGTTCGGGCATCGAGGGCTGGGTAACATATATTGGTTCTTTTTTCATTCTTTTTTTAAGATACTTTAAAAATTGATTATTATTAAACTGTCATATATTTTTTCAAGTTCTTCTTCCCTTAACTTCAAATCAAGATTTTCCTTTGCATTTTTCTGTGCGCTTCTTCCTATTCTCTCTCTAATATTCACATCATTAATTAATAATAATATTGCATCAGAAAGTTTTCCCAGATCCCATTCCTTTACTAACAGTCCCGTTTTTCCATCTTCAATAATATATGGAATGCCTGCATGATAAGTTGAAACGACCGGAAGCCCTGAAAACATAGCTTCTGATATTGTTCCAGGTATTCCTTCCTTATCCCCGTTTTCCGGAATAACACTCGGATGAACGAATATTTCAGCATTTTTATACTCCCTCAGTATTTCTTCCGAATGTGCTTTCATTGCACCGAGAAATATCACGTATTCTTTCAGATTATTCTCTCTGACAAAATTAATCAAAGAGCTTTTCATTTCACCAGTTCCTACAATCCTCAGTTCAAAATTCTTTATACCTTTTTTTACCAGTTCATTTATTCCTTTCAGCAGAAACAAATGTCCTTTTTGAGGCACAAGGCTGCATACATCGAGTAAAATTACTTTTTCTTTATCTGTATATTTTCTTTCGGGATAAAAATATATTTCACCGTTAACTCCGTAATAATGAACAATAATTTTTTCTTCTTCACACCCGATATTCATAAAATCTTTTTTCATGTCTTCGCTCATTGCAAGCACCCTGGTTGCATTCTTGAAAACCCTTTTTTTCAGGAATACTTTACCAAGTCCGAAATATGCTTTCGGAAATGAAGAAGCATCATAGCCGTAAAACGATACGACTGAAGGAAGTTTACTCTCCTTCATTATTTCATAATAAAGTCCTGCATCAGTGCCGTAATGAAAATGCAGAATTGAAATATTATTTTCACGGATATAATTAAATATTCTGATTTTATCCGGATTGCATATTTTCTTCCGGTATTTATAACTGAAATCCTTGTTTTGATCAAGCAGCAATACTTTGCTTTTTTCAAAATCAAAATCAGCAAATCCACCGTCATACAGCTTCTCAATACGCTCCTTTACAACGACAAAGGGATTATATCGCTCGTGCTTTGTAATCTGGTCGTTTATAAAAGTAGCTTTAAGCTGGGATGTTTTTCTTACAAAATGTAATACATTTCTATTCATTAATTATCCTGTCAGGCTGTTATAATTCGGATGTCCGTAAAGCTCCGGTATATTTATCAAATCCAGAATTATCAGTTTTTTACAATCCATTAATTTCCTTGCGAATTTTTTTTCCGCTGAATTAACAACAATCACATCTGAGTATTTCAATAAATTATTAAAATCTTTTTCAAATAATTCTTCAGCCCCCGGTAATTTTTTTTTCAAATAAATCTTATTAGCCCCGATTATTTTTTTAAATACAACATTTTGGTCAAAAAGCCTTACCTTAAAATTATTCTTTAACAGCATATTTATAACATCCAGAATAGGGCTTCCGCGCATATCATCCGTACCCGATTTGAAGCTTAGTCCCCAGATTCCGATATTCTTTTTTTTGAAAAATGCAATACGATTAAATGCAATCTGTTTCTGCAATTCGTTTGAATCGATTATATTCGAAATCAGAGGCAATCTCAATAAATTATCTTTAGCAAACTTGTTAAGTGCCTTTACATCTTTCGGAAGGCAGGAACCGCCAAACGCAAAACCCGGTTTGAGATATGCATCGGAAATATTCAGTTTTTTATCTTTCAGAAAAACGTTCATAATTTCTTTTTCATCAATTCCCAGTTTCCCGAATAAATTTCCGAGTTCATTAGCAAATGCAATTTTTAGTGAATGGAAAGAGTTGTTTACAAGTTTTATCATTTCAGCAGTGTTTTCCGATACGATATAAGTCTTCGCCTTGTTAAATCTGTAAAATTTCTTTAACGCTTCAGCACTTTTTCTGCAGCCCGAACCTATTACATTCAGCGGTGGATTTAAAAAATCACTGACAGCTGAACCCTCGCGAAGAAATTCGGGATTAATAATCACAGAAAAATCATTTCCGCTTTTTTTGCAGGAATATTTTTCAACCGTTCCAACAATCTTATTATAAGAACCGGGTATAACAGTACTCCTTATAACAATAGGATGATAATTCTTTTTATATTGCAGACCTTCTGCAATCTGCCGAAGTGAATTATACAGGGATTTAAGGTTAAGATTTCCGTTTTTCATTCCGGGTGTGCCTATGCAAACAAAAGTAATATCACTGCTCTTGACAGCATACCTGTAATCGCTGGTTGTTGTAATTACTTTCCTTTTCACTCCGGAAGAAATCAGTTCGTTCAATCCGGGTTCGATAATCGGTGAATACCCTTTCTTAATTAAATCAACTTTTTTCCTGTTAATATCCACACCGATTACATTATGACCGAATTTGGCAATGCATCCTAGACTTACGCTACCTACATACCCTAACCCGAAAATGCTGATATTCATTTAAAAGAATTTTATTTTTTTTGCCGCGAAAAAACTCATTCTGATCAAAAGCCAACCGTGCCTGAAGCGGCTAATCTGGGTCGAGCCGTATTCCCTGTCCCTGTAACGTACGGGAACCTCAATAATTTTCAGATTTAATTTAGCTGCGCCAAAGAGTAAATCAAAATCCCCGAACGGGTCAAATTCACCAAAGTACTTTCTGTTTGACTTAATTTTTTCATAATTGCTTTTTAATAAAACCTTAGTACCGCATAATGTGTCTTTGACCTTCTGGCCGAGAAGAAATGTAAAGAACAAGCCGAAGAATTTATTTGCAAGCAGGTTAAGGAATCTCATAGCCTGTTTTTCCATGGGATACACAAGTCTGCATCCGTTTACAAACTCTCCCCTGTTATTCTTTATTGCCTCATAAAACTTCGGTAAATCTTCAGGAGGAGTGGTGAGGTCCGCATCAAGTATCATCAGTACTTCACCGCCTGCTTTATCAAATCCTTCCCTTACAGCATTACCCTTGCCACTTCCGGTTTGCCTTTCAGCTATAATATTCTTTTCATCATACTTTCCTTTAATTCTTAAAATCTCGTCAAACGTTCCGTCGCAGGAATTTCCCTCTATGAAAATAATTTCCTGGCTTTTTCCGAACTCTGGAATCCTCAATATGGCATTTTCTATATTTCCTTTTTCGTTTCTTGCAGGTATCAGAATCGAAACAGAGTATTCCCTTTTTTCTTCGGGCTGTTTTCTTGCCACAATGAAATTAGAAAGGCAAAGATGATTTAATACGGGTAAATTTGATATAATATTATTGAATAAAAAATTCAGCAGAGGGATATTTATCGGCATCATTATTTTCCTGTCTGTCTTCACGGTCTCAAATCCTTCGAGGTCAAGAAGTCCCTTGATATCTTTCATAGAAAACCAGTTTTCTTCAGGTTGCCGGTGTTTTAAACCCAGAAACTCTGCAAATTTCAGAAACGGCTCCCATAAGTAATTATATGAAGAAATTATTACCTTCGTGTTCTCATGGCATACTTTCCTGATATACTTAAAAGCCGTTTGCACATCATAAAGAAAACCTATTAAATCTGAAAGAATCACGTAATCAAATTTTTCATCCAAATCGAAATCCTCGGCATCAACTGCAATAAACTTATATTGAGGATATTTCTTTTCTGCTATTCTCAGCATGGATTCCGAAAAATCAATGCCTACTCCGTATTCCGGCTTTACCGAATTCAGTAAATCTCCCGTTCCGCATCCCAATTCCAGAACCCTGCTTCCTTCCGGAATGAGAAACGAATAATAGCGATTGAGCAGTTTGTGATAGAAATAATTTTTCTTATTCCATTTTTCACGTTCAGAAGCAAAATCATTAAAATAATTTATTAGTTCCTCTTTTTTTTTCAATTCTCTGATATCAGTTTATTGTATATATTTTCAAGTTTTTCAAATCTGGCTGCAGCACTGAATTTATTCAGGCAGTATTCCCTTGCCGCTCTTCCGAATTCTCCTCTTTTTTTTGCATCCAAAACCAGTTCTTTAACTCTTTCGAAAAATTCCATTTTTTCATTTACTATGTAGCCGTTCTTTCCGTTCACAATTATCTCATTGTTTCCTCCTGTATCGAATGCAACGGAAGGAAGCTCTTTTACGCAGGCATCTATCAGTGAAATCGACAAACATTCTTCTTGCGAAGGAAGTGCAAATACATCAAAGGTATTATAATATTTTTCAACATCTTTCTGAAATCCTTCAAATTTTATGTAACCGGATACATTTTTTTCTTCTGCAAGTTTTTCCAGCCTTACCCTTTCAGGTCCATCACCCAAAATGCAGATTCTGAAATCTGTAATGCCTTCTTTAATCAAATATTCTGCAAGTTCCGGAAGATATTCAATTCTTTTTAATGCAACCAGTCTGCCTATATACCCGATTGTAATTTTACCGTTTTTATTTTTAATTGCATTTGAATTATTAACGGTATAAATATTATACAGTATTTCTTCTTTATGAGCCGGAAATCCGAATCTCCTGAATGAAAAATGCCTCTGCAATTCCCGGCTCACAAAAAATATTTTTTTCAGACAGTTTTTTCTGGAAAAATATTTAAATGCCAGTTTTGACTTTAATTCAATATCATATTCATGCGAATGAAAAAACCAAATTACAGGTATATTCAGTTTCCCGGATGCTATAACAGATATAATCATAGAAGCAAAAAGCGAAGCATTAACTATATTAATTTTTTCATTAATTAATATTTCCCTTAATCTTTTTGAAGCATTCAAATATCCTTTTTTTTCCAGTACTACATACTTAATATTCTTGTTCAGAAGACCTTCAAGTTCACCACCGCAAAATGTCATTACCATTACATTATATTTGCCGGAAAAATAATTGGCGTCTATGACAGTCTGCCTTTCCGCACCTCCGTGCTTTAGCGAACCGATAATAAAAAGTAAGTTCAAATGATTTAAGGTTCTTTATTAAAATTCAAAGAGAATGCAAGGTGCGTATCTTTAATGTGATAAATTGTAAGTTCTCCTGCCAGTTCATTCAGGTAATTGAATACTCCCGGAGAATTCGGATAATCATGCCATACTATCGTGCCGCCCTGCTTCAGCATTCCGAACGTTTTTTCAGTATCATTCTTAACATATTCATATTCATGTGATGCATCTACCAGCACGAAATCAATTTTATTTTCAAATTGCGAAAAATCAAAAACTGCTGAATCTCCATACAGCTGGGTAATCTTGCCGGCAACTTTGGAATCTTTAAACCTGCTTCCCGGCTGAAGGTCCGGAAGATTCTTCTCCTCATCTGTTTTTCCTATATCGTATTTTGTATCTTCCCCTGTAGAAAGTAAATTTAAAGTATATATTTTCGTATCATCATCCGTATTCAAAGCCATTTGTAAAGTTGTGACGCCAATAAATGTGCCAAATTCAAAAATCGCTTTCGGATTAAAATTTCTGGCAATAGCAGCAACGGTGTAAATTTCCTGCAAAGTCATCGAACCATACTTTGATTCGAGATCAAAAAGATTAATATTTTGCCTATATACTCCGGGTAATATCTCTTCTATCTCTACTTCTTTTACTTTATCATGTAACGGACGCAGCGGATCAAATTCGTATATATGATTTAAGAAACTTATGGATTTCTTAACCCTGAAAGGGAAAAAAACAGTATTAAATAAAAATATTATTATGCACCTGAAAAATCTTTTATAAGCAGGTATCTTTTGTGAAATATTCGGTTTATTCATTTTTTGTGACTTTTTCATAAACTTTAACTGCATCATTTGTAATGGAATCCCACGAAAGGAATCCGTTTTCGCATTTTTGATTAATATTATCTGACATAGCGGTTAATATTTTCTTATCAGACAGTAATCGGATTATTGCATCGCTTAATTTTCCCGTATCCGCCGGAGGAACAAGCAAACCTGTCTTACCGTCAATAATTACTTCAGGAAAACCCCCAACAGCTGATGCAATTACAGGCTTTCCAAAAGCGAAAGACGTCATCACTACTCCACTCTGAGTGGCATCTGTATAAGGACATACAACTATTTTTGTATTGGCAATAAATCCAGCCATCTCTTCGTTTGTTATATACCTGTTATAAATAATAAAATTACCGTTCAATTTTTCTTTTGGAATATCCTTGTCAATTTCACCGCTTCCGGCTACTAGAACACGGACCTCAGGATATTTTCTCCTTACCTCATCAATCGATTCAACAAGGTATTTCAGCCCTTTATAAGGAGAGATTCTTCCGAAAAACAGTATATCGCTTACTTCCTTTATTGCATTTTCATCATAAAAGTTTCTGAAAATGCTCAAGCATTTAAAAGGAATAAGATTTATTTTATTTTCCTTGTCAGGAAAGGTTTCTAACACTTCATCGTAGTCTGTCCTGTTCTGCAGAATAACCTGATACCTTGATTTCAATATCCACTTTACATATGTCTCCGCAGCATTCAGCACCTCCCTGTCCTTTTCCCCGGTGTGCAGTTTAACATCATGTATGGTAAAAACCCGGTTTTTTTTCCTGAGGAAGTAATTAATCAGAATCAACGTTGCATCCATTCCGTTGAAATGTACAATATCATATTCATTAAGAACTTTTGACAGCTTTCTGGCCAGCTTAATGTTTTTTAACGAACGAACTTTAAGATTATGATTAATAAAAAACCTGACATTAAAATTATTATTTATGAAACCTTTTATTGACTTACCGAGTATCCTGTCAATCTGCTCTTCTTCAAGAAATCCTGTTTTCAGTATCTCTTTTTCGAAATTCAATATACTTTCTATCCGTTTATTAAGCGCAAATACAAAGAATAAATCAACTTTATATATTGAAGACATCGTTTTTGCAAAATGCAGTATTGAATCCGCATGCCCGAAACTAACTATTGCTAACTTCTTCAATTCTTTTAATAACCTTTTTATAAATTAAATTCGGTGTGAGAGTCGTCATGCATTCTTTATTCCGCCTGCATAACGTATCGTAGCAGGCAATGCAGTCTAAAGCATCATTGTAAACTATTTCCCCGTTGCCATATACATCAAGCTCCCACGGAGATGTGGGACCGACTAGAACAATCGTGTACTTTCCCAGCGCAACGCTCATGTGGAAACCAAGACTATCCGGGGTAATGAATATATCCGTCAGGCTGATGATTCCGGCAAATTCCGATATCGAACCGTAACATTCGGCATCATATACTTCCCCCACCGTTTCTCCCAGAACGTAACTTATTATATTTTTTTCGCTTTCTCCCCCGAATAAAATTATTTTCATTTTTTTATCATAATTCTGCAATCCTGAAATGAGTTCAGGGTAATATTCCCTTATCCATTTCTTGCATTCCCATCTGCTTCCGCCTCCTGTATTAAGACCTATTACAAAATCATCCTTCCCAATCCGGTGCTTTTCTGCAAACGCTTTCGAATAATTAACGGTTTTATCATCGGGAAACAACTGAGGACTGAATATTTCTCCGCTCAAGCCGCTGATTTCATATATAATCTGCTGATATGTTTTCCTGTTTCTCTTTTTTAGATTATCGTTCAGTCCCATTAAATATAAATCTTCAGATTCCTTTCCTGAAGGGTAAAGCAATCCTTTTTTATCTGTCTGAAATCCTGATTTCTGTTTGCAATCTGCAATTGAAAGAATTGTTGCTCCTGCGTTATCGGCATCAAGACAAATGCCAATATCGAATTCCTCATTCAGAATATAACCGAGGTAATTATTTTCAAAGTTAAGCACTCTGTCTATGTGTCCGTTATTTCTCAGCAAAGCAGCTGCATTTGCCTTTGTAATCCAGGTGATATGTGAATCGGGGAATTTTTTCTTCAGAGCAGGCAATATGATGGTAGTTCTCAGCACATCACCCAGTGCATCAAGCTTTATTATTAAAATCCTCTCCTTTATTTTCCTGTAATCAAGGCATCCTTCACAGACTCTGCCATCCTGTTTATGATATTTGCAAGGTTTATTTCCGGAATAAAATTTACAGTCCCTGTTTATAAGCATTATTTATAAAATTTATCCAATAAATTATCGTAAATGTTAATTAAGTTTTGCATTGTAATATCCTTATCATAATATTTTCTTGTGATTTCCCTGCAGTTTTCGAATTCCTGAATATTATCAAGCATGTATGCTGCTTTATGGTATAGATCTTCATTCGAGCCGAATGTTCTTCCTATCCTGTTTATTTCTTCCATCGGAGCAGGAAGATGGATTATGTTGTAGCTAAGTGCTGGTATCCCGCAAGCCAGTGCCTGGATTGTTGCCGTACCAAAACCTCCGAAAGTTCGGTATAAATAATCATCGATTGCCAGCGAATAAATATCAGCAGACTGGTAATAATCAAGCAGTTTCTGTTCCTGAACCCTCTCAACCAGTATTGCCCCTGCCTGTTTTGCCTTTTCATAAGATGAATTGTGCTTATATCCCCCCACAAGCAGAAGTTCGACATTATAATTGTTCTCTTTTAAACGTTTAAAAGTGCTCAGCAGATTATCCACACCGTTAAACGAATCAAATCTCCCGACGTAAAGAATAATTTTTTTATCAACAGGCAATCCGAGCTTTTTCCTTATTTCAGTCTTATTCCCGGGCCTGAAATAATTAAAGTCGACTCCATCCATATAATAAGATACACTTTTCAGTTTTAAATCATCTTTCAGAAAATCGTATTCGAATTTCGAACCGGATAAATAATGTGTAATATATTTAAATATTTCTTTTTGCTTCTTGTATGTTATCAGCGAAACCGGATTTTTCTTCCTGAATTTGTAATCGAAGTTCGAAAACCATCCCCCCCTGTGTTGATACAGAACAGGAACGTTCAGCGGTTTCAACTTTAAAAGTAACCAGGTAATAAAATTCGAATGTCCGTCGTGAATATGGATAAGGACTTTCTTTTTCGATTCGATTATTTTCTTTATTTCCTCAAAATAACTTTTAGACCAAAGCCAGCTCATGAATCTTGGTACTTTAAAAAATCTCGATGGAAAGGCTTTGTGCAGTACACCCTCGAACATTTTTTCATAGCTTCTCCCAATACTGTTCCAGTAAGGCCTCCAGCATTCAATATTATATTTGTCTGTTCTGTTTAATGTATCAACTGCAATTTTATGATCAAAATCCTCGAAGAAACCTACCCAGTAAGGAAATTTGTCTATTCTGATGAATTCTGCATTATCGTGCCTGCTGATATATTCTTCCGGAGTTTTGTAATTAAGACACACCGGGTTCGGCCTGTGAGAAAGCAGATGAATTATTGTCGGCTTGTTTTTGTCTTCTGCTGTTTCCATTATTTTAACTTCCTTGTATATTTATCATAAAAACTTTTTGGGATTCTATCAAGTTTGTACATGAGCCAGAAAAACGGTCTCATTATTTCGAATGTTTTCTTGTATGTCCTGAAATCCCTGAATGTCTTATGCGGCATTGTCATCAACCTTTCAAATTCATCGTCACTGAAACCAAGGCGCTTTTTTATCAAGCTGATAATTTCATCCTCAAGATAAGGCGGTTCTTTCAGCAATTTCAGGCCTTTCTCCCTGTCAAGCTGCCCGCTTCTGATAAGTGCCGAAAATCCGTTTATCCTTGAATCAATTCCGAATCTTCTGGGCATAAAATAACTGTGGTAAAACGCAGTAAACCTGTTTTCAAGATGATGTCCGCCGTACCACTTCCAGTCAAAATCCTTTTCCAGGAATTTCATTACCTCATCTTTATCATATTCAACATAATACAACGGCCTTATCATTTTTATGTTTGAAAATATCAGCCATTTAATAAATCTTCCCAGTTTCATATTCGGATAAGTCCGCAGCTTCATTGTTCCGTGTTTTTTCTGAACGGATTCAATATATTTACCGTCCATATACAGCATCCCAAGGGGGGAAATTCCCTCCGTTCTGAAATTATGACCCTCAAGTATGTATTTAATTTTGAATTTTTCCGCAGCAATCCTTAAAGTTGCTGCATATGCTATGTCAGTCGGTGCTTCAATATCCTTTACGCCTGATTTTAAAAAGGACCTGTATATGTCATCATATTCTTTATTGTCAACTACGAGAGTATATAAATCCACATCCAGTTTCTTCAGAACCTTTTTAATATTCTCTGTTGCAATAGTCGAATTCCACGTGTTATCAAAATGCACAGCCAGCGGTCTAAGCCCCAATTCCTTCATTTTGTAAACCATGAATGATGAATCACATCCCCCGCTTACTCCAATCATGCAATCATATTTCTTATTTCTTCCGTCGTGCTTTATCCTGGTTATGATACCTTTGAGGATTTTTTCGCCTCTTTCATCGTTCGGATATTCCTGCTCCATCTTCTCAATGTTCCTGCAGTAATTACATATCCCTTCTTCATCAAATGATATTCCAGGTACATTTCCATCATAAATGCACCTTTTACAAATTTTTATATTTTCCATTTTAGCAGTTGTGAATTAAGATTTCCTTATACTATTAAGTTTCCCCCTCAAGAAAATCTTGCCAGTATAATTTAAGACAAGTAATAATCCCATATTGCATTTAATAATAAAATTACCGTTGTCGAAGACTTCCACAATTTCTCCGGTTACAGCATTTTTGTATACTATCCGTGTATCAAAAGGCTGAGCTTTCCATATCGTAATTTTTTTACCGCCCAGGAAAGTAAATGCTCCCGGATATGGCTTTGTAATAGCCCTTATAAAATTATATATTTCAAAAACATTTTTATTCCAATCTATCAAACCGTCTTCAGCTGTCCTTTTCGGATAATATGTCGGTTTTCCTTTTTGCTGTCTGAATTTTACATTTCCTACAAATAATTTCGGAATCCATTCGAGCAGCACCCTTTTTGTGATAATTGAGTTTTTATAATAAAGCGTTTTGCAATCATCCCAGTCGTTAATATCAAAGATTTCATAATAAAAAATGTCCCCGTCATCTATTCCGTTTTTTATCAGGAAGTACTGAATTATAAATCTTTTCTTCCCTTCTATTAAAGACCAGTTTATCGGTGACCTGCCTCTGCCCTTTGGAAGAAATTCCGAGCTCCCGTGAACACCGACAGCCCCGATTTTAATTGTCTCAAGCACTTCAGACGGAAAAAGTCTCTGCCATCCACCCTGAATAAGCAAGTCAAATTTCATTTTCCTGAAAAACGCTGTATCCTCCGGCGCGGTCAGGGAATATTTTTTTGCATAATAAACAGGTACTGAGTATTTCTTTGCAAGGTCCTCGAAAGATTTATATCCGGATACTTTCGCCTTCTTTGCTTTCTCCTTTGTTAACGTAACAAAATGACTGATTCCGATGCCGCTCTCCAGCAGAAATTTTATAACTTCCCATCCGGATTCGTGGCATCCGCACATTACTATTTTCTTGTTTTTCATTTTCACCAGTCTATGTGGTTTCTTTTAAACTTTCTCAGTACAGCAAGGTATTTATCTCGTGTCTTTGATGCTCTTCCGTCTATACACCGCCAGACACGCTCTTTAGGCGACATAACTTTATCCTGCCACCATTCGGGGTGAAGGAGTATCTGAATTGAGTTTTCTTTTGCAGACATCAATACTTCCTGAAGCCTGTTATGCCTCCAGTATCCGTTAGAATCCGATATATACGAAACTTTATTTTTAAAAAACTCTGCATAAGTATTTACCATTCCGGTATATCTGTATTTTGTACAGCTAAGTGCAAACTTATCAGGATTGTGAAAAGAAAAAACCTGAATTCGTGTATCAAATAAATTCTCAAAAAATTTTTTTTCCGATTTCAGTCTTCTGACCAGTTCAGATTCGTCCTTAATACGGTAATAATGACAATCAAAATGCAGTCCTATCCTGTGTCCAAGCTTGATGATTCTCCTGACTATTCCGGTAATTTCAGGCTCGAGAAGATTGTAAAAATCGCTGTGAGGCAAAATAAAATATGTGGATTTGATATTAAGTTTCTTTTCGATTTTTGCAAGTGCAAGTGCAGAGTTCATCGAGAAATCCACATCATGCCTTAGATATATCGTCTTGCTTAAAACTCTCTGACTGCCGTAAAATACAAACCTGTAATTCATGCGTGCAGTCCTTAGAATCTTCAAATAATTCTTTCTTGTAAAATCATTAAAATGATATTTTATAGAATTATCCAATGTAATATTCTTTATTATTATTAAAATTAAGTACGCCTTCAAGTTCCTGCCTTGTGGGATAGTTTACAAGTACTCCAAGGTCTTTACCCTGATAAACAAACATACTGCCTGCTGCAACGGCAGAAGCTCCGCCCTCATAAACAGCATTATGAAAATCGTTTATTTTTCCTGCCCCGCCCGAAGCTATTAGCGGAATTGATATCCTGTCTGTAATTTTTTTTATAAAATCTATATCATAACCACTCCAGGTACCGTCCCTGTCAACCGAATTAAGAAGAATTTCACCCGCACCGTAATCTTCAGCCATCAGAATAAATTCCATAGGGTCTGCCTTTTTTATTTTCTTCTTCCCCTGATAATAAATTTCAAGCTTTCCAAGCAGATTCTTTTTAACGTCGACAGAAACAATCACACTCTGGCTACCGAATAAATCTGATGCAATTTTTATAAATTCTGGATTTTCAAGTGCATATGAATTAATAGCAATTTTCTCAACACCGATTTTATGAATTTTATATATTTCCTCTATATTCCTTATTCCGCCTCCGTACGTAAACGGCATAAAACATTCATTTGCAATATCCTCGATTATCGAAAAATCCGGATTTAATCCCTGTTTCGACGCTGCAATATCCAGGAATATAAGTTCATCAACTTCCATCTGATTGAATATTCTTACAGTATTAATCGCATCACCAATGTAATTAAACTTTTTAAACCTTACGGTTTTTACAAGCGACTGATTGTGTAAAAGAAGACATGGTATTACCCGGATGTTAACCATTATTTACTTTATATTCTATAAAATTTTTTAAGAGTTGTAATCCGTACTTATGACTTTTCTCAGGATGGAACTGAACACCGAAAATATTATTTCTCTGCAATGCAGACGTAAACTCTATTCCATAAAGTGTTTTTAGTATTACGTCTTCTTCATTTTCACAAACAACATGATAAGAATGGACAAAATAGAATCTCGATTCGCTGTACATATTTTCAAGCAGTTCGGACTCTCTGATTTTCTTTACATAATTCCAGCCCATATGCGGAATCTTCAGGTTATTGTTATTTTCCTTGAACCGGAATTTTATTGTCTCGCCACTTATCCAATTCAGGCCTTCCTGAGTTCCTTCCTCGCTTCTGCTTGAAAGGAGCTGCATCCCGAGACAAATTCCCAGAACCGGTATTTTATCCTCAAGAACCCGCCTGTTAAGCAAATCTATAATATTTAGGTGATGAAGATTCTTCATTCCTGCATCAAATGAACCCACTCCGGGAAGTATCAGCTTTTCGGCATTTTCAATATCCTTTATTTCAGATGAAATGATTACATCCTTTGTGAATTTTCGTATCATGTTCCGAATCGACCCGACATTCCCCATCCCATAATTAATAATAACAATCATTTCTGCTTTTTATCGTAAATAAATTTAGCTTTACCTTTAAATATTTTCACGCTTCCGATTTTTTTTGCAGGATTCCCTGCCATAATAGAAAATGGCTCAACATCTTTATTAACGAAACTTAAAGCACCCACAACTGAATGATTACCGATTTTGACTCCGTTTTTAATAACTGAATTCGGACCGATAAAACAATAACTGCCTACTTTTACCGGCTTTCTTTCGTACCGGGACTTGCCTTTCGTCACTGCCCAGCTTACTGAATTATGCGAATATATATGCACCCCAGAGGAAATACTGCAATTGTCACCTATCTCCAGACCGCCTGTTCCGTCAAGGATTGTGAATGGACCAATCCACGTGTTCTTACCGACTTTCACATCACCGTAAACATAACTGCTCTGATAAATGCTTGTGTCTTTCCCGAATCCGAGTTCGCGTGCCCTTTCCCACCTGTCTGATAAGTATTCCTGAAATGGCAAGTCACGCTTCCATTTTTTACGGTATTCGGTCTTGAGTTTTTTGAAAAGATTTTTTAAATCTTCCTCCTGAGTTCCCGAATCTGTATTTTTTTTCATATCTATTTATTGAATATTTTATTCCACCATTCGAAGCAAACCAGCGACCAGATGAAAAGCCTGTGATTGACCCTGCCGTCGAAATGCTGCTTCATCAGCTTCTGCGCTGTCTCAGGCTGTATATAATCATAAATGTATGCTTTTTTGTCAAACAAAAGCTTCATAATATATTCTATGCTTTCGCCCTTGAACCAGCTTGCATCCGGAGCAGAAAATCCCTGCTTGGAATTCTTCAGGTACATCTTCGGGACATAATCCGACAGAACTTTCCTCAGTATGTTCTTCCCGCCGTTATTTTCCTGATAGAACTTGTTTTCCTTCGAGCTTAAATCATTCTCATTAAGCCTTGCCATTTTCGTCAGGCTTTTCAGTTTGTATTTAACCGGTATCCTCATTGCAAAATCGACAAGCTCATTATCCAGAAAAGGCACCCGCGTTTCTAGGCTGTGTGCCATGCTGAGCTTATCTTCCACAACCAGCAGACCGTGAAGGAATGTTTTTATTTCAAAATACAGTGAACGGTTCACGTATTCTTCAGGAGTTTTTACCTCGCGGGGATTTTCGTTTATTACATTTCTGAAAATGTCTTTTGTGCTGTGTCCCTTTAATAAACGGTTTACCTCCGGAGTGAAGAATCTTCTTTTCTCATTGTCATTAATCAGTCTCTGCCAGTAATCATAATATTTATCGACATAATTATTTCTGTCGGTGTTTTTGACAGCCCTGTAATACCTCCACGGATAGCCTGCAAAAAGTTCGTCACCGCCTATGCCTGACAATGTTACTTTTACAAATTTACTTGCCAGTCTTGAAACATAAAAGTTTGGATAAGATTGTCCCACCCTCAGGTCTTCAAGATGTCGTATGAGCTTACTCATCACTCTTTCCATATCCCCTGCTTTCAGAACAATCTCATAATGCTCGGTCTTGTATAGGTTGGAAAGATATTCAGCCCTTACCCTTTCATCAAAAGCAAGCTCTAGTCCGCTCGCTGAAGATAAATCAAAACCACAGGTAAAAGTTTTTATGCTCGGGAAATTTTTCGCCGCAATACATGTAATCGAACCGGAATCCAATCCTCCGCTAAGATATGAACCTATTTCCACATCACTTTGAAGCTGTCTTTCTACTGCCTGTTGAAAAAGCCTTTTCACTTCCGTTATGCAATCATCTTCTTTAAGATTATTGTCATCTTCAAAATTATAATCCCAGTACTTTTGAATATGCACTTTTTTCTTCCTGCTGTAATTTATTTCCAGAGTTGTTGCAGGCGGAAGAATTTTAATATTCCTGAATAGGGTCAGGTCAGTGAAAATATTCTGAAATGAAAAATATTCATTTAAAGCTTCGAGTGAAACTCCGAAATTATATTTAGGGTGTTTTAGAATCGCCTTTATCTCTGATGCAAAAAGAAACAGGCCTTTATCATAATAATAATAAAGGGGTTTTATACCGTAACGGTCCCTGGCAATGAATAACCTTTTTTCTTTTTTATCCCAGATGGCAAAAGCAAACATGCCGTTGAATTTCTTTACGCATTCCTTACCCCATTCAGCATAAGCATTCAACACCACTTCGGTATCGCTTTTTGATATAAATTTATAGCCAAGGGATTTCAACTCAACCTTTAAATTTCCGAAATTATACAATTCTCCGTTATATGTAATTATATACCTTCCATCTTCAGTCTGCATCGGCTGATTTCCGAGAGATGAAGTATCTATGATAGAGAGTCTCCTGTGTCCGAAGCCGATAAATGAATTCACCCAGAATCCTTCTGCATCGGGACCTCTGTGGCTGATAACATTAGTTATCTGCTTCAGCAGATTGATTGATATCGGTTCTTCGTTAAGGTTATATATTCCGGTTATTCCGCACATTTTATTTTTTCCTTGCTATCACTGTAAATCCTGCTTCCTGTTTATTAAAAAGTTCAATTTCCAGATTAGCTTTCCGGCAATATTCCCTTATCTCATCCTCAGTATGCCTTCTGCAGTTCAGAGGCCTGAACCAGTCAAAGTTCAGATGATTCATTTCATCGAGGGTATATTCCGGCCTGTAATAAGCTTTGAAAATGTTCCAGTATATAAATCTCTGAAGGTCAACCTCACCCCTCTTAATGCCTAAAAACGGAATATCGTCCGGTACATTTAATTTTACATTCAGCCTGCCCATTTCCTGACCCAGCTTCGTTAGCGGTTTTAATGCTTCCCAGGCCTCTTCATCGGTCATAGTACTTAGCTTTTCTCTGATGTAATCATCGGTAAACTCCCTGATTACAGATTTTTTTGCATACACATAGAACATGAAAATCCCGCCCTTCTTCAGTTTCCTACTAAGATAAATAAGTGCATCTTCTGTGCTGTCAGTATGGTGAAGTACTCCTTCGGAAAAAATTATATCCACAGTTTCATCTGCAAACGGTAAATCAAGTATGCTTGCCTGCAGAAATTCACCTTTTATTCCTTCTTCTTTAAATCTTTCTTCCGCTACCCCAACAGAATCCGATATATCAACTCCGAGATAATTATTATAGTTCAGCTCTTTACCGAATAAAAGCAACGCCGATAATCCGCTCCCGCAGCCGGCATCCAAAATAATTTTATCACCTCCCACAAGCCAGTCTTTAACAGCCTCCTCCTTATTATCGCAATATCTTTCGATGAGCCAGTCCTTTACCCTCTTTTTTGCAGCGTCCGAATCATACGAATCCCTTATTGCCCACTTGAATCCGAATGTGTTTTTCGTCTGCTCCTGATTATCAGAATATCCTGCTTTCTGATAACGCTTTTCCTCTATACCTAGTTTTTTAAGTGCCGGCATTATTTTATCTTAAAATTTTTTATGTATTCGATTATGTAATCCGATTCTTCTTCCTTTAAAGAAGGAAAAACGGGAAATGCAATACTGCATTTATCTGCTATCAGTGAATTCATATAGCTTTCTGATTTTATGCAGTATTTTTCATTATAATAAGCAAGGTTGTGAACTGCATGGGTTCCCGGTCTTGTCGAAATTCCTTTTTCAAAAAGGTAGTCCATAAATTCATTTCGCATCAAATTCACTTTATCGAGATTTCCTGAATTAATTTCCTCAGGTTTGAACAAGCATACATATGACTGATACCCGTGAACATAGTCTTTTCCAACAAATGGCTTTACCAGCCAGTCAATATCACTTAATTCCCTTGAATACTTATCGGCAATCTTTTTTCTTGATTCATAAATCTCAACTGCCCTTTCCATCTGAGAAGAACCAATTGATGCCTGAATATCGGTCATTCTGTAATTATAACCGAGATACGGAAATTCGGGAAGTAAATAAGGCTTATTCTGTAAATGCCTCTGCAGATCTGACATTGCGGCACCGTGATCTCTCAGAGAACGAAGCTTTTCATATAATTCGCCGTTATTAGTTGTAATCATCCCTCCTTCACCGGTAGTAATTGCTTTTCTTGGATGGAAACTGAAACAGCCTGTATCACCGAAATTACCGACGTGTATATTCCTGTACTTAGCGGCAAATCCGCAAGCCGCATCTTCAATAACAAAAAGACTATTTTTTTCTGCAATATATTTTATTGCATCCATATCAGAAGGCAATCCGAAAAGATGCACGGGAATTACTGCTTTAGTTTTTTTTGTTATCAGTTTTTCAAATTTTTTTACATCTAAATTGAAAGTGGAAAGCTCAATATCACAAAATACGGGTTTAGCACCTGTATACTCGACTGAATTTGCCGTAGCAATCCAGGTAAAAGCGGGAACTATTACCTCATTTCCCTCCTTCACGCCTAAAGCCGCTAGCGACAGATGCAGTCCTGTTGTACAGCTTGTCACTGCAACCGAATTTGCCGCTCCCGTAAACTTACACCATTTATCCTCGAATTCCTTAACAAAAGGTCCCTGAACCACCCATCCTGATTCAAGCGGTTTTCTTATATTTTCAAAATCCGCATCTGTGAATTCTGTTTTTGCTATGGGAATCTTCACTATTCGCTCCTGTTGAATTTATGGTTTTTTCTCCATTCTATCAGCTTCAGCAATCCCTCTTTTAACCCGGTTTTATATCTGAAGCCAAGATCTTTCTCTGCGAGTTCGGTGCTTCCGATTCTGTTAGTTACAAAGGTCAGTCCGGCAGGTTCATACTGAATTTTCAGATCAGAACCTGTCAGCTCAAGAAGCATTTCGCAAACCTCCTTTATTGATGTTGATATTCCGCTTCCTACATTGTAAAATCTGTCATTAGCATTGCTCTTCAGTGCCTTAATATTTGCATCCGCAACATCCGATACGTAAATAAAATCATAACTCTGGCTTCCGTCTCCGTAGACAATCGGCGGCAGACCATTATCAATCCTGTCAAGTATTTTCATAATTACTGCTATGTATGTTCCCTTATAGTCCTGTCTTGCTCCATAAACATTCATATATCTTAATCCCACATAAGGCAGTCCATATCTTTCATTAAAAGCCCTGCACATTGCTTCACCTGCAATTTTTGTTGCTCCGTAAAATGTCCTGTTATTAAAAGGATGATCTTCGGACATCGGGAGTTCTACCGCATCTCCGTAAACAGATGCGGATGATGAATATACAAGTCTTTCGATATTGTTGTTTCTGCATGCTTCCAGTACGTTGAATGTTCCTCTTATATTCACATCAAAAGCTGACCTTGGATATTCATAACATTGAAGAAGCCATAATGCAGCAAGATGAACAACCGTGTCACTTTCTTTTACTGCCTTTTCAAGAATGTCAGTCTGTTGAATGTCACCTCCGATTTCAAAAACCCTTACCCTGCTGTCTTTCAGAGCATCCTCAATGTTTTCCCGGGTTCCTCTGCAGAAGTTATCATAAACTATGACACTCTTAACATCCTCAGCAAGTAAACCGTCTACAACGTGTGAACCGATAAATCCGGCTCCGCCGATTACCAGAACGTTTTTACCTTTAATATCCAATTTAAAACTCCTTATTTAATTTTAAGTTCTGTATTAACATAATTATACATTTTTTTTACATTAATTATTTCAAGCGTCATTTTCCAGTCTTCAATGGTGATTAGCCTGAATAATAAAGCAAATCCGAAATATCCGGCAAAATAAACAGCGCTTGAAATAATTTTACCGATAAGACCAAGGGAAAACATATTATAAATATAATAAGCAGCTATAGAGTATATAATTCCGTACAACATCAGATATTTGCCCTGGAATATGATAATTGAATTCAGTTCTTTTTTGGAATATATCATAAACACAACACCGAAAAATATATTCGTGCACAGAAGTGATAATGCAATGCCGATACCTTTCAGTCCAAGCAGGAATGGAGATACAAGTAAAAATGAAAATATCAGAAAAAATACCGTGCCAATAACATATACAGTTGCCGACTGCTTGAATAATCCTTTTCCTGAAATTATATTAATATATGGAAGATTTATTAATGAAATAAACATTGAAATTGTAATAACAGCAAGCATAGGGGGAGTTTTTGCAAACTTAGGCCCGAGAGCGATAGACACTACAAACTCCGAAAATATCATAATGTAAAAAACCAAAGGAAGAACGAAAGACAAATTGAACCTCTCGTATTTCTTAATGCTTGAATTAATTTTTCCGAATTCACCTTCCGTAATATTTTTCGAAAAGAACGGAAAGAATAGAATTCCGGCTGATGATTCTATCAGTCTTACAAACTGGCTTATGCTAAATCCTGCCGCATAATACCCAACTTCATCCGAGTTCGTTAAATACTGCAGAATCACCCTGTCCGTTGAATAAATCACAGTCTGCGCAATCAATACAATGAAAACAGGAACGGAAATATTAAAATATAATTTTGCAAGCTTCTTATCATACTGACCTACCGGGTAGCCTCTGAATAAATACCAATAAATGGGAAACACTAAAATAACCGCGGCAAGGTTTGACAGCGACTGGGCTATTGCTTTATAACCGAGAAATGCAACTATCACCCTTAGTACTTGATAAATAAATAACTGAATAAACGCAGGAATATCCTGCTTTGCCTGTTCTGTTTTTGCCGCAAATGTAGTAGTAGGAATGAAATACAACTGGTTCACGGCAACAAGCACAAGGTAAATCAAAATTACATAATCGTGATCCGGACTTTCAAAAGTCACTCCGAATATGAATTTTTGTGCAGCATAAAATCCTAAAACTACTAATACGTAAACCCCCGTCAAAAGTAATTTCAGCCTTGCAAAAGTACCGTTGCATTTTGACTCATCCTGCCCCTCCGAAATCAGTTTTATATGTGCCGAACTTAAACCAAAATCAGATATGAACAAAAACATTGAAACGAATGCCAGTCCGAAAGCTACTGTTCCTGTAACACTCGGACCGAGTATTCTTGCAACAATCAGCATTCCAAGCATCTGCAGTACCTGAGAAACGATTCTTGATGAATAACCGAGTATCAATTTCTGTGCAATCAAGAGGCTACGGATTTATTTTTTTTATAAATTTTGCCGGGACTCCTCCAACCATTGTGTAGGGCTCTACATCTTTGTTAACAACACTGTTCGGTGTTACAACCGAATGATGATGTATTACAACACCGGGATAAATTGTGCAGTTGCCTCCTATGTATACGTTGTCCTCAACCCGTATAGGTAATGTTTCTCTGTCTACTTTATTCTGTTCAAAAAGCGGAATATTCTTTAATACCATTTTCACACTCGAATGAGTCCATAAACCTGTCGAAGGACCTGCAATATGAACATAGCTACCGATTTCGATATTATCACTCCAGTCAAGAATATTATTAATTCCTATATAAGTTTCTTTTCCGATCTTTATTTTACCTTCACCTGACCCGGAGCAAATAACACCGCTTTCAACAAAAGAATTTTCTCCAACCTCTATGTTTGAGAGCACTGCTCTTACTCCGACTTTTGCTTTCCTGTCCAGTTTAACATTTTCGCTTATTAGTGTAAAATCGCCTATACTGTTTTCACCTCCGAATATGCAGTCTTTTGATATTACGCATTTTTTGCCAATATAATTACTGCTGTCTATTCTGATTTTTATGAAAAACTGCCGCATAACATTTTTTACAGAGCTGATTATAAAAGAAATATTCATCAGAATAATTTTTGAATTTTGTTTATGGCTCTGAATAATAAAGGTTTGTAAATCAAATTTAATACAGAAATAACTTTTCGCGAATAATCTGTCTTGAATTTGTATATATTCGGCAGCCTGTCTTTTTCAATATAACATAAATCATAAAAGCTGCATCCGTTTTGCTTTGCTTTTTTTATTGCTTCCCACTGCAACAAATCGAAATAACCGTTATTAGGCGCACTTTCCAGTCTTGTACCAATCCAGTATATCGAATAGGATTTATCAGATACAATGACAACAGCTCCCAATAAAACCGAATCCGCAGATGCTACAAGCACATCAGTTTTGAAATTTTTCTGAACAGAAAATAAATCTTCAAAAAAGGCTTTGCTTAAATTTTTCAATCCGTAAGCAGGATTTGTAAGATTGTAAAAATCGTAAAAATTATCAATTCCTGTTTCGCTTAAATCTGATATTTTTACGTTTTGCTTAATTGCTTTTCTTATTTTATTCCTTCTCTGTGAAGGAAGACTATCCCAAATATCATCTTCAGTCCTGCTAAGATCGATAACAGCCGTTTCATACATCTTCAGCAACTTATAATTTTCATACTCCACATTAAAATTATTTAACAGCGGAAGAGAAAAAAGCTCAAAACTTTCGTTTTCTTTCATTATTAGATTTGATTTTTCGAATCTGGATAATTTCGAGAAAATCCAACCGCCGTACGGTATGCTGAATTCTTTGGGACCGGAAACCAATCTGTGATTCAGTTTATTCTTTATACTGTGAACCGGGCATATACCAATAATTTCATTGTCATCTTCAATTGCAAAGTAAAAAAAATCGGTATTAAAATATCTGCTGGCTAGTATATTCCAGTCAGTCCAATGTGTAGGACTGGAAAAATTATTTTCCAGAAATTCCTCTGCCCTGTAAAATTCTTTTTCATATAGTCTTATTGCTTTTTTCAAATCAGAAAATATGCTTAAGTGTAATTCTTTTATTCTTAATTCCCCACATCAACGCTGAAAAAAATCCCTGCCATATTTTAAAACTGATACCGGGTTTGAAACTCTTTAAATAGACAAGAGACGACCTGACTGTTCCTTTCCAAAACTGCCACCAGAAAAACTTTTTAAAATACTCCGCTGGTTTATGCTTTAGTATTACCAGCATAGGATTCTTTGCATCATAATATGCCTTGAATGCTGATACTTTGCCTATTGTCATGCTGTCTTTATGCCATATCTTAGCATTCGGAGTGTAAAAAATTTTAAACCCTGCTTCCTTTGCCCTCACCTGCCAGTCGAATTCCTCACATTGAAACTGAAAAAGTGTATCATAACCTCCAACCTTTTCATACAATGATTTCTTTACAAGAGTATAAATGTCATCCGCAAAATACCTTTCGCAGATTTCTTCATATTGACCGCAATCCTTCTCCCTGTTTCCTATGTGGCCGCCGTTCCATAATACAGGATGCTCTTTTTTCCCTACTGTCTGCAAAACGTCCGGATTATCGTAATAAAAAACTTTACCCGTTACAAATCCAATTTCAGTTTTCATTTCGGCTACACTTACAAGCGAACTTATTACTTTGCTGTCAACTTTTACATCATTATTTGTTATTAAAGCGTAATCTGCTTTCTTCTCCCCGAATGCATATTTAAGTCCTTCATTTAAACCACCTGAATAACCGAGATTTTTTTCAAGCCTTAAAGTAAATACGGAAGGAAATTTTTTCGAAACAAATTCTTCCGTACCGTCTGTCGATCCATTATCCACAACACATATGCTGAAATTTGAATAATCATTATTCAAATAAGTCGATACCGAATCATCGAGTAAATGTTTGCCGTTGTAGCTTAATATTAAAACCACGACTCCCGGCTCAGGCATTTCTTTCCATCCTCTTTCGCCAAACCGGTTTTACAGATTCATTGGAAAGCTTTATATTGATTTCGGGTATCTTAAGACAAGCACTGCAAACCTTTTTTTCAAATCCGTAATCTTCAAATATGTCACTTGATTCAGAATCCTTGCCGCAAAAATTACAAATAAATTTTTCTCCTTTTTTTACCGGCGGGTTGATGATGTAAGGAGCGCAGTATCTTGCCACGGAATCTTTTTTGTAATATTTTGATTCATCCCTGCATTCGCATTCACTGCAGACAGGCACATCAAACCTGCTTAATGATTCCTGATTTGATTTCAGTTCACCGCAAAAAAAACAGAACATCTTTTCGGCTGCCTTTACCGAAACCGTAATTGACTGTGCTCCGATAAAATTCAGGATACCGTTTTCATGCTTATTGGAAAATTTGTACCCGAATGTTCCTTCTTTTATATATTTTTCCGTGTAATTTCCGGCTTCGCAAAAAGCAAATAATAAATCCGCACTTCCGTATCTTGTAATATGAAGGCCGGAACCTTCAATAAATTTTTTAAGCTTTCCGGGTCTGTACCAATATTGATAAAATTTTTCCGTAATAACTTTTCTAAACAGTGTTCTTTTTACTATATTTTTAACTTTTTTCCTGATTTTCTGATAAAGAATATAAAAAGAAACTGACGGAGTCGAAATTATTGCGATTCCTCCGGGTCTCAATACTCTGTAAGCCTCTGCCAGGGCATTCTGAGGACCTTCAATAAAATGCTCTATTACACCAAGAGAAATATATCCGCTTAACGAGTTATCAGGATATTCCAGATTCAGTATGTTGCCTTTTTTAAATACTGCATCATATCTGTTTTTCAATTTCCATTCGTTCAGATAATCAATTGTAGGCTGTGAAAAATCAACCCCCTCTATATTAATTCCCATTTCCGAGAAATAAAACACATATCTTCCCAGTCCGCATCCTGCCTCAATTGTCTTTCCTTTTCTGGGAATGAACTTTGCTATCCAGTGCCTGAGTCCGTAGAAATCCCACATCCTTATTTCGGATTCGGGGGTGAGCTGGTCCCATTCATCTGACCAAACGTTTTCGTCCTGTCCTATGCTTTCTGCCATCCTAATATTTCCTGTCAAATTCCTTTAATGATTCCAAAACGTAATCTATTTCCTCATTTTTTAAATCAGCAAATAATGGTAATGTAATAAATTCTTTCCAAATTCTTTTTGATATGCTGCATCCGTTATCCCATCTTTTAAAAAACGGGAACAGCATCAGGGGAACATAATGCACTCCGGTTGCTATTCCTTTCGATTTGAGATGAATAATCAATTCGTCTCTTTTTTCGCAGCGGACACCGAAAAGCCAGTAGCTGTTTTTATCAGGACTGAACGGAAGCAATGGTTTAATATTCTTCAAATCCCTGATTCCTTCCATATACCTTTCAATATGCCTGCTTCTGTCCGCATTCATCCTGTCCAGCTTCTTCAGCTGAGCAAGCCCTATCGAAGCCGATAAATCATTCATGTTATATTTGAAACCAAGTGATGCAATTTCATAATACCAGTGCATGGCATCGAGTGCTTTTGTATCCGTATATCCTTCCACCCTTTTCCAGGTATCCTTGTCTATGCCTACCCATCTGCAGGCTTTCATCGGTGCAATCAGTTCTTCATCATCAGAGCACATCATCCCGCCGTCTCCTGTGGTCATCGCTTTCTTTTCTTCAAAACTGAAACAACCTATGTCGCCCCAGGTACCAAGCTTCTTCCCTTTATAAGAACTGCCTGCTGTGTGTGCGCAGTCCTCCACAACCTTAAGTTTTTTTGATTTGGCAAAATCAATAATCATATCCATATTAGCAGGGTGTCCGCCGAAGTGAACCGGCATAACAGCGACACAGTCTTTTGAAAACTTTCTCTCTAGGTCCTCCATGGATATTGAGACAGTGTCTTCATCAACATCCACAAAAACAGGTTCAAGCCTGTTGTAAACAGGGGCAAATGCTGTTGATGCAAAAGTTATCGCAGGCACCAGAACTTTTTGTCCTTCCCTGAATCCGAATGATGTCAAAGCCAGATGAAGCGCTGCAGTAGCTGAATTTAAGCCAATGGATGATTTACAGCCGATGTATCCGCACCACTCTTTTTCAAACCGGGCAACCTTTGGTCCAAGACCAATCCACGCTTTATCAAATGAATCTTTAATGTTATTTAATTCTTCCTCGCCAAGCGATGGCTTGAACAGTCTTACATTCATACTTCTATTCCTTTGTATTTGGAAATAAATTCCTTTAGAGTTATATTTTTTCTGTCTTTTTCTGATAATACCGGTTTTTCTATGCCCCAGTCAATATTTAAATCACTGTCGTTCCAGATTAAACCGACTTCATATTCAGGCTTGTATATGCTGTCTACCTTGTACAGGACTTCTGATATGTCTGTCAGCGTGCAGAATCCATGGGCAAATCCTCTCGGTACATATGCATATTTCCTATTCTCCTCTGACAGGACTACTGAATCCCAATGACCGAAAGTTGGAGAGTTTAAACGCAAGTCTACAAAAACATCGAGTACCGACCCCTTTATGCATCTGATTAGCTTTGTTTCGGAAAAAGGCGGCATTTGAAAATGAAGACCCCTGATGGTTCCTTTTTGCTCCGAGCGGGAATGATTTTCCTGCACCCAGTCCCTGTCAAGCCCTTGCTTCGCAAATATTCCCTTGTCAAAAGCACGCATGAAAAAACCTCTTGAATCAATAATAGGCTTCATCTCGATTACATATGTGCCTTCTATCTTCCCTTTTATAAAATTCATTGTTTGTCAGTAATTTTCAGATTTTCCAATGTATCTTTTAAAATCCTGCTGAAAAGGTTTGCTCCGCTTCCTTTTAAATGGTCATAGTCGTAATAATCCGTCATGCAGAACCGCTTATCGTAAAAATAATTTAAGTAAAATACATCCTTACCGTCTGCAAAACTACCTGCTTTCTCTGTGAACTCAATGTATATGTTTTTATCGATATATTTTGCATAAGCAAATGAAACGGGAGTAGTGACAAATACAAGCTTTATATTATTTTCCTTCAAATATTTTGCAAAATTACCGAGAATGCTTATGTTACTCTCGAAATTTTTTCTGATAACCAGTGTATTGGTAAACTCCACCCTTTCCTTGCCTCTTAAGATTGTTGCTTCAGTGGAATCAAGCACATTTCCTGTCGTATCCGTATTCCAGCCCAATGAATTCATTTTTGTTCCGAAAGAAAACATCTTAGGATTTATCATTCCCAACAATGTATTTTCAATTCTGTATAGGAATGCAAAACTGTATGTTTTTATATCTGTATAATCCGATAATGAATATGATGACCTTGCAGGAAGATTAAAATATTCTTTGTAAAAATATTTCCTCCACTTTTCATGAGCTTCGTTCAGGTCATACCAAAGGGAAAAATACGAGACTGAAACTATGATGCACTTTAAATTCTTCAGATTGTTTTTGTATTTTTCAAAAAGCAGATTATCATAATAAAGATCCTGGCTGTAATATGCAAGATTTACCGAATTATGGTTCAGTATATCCGGATTAATGCTGAAATAACCGTGAGAAGAACCAAGTATTAGAATATTAATGTCACTTATTTTGTTTTCGATTACTTTCTTTTTAAGAGTAAATCCGTTCTCAAGCCCTCTTGCCCTGACTTCAAAAAATAAAATCAGCACAATTACAGGAATAATAATAATTAGTAATTTTTTATAAAGCTTTATCTGTCCCTGCATCAGAAATTTGCATAAATAAATGTTGCGGAATCGAATCTTCCGAAAATCAGTATGATAAAAATAAAGAAATAATAGAAACCCCATCTCTGCCAGACTGGTCTGGAATTAATAAAATTCAATATGCCGTATTTCTTCTGGACAAAATGAATCAGCTCAAGCAAAATCAGAAGTGAAAGAACAACAATTAGCTCATACCTTGAAGAGAATATCTTCATTACAGTCAATAAGCTGAATCCTGAAAAAATATTACTCACAAAGTAATAGCCTGCGCTGATGCTTTCGGACTTAAAGAAAACCCAAGCCAGTGTTACCAAAGAAAAAGTAAAAGATGTTTTGAAAATTGAACTGATAATGCTTTTCTCAAGACCCGACTTTCTTAATATCCTTTTCCTGATTTTTTTTGTCAGGAATCCAATCACCAGGTATAAAGCGTGCAGTAATCCCCAAACAATAAAAGTCCAGTTTGCCCCGTGCCATAAACCACAAACAAGCATTGTGAATGATATGCCTGCAAGATAGGACCAGTTTTCGGATTTCATTCCCAAGAAAGGTTTATTATTCAGTTTTCTTGTTATTAAATATGCAATGGGAAGAAATAAATAATCCCTTAGCCAGGTTGAGAGCGATATGTGCCACCTTGCCCAGAAATCCTGAATGCTCTTTGCATAATAAGGAAGATTGAAATTTTCCATTACTTTGAATCCCATAATCGATGCAATACCTATTGCAATATCTGTATACCCTGAAAAATCACAGTAAATCTGAATCGAGAACAATACAGCTCCTGCTATCAGAGCTATGCCTTTGTATTCCTGAGGATTTGAAAAAACCTTCTCCGAAAGGTCGGCAATCCTGTCTGCGATTACAATTTTTTTAAAGAAACCCAGGGTAACTAAAATCAATCCCTTTTTAACCGAATCATAATCGAAATTCTTTTCTTCTCTGAGCTGCGGCAAAATATTATAAGGCCTTTCAATCGGTCCGGAAACTACAAGCGGGAAAAAAGTTATAAACTGCGCCAGATAAAAAATGTTTTTCTCCGCTTTAATTCTTTTTCTGTAAACTTCAATAACATAACTCAACCCTGCAAATGTATAAAATGACAAGCCGACAGGTGATGCAGTTTTTAATAACGGAAGATTTAATGCACCGGGTAAGGCATCAGTAAAGAAATTGTAATATTTAAATACAAATAAGAATGAAAGCACAATCACAATAGAAATCCAAAAAATTCCTTTTCTTTCCTCCGACCTTTCAACAGCAATTCCCGATATGTAAACAACTGTCAGAACAGAAACCATTATGACTAATCCCGTCAGACCAAAGCTTGAATAAAAAAGTAAACTGCAAATCAGCAGCAGTGTTTTCCTGTTGTTATTCTTTAAAATATAATAAAGAAAAATAAATATTGAGAAAGCGACAAGAAATATTAATGAATTAAACTGCACTATGAAATCAAGTCAAGTCTGTTTTTTATGGTTTTTAGCCTTACAAATCTCGAAGAATTGAAATCTTCTATCGAGAATTTTTTTTCAACAAGGTGCTTATGCAGTTCTTCCATTCCTGAATCGAGACTGTAATCAAGCCGAAAGTCCGGAGCAAGTTCATTTAGATAATCGAATTTCACTCTATAATTTCTCGGATCCTCTCCTATTTCACCCGTAAATACAACTTCAGAATCCTTTACAAATTTCTTTACCTTATCCGCGACATCCTTCACCTGATAGTTTTCTATGTTTGCACCAACATTCACCGCGGCAAAAAACCTGTCGTTTATATCCAGATTTGCAAAATGCACAAATGCCTTTGCTATATCGGAGCAGTGAATAAGCGGACGCCAAGGGGTTCCGTCACTCATCACCCTGATTTGCTTTTTTGTGAAAGCACAGGTGAGCAAATTGTTTACAACAAGGTCTATCCTGAACATCGGGGAGAAACCGTAAGCAGTGGAATTCCTTAAGCAAATTGCAGTAAAATGACTGTCTGCAAGTTCTTTCAAAGCGCTTTCAGTTGCGATTTTGGATTCGGCATATGCGGAAACCGGATTTAATGCCGAATGCTCATCAAGGTCAAGCTTTTCACCTTTTCCGTAAATCGAACAACTTGATGAAAAAATAAACCTGGGTATGCCTGCCTTCTTTGCAAGATTTGCCAGGTAAATCGAACCGTCACGGTTTATACTGTATGTCAGTTCGGGAATTAAATCTCCCATCGGGTCGTTTGAAATTGCAGCCAGATGCATTATACAGTCATATCCCCTTATATCATCAATGCTCAATTCCCTTATATCCTTTACTAGCTCGAGATCGGGATATACAAACTCATCCCATTCACAGCCTTCAAATAAATTCAGGTCGCAACCCTTTACAAAATGTCCGGCTTCTTTAAGCCGTTTTACAAGATGAACGCCAATGTACCCTCTGTGTCCGGTTACAAAAATTTTCATTTTAATCCCATACCTTCCATTCGGGTTTTGTTTTCCAAAGATTGTTTAAATACTGATTGTCCCTGTATGTATCCATGCACTGCCAGAATCCATTGTGCCTGTAAACAGAAAGCTGCTTTTTCCCTACAAGCAGATTCATTGGTTCGGTTTCCAGCACAAGGTCACTTCTCTTGTCAAGAGTGTCGAAAAACTCTTTCTTAAATACGAAAAAACCTCCGTTTATAGGTGTCTGATTTTCTATGTCAGGAATTTTTTCCTTAAACCTGACAACATAATCTCCATCCACATTTAAATCGCCGAACCGTGACGGGGGAAAAACACCTGTAACCGTTCCGGTTGTATTTTGCTTTTTATGGAATTTTACAAGCTCGCCTATGTTTACACTGCTTACTGCATCTCCGTAGGTAAGCATAAAATCATCCTCATGAATATATTTTTCGCACAGCTTTGTCCTGTGCCCCGTCATTGATTCTGCTCCTGTTTCAACAAGAGTTACCGTCCAGTCCTTTTCATCGTTGTTGGAATGAAAAATGACGTCGCTTTCATTACCCAGTTTTACCGTAAAATCATTATTGTAAAACTTGTATTTAAGAAAATAGTCCCTGATTACATCGCCTTTATAACCGAGCGCAAGAATGAACTCCCTGTATCCGTAATGTGAATATAATTTCATTATATGCCAGAGAATTGGTTTCCCGCCGATTTCTACCATCGGCTTTGGCTTGAATTCGGTTTCCTCACGAAGACGCGTTCCCTGTCCTCCGCATAAAATTATTACTTTCATTATTTTAAACTTTAGATTTTTTTAAAAAGAAAAAAGAATAAATTCTGTAAACGGTAACTGATGCCAGAATTACAAAAAGAGGATCCAGATAAGGTATTCTGTATCTTATTAATGCAGCAGTCATCAGACCTATTGCTGTAAACAAAATACAGGATAACAGAACGTATACTGCAAAATATTTTTTTTCACTTTGCTTCCATAAAATAAAAAATCCGGGAATCGCAAGAAAAAAGTCCCAGTTCAGTTTTACTATTTTAAAAATTTTTGCCGCAATGCTGGTTGAAGAATATAAATCGAAGAATCCCCAGGTATCCAGTATTTTAAAATATGCGATCTTTAATGATTCCAGAGGATACTTTACTATGAAATTAATTGCTTCATTTAAAAACCAAAAAGATGATTTAATCGGCAGGTATGTACCTATCATATCATCATTAATAAAACCTGTATCCCAGGTGCTGTTCCAAACAGGGTATTTCTGCTCCAGTACGACTAGCGGAGACCATCCCCACCATACGGATAATGCCCCCTGTGAAGAAATAAAAATTAATAAATCTGCGGAAATGTAAGCGTAAAATGACCATAAAAATATCGGAATTAAAACGAAACCAAACCAGATTAAAAATTTAGTTACTCTCGCCTTTATTCCATCTCCTGCATACAAATAAAAAAACAGGATATAAAGTATGGAATAAAAGAAAAACTGACCTCGTGTAAGAGAAGCAAGACCGGTAAATATACCGCTGAGAATAAGAAGTTTAACTGAAAACACTCCTGATTTGTAAGCCCTTAATATGAAAAACAGCGCAGAAAGTCCAAGATACATTGAAAGCAATTCACTGTTAACAACCATAGCATCATTCCACATCGGATAGTATAAATTCGCAAGAACAGCTGATACAACTGCTGTCTTTTCATCAAAAATCAATCTTGCAATCAGAAAAATTTCCAGTACAATCAGCGATGCAATAATAAGCTGGACAATTATTATCGCTTTAAATGAAACACCAAATATCAAGAATATCAAAGCTAAAAAAAAAGGATAAACCGGTGGTCTGAAAAAAGCAACAACGGGAGCGCTTTCACACCCGGCATAATAATGCCTGCCCTGCGATATGGCGAGTCCCCTGTCAAAAAAATTCTTCGAATCACCTTCCTGCAATTCAATAATGTTCCAGGCAGATTTTTTTTCTCCTGTCTTATTTTCGTAATAATTACGCCCGAATAAAATAAAAAAACCTACTATCAAGCTAATGAAAAAAACTAATAGTGATTTTCTATTCATGCAACTTTTGCCGTTGAAATTCTTTCGACTGCTTTTTTCTTAATAATCTGTTCACGGACTGCCAAATTAATAAAAAATGATGCAATTACCAGATGAATAAAAATATCCTGAGGAAGTGTAGAGGAATTCAAAACATAAATCGGGTCAACTGTAAGGTTAACAATTAAATATCCTGCAAAACTAAGTGTAAAAACTTTAATTATACCTAAAACAGAATTGTCAGCTGGTAATCTCTTTATATACCAGAAACATTTTCTGAAAATATTTACAATGAAAATAGCGTACATAGTAAATCCGAATATACCCACTTGTAATAAGCCAATGAGCACACCTCCCAGGTGCCCATCGTAATTAATAAAATACTTATCCGAAAAACCGTATCCAATAAAAATGCTTCTGCTGATACTTTCCCACAGTACAGGAAATCTGTTTGAAATCCTGTTGTCAAAAGTATCTTCAGCAACAACAGTACCCTCTTCCACACTTACGGCACCCACGAATCGTTTATATGAAGAGCCGATAATACTGTTAAAATCAACGAGGTTTAAAGCATCCATCAACATCAGGAAAACAGCCGCTGAAACAAAAACCTGCAGAAAAAGATTCGGCTTTTTCTTGGCAATTAAAATAAAATAAAATATAAAAATAAATAAAAGCATAATAATCGCTGATCTAGTGGCAGATATAAGAACAGAAGACAAGGAAATAAAAATTACAAAATAAGAATAAAATTTTGGGACAATATTTTCCTTGCTTTCAAGAAGTACAAATGCAAAAACAAAAGCAAGACGCATATTTATATAACCGGTCGGAATTGCTCTAATATCACCAGAAACTGAATTCATTATCTCTGAAATTGAACCGGGATTAAAAATATTAGCAAATTCCAAGCCGAATCTTAAAGTATATATTTGCGAGATTAATTCAAGTAATACAAAAGGGAAAAATATTGTCATGAATTTATATACTTCTTTTCTGTTGTACACCAATGCGGGAAAAGAAAAAAGCAATGTATAGAAAAAAAGACCTCGAACAGCACCGTTAAGAAATATTTTCAAAGTAACACCGTGAAAAATTGAAACGACCAAAATATACGGCAAAATATAAGCAATATATTTCAATTTGAATACGTCTTTGATTTTTGTTTTTTTTCCCTTTGCAAAAGCTTTTATAAGAGCAACAATCAGAAAAAGATCCATTAACGAAAATGAAATTTTCGGTACGGGAGAATATATTGGTAATCTCCGCAAAGCATTAAATGTATTTTCTGAAAATAATCCTCCGGGAAAAGCTGAAATTATAATAAAAAATGCAAACCAGAAATAATCGGATTTCGAATACCAGAAAACAAAAAGTAAAACAGCACCAAATAGCTTATCAGTTCCTATTGGGGCATAATATACAAAATATATTGTCAGGATAAACAAAAGGATTATTGCTGCCGTCCTGTAAAGCAACAGCATACCTTCCGAACTGTTCTTTAATTTTCCTGCGAGATTCTGATATATCTTGAATTCAGTCAATTAAAATAACTTAAATTAAACTATTTTGTGTTTTTAATATTTCTTTTTTTATCATCAGGTTTTGAATAGTAATAGTAATAATTGTAATAATAACCGTAAGAACTTTTGAATGAGAAATTATTCAGTACACACCCCAGTAAATTATGAGGATTAATCTTGTGCAGTCTTTTATATGTTTTTATAAATGCATCGATAGGGGTCATATTGGCCCTGCAAACTAAAAGTGTTCCGTCAATAATATTAAAAAGAATTTCCGAATCGGTAACCGATATAAAGGGAGGTGAGTCTATTACCAGCATATCATACATTCCTTTAAGTTTTTCAAGAAAATTCTTGAACTGCATTGAACCTAACAGCTCTGACGGATTAGGAGGAATTGTACCGCTCGTAATAAAATCAAGATTCGCAATCTTTGTAGGCCTGATAATCTCATTTAGTTCAACATTTGCAAACAGAAAATCACTAAGACCGGGATATCTTTCCATTTTAAAAATATTATGAACTCTGGGTTTTCTAAGGTCACAATCAAGCAGTAAGGTTCTTTTTCCCGCCTGTGCAAAACAACCTGCAAGATTTACCGACACAATGGTTTTTCCTTCAACCGGAATAGTGCTGGTCACTAGCATAGTTTTTAAAGGAATATCTTCAAGCCTGGAGTACTGAATCCTGGTTCTTAAAGCTTTGAATGCTTCCGATACTGATGATGTAGGTTTTAACTCAACAACAAAATCAGTTTCGGGAGAATGAACGTCCAGCAGTTCTTTAAAACTCGGAATCCAGGATAAAACACTTGCTCCCATATTTTCAAGCTGTTCGGGTGATTTAATCGATTTATCCAGAAAATTTCTGATAAACGCGAAACTCAGGCCTAAAAACAATCCTAATACAGTACCTGTTAAAAAAATCAGGTTTCTGTTAGGAGCTATCTGTGTTACCGTATCAAAACCCGGTTCCAGCATCGTAGCATTACCAAATCTTGTTCTCTCGTTAATAGTTGCTTCCTGATATTTTTCCTCAAGTGTAATGTAAAGCTTTTCATTCATTTTCATGGTTCTCTGAAGTTTTGCAAGTTCCATATTATCTGCAGGAAGTTTCGTAATCTCTGATTCGTATTTCCGTATAAACCCTGACAGTATACCGATTTTATTTTTTAATGCTGCGGAATATAAAGATGCCTCGAAAATTTTCTGTGAAAGATTCCTCTTTTCATCAGGTGTTTGTGCAAGCAGTCCTGACCTCATAATTTCAACTTTTTCATCCAGATTTTTTATTAAGCTTTCCACCTTAGCCGCCGTCGTGCTTACAATCTTTTCCTTAACTTTTTGATCTGTAATATTTGCAATTTCGATATCCCTTTTTACCTCAAGCTCGGCAATCTGCTTTTGCAACTGCTGGATATATGGTTCTGCTATTTGCCCTTCAATATATTTGGCAAGCTTGGGATCATAATTTGCAGATTCCTGTTTAAGAGAATTGAGATTATTCTCGTTCATTCTTAGTTCGATTTCTGCGGTATTTTTTTCAGCATCATATCTCGATGTATTCTCAATAAGAAGCTTCGCCTGTTCATCAAGTACAATATAACCTGCTCTTTTCTGAAAATCCTGAAGCGAAGCCTCGGAATTCGTTAAATCATTCATCTTCTTCTGGCGTTCATCTTCAAGGAATTTTTTTACATTTGTAATATCCTGCCTGTTAAGTTCTCTTGAATAATTTACATATACTTCAGAATATGTATTTGTAATCAATAACAACTCTTCAGCATTGTATCCTTCAGAAGAAAGCGAAACAGCATCAACACTCTTTTTTACTTCAATTTTTACAATGGAATTAAGCTTCCTTCTTAATTCCTCCTGTGTTAAAGGAACTACATCTCTGTCGGAAACACTCCTTACAAGTAAAAAAAGGTTTTTGGGTTCCTTTATGTTTTTTAAAGAGTCAAGGAGGGAACGGGCTACAACGTCCCGTATATAATAGCTTTTCATCATTTCTATCTGATTGGAAAGAACCCTTTCAGACATGGCAACCTGCATAAAAATATTATCTGACTTATCAAGTATACTCTGAGGCTTATCTATTTTTAACGTAGAAACAGAACGGTAAACAGTTCTGTAATTCCTTATATAAATCACGGTCACTAATAATGAGATAGCAAAGATTAAAATAATCGGTAGAAGATTCGTCCTGATTAAATTCAAATAATCAGTTATTTTCTTTGATTCAGGCTCAAACTCCATTTCGAATATTTCTTTGTCAATTTGATCTAATTTTCCCATTTGAATATAATTTTAAAATCTTTTATTAATTATTCCTGAAAACTGTTATTAGTAATACTGCTACCGAAGTAAGCGTAGTTATTGCGGTTAATACCAAAGAGAAATTTTCTTTAAATTCCGATTTGGATTTTCCCGGAATTAATATAATATCACCGGGATATAATACCGGATTTGTTTTTGAAACATTCTGGATTTTATCTTCCCAGAGATAATCATGGTAATCAAGAACAAAAACCTTATCTTCCTCAACTTTGAGTGAATCATTTTTAAGCCTTACAATACGGATATTGTTCAATTTAGCTTCGTTTTGAGGTCCACCACTCAGTGTAAATAAATCCACGAAAGTTGAGCCCATAGGGATTAAATATTTACCGGGTGATTTCACAAATCCCCATACGCTTACCTCTATGTTCACTTTATCTTTATCTGAATAATTGTAATAATTTGTACCGTATTTTGTAATATCTTCCTCGCCTATTCTTTCATTTTTTACTTGGCTGAAAAGATTAGCTGATAAAAATAATACCAGCAAAAATGCCAATAATGTTTTTAATACTTTTGTTTTCATTTTTATTGATTTTATACTTTTTTTGAATATAGCTCCGCTTATTAACCCACATTTAAGTTATTATTTTCTCCTATATTTCGTATATGCAATCTTATAAAATAGTCAATAATAATCTTTAATTCAAGATTCTAATTATATTAAAATTTCAATTAATAACTTGCCTTAAAATATAGACAAAGAATGTATATGATTAAAAAAATACTTTAAGGTAAATCTCGGATTTTAATCGTATTGATAGGACTTAATAATCCAAGATTAAAATATTAACATATATTGTTGATGATTTAACAAATTTTAATAATTAACTTCACTTTTTTGCCTGAATATATGCATTCTTTATAAACAGATCACTCTCGGTGAATAACTCTGCAATTTCTTTATTTTTTATTTTTAATTTTGAATTAAAGTCTTCGGTTTTAATTTCTAAAATATTTCTGAACCCTGCTTTCCCTATTAATTTAATATGTAAAGAATGCGGAATTCTGTTAATGTCATAAGGTCTTCCATGCATAATAATTTTCCATATAATTTTTCCAAAATTTAAATGACCATTCCATTTTTCATGAGTTTCATGTGAAGAATAGTCAATTTCGTGTGAAATAAAACCGCCTTGCTTTAATACTGAATACATGATTTCATAAGCTTCTTTAAGGTTATTTAAATGCTCCAAAACAGCTTGTGTAAATATCAGATCAATTTTACCGGTAACTTTGTAAAACTCAGTATCCCAGGGAATCAAATATTTCATTTCAATTTCACCTGATTTTTCATTAATAATAGCTTCCTTGATTCTATTTATCCTTGAATTATCAGTTAATAACTCAAAATTTTCCTTAAAAATATACTCTGGAAAATCATATTTATTAAGTTTAGGTTCTATCATTGGAAATTCATTATTACCGGGAATTTTTTCTTTATTAATAAATAGTTTAACAAGTTCATCAAAAATTTGTAAATTTTTTTCTGTATTTATGCACTTTTGTACTTCAAATACATAATATTTTTCTGATCCGGTCAACAAAGCCATAATACCCATCCCTAACGAATCACCCGGACCAATTTCAGCAACTGTATTTATATTAATTTTGCCGTAATTCTCGTTGAGTTTCACCAGATGCCTTAACCAAATGCTGTAGCAATAGCGGGCTGAATCCGTACCTCCGCATATATTTTTTCCTCTTGCTTTCTTTAAAATTTTCAATAAACCCGGAATGTAACTTATTAATCCCCTTATGACAGGTTTTGCTTTCATATTATTATGTTATTACATTATTTTTTATAAACTTAATGAAAATTACATATTTTTTCCGTAACATTAAATATCATTAAAGTTAATTTACAATTTATTACAAAATATCAATTTTTTAATAATTCAGGTAAGTTACTTTTATGCCCTCGGGTGAAATGTTTTGTGAATTTCGATAAGGTACTCCTTATCTATGTGTGTATAAATCTGTGTAGTCGATATATCTGAATGTCCGAGCATTTCCTGAATTATCCTGATATCAGCCCCGCCCTCGAGAAGATGTGTAGCAAAAGTATGCCTTAATGTATGAGGATGAATTTCTTTCTTTATTCCGGCGGTTGCGCTGTACTTTTTAACAATATTCCATACCGCCATCCTTGACATCCTTTTTCCTCTGAAATTAAGAAAGACATAATTCTGTGAATCCCGGTTTTTAATCAGGTTTCGTTCGCTGTTAAAGTATTTTTCAAGATAATTAAGAGCTGTCAGTCCGATCGGGACAATCCTTTCCTTCGAGCCTTTTCCGAATATCCTGAGAAATCCTTCCTCAAAGAAAATGCTGCTTATTTCAAGATTAATTAATTCGCTGACTCTCAATCCTGATGCATACATTGTTTCAAGCAATGCCCTGTCCCTTAAACCTGATTTATACGATAAGTTTACTGAATCAAAGATTTTATTTACCTCGTCTATCGTCAGAACAGATGGAAGAGTTCTTGAAACTTTCGGTGAATCAAGATTTTCGGCGGGATTATCGGTTATGATATCTTCGATTGCAAGATATTTAAAAAATGATTTTAAAACTGATATAAGACGGTAAATTGATTTTTCCGAATATTTTTTTTCACGCTTACTTTGCATATTTCCGGCATGAGTGATGAAATTTATCAGGTGATTCTCACTGATTTCTTCCGTCGATTTTATGCTTTTTTCATTTTGCAGATAGGTACTCAGGAGTTTCAGGTCAAAAATATAAGAACTGATTGTATTATCCGAAAGGGACTTTTCTAATTTCAGATAATTAATAAATAATTTTATATTATTTTCTAAATCTGTTGTCACTCCTGATTTTTAATATCTTCTGGATATTTTATTCTCTGATGGTGAATTCCTATTAATATTTTAAGAAAACTCTTTTTAATTAATGTAAGGTCTTTTAAAGTTAAATCGCATTCGTCAAGTTCCCCTTCCATGAATCTGCTTTTTATTACCTCGTCTATCTTTTCCTCAAGTTTTTTGGGGGAAGGGTCTTCAATAGCTTTTGTCGAAGCTTCTACTGTGTCTGCAAGCATTGCAATGCCTGTTTCCTTTGTCTGCGGCTTTGGACCGGGATACCTGAATATGTATTCTGAAAAATCTTCTTTATCCTCGTTTACAAGGCTCTTTGCCTTGCTGTAAAAATATTTTACTAGCGTAGTCCCGTGATGCATTGGAATAAAATCTATTATTTCCTGGGGAAGCTTGTTTCTTCTGGCAAGCTCTATCCCTTCTTTTACATGAGAAATTATTATCTTCGCGCTTAGATTCGGATTCAGAGTCTCATGCCTGTTATATTTTTCTATCTGGTTTTCTACAAAAAATGACGGCTGAGCAGTTTTTCCGATATCGTGATAATAACATCCTACTCTCGCCAGTATCCTGTTGGCCTTGATTGAGGCTGCTGCCTCTTCCGCAAGATTGCCCATTACAATGCTGTGATGAAATGTTCCCGGTGCTTTTGTAGAAAGTTCCTTCAGCAGCGGCTGATTGAAATCCGCTAGCTCAAGCAGTGTAAGATCCGTGGTAATTTTAAACACTTTTTCGTAAAATATTAAAAGTCCGTATGCAATTATAGGAGACATTATCGCGTTTATTCCGCCGTAAAGAAGGTTAACCGTTACCTTCTGCAAATTTTCAAACCTGTCGAATCCTACTGCAAGAATTGCTATAGTGTAACCGGCAAGAATAAAGAAAAATGAACGGAATATCTGAGACCTGTTTTTAATATCGCGTACACTAAATATTGCCAGTACCGAACCGCAGAATGAAACAAATACAACAGTAAAATCACCTCCCCTAATCGCAGCTATCAGCAGGCACACTATTACTATTGCAAAAAATGCAAGCCTTGAATCAAAAATTATTGTAAGCAGGATAGAAGCAACGGATACAAAAATCAACAGTTCTACCGGAGCATTTATTGTCAGCTTAAGACTTAAAAATGAAATAAAACTCACCAAAATCAAAAGTGATGAAAGAAGGGCAAGTTTTAAATTATTGTTGTAAATGTCAAATCGTATGTAATAAAGAAAGAATGAAAGTATCAGCAGCAATATGAAAATTGTCATCACCTTTCCTACTACCTGCTTGAAATAATCCTGTACGCCGACATTTTCCAGTCTTACTTTTTTGTACGAATCCAGCTTCAGCTTAGTAAAATTTGTTATCGGGTCGTGCTTGCTTACTATTCTTTCATTTTCTCTCACTATTCCTATTGTCTTTGGTATCTGCTCGATCCTGTTCTGAATTTCAAGATCGGTAAGTTCCTTGTTGAATATTAGATTTTCCTTTACGTAGATATTAGCAATCTGGTAAGCTATATCGGTTAATACAGAATCCCTGAAAACCTGATTGAATTTTCCCCTCGCTTCAGTCAGAATCTGCGGTTTATCATAAACTTTGTCAAGAGTTTCGATTCCGAATAATTTCTCTTTGTTTGCTTTTACTGTAATTTCCCGTATACCAATTCTGCTTTTTTCCAGATTAATTATTTTGTCATTGGAAAAATCAATTATATTCTGCTTGACAGAATTTTTAAAACTCTGGTATGTTATACTGTTTGCCGTTTTGTAATCATTCCTGTAAAACTTCTGAAACTTAACCCAAAAATCCGGCGAAAGCTGAAGCCCGGTTGCATCTCTGTCAGCTGCAAGTTTCTCGGATATTATTCCTGAATCACTTCCCTTTTCAAGATTAATCGATTTTGAGAAAAGACCTTCCACAGATGTAAAAAAGGCGTTAAGGCTGTCACGGATTTCCTGTATATTAATTTCAACTGCTGAAAACACAGGCGGTACGCTGCTCTCAACCTCTTTTTTTTCTTTGTTGAATTCATTTTCGTCCCTGTATATCGGAAACGAGAAGGGTGCTATCAGATCTTCACTCGACCATACTGTTCCGACTTCAATGTCAGTTTCTATACTTTTGTAATTCGGAAGAAATAGACTAATGCTGACAAGCGTTATTAGTCCGATAAAGACTTTGATTAAAATGTTCTCGTTTAATTTTACATCGTCTTTATTACCTTCTAGTTTATTCTGTATTTTTCTGAAGATTAGTTTCATAAATAAAAAAGTAGCCTTTGTGCGGCTACTTTAATTTAAAATCGTGTATTCTATACACTCATATTGGTTATAGTATTTTTATACTTCTTCTTTTGTAATGTAATTCACCTTCTTTTCCATTACATACGTGTTAATAATACTGTTCATCATCTCTTTTATTTTATCGTCCTGCATATCCTCGAAATTGTCAAATTCCTCATTGGATTCGAAAAATATTACTTCGGAAAAATTATTCTTCTTTTTAGAATCTTCGTAAATAAAATAATCCTTCTGTGTAACTTCTTTTATATAACTTTTTAATTCATTAATGCTTTTCAGGTAACTTTCACGTTTACCGGGATAAATGTTATAGTTTACTTCAAATAATATTTTTGCCATTAGTTATACTTTAATTTGTTATACAATATAAAAAAGCGTTTTTACAAAAAAAAGATATTCTTTTTACCAATTTTTCGAATTTAAAAAGTCATTAAATTGTTGTAAATATTAAATATTATGAATTAACTAAATGCTTTAGAATGAATACTAACAACCTCATAAACGAAAAAAGTCCGTATCTGCTTCAGCATGCGGGCAATCCCGTTAACTGGTATGCATGGAATGACAAATCCCTGGAACTTGCAAAAAAACAAAACAAACCCATTTTTTTATCTGTAGGGTATTCAACTTGCTACTGGTGCCACGTAATGGAAAGGGAAAGTTTTGAAAATGAAAACATCGCTTCTTTATTAAACAAATATTTTATCAACATTAAAGTTGACCGCGAAGAAAGGCCTGATATTGACAGGGTCTATATGACGGCACTGCAATCCATGACCGGCTCGGGTGGATGGCCAATGAATATGTTTCTAACTCCCGATTTGAAACCGTTTTACGGCGCAACCTATATTCCTCCGAAAGCAAAATATGGCAGGTCGGGTTTTGAAGATGTAATTGAGCAGATTAATAACCTCTGGATAACAAAAAAAGATGATTTGATTAACAGCGGTGAAAAAATATTTTCAATCCTTAATTCGAGATTGAAAATCAAAAGTAATTCGGAAATTAACATAGATGAATCTGTTTTTGAAAAATCTTTTGAAACGATAAAAAATATTTTTGACTATGATAACGGCGGATTTGGTATCGGCAATAAATTCCCTAGGCCTGTGGTTTTGAATTACCTCCTTTCGCTTTACCATAAAGAAAAAAATCCTGAATCGCTTGATATGGTAATTTTCACACTTAAAAAAATGTGCGATGGCGGATTATATGACCACATCGGTGGCGGATTCCACCGCTATTCCGTGGATCTTTACTGGCGGGTTCCGCATTTTGAGAAAATGCTATATGACCAGGCTCAGATAGTTAATACTTTGCTTGATACATATTCGATTACCGGAAAAAAATATTTTCTTGATTATGCTGAAGATACTCTTGATTATGTTCTTAATAATTTAACGGATAAATCCGGTGGATTTTATTCCGCAGAAGATGCAGAAAGCGCAATCGAAGATTCAATCCCGGGTTACAAGGAAGAAGGATTCTATTACCTGTGGGAAAAGAACCAGATAGATGAAATTCTGGGGAATGAATATTCACAGATATTTTCATATATGTTCGGAATAAAACATGAAGGAAACACAATTTCAGACCCTCATGATGTTTTTAAAAATAGAAATGTTCTTTACATTTCAAGTGATGCCTATGAAACTGCCAAAAAATTCAATCAGACACCCGAAGAAATTGAATTAATTGTTTCTGAATGCAAAAACATATTAAGGAATAAAAGGGATAAAAGACCGCGTCCGCACCTCGATGACAAAATCCTTACATCCTGGAACAGCCTTATGATAAGTGCCTTTGCCAGGGCTTATAACATAACTAATGATTCCAGATACCTGGAAGCCGCTGTAAAATCAATAGACTTCATCATCGGAAAAATGTGGGACAGCAATAGCAAAACACTGTATCACCGCTACAGAGACAGCGAAGTGAAATTCAAATCCGGACTCGAAGGTTATGCGTTCTTTATTAAAGCTCTCATTGATATGTACGAAACTACTTTCGATGATTATTATCTTGCGATTTCTCTTACAATAGCCGATTCCGCTTTGTATAAATTTTACGATAAAGAAAATTATGGTTTTTTTGATTCAGAAACTGATTCTTCAGACATTATTATACAAACAAAGGAAATATACGACGGAGCCGAACCATCCGGTAATGCAGTTATTGTCGAGGATTTATTGCGTTTATATTACTTTTCAGGAAATAAAAGTTATCTCGAAGCCGCTGAAAAGAGCATAAAATATTTCTTTCCCGAACTTCAAAATCTGCCTTTCTCAAGTCCGTATATGCTGAATAATCTATTCTTTCTGCTCGGCAGCCCGAAAGAAATTATTTTTACCGGCGACTTTCAGGATGAAAATTTATTGAGCATGGTAAAATATATTCATGGAAAATATGTTCCATTTAAGATATTATTACACGCTGATGAAAAAACGGAGGAGATATCAGCATTTATAAAAGATATAATCACGGATTATAAACCTGCTAAGTTTTATGTTTGCGAAAATAAAAGTTGCAAATTGCCTGTTGATAATCCGGACGAACTGAAAAAAATTATTTGAATTAAATTTATAGGAGAAACCGCAATGCTTTTTGATTTAAATCTGACTCAAAAAGTTTACAGAAATTTCAAGAACAAAGTCGATGAAGCAAAAAAACTTCTCGGACGCCCGATGACCTATGCAGAAAAAATTCTTTATGCTCATCTTAGCGGAAAAACAGACAGAGCTTTTTCAGGCGGAACCGATTTCGTCGATTTCCACCCTGACAGGGTTGCTATGCAGGATGCAACTGCTCAAATGGCTCTCCTGCAGTTTATGTCCGCAGGTATTCCGAAAGTTGCGGTACCCTCTACAGTCCATTGCGACCACCTTATTCAGGCAGAAACAGGAGCCGTAAATGACCTGCTCCGTGCAAATACAGACAATAAAGAAGTTTATGACTTCCTTGCCTCAGTTTCTCAGAAATACGGAATCGGCTTCTGGAAACCTGGTGCGGGAATAATACACCAGGTCGTTATCGAAAATTATGCATTCCCCGGCGGGATGATGATTGGCACTGATTCGCATATACCAAACGCAGGAGGTCTCGGAATGATTGCAATCGGAGTCGGAGGCGCCGATGCAGTGGATGTTATGGCAGGTCTTCCCTGGGAACTGAAATTCCCGAAAATACTCGGAGTGAAACTCACGGGTAAAATGAACGGCTGGACTTCCCCAAAAGACATTATTCTCAAGCTCGCCGGAATCCTTACCGTTAAAGGCGGAACAGGTTATATTGTTGAATATTTCGGAGAAGGTACAAAAAATATTTCCTGCACCGGCAAGGCAACTATCTGCAATATGGGAGCAGAAATCGGTGCAACAACTTCCCTGTTCCCGTATGATGAGCGTATGAATAATTATCTGTCTGCTACCGGCAGAAATGAAATTTCCGAACTTGCAAACGGACTCAAAGAATATCTGACAGCCGATAGTGGAAGTGATAAATATTATGACAATGTAATTGAAATCAATCTGGATGAACTCGAACCGCATATTAACGGACCCTTTACTCCTGATCTCTCCCATCCTATTTCTAAATTCAGAGATGCGGTTATTGAGAACGGTTATCCAGAAGAACTGAAAGTCGGATTAATCGGAAGCTGCACAAATTCTTCTTACGAAGACATGGAGCGCTCCGCATCAATTGCAAAACAGGCAATCGAAAAAGGCATTAAGGTAAAATCTGAATTCGTGATTACTCCCGGCTCCGAGCAAATCCGCGCCACGATTGAAAAAGACGGACAGATGGAAATCTTTACAAAAGTCGGCGGAATGGTCCTCGCCAACGCCTGCGGACCCTGCATCGGACAATGGAAAAGACACGACATAAAGGAAGGCGAAAAGAATTCTATTATTACTTCTTACAACAGGAATTTCATAAAACGCAACGACGGCAACCCGGGCACTCATTCATTTGTAGCTTCGCCGGAAATTGTTACCGCTCTCGCTATCGCAGGCAGACTGACTTTTAACCCTTTAACTGATTTTATCGAAAATGATAAGGGCGATAAAATTAAATTCGATATCCCCGAAGGCAATGAACTCCCGGAACACGGATTCCTTCAGGGCGAAAGCGGCTATATTGCTCCTGCTGATAAAGGTGATTCGGTAAACGTTATCGTAGATTCAAAAAGTACCAGGCTGCAGGCTCTTTCAGCTTTCAAAGCCCCTGACCTGAAAAACGATTTCAATAACCTCGCGCTTCTTCTGAAAGTAAAAGGTAAATGCACTACCGACCACATCTCGATGGCAGGTCCCTGGCTTAAATACAGAGGCCACCTTGATAATATATCAAATAACATGTTTATAGGTGCGGTTAATTACTTTAACGATAAAATGAATTCTGTTAAGAATAAGCTGAAAAATAATTACGACGAAGTTCCGAAAGTCGCAAGGGACTATAAAGCAAATAATACCGGCTGGGTTGTTATCGGCGAAGAAAATTACGGTGAAGGGTCTTCACGAGAACACGCTGCTATGGAACCCCGCTACCTCGGCGGCAAGGCTATCATTGTGAAATCTTTCGCAAGGATCCATGAAACAAACCTGAAAAAACAGGGAATGCTTCCTTTAACTTTCGCGAATCTCGCGGATTATGATAAAATAAAGGAAGATGATACATTCAGCCTGAACGCTGATGCAATTGCTCCAGGCAACCAGCTGAAACTTTCTGTTATTCACAGCGATAACTCCATAGTTGAAATTATTTTGAATCATACTTTCAACGAACAGCAGATTGAATGGTTCAAAGCCGGCTCCGCTCTTAATTTAATTTCAAAAAATAAGGGAAAAAAATAAATGTTTGGTTTTGGTAAAAAATATTCAATCGATGCGGATGAGTTCGAGAAATTAATGAATGAAGGTTACAGCTTAATCGATGTGAGAACTCCTGCAGAATACAGGGAAGCCAGAATTCAAAACTGCACGCTTGCCGATATCTATACACACGAATTCAAAAAGGTAATCGACGGTCTAGATAAAAACGGCAGGTATCTTATTTACTGCCGGACGGGCAGCAGAAGCAAAACCGCCTGCAGCTTTCTTGCAAAATGGGGATTCGCAGATGTTAAGGATTTATCCGGCGGCATAATTTCATGGGTAAACTCAGGCAGAGAAATTTTAAGAAATTGAAAATATTATTTTACGTAATATTTTTTTTGTATCGCTTGGCAATGCACTCCCGGATAGTTCCGATGTATTTGAGAAATGGAATATTCTGGATAAAAAAATTGCATTAAAACAAATTCCCGAAGAAGATGCCGTGCTTTTAATTGAAAAATATGCACTCGAGGCATCCCGTTATTACTTCAAAAATGGCGGAATTATTATCCCTGTAACTGACTGGGTATTCCCTCTAAAGAATTTTTCTTATATTACATACAACAAAAACGGGCAAGATTATAACGATAAAAAATACAATTACTTCGACGGCAATTCCTCCTGGAATCACCCCGCAAATGATTTATGCATTGCGGATACAAATAATGACTGCCTTGATGATTTCACCGGAATGCCTGTCGACGTGGTAAGCATGTCAGGAGGAATGGTAATTGCTGCGGATACGGCCTGGGAACCCGGCTCTATCCTGCGTGCAGGAAAATACATAAGAGTCTTCGATGTTTCTAACAACTGCCTTTTATATTATTCACATCTTAATTCTGTAAATAAAAAACCCGGTGACATTGTCAGACCGGGTGATAAAATCGGTGAAGTTGGAAGAACTGGGAGAAGTATGATTTTATCCGACGCACAATCTCATCTTCACATTGCCCTCCTTAAAATCGAAAACGGTCATCCATTTCCAAAGCCGCTTATAAGAGAGTTGAAAAGAACTGAAGAAAAGCTGAAGAAATAATTACCTTAATTCAATTTCTTTCTCCGCATATGAATTTGGGGTTTCCTGAATCTTTACCGTGACCTTAAATATGTTGCTGAACTTTTTATCTTTAAGTTTTGCGGATATTTTATATAAAAAGTCCGTGCAGATGTTCTCAACTGTTGAATGATAATTTGCTATCACATGCTTCATCCTGTTTTTTACTAAAAAATTCCTCACAACCCTGTCATTCTCCCAGCACAGAAATGCGTGGTCGTACTTTTCTATTATCGGTTTTATTATCTTTCCCATGTCGTAAAAATCAATTACCATTCCGTTTTTCATCGGCTCACCTTCCACCTCTACAACCATCTTGTATGAATGCCCGTGAAAATTCTTGCATAACCCGTTATGAAACGGAAGCCTGTGCCCCATTTCCCACCTGAATTCCTTTGCTATCTTCATTTTTATAATTTTATTTTTATTCTTGCATCCAAAATCTTGCTCCTGTCTGCCTGATGAGAAAAAACAAACGGATTTAAATCTAACTCTTCTATTTCAGGAAAATCCGATATGAGTTGTGAAAGCTTGAGAATATTTCCTTTTACAAACTCGATATCTACAGGAGGATTTCCTCTCACACCTTTAAGAATCCTGTATGCATTTACTGATTTAATTAACTCTTCCGCCTCCATATCATTCACGGGAAGCAACTTAAATTTCACATCCTTCATTACCTCCACCATCACACCACCCATTCCAAATGCAACAAGATGCCCTGCTTTTGCATCTTTCATTACTCCAAGAATAGTCTCAGTTCCGCCTTTTATGAACGGCTGTATCGTAAATCCTTCGAGCTGATTGTCTATCCCCTTTTCCTTTAATCCCGCTATAATCTTGTTCTCCGCCTGTATAAGCTCTTCGAGGTTTTTTATGTTAACAATTACTCCGCCTACATCGGATTTGTGAACAAGTTTCTTTCCCGCAACTTTTATCACAACCGGATAACCGATTTTATCTGCTATATCAACTGACTGCTGAACATTAACTGCAAAAAACGACTCCACTATCGGAAGCTCATATGCTTTTAATATTTCAACCACATCATCGAATGCAATATATGTCTCGCCTCCTTTGTATTTTTTCAGAATGTCATTGACAATTTTTTTCTTGCCTGTGTATTTTATATATTTTCCTTCCGCCTTTTCTTTGTAAAGCTTGTATTTATACATCTGCCCTATTGCTTTTGCAGCTGCTTCGCAGTTGTTGAATATCGGCGGATGACCGGGAACTGCTTCGGCAAGTTTCGGAATTATATCATCCTGCGACATCAGAACAACCGTTGAGCATTTACCGGATTTCATTACTGCCTCGCATATATGCTTTCCGATTTCAAGAGTGTCATGCATAAGCGGTGGCCCGAGAATAATTATTCCGGCATCTATATTTTCATCCGACATCATTATCTCCGTTGCTTTCCCGTAAATTTCTGCAGTTGCTGGCGGCAACACGTCCACGGGATTTGAGAAAGCCGCTTCGGGTACACAAATTTCTTTCAATTTGTTTTGTGTTGCTTCGGATAATACAGGTACATTGAGTCCGGAATTCTGAGCCTCATCAACCGTCAAAATCGCAGGTCCGCCTGCATTAGTCAGTATTCCTACCCTCTTTCCTTCCGGAAGAATCGTCCTGTCAAATGATTTTGCAAGGTCAAAAAGCTCATCAACCGATGCAACCCTTATTACTCCGCTCTGCTCGAATATTGCATCCACAACAGTATCCGCTGATGCAAGAGCTCCCGTATGTGATGATGCCGCCTTCATTCCGGCCGCTGTCCTGGCTGCCTTAATCGAAATCACAGGCTTTTTCTTAGTTACTGTTTTCGCCGTTTCCATGAATTTCCTTGCATCCCCAAAACTTTCTAAATAAAGTGTAATCACTTTCACATCATCATTGTCTCTCCAGTATTCCAGCATACCGGTTTCATCTATATCCGCCTTGTTACCTATGCTCAAAAATTGTGCAAACCCGACATCTTTCAATTTCAATATTTTTAAAACCGCCGCTCCCAGTGCTCCGCTTTGTGATACAAATCCTATTCCTCCGGGATTCGGCTCACCCTGCACAAATGTTCCGTTCATCATCACGCCTTCTTTCGTATTTATTATTCCCATGCAGTTCGGTCCAACCATCCGCATCCCGTAATCACTGATTTTTTTCATCAGCAGCTTTTCCATTTCTATGCCTTCTTCCCCAACTTCCTTGAAGCCCGCAGTTATCACAATAATGTTCCTGATATTCTTCTCCGCACAGTCATCAATCGAGGATATTATAAACTGCTTAGATACCATTATTATTGCAAGATCAATGCTATCTTCAATTGCAGTAACTGCAGGATATGCCTTGACATCCAATATCATATCTGCTTTCGGATTAATCGGATAAATCTTTCCGTTGTATCCGAAGTTTAAAAGGTTTTTCATCAGCTCCCGGCCTAAAGTCTTCTCCTTCGATGAAGCACCGACTATTGCGATTGATTTCGGGTAAAAAAATCCGTCAAAATTATGAGCCATTATTAAAATTTTATATTTATAGGAATTCTTAAAATTATGCAAATAAAACACAACTTTAAATTGATTTCATACTGCCCTGTCCCATTTATTTTTATGCATTTTAGATGTATTTGATAATAATAAAAATTTATCATATTATTAATAAAACAAAATATTATACCAATGATTAAACTTTACAACAACGAAACGGGTGATTTAATCGGAGAAATCACAGAATCACAACTTCAGTTTTTAATTGATAATCTTGAAGAGGAATCAGATGATGATGTGGATTATTATATTAATATTCCTACTATCGATTCTTTTGTAGAACTTGGAGCAGAAGCAGGTCTTATTGATGTTCTTAAAAAAGGTCTCGGAAGCAATGAGGATATGGAAATCAGATACGAAAAAGAATAACGTTTAACTTAGTCATTAATAATTCTTTTTGAAAACTATATAATTTTTTATGAAAAAATATTTTATATTTTTCTTTATATTTCTTTTTATCTCAGGTGTTGCATATTCCCAGGATAACGAAACAATAAAAACCATCAAAAACAGGAAAAGCGTCAGGCACTTCACCGGTGATGTTGTAAGCAAGGATGACCTGAAAAAAATTCTCGAAGCTGGAATGTGTGCTCCTACTGCAGTTAACAAGCAACCTTGGAATTTTATTGCCGTTACAGACAGAAAAATCCTGGATGAGCTCGCCGATAAGCTGCCTTCTGCAAAAATGCTCTTTCAGGCAGGTGCCGCTATAATTATTTGCGCATTGCCGGAGAAAGCATATAACAACTTAACCGAATTTGCCATAATAGATTGCTCACTTGCGGGTGAGAATATACTGCTTGCGGTTGAATCCCTCGGTCTGGGCGGAATCTGGACAGCCGCATATCCCGATAACGACAGGATGAATACAGTAAGAAAGATTCTGAATATTCCGGATAATATTATTCCCCTGTGCGTTATGCCGATCGGCAAGCCAACAGGCGAGGATAAGCCAAAAGAAAAATTCGACGAAAAGAATATCCACTGGGATAAGTGGTAATCTTAATAGAAATTAAGAATTCTGAATTTTGAATTATAAATAAGTCCAATAAATATTTAGAATTTCTCAGTACCGCTCAGTGATTCTCTATGTCTCTCTGTGAAATAATATTTTATTCTTAGGCTTCAAGATCTTACGTTTTACGTTTTACGTTTTACGTTTTACTATTGACGATTCACGGTTGACTATTCACGATTCACGATTTACGATTCACGATTGACTATTCACGATTCACGATTGACTATTCACGATTGACTATTCACGATTCACGATTCACGATTCATAATTCAAGATTCACGATTGTTCGCTCTTACAATTTACTATTTACTGTTCTAAAGAAGCGGTTTCACCACATCCACCATCGAACTCGACGGGTCAACCTCTATTTCAAATCCGCGTTTTTGAAATACCGCTATCATTCTTTGATTATCTGATGTTGTCTGCGCAACAATTTTTTTCAATCCCCAGTGTTTTGCAATCTCAAAACAGTAATCAGTCAGTATCCCGCCAATATCCCTGTTCTGCCAGGAATCCGAAATTAATATAGCATATTCTACGGTTTCATGGTCGGGATCTGCTATTAATCTTCCTACTCCTATTAATTTCCTTTTATCCCCGTCTTTTATTTCCGCTACGATTGCAATCTCCCTGTCATAATCTATATAACAGTATCTTGTCGCAACTTCGTGAGACTGCCACTGGAAAAAATACCTGAACCTCGAATAAATAGATTCTCTCGAACAGCTCGCAAGCAATTCCATCCACAGCGGCTCATCTTCCGGCTTTATCGGCCTGAAAAGCACTTCCGTACCGTCAGGGAGCTTTGTTTCCTTAATGTATTCTTCAGGATACGGTTTCATCGCCAAATGCTCATAGGGCCTTGCGGATTTATTCAGCATCGCCGAATCCACTACTATCCTCGCATCCAGTGCTATTGCGCCGGATTGCGAAATCAGAAGTGGATTTATGTCAAGTTCAATTATTTCAGGATAGTCTGCGGCAAGATACGATAATCTTATCAGTATTTCTATAAGCTTATCAATTTTAACGGGCGGTTTGCCCCTGTAACCTTTCAGCAAAGGAAAAATTTTAAGCGATTCAAGCATCTGGTATGCAAGCCTCTCATTCAACGGAGGAAATCCAATTGTCCTGTCTTTGAAAAGCTCCGCCCCCGTTCCTCCCATCCCGGTAAGAATAACAGTACCGAATGTCGAATCTTTTTTAATCCCGAGAATCATCTCCACTCCGTCTTTTTTCTTTACCATCTGCTGAATTGTAACTCCTTCAATTACAGCATCCGGTTGTTTTGTCTTTACATTATTCATCATTCTTTTATATGCAGAACTTACCATCTCATCATCCTGAAGATTCAATTCCACGCCTCCGACATCAGTCTTGTGAGTTATATCAGGAGAATGTATTTTCATTACAACAGGATAACCTGTCTTGTTTGAAACCGCAATTGCTTCCTTTTCTGAATTTGCAAAAACTGGATTTGAGACGGGTATACCGTAAGCATCAAGTATCGTTTTTGATATTGATTCTGAAAGTATTACCGTATCTCCTTCCGCATTTTCCTGTCTGCATAATTTTGTAAAATCTTTTTTCAGCTTTGACCTGTCAATCGGAAATTCAACTGGAATTTCTTTCGGTGTCTCGTATAAGCTTGATAAATTTCTTGAATAAGAAACCAGTGTCATGAATGACCTCACTGCCTGCTCAGGTGTCTGGTAAACAGGAACTCCTGCGTCACTTAAAATCTGCATACCCTCTCTCATCCGCTCACCACCCAGCCATGCTGTTAAAATGGGCTTTTTTGTATCAACAGCTAATTTCGCAATCTCTTTTGCCGTTGCAGTCGGATTTGTCATCGCTTGTGGTGTGAGGATTATCAATACAGCATCAACACCTTTATCAGGTAAAACAATCTGCACCGCTTTCGAGATTCTCTTTGAATTTGCATCCCCTAAAACATCTACAGGATTTGCTTTTGACCAATATGCAGGAAGATTCGCATTTAACTGGGCTATTGTCTCCTCCGATAATTCCGATAATTCCCCATCGTGCTCAATCAGGCTGTCAGTAGCCATAACTCCCGGTCCCCCTGCATTGGTTACTATGCAAAGCTTAGGACCTTTTGGAATTTTGCCGCGTCCAATCAATTCAGTGCAGTCAAATATATCACCTATATCAAAGACTCTTGCAATACCAACCCGCTTGAATGCCGCATCGTAAATTGCATCTTCCGCAGCCATCGCACCGGTGTGAGATGCGGCAACTTTGGCAGATTCCGGAAAACGACCTGCCTTGTAAGCGACTATCGGCTTGGAGCGTGCAAATGAACGGGCTGCTGTCATGAATTTTCTTGCCTGTGAAATAGATTCTACATATAAAACTATAGATTTTGTTTTATCGTCTTCTCCGAAAAAATCTATTAAATCCGAAAAATCAACATCAAGTGAATTCCCTATCGAGGTGAAATAAGAAAATCCTATTTTCTTTTCGATTGCCCAGTCCAGTACTGAAGTGCAAAGCGCACCCGACTGGGATATGAATGCTATGTTCCCGCTCTTAGGCATGCCCGATGCAAAACTGACATTTAAGTTTAAAGACGGAACAATTAGTCCGAGACAGTTCGGACCCATTACGCGCATGTCATTATGCTTCTTAATGTACTCTTTTATTTGCTGTTCAAGCTTTATACCTTCTTCCCCTGCTTCCTTAAATCCCGCTGACATTATTATTACATTAAAAATACCTGATTCACCGCACTTATCTATGTATTCAGGCACCTGCTCTGCTGCAGTGCAAATCACTGCAAGGTCGGGTGTTTTCGGTAACGACTTTAAATCCGGATAGCATTGAATTCCGAGCACTGCTTCGAACTTGGGATTAACGGGATATACAACACCCCTGAAACCCCCTCCGACAAGATTGCTCAGGACCTTTCCGCTTACGCTGTTTGGATTTATCGAAGCTCCTATTAAAGCTATTCTCTTTGGATTGAAAAACGAATCGAGTTTGTGTACTGACATAAAACTATTAGATATAAAAATTGGTTTACTTTTGTAGTATTCAAAAATACCTTTATTTAACTGCAAATAAAATGACATAATATTTGTATTTAAGTATTTAATATGTTTTTACTAAATATTATTTTGAAATATGGATAAAAAATCAATTACCATTTACACGTGGAATGTTAACGGCATCAGGGCCGCTCATAAAAAAGGTTTCCTTGACTGGGTTAAAAAAGCAAAAGGCGACATCATCTGCCTTCAGGAAACAAAAGCTCAGCCCGACCAGCTTCCCGATGAACTCATAAAAATAAAAGGCTATGAGTCAATCTGGTTCTCTGCTGAAAAGAAAGGATACTCCGGAGTCGGCACATACACTAAGATAAAGCCAAAGAACATTTTCAAGGGACTGGGTAAAAATGAATTTGATGTTGAAGGTCGTGTAATCTTTACCGAATATGATAAATTCATTCTTGCAAACGCTTACTTTCCAAACGGAGGTAGAGGACCCGAAAGAGTTGAATATAAACTCAGATTTTATGACGAACTCTTTGCATACCTGAATAAATACCGTGATAGAAAAGGCGTTATTGTCACCGGGGACTATAACACAGCCCATAAGGAAATTGACCTCTCACGCCCTAAGGAAAACGAGAACAATACAGGCTTTCTTCCCGAAGAAAGAGCCTGGATAGATACAATCATAAATCTCGGCTATGTCGATATTTTCAGAAAGTTCAACAAGAAACCCGAACAATATACATACTGGGATATGTTCACGCGCGCTCGCGAAAGAAATGTCGGATGGAGAATAGATTATTTCATGGTCTCGGAAGATTTTGCTGGTAATATAACTTCTGCAAAAATTCATCCTGATGTATTCGGAAGCGACCACTGCCCCGTTTCGATAAAAATTAAATTATAAATTTATGAAAGCAGTATTACTGAAACAAACCGGGGAAATCGAAAAATTAAAGGAAAATCTGGTAATAGATGATATACCCATTCAGGAAATAAATGAGAATGAAGTTTTAGTAAAAATAAATTACGCTGCTCTCAACCACAGAGACCTCTGGATTACAAAAGGCCTGTATGCAGGGATAAAGCTTCCGGTTGTTTTGGGTTCTGATTGTTCCGGTATCATTGAGTCAATTGGAAAGAATGTAAAAGATTTTTCTGCGGGTGATGAAGTCGTAATTAACCCGGGAATAAATTTCGGCTCCGATGAAAATTTTCAAAGCAGGGATTTCAAAATTATTGGACTCCCCGATAACGGCACTCTCGAAGAGTATATTGCAATCGATAAATCCAAAGTTTATAAGAAACCTGCTCACCTGGATATGATTCAGGCATCAGCTTTGCCGCTTGCAGGTCTTACGGCTTATAGGGCGGTATTCACACGCGGTAAAATTGAAAAAGGAAAAAATGTTCTTGTCACCGGAATCGGAGGCGGAGTCTCGACATTTGCCTTACTTTTTGCGACAAGTTTCTGCGCAAATGTATACGTAACTTCGGGTTGCGATAGTAAATTGAGTAAAGCTCTTGAACTTGGAGCTAAAGCCGGTGTTAATTATAAAAACGAGAACTGGGATAAAGAATTAAATTCTTTATGCGGAGGGTTCAACTTTGTTATTGACGGAACCGGCGGTGAAACAATATCAAAATGCCTGAACGTACTGAACCAGGGCGGTAAAATTGTGAACTACGGCGCTACAACAGGTATAATTAAAAATCTCGATACCAGAAAAATATTCTGGAAACAGGCTTCCATACTCGGCACCACTATGGGCTCTGATTCTGATTTCAAAAATATGATTGATTACATTAATGACAAAAAAATAACACCAGTAGTTGATAAAGTATTTGAAATGAAAGATGCTGTCAGTGCTTTTCGGCGAATGCATAAATCCGAACAACTGGGTAAAATTATTATCAGTATTTAAAAAACAAAAACCCGTGAGCGCTCTCTGCACTTACGGGTTTAAAAAAATGTTATTCTACCTTTTTACAGATTATACTCTTTTCATTTCTTCGAGTTTCTTCCTTACTTCATTAAGCTCCTTGTTGATATCATTATATTCTTCCTTTATTTCGACATCATAATCAATTTTATCATCGAAGAGCAGATTGTCCGAGGAAAGTTTCTCGTTCCTGGTTGTTTTTAACCGGTCAGTAAAAACTTTAATTCCTTTAACAATCGCAGAGTAAAAATTTATTGTATCATTGATAGGCGGCTCTATTTTTCTCTGAAGCTTATTCTTGAATTCGTAAATATCCTCGGTTAAGACTCTGACCTTTTCGGTTACCTTCTTAACATTTTCCATGTTATCGTCTATCTTACCTGAAATAGTATTGAGTTTCTTTACAAGTTCAAGAGTATCATCAATTAATGGGTCCAGCCTCAGTTTGAAATTGTTGAGATCAACTTTCAGCTCATCGGTCTTTGCGATTAATTTTTTGAGGTAACCGGTAAGAGAAAATATCAATACAATAAACGCAATAAAAAGAATAATCTGAATAATAATCGAAATGCTAACTAATATTTGATACGTATCGTTCAATTCTTTATGTGTTTAGTGGTTTATGAAAAAAGAACTTTTATGCTTTGTTCTTTTCTTCGTTGTAAGCATCTATCCCGGCTTTAAAAGCATCTTTTATCCTGTCTGTTTCAACAGAAATCTTTTCTTTCGTATTGCTGAATTTTTCAGAGGCTTTTTCTTTTGCGTCGCTCAATAATGAGTTAGCATCGTCAATCAGGTTGCTTGCTTTTTTCTTTGCTTCCTGAATTAATTGTTCGGATTTTTTCTTTCCGTCATTTATCAGTTCGGACGCTTTTTCTTTTGCTATCTGCATGTATTCAGATGTATCATCAAGAAATTCGTCCTTCTTCATCCTGATGTCGTTTCTTAATTCTCTTCCGGATTTGGGCGCATATAACAGGGCGATAATTCCACCCACAATGCCGCCAGCTAAAAAACCAACCATTAATCCTTTGGCCATTTTGTTTTCTTCCATGATTTTTACTCCTTAAATAAATGTTAATAAATATTAATCCGTAAATGGAGTAATTACAATGTAATAATTATAATTACTATATTACGAACCAAATTAAAATATTAATATATTAATGATAAATCAATTGATAAAAAAATACGCAATTCTTTATATGTTTATAGCTTCTCCAAATGCAACTCCTGCCGCTTCCATTATTGATTCTGATAAGGACGGGTGCGCGTGTATGGTTTTTATCAGCGATTCCCCGGTACCTTCCAGTGACTTCAGTATTACCAACTCGCTAATCAGCTCAGTTGCTTCATTTCCTACAATGTGAGCACCCAGTAATTCTCCGTATTTCTTGTCAAAAATCAGCTTCACCATCCCAACTGTCTCACCCATTGCCCTGGACTTTCCGTTTGCGGAAAATGGGAATTTCCCGACGGCAAGTTCGTATCCCTGTGCCCTCGCCTTTTCTTCCGTAAGACCTACCGAAGCTACCTGCGGCTGGCAATACGTGCAACCCGGAATATTTCCGTAATTAATGTCCTCAACCGGATGACCTTTTATTTTCTCGATGCAGTTCACCGCCTCACCCGATGCCACGTGTGCCAGCCACGGCTTGCCCTTCGGGTCTATCAGTGCCGCATCACCTATTGCATAAATACCTTCCACATTAGTCCTGTAATCCGTATCAACTTTTATTGCATTCTTAAATAACTCAACTCCAATATCCTCAAGCCCGAGATTTTCAATATTTCCGGTTACTCCCACTGCAAGCAAAACACAATCTGATTCAAATGTCTCGTTTGCCTTTCCCGATACAGTCGTGTAAACCTTGTCGCCTTTTACCTTTACATCCTCTGTCTTCGTATCAGTATAAATTTTTATTCCGAGTTTCTTAAATTCCCGTGCTACGGTTTCGGATATCTCCTTATCCTCTATCGGAAGTATTTGCGGAAGCATTTCTATTATAGTAACCTCTGTTCCGAATGCACTGTAAAAGTATGCAAACTCCATACCTATTGCACCACTACCAACTATCAACATTTTTCCCGGAACCTTCTTCTGCAACATTGCTCCGGTCGAAGATAATATTTTTTCTTCATCAAACTTTATGTTTCCCAACGTCCTGGCCCTTGCACCTGTCGCTACTATAGTATGTTTTGATTTTACTATTTCAATTTCCTTGCCGTCTTTGTCCAATAAACTGATAGTTTTATCCTTCTTGAATTTCCCTGTCCCCTGAATTACCGTAATATTATTCTTTTTCATTAAATATTGAACACCTTTTTCCGAAGCCGTTGCCACTTTTCTGGAACGATCTATGATTTTTGAAAGATCAAAACTTATATTTTCAGCACTTATTCCGTGTTCTTTCAGATGTTTGAGCGAATTCATTATTTCGGCATCCTTCAACAGGGACTTAGTCGGTATGCATCCCCAGTTAAGGCATACGCCTCCTAATTTATCGCGCTCAATTATTGCTGTTTTAAAACCAAGCTGTGCAGCCCTTATTGCAGCCGTATATCCACCCGGACCGCTTCCGATTACAGTTAAGTCAAATTCCTTCATATTCTTATATTTATTTATATTTATTTATTTATTTTATTGTGTTAATTTAATAATAATGAGTTTGTAACTCAACATAATATCTAATGTACAAAACAGAAAATATCAAATTAGGATTCAGATATTTTAAAGATACTTTTTTAATTTTTTTACTAATCCTGATATGTTTTTCAATTGGTATTGTCGGTTATATGGCAATAGAAGATTTTACTTTTCTTGAAGCTCTGTATATGACTGTTACTACTATTTCGACTGTAGGCTTTCAGGAAGTTCACCCTCTCTCAGATTCCGGTAGAATTTTCACAATATTTTTAATTGTTTCTAATATTGGATTATTTTTTTACGGCGTTACTTTAATAGCAAAGTTCATTATTGAAGGCGAATTTAATAATTTTTTTAAACACTACAACGTGAACAAGAAAATAGACAAACTCGAAAACCACGTAGTCGTATGCGGTTACGGCAGAACAGGAAGACAAATCTGTCTTGAACTGGCTGATGATAATATCCCTTTTATTGTTGTTGAAAGCCGCGAAAACGTTATAGAATACCTTAAACTCGACAATCATATTCTTTTCTATGACGGTGATGCTACAGAGGAAGAAACTCTTTTGACTGTTGGAATAAAAAAAGCAAAAGCAATAATCACTACTCTTCCCGAAGACCCTGATAACGTTTATGTGGTTCTTACTGCCAGAGAACTTAATCCCGATATTACAATAATAAGCAGAGCATCAAATGAATCCTCCGAAAGCAAACTTAAAAGAGCCGGAGCAAACAGCGTTATAATGCCTGAAAAAATCGGCGGGGCGCATATGGCTGCTTTGGTGACCAAACCTTTTATTACCGATTTCATTGCCAATCTTACCGGACAGGGTTCCGATATTAGTCTGACATTTGAAGAATTATCACTGAATAATATATCCGCTAAATTTAAAAATAAAACAATCCGCGAACTTGATATCAGAAACCGTACCGGAGCCAACCTAATTGGTCTCAGGCTTAACGACGGAAGCTATAAAATTAATCCTTCTCCGGATACGGTAATTGATTCAGATGCAAAACTTATTTTACTGGGCTCACAATTCCAAATCCAGGAAATGAGAAAAATGATTTCGGAAGTCTAAGACATAATTTATACTTGATTTAAAAGTAAAAAATCCTTAATCTAACATATCATTCAAAGAGGAAGAAACAACTGATAAATTAAATATTTAATACAGTATCTGATTATTTCTGTTAAGGGATTTGAAATTATCAATACTGCATTATTTAAGCTTTGATGTTTTGTAAATTTATTTATTTTTTAATATAAATTTTATAATATGAAAAATTTAATTTACACAGTTCCATTCATTTTTATACTGATTATCTTTTTAAATTCCTGCAATAAAAATGACACTGCATCACCGACAGGAGGAACAGGGACTACACCTGTAACACAGACATATTCTTCAACTCCGAATAAAACTATCGCACCCAATGACTGGACAAACGATTCCATCAATGCAAATATATCCTTTGGAATAAATGCACAAAATGTGTCAAACGTAAAGCTGAACCTTGCCAGCCTCGAAGGAATAACCGTGAGCAATCTGAGGTTCGCACTTGTTCACAGGGGTGTCGAAGTTTTCGTCATTGATACACCGATAGTTGCACCGGGACCCGGTAACATGACAAATACTGTGCTGAGTGATTCAGGTCATACTAACATAAGCAACGGCACTTATCCGTTCACCGGTACTTTCAAACCTCAGGTGCCGCTTAGCAATTTCATTAATTCAGACCCATCCGGTTACTGGACACTTAAAATTTACAATTCAGGTTCTTTCAGAACCGGAGTGATAAAATCCTGGAGTATAACAATAACATATTCCTCGACTCCCCAGATTCTGACTTTGACCTCAGGTTACTTGCCAATGATAGGTGATGTTCAGAAATATTATTATTGTGATACAAATGTTAATCCCGGTCCGGGTGGAGCTAACACAACATGGAATTTTTCTAATATTATTATTGAACCAGTCGAACAGGGAGATGAGTGGGTAGAACCTACCGTATCCCCAATGTTCTGGCATTTTCCACAGTCCAATATTGCTAACATAAGACTGAATTCTCCGCAACCGCATTATGCATTTTTCAGAATCGATTTGAACCAGCCTCCATATTTTCAGGCTTATGGTGATGCGGATTCCATCAACGGACTTCAGTTATATCAATGGCTGCCATCCGTGCAAATGACAAAAGGACCGTTAACCTATAATACAATGTATGTTGACAGCGGAAGAACTCATCAGGTCAGACAGTCATCAAATATTACATCCTGGGGAAAATTTATCGATACGGTAGTAGGTGATGGTTACGGTACAATAATTCTTCCAGGAAATGTCTCATATTCAAATGTATTAAGACAAAAAATTGTCATTTCGGAAATAGATACAATTAACGGAAGCTCAATTTCTTACGGAAGCATGATAATTTACAGCTGGTACATACAGGGTTATAAATTCCCTGTATTCAGAATTCAGACTCAACTGACATGGACAGCTGCATCAGGTGCACAAGGAAGAAAAGTAGTTTACTATACAACTCAGAATGTCCCGATAAGTAAATAATTTATTTCAAAGAACAAATAAAAAGTCCTCCGAAATTCATCGGAGGACTTTTTTTTATATAATAAAATTAATATGCAGCAATTTCTTCACAAGCTTTCAAAACCCAGTCATCCTGCGGCAGTGCAGCTTTTTCAAGGTTCGGATGGAAAGGCACGTGCACATTTAATCCCGCTACTCTTTTTATAGGAGCATCAAGATATTCAAATGCCTGCTCAGAAATCTGTGCAACTATTTCCGAGCCGAATCCCATAAACCGCGAGTCTTCATAAACTACTATCACTTTGCCTGTCTTCTTCACGGATTTTAAAATTGTTTCTGAGTCGAGAGGAACAATTGTTCTTAAATCAATTACTTCCACTCCGACTCCCCTCTTTTCCATTTCCTTGGAAGCGCGGATTCCTTTTTCCACCATTGCTCCGTATGCTACAATCGTGATATCGTCGCCTGCTCTTTTTATTGCGGCTTTGCCAAACGGCAAATAATAATCCGCATCGGGCTCGGGTGATTTTGCATAGGGCTGGCGGTATAAAAATTTATGTTCCAAAAATAATACAGGGTCATTAAGATTAACTGCTGTTTTAAGAAGCCCTTTTGCATCGGCCGCATTAGAAGGATAGGCAATATACATACCCGGGCACTTTGCAAAAATCGCTTCAATATTCTGAGAGTGGTAATGTCCGCCGCCGATGTATCCGCCGCAAGCCGCGCGGATAGTTACGGGACAGGAAAACTGGTTATTGGAGCGGTAGCGGTACATTACAAGTTCATCCCTTATTTGCATCATAGCCGGGAAAATATAATCTGCAAACTGGATTTCGACAACAGGTTTTAATCCCGTTAAAGAAAGACCGATTGCCGTTCCCACGATTGAGGCTTCGGCAAGAGGTGAATTAAAAACCCTTTTCGAGCCGAACTTAGTCGAAAGACCTTTCGTAGCCGTGAATACTCCGCCCTTGCCGTCTGCAATATCTTCTCCGTAAATCACCATATCGGGATTCTTTTCCATCTCTTCGTGAAGCGCGTGTGTGATTGCATCCACCATAACAACGGGCGCGCCTTCGGGAGTTGTTTTTTCATACTCGATTTTATTTTGCTCATCATCAGGACAGTACATAAAATCTTCCACTGTTGATGCTTCCGGATTCGGCTGAGTAAAAACTTCATCAGCTATTCTTAAAATATCATTTGCAATTTCGATTTTCATTTCATCGATTTTATCCTGAGATAAAATATTATGCTCAACCAGAAACTTTTCAAGTTTTATAATCGGGTCATTTTTCAAATCCTCTTCGAGCGATTCCTTCGAGCGGTATTTTTCCTGAACGTCCGAAGCCGAGTGGGAGCGCAGTCTGACCACATCTGCGTAAATCAGGGAAGGACCTTTTCCCTCCCGCGCAAGGCGAACAGCTTCTTTTGCAACGGCATAACTCTGAAGAAAATCCGTGCCGTCAACCTGGAAGCGGTTAAGGTTTTCGAATCCTGCCGTCAGCTTATAAACCGAGCCGCCCGTATGCTGATGCTCAACCGGTACCGATATTGCAAATTTATTATTCTGTATGCAGAAAATCACGGGAAGCATTTCTCTCGATGCCCAGTTAATTGCCTCGTAAAATTCACCTTCTGCAGTTGAACCTTCGCCGCCCGATACATAAACTATTTCATCTGTATTCCTGAACTTACAGCTAAGCGCCGTGCCGACTGCCTGCAGGTATTGCGAGCCGGTAGGCGAAGAAGGAATCGGCATTCTGAGCGACTTGCTTCCCAGGTGCGAGGGCATCTGCCTGCCGCCTGTAAAAGGGCAGGTTGCTTTACCAAGCGTGCTCTGGAAAATATTTTCCACTGTAAGTCCGAGCGCAAGCGCAAGAGCATCATCACGGTAATAGGTATAAAACCAATCCTTGCCCGGCCTCATTGCCATTGCAGTAGCCACCTGAATTCCCTCGTGTCCCGAGCCGGAAATCAGAAATCCCGCCTTGCCTTGTTTAATCAGGGTTTCAATCCTGTCATCCGTTAGCCTTGTGGTCAGCATATATTTATACGCTTCGATAAGCTGGACTTCGGATAATCCGAAGTAATTATCAATGTCTTTTAAATAGTCTTTTTCGCCGTTTACTTTCTTCTTTGCCATTTATAATTTGATTTGAAAATTTTGATTTACAATTTAAATAACAATAAAAACAATAAAAAGATTCGTAATATTCGTAAGATTCGTAAGATTTGTAAGATTCATAAGATTCGTAAGATTAATAAAAAAATAGAACATTGGTATAAGGAAAAAGTAAAAAATATAACATTTCCAAATCATTCTGATTTTGAGAAATGTACCGGTTTTGAGAGGTACAGGGAATAAGATAATATATTTTATGAAGTTACTCATTTTCAAAAAAGTACTACAGTTTTGATACAGTTTTAGTACAATCAGTTGAATCCTTAACGGAATCGGTATTTTCAGCAATATCGGATTGTACTTCGGTATCATTTTGATTAGAATAAGCAATTTGTCTTTGAGTACGGTCGATAGCATCGGAAACTTTGATAGCAAGATTGACAAGATCTTCATACCGGAGAATGATTTCATTTGTATCGATTTTCTTTTTAATTTTTTGAAGTTCAGCCCGAAGAAAATCGAGACGCGATTTTTTATCCTCAAGGAGGATAAGACGGAGTTCTTCAAGTTCAGTTTTTTTAATACTTTGAACAACGGAGAAATGTTTTTTATTCCAAGCGACCATTGTAGTTTGTGATTTTGAAAGCATTTTGGCAATATTGCTAAGGGAAAAGCCAGCGGAGCGGAGTTCAATAAACTTTTTTTCCGAATCTACTTTATTCATAATTTATAATATAAATTAATTTTTTAAAAACAAAGATTTTAAAAAAGAGAGCAAATTAAATTATCTAATCATCAGCATCATTATCATCTTCTTCATCTTCATCCTGAATTTCATCATCATAATTACAATCCTTATCGAGTTTAAGGTCGATTTCAATAATTTCCCGAGTAACGGGCAACATTTGGCTTTCATATACTTTAATTGCGAAATGGGCAGCTTCTCTGGTAAAAGTTCTGTTTGCCAATCTATATAAAAGTTTTTCAAAAATGGAATCCACGGCAAACTTCATAGCGAGGCAGACATCATCATTTTTTTTGGATATACTTACAACTTCTTTAACTGTATAGCCTAGAGAGCGGACATATTTATGGAACCAGAAGTCATCGAAATTTTCAGCCCATTTGCGAATTTCGGCGGGGAGGCGTTTTACTGATATTTTTTTCATAATATAATCCTTTTAGCATATTTTAATATTTTTGTTTAAGCTAATTAGATTATATGTAAATGTCAAGGAAGTTTTTAGTTGTTAGTGATTTGTGATTGGGTAATATTTGCAAATAATGCGGCTAAAGCCGGTATTGCTGCGACATATTTATACGTCAGCTTAAGCTGACGGCAATATAAAAGATAGTTAAATGTTATGCGTTACCAAGCTGGAGCTTGGTAACGAGAAGTAAAACCTTATGGATTTGCTCTGCTGAACAAAAAACGTTTCCAGCTTGACCCAAAGGGTACCCAGCTAGAATAACAAAATTGTGTGGGGAATTTTCCTTCGTGATACTTCGTGAAATGCTCTTCCTTTGTGATACTTCGTGAAAGGCTCTTCTCCCTGCCTCTGTGTAAAAAAAGGTTTTACTTCTCCTCAAAGTTCTTGCCGAATTTGATTATATCGAAATTATATTTCTTGCGGATTTTATCCAGGTTGCGGACGACTGTATTCATTTTTTCCTCATCATAGAAAAGATTTTCCTGCACGGCTCCGTCTTCATCGAGCAGTTCATTGAACTTAACGCCAAGCAGGCGGATTTTTCTGCCTTTTGAAAGCAGTGTTTTCATCAGCACGAGTGCATCTTCATAGAAATCCATTTCCACATTCGAGAAGCGCGTGCGGGTAAATGATTTCTGTCCGATGGTGAAATCGGAATATTTCACTTTCACGGTAAGAGTCTTGCCCGTGATTTTATGACGGCGCAGACGGGCGCATGCTTTTTCAAGGAGGGAGTAGAGTTCGCTTTTCAGAAAATCCATATCATTTGTATCCTCATAAAAAGTATTTTCTTTGGAGAGGGATTTCTGAATGCCGCTGCTTTCGGAATGAACTTCCCTGTCGTCCTCGCCGCAGGCAACGCGGTAGAGATAGGAAGAATACACGCCGATTTCATTTTCGAAAAAAGAGACATCGAACTTAAGCAAATCGCCAATAGTAACGACTCCGTATTTCTGAAGCTTGACAAGGGTTTTCTTGCCCACACCCGGAATGCGCTGTACGGGCAGAGGCGCGAGGAATTCCTTTTCCTTTCCGAAAGGAACGAGAGTAATGCCGTCGGGCTTATTCTGCTTGGAGCCGATTTTGGAGCAGACTTTTTTCCGCGAGATGCCGACCGAGCAGGTGATTTTCAGTGTGTTCTTTATATCATCTTTAATGACCTGCGCAAGTTTTACAGGGTCATTATTATAAGAATGCAGTACACCTGAGACTTCGAGGTATGCCTCGTCTATGCTGGCGGGCTCGACTTCGGGAGTGTATTTATACAGGATTTCCCTGACACGTTTTGAATAGTCCGAATAAAGTCCGCGTGTGCCGCGAATAAAATTCCCGTCGGGAGCAAGCCGGAGAGCTTGAGTGTATGGCATTGCGGTTTTAATACCTCGCGCACGGGCAAGATAATTCGGGCATAAGACGATGCTGCGGATATCGGTTTTCAGTCCGCCGACTATCAGGGGCTTCCCTTTCAGCGCGGGATTCACAGCTTCTTCGCAAGAAGCAAAGAAGGCATCCATATCGATATGGAAAATCACCCTGTCCAGTTTGTAAAGTTTATAAAGTTTGTAAAGTTTGTAAAGTTTGTAAAGTAAATCGTAAAAAGTATAAAGTATAAAGTATAAAGTATAAAGTATAAAGTATAAAGTATAAAGTATAAAGTATAAGGTAAAATAATAAAACGGAGGTGATTTATAAAGATAAATTAGAACTTATTAATAAGAATACACTGCTCTAATCAATGCAATCTGAGTAATCAGGAGAATCAGTGATATGTAATCAGCGGAATCAGTGAAATCAGTGATAGTGATTACAGATACTTTATGCCGATGAGTTTATAAACTCCGCCGACTTTGCCGAACATAAGGTTACGGTCAGAGTCTTTGCATATAATAAAAAAATATTCGGGGCTGAACATTTTCTCTTCCGCAGTGAAGCAGTCCTTTGGCAGATGGTCCGAATAAGTAATCATATCACAGGTTATCGGGAAGTCATACGTGCACATTTCCACAACACTTGCTTTGAATATTTTGCTGTAAAGCTCCTTAAATTCAGATTCATCGTTTGCGGTAAGAGTAACGCGGTTGTATGCCTTGTTATAATAATCAACGAAAGGAAAATTTGTCATCCTGGTTACATTTTCCGCATCACCTGTTTTCACTGCACGGCTGAAGTCTTTCCAGAAATACCAGAATTTTGAGTGAGCGGAAAAATTAATATATGAAGAATCGGGAGATTCAGACGGGATACTGAATGCAAGATTATTTATTGCGAATAGCACAGCAATTAATAATAAAAATTTTTTTCCCATTTTGTTGAATATTATTTATAAAAAAATTTAAACCGTTGAATTAGAATCCCATAGCTTTGCCGTAGCCGCGAATGTCTGAATGACCTGACATCGAGCCGTCTTCATTGAAAATAATGGCATCAATTCTGCCGAAGTCGCCGATATCCTTTATCTTATGTCCGAGCTGAGTGAGCTGGGCTCTGGTATTTCTATCCAGCACGCCGCTTTCCACCTGGATATAGTCGGGATACCACTGATGGTGAAGACGCGGAGAATCGATGGCATCTTTCAGGCTCATTTTATAATCAATAATATTGATTATGGTCTGGAAAACTGATGTAATGATTTTTCCTCCGCCCGGCGAGCCGACAATAAGAAACGGCTTACCGTCTTTCATAACGATAGTCGGAGTCATCGAGCTCAGCATTCTCTTATTCGGAGCGATTGAATTTGCTTCGCTGCCCAGCAGTCCGTACATATTCGGTGCACCCGGTTTTGAAGAAAAGTCATCCATTTCATTATTTAGAAGAAATCCAGCACCATCGACCACGAGCTTACATCCGAAGTTATCGTTAAGAGTTGTAGTTACCGAAACGCAGTTCCCCCACCTGTCGGCAACTGAATAATGGGTTGTTTCGAGATGTTCGCGGTAATACGCATTGCCGTGCTTAACATTATCGCTGTTTGATGCTTTATATTCGTCAAAATCTTTAAGTCTTTTTTTAGCATAATTCTTTGAAGTGAGTATATCAACAGGAACAGAAACAAAATCCGCATCGCCCATAAATTCGCTTCTATCGGCATATACACGGCGCATTGCTTCAGCAAAGAGATGAATCACGCCTGCGGAATGGAAACCCGTACCGGCAAGGTCAAACATTTCAACAATATTCAAAAGATAAAACAGGCACATTCCACCGCTTGCAGGCGGTCCCATTGAAATCAAATCATATCCGCGGTATTTTCCTTTTATTACGTCGCGTTCGACGGCATTATAATTCTCGAGGTCTTTATATGAAATTATTCCTCCGCCTCTTTTCATTTCATTCACAATTAAATCAGCAACCCTACCTTTATAAAATCCGTCTCTGCCATAGTCGCGTATATCTTTAAGGGTATTAGCAAGGTCGCGCTGTACGAGCAAATCGCCACCCTTGAATTTTTTAACGAAAATATTTTTAGAGCCGGGAAATTTCGAAAAATCGCTCCTGAAGGAATTCAAAGCCGATGCAAGGTGAGAGCTGATTACAAATCCGTTTTCTGCAAGGTCGATAGCATATTTCATCACATCTGCGCGGCTCATAGTTCCGTATTTTTCGAGTGCATAGAGCATTCCGGCTACAGAGCCGGGAACGCCTGCTGCAAGGTGCCCTGTAGTGCTAAGTTCATTTATAACATTTCCGCTTGCATCCAGGTACATATCCCTCGAAGCGAGAAGAGGCGCTTTTTCACGGTAATCAATCGAAGTGTTTTTTCCGCCGATGAATTGAATAACAATAAATCCTCCGCCGCCGATATTGCCTGCCTGAGGATGAACGACAGCGAGAGCGAATCCGACTCCGATTGCGGCATCAATTGCATTTCCTCCTTCTTTAAGGATTTTAATGCCGACTTCGGTGGCGAGTTCATCTGCAGATGAAACGCAGCCGTTTCGATAATTCTGCGTGAATGCATTTGCAAAAACAAATAAAAATATGACTATGAAAATTTTCTTCAATAGTGGTTTTTCTATTATTAATTCAAGTGTATAAATACTAAAGAATTATTAAAGAATAAAGGAGAAATTAAATGCAGAATTCTGAATTATGAATTCTGAATGAAGAGCGAAAGCGTAAAGAATGCTGAATTATGAATTTAGAATTCTGAATGAAGAGCTATTACTTTTAATCTTCAATCTTCAATCTTTAATCTTCAATCTTATGAATCTTACAAATCGAATTACGTATTCCAGTCGCGGTTATATCGGAAGTCTACATTTACAGTTCTGTTTGATACTTTTGCTATAATCGGCGGAACGCGCTTGAACTGATTGCGATAAATCATCCTGTCGATTCTATCCATATACTCTTTTGAATATCCCATCAGAAGAAGCTCTTCGTGTGATTTTCTTTCATCAACTTTTTCAAAAAGGTATTTATCGACTTCAGCGTACGTGATTCCCATTTCCTGTTCATCGGTTTGACCTTCCCAAAGGTCGGCAGAAGGTTTTTTATCAATTAGTGGTTTCGGGATATTAAGATGTTTTGCAAGATCGAATATCTGAGTTTTATAGAGGTCGCCAAGCGGATTCAGAGCACACGCTGAATCTCCGAAAAGCGTGGAATATCCGAGTAGAATTTCGGTTTTATTACCCGTACCGATTACGAGAGCATTTTCCTTTGCGGATTCATCATACAGCACAATCATTCTCATTCTCGCCATCAGGTTTCCCTTTCTCACGTTTGAGATATTATCGTCTTTAAGTTTTGCAATGTATGCATCCACCATATCGGTAATTTCGACTTTTTTGCTTCTGACACCGAGGTCTTTTATAACGAGTTCGGCATCGGTAATACTTTCCCTGCTGCTGGTTTTATAAGGCAACATTATGCAGAGGAGGTTTTCTTTTCCGAGAGCTTTTGCAGTCAGGTATGCGGAAACAGCAGAGTCAATTCCGCCGGAAAGACCGATAACTGTCTTTGTTATTCCGATTCTCCGAGTTTCATTTTGAAGGAAACCTACGAGGAGATTTTCGACAACTTCATAATCGTATTTCATATTTTTAGTAAAAAAAAAGCCCGCTTGAGGCGGGCTAAAAATTCCGGTTTTAAATTATTTGGATACCTGATAAACTATTTTTCTTATTGTATCGAATTGCAGATACGGGAATAATTCCTGAATTTTATCGATTGCTTCACCGGCACTCATTTCTCTTCTCATATCCTTATACATCTGCCTTATTTTATAATCCCTGATTGCTTTTTCATCAAGCAGTTTGTATTTTTTAAGAGTATTGAATACTTCATCATCAATCAATTCACTCAACGGGTTGTCACTTTTGGTCTTTGTTTTTATTGTTGGTTTCAAATTTATTCTCCTTTATTAGTTAATAATAATTTTGTTTTAAATGAGAAAGTAAATTATTATTAATACAATATCCTCTTTTATTTAATGAATATATGTTTTATATACAAAAATAACTTAAAATCAAGAGAAAATCAAGCATGAGATTTTTACCTGAAAATGCATAAATCTTTCGAAAATCACAATTTTTTATATTGCATTTGGTTATTATCCCTTATAAGTTTGAAAATATCCAAATATTAAACAATTTTTTTATGAAAATTTTCAGACATATATTAGTAATTCTTTTTTTAATAAACGGATTTTCTGCATTTTCTCAGGAAACCGACCATTTAAGCATAAAAGTATATTCGAATAAAGAGGCATACTCGGCAAAAGACACTGTAAGTATTGCATTAAAGCTTAATATTAAAGAAAAATTCCATATAAATTCATATATGGTAGATGACCCGACATTAATAAAAACGACTGTAGAATTTGAAAAAGGTGAATTCAGTCTTTTAAACTCATTTTTTCCATCAGATAAATTATTGAAATTCGAGTTTTCGGAAAGCAAGATAAGGGTATATGAGGGTGAAAATATAATCGGATTCAGGCTTCTGCCATCAGGTAACCCGGCAGATGGTGAATACACAGTGAAATTGAATTTTAATTACCAGGCATGTGATAATGCCGTTTGTTATCCACCGAAAACTGTGCCCGTGGATATCAAACTGAAAATCAACAATTCAAAACCTTCGAATGCAATATCCAATAAAGACATATTTGCGAAAATTGATTTTACAAAACCTACCGAAACAGGCAAGAAAGATGAGACAAAGCAGAACCTGACAGAAAATACAAGAATCGAAGGTCAGAATCCTGATGAGAATAAAGTATCAAATTTCATAGAAGAGAGAGGGATGTTCCTTGGATTATTATTCATATTTTTAGGCGGACTGGCACTTAATCTTACTCCGTGTATTTATCCGCTTATCCCGATAACAATCAGCTTTTTCGGCGCTCAGTCAAGCGGTAATAAAATGCAAAGCATTATGATGGGTGTATTTTATGCCCTTGGTATGGCAGTAACATACACCGGACTCGGGCTGTTTGCGGCATTAACAGGAAGCCTTCTCGGTACAGCATTGCAAAATCCGATTGTCATTATTGGTGTAGCATTGATACTTGCCGCACTTGCGACCAGTATGTTCGGACTCTGGGAAATAAGGGTTCCTCAAAAGCTGGCACTTGCAGGAAACAAGAACCGCTCAGGATTTCTCGGTTCATTGCTGATGGGATTCCTGGTCGGATTCATAGCTGCACCCTGCATAGGACCTTTTGTATTGAGTTTACTGGTTTATGTAGGAAAGCTTGGAAATCCATTTATGGGATTCCTGTTATTCTTTGTTCTTTCAATGGGACTTGGCTTGCCATACATTTTCCTCGCAGCATTTTCGAGCGCAATCAATAAATTACCCCGCTCGGGTGAATGGATGATTGGAGTTAAGATAATTTTCGGATTTGTACTGGTAGGAATGGCAATAAATACACTCGAACCTATAATTCCAAAAGATGTTTTTATGTACCTGTATCCGCTTTTCATAATATTTGCAGGTGTTTACCTTATTGTTTTTGACAAAAAAGGACAGAATGCACCAATATTTACAAGAATAAAATATATTCTGGCTATTGCTGCAGTTGCATACGGCACCTGGATATTAAAACCTGAAAGCCACAGTGCAGAAGTGAACTGGCAAATGATGAATTCCGTTGAATCAATTGAGAGTTCCATAAAAAACAAGAACACGCCAGTAATGATAGATTTCTATGCGGACTGGTGCGCGCAGTGCAAGGAGCTCGATAAATTCACTTATACGGATAAGGATGTTTCCGATTTATCAAAATCATTCAACAATATTAAAATTGATTTAACAAAAGAAAACAAAGCAATTTCAGATAAATTCAACATTAAAGGTCTTCCTGTTGTTATATTTATGAATGCAAAAGGCGAGGAAATCAAGGAATTAAGAGTAACCGGATTTCTCAAGCCGGAGGAATTCATCAAAAAGATGAAGACCACTTTAGAGAAAAAATAAAAACAATTAAATGTTAAAGAAATTAATTTTAGTTTTTGCAGTAACAGTTTTTGCAGGAACATCGGTCGGGCAGGTTAAAAGCAGCGAAGAGTTTTCAAAAAAGCAGATATTATCCGACAAGATACTTAAAACCGGTTACAGGGATTCTGTAAATACAGAGCGGATTACCGGAAACAAAAAGAATCCTACCATATCGGTATTTCTGTCTTTATTGGTTCCCGGCGCGGGACATTTATATGCAGACAGAATGGATGTCGGGAAATATTTTGTTGCGAGTGAAGCGGCGTGCTGGCTGGGTGTAGCCGGATTAAGTCTTTACGGAAACTGGCTCAGGGATGATTCCAGAACATTTGCCGCACAGCATTCCGGACTTAACGAGGACGGCAAGGATGATGATTATTTCGGAAACGTTGGCAATTTTGAGAGTATCTACACATATAACAATGAAAAGCTTGCAAAAGGACAATGGGATAAGATTTACGACGTGAATACACATTTCTGGAACTGGGATAATGACGCTAACAGAAATCAGTTTGACCTTCAGAGAAAGAAAAGTGAAAGAACTTATAATACAAGAATAGTATTTGCGACCGGGCTGATTGTAAACAGATTAATCAGCGCGATAAGCGCCGTAATACTAACAAACAAAGGGAATAAAAATACTTCTTCGGGAATAAGAATTAATTCTGAATTTATAGGCACGAAGGAAAATCCATACGACGGGCTGCGGCTTAATTTCGTGAAATCATTTTAAGTTCCGGTAATGACTAATTACAGGCTGACAATTGAATATGACGGAGTTGATTTTAACGGCTGGCAAAGGCAGAAAAACACAAAAAACACAATACAGGAATTTATTGAAAGTTCTTTAAAAAGTCTGCTGAAGCACGACATAACGCTGATAGGTGCCGGCAGGACGGATTCAGGCGTGAGCGCTCTGAACCAGGTTGCCAACTTCAAATCCGATGCCGTAACTGACAAAAGGAAACTGATATATTCACTCAACTCCATGCTGCCTGAAACAATATTTATAAAGGATATAAAAGAAGTTTCACCTGATTTTCATTCGAGATATTCCGCAAAGAAGCGGGAATATATTTACAGAATATCTTTAAGAAAGAAAGCATTGGAAGGAAGGTATTATCACAGACTGATATATAATATTGATTTCAGACTAATTGACAGGTTAATAGAAGTTTTTACAGGATACAAAAGTTTCAGGTCGCTTTGCAAAAATCCGTCTGACAAGCATAACTTTTTCTGCAATGTATCGAAACTTGATTATGATTACAGAAAGAGAAAGGAAGAACTGATATTCAGGATAATATCCGACAGGTTTCTGCATTCAATGGTGCGCGGAGTTTTAGGATGCCTGACAGATGTCGGAAGAGGCAGGCTTGATTTCGAAGAGACAAAAAATGCTTTTAATAAAGGAGAAAAGATAAAAGCAGTATTTTTACCGGGTAATGCCCTATTTTTAAAAAAAATTTATTATTAGAAGTATGAAAAATATTTTTGCAATAATCATTCTGATTATATTTTCATTCGGTCAGGCCGCCGCGCAGGAATTATCCGGCAGTTCAGAAACCGGTGATTTGACTTTTTCTTCGAAATACCAGAAGAAACTTGAACTGGAGAATAAGATAATTTACGGAGAGAGCAGATTTGACAGAAAAGACACAATTGACATAAACAACACGGAAGCAAAGGAAAACCCCAATCTGAAATCACCTTTAATTGGAGGTGTTTTATCGGGATTAATTCCGGGTGCAGGAGAATTTTATGCTAAATCATACATAAAAAGCGCCGCTTTTTTTGCGGCAGAAGTAGGTTTATGGATTGCATACGGAATTTTCCAGAAGAAGGGAAATGACCAGACCGATTTATTTCAGAGTTATGCAAATCAGAACTGGGATATGCGAAAATACGCACAGTGGCTGAAGGTACAGGGTTTTACAAAATCGGGTGATATTAATCTCAGCAGTCCCGATGAAATTTTGCGGGCACAGATAAATGCCTGCGAAGAAGTAAATTTTTCACATACCCTGCCAAGAAACGGTGAGCAGCAGTATTATGAAGTAATCGGAAAATACCAAAATTTTTTAGCAGGCTGGTCCACATCTTATTATTATGACGGAAGCAACAACATAGTTTTCAAGATGGACAAGAATAATTATCTCAATTACAGGTCTGACCAGGTAAGCGCTTACATGTCTGACAGACAGACTGCAAACGACTATTTCGACAAAGGTTCCCTGATGATGACTGTGGTTATTTTAAATCACATTGTTAGCGCTGCGGACGGTGTCTGGAGCGTAATCAGATATAATAACAGGGTTACGATTAAACCTGATGTAAGTTTTCACAGCAGATATTCTTTTAACCTGCAGAAATCCGTTATAGTCCCACAGCTGAATGTTTCCGTAAATTTCTGATATGATTTTAAATCAGTGCAGGTGAAGTATTGATACTTCATCTGTGCTGATTAAGAAATTCCAGCAAAATATTTTTTTTCCTTATAATACTCGAATGCCTTAATCAGTGAATCCTGATTATTCTTTTCGAATATACCAAACATAGTAGCCCCGCTTCCGCTCATCGAGGAATAGACGGCACCGAATTCCCTCAGCTCATTTTTTATTCTTTCGAGTTCGGGATATTTTTTGAACACAATTTTTTCAAAATCATTTTCAAGAATACCGAAAACCGAAGGTTCGAATTTCCTGACAGTTTTAAGTTCCGAAGGCATCACTTCACCCTCTTTCATACCGAGAGTTTCGAAAGCCCATTTTGTTGAAACGTGAAGGTTCGAATTAACAAGAAGGACAGAAAAATCCTTTAATGAAAATTCATCAAGTTTTGAAATAATCTCCCCCCTGCTCTGCGCAAAGCAGGGCTTGGATACAAGAAAGAAAGGAACATCACTGCCGACGGCAAGTGCAACGCTGAGGATTTCACTTTTCCTTTGTACTATATCAATATTAAAATACCTTATCAGGTATTTCAGAATGCAGGCAGCATCGGAGCTTCCGCCGCCAAGTCCTCCTCCTACCGGAATATTTTTCTTTATGTATAAATCTATGGAATAATAATCAGTAATCCTGAAAGTTCTGAAAAATGCTTCTACAAGTCTGAAGCAAATATTGGTTCTGTCAACGGGGATAATCTTGCTGTTGGATTTAATTATTACGGAATTTGTATTTCGTTTCGAAGTGCTTATTTTAAATTCCAGTTCATCGAATAATGATACAGGATAAAATATCGTCTCAAGGTTATGGTACCCGTCTTCCCTTTTATTGATAATTTTCAGTCCGATATTTATTTTCGCAGGAGTCTTCAGCATAGTATTTAATATTATAAAAAAGGTATTGTTAAACTACAATACCTTTATTAATTAAAATACAGAAACTTTTTGCAAAAGGGAATGCTAAATTGCCCAGCGAATGAGAATAGAACCCCAAGTCCATCCCGCTCCGAAGCTTGACAGAACGATATAATCTCCTTTTTTGATTTTACCATCTTCATAATATTCAGATACGCAGGAGGGTATTGTGCATGAAGTAGTATTACCATATTTATGGATATTCAGCATAACTTTTTCCATTCCGATTTTCATTCTTTCAGCGCATACCTGAATTATTCTCATATTAGCCTGATGCGGTACAAGGTATGCCACGTTATCAGCTTTAAGATTATTTCTTTCCATAATTTCCACCGACACATCCGCCATGCCTTTAACAGCCGCTTTAAAAACTGCCTGCCCTTCCTGATACACATAGTGCATACCTTTATCCACGGTTTCGTGCGACGCGGGATGGAGACTTCCTCCCGCTTTCTGGTTAAGGTGAACACCGCCGCTTCCGTCGATGTGGAGTACTGAATCAAGTATGCCCATTGTTTTATCTTCAGTCGGTTCGAGCAGAAATGCAGCGGCACCATCGCCGAAAAGAACGCAGGTATTCCTGTCCTGCATATTTACCACTGCTGACATTTTTTCTGCGCCAACAACCAGTACTTTCTTATGAGCACCCGATTCAATAAACTGAACTCCCGTATTAAGGGCAAAAAGAAAACCCGAACAGGCGGCAAGTATATCAAATCCCCAGCAGTTTTTTGCACCAATTTTATCCTGAATCACGCATGCGGTTGAAGGATAAATCATATCCGGCGTAACGGTAGCAACGATTATAAGGTCAAGTTCATCCGGAGTAATTCCTCTTTTCTTTAAAAGAATTTCAATAGCTTTTACCGCAGCATATGAAGTCGGCTGTTCATCTTCGAGGAATCTTCTTTCGGAAATTCCCGTTCTTGCAGTAATCCATTCATCTGAAGTATCCAGATAATCCGAAAAATGCCGGTTCGTAATTACTTTTTCAGGCATCCAGTGTGCCACTGCGCTTACATAAGCATTAAACTTACTTGTTTTACTCATAATTGATTAATCTTTTTTTTCTTTATGTTCTTCAAATGTATCATCAGACGGGTTTTTATCCGAGGAGCTGTCTTTTGCTGAATCGGCAAATGTCAGTTCATCCGTACCCTTCCTGTGTTTAATAGTTATATTGCTGTTTTCTTTAAATGTGCCTTTGAGAATTTCCTCGCTCAACGGGTCCTCTACATATTTCTGGATTGCCCTTCTGAGGGGACGCGCACCGAAATTCTGGTCAAAGCCTTTATCTGCGATAAATTCTTTAGCAGGTTTTGTCATTTCAATCTTGATATTCTGCTGTTTCAGTCTGTTCAATAATTTTTCAACTGTAATATCGACAATTTTAAGAATACTTTCTCTTTCAAGCTGATGGAAGACAATAAAGTCATCGATTCTGTTCAGAAATTCAGGAGAGAATACTTTTTTCACTGCTTCATCGATTGTACTTTTCATTTTATCATATTTGTTGGAATCTTTAATATCTCCGAATCCAAGCATTTTATCCAGCTTTATGTCACGGGTTCCAATGTTTGATGTCATTATCAGAATAGTATTCTTGAAATCAACTTTTCTCCCGAGGCTGTCTGTGAGGGCTCCTTCATCCAGAACCTGCAGAAGAACATTAAAAGTATCGGGATGGGCTTTTTCCACTTCATCCAGAAGTACAACGCTGTATGGCTTTCGTCTTACTTTTTCGGTAAGCTGTCCGCCTTCTTCATATCCAACATATCCCGGAGGAGCTCCGACGAGTCTGGAAACATTGAATTTTTCCATATACTCGCTCATATCGATTCTGACGAGGGCATCTTCCGAATCGAAGAGGAATTTTGCAAGTTGTTTTGCAAGTTCAGTTTTTCCAACGCCGGTAGGTCCGAGGAAAACGAAAGAGCCAATGGGTCTGTTCGGGTCTTTCAGCCCGGCTCGCGCTCTTCTGATGGATTTTGAAATCTTGACGATTGCCTCATCCTGTCCGATAATATTCTTTTTAAGATATTCTTCCATTTTAACAAGCCTGGCGGATTCGGCTTCTGCAATTTTATTTACGGGAATACCCGTCATCATAGCGACTACATCGGCCACATCCTGCTCGGATACTTCGAAGAAAGTGCTTTGTGCCTGAAGGTCCCAGTTAAACTTTGCCTGCTCGAGGTCTGCAAGTAGTTTCTTTTCCTTATCGCGCAGTCTGGCGGCTTCTTCATAGTTCTGGGTTTTAACAACATTTACTTTTTCGAGTCTTACATTTTCAATATCGCTTTCAAGTTTTACAATATCTTCCGGAACAATAATATGCGCAAGATGCACTCTTGAACCGGCTTCGTCCATAACGTCAATAGCTTTATCGGGAAGGAATCTGTCTGTTATATACCTGTCGCTGAGCTTCACGGCTTCTTCGATTGCTTTATCCGAATATTTTACCTGATGATGCTCTTCATATTTATTTTTTATATTCTTCAGGATCTGTATAGTTTCTTCGACCGATGTCGGGTCTATCATAATTTTCTGGAATCTCCTGTCGAGGGCTCCGTCTTTTTCGATAAACTGCCTGTATTCATTCAGAGTAGTAGCGCCTATGCATTGAAGCTCCCCTCTTGAAAGTGCAGGCTTGAAGATATTCGATGCATCCAGTGAACCGCTTGCCCCACCTGCACCCACGATTGTATGCAATTCATCAATAAAGAGTATCACATCTTTTGACTTTTCCAGTTCATTCATTATTGCTTTCATTCTTTCTTCGAACTGTCCCCTGTACTTGGTTCCAGCCACCAGGGCGGCGAGGTCAAGTGTTATTACTCTTTTATTATGCAATACCCGGGATACATTTTTATTTACTATCCTGATTGCGAGACCTTCGGCAATGGCCGTTTTTCCGACTCCGGGTTCGCCGATAAGTACCGGATTATTTTTTTTCCTTCTGCTGAGGACCTGAGCTACGCGCTCGATAACTTTTTCCCTGCCGACAATAGGGTCAAGTTTATCTTCAGTTGCGAGTTTTGTCAAATCCCTGCCGAAATTATCCAGAACAGGAGTCTTAGATTTATCTCCTTTTTTCTCCTGCTGTGCTTTGGACTGTCCCGGGGCAGAATGCTGTGATGAGCTTTGTTTTCCTGTAAGAATATTGACCAGTTCAGTTTTAACAACATCATAATTGATATTGAACTGATGCAGAATCTGCGCGGCAAGGTTATCATCTTCCCTGAGAATTGAAAGCAGAAGGTGCTCAGTTCCAATTATATCCGACTTGAAAAGTTTTGCTTCAAGATATGTTATTTTCAGAACTTTTTCCGCCTGCTTTGTAAGCGGAATGTTCCCTACCGTAAGCGTACTGCTTGCGTGCTTAACCGTATCCTCAACGGCTTTTTTTATCTTAGCCGGCTCTATTCCCAGATTATTGAAAATGCTTATTGCCACACCTTCACCTTCTCTTATAATACCTAGCAAAAGGTGTTCGGTGCCTATATAATCATGTCCGAGCCTTAGCGCTTCTTCCCTGCTGAGGCGAATGACTTCCTGCACTCTTTGTGAAAAATTACTATCCATAGTTTAAAAAATTTAATTGTTCCGTATAAAACTGCGATTAAAACCTTTTAAATTTTAATCTTTCATCAAACCATTTTTTCCTCATTACTGAAACTTCCTTCCTGTTTTTTCTGAGATAGTGGTCTCCGCCTTCAATCAAATTCAAAGCATATTTTTCTTTGCCGTTTAAAGCCGAAATTTTATTATATAAACTGACAGAATCACTGCTCAGAACTTTTTCATCCGAAGTTCCGTGTATCAATAAAATATCCGTTATTTTCGATATCTTTTCAGGCCAGCAGACTGCCGACCTGTTTACTTTTTCCTCCAAGAACTTTTTTTTATCTTCATTTCCGAAATTTTTTTGGAAAACTTTGCCGAGTTTCGGATTTTGATTTTCATTACTGATTAAATCTGACAAGCCTGCAACTATAATGCAGGTTTTAATTTCATCCGTTTTCGTAAGTGCAAGGTAAGACATCATTCCACCCCTGCTCCAGCCTTCCATTCCAATTCTTTCTGAATCTGAATGTTCGTATTGTTTTGCGATTTTTATCAGATTCAGAACATCATTCAAATCCCTTCCGCCGAATTCGTCTTTATCCCTGTATTGAGAGGCAAAGACGATGTATCCCCAGGAGGCAATTTCCCCTAAAATTCCCGATGCAAGAAAATCGTCAAGTCTGCCGGATTTATCGTTCCCGCCCCTGTTCCAGATAATTACAGGCAGTTTCCCGTCAATATTTTTCGGGCAGGAGATATATCCATCAATCATAAAACCCTCAGAATCATAACGAAACTTGAAATTATCGGTATAGTCGGAAACGCTTTTCCCCCATCCTTTTTCAATCAGTTTCAGCGAATCATAATCCGGTTTTATTTTTACCAAATCTTGCATCATCAGTAAATGCATATATGACATTAAATTTAGCAAAAAGAAATTCTAATATTAAGTCAATAATATATTCATTTTTTTGAAAATCAGCAAAAAAAAAGCCCTCCGATTTGCATCGGAGGGCTTTATAATAAAAAGCTTATGTTACTTAATAAGCATCATTTTCTTTATGTCTGTAAATCCGTTGGATTCCATTCTGTAGAAATAGACACCGCTTGAAAGTTCTGCACCGTTGAAGTCTACTGAGTATTCTCCCGGAGCTTTTACTTCGTTTACGAGTGTTTTTATTTCTCTTCCGAGTACATCATAAATCCTGAGTGTTACCAGACCCTGCTTCGGTAATGCATAGTTAATCTTTGTTACCGGGTTGAACGGGTTAGGATAGTTCTGATTCAATGAATATTCTCTCGGTATTGCATTCGAGAAATTGCCTGTGTTGCTAAGAGTTGTGACAGTGAAGCAAACATTAGGTCTGTTTGCCTGAGCAGCGCCGCTGGTCATTGTACAACCGGTCTGGTTGTCTGTATAATAACCCCATGTTTTCCCTGCATTCGGAGTTGAATTTACAGGTGAATATGAAGTATATGATGAGTTATCATAGCAGATTTCAACGAGCAAGTTTCCAGTTCCGTTGTATACGAAATAAGGAGCAGTCATGTCGATATACTGCCAGCCGGTTCCCGGAACGGTATAAGTTCCTGAGAAAGCGGTTGTCCATCCGGTTGTTACCCAACCTGTTAACGAGGTAAGGGCTGTATGCTGGAATCTAACATTAAATCCGTTCATTGCAGGAGCGCCCACGGTTATTACGTTAAATCCAATTTTAGTAATTGAACTATTCGGACCTGCGCCTGCTGCTGTCAATTCAGCTGCCGTGAAGAGCATCTGAGTTCTTCCGTCCATCCAGTAAGTAGTGAACGGATAGTTGGAAGAGGTTGTACCTGTACCGATACAAGCATTTGTAAGATTGATAATTTTGAATTTATACATTGCAGTAGAATCTGCATTGTGACCTGATGAGTTGTCTCTTGCAAAGACTCTGTAGAATATTGAGTCATTGTAATTTACATCCGAGTTCAGGGAGTTAAAGTTAGCTGTATATACGCCGCCTGACGGATTCAGTCTGAACTGTTTAATTCCGGTACCTGTGTTATTTTTGTACCATTTTACCCAAACAGAATCAACGCCGATATTATCTGTTACGGTAGCTGATACCGAAGTTGGCCAGAGTGATTTTGGGCAATCCGGAAGAGGAGTATGTGTAATAACGGGTTTTACTGTATCTGTTGAAGCTGTAAAAGTATAGAAAGAACCGGGTGCTCCGGCAGGAGCTGTTGCTGTTCTGCTTAAGGAGTCTGTTGTGGTTAAATAATATTCATATGTTCCCGCGCCTGAAAGTGTGATATTCGAAGTCCAGTTCTGTCCGCCTGTATTTGTCATATTAACTGCAGTCCAGGTGGTTGTGGGTGATTTTCTGTAATTCAATTTTGTAAGACCGGGATTAATTCCTGAGTTTGCAGGAATAATCTGGCAGTTTGTTGCTCTTGTACCGGAAATCTGTTCGGTATTTGTAAGGGCAGTATGTGTAATAGAAGGACCGATATCAACATAGCAAGTCCAGGACTGATATCTGCCGATTCTGTTGTCTGCCCAGTTGGGGAATATTCTGTTGTTAGCAGAGGTGATACCAATGTAGTCACCCTGATAACCTGTAGCTGTACCGGAGATAGGAGCCGGTCTGAATTTTGCGTCGTTGACTTTTATTTCAGTCCATGTTGCACCGCCGTCTACTGAACGGTTTACATAAGTATCGACTGAGTCGTTGTTATTTGAATTTCTGCAATCGTGATAGACAACGTTTATACCGCCGCTGGCATCAACATTGATTGCTGCGTGATACTGAAGTCTTCCGTTTGCTGCATCCTGGTTAACTCTTATAGGAGCGCTCCAGTTTGTACCCTGGTTTGATGATGTCCACATAAATACGTCTGAAGCATCACCGCCAGCAAAGTTTTTATTTGAAGCTACGACATAAATCCAGCCATTTCTGGGACCGCCGCTTCTGTCGACATCAAGTCTCGGGAAGCCGGCAACCCTGATACCCCACGGACCGAATGATGCTGCACGGATTCCGTTCATATCTGCTGCATTGTTTCTTGCTGACCATGTTGTACCGCCGTCGGTTGATTTTGCAAAACCGAGTGAGTCTTCTGTTGAGTTCTGACCGTTTGTGGTACAGTTTGCCCAAACTGCATAGACATTACCTTCGGGACCTGCTGTTACGTCGCAACCCTGATGGTGATGGCCGGATGCTGTGGGCGGGCTGATGACCTGAACTGTTGACCAAGCCTGACCGCCGTTTGTTGTTTTTGTAAATACAATCCTATTAACATAAGAACCACCAAACTCTGTATATACGGTATAAGAATGACCATAATACGGACTTGCTGCGCAATAGTTTGTACCGGATAGGTTTTTATCAGCACTTGTCGATGCACCGGGGAAGGTGATAACACCTGACCAGTTCACACCGAAGTTGGTTGAATATGCCGCACCCATACTACCTGATAAAGTAATGTGTGAAATAATGAACACATCATTTTTATCAATCATAGGAGCCGGGTCACCGTAGTTGCTGTTGGTGATATCCGGACCGGAGAAGTTCAGACCGCCGTTTGTAGAAACATAACCCGGTGTGCTGAATGTGCTTGAGCCATTGAAATAGTTTGCTGACGAGAACACAAGGTTTGGATGCAATAAACTTGAAGTTATTGCAATTTCACTTTGTGTTGACGGAGCTGCAACGGTTTTCACCATATAGTTCGGGCTGACTGCCATTACACCCTGAGGTGAATATACGAACCTAATCTGTGTATTAGGATTAACGTAATTGTCGAAAGACGGTTCCGGTAATGGGACATAATTTCCAACCGGAAGCATCCTTGTCATTGAAGGATGAGGATTCCACCTGGGGCTGTCATCCTTGATGTTCTGTCCTGTCAAAAGAACAAAACCTACGAACAAAACGCTGAAGAGTAAGATTGCTTTTTTCATAAAGATAGTTTAGTTAATAAAAAAATTTATAAAAATCCTCTTTATTGAATTTTACCTAAATAAAATAAATAAAATTGAATAAATATTACTACAATATAGAAGAAATAAAAGAAAATTACAATAAATAATATTTTTAAAAAATAGGGATTTTCAATCTGTTACAACGAATAATTCTTTTAAAAATCAAGATAAATTTTTCTCAAAATAAAAAAAGCCCTTTACATCGCTGTAAAAGGCCTTTTTCAAAAAAAATGTTTTTATTTAATGAGCATCATTTTTTTAATATCAGTAAATTCCGCTGATTCCATTCTGTAGAAATACACGCCGCTCGATAGTTCTGCGCCGTTAAAGTCTATCGAATAAACTCCGGGTGTTTTTACTTCATTTACAAGTGTTTTCACTTCCCTGCCGAGTACATCAAAAATCTTAAGACTGACGAATCCCTGTTTCGGAACTTCGAAATTAATCTTTGTTACCGGATTGAAGGGGTTCGGATAGTTCTGGTTGAGTGAATATTCCTTTGGAACTATGTTTGAAACAGGACCTGTTCCAGAAGCCGCCGTCATAGTGAAGCATGCATTTGGCCTGTTTGCCTGACCTGCTCCGCTTGTCATAGTACAGCCCGTGCTGTTATCTGTATAATATCCCCACGTCATTCCGCTTACTGCAGTTGAATAGACTGGTGAATATGAAGTATATGCAGAGTTGTCATAGCATACTTCAACAAGCAGGTTGCTTGTTCCGTTGTAAACAAAGTAAGGTGCGGTAAGGTCAATGTACTGCCAGCCCGTGCCGGGAACTGCATAAGTTCCGCTGAATGCATTTGTCCAGCCTGATGTTACCCAGCCCGTAAGGGATGTTTGTGTTGTATGCTGGAACTTAACGCTGAATCCGCTCATTGTCTGTGAGGCCGCGGAAATTACATTAAATCCAAGTCTTGTTATTGCATTATTCGCGCCCGCTCCGCCAGCAGTAAGTTCTGCTGCGGTATAAAGCATCTGTGTTCTTCCGTCCATCCAGTATGTTGTATAGGGATAGTTTGAAGATGCAGTACCCGTGCCGATGCAAACGTTAACAAGGTTAATAATCTTGAATTTGTATACTGCAGAAGAATCCCTGTTATGACCTGAGGAATTATCCTGAGCAATTATTCTGTAGAAAATCGAGTCGTTGAAATTAACATCTGAATTCAGTGAATTGAATGATGCTGCAAAATTATTTCCGGTTGTAAGTAAAAGTTTGAACTGCTTGTAACCTGTGGAAGTATTATTCTTGTACCATCTTACCCATACGGAGTCAATGCCAATGTTATCTGTTACCGAAGCTGAAACCTGAACCGGCCACTGAACTTTTGGGACATTAGCAAGAGGTGTATGAGTTATAATCGGTTTCACGGTATCGGTAGAAGCCGTGAATGAATAATAGTTGGCAGGTGCTCCCGAAGGTGCAGTAACTGTTCTTGCAAGTGAGTCCGTTGCAGTTACATAATAATTATAGGTACCTGCTCCTGAAAGAGTAATATTTGCTGTCCAGTTTGTACCGCTTGAATTTGTAAGGTTAACTGTTGTCCAGCTTGTGCTGTTCTTTGCATATTTAAGCTGAGCGGTAGAAGGATTGATACCCGAACCTGAAGGTGTAATAGTACAGTTGACAGGTATAGTTCCTGAAATCTGCTCCGTACTTCCCAGAGGGGTATGAACAATTGAAGGACCGACATCAACCGGAGCTGTCCACGCCTGCATGTGACCTGTGCTGTTATCGAACCAGAAAGGCCATAATTTTCCTGCTGCATAAGCAAGTCCGATATAATCGCCCATATATGTACCTGAGCCGCCTTCACCTCTTGGTCTCCATCTGTGGTCGCTGATTTTTATATCCGTGAAAGTTGCGCCGCCATCAATCGAGCGTGACATGTATGTTTCGCAGGAGTCGCCGGAAGAGGGATAATTTCTGTTATCATAATAAACCACGTTCACTCCGCCGTTTCCGTCAACGCAGACAACAGGGAAGAACTGTAATTTTCCGTTATTGAGAGGATCCTGGTTCACCCTTACGCCTGCTGACCAGGTTGTTCCGCCGTCGGTTGACCTGTGCAGAATGATATCTGCATCGGAGCCGGCCGGTGATAAATTTTTCTGAGCGTCAACTATATAAATCCATCCGTTTCTGGGACCGCCTGATTTATCCACTGCAATTCTCGGGAAATCGTTTACCCTGACTCCCCATCCGCCGAAGTTGCTGTTATCGCGGATACCGCTTGAAGTATAAGCGAGTTCATTAACAGTCCAGTTTACTCCGCCGTTGGTTGACTTGGCAAATCCAACACCGGTAGAAACCGATGCCTGCCTTGACCAGCAAACATATACTACACCTGAAGGATTAGGACCAACTACAACGTCGCAACCCTGTGATGTTGAAGTCGGATTATTTATCTGTGCGGCTGTTGACCAGCTTACTCCGCCGTTTGTAGTATAGGAAACCATAATGGGATACGGGCTTGACCATTTTGTCCAGACTGTATAAGACCTTCCGTAAAACGGGCTCGAAGGAACATCGTCCGATGCGGAAAGGTTTTTATCCGATGAAGAAGCATAGATAGTATAAGGAGTTGACCAGTTCACACCGAAGTTAGTGGAATACTGACCATACATAAAAGCTGTACCTGCAGTATTCAGTGATGTGAATACGAAAGTACCGTTTTTATCTATAGCCGGAGCCGGATCGCTGGTGGAGCTGGGTTCGTTAGGCATTAAATCCGTGCCGTACCAGTTCACGCCGCCGTTTGTTGAGACATATACGCCCTGTCCGTAAGTAGAGCCGACAGTTGTATTAGCCGAGCCGAACAATAAGTTGGGCCAGATGGGAGTATAAGCAAGGTAAATCTCATCCTGCTCGTTTGAGTTCGGCAATACTCTGAAGTTAGCACCGACACCGAGGACACCAACCGGTGTCATATAAACTGTTGTTTGTTTATTCGGGTTTTCCCATGCAGATTGCGTGATTGGGAGTTTTTGATAAAGCCCAAGCGGTTTGAAAACTCTTGGTTCAGACCATTTCACCTGAGCGAAGATATTCCCGCAAAATGCAAGAATAAAGAAGACTGCTAAAAATTTCCTCATAAAAGATTTTTTAATTTTTTTACATTTTATAATATACTATTTTTAGTGCATTTATTAAACATAAATTACCGGCATAATTGTAAAAAATTGTAACAGGGAAAATGTCTTTTATTATTTAATTAACAAATAATTATAATAAAATATTTACCTACAGAAATTTAAATTTTAAATTGGGTTTTGCACTTTAATGAAAAAGCTATTATTAATATATTGATTCAGAATAATATGAAAGAAAATTTTAAGGAAATATTTAAAAGCAAGATAACCCTTGCTCCGATGGAGGATGTGACAGAGCCGCCGTTCAGACTGATTTGCAAGAAGCTCGGCGCTGATATTACTTACACGGAATTCATTTCTTCGGACGGGCTGATACGCGATGCAAGAAAGGCGCGAAACAAACTTTTTTATTACGAAGAGGAAAGACCCGTAGGAATACAGATTTTCGGAAAGAACATAGAAGTGATGAACGAAGCGGCGAGGATAGCGGAGACGGCGAATCCTGACTTCATTGATATTAACTGCGGATGCTGGGTGAAGGATGTGGCACTGAAAGGCGCGGGTGCAGGACTGCTGAAAGACGTTCCCGCAATGAAAAACCTTGCGGAAAATATTGTAGGCGCAGTGAATCTGCCCGTCACATTGAAAACAAGACTCGGATGGGACGAGAAATCAATTGTGATAGTTGATGTTGCAAAAATAATGGAGGATATCGGAATACAGGCGCTTACCGTGCATTGCAGGATACGCGGTAAGGGCAATAAGGGCGAGGCGGACTGGAGCTGGGTGAAAAGAATCAAGGACAGCGGAGTGAAAATTCCCATTATACTTAATGGCAACATCAAAACTCCCGAAGACGTGAAATATGTTTTCGATAACTTCGAGCCTGATGCAGTGATGATAGGTCAGGCGGCAATAACGAATCCGTGGATATTCAGGCAGTCGAAATTTTTTATTCAGAACGGATATCACGAAGAAGCTCCACCGCTGAAGGAAAGAATTGATTTATGCCTGGAGCATTTGAAGCTTTCGGTTGAGTTCAAGGGAGAGAAATACGGAGTGATGGAATTCAGGAAGCACTATTCGGGATATTTAAGGGAGTTTGCGAACATATCCCAGATACGGCTGGAGCTGATGAAGTTCACGGAGTATGCGCCGATAGAAGAGCGGCTTGCAAGATTCAGAAATGAATTTTGTGATTAGTATTTTATTTTAATAATTGTTAGATTTGTTTAAATCAAATATAATTTAATTCAACACATCATATAAAGGAGAGGGTAAAATGCAAGCATTAGTCGGAGTTCTTTTTGTGTTCGGAGGATTCGTAGCTTTTATATTTCTTATAATCCTCATCCGCTCTTTCAGAATACTGAATGAATACGAAAGAGCAGTAATATTCAGGCTCGGTAAATACAAAGCTGTAAAGGGTCCCGGGCTTATAATTCTTGTTCCGATTTTTGACAGGATGGTAAGGGTAAGTCTGAGAATAATTGCGCTCGATGTTCCTTCCCAGGATATAATCACAAAAGACAACGTATCGGTGAAGGTAAATGCAGTTGTATATTTCAAAGTACTTGACCCGAACAAGGCAATCATACAGGTTGAGGACTTTATGTATGCCACATCCCTTGTTTCTCAGACTACGCTCAGAAGCGTTCTTGGGCAGAGCGAAATGGACGAACTGCTTTCCCACAGGGAAACAATAAATTCAAAATTAAAAGTATTAATAGACAACCAGACAGAGCCGTGGGGCATACAGGTTAACAATGTTGAACTGAAAAATGTTGACCTCCCGCAGGAAATGATAAGGGCGATGTCCAGGCAGGCAGAAGCCGAAAGAGACAAGAGGGCAAAAATCATCAACTCCGAAGGAGAATTCCAGTCAGCCCAGAAGCTTGCGGATGCAGCAAACATTTTAGGCGGCAATGCAAATGCAATGCAGTTAAGGTACCTGCAGGTGATGACAGAAATTGCCACGGAAAAAACATCAACATTAATAATACCGTTACCGATGGAAATTCTTAAGTATTTCCAAAGCATGACAAAGTAAAATGAATAAAAAGAAAATATTATTATACACTTTATTTTTTCTTTCGGTAATCTGGGGATTCGATGTTACCCGGTTTGCAAAAAAAGCTGAATACGACTGGGTTTACGACAGGATGAAATCAATGACCCTGCGGGAAAAAATAGCGCAGATGGTGATTTCCTCTTCCGAAAGTTTCAGCAAAGATGAAAACTCCGCTGACTTCAAGCGGATAAAGGGTTTAATCGAAAGTGAAAAAATCGGCGGGCTGATTTTTATGAGGGGAAATTCGCTAATCGAGGCAGAGCTGATAAATAAATTCCAGGAATTTTCGGAAACTCCCCTGCTGATATCGCAGGACTTCGAGCGCGGCACGGGAATGCGCCTGAATGACGGCTCAATATTTCCCAATAATATGGGAATCGGCGCAACAAGGAATACCGAACTTGCATATAAGATGGGACTCGAGATTGCGAGAGAATGCAGGGCGCTTGGCGTGCATCAGAATTACTCGCCTGTAATGGACGTGAATAACAATCCGAACAACCCAATTATAAACGTGCGCTCATTCGGAGAGGACCCGCAGATTGTGGCTGAGCTGGGCAATGCGATGATAAAAGGCCTGCAGGACGGCGGGATAATAGCTACTGCAAAGCATTTCCCCGGACACGGTGATACCGACATAGACACTCACAGCGACCTGCCCGTAATTAAATTCGACAGGGACAGACTTAACAATATCGAGCTTGTTCCTTTCAGGGAAGCAATCAAATCCGGCGTTAAATCCGTAATGACAGCGCACATTTCCTTTCCCGCGTATGATAAGACTCCGAACATTCCTGCATCGCTGTCTAATAAAATAATCGGCGGACTGCTTTCGGATGAACTCGGATTTGGAGGGCTGAAGATTACCGATGCACTTAACATGGCAGGCGTTACAAAGCACTTCACAACATCACAGGTCGCCGTAATGTGCGTGGAGGCAGGAATTGATTTGATCCTTATGCCCCAGGGAGAAAAGACAACAATTGACGCAATTGAAAAAGCTGTATTGAAAGGTCAGATAAGCGAATCAAGAATCGATGCATCGGTGAATAAAATTCTTGAAGCAAAAAAATGGGCAGGGCTGAACGAAAATAAATATACGGATTTAATGAAAGTTTCCGAAACTATAAATTCAGAAGATGCAAAAAAACTTTCCCAGCTTATTGCGGATGAATCAATAACTCTCGTAAAAAACTCAGGCGGGAATCTTCCATTCGGAAGACGGATGGGAAAGAAAAAAGAATCATGCCTTATTGTTTCGCTGAACAACGGAAATGAAAAAGCAAACTCGGATTTTTTTCTGGAAAAATTTTCGGACAGGGGTTCGGGATTGTTCACGGAACTGCACAGTTACGATATAATGGGAGATGTTAAAAATGCATCAGCCATAATAGAGGATGCAAAGAATTACACATACATAGTAATTCCCGTTTACGCAAAAGTAAAAATGAAATCAGGAACGGTGGGACTTCCCTCCTCACAGGTTGAGTTGATTAAAAAATTAACCGAAAACGGAAATACAGTGTGCGTGATATCATTCGGTAATCCTTACCTGCTGAAGGGTTTCAGGGAAATAGACAGTTACATCTGCGCCTACGGCGACTGTGAAACTGTAATAAATGCAACAGTAAAGTGCATGTTCGGAGATGTTGAATTCAAAGGGAAACTACCCGTTACAATAAGCGAAGAATACAAATTCGGAGACGGATTAAAAAACTGATATGATTGAAAAAAGAATAATACAGGACTTAAGAAAAAACTACAAACTGAAATCGCTCGACCAGAAGGAAGTTGACACAAATCCTTTCGAGCAGTTTTCCATTTGGTTTGAGGAAGCGATGAAGTCGGAGCTTCCCGAGCCGAATTCGATGATACTGGCAACTGCCACAAAGGACGGAAAGCCATCTGCAAGGGCATTGCTGCTGAAAGGATTCGACGAGAAAGGATTTATATTTTACACGAATTACGAAAGCCGCAAAGGTAGAGAACTCGAAGAGAATAATAACGCTTCGATGCTTTTTTTCTGGGTAGAGCTGGAGCGCCAGATTAGATTAGAGGGAAAGGTAAGCAAGATAACACCTCCGGAATCGAAAAAATATTTTGATACCAGACCATACAAGAGCAGGATAGGCGCCTGGGCTTCGAATCAAAGCACTGTAATAGAAAACAGGTTTTACATTGTAAAAAAATTTTTGAAATACTTTGCAAAATTCCACAGCAGGGATATTCCACTCCCTCCTTACTGGGGAGGATATATTCTTGTACCCGAAAGTTTTGAATTCTGGCAGGGCAGGACAAACCGCCTGCACGACAGAGTAAGATACAGGCTCGAAGGTGAAAAGTGGATTATTGAAAGATTATCACCTTAAAAACCCGAATATGAAAAAAGCATTACTTTTAGCATTTATTTTAGTATCAAATTTTGCGCTTGCGCAGTTCGATTTTAAAAACCCCACTGCGCTATCAGTGAATACCGGATTTTTCTTTCCGTATTCTTCCGAAGTTTTCAAGACAGGTGTGAATATAGGAGCGGACATTCAGCACAAGCTTGACCCGATATATATTTACCTTTCACTGGTTTATAATAATTCGGCAAGGAAGACAAACGTACCAAACGAATATTACGAAAACACATCAGGAACAAGCATAACTGAAATAACCGGCGGCGGCAGGCTTTATATTGGCGAGAACAAATTTAAATACCTGGTCGATTTCGGAATCGGATTTTACTTTGAGAAGAAAGGCTCTTACCGAATGAGGCAGGGAGGAATTATGACTGAATACCCATCCGAAAATAATACAACTTTCGGCGGCAGTTTCGGGATAGGTGCGGAGTATCCTATCAATAGCGATTTTGAATTTGTGGCTAAGCTTAAATATCATCTGTATTTCGGAGTAGGCAATGATCCGTTTTTAAATCCGTATTTTGCGCTGACAGGCGGGATAAAGTATAATATAAAATTTTAAAATCAGGGGGATGCATTTCATCCCCCTTTTTATTTTCAAATCTTAAAACAACACATAGGAAAAACCAATCTGCAGTGCTTCCTTTACCTGTGTTTTCATCGACTGGGACTTTTCATAAATCACATTTACCCCAAAGTTAACACTGATGTAGTCGTTAACCTTAGCTCCAATCAGGTTGTCGAAGTTTACATCCCAGACATCAATGCTGTTGAATCTGGAAAAGAGGCGGAGTCTCCCGGTGTACATCATATTTTTCATAAATTCAAAATTGGTTTCGGTGACGGATTCAATACCAGAATCGAATTTAAATTTTTTAATTTCGGCAGGATTATCCGGGTCAGCAGAGTACCGGTTAAATTTATTTGTAAAAACTTCCTGGAAGCCTATACCGAGTCTTGTTGAGATATATTTCTGCGCATAAATAAATCCAAGAGACTGAGTAAGATAACCGGGGTCAAAGAAGGCAACTATCTGTGTTGCGGGATTTGTTTTATAATCGAATCCGTTTGCTAATGATGTTCTTACTTCGTTGCTTGCATAAGGATTCAGTTTCCAACCAAGTTTCTTTATAACAACAGTTTCAAATCTTAATTCGTTATCGGTAGTAAAATAGTTGTCATTTGTCTTTGCCCGTCCGTAGGCAATTTTCAGCTTATTGGAAACATCCCATTGCTTGTGGATATAGTACACGCCGAAATTTCCGAGACTTGCAAAAGACATAGAATTATCACCGCCCTGAGTCCAGTTGCTAAAGGACATCTGGCTGAGATTAAGCGATACAGTTCCGCGGGGATTCCAGCCGGGTTTCATAGAAGTATCTATCTGCGAAAAAGCATTAGTACAAACAAGAAGAACAAGCAGTAAAGTCGAAACCTGCATTAAGAAGTAATTCTTTTTCATATAGTTTGGTTTATATAATTAATGAATTTAATTTTACATTAATCCTTATTAATTTAAAAGAAATTTTAAGAAATGCCAACAATAAAAACAATATACAAAGGCGATTTAAGAACTGTTGCAACTCACCTGCAGTCAGGCGAACAGATAATCACAGACGCACCCACAGATAACTGCGGAAAGGGCGAGTTCTTTTCCCCTACTGACATGGCAGCTGCGGCACTTGGTTCCTGCATGCTGACCATAATCGGAATAGCGGCAAACAATCATAAATTCAGCATCGACAACACGGAATTAGAAATAACAAAAATAATGGGAACCGAGCCGAGGAGGATTGTTGAAATAGTTCTCGAGTTCAGTTTTCCGAAAAACAATTATTCTGACAAGGAGAAAAAGATAATACAGCAATGTACGGTGAACTGTCCTGTCGGAAAGAGTCTTCATCCCGACCTGAAGCAGACAATAAAGCTGAATTTTAATACATAATTTTTTTCTCGAAACATCTTCTTCTTTTATGCAGTCGGGAGTCATAATATTTCCAGTGACCCTGAACCTGCACATTTGTTTCAAGCTCTATATTCGATTCGGCTGATATTATTTTATTTTTTATGCAGGCTTTTGTCAGTTCCGTCATAAGAAGTGCATCGGCACCTTTGCCCTGTAGGTCAGGCCTGACTGCACCGAGATAAAGGTCAACATATTTATTCTTTTTAAGAGCTCTGAGCAGGTGAATAAATCCAAAAGGAAAAAGTTTTCCTTTGCTTTTTTGAAGCGCTTTTGTTAGTGAAGGCATACCAATCACAAATCCCGCAACTTCATTTTTATCGTCCACTAGAATTTTAATAAAATCAGGAGATACAAATCCGAAATACTGTTTTATATATCTCTGTATCTGCTTGTCGGTCAGCTCAACAAATCCGAAAAGGTTTTTATAGGCATCATTGATTACTTTAAATATTCCAGGCCCGTAGGGAAGAAGTTCTTTTCTGTTTTTCGCTTCGACTACTCTGATATTGAACTTATTTTTAACAATTGCCGCTATTCTTTCAGCTTTATCGGGAATTGCGTCAGGCACTTTAATCTCGAACTCCACCCAGTCAGCTTCTTTTTCGAACCCCAATTTTTCAAGGTGCCGGGGATAATACTGATAATTATAGATAGTTGACATAGTGCCGATTTCATTAAATCCTTCAATCAGCATTCCTTCATAGTCGAAATCGGTGAATCCGAGAGGACCGTGTATATATTCGAGTTTTTTTTCTTTAGCCCACCGAATTACCGTATCAATAAGATTTTTCGAAACTTCTTCATCATCAATAAAGTCAATCCATCCGAAGCGGACTGCTTTCTTTCCCCATTTATCTATGAATTTATTGTTTATGATGCCCGCTATTCTTCCGGAAATTTCATTGTCCTTATATGCAAGCCACATTCTGCATTCGCAGTATTCAAAGGCCGGGTTTTTATCGGAAGAGAGAGTCTGCAATTCATCCATAATAATCGGTGGCACCCATTGACTACAGTTTTTGTAAAGTTTATATGGGAACTTTACGAATTTTCTTAAATCACTTTTGTTCTTTACTTCCTTAATTAATACTTTCAAAATATTTTCTGTAAATTGTTAATACGTACCATAGAATTTAACAATTTATTTAAAATAATTAAACATAATTGAAGATATAAAAGTAAAATTTTTCTTTATTTTTGCCCGTTTTCTTTTGGAAATGTCAGGATGAAGGAAGTGCCTTTTCCGGGTTCGCTTTCGACAGTTATGATTCCATTGTGCAAATCGACCATTTCCTTGATTAAAATCAATCCCAGTCCTGTGCCTCTTTCCTGCGCAGTACCTTTGGTGGATATGCTTTCATTAAGCTTAAAAAGTTTATCTATTACTGATTTGTCCATTCCGATTCCGTTATCTGCAACACATATCTCCACGCTTCCGTTCTTTTCAAAGGCCGATACTTTTACATTTCCTCCCGGATTTGTGTATTTAATTGCATTTGAAATGAGATTATGCATAATTGTTCTGAACATATTCCTGTCTGCATCCATTTGCAGATTCATTTTTATATCAAAATCGATTTGAATGCTTTTCGTATGAAAATTTGCTTCGAATGTATCGAGAATATTTTTAATTTCCAGATACAAATCTATTCTCTGCTCCTTGAATGTCATCCTTTTTGTCTGAAGCTGTGCCCAGTTCAGAAGATTTTCGAGCAGATTAAAAGTATTTTTAATGCTCTTGTGCAGGTTTTCGGAATATTCCCTGATTCTTTCCTTTGGAAGTTCGTCAAGTTCGTTTTTCAGAAGTTCGGAATACCCAAGAAGTCCTACGAACGGGCTTTTCAGGTCGTGAGCAATAATTGAGAAGAATTTATCTTTTGAAGCATTAAGCTCCTTAAGCTGTTCGTTTACAATTCTCAGTTTATCCGTTCTTTCCCTGACTTTTTCTTCCAGAAATGCCTGAGTATTTCGTAATTCCTTTTCGGTTTCACTGAGTTTTGCCGTTCTAATCCGAACTTTGTTTTCAAGATTTATATAATATATTCGGGTAAGATAGAGCTTGTACACCATATAAACCAGAAACGCAAAAACGGCAAATACCATAATCAGGAACCACCATTTTCTGTAATATGGCTTATCAATTGTAATCAGGGCGGAAGAGTGCATTTCGCTCCATTCGCCTGAAATATTTTTTACCGAAACAAGGAGCCGGTATTCACCGGGTTTTAAATTTGTATATCTGATTTTATCGATAGACTGCTGAGTCACTTCGTACCAATCCGCATCGAATCCTTCAAGTTTAATTTTATATTTTAAGAATTGCTCATTATAATAAGAAATACCTCTGAAATTAAAAGTAAGAGATTTTATATCGCTTTTGATTTTAAAATCATTCAAGAGGGAATGTTTCTCGCCAAGGGGGTCCTCGGCGTTCAAGAATAATATTGTTGGAACGGGAATTTTCAGATTATTATATTCAGGACGGAAACAGGAAAGTCCGGATTCAGTACCAACCCAAATATCTCCGGATTCACTTACGCACAAAGCTGACCTGTTTACTTCTGTACCTGAGAGCCCGTTCGCCTTGACAAAAGTCCTTATTTTCTTGATTCCATTCCATTCAATTATACCGTCATTTGTTCCAAACCAGTAATTTCCGTTTTTTTCCTGAATGATTGAGTAAACCGGTTTACTTATAGAGAAATCATTGTAACTGAACTTTACGAATTCATCATTTATTAATTCGTAAAGTCCGTCCTTTGTGCCGAGTAATATTTGTCCGTTATTGTTTTTATAGACAGAATAAATATCGTTGGCATAGGAATTATCCTTACATTTCAGATATTTTGGTTTATTATCTCTAATTTTAACCAGAACTGTTGACGATGCCAGATAAATATCGTCATCATAAAAGAAAATCTTTCTGTAAAACTGATTTTCAACTTTAAATTTTTCCGGCTCGGTAAACCTGTCGCCGTATTTACAAAATATTCCGTTTTTTGTTGTAACCCATACTACTCCGTTTTTATCAACTGCAACGGAGCTGACATAGTTTGTTCCCGGTAATTTAGTCCAGCTGATATTACCGGCAATATCAACTTTACCCAGTCCGTTGTTTGAGCACGCAAACCAGATTGCACCATTCTTATCGGAAGAAATGTCAAGAGCCCTGATGTTACCGGGAAATTTGATGCTAATTCTCGGAAAATTAACTTTCTTTATATTGTCTTTGTTGAAAAACGATAAACCGTTATTATGACCAAGAATCAGTTTTCCGGGTTTGTATTCATAAATAGCGGATACTTCGTCTTCAAGGAGGCCGTTATCTGTATTATAATTAACCAAATACAAATTGTTGAGTTTATCGATACCTCTGGGACCTACACGCCAGATATTTTCTTCCCTGTCTATAAAAATCGATGTACTGCCGTCGCTTTTGAAACCATTTTCATGTGAAAGGGGAAATATTTCTTTGGAAATTTTATTAAAATAAAATGTGTAATAATAATTCCCGAAATAAATCTGATTAATGTTATCGAAGCGTATAGACGGGAATTCAAAATCGAATCCGTCCGGCAGTCTGAAATTTTCACTGACAATTATAAGTGAATTATTTTCTACATATCCTAACCAGGTTTTCCCGAGAACCCACAGTTTTTCTCCTGAAGGATTTTTCTTATCCGTTCCGAAAATTATAGGAGTATTATATTTTCCGTAAAAAATATCAGGGAAAGAATTATCGATTTTTCCTGATTCAATTAAAGAAGCTCCGCTTTGAGTTGCTACCAGAAGTTTTTTATCGAACATGGAAATCGATATCACAATATTTCCGGATAATCCCCCGCTCGAATTTATATTTTTCCAAACTCCCTCTTTGTAAATATAAACTCCATTAAAAGAACCGACATAAACTACGGGTTTTTCATTTTCATAATCAACGCATAAAGATGTAACGGTGAAATCAAAATTCTCCTTTCTTTCTTCGGGAAGTTTTATTGTTGTCATGCTGTCACCGATAAAATAAACAAGTTGTTCGCACATATACTGCGGGACAGCCCATATTATTCCCTTTTCATCTGTAAAAAGTTTTCTGTAAGCAATATTTGGAAGGCTGTCTTTTTTACTTAGGTTTAACCAGTTTAATCCGTCATAAACCGACAAACCCGCAGCGGTTGCAAACCACATTCTTCCATTATAATCCTGAGTTACGTCATAAATAAAACTTGTGGGCAGTCCGTTTTCTACGGAATAATTATTAACAACATAGATCTGGCTGAAGGAATTTCCGGGAAACCTGAAACAGAAAAACAACATCAGCACAATGATTTTTTGTAATAACCTAAACTTCAATTGTAATTGTTTTTTTCCTGGTCAATAAAATTTAAATCGTATATCAGATAGTAAGTCAGCAGCAAAATAAATACGATAGGAGTATATTATAGTCTCCTGACTAAATATAGTAATAAATAATAATAAATGTAATATACTTATATTTTGCTACAAACCAAATTGTACTAAATGATGATTTGTGTGCTTCCATATAAGCATTCCCCATTCACTCCTGGTTAAAGTACCGAAATACGGGTGTTTTCCCATAGCATCTGTTTGCGGGTCAAGCTGTGCAAATTTTCCGATATATTCTGTTAAAAGGCTTTTATTTGCGGTAAAATTTTCTGAACTGAAGGTCAGGAACTCTTTAGTGGTGGGTAATTCCTTTGTGAATACTTCACTTTCGAAAAGACGTCCTTTTACAATTTTACCGATTTTAAGAAATTCTTCGTTGTATTCAGGTTCAATCTCATTAAATGCCAGCTTCAGACTTACAGAACAATGTTCCAGCATCCTGCTTGCATTCATCCTTCCCCAAGCCGGTTTTGAATCAGGTTTTAAATTATTTATTCTGGACAGCAGTTCATTTCTTTCTTTTTCATCTAATATGCTTTTCATAAGTATTGTGATTTGTTTAATCAAAAATACTGCAAATGATAAAGATAAAAAATCAAATAATAAATCTCTGTTAAAAAAACCGTTTATCTTATTCTGTCTTTTTTGAAAGAATATGCATAACGGCAAGGTAGGGATGCTTGAAAATCATTCTGGGTCCGGAGAAGCGCATTACTTTTTTTACTTTTTCCCGCATATCGGATTTGTAACAGTGAACCTCGCATTCACTGCAAACGGGCTTTTCATCTCCGAATGGACAATATTGCAATCTTTCATAAGCATAATCGTTTAACTTCCTGCATTCTTCGCAAAGATTTTCGGATGATTTATGCACTTTAAAGCAATAAATCCGAATCATTTTATATATGGTTTTCTGTTCGAGTTTTATCCGGCGAGATTCTTTTTTTTCGTTTTTATTTTCCAACTGTAATAAGCATTTACTATTTTAACAAAAATATTTTTTTAATAAATCCTGTAATTGCAGAAAAAAGCTCCCGGATATTTATGGTGTTTCATTCCTTTTGGACAAATCTCACAGAAAGATACTTGCTGACTTTGTACTAATTGAATCGTGAAAAAAACTGAATTTACTCGATATTTTACCATTGACAATAATATTTATTTACCATAAATTATTATGGTTATTTTTTAACACAGCCAAAAAACACATTGAACTTTTTAAATTTAATTAATTGTTATAATTTTCATAAATTAAACCTCAAAAAAATGAAAAAAACATTATTATTTGTATTATTGATTGCATTTTACGCAATTAATTCGTTTGCACAAGACGATGAAATGAAAAAATGGATGGATTACGCGACACCCGGCAAAGAGCATCAGTCACTCGCTAAAATGAACGGTGAATGGAGTTTTACATCAAAAATGTGGATGGATCCCAATGCTGAACCGCAGATTTCGACAGGTACAGCAAAATTCGAAATGCTGCTCGGGGGTAGATACCAGCAGCTGACCGTAACAGGAAAAATGATGGGAATGGATTTTATCGGAATTGGAATAAACGGTTTTGATAATGCGAAGAAAGTTTACGTAAGCAGCTGGATAGATAACGTAGGTACAGGACTAATGTTCATGGAAGGAAAATTCGATGAAGCATCTAAGAAAATAATATTCAAGGGTGTAATGGTGGACCCGATGACAGGAAAAGATACGGAATACAAGGAAACGATAAAAGCAATCGATGATAATAATATGGAAATGGAAATGTTTACTGTTACAGACGGAAAAGATATTAAAAATATGGAAATAAAATATACAAGAAAGTAAAATATTTTTTACAAATTTTAAAGCCGGTTAATCCGGCTTTTTTATTATAAGGAAGGAGAATAAATTGAAAACAAAAGAATGGCTTGAATCAATCGGAAAATCAATCGATTCAATGGATGCAAACAGGTTCGCAGATTTTTTAACGGAAGACTGCACATTCAGATTCGGCAATCAGCCTGATGTTATCGGAAAAAAAGAAGTAACAGAATATGTTGCGGCATTTTTTAAGATGATTGGCGGAAGCGAGCATAAGGTAGTTGACTACTGGAAGCGAGAAGATTCCGTAGTTTGGCAGGGAGAAGTGCTTTATACCAGACTCGACGGAAAGAAAGTAAATGTTAATTTTACTAACATTTTCATGATGAACGGAAAACTTATAAAAGACTACCTCATCTATATAGATAACACACCCTTATTTGCGTAAATTTTTAAATGCAATTACAAGCGTTTTCCGGAAATTATTTTCGGGGAACGCTTTTTCTTAACAACCGAAAAAAACAATCTCTTAATAATTATAATCGAAATATTTTAATTTTTGTTGAAACTTATTCTGATTTATATTGTTTCTAACGGAAAGAGTTACTGAATTACATAGGAATTAGGGGGTTCTTTAAATATTCTGCAATAAATCACAAACCTGAAATTTTTCAATTAATTGGAAATATTTTCGGGTGAACTATTTTTATTACTCCCCTATTGTTTTTTGATTTACAAATTTCTGACATACAATTATAATATTTTGTAATATTTATTTTACTGAAAGAACAATAAAAAAAGGAGAAAACTCAAATGAAAAAAGCAACACTAGTTCTATTCGCTTTACTCTTATTAATTACCGGAATGGTTTCCGCACAGGATGACCGGAGCCCAAATACGGTAAAGAATGTCCACACAAGATACGGCATTTCACCTCAGGAACTTGAAATGGAAAAAAATGCTGTAAAACCTACAAGCTTTCCGCCTGCTGAACTTTTCACACAGCTCGATTTAGCAAAGAGAAACGGAAACATTCAGGAAGCAGAAAGATTAAATGCTGAAATCCAGAAATACTCGGAAGGAACAAGAACATACGTACCTTCACCGGTATTGGACGGACAAATAGCTTATCCCAACAACGGTGCACCTTTCTTACCTGATTGGGTCGGAACTGATGCCACCATTTATAACGGTTACGTAGCAGGTGCATATAATTCTGCTAACTATAGAATGATGGATATCAAAATGGGAAAAGACGGTAATATCTATGTTGCATTCGCAACAGATTCCAGTGTAGCGGCAGTAAACAGGTATATTTGGGTTTACCGCTCAACAAATTCAGGGGCAACCTGGACAAACCTCGGCGGAGCTTATTATAATGGAAGTTATTTCCACGGCTTATCGATGTCAGTTGACAGAAGAGCCACCACAAACGACTCCGTTAAAGTAAGCGTTTATTATCTTGTATCAGGAAACTCAAATGGAAACGGTGCAGTCCTGAATTTACTCACATTCACTGCAAGCAATTTCGGCGGTACAGCATATCTTAAATCGATTGCTACACCTACAACGGGCAGAAAACTCGGATTTCCTTCAGCAGTTACTGACGGTCAATATTATGATGCGGTAACATATCTCGGTGTTGTATTCGGAGAATACAGCAATTCAGGTGATTCCGTAATCAGCATACAAATGACAAGAACTACAAACTGGCACAGCACATACACTTCTATTACAATTCCTTCTATATATACGGGAGTATTCGGAGATTATTATCCTTCAGCTTCATTAAAAAGAAGTATGACAGGTTCGGATTCTGTATATATAGCGGTTGAAAGAAGATTCTCAGGCACAAATTACCTTGTAAGAGTAATAACCACACCCTGGTCACCGACAGCAGCAAACAGCACTTTATTCCTGCCTCCGACCGGAACGGGTTTATATACAAAGCCATGCCTAACAGTAAGGCAGACTTCAAGTGCCACACCGCGTGAAATAATAATAACATACCTTTATAACGGTATTGCACAGTATATGTTCTCTACTAACGACGGATCGACCTGGACATTTAACGCATCGCTCGACCCGAATGCATCTACAAACGGTAATGCAGTCTGGTGTTCATCAGATACTTTAACAACTACAGGCCGTTTCACGGCATTATGGAAAGCCGGAGACTCTATCTGCGTGAGAAGAGGTTATCCCAATTTTATGAGTTCAGGAAACTTAGCTTATAAAATCAACTCGCACCAGAGCACGACATCGAGAACTCCCGTCTGCGTAACATACAGAGGCGGCGGTCTTCAGAGGTCAATGGTAGCATTCCCGGGCTTAGGACCGCAGAATGTTTATTTTAACAGTGAAAATCTCCCGACAGGAATCAGCGGCAACGGAACAACTCCGACAAGCTTCAAGCTTTCGCAGAACTATCCGAATCCGTTTAACCCTGTAACGACAATCAACTTCAGCATTCCTAAAAATGAAATCGTAAAAATAAAAGTTTACGACATTCTCGGAAAAGAAGTAGCAACAATAATAAATGAGCAGATGAATGCGGGAACACATAATTTAACATTCGATGCAAGCAAACTTTCATCGGGAGTTTATATGTATAAGATAACGGCAGGAAGCTTCAGCGACATCAAGAAAATGATGCTGGTAAAATAGTTTTTCTGTTATATAAAATATAAAAACAGGCAGGATGAATTTCATTCTGCCTGTTTGTTTATAACTTAACAATCCCTGTTATTCTCCATGAATTTTTATCCGAATCAACAAAACCTGTTATATAGGTTGTGGAATAGGGTTCATTTGCTTTATTAAATACAAAATTTATATTTAAAATATCATTTTCATCTGCACGGGAAAGAATACCGTAAAAAAGCGTATCCATAGCGGTAATAAGCAATTTCTTATCATTCATTTTTCCTTTTAAAACACTTATAACCTCGCCGCGGAAGCAATTCGCATACCCTATCGCGCCAACTTCTTTTACTTTGACAGCAAGTTCAAGTTCGAGAGGAATGCGGCTGCTGAATTTAATGACATCGGTTGAATCGGAATTACCCTGAGAAATTATCCGTAGAGGCAAAAGAAAAAATAAAACAGCAATAAATATTTTTTGTAATTTCATATTCGTAAAAGTTTATATAATATACTTATTTATTATTAAGTTTTCAGTTACATTAGGAACCAAAGATATATATTTAAGTATAAAAATAAAGTAAATACAAATTTTATGAAGAAACTGTTAATAATATTTATTCTTTTCCCAATGTTTTGCTACGGGCAGAATATGATTATGTATGCCAGCATAGAAAAAAATACTGCGAAGGATAATCTATCGCCTTATGATTTATATTTTTTAAAAATCAGACCGGGATACAGGGACCACTCATATAAAATAGAAGTGATACAAATGGACAGCGAGGGAAAGGAAATTTTATTAGCAAAACCGGAAATAAATGTCAGGCTGATAATTCACAAAAAAGATTACAAAATGCCCGGCAGTGATAAAGTAGAATGGGATTATGAAACAGAGGTAAAATCAAATGATACATACACAGGCGAGATTTTAAGCATTGGAGACTGTTCAGGTAAAAGAGACTTGTCCTGCTCTCTAAGATTAAAGAGCGGAGAAAAATATACTGTGAGAGTTTATTATAACGAAAAGCATTACTTTGAATTCAGAATCGACTCTTCCTCCGAAGAAAGAATAAAAATGGAATATTATTAATTATTCATTTTTCTATCCGGAAAATTCCGGTATCCGATTTCAATTTCGGGTTTCAAAGATTTAATATAATAAAGAATGGCATCCCTATCTGCACAGCTTGCATCAAAAAGAGAAGGAAAAACTTCTATTGGTTCCCGAAATATTTTCGTAAGCCTGTTTGTTCCCTCGAATTTATAGGAATAATTTTTACCTCAGAGGTTTTAGCCGTTCACCTTCAAAGAGCATTATTATAGTGCACGCAAGCGTTACAATCTTTCCTTTATATTCTACTGGATTTTCCAATAATTTTTCTATAGTCAGATATTTTTCAGTATTTTGGTTTTTGATTAAATTAATTTCTGTAATTCCTGAAATCTCCCCTACGCACCTGTTCCAGTGCCCGTATCCGCCTTTTTTATCATAATTAAATTTACCTTTCACTATAACATTTTTGCCGTGATACTTTTCATAGCTTACTTTGCCTTCAAGCTTTTTGCTGAAAGAATACGTGATGGCGCTATCTTCATATATTTTTATTTCGGTTGAATCGGAAATTTTTTCTTCGGATTTGGAAGTAACCTGCTTGTCTTCCTTTTTTGAACAGTTTAGAGAAATTGAAATAAGTAAAACTATTACAAAAACTAAGGATAGTGGTTTCATAATGTAAATTTACTTGATTAAATATAGCGAATTCAATATGGGATTGCAGTGGGAAAAAGGAGAAAAAGAACTTTGACCGCTGATATACGCTGAAAGATTATGATTTACACAGATAGAGCTTTTTTTATTTTTGAGATCAAAATCTTTGATCGCTGATATACGCTGAAAGATTATGATTTACACAGATAGAGCTTTTTTATTTTTTTGTAACTGATATTAAGAACATTGGACGCTGATTTACGCTGAAAGATTATGATTTACACAGATAGAGCTTTTTTTATTTTTGAGATCAAAATCTTTGACCGCTGATTTACGCTGAAAGATTATGATTACACAGATAGAGTTTTTTTTATTTTTGAGATCAAAATCTTTGACCGCTGATTTACGCTGAAAGATTATGATTTACACAGATAGAGCTTTTTTTATTTTTGAGATCAAAATCTTTGACCGCTGATTTATGCTGAAAGATTATGATTTACACAGATAGAGCTTTTTTTATTTTTGAGATCAAAATCTTTGACCGCTGATTTATGCTGAAAGATTATGATTTACACAGATAGATCTTCTTATTCCCTGGTTACTACGCTCCAGCGTAGTAACCAGGATATAAAATGACAAATCAATTACTATTGCAATTTTACAAAACCCAGCTTGCAGTAGTAACAGAGTCTATATATACTTTATTATGCGTTTGAAACTCATAAATACATAATTTGCTGACAGTCGAATTTATAGATGAAGTAAAAAACAAAAGATACTTTCCTGTTTGCGACCAGGAAGGACGCCTGTCATATTCATCAGGAGAGTTAGTTATATTGACTCTCTGGTTCCCGTCCCGGTCAATCACAATAATATCAGGAATACCTGAGGAAGAATATTCTTCAAAAGCAATATTTATTCCGTCACCGGAATAAGATGGCTTTCTCTGATTCAGAGAAGAATTGGTTAAGTTTACAAATCCTGTACCATCACATTTCACTTTACAGATATTTGAAATTGAAGATGAATTCAAGTCACTATATGCAATAGTCATATTATCACTATACCAACTTAGCATATCTTCATTACTCGCTCCGTTTAATGATATTACTTTTTTCTTATTGTTACCGGCAGTATCAATTATATATAAAACTGACTGATAATTCAAATCTTTTTCAACGAATGCAATTTTATCATTATAAGTCGAGAATTCAGCAAGATGTTCAGTGCCCCTCATTTGATCTGAGATTTGAATAGTGCTCATTGTATTTACATTGCCTAATATTAAATAATTTCCTTCATCAGTTGTAAATAAAAATTTTCCTCCATATCGGGTAATAGAATAATAAACAGGATAGTAATTTGTCTGAATGATTTGTTTTATACTGCCGGATCCGGAATAATTCACAATATATGCTTCACTGAAATGAAAAATACTTAGCTTAGCGGCTATGAAAGAACTATAATAGGCTTTGCTCATCACAATTCCTTTATCTGTGATATATCTGAGTTTCATCGAATCCAGATCCATTCCGTATGTTTTTCCGATTGAATCATTGAACGGAACTTTGCTGATAATTAAATCATAAAACTCTATTGAATAATGGGGCTGTTCATATTCCATCAGTTTAATATTGCAGGATGAAAACTGAATCGATAATAAACCAAATAAAAAAATAAATAATCTTATAACTGTTATTTTCCCGAAATGACTTCCACTGATTTTAATCATACTGATAATGATTTAATATGAATTATCATATAATTAACAAAATTCATTTCTTTTTTCAAGGATAATATATGCGGTTATTGATAATAAAAAAACCGTCCCGAAGTTATTTGGAACGGTTTAATATTCTGACTTCTGAATTGCTCTTTTACTTTTTCAATCTCTCTTCTATCGCATCCAGCTCTGCTGAGAGTTCTTTTGGTAAATGCGTGCCGAATATTTTATAATATTCTCTCATTTCCGCAACTTCAATTACCCAGGCTTCTTTATCAACTTCGAAGAGTTTTTTGAGGTCTTCGGCTTTGATATTGAGTCCTTCTGTATCGAGCGCACCTTCTGCCGGGAGACGACCGATAGGAGTATCGATATATTTTCCTGTTCCTGCAACTCTTTCGACAACCCATTTTAGTGCGCGGATATTATCGCCGTATCCGGGCCATATAAATTTGCCTGCTTCGTTTTTGCGGAACCAGTTTGTGAAGAATATTTTCGGGAGTTTATCCGATGTAGTCATTCTACCAATCTGAATCCAGTGTCCGAAGTAATCGCCCATATGATAACCGCAGAACGGAAGCATTGCAAAGGGATCGTGGCGCAATTTTCCAACTGCGCCTGCTGCGGCGGCGGTAGTTTCGGATGCTGCTGCCGAGCCCATATAGACTCCGTGGTTCCAGCTATATGCTTCGTTTATAAGCGGTACAACGCTTCCGCGCCTTCCGCCAAAAAGGAATGCGGAAATCGGAACGCCTTTAGGGTCTTCCCAGCGGGCATCGATAACGGGGCATTGCTTTGCAGGAGCGGTGAAGCGTGAGTTCGGATGAGAGGACGGTTTTTCACTTGCAGGTGTCCAGTCATTTTTATTCCAGTCTATTAAGTGTTTGGGTTTTTCGTCTGTCATACCTTCCCACCATACATCTCCATCATCTGTATAGGCTACATTTGTGAAAATGGAATTCGATTCGCAGGAAAGCATTGCATTTGCATTTGTTTTCATCGAGGTTCCCGGAGCAACTCCGAAGAATCCGTATTCAGGATTGATTGCATAAAGTCTGCCGTCTTCGCCGAATTTCATCCAGGCAATATCATCACCTACTGTTTCAACCTTCCATCCCGGGATGGAAGGAGTAAGCATTGCGAGATTTGTTTTTCCGCAGGCTGACGGGAATGCGGCGGCGATATATTTCTTTTCTCCGCCATCGGGAGGAGTAAGTCCGAGTATAAGCATATGCTCTGCAAGCCAGCCTTCATCGCGTGCGAGGACTGATGCGATTCTGAGAGCAAAGCATTTTTTGCCGAGCAGTGCATTTCCGCCGTATCCGCTTCCGAATGACCAGATGGAACGCTCTTCCGGGAAGTGGCAAATATATTTAGTTGTACTGCAAGGCCATGCGACATCTTTTACTCCTTCTGTTAAAGGCATACCGACTGAGTGCAGGCAGGGAACGAACGGACCGTTTTCACCGAGTACGTCGAGTACTGCTTTTCCCATACGGGTCATTATGCGCATATTAATTACGACGTAAGGTGAATCGGTGATTTCCACACCGACGTATGATATTTTTGAACCGAGCGGACCCATAGAGAAAGGAATAACGTACATTGTACGGCCTTTCATACAGCCTGTAAAGAGTCCGGTTAATATTGATTTCATTTCTTTAGGAGCCATCCAGTGATTTGTGGGACCTGCATCTTCTTCTTTTTCGGAGCAGATAAAAGTTCTGTCTTCAACGCGTGCAACGTCTGAAGGGTCAGAGACAACCCAGTAGCTATTGGGGCGTTTTGGAATCGGTTTGAAAGAACCGTTATCAACGCATAATTTTAACAGTTTATTATTTTCTTCATCAGAGCCGTCGCACCAATGGATATTATCGGGCTGGCACATCTTTGCGACTTCATCAACCCAAGCCAAAAGTTTTTTGTGTTTCGTCATTTTTTTTCCTGTGTTTATTTAAATTAATATATGTTATTCATTTTTTGTATTGCCACTGATTCACAGATTAAAACCATGAATCTAAAATTTTCTTTTATTTTTCTTAGACTTCTTAATTTCTTAACTTCTGAACTTCTTAACTTCTGAACTTCTTTTAACCACTGCTCTTCGAGCCTGTCACATTCAGGGACATCAGAATCGAAATCGGACGTGTAGATTCGAATTTGCTTAAAATAATTTTTATCATACTCATTATCGGAACGGATAGAATCATTCCTACAAGTCCCCAGAGATATCCCCAGAAAATCAATGAAAGCAAAAGAAGAATCGGGCTGAGATTAAGTTTATCTCCGAGGATTTTAGGTTCAACTATATTCCCTATCACATTTGCAGCAACAACCATTAAAATTAAAATAACAATCGGCTTTGTAAAATCACCATCGAACTGTATAAGCGCTGTAACAAACGGCATAAGAGTGGAAATCAAAGAGCCGATAGTGGGAATAAACGCCATCAGGAATGCAAGGAATCCCCATACTATAAAGAAATCAACTCCGAATATCCAGAGTATAACAGTGACTAAAGCGGCATAGGAAAGATTTATCAGCGTCTTCCCTACCACGTATTTTTTCACATCCGTAAAAATATCAGTAAGAGTGTCTGCAATCTGCCTGGAGCGCTCGGATGAAAATGCTCTCAAAACCCTGCGCCTGATGCTGCTAAATTCCGACAGGAGAAAAATAACATAAATCAGTATAAGTACAAAATTGCCGAACAGGCTCACTATGCTTGAAAAGAAATTCGTGGCAATTCCCGCAATTGTTTCGCCGTTCACCACTTTGCTTATATCGAAAGAATTCCTGAGATATTCGTTATAGATTCCCCAATTATTCAGGTTACTATTTAATGACGCAAAAATATTTTTTGATTTTTCGGTATATTTTGGAATTTCGGAAGTAAAGGAGGTGATGCTGGTTAAAACGAAAACGCTTGTAATATTAGCGATAATTAAAATCGTAATGATAACAATTATGAGTGAAAGCGCAGCCGGTATTTTTTTCTTCTTAAGCCACTCATAATAAGGCTCGAAGAGGAATGAGATTATAAGCGCAAGAAAAAAAGGCAGCAATATGGACTGCAACTCCTTTAAAATATAAAACGTAAAGCCGACGAGAAAGAGGGCGGCTACGAGAGTGATAAATTTATTCTGTTTAATTTCTGTCATTTTGCATATTTTTTAATGACTTTATAAGAAACAGGGTCTTTCAGACCCGCCTGTTGAAATCCTCTGAGTCTCAAAGCGCAGCTGTCGCATACTCCGCAGGCCTTATCATTACTGTTGTAACAGGACCACGTCAGATACAGGGGCGATTTAAGTTCAACCGATTTCATTACAATTTCTTTTTTTGAAAAACCTATCAACGGTGTAACAATTTCTATATCCGTATCAGGTTTAATCCCTAAATTAATCATTTTATTAAATGAATCAAAGAACTTTTTTCTGCAATCCGGATAGCCGCTCGAATCCTCTTCCACTGCACCGATATATATTTTTTCTGCACCGATTACCTCAGCCCAGCTCGTTGCTATTGAGAGTATATTTGCATTGCGGAAAGGCACATAGGACGACGGAATTTTTTTTGAATTCAAGTCTGCCTTTGATACGCGGATTTTTTTATCCGTCAGCGATGAGCCGCCGATTTCTTTAAGGTAAGATATATCTACAATTAATTTTTTCTTTACATTGTAATATTTTGCAATGTCGTGAAATGCCTTCAGTTCCCGCCTTTGCGTACGCTGGCCGTAGTTCACGTGCAGGAATGCAAGCTCGTATTTTTTAAAAGCAAAAGCGGCGGTTAATGCGCTATCCATACCGCCGCTGACTAATACAATCGCGGTTTTCTTTTTCTTAATCATTTCAAATTATTAAAAAACTATAACAATCCAAAATTTCTCAAATTCTCCAAAATGCCGTAAAATATCTGATTTCCGGCTCTTGCTCTTTCATTCTAAATTCTGATTTATTTACCACAGCCATTTAAACTCTCTTGCCTTGGCTTCGAGTTCTTCCCTGAATTTCGGATGAGCGATATTAATCAAAAGTTTCGTTCTTTCCCGCAGGGTTTTTCCGTATAAATCCGCAATACCGTATTCGGTAATAATCGTCTGCACATCGCCTCTTGTCGTTACTACACCTGAGCCGGGAGTAAGCATCGGCACGATTTTTGAAATTGTATCGTTTTTAGTGGTTGCGGGAAAAGCAAGTATAGACCTGCCGCCCTTGCTTCTCATAGCACCTCTTACGAAGTCGAGCTGTCCTCCGAAGCCCGAAAAAATCCTTGTACCCATCGAATCCGAACAAACCTGACCGCTCAGGTCAACCTGAATAGCGGAGTTTATCGAAATCATATTGTCGTTTCTTGCAATATTCACCGGGTCATTTACAAACTTCGACGACCTGAATTCTATTATCGGATTATTGTCAATATAATCGTGAACAGTTTTTGTTCCAATCACGAATGATGATACAACCTTATTCGGAAGGAAAGTTTTCTTTTCACCGTTTACAACACCAAGGTCTATAAGCTCGATAAGTCCGTCCGAAAACATTTCGGTATGAATTCCGAGGTCTTTCTTTTCTTTCAGAAAAGGAAGCACCGCATCGGGAATAGCTCCGATACCCATCTGAAGTGTGGCTCCGTCGCAGATAAGCGATGAAATGTATTCCGCAATCTTCTGGTAGATTTTCTTTTCCTCTTCGCTGGCATTTGCATCGACCATCGGAACTTCGAGAAGCTCTTCATCGACTTCCACTATGTATTTAAGCTTGCTGACGTGAATAAAATTATCGCCGAGAACGCGGGGCATTTTCGGATTAATCTGAGCTATTACAATCTTGGCGTTTTCCGCGGCAGTTTTCGAAACTTCGTTGCTCACGCCGTATGAGCAGTATCCGTGTTCATCAGGCGGAGAAAGATGCAGCATACAAACATCGATTGGCATCCTGCCAAGTTCCATCAGCCATCCGATTTCGGATAAAAACACATTATAGACATCCGCCCTTCCTTCATTCACGGCTTTCCTGACATTACCCGCACAGAACAGAGCCACGTGAGTGAAATGTCCTGCCATTTCAGGCACGGCATAGGGTGCTTTATGAAATGTCGTTAAATGCGTTACTTTTACATTTTCAAGTTCTTTGTACCTTGCACACATCGCATTTACAAGCGCGGTCGGATAAGCGCTGTTGGCGTGGAGATACACCGTGTCGTTTGATTTGATTACTTTAACAGCTTCCTCGGCTGATACAATCCTCGATTTGAATTTTTCAAGCATAAATGGTAATAAATATATTTAAAATGATGTAGTAATTTTCATAACAATATAATTGCGGTTTTACAAAATAGTATATTTATTTTATATTAAAAACATAAAAAAAAGAGGATTTTTGAGGATGTGGAGTCGTTTAGTGTCAGCAGAGTGTATTGAGTACGTAAAGTATGCTGTTTATATTGTGTTAGAGAAAAGAAAGGAAATAGAAAAGAAAGAAATAGGAATAATGCTATCACACTTGTCACCCCCGAAACCTGAATGATTCTTATTGAATACTTGCCCGGAAGCATGAAATCTGAAATTTCATAGATGTTTTCAATTTTAGAATATATTTGACTTCTTGCAAATACAGCCCATGGCTTCAGCCGTGGGAAAGGAATCGAATCAAAGCCCTGAACCGTTTCACGGTTTATAAAAGGGTAAACCATTAAAATGGTTTTGGTATCATGGCGAATTGTTTTCCCACGGCTGAAGCCGTGGGCTACATAAAAGAGCTGATGAATTTTGAAATCTAATTTAACATTTGAAATTTAACATTGACAATTTAAAAGAATTACCATATATTATTATGGGTATATTTGTTCTTTTAAATACTATCGGCTTTTATCTGTTTTATCTATCAAATATCTGTGGTCAGTGTTTCTAAAAAGTGCATTTCGGATTTGTTTTTGATGAATGAAAACAAAAGTACTACAAAAGTTCACCGGTTTAAAAATGCATTTTTTTTGTTCGATAATGGCTTGGAATCGGCATTTTGTTTGCACCAAAAACAAAAACGTTTTCCTGTAAATTTTAATATGCTGTTTTGCAGTATATTATTTTAATATTACAGGAAAACGCTAATAAATAAAAAAAAATGCGAATCGTGTTTATTATTCTTACAGATTCCCTACCATTTTTTTCGGGATAACCCACTGGTCGAACTGTTCGTTTGTTACGAGTCCGAGTTCGATAGCGACTTCCCTTAAAGTCTTGCCTTCCTTGTGCGCCTTCTTCGCAATCTTTGCGGCGTTTTCATATCCGATGTGTGTGTTAAGCGCCGTTACAAGCATTAGTGAATTTTCCACGTGACGATTTATTACAGGAATATTTGCTTCTATTCCGATTGCACAGTTTTTATTAAACGATTCACATGCATCGCCGAGCAGGCGCGCCGAATTCAGCAGGTTGTGAATCATCACGGGTTTGAACACGTTAAGTTCAAAGTGTCCGTAGATTCCGCCGACTGTAACAGCGGTATCATTTCCGATTACCTGAGCGCAGACCATAGTGAGCGCTTCCGTCTGAGTCGGATTAACTTTGCCGGGCATAATGGAAGAGCCGGGCTCATTTTCGGGAAGCAGCAATTCCCCTATTCCGCTTCTGGGACCTGATGCGAGCAAACGGATATCATTCGCAATTTTCATAAGACTGACTGCAAGAGTTTTCAATGCGCCTGAAGATTCTACCATAGCATCGTGAGCGGCGAGTGATTCGAATTTATTTTCAGCAGTCACAAACGGAAGTCCTGTAAGGTCAGCAATATGCTTTGCAACAATAGTATCATAATTTTTCGGAACGTTCAGTCCCGTGCCCACAGCCGAGCCGCCGAGTGCGAGTTCGGAGAGGTGCGCAAGTGTATTTTTAATTGCGCGTATGCCGTGTTCGATTTGCGAAGCATAACCCGAAAATTCCTGACCGAGCGTTAGCGGAGTTGCATCCATCACGTGCGTTCTTCCGATTTTCACTATTTCTCTGAACTTTTCGGATTTCTCTTTTATAACTTTGTGCAGCGCTTCGGCTTTCGGAATTGTGTTTTCCCATATCAGCTTGTATCCTGCAATGTGCATTGCTGTCGGGAATGTATCGTTCGATGACTGCGACTTGTTCACATCATCATTCGGGTGCAGGACTTTTTTTGCATCTGTAAGTTTTCCTCCACTGATAACGTGCCCGCGGTTTGCAATGACTTCGTTCACGTTCATATTGGACTGCGTTCCCGAGCCTGTCTGCCAGATAACAAGCGGAAACTGGTCGTCGAGCTTGCCTGCGAGGATTTCATCGCAGACCTGCCCAATCAGCTTCATTTTTTCTTCGGGAAGCACACCGCAGTCGAAGTTAGCCATTGCTGCGGCTTTTTTCAGTATTGCAAATGCATAGATAATTTCCTTTGGCATAAGCTGATTGCCGATTACAAAATTTTCCTTTGACCTCTGGGTTTGCGCTCCCCAATATTTATCGGCAGGGACCTTCACTTCACCCATGGTGTCGTGTTCAATTCTGAATTCCATAATTTTATTATTTAATTAATTAAAAAATATTATGTTTTATTTTTTTCGATTTCTCCGAGTGCTTCTTCAATAGAGCCGAATAAATTATCTTCTCCGATTTTATCAATAAGTTCTGCCTGAACTATAGCAAATAAAGGTTGCTTATGCAAACCCGAAATAAGGAACCTTGTTTTTTGTTTTTTTAATTGCTGGTAGAGATCTTCGAGTGCGCGGATTCCGGATGCATCTATCGAAAGCAGATTATGAGTTTCAAGAATCAGGAATTTTGGCTTTTTTTCAATCACACGCATAGATTCGGTAAACTGCTCGACTGCACCAAAGAACAGAGAGCCATAGACCTCGAATATTTCCACACTGTCAGGCATCTTAAGACTTGTTTCATTGCTTTCCTCTTTGCCTTCATAATCTTCTTTTATATCTTTAGTGATTGCATTCACCTGGCTTACTTCAGCCATGCGTTTCATAAAGAACATTGCTGAGAGAACAACACCAACTTCTATGGCAACCGTAAGATCAACGACAACAGTCAGAACAAAAGTTAAAAGCATAACCGCAACATCGCTTCTTGGGCTTTTCAAAAGCTTTTTAAAAGACCGCCATTCGCTCATATTGTAAGCAACAACAACGAGTATAGCAGAAAGAGTTGGAATCGGGATTAAAGCAGCCCATTTACCGAAGAAAATCATAATAAGAAATAAAATTACACCCTGCACTATTCCCGCAACCGGTGTCCTGCCGCCGTTTTTAACATTTGTAGCTGTTCTAGCAATTGCACCTGTAGCCGGTATTCCGCCGAATATAGGAGAAAAAATATTTGCTATTCCCTGAGCAACAAGTTCCATATTGGACCTGTGTCTTGACCTTATCATACCATCTGAAACTACAGCAGAAAGAAGGGATTCAATAGAGCCAAGAAGAGCAAGAGTAATTGCCGGTGAAAATACACCCGTTATAGTATCCCAGCTTAAAGAAGGAAGTCTCGGAGACGGAAGAGAAGAAGGAACAGCTCCGAATTTGCTGAAAATCGTATCTACTTTAATATTGAAAATCTGAACAATTACGGTAGAAGCAATAATTGCAACGAGTGGTCCAGGAATCTTCCGTGAAATTCGAGGCCAGAAGATAATTATCAGGAGCGAGAATAAGGAAACAGCAATTGCATCAAAACTGACGGCGGAAAAATTATGGAAATAAACATACCATTTAGACATAAAGTCTGCAGGTAAATCGTTTATCTGCAGACCGAGAAAATCTTTTATTTGAGAAGTAAAAATAATCAGGGCAATTCCGCTTGTAAAGCCAACAGTCAGCGGATAGGGAATAAATTTTAGAAGTGTTCCAAGTCTTGCAACACCCATAAAGATAAGAATAACCCCTGAAATGAGTGTAGCTGCGGCTAAGCCATCGATACCGTATTTCTGAACTATTCCGTAAACAATTACGATAAAAGCCCCAGTCGGTCCGGCAATCTGGACGCGGCTTCCACCTAAGACAGCGACGATAATACCTGCAATTATTGCAGTATAAAGACCTTGCTCGGGTTTAACTCCGGAAGCAATTGCAAATGCAATTGCAAGCGGCAGAGAGACTATACCAACAATTGTACCCGCGGTTAAATCCGATAAAAAGGCTTTTTTAGAGTATCCTTCTTTTAAAACCGTAAAAAGTTTAGGGCGGAACATATTCTTCATATTATGCTCCATCATTAGTCATAACTTTCAAACTATAAAAATTTTATAAATTTATATTATTACTTCTTTCCATGTACAGAAGTGACGGTAGAATACAGTCCTCCTCTTGTTGTGAATATACCTTTTACTTCCATCCATTTAGGATTCATGACAGAGACAAGGTCGTCGAGGATTCTGTTAATTACATTCTCATAAAATATACCGTCATTCCTGAATGATTGAAGATACATTTTAAGAGATTTTAATTCCACGCATTTTTTCTTTGCTATATAGGAGATTTCGATTGTCCCGAAATCGGGCTGTCCCGTTTTAGGGCAGACGGAGGTGAACTCGCTTGTTTTATGTACGATGAGATAATTTCTGTTTGGATAAGTGTTATCGAAAACTTCAAGGAGTTTTGTTTTGTTTGTGCTTTTCATAATCAATATTTACTTTTTAACTGAAAATTCTTTCGGGTTGATTCCCAGCTTAGCAATCTTCTGCCGCAAGCTTATCTGATGAAATCCGATTACCCTGCCGACCTCGCTGATATTCCCCTTGCACAGTTTAAGATATTTTTTAATAAAATTCACTTCAAAATCATTTACCGCTTTTGCCTTGTTGGCTTTGTAGCTGCTGTTTGCAAAAAGGTCTTTATATTGCTCGACTTCGAGTATATTTTCCGGAAAAAGTTCTTTTCTTATAACACCGTCTGTACAAAGTATCACTACCCTTTCCGCAGTGTCCTTTAACTCGCTGAGGTTTCCGGGCCACATATAATTTATTATCATTCTTGTGACATCGGGGCTGATTTCTTTTACGGTAAGATTTTTGCTGTATGCGATTTCCTCAACAAATTTATTAAAGAAAAAAAGTATATCTTCAGGTCTTTCTTTAAGAGGCGGGATATTAATTTCGAACAACTTTAGTTTATTATATAGGTTTTCATTGAATTTCCTTTCATAGACGAGTTTCTCCAGTCCTTCGGATGATGACACAATAATTCTTGCATTAGATATGTTCAGCTTGTTTTCCCCGAGTTTTGAAAACTGTTTTTCATTAAGCACTCTAAGAAGTTTTAGCTGAACGTAACTGCTGAGTTTTGAAATCTCATTTATGAAAATCGTACCTTTTTCAGCTATTTCAAGATAGCCTTTATTCGCACTGATAAACTTTTTCGAATATCCTTTTATGTGACCGAACAATTCGGATTCAAAAGAATCATCCGACAGCGTATTGCAGTCAAGACTAATAAATTCGTATTTAGCGCCCTGGCTGTTATTATGAATAAACCTTGCAAGTTCCTGTTTTTCGGTTCCCGGCTCTCCTGTAATCAATATTGCAGAATCAGCAAGTGCAATCTGCTTTGCGTTTTCCATTATGCCTTTCATTTTGTCATTATCGGAAATCAATACAGGAACGTTTTTTGTTCTTTTCAGTTCCCTGCTTAGCAGAAGGTTTTCCTTAAGCAGAGTGGCTTTTTCAATTCCGCGGCTGATAATCAGAAGCAATTCGTCTTTATTGACAGGTTTCGAAAGAAAATCAAATGCACCGAGCCTGATAGCTTCCACTGCAGTCCTGATGGAGCCGTATGCAGTAATGAGAATTACTATCATATCAGGTTCAATCTGGAGAACTTTTTCGGTCAGTTCTATACCGTTCATCAGTGGCATATTAAGGTCTGTAAGCATTACATCGAATCTGGATGCGCTGATTTTCTTGAGTGCTTCCTCTCCGCCTGATGCAAGTGTGACTGAATACCCGGCATCGGAAATAATTTTTTTAAGAATTGCTCTCGACGAGGATTCGTCGTCGACAATAATGATTCTTTTCATTTTTTTATTTTTATCCTTTTAAAATAAGCTGCAACTAATCAAGGACCTGAAGACTATTTATTAGCCCGGTAAATAAAAATCGCAAGGAAGATTTAAAAAAACTGACAGCAGAAAATATTGTAGCAGCATATATTTATATTATTATAAACAAATAAAATTCTAAGATATTTCTGAGATTAAGCCGATATACCGGAAAGAGCATTTTTATTTAATCATGCATATTTTGCAGTGCTTCTCTCTCTGACCTGCATTGATTGTTCATTATATTTTGCAAGAATCCAAGAATGGCTGATAGTGTCCTTGGCAGTCGAAAGTCTTCTGCGATATGTAGAAAAATGTTTCTGCGGCAATTGCCCTGCTTTAAATAAAATTAGTTTATTAAGATATGAAACAAAGTTCTTAGTTCTGTTTTTTTCCTGCTCAGAAATCATTTCATTCCTGTTCATGAATTTCTTGTAGCTATCGATAAGCATCAGAGCCTCTTCATAATGCCCCATTTCATAATATAACTTGAGTGCATAGTTTTTCAAATCATATTTGTAAATAAATGAATCGATTTTTATCTTATTAAGATATTTCCAACTTTTTAAATAATCGCCTTTTTCATAGTAAAGATAAGTATAAGCGAGATTCATCATATTTTCCTTATCGGATTTATGAAGCTTTGGTCCGTAGTTAATTATGAAATTCTCAACCCAGTTCATTTTTTTGAGCCTCAGTCCCAATTGCAGGATTTCCCTGAAAAATTCATATCTAAGGTAATTCACTTTTTTATTTGTATAGTATTCATTACTCAGAATTTCCTCGTTAATTTCGAACATTTCCAGGTTATATTTATCGGAGGAGTGGTCACCGGACTGAATTTGCCTAAGGGTGCAGTAGTTAACCATATTATTATAATGAAACCATGCCTCATCTTTATCCATTTTAGATGAATGAGCTCTGACAAGATTTTTATATTCATAATATGCATCATCGCTTTCCATATTTTCGAACATTTTCATCAGAGAGATATAAATATTTATCATAAAGCTGTGTTCGGTTTGTGACAGAAGCGACTGAAGGTCTTCCAGATTCACCAACTTTATTGCTTTTTTAAGAAAATTATTTTCTATTGGCCTGTTATAGTTAATCGAGTAAAAAATACTTGCAAGATACAGAGAGATTATTTCAATTACATAATGCACGGTAATATATATTCCCGAAAGATAAAGTTCATTCAAGTGTTCATCGGCAACTTTATTATCCATAATCTTTTCATTCACTGCAGAAAAATTAAATTTATTCAGTTCAATTTTATGCTTGGCGAGATAATACTCAGAATCTACATTTTTAAGTTCGGAATAGCGGTTATTAAGTTTTTCGGAATTTCTCAGAAACACATCTGCAAGTTTTTTTTCTCTGAGTTCTTTCAGAAGATAGTCAAACGAAAGGAGGGCAGATTTTCTGAAATTCTCCTGCATAAGGAACAATTCGGAGGAATTTACAAGGTCAGAAAGCAGGTTTCTGATTGTGGAATCATTGAACTTTCCCTGCCCGAATAATTTGCTGCTAATAAATTCCTTCGAAAGCTTGTCCGAATTAAAATCCGGATAGAATTTCACTAAAATTTCGAACATAGAATTGACATTCCTGCTTCTGTTGAAATACGGCGAAGCAAGAAATTTTCTGAACTGTTTAATTTCTTCTTCAGAGAGAGCTTTCAAAATATCTATAATCTGATGGTCAATCATATGTTTATTTTAATATTTTTTAAGCGACAAATCATGTCTTTTTGTTTCCATCAATTTATGCGATTTTTTAATTAAATGCAAGTATTTTCTTCATTCATTTATTTTTTAATATATCATTTTTTGCGACAAAATGGGGTTTTCTGTCTTTGGTTTGTTTTTGAATACTGCTTAATTTTGTATAAGTTATTTTTTTAAACTTAATTTAATTATAAAAACAGGAGAGATTTATAAATGAAAGCTATCAAATCATTTTTCATCGCATTAGCCATAATAATTACACTTGGTATTTTTTCAACAGCGAGTTTGTTCGCATCCGAGCCGCCTAATACTTACAAAGTCGTGACTTTTGAAAATGATGTAAAGATCACAACATATTACAGTACACTGGATGGCGGTGTAGTCGAAATCAGAGTCGGCAATTATGACTAAATTAAGTTTTAAAAGAAAAGGGCGTCAACCAAGACGGAACAATGGGGGAGTTTCGTCGGGGAAAAAGGAAAAGCAGGAAGAGAGATTGTTTGAACAAGTATTAAACCGGGATTCCTATACAGAGGAAAGGAAATCGTACGAAAACGGCAACAAAGATAGAAATTTTTTGAATTTTAAATAATCTCCATTTATGTTTGAATTAAATCTAATCCCTCACAAAATGAAATACGTAGGACTTACAAATAACCCGGATGTGATAAAGAGAAAGCACGGGCAACCCATGGACTGGTGGCAGCGAGTATTTGCCAGCGAGCTTGAAGCAAATAAATGGCTGAAGGTACTTATTAAGATGTACGGTTATAGGGAAGCATCCGACCAAAAGGGCTGGAAGTACGGCTATACATTCACAAACAATCCCAATTAAAAAACACCGAAAATCATTGATTTCCGTCAAATTTTTATTGGGGTTTTCGAATTTATATCTTTGCAATTATTGATATTATTTAAGATTACTATATTATTTAAAGTATAATTTCAGTTAGCGAAATGAAGAGAGAACAAAAAGAATGGTTATGCAAGGCGAAGCTCGAATTTGAAGAGCAGCTTCCTGAATGGAAAATCGAAAAGCAGAGAGCATCGAAGCTGCTGGATATGTGGAACTCGTTAAAGACAACCCTTGAACCCTCTAAAAAGAAATCTGCTTATCTCGGATACGGCGGCACATACCTGAAATCGTCAGACAATTCCGAGTGGCATATATTCGATAAAACCGTTACACGCATAACTGACAGCACGATAGAAACAAGAGTTGACGTAAAAAGATATTTCGAAAAGACCATCCTTAAATCCGCACCTTCAGGAATCTTACCCGACGCATTATGCAGTCTGTTATTCGGTATATAACATTTGCAACCGTAATAATTACATTTGCATACCTGTTTTATATGGGGACAAACTGATTTTTTTCTTTAAAAATTACCAATTACTTTCATTGTTTAACTCCTTAAAAATCGTTAAATTACCTTGATTTATAAGATTCTTAAAATTCATAAGATTGGAAAATTAAGAGCTTTAAAATCATATATTTATATTCGTTTAATTTGGGGCTATAGCTCAGTTGGTAGAGCATTTCGTTCGCAACGAAGGGGTCGCAGGTTCGAATCCTGTTAGCTCCACTCATATTCAATTTGAAATATTAAATTTCAAATGTTCAATCGTAAAAATTTGATTTTTTATTGAATAAAAAACAAAAAAATAATTAACAAAAACTGAGTGTACTTAGTGACCTTAGTGGTAAAAGAATATTGAAAATATGCCAAATGAAAAAATTATACCGGTCAATATAGAAGATGAAATGAAGTCATCTTATATTGACTATTCGATGTCAGTGATAGTATCGCGCGCGCTGCCGGATGTCCGCGATGGATTCAAGCCGGTACACAGGAGAGTGCTTTTCGGAATGAACGAATTGGGACTTGCTGCTAACAGGCCATATAAAAAATCAGCCCGTATAGTAGGAGAGGTACTGGGTAAATATCATCCGCACGGCGACCAGGCAGTTTATTACACGATGGTAAGAATGGTTCAGGATTTTTCTTTGAGATATCCGCTTGTTGACGGACAAGGAAACTTCGGCTCGATAGACGGAGACTCTCCTGCGGCAATGCGTTATACGGAGGCAAGACTTGCGAAGATTTCGGATACTATATTAAATGACCTTGAAAAAAATACTGTGGATTTTGTTCCGAATTTCGACGAAACCCTGAAAGAACCTGTTGTAATGCCTACAATACTGCCAAACCTTCTTGTGAACGGCTCGAACGGTATTGCAGTTGGAATGGCAACAAACATTCCACCGCACAACCTCAGTGAAATAGTTGACGGAGTAATTTATCTAATAAAGAATAAAGATGCAGACACAAAGAAGCTGATGAAATATGTTACCGCGCCTGATTTTCCTACCGGCGGTATAATTTACGGTTATGACGCAGTAAAGGAAGCATATGAAACAGGAAGAGGCAAGCTGATTATAAGAGCGCAAGCTTCGATTGAATCCGAAAAAAACGGAAAGCAGAATATTATTGTAACTGAACTCCCCTATCAGGTAAATAAAGCCGGATTAATCGAAACCATAGTTCACCTGGTAAGAGACAAGAAACTGGAAGACATCTCATCCATCAACGATGAAAGCGACAGGGACGGAATGAGAATTGTTATCGGACTGAAGCGCGATTCAAATCCCCACGTGGTTCTGAACAATCTTTTCAAGCACACCCAGATGCAGACCACTTTTGGCATCATTATGCTGGCACTTGTGGATGGTGTGCCGAGAATCCTGACTCTGAAACAAATGATGCAGCATTTCATAAATCACAGGCTTGAAGTGATTATAAGGCGCTCGAAATTCGACCTTGAAGCAGCCGAAAAGAGAGCGCACATCTTAGAGGGATACATTATAGCTCTTGATAATATAGATGAAATAATAAAGCTGATTAAAAAATCCAGGGACGTTCACACAGCAAAAGAAGGCCTGATGAAGAAGTTCAAGCTATCGGAAATTCAGGCAACTGCAATACTTGAGATGAGACTCCAAAGACTCACGGGACTTGAAAGAAAGAAAATCGAAGAGGAATACAAGGAAGTTCTTAAAACAATTGAAAGGTTAAAGAGAATACTTGCAAGCGAGGAACTCAGAAAAGAAATAATCACAGACGAACTGAAAGCTGTAAAGGAAAAATACGGAGACGAAAGAAGAACACACATTATTTATGATGTAAGGAAAATGTCCGACGATGAAATGATGAAAGAGCTTGTAAAGGAAGAAGATGTTGTAATCACGATTTCAAATAAGGGATTCATAAAGAGAATTCCTGTATCTTCATACAAAGCCCAGGGCAGAGGCGGCAAGGGAATTACAGCCGCTTCGACAGGAAGCGCGGAAGATGATTTCATAGAGCACATGTTCATTGGCTCGACACACCAGTACATAATGTTTTTCACGGATATGGGTAAATGTTACTGGCTTAAGGTTTATGACATACCTGAAGGTACCAGGGCATCCAGAGGAAAATCAATTCTGAACCTAATAGAAAAAGAAAAAGACGAAAATATTTCATCTTTTGTAATGGTAAAGGATTTTGCTGCAGAACTGTATGTAACAATGGTAACTAAGATGGGAATAATCAAGAAAACCAAGCTTGACAGCTACTCAAACATCAGAAGAAACGGAATCAATGCCATTAACATTAATAAAGGCGATATGCTGGTTGATGTTAAGTTGACAAACGGCTCGCAGGAACTTGTTATCGGCACACACAGCGGTCAGGCAATCAGGTTTAATGAATCGCAAGTTCGTGATATGGGCAGGACGGCAACGGGTGTGAGAGCCGTGAAACTTGGAAAGGGTGATTTCGTGATTGGACTTGTTGCAGTAATCAGGCCGAGTGCCACAATTCTAGTTGTAACTGATAGAGGATTCGGAAAGCGAAGCGAACTGGCGGATTACAGGGTAACTAACAGAGGCGGAAAAGGCGTTATAACAGTAAAAACTACTGAGAAGGTTGGCAAGCTGATTTCGATTAAGGAAGTAACCGATTCGGATGACCTGATGATTATAACCTCAAAAGGAATCCTGATAAGGCAGAAGATGAGGGACATCAGAGTTATGGGAAGAAATTCCCAGGGTGTGAAGCTTATAAGACTCAGCGACCACGATACGATTTCAGCGGTAGCGAGAATTGTTGAAGATGATAAAGAAGAAAATCAGGAAAAGTTATTTTAAATTAAGATTGTTTTGTTGAACCTCGTTCCCAAAGGAAACTTTGGGAACGATTATTTTTTTAACATGAAAAATATAGACTTAAGAAGCGATACAATCACAAAACCCTCCAAAGAAATGCGGCAGGCAATGTTTGATGCGGAAGTCGGAGATGATGTTTTCAGCGAAGACCCGACAGTAAACAAATTACAGGAAAAGTGCGTGGAAATTTCAGGAAAAGAAAAAGCTCTTTATGTTCCATCCGGATGCATGGCAAACCAGCTTGCAGTGAAGGCACATACTCAGCCGGGAGACGAAGTGATATGCGAATCCGAATGCCATATTTTCAACTACGAGACAGCCGCTCCAGCTATTCTATCCAATGTGCAGATGATGACCGTTAGAGGTGAATACGGAGTGATGCAACTTGAAGAGATAAAGAAATTCGTCAGGACTAAGGAATATTATTTCCCAAGAACGAGACTGATATGTTTAGAGAATACTCACAACAGGGCAGGTGGAGTGATACAACCGATTGAGGTGATTAAAGAGATTAGCGAATTTGCAAAAGAAATCGGAATAATGATGCATATGGACGGAGCGAGGATATTCAATGCTTCGATTGAGACAGGAATTAGCGTTAAGGAATATTCCTCTTATTTCGATTCGATATCTTTTTGCTTTTCAAAAGGCCTTGGAGCGCCGGTAGGCTCGATTTTATGCGGGCCGGCGGATTTTATTGCTGTTGCCCATAAATGGAGAAAAATTATAGGCGGCGGAATGAGGCAGGCCGGTGTGATTGCAGCGGCGGCTTTGTATGCTCTCGAAAACAACACGAAAAGATTAAAAGAGGATAATGATAAGGCAAAATATTTCGCAAAAGAAATTTCGAAGATAAAGGAAGTAAGCATTAATCTTGAAAAAGTTCACACTAACATTGTAATTTTTGCAAATTCAAAATATCCTAAACCTGAATTGATTTCGAAGTTAAAAGAAAATGGCGTTTTAATTTCAGCGGGAAGCTTCGAAAATTTAAGAGCGGTATTTCATCTTGACGTAACAATGGAAGAAACAGAAGAAGCGGTAAGGATTTTTAAAACATTATTTTAATGAGAAAAAAAGTCATAAAAATATACTTAATTTTCATTTTCTGCATTCAGTTTTTAAAATTATTACATTCCCAGGATATAAACAGGGAAATCTGCATTACAGTTGATGACTTACCCTATATAACAAAATATTTTAAAGACATTAAGACAGGTCAGTACATAACCGACAGGCTATTAACTGCTTTCAGGAAATACGGTGTAACCGCACTCGGTTCGGTTAATTCAGGAAAACTTATCACAAACGGAAATCCTGATTCAGAAAAAATCAATATTCTGAACAAATGGCTGGATTCGGAAATGACTCTTGCAAACCACACTTATGCCCACAAAAATTACAACAGATTATTTTTCAGTGAATTTAAAAACGATATAACAGACGGGGAAATGTACCTGAAAGATATTTTAAAAGGCAAGAATAAAGAATTGAAATATTTTAGGCATCCTCACCTGTACAGGGGTGAGACAAAGGAAAAAGCGGATTCACTTCAATCATTCCTGGATTCTCTCGGATACATCATTGCTCCTGTATCGATAGATAACTCTGACTATATTTTTTCCTGGGCTTATGAAAAAGCTCTTTCATTAAATAATGATTCGCTTGCAAAAAGAATCGGAACCGATTACATATCTTATATGGGTGAAGTACTTGATTATTATGAAAGCCAGTCGATTAATCTTCTCGGCTACAATATCAAACATACATTATTGACTCACGCAAATCTTCTGAATGCGAATTTCATCGAAGAACTGCTGGCAATGTACATTTCAAAAGGATATAAATTCATAAGTATAGAAGAAGCATTGGAAGACAGAAGTTACACGGAACTAAAAGATGAATTTTATAAGAAATCAGGCATATCCTGGCTTCACAGATGGGCTTATACAATGGGCAAGCGAGGAGATTTTTTCAAAGGAGAGCCTGAAGTACCGGTTTATATCAGTGAATTCATAAAATAGTTGACTGCACCTTTCCCCTGCCGGAACTTTTTTCAGCAATTTTTCATTTTTACTTAAAAAAACAATTATGATTATAAAAATTATTTTTAATATAATAATAATATTTTCTTTTTTATTCATCACCAATTTAGCACAGGCAATCGAGCCGGGAGATAAGTCGGGTGATTTCAAGATAGAAAATTTTGACGGAAAAACTTACAGGTTATCCGATAATACAAATGCAAGCGCAATAGTAATTATGTTCTGGTCAACCGAATGCCCGTTTGTACAGCCCTACACAGACAGAATAAATGCGCTCACAACTGAATACACGAAAAAGAACATTGTATTCTGGGGAATCAATTCAAACAAGACAGAAAGCGCGGACAGAGTAAAAGAGCATCTTAATGAAAGGGGTTATCCGTTCCCGATGCTGAAGGATGAGGGAAATACTGTCGCCGATTTATTCGGTGCAACAAGGACTCCCGAGATATTTGTACTCGATAAAAATCTTACTGTTTTATACCACGGAAGAATTGATGACAATAAAAACGAATCAGAAGTAACGACAAGCGATTTAAAAAATGCTCTCGATGAAATTCTGGCAGGCAAGGAAGTCGCGAACAAAAGCACTAAGCAGTTCGGATGCACGATAAAAAGGTGAAAAAAGTATTATTACTAATATTTCTTTTTTACGGAATATCTTATACTCAGGAAATCATAACCATCAGAACAACCGAAGATCTGGACAGATTAAAAGCTGACAACAAAGGAAACGTGATGTTAGTAAATTTCTGGGCAACGTGGTGCAAACCCTGCACGGAAGAGTTTCCCGAACTGTTAAAGGTACACGAAAAATATAAAGAGCAAAATTTCAGATTAATATTAATATCACTTGATTTCAAAGAGGAATTTGAAACAAAACTGAAACCATTTTTATCCGATAAAAAAGTTAATTTCACTTCTTATTATCTCGATACGAAAAATCCCGATGACATTATGAATTATTTTGACGTAAAGTGGGACGGTGGGATACCTGCAACTTTTATTTTCGATAAGGGTGGAAATCTGAAAAAATCCGTAATCGGCTCGAAGGATTTCGATTTTTTTGAAAAAGAAATTAATGCTTTACTTTAGATTTTTATTTCTGCGGTATTTCCATTTTTCTTCCAGATATTTTTTTATTTCAGTTTCCTCCCCTATTTCAGACGGATGATAATAGATTTTATCTTTCAGTTCTTCAGGCAGATACTGCATATCCACAAAATGTCCATCGAAGCTGTGAGCATATTGATACCCTTTATGATAACCGAGGTCTTTCATCAGTTTTGTTGGAGCATTTCTTAAATACATCGGGACATCATAAGCAGGCAGTTCATTCACATCTACGTAAGCATTTTCCACCGACATATAAGAGGCATTGCTTTTAGGGCAGGAAGCAAGATAGGTAGCTCCCTGCGCGAGGATGATTCTTGCTTCGGGCATTCCGATGTAATTCACAGCTGTAAAAATATTCGTTGCAAGAGTTAAAGCATAAGGTTCGGCATTCCCGATATCTTCCGATGCAAGTATAATCATTCTACGCGCAATAAATTTCGGGTCTTCTCCCCCTTTCAGCATTCGTGCAAGCCAGTAAACTGCTGCATCCGGGTCACTTCCGCGAACACTTTTAATAAAAGCTGATATTATATTGTAATGCTCTTCCTGATTCTTGTCGTATTTTATATAGTTTGTCTGAAACGCCTCTTTAATAATTTCATTCGTGAGCACGGACGTGCCATCTTTATCTTTCAGGCAGAGTTTAAGTGAAAGCTCGAGCCCGTTGAGAAGCCTTCGTGCATCGCCATTGGAAAGCTTTATAAGAAAATTCCTGTCAGGAATAAAAATCTTTTCAATTTTCAGTACTTCATCTTTTTCAATTGCACTGTCTATAATCTGCTCGAAGTCTTTTTTATTCAGTTCTTCAAGGACATATACCCTGCATCTTGAAAGCAGGGGTGAAATAACTTCGAACGAAGGATTTTCAGTAGTAGCACCTATTAAAATCAGGATACCCTTTTCCACGCTGTGGAGAAGAGAATCCTGCTGAGCTTTATTAAACCTGTGAATTTCGTCTATGAACAGAATTGTTCTTTTCTGGTAGAAGCGTTTGTTCTTTTCAGCTTTATCGATTGCTTCCCTAACATCCTTCACACCTGATGAGACAGCTGAAAGCTGTATGAAATCTGCATTTATGGAGTTCGCAATTATCAGTGAGAGAGTTGTTTTGCCCACGCCCGGCGGACCCCATAAGATCATAGATACCAAATCATTTTTTTCGATCATCAGTCTTATCGGTTTACCTTTGCCTACAAGATGTTTTTGTCCGGCAAAACCGTCGAGAGTCTCAGGTCTCATCCGCTCGGCGAGCGGTGTTTCTTTATTATCTTTTATTTCGAAAAGTTCATTCATAAATTACCAAATGTGTGAATGAGTTTTTCCACTTCTTCTGATTTATGTACGGGAAAATTTCCGATTCTAAACTGAGAGTTTCTGAAATTTCCATATCCGCTGCTCAGCACGAAGCCTTTATCACTTAATTTTTTTATTATTTTTTCCGTATCTATAACCGAATCAAAAACAAGCGTGGTTTTAGACCGCAGATTAATTTCCTTAACAAATGGCCTTACAAACCTGTGATTTTCAAAAAACTTATAAAGCATATTTGCCTTTTTTTCGGTGTCTTTTCTGAGTTTATCAATTCCTCTTTCGTTAAGAAGCTTGCAGATTTTACCCAGCATATATATCGCAGGAAGATTAGGTGTTACCGGGGTTTCATACTTTTCAGCATTAGCTGCATGAGCCAGAAAATTGTGATATGAACCGATGTTATATCCGTTTTCGAGCATCATTTCTGTTTTTTTTAAACAGCTTTTTTTAATTATGATAACTCCCATACCGGGTGGCATTCCGAAACCCTTTTGAATAGAGAAGAAAGCAATATCGATTTTGGAAAAATCAATTTTATAATAAGGTACTCCCGTAGCCACATCGAGTGCAACCGGAATATGCGGATATTTCTTTTTCAATCCGTAAATATCCTTCATATCAATTGCAGCTCCCGTGCTGGTTTCATTCTGTGTAAGGCAAATCAGTTCGGTGTCTTCAGGAATTTTAACTTTGTTAAAATCAAAACCTGAGCCGTACTCGGATTTAATGCTGTAAGGATTTTTTTTCAGTTGTTTCGCAATATTGAAGAATCTATCGGCAAAATACCCGTTTATGAAATGATAGCTTTTCTTGCATACAAGATTCTGCAATACTCTTTCCATTGCTTCGGTAGCGGAACTGACGAAAAAAATGTGGAATTCCTTGGGGACGCAAAGCAGTTTTTTCAGTTCATTGCAGGTCTGCAGCTGAATAATCGTAAATTCTTTGCTTCTGTGCGATACAGAAAAAATTTTGTCCTTCGTAGCCATCATGGCATACGATTTTATTTCAGGAAATAATTCTGTGGGTCCTACAGTAAAATATATTCTTTTCATTCAAAAAAGGAAGGTATTAGTTATAAATAGTAAATGAGCGGGAGACGAGGATCGAACTCGCGACGTCAAGCTTGGGAAGCTTGCATTCTACCACTGAATTACTCCCGCAGTGTAAAAACCTTCAATATTTTAAGAATTATACACAAATAAATCAATTTATTAAATTTTCCCATTAAAAAAGGCAGTCATTATTGAAAAGACTGCCTTTTGTAAAATTTAATTGTGTTATATTATTTCACTACAACCATTTTCTTGATGTCAGTGAAATAATCAGTAGTCAGCCTGTAATAATAAATACCGCTTGGAATATTTTTTGCAGTGAAATCCGCTTCATAATATCCGGCAGGTTTGTATTCATTAAACAGGGTCTGTACTAACTGACCAAGATTGTTGAATACTTCAAGTTTAACCTGAGTTGATTTTGCTATATCGAATTTTATTTTTGTTGTCGGGTTAAAAGGATTCGGATAATTCTGCTGAAGAGCAAATTTTGACGGTACGTTTGTACCAATCTGGTTTATTCCGACTGTTCCGAACATCTGGAAGTAGTCCAGCATGACAACATAACCATCTGAATTACTACTTACATACCTGAATGCAATTCTGATATTCTGACCTGCAAAGGAACTCAAATCATAAAAATTCATCGAGAAAGCTCCATACACTGAACCTGCCGGCCATATTATTGTACCGAGATAATTAGTAAAGCTGGCAATCGTAGAGTCTGTAGTACTGACCCAAACCTGCAAACTGTCGCACCAGGAAGGAGATCCGCCGCAGGCATAAAAAGTGAAATATCCATCACCGGGAATATTGTTGAACTTCTTTGTGATAAGCCAAGCATCACAATTATCATTTGCAAGTGTGTCATTGATAATGGATGTTCCCCATGTTACATTAACTGCTTTTAATCCTTGGTAGCACCTGGAATGACGAATCGGAGAGCAACTGATGTTCGGCATACAAAGACCGCTGTCCCTGATTGTCCAGTTTGCATATGGATAGGGAGGATTTGCAACCGGTGGATTTAAAGTCTTATACCATCCTGCGGGCAGTGAATTCGAGTCCAATCCTTCAAAATCAGCAGTATAATATTGAGCATTCGATAAAACCGGGAGTAATAGCACAAATAAAAAGATGTAGATATATTTTTTCATATGCCTTATAATTTAGTTAATAAAAGTATTTTTTATAAAGTATTAAATATTAAATAATTTGTAAAGGTATTTAAAAAAAAATTTTTATGACTGAATGTCTCAATTTCAGTTCATTATTGCATTATAGATATCTTCAAAGAAATAAAGCAGGACGAAGAATAATATCGTAAGGCAAATGGCAGCAATAAAATAATTGAGGAATATTCTTTTCAGGTCGTGTGCAGGTGTATAGAGATAAATATACCCATCCCATTTACAGCTTAAGCAATGAAATTTCTTAAAGCCAAAAAAACGGGGTATTCTGTGAATTTTTTCGGCTTGAAACAGCCTTTCAAGCGAGGCAAACGAATTGCAGTTCGGGCATATATCAAAAATCGGATTCTTCTTTACAAATATCCTGTAATCAAGAAAAAATAATCCGAATAGCTTTCTGCTGTATGGTTTTCGCATTGGGTAAAATAATTAATTAATGGCATAAAATATATGGAAAATAAGACACATTTGCGAAATTAAATTGACTTGAAAGGTGATTAAATATTTGCAAATTTTGCATATAAGAAACCGGAAAAAGAATACTGAATGGAAAGAGTTATAAAGCACCCCGTACTGAAAACAGACCTTAATAAAAAACAAGTCAACTTTTTATTTAACGGAGAGAAATTCACGGGATTGGAAGACGAGCCTGTCTCATCGGCATTATTTGCAAATAACATCAAAGTTTTTTCTATACACGAAGTCGGAGACGCTCCCCAGGGAATATTTTGCGCAAATGGACAGTGCTCTCACTGTACTCTGATTATTAACGGTGTTCCTTTGAAATCCTGCATTACTCCGTTGAAAGAAGGAATGGATGTCCGGACTCTGGTGCATTTACCCGAACTTCCGAAATCGGATGAAGGGCTCAGAAATTTCGAAATCAAGGAAATGAAATGCGATATTCTGGTTGTCGGCGGAGGACCATCAGGGCTGACATCCGCAATAGAGCTTGCAAAACTGGGATTTGAAATAATACTTGTGGACGATAAGGAAAAACTCGGCGGAAAACTATTGCTTCAGACGCATAAGTTTTTCGGCTCGATAGAAGACTGCTATGCAGGAACCCGCGGAATTGATATTGCCGATATCCTTGACAGTGAAATTCGCTCTTTTCCAAATGTCAGGATTTTCACGAATTCTTCTGTAGCAGCGGTTTACAAAGACAAAAAAGCAGGGTTGTTTATTGACTACAAGAATTATGTTATTGCTGAGTTCGAGGGTCTGATAGTATCAGCCGGCGCAAGGGAAAAGAACCTGATATTCCCCGGAAACGACCTACCCGGAGTTTATGGTGCGGGGGCTTTTCAGACACTCGTAAACAGGGACCTTATAAAAGCATCGGGCAGGGTTTTTATAGTTGGAAGCGGTAATGTCGGGCTGATAGCGGCTTACCACGCATTGCAGGCAGGAATATCGGCTGTCGGAATTGCAGAAATCCTGAAAGAAGTTTCAGGTTATAAAGTGCACGGCGATAAGATAAAAAGGATGGGCGTTCCGATATACCTTAACCATACGATATTAACAGCTGAAGGTAACGGAAAAGTTGAGAGGATTACTATTGCGGAAGTTGACGAAAATTTTAATCCCCTTCTGGAAACAGCAAAAACATTTGAAGTTGACACTTTGCTTATTGCCGTAGGATTATCTTCCATAGACGAATTTTTCAATACTGCCGTTCAGTTCGGATTTAAGGTTGTAAAAGCAGGAGATGCGGATGAAATAGCCGAAGCTTCCTCTGCGATGTTTGGAGGAAGAATTGCCGGATTAAATATGGCAAAAATGCTCGGAAAAGAAATAGAAATTGATGAAGAGTTTTATAAAAAAGCCGAAATACTAAAATCCAGACCGGGAAAAGTTTATGCTGAACCGGTAACGGAATTAACCGACAATTATACTCCTATTCTTCACTGTCATCAGGAAATACCGTGCAATCCCTGTATTTCTGTTTGCCCTTCGGGAGCAATCAAGCTTCAGGATGCATTAAATTCAATAATGGACCTCCCCTACTTTGACGGAGATTGCACCAGATGCGGACAGTGCATTGCAGTTTGCCCGGGACTTGCCATATCTGTTGCAAAGAAATTATACGGTGAATTCGCCGAAGTGATTTTGCCTCACGAATTTATTCCGAATTTCAGCGCGAATGAATTCATTACTTTAACCGATACCGAAGGGAATTATCTTGAAAAAGGTGAAGTGATGAAGATTAATTACAGCAGGAAGTACAAGACTTATATGATAACGCTAAAGGTATCCATACAGAATGCAACAAGAATTGCGGGCATCAGGATTCAGGATGAAGACAGAACAAAACCCCTGCCGGAAGCCGTATATAATTACGTTCCTGATAATGCAATAGTATGCAGGTGTGAAAGGATTACAGTAAAGCAGGTTGTGGATTTTATAAAGGCAAATGATATTCGTGACGCTAACCAGCTGAAGCAGATACGCGTAGGGATGGGCGCCTGCGGCTCAAGAACTTGCTCGGTTATGCTGCCGAGGGTTTTCTCCGCAGCCGGTATAAACTGGTATGAAGTAGCCCAAAACACAAAAAGACCGCTAAGCATTGAAATACCAATGTGCGTTCTTGCTAATGAAAATCAATAATAATTACTACACGAAATAATTTTATTTAATAAATGAAAACTTTTGATGTTATAATTATCGGAGCCGGAAGCATCGGGGTTCCGATGAGTTTTTATCTTGCGAAAAAAGGATTAAAAGTTGCGGTACTGGAAAAGCTTGCTTCCGAAGGCAGAGGTCAGAACAGGGCTGCTATCGGGGGAATAAGAGCAACTCATTCAGATCCGGCAAAAATAAAAATCTGCCAGATTTCGATTGAGCTGCTGAAAAGAATGAAAGAGGAATTCGGTAAAGAGATAGACTGGATAACGGGCGGATATTTATTCCCTGTTTACGACGAAAGGACTGAAAAGGCATTAAAGAAATTATTAATAAAACAGAAAGAATTTAATCTGAACATTGACTGGATTGATGCGGAAAAAGTTGATAAGCTGGTTCCGGGAATTAATAAAACAGAATTAAGAGGCGGAACATTTTCACCCGAAGACGGCTCAGCATCCCCCCTGAAAGTTGCTGGGGCTTACCTTTCGCTGGCACGGAATGAGGGTGCGGAATTTTATTTTAATGAAGAAGTGATTTCCTTTGAAACAGAAAACTCAAAAATAATTTCAGTTACAACATCAAAGGATAAATATTCAGGGGGAATTATAATAAACGCAGCGGGCGGAGATGCAAGGGAAATTGGTTTACTAACAGGAGTTAATATTCCGGTAATTCCCGACAGTCACGAAGCAGGAATAACAGAACCCGTTAAGCCCTTCTTCAAACCGATGGTTGTGGATATCAGGCCTGACACACAATCGGCTAATTATTATTTTTACCAGAATAAGGAGGGGCAGGTCGTTTTTTGTATAACTCCAAAACCTCCTATAGTCGGAAAGGACACAGACAGCACATCAGAATTCCTGCCACTCGTAATAAAAAGAATGCTGAATCTGTATCCGAGACTCAGAAATCTCAGGGTCAGAAGAACCTGGAGAGGGCTCTACCCAATGACTCCCGACGGATTTCCAATTGTCGGATTCACAAAGGAAATAGAAAATTTATTCCTTGCTGCAGGTATGTGCGGACAGGGATTTATGCTTGGCCCGGGCCTGGGATTAATAACATCGGAAATAATAGCTGACGGAAACAGAAGATACGACTTCATTACGGAACAGTTGACGCTTTACAGAAATTTCTCCGGAACGGAAATGTTAAAGTAATTTCAACAGGCAGTTTTTTATTTCGTGTATGCCTTTTTTGAGTTCGTCCTTTTTTGTCAGAAGGCTCACTACCGCATAACCTTCATCCTCGAAGTCGAAGAAATATCCGGGATGGATATAGACATTATGCTTATCGAGTAAATCATAAGCCAGTTTCTCTTCGTTAATTTTAATATTAATTTTCAGAACAGAATACCATCCGCCTTCCGTTTTCAAAACGGAAATATTCTTGTCCTTTTCGAATTCCGATTTAAGAAATTCATAATTGGAAATAATTCTTTCTGTTATCTGCCTCTGTATATGATGCCTCCCTTCCAGAAGAGTCGAAAGGCCAATCTGGACGGGGGTTCCGACAGACAGGTAAGTGTCGGAAATTATTTCAAGTCTGGACTTTGCCGCATCTCTGATATTTTCAGGACCATTAATTACTATCCAACTCAGTTTCATCTGGGGCAGTGCGCAAATTTTTGATATTCCGCTTAATGTGAAAGTAAGAGCACCGTCTGCCTGAACAACGGAAAGTATATTATTACCTACGGTGTTAATATTAAAATCCAGAAACACCTCATCGCAAATTAAGGCAATATTATTTGCTTTGCACAGAGAAATTAAACCGGTTAAATCCTCCTTATGAAGAAAATTTCCTGTCGGATTATTGGGATTAACAACAATGATTGCTTTTGTTTTTGGAGTCAACTGTCGCTTAATTGAATCAAAATCAATTCCGAATCCATTTTCATCCGTGTATTTTAGCGTATAAGATTTTACAGTAACCGATTCCATTTCAGCAATAAAAGAAAACAAAGGATAGCCGGGTGAGGGAATTAATATTTCATCAAAAGAATCGGTGAGCAGCTTAAAAACGAACGAATAAGCTTCACTTGTTGAGGATGTGAGAAAAATATTTTCTTCACTTACTTTTAACCCTGCCGATTCGTAATATTCCTTTACCGCTTTTCTTGCGGCGGGAATTCCTTTAGGGTCGGGATTATATTCGAGTGAACCATAACCGGAAACTGACTCAAGAATTTTAACCGCCTCGTATTCAAAACCGGCCTTCGTGGGATTTGACTCCGTTAAATCATATAATTTCACGCCGGAATTTCTTTTTTCGGTAAGCAGTCGGCTGATTTTATTCTCTGAGGTATTATATTCGAATTTCTTTGAAAACATTCTGAATTAAATGAAAATGACTTCATAAGATTATTCTTACGAAGCCATTTTCTAATAAAGATTTGAAATTTATTTTAACATTTTGTCCAGATTACTGAAGTCCATATATTCGACATCTTTCGGAGGAGCAAAGAAATCATCGGCAATTTTTATATCCTGTTCAAGGGCAGTTGCCACAAATACATCACCTTTTTTATCCACAATTTTCAGGGCAAAAGCTTCTTTATAAATCGACAGCTTTGTTCCCTCTTTTGTTTTATAAACGTCGCATTTATATCCGAGAACTTCATCGGTTCCTTCTTTTTCGTATTCTTTTAATTTGTCTTTGACATTAATCATTTCAGTGCTCGCATCCTTGCTTTCCGAAACGTCCATTTTCATTCCCATTTTCTTTCCTTCGAGACTTGTAATCATATAAAGGACTTTATTTTCGAAGAACATAGAAGAAGTAACTTTTTTTCCCGCTTCTTCGAAGTTAACTTCTACTTTTGCATTTTTATTTTTGAAATAAAAATCCATAGTACCTTTCAGCTTTTCACTTTTTGCGTCATATTTTATATGATATGAGGAATTTTCCGAGAATGATATTTCTTTCTTGTCGGTTTTCTGTTCTGTTTTACCATCCTTTTTTTCGTCAACAGCACCTTCTTTTTTTCCGCACCCGTTTAATACTATAAACAGGGAAATAAATATTGCCAGAAAATATATTTTTTTCATAAGAAATGATTTTTGTTTTTTAAAAAAGTAAATTAGCGAAATAAAACCGATACATCAAGGAAATTTAATTTAAACGAGGATTATTCATTCCTTGCCTTTAAAATCTGGTTTTCTTCTTTCAAGAAACGCTTTTATGCCTTCTTTATAATCTTCACTTTCATAGACTGCTTTTCGAAGCTGTGTTATCCGTTCGAAAGCAGCGGGAGACAGCGGATGAGCTTTTCCGAGTATGTTAAGCTGTTCCTTAATGACGTTTATTGCGAGAGGTGAATTGCAGGCTATATCATCTGCAAAACCGTATGTAAATGTTTCCAGCTCCTCAAGCGGAACCATATGATTCAGGAGTCCAAGCTTTTCGGCTTTTTCCGCACTTACAGGTTGAGCGGTAAAAAACATCTCCTTGACTGCGGACATACCGAGCATGTTAATAAAATGCAGGATACCGTTTGAATTATAAGGAACACCGATTTTTGCAGGTGTGATAGCAAAGGTAACATTAGGAGCGCCAATAAGAATATCGCAGGTAAAGGCAAGTTCGCAGGCGCCTCCCCAGACAGTTCCCTCAACCATGGCTATTACAGGTGCGGGAAAATTTTCAACGGCTCTGAGAAGAAGTTCAAGCGGATTATCATACGACAGCGGGTCTGTACCGGGTGCGGCAAGTTCTGTAATGTCATGCCCCGATGACCAGACTTTTGATCCTTTATCTGCCCTGATAATAACAACTCTTAAATTTTTTCTTTTAAAATCCTCCAGGCAATCAACGATTTCTTTTATCATTACCGAGGAAAGAGCATTTCTTTTTTCATAATTATTAAACTGAATAATTCCGGTTTTATTCCGGATGCTTGATAAAATCAGGGGCATGAATTTAATGTTTTTTAAATTTTATTATCATTTCGGTTCCCTTTTGCTCTTCGCTAATAACTTCTATTACTGCATTGTGCAGGTCAACAATTTTCTTAACAATAGCCAGTCCAAGCCCGTATCCGCCGGTTTTTTTGGAGCGGGAGGAATCTATTCTGGAAAAAGGTTCGAAAATTTTATGCATGTCCTCCATTTTCATGCCGACTCCGAAATCCCTTACGCCTATCTTGTAATATTTTTTGGTTTCATCTATGCTCACCAGAATATTTTTCTCAACAGTCGAATACTTCAGGGCATTGCTGATTAAATTCCTCAGTGCAATTTCAAGTTTTTCTTCATCAGCTTTTATTATAATAGAATTTTTATTGGTTGTAAAGTTATGGAAGACTATCCTGAATTTATAAATCTCGAAAGAGTCGATGACTTTTTGAAGCAGCGGAATAACGTTTATATCTACAAGGTTTGCCTCGAGATAAAAAAATTCATTCCTGTAATAGTCCAATGTCTTCTTAATCATATTTTCGATTTCCGTTACGTCATCGTTAATTTTCTCTTTGGGCGAGCCAAGTTCCAGTCCGAATTTGATTCTGGTCAATGGAGTTCTTAACTCGTGTGAAATATCCTTTAGCAACTGTTCTTTTGCTATTATGGAATCCTTTACTCTGAGGGACATATTTTTAAGGGATTCGGCAAGTTCTCCCAACTCATCTTCGCGGTTTACTTTTAGATCGACTTCGAAATTTCCTTCCCCGATTTGCTTTACAACATTTGTTATGGATTCAATCGGATTTAAAAGCCATTTAATTAAAAAGTAAAACGGAATGAAAAACAGGGAAATATGGATTAATATTGCAATAATTACTGTACCAATATCAAAAGCATCATAAGGATTAAAGTAATAAGAAACAACTATAATTCCATCCTCAATTTTCAAAGCGCCGAACATTTTTTCCTTAAAATAAAAAGAAAAAAAACTCGTATCGTTTTCGTTCTCCCTGAATTCAGGGTAATTTGTAATAACATCAATAGGATAAAGAGATTCGGATGTTGACCAGTTTGCATCCTTGTATTTAAACTGTACATTGACCTTTAAATCATTTGCAATTTCTCTTGCTTTGACTGAATCGGGAGGAGAACCAATCTGTTCAACAAGAACCTCTTCCATTTTGGAGAGAATTCTTCTGTTATGCTCTGTCTGCTCATTATTCTGGCTGAATTTCAGGAAAAGTACCACGGCAATACTCAGTAATATACCGTAAATTACTAACAGTGCAATCAGTTTGGCAAATATCGATTCTCTAATACTCATGGCTCAATGTTATTCTTCTTCTGCAAAGAACATATAACCAACGGAATGAACAGTTTTTATGTAATCTTCTTTTTTCGGGGAAAAACTTTTAAGTTTGCTTCTGAGTCTTGAAACCATAACATCTACCGAACGGTTATATGATTCCCAGGAGATGCCCCTCGTGTTCTTCATTAAATCATCCCTGGATAAAACTTTCCCGTTGTGTTTGGCAAATAAATAAAGAAGCTCGAATTCTGCGGTTGTCAGCTCGATATCCTTATTGTCGATATAAGCCGCTCTTTTGCTTACGTCTATAGAAAGGTTTTTAAATTTAATTAAAGATGAAAGTTTTAATTTTCCTTCTACCCTTCTCATTACCGAAGTGATTCTGGCTATCAATTCCCTCGGTTCGAACGGCTTCGGGAGGTAATCATCGGCACCAAGTTCGAGACCGACAATTTTATCCGTTACCCCTCCTCTTGCCGTCAACATAATTATCGGGATGTCGTATTCTTTCCTGATTGTCTTGCAGACTTCGAAACCGTCCATTTCAGGAAGCATAACATCAAGAATAATTAAATCGAAATTGTTTTTTTTGATTTTCGACAAAGCATCAGAGGGCAGCTCAGAGGCAGTGCAGGAATAGCCGTTATTTGTCAGATATTCGGAAAGTAAAGCATTGAGCTTTGTATCGTCATCTATTATAAGAATTGATTTATTCATTTATAATATTTAATTGAGAATAAAGATAATAAAACAATTTAAAAAAAGAGACAGCAAAAGTCCGTGCGGACTTTTACTGTCGATTTGAGGGATATGGGATAATTTTTATTCAGTATTCAGCGATTAAAATTATCAGCATTATATTTTAATCAAATCAAAAATAATTATAAATCAACGCCCTTATTTAAGCTTCCTGAACAAAAATATAACCAATAAACCGATAAATAATCTCTTTATGGTAAATAAATGTAACAAATTGTAACCACGATTACCGTTGTAATACTGGAAAATTATTTATAAATTTATAAACCTATGATAAAAAAGAATATATACCGGTATATATTAATTTTTTTAATCCCTCTGTTTTTGCAGATATATTCCTGCTCTACTACAACTGAATTAGCAAGCTGGAGGGAACAAACAACAGAAGACAGCACTTTTCAAAAAATATTTGTAATGGTTCTGATAAGGGATTTGGAATACAGAATTATTCTTGAAAACAAAATTACTGCAGAGCTTAATAAAGCAGGGGTAAATGCTGTTCAGAGCCTTAAAAAACTGTCTCCCGTAGAAAGGTATGAGAAAGATGATTTTGATACATTGCTGCAGAAGAATAATTTCGACGGATTTCTTATGATTAAATACGAGGGTTCAATTGAGGAAAAAAAGAATAAGGAAGGAATCACCTATTATAAATATTACAGGAAATTTTCGAGACCTACAAGAAGAAAAGGGTATATTGAATCGCATAAAATAGTTATTTTTGAAAGTGTGTTGTTTTCAGTATTAAATGAAAAGAGCATCTGGGCTGCAACAACCAAGACAAATGATTCATCTGGTCCGGAGGATCTTGCACAGTCATTTTGCGAAGCAATTATTAAGGAGTTCAAAACCTGCAGACTGATAAGATAAAAAATACAGATAATGAAGAACGGAAAAAAATTAAATCCGCTTTCATTCTATTATTCTCCATACTTATCATTTTAGCCGCCTGGCAGGTACAATTCACATTCAATATTCCGGATTCGGACACAGATGCATATGTTCACCATGTTATTGCAAGACAGATTACTGCAAATCCCTGGGATTTAAGCATTCACTGGGTGTGGCTTCCATTTTTTCACTACATATCAGCAGGAGCAATACTAATTGGTGCCGGAATGCAGGCAATAAGATTTGCAAATATTATCATTTGGTTTCTGACACCGGTTTTACTTTTCAGATTTCTTTACAATTACGTACAAAATGACAGGATTTTCATTTCTTTTCTGTCGGCTATTTTGTGCGCTTTATTCCCGATCGGAATTCTAATGGGAACCACCGCTCAGCCCGAGCCGATATTTTCGATTCTGATTTTACTTTTTATTATAACATCCTCAAAAGAAAAATATTTAATATCATCATTTATTTTATCTGCTGCATGCCTGATGAGATATGAAGCCTGGGCTGTTTTGGCAGTAGTTTTTATTTTGTATCTGTCCGAATCAATAAAGAGAAAAAGAATAATTTCCGGCGGAAGGATTTTGAACATCATATTACCTGCTCTTTTTATTACTGCCTGGGCATTACTCAGGCTTCCTTTTGACGGAATGCCTTTCGGATTTCTTTTCCAGACACAACAGTTTGCAAGCGATGCCCTGAAGGAAAGCAACTCGTTTCAGGGCGGATTTTTCAAGATAATAAAAGACCTTTTTCATTATCCAGTTATAATTCCGGCTTTATTCACAGGCCTGAACATAATTTTTATTCCTTTCGGCATAAAAAATCTTTACAGAAACAATAAGTTATTTTTGTTTTCGGGCGCGGGAATCCTGGCTTTCATAACATTCAGCTGGATGATGAAATCGAACCTGGGATTAAACAGGCATTTCGTTTCCCTTATACCTGTATATTCGGTGCTGGCAGCATATGGAATATTAAATGTTATAAAATATTTTGAAGAAAGAAATATTTTAAGCAATTTGAACATCAGGAAGTCCTTGCCTGCCGTTATTTTGCTTTTATGCGCGGGATATCTTGTAATGTGGCTTTATATCTGGCAGACTGATAATAAAGACGGATATCCCGAGAGAAAATCTGCAATTGAATTTTTCAAAACCATAGAAGACGGCAAAACCATTTTCTGCAATGATGCTGTTTTTGAAATATTAAGCGGGCTGGAAATGGAGAGATTCAATCACGTTTGGATGGAAAATAATCCCGCGGCTTATACCACCATAAAGAGAGCAGCTGATAAAGAAGGTTTTATTTACATAATAACATCAGAAGATAAAATTCACAATGTAAAAAGTTTGGGGAAAATAATTTATACTTCTCCCATTAACAATAAAACCGGAATGACTGTGTTGATTATGAAAGTGGAAAGTAAAACACAATAATAATATATAAAGCTATCTGAATTTATCGGGAACTTTATTTTTTTGAGGTGTCGATCGGATTCGAATCCATCCGCCACGGCGGATCTTCGACCACGGCGGACTCCCTTAGCCACTATTAATAATTCCATTTAGGAAATCACGTCCTTTTCCAAATTTTAATTCTTTTTCTCTTTTAATTGCTTCGCTTCTAGTATTATATTCTTCTTTATATATTAATTCTAACGGCAATCTTGATTTTGTTGATTTGCACATTCCTGAATTATGTTTAAGTAATCTTTTTTCAAGATTACCTGTTTGACCAATATACAATTTTCCATCTTTGAGACTCTTTAATACATAAACGTGATACATAATTTTTATTAAAAATGAAAAAAGTTATTCAATATTATTTGAATAACTTTATTTTTTTGAGGTGTCGATCGGATTCGAACCGATGCATAACAGTTTTGCAGACTGCTCCCTTAAGCCACTTGGGTACGACACCGAATTATTTTTTTTATAGAACAGTTTTGTCCGCCGAGGCGGACTCCCTCGTACCACTTGGGTACGACACCGAATTATTTTTTTTGTAGAACAGTTTTGTCCGCCAAGGCGGACTCACTCGTATCACTTGGATACGACACTCCATAAATAAAATGAGCGGGAAACGAGGCTCGAACTCGCGACATCAACCTTGGCAAGGTTGCGCTCTACCAACTGAGCTATTCCCGCTTGGAATAACAAAAATAAATTTTAATTTTTGATTTTTCAAGTCCGAATTTATTCTGAAAACAAATTACTGAGACTTAAACTCCTTGTCAATTACGGTAATTTCACCCGGATATGTAATAGGCCCGAGAAATGTATCTACAGTAGGTGTAACACCGAGTTTCACTCTGGCAGCTGAGCCGTTTTTTCCACCCAAAGCTAAAGCAAGGTTCATAAGTTTATCGTAATTATCACCCTTGAAAAAGCTAAGCAGGTCGAACGCCATATCAATAGGAATTGTTGTTTCCTGTCCAACACCAGGTACCTCGATACCGCTTGCTATATTTCCGTTGATTAATTCGGATTCATCAATAAATAATCTCCATGCAAGAGATTTAATTACAGCGGATGTATTAGCTGTACCGCCTGTTCCGTCGTTTGGATTTTTAGCCAGCAGGTTAAGCGTAAATGAAGTATTCAGCTTGCCGCCCGTAAACGCGGAAAGCAGTGCTGCCCCGTCCAGCAGGCTGAAATCCTTTATTGATGTTTTAGTGTCGAATGGAATTCCTGCTACTTTCATGTTAGAAATGCTTCCGAGTTTGAATTTCAGTCTCTGAACATTTACCATTGCATCTTTTAATCCCGCACAGGAAAATGAAATCAGTGCAAAGAAAATCAGCGAGTAAATTAAAAATTTTTTCTTCATAAAATATTTTTTTAAATTTTCAGAAAGTAATATATTATTTATTACATAAAAATTGTCATTCCCGTTTCCGGAAATGACAATTAATTAATTATGCTGATAATTACACAATCTTTTTAAGAAGATCAACGAGCCGGCAGCTGTATCCCCATTCATTATCATACCAACCGATAACCTTTACGAGGTTTCCGCTTACCATGGTCGAAAGTGCGTCAAATATGCAGGAATGGCTGTTCCCGACAATATCCGATGAAACAATCGGATCTTCACAGTATTCAAGAATTCCCTTTAGGTTTGTTTCTGCTGCTTTCTTTACTGCTGCATTTACTTCTTCTTTTGTGACTTCTTTATTTAATATGCAAACAAAGTCAGTGATCGAACCGTCAGGTACAGGAACTCTCAGGGAGAATCCGTCGAGTTTTCCTTTAAGGTGCGGGAGAACTTTTCCCACAGCTTTTGCTGCGCCTGTTGTTGTGGGCAGAATATTAACAGCACCCGCTCTTGCTCTTCTTAAATCCTTATGAGGCTGGTCAAGCATTACCTGGTCGTTTGTATAAGCGTGGATTGTAGTCATAAATCCTTTTTGTATTCCGAACGCCTCATCTATAGCTTTTACCATTGGTGCGAGACAGTTTGTAGTGCAGGAAGCATTTGATATAATTTTATGTTCGGGTTTCAGAGTATCATCATTTACTCCCAGAACAATCATTGCATCCAGGTCATCTTTCGGAGGAGCCGAAAGAACTACCTTTTTTGCCCCGGCATCTATATGAAGCTGAAGTTTTTCCTTCTTTGTGAAAACTCCCGTGCATTCGATTACTACATCAACACCCATTGCACCCCATCCTAATTTTGAGGGGTCTTTTTCGGCAGTTATTTTTATTGTTTTTCCGTTTACTGAAACTCCATTTTCAAGAGCTTTAACGTCTCCGTTGAATTTCTTATGAACTGAATCATATTTAAGTAAATGGGCTAAGGTTACCGGGTCCATCAAATCGTTGATTGCAACAACTTCAAATCCCCCGACTTCCATCATTCTTCTGAATGCTAATCTTCCGATTCTACCAAAACCATTAATTCCGACTTTTATAGGCATTTTACCTCCATTTTTGTTAATTTTTATTAAAATTTGTTGAATTTTGCATTAAAATACTCAAATAGTGCAAAAGAATCAAATCAATTTTAAGTAAATCTATAATTGATTTTAGCAGGCTAATTAAGTATATTTGCAAATGCTTATTTTTTAACAAATTTATTAACATGGCGACTACATCAGATTTAAAAAACGGAATTGTAATAAAATTTAACGGTGAATTACACACGGTAATGACTGTAGAACACAGAACTCCCGGCAATCTGAGGGCATTTTATCAGGTTAAAATGAGAAACCTCAAAAACGGTAGGACAATTGAAAACCGCTTCCGTTCCGGGGAGGAAATTGAAATTGAAAGACTCGAATTTAAAAACTACCAATTTTTATATAAAGACGATACGGATTATTATTTTATGGATAATGATACGTATGAACAAACCCAGTTAAATGAGGGTTTTGTAGGGGAGCAGGGCGAGTTTTTAAAACCCGGCCAGAATGTACAGATTACTTTCCACGACGGCAAAGCAATTGCTCTGGAAATGCCGCCACACGTCGAACTTCTGATAACTTCGGCTCCTCCCGGAGTAAAAGGTAATACTGCTACAGGCGCAACTAAACAGGCAATACTGGAGACAGGCGCAGTTGTAAATGTACCGCTTTTTGTAAATGAAGGCGATATAATCAGGGTAGACATCAGAACCCGTGGGTATGTGGAAAGAGTAAAAAGCTAATACAAGCACCAAATAAAAGAATTATTCAAAACGGTTTGATGTATAAGTCATTACATACAACCGGGGAACACAATTTTTATTAATTTAAACTTAAAATAATGAAAATGGATTTAAATTACGTCAAAAAACTGATAAAGTTATTGGACACCAGCGATCTGGCTGAAATTGAAATTGAGGAGGAAGGTTCAAAAATAAGATTATCGAAACCCAGACCAAAAATTACTCAAAATATTCCTGCAGTACAATTACCGAATTTAGCGGCTCAGGGACTGCCTGCACAGGCAGCACCCAAGGCAGAAGAGAAAAAAGAAGAAGCAAAAGCAGAGAACATAATAGAAGTCCGCTCCCCGATGGTAGGGACATTCTATCGCTCGCCATCACCGGATGCAGATGCTTACGTAAACGTAGGCACTGAAATAAAGCCGGGCAAGACAATCTGCATTATCGAAGCTATGAAGCTTATGAACGAAATCGAAGCAGAAGTTGCAGGAAAGATTGTAAAAATTCTTGTCGAGAACGGTCAGGCAGTTGAGTTTGACCAGGTGCTTTTCCATGTCGAGAAGAAATAATTTTTACATTAATCTAATTTAAATAATGATAAAAAAAATATTAATTGCCAACAGGGGCGAAATTGCCTTAAGGGTAATCCGCACCTGCAAGGAAATGGGCATTAAAACAGTTGCAGTCTATTCCACTGCCGATAAGGATTCTTTGCACGTCAGGTTTGCCGATGAGGCGGTATGCATAGGGAGGGCGCCTGCATATGCAAGCTACCTGAACATACCAAGGATAATATCGGCAGCCGAAATCACGGACGCGGATGCAATTCATCCGGGATACGGTTTTCTTTCGGAGAATGCTGAGTTTGCAGAGATTTGCATGGATTCGGGAATAATATTCATTGGTCCTACTGCTGAGATGATTAACAAAATGGGTGACAAATCGTCCGCAAAGGAACACCTGAAATCACTCGGTATTCCGGTAGTTCCGGGAAGTGACGGAGTTGTTAAAGACTCCGAAGAAGCCAAAATGATAGCCCAAGAGATTGGATTTCCTGTGATTTTGAAGGCTTCGGCTGGCGGAGGAGGAAAAGGGATGAGAATAGTAAGGGAAGAATCTCACCTCGAGGCGGCATATACAATTGCAAGGAATGAAGCAATCTCTGCCTTTGAAAACGGTGATTTATACATTGAAAAGCTTATCGAGGACCCAAGGCATATCGAAGTGCAGGTACTGGGTGATACTCACGGCAGGATAATTCATTTAGGAGAAAGGGACTGCACAATACAGAGAAGACATCAGAAGCTTATAGAAGAAACACCATCTCCATTTATATCCGATGAAGTAAGGGAAAAAATGACTTCGGATGCTGTGAAAATCGCGGCTTCAATAAATTATATCGGAGCCGGCACAGTTGAATTTCTAGTAGATAAGAACAGGAATTATTATTTCATGGAGATGAATACAAGGCTCCAGGTAGAGCACCCTATAACCGAAGCAGTGACCAATACGGATATGATTAAAGAGCAGATAATAATCGCATCGGGCGGGAAGATTACAATAAAGAAACCTAAGTTCATCGGGCACTCGATAGAGTGCAGAATAAACGCTGAAGATATCGAAAATAATTTCAGACCAAACCCGGGATTAATAACGGCATTCCACTCCCCCGGCGGAAACGGCGTCAGGGTTGATACTCACTGCTATGCAGGATACAAGATTCCTCAGGATTACGATTCGATGATAGGAAAGCTGATAGTGATAGCGGAAAGCAGAAATGAAGCAATAAAGAGAATGTCGCGAGCACTTGAAGAATTTATAGTCGAAGGCGTAAAAACAACAATACCTTTATTAGAAAAAATTATGAATGATAAAAAATTCATAAATTATGAATACGATACCAACTACATCGAAAAAAGAGAAGAAATTGAAGTATAATAATTTCTACAACATATTTCCGATTGCCTGCATTGCAGTGGTATTATTATTTTCAATAAATAATACTTTCGCACAGGATTCGACAAGGAAGAAAAAAGCAGATACAAGTCTGACCTCTACAGGTAAAAAGTCAGGCGATACTTTGCAAAAGAACACCTTGCAGATAGACACAGGAAAGATAATCAACCAGATTGACACTGCAAAGAAAGAGCCTCAGAAGATAGATTCAATGCTGACTGCACCGCTGAAGGAAAACAGCTTGACAAACACAAAACTGTTCATATACATTCTGCTATCGGCGCTTGGACTGGGTTTGTTCTTCTTTATATTCGTGCAAACGCTTTTCAAAACGTTTCACAAAAAAAGGTCAACGCGGCAAAGCATGATGCTAAGCTGGAGCCTGTTCCTGATAGTTTCGATAATCTGGATATTCATAATCTGGGGAATAGTGGCAAACTTCTGGAACTCGGCGGCATTTATGGTTGTGCTGATATTCCTTTTCATAATCGGATTAATAATGACGATTATAGCTTTAAAGAGCAGATAAAAATTAAACTAAAACGGTTTTTATTCTGTTTACATATTTAGAAAAAGCAAAAACATAAAAAGACAATCAATTTATGGATAAATATTATGCATTAATACTCGGTGCATCAAGCGGTTTCGGTAAAGCTATTTCACTTGCGCTTGCAAAGGACGGCGTGAATATAATCGGAGTACATCTTGACAGAGCTGTAACTATGCCCGCAGTGGAAGAAGAAATTGCAGAGATAAAATCATACGGAGTTGATGCACATTTTTTCAATGTTAATGCGGCTGACCCGAACAAGAGAAACGATGTGCTGAACAAGGTTGCTGAAATTTTCAAAGAGAAGAAAAATCCTACAATAAAAGTGATGGTGCATTCTCTTGCATTCGGAACGCTTAAAAGATTTATCGATTCCGATACATCATTGCAGATTAATCAGAAACAGCTAGAGATGACATTAGACGTAATGGCAAACAGTCTTGTTTACTGGACTCAGGATATGATGAGGCTGGGACTTATGAAATCAGGCGGAAAGATTTATGCACTCACTTCCACGGGAGGTTCGAGGGTAATCGAAGCATACGGAGCCGTATCTGCGGCAAAAGCGTGTCTCGAATCGCACATCAGACAGCTTGCTATGGAACTCGGACAGAAAGGAATCTCCGCAAATGCTATACTGGCAGGGGTTACGGACACACCTGCGGCGAGAAAGATTCCGAATATCAGTACTATAATGGATTATACATTAGGACGAAATGCACAGGGAAGACTTACGCAGCCCGAAGATATTGCAAATTTCATATTGGATAATTACAGAAGAGATTCTCACTGGATGAGCGGTGGTATAATACACGTGGACGGCGGAGAAAGCGTAACCGGATTCTAAGAATTCTGAATTAAGAATTATGAATGCTGAATTAAGAGCATAAAGAATATTAAGCCCGCAGTTGCGGGTTTTTTTATTTAAAGAGCATATTACACGAAGTTTCACGAAGGAAATTACCGAAAGATATTGAATGGATTTGTTGCGTTCCCAACGAGGACGTTGGGAACGAGGGGTGGTTGTCTTTGGTAAAATTTGGTGTTATGGGCGTTCCCAACGAGGAAAATGATGACTTAAATACTGTAAATACGGAAAATAAAAAAGAAAAAAAGTCTGTCTGTAACAATGTAACAAATTCTTCTGGTTACAATTCTTCACCCAATTCCGATTCTTCATTTGTTCCCCATTCCCGTGCTGATTTCTGGCTAAAAGCTTCAAAAAATAAACCTAAACCACCATCTTAATTATTTCTGATATACTATTATTTTATATATTAAACATTGTTCATTATTTGCAGTTCTTTAACATATAAAAATTCAACTCCTACGGAGTTGTAGGTGTGGGGAGATGTATTTTGCTATTAACAGGTAGCTCCTACGGAGCTATAGGTGTGGGTGAATGATTCTTTCTACAAACTGGTCGCTCCTCTGGAGCTATATAAAGGGTGGTGAATTATCTTTCTACAAACTGGTCGCTACTCCGTAGCTCAAAACTATTGTTGATGACCTGCTGCGGTGAGACTATTCACGATTCGCCTTTCACGTTTGACATTTCACGTTTGACGTTTTAGAATAATTTATTCATATAAAAATTAAATTTATATCATTATTTTAATTTAATTAAACAAAAATGTTATGAGTGATGCGTTTTCGTTACCTAAGGAAAAAAAGACTTCTTCTCTGCCTGCGGAAAAAGGCTCTCTTGAGCTTAAGACACAGGAATTTATGCCCACGATATTAATCGGTCTGGGTGGCACGGGGAAAGAGGTTTTGCTGAGAATAAGGCGCCAGTTTGTGGAGAAATACGGCTCGATAGACAACTTCCCTATTACTTCTTATTTATACATCGATACGGATAATGCTCCTTCGGAGGAAAGCGGAATAGCAAGGGAGCGCGACTACCTTATAAACGAAATCGATTTTCAGCCTTCGGAAAAAATATTCAATCCGGTAAATCCTTCGGATTACATCAACAGAATAAACGACGTGCCGCATATTAAGAAATGGCTGAACACGAGCGGAGAAATCGGCAAGCTGGGCACGATGAATACGGGCGCAGGACAAATCAGACCTGCGGCAAGGCTGGCGTTTTATCATAACTTCGATGAGATTTCGCAAAAGCTGTTATCTGCCAAGGCGAGAATAACGGATTCACGCTCGATAAACCTTGTGAAAGATAAGCATAAAATTAAAAATGTTAATACGGAAAAAATAAATGTATATGTGATTACTTCCGTGAGCGGAGGAACAGGCTCGGGAATGTTTGTTGATTTCGGATTTTTAATAAGGAACATATTCAAGAATCAGGCGATATCATCTTGCTATCTGGTTTTGCCTAAGATATTTCAGGGTTACGGCAAGGAAAGAGTCTTTGCTAACGGATATTCTGCTCTTACGGAGCTGGAGTATTACAATCTGAAGAATACTTTTTCAGTAAGCTGGAAGAAGAACGAGCCGAATACTTTTCAGCCGGGAGTGTATGATGATGTTTATTTAATAGATGGAGAGAATTACAAAAATTTATCCCTATCGGATTTGAGCAACAGGGATATTTACAAGATGATAGCAGATACGATATTTCAGGATTTTTCGAATTCGGATTTTGCGAATTACAAACGCGGGGTGAGGGTGAACCTGGTGCAGTACAAGCAGAGGCTTTATCCCGACGATGTAACCGTAACAGAGAATACATTTTCGAGGAAATATTCGACGCTGGGACAGGCAACTATTTCCCTGCCGGTGGACAGGATTATACTTTCCTGCGCATACAAACTTTGTGAGGAGATTATAAATTATTACCTTACATATGCAGAAGGCTCACAAAGCGATATTGATAATTACCTGATGAATGAATTTCTGCCCGAGCTGGGGCTTCTGGAATCATCATCGAAGCATCAACTATTGGATTCGCTTTACAGCATGGGAGAGAAGTCATCGATACAATCAAAGATAAAAACTTTTCTCACAAATCTTCAGAACGAGCTGATGAGCGGAAAACGCGGAGACAACTGGACATCGTTTATCATAAATGAGAAGGCAAAGTTCGATACGAACTTTAAGGATGATAATGATATTCAGAGGAAGGGTTTATTTTATTCGCAGGTATATGCAAACAGGTCAAATATTTTAACAAAGACAATCGGAGACAGGGAGAGAAACATAATCGGAGAGCTCGAGAGGAAAGTAAATAACCTGATAAACGATTCCACAAGAGGTGTATTTTATTCGATTAATGTTTTAAGGAGACTTCAGTTCATACTCACAAACGGCAACTTCGAATACATTCCGAAATTCGAAAAAGAAATAAAGGATATTCAGATACACGTTACGAAGCTTGAATCGGAAATAAAGAGAAGGCTGCAGGATTTGAAAGAAGACGAAGCAAGGTCGAAGCTGAACGTACTGAAAAAGACTGCAATGTCGGGCACGCTGGAGAAGCTGATAGAGACGCTGGATAAATATTACGAAGCGCTGATAAAACTAAACTCAAGATATTATGCAAAGGAAATTTGCCAGAGGATGCTGAACCTGATAGAGAAAGGAATGAAAACAGACGATGGAAAGATACAATTCACGGGACTGATTTCGGACATAAACAAGCTGACGGGAAATCTCGGAGTGCTGAAAGATAATTTCAGGAACAAGTACAATTATTTCATACAGAAGCTCGAGAACAGTTTTAATCTATACATTTATGAGCCTGATGATGTGAAGAATGATTATTATGTAAGATATATGGGCACGGGGCAGAATGCAATGGACAAGATTAAGGAATTATCATTCAATCTTCTAAAGGAATTAAATGCGCTGGATGTGACGGATATAGTAAACATTTTGAAAAACAGCGACACAAAGTCTGTCGAAGAAAAGATGATTGGATTTGCGAAGAAGCAGTTCGAGAAGATAAAAGAAGATTACAATATTACGGATATACTATTTGAAAAGGACACAATCAGAAGCGAATCAAAAATCAGGGGTATGCTGGCGCAGGCATATCCGTGGCTTAAGGTATTCGAAGAGCCGGGAAGATTCAAGCTGGATGATTCGGCAAAGAAATTTTATATTGGTGTAAAGACTAATACGAATTCCTTTACAAAGTTCAGGAACCTTATTTACTCAATAGTCGGAGATGCAGTGGAATTCAAGGATTCGGCGGATAACTCTTCGATAATATTCTATACCGAGTGGGCGGGATTCCCGTTGTTTTACTCTTACACGGTATCAGACGAAATGAAGAGATATTACAAGCACCTGATAAAGAATCTGAATATCGATTTGCATATTGACAAGAATTATTATTTATACAACGATATAATACCATTGAACTCGGATGAGAAAAAAAGATTAGATGAATCTTATAAAGCTTATATAATGGGACTGATATTCGGGCTATTCGAAGTAGTGTCGGATGTGAATCCTGATACAGGTGACAGAATTGCTATATACAAATACACAAGGCAGGAAGGGATTACGGTTACGAGAACGGAGCAGCTTGGAATAGAATCGAGGCTGATAAACAGGCTATTCGAAGAGCAGGGACGGGATACATTAAGATATGAAATTATAAAGAAAGCGGAAAAGATACAGAATGAACTAATAGCAAAGAATAAATTTGCAGAGATGCTTGTGCTATTCGAATACTACTATGAAAATATTTTCAAATTAGAGGAATTCGAGATTTCAGGTGAGGCAAAGAAAAAGAAAGAAACATACCAGTATCAGATAGTAAGGAACTTTGCAAAGGATATAGAGAATAAGATTTCGCAAGAAGAGAAAGACGGGTTCATAAAGAATGTAATTGATTTAAAGAAAAATCTCGATTCATTTTCATACCTTTGCGGAGACGGGTTAAAGAGAATTTTAAAAATAGATTCGCTTTTGAAAGGAAACAAGAAAAAAGAAACAGCGGTATCGGAAGAAAAAACAGGAATTGAAAAATTAAAGGAATTAAAAAACGCGTTAGACCTCGGGCTGATAACAGAGGAAGAATACAAAAAAGCAAAAGAAAAATTTTTGAATTAAAAAAATGCCGACATACGATTATAAATGTGAGAGCTGCAATCACGAATTCGAAATAATGCAGTCAATAAAGGATGACCCTTTAACAAAATGCCCTGAATGCGGGAAAAACAAGCTAAAGAAAGTAATAAGCGGAGGCGCTGGACTGATTTTCAAGGGCAGCGGGTTTTATTTAACCGATTACAAGAACAAGCAATCGAATCAGAAAAAAAGTACCGGAAAGGTGATTGACACAACCGGTGATACCTCTAAACCTGCTGAGAAAAAGGCATCAGTCAGCAAGTCATCAAAGAAATAATTTATGAATAAATCAACTGTTTACATCAAATGCCCCGAATGCGGGAAAACCGCACTGGTAGAGCAGTTACAGGGAAAGTATGTCTGTGCAAACTGCAGTTTTGATTACACGAAGCTGAAAGATGACCCTCGCAAGCTCGATGAAATTCTTATCGAGAACCTGAAGAACGGGCAGATGGGTCAGCTGATGGCATTAACAATTCACCGATGGATTACTTTAATGCCTTACAATGAATCAATCAACTATGTAAAAGGATTAGCGATAAACAACGGGATTAAATGGGCAGGAGACAGGAAAGGATGCATATGGACTTTATTCGAAAAAATATTTTTCAGAAAAAAATCTTACTGATTATTATTTTTCTCTTTAATACCAAGCAGATACCTATCGAGCGAGAAGTTCTCACCGAGATATAATTTTTTAACCATTTCATCAGTGGCAAGGTCGATTGAATTACCCGAGCGGAAGATTTTTCCTTCGATAAGTATATAAGCCCTGTCCACGATGGAGAGAGTTTCGTGTACGTTATGATCAGTAATAAGCACGCCGATTCCCCTGTCTTTGAGCTTAGCCACAATTTTCATAATATCTTCAGAGGCAATCGGGTCTATGCCTGCAAAAGGTTCATCGAGGAGTATGAATTTCGGATTAGATGCGAGTGCGCGGGCGATTTCAGTTCTTCTTCTTTCACCGCCGGAGAGCATATAGCCTTTTGAATCTTCGATTTTATCGATGTTGAAATCTTTAAGGAGCTTATCGCACTGAATTTCAATATCTTCCTTACTTAACTTCATAAATTGAAGAACGGAAGTGATATTTTGTCTGACGGTCATTTTTCTGAATATGGACGCTTCCTGCGGGAGGTATCCGATGCCTGCTTTTGCGCGTTTATACATCGGGTAGTTTGAGATATTTTCGCCGTCGAGTTCGATTTCGCCTGAATTCGGTTTTATCATTCCGCAAATCATATAGAATGTTGTAGTCTTACCAGCCCCGTTTGGCCCGAGCAGACCTACAATTTCACCCTGCTTAACGTTCAGCGATACGTTATTAACGACCGTGCGCTTTTTATATTCCTTAACGAGATTAAATGCCTTCAGTTCGCTCATATAGTTGCGTTAATCCTTTTGTAAAATTCTAACCATATCTTCAACAGCTTTATGCAGTCCCGAAAAAACCGCCCTTGAGATTATCGAGTGGCCTATGCTGACTTCCCTTATCTCTTTCATTGCAAGCAGAGGAAAGATGTTGTAATAGTTCAGGCCGTGTCCTGCGGTAACTATGAGTCCCATTTCGGCTGCCATCTGTGCCATGCTGCCGATTTTGCTAAGTTCATTTATCTGGTCTTTTTCGACAAATGTATTTGAATATTTTCCCGTATGGATTTCAATAATATCGGCGCCAACTTCAAGGGCTTTATCGATATTTGCCGGATCGGGGTCAATAAAAAGGCTTACCAGAATATTTTTGGAATGCAGGGCATCAATTGCGTTTTCAATTTTATGCTTACCGGCGGTGATATTCAGCCCGCCTTCGGTAGTAAGTTCATTTCTGTTTTCAGGAACAAGGGTAACAAGGTCGGGAATAATATCGCAGGCAATTTTCACCATTTCATCGGTCGCAGCCATTTCGAGGTCGAATTTAGTTTTAACAACTTCGCGCACGAGTTTCACATCCCTGTCGTTAATGTGCCGTCTGTCTTCGCGTAGGTGGCAGACAATTCCCTCCGCGCCGGCGAGCTCGCAAATTCCAGCGGCAATAACCGGATCGGGTTCAATTTCACCTCTTGCTTCGCGCAGAGTGGCTACGTGGTCAATATTAACTGATAATTTCATATTTATCTCCTATTTCTTTTCTTATACAAAAATATTAAAATAATCCGTAAAATTTAGTGGCAAATCTAATGACTGAAACTGAATCGATAGAAATCATAACGCAGCAGTGAAGCAGCCAGCAATAGAAGAACGAATTGCTTCGAAGTGCCTGAATGCCGAGAATGATGCCAGCGATGATAGAAGCGAATAATTCCAGTTCGGGTTTACCCCTGTGGAGGATGAAGAAAGGAATCATCTGTATAAAAACAGAATAGTAGCCAAGTTTCGGTTTAAGACCGAATAGCATATAACCCCGCCAGAAAAATTCCCAGCCAAGCATATAGAACATAACGCAGGCTTCATAAATCAGAAAGAGTCCGATATTAGTTTTCAGTTCCGAGCCTCCGAGCGGATAGGTATTAGCGAAGCTTTCGGAAGCAGACACTATCCAAACAAGAGGAAGCATAACAAGAAAAAATACGAGTGAAGAAATGAAGCCGAACTTTTTATCCCCCATCCTGAATCCGTAATCCGATAATTTTTCTTTCAGTACGAACTTAATCGATATAACCGAGAGGAAGAACATCAGAGCTCCATCAGCTGTAAACCAGTACAGGCGTGAAATAAGCCGGTCTCTTCCGATATGTTCATAATAAAACATCGGAGTAGCGAATGCCATCGAGATAAAGGTGATAACCGAAACCGAAATCAATATATAGGTTACTTTAAAGTCGAGTGTTTTAGTTTCGGTAACCAGCTTTTTAAATTCATTTTTAAGGTATTCTATCACTTATTCTCCGTATTTTTCTTTTTAATAATATACTGAAATTTCTGCGGTTCGTATTTAATAATCGATGCATCTACCGGCAGAGTAATTTTTGGAGAGACATATCCGAGACTGTCGCTATCGATAGACCTGAAATCCACGCTTGCAAGAATTTCTTCAGGGTTTATTTTAGCGAGCTGCTCTACACCGCCCCTGAGATAAATTTTAAGTTTAGGAGGAACAAGCAGGACTTCTTTATCAGGCGGCACATCCCTGACCACGACATTTACATCTTCAATATTTTTTTCAGCGGAAAGCTCAATCCTGTATGAAATAGTGACCGTTTTGGGTTCGATTTTCATAATATTATTCAGCGTATCAATTATTTTAAATGTCCTCGTAAATCCGCTGTTTACATCATTGATATTAACGGATTCGGTAGGCAGGAATTTAATTTTTCCGATTACGGACATGGCACCGATGATTTTAACGGAATCCGGGGAAACGGAGGGCTGTCCGATAATAAAATAGTTTTCTTTCGGTACTACATTAATCATATTTTTAACTTTCACCATTCTTGACGTAATATTATCGAAATTAATTTCCAGAATTTCGGGATTTACGTTCAACACAGATACGCCGGAAGGTATTTCGAGAATTTCTCCAAGTTTTTGAGATACATTAATTTTAGTATCTTTTTTAAAAGACGATAAATCGAGGTTAAAGGATTTCTTTTTAGAAAGTATTATTCCCAGCAATTCCCAGCCTTTGCCTTTCACGGTGAGGTCAATAAAAGAAGGAAGGTCGCTGCCGAGAGCCTGCGAGCCTGCAGTTTTAACTTCGAGCGGAATCTGAAAGTTAATCGTATAACTCAGGTTAAGGTTAACATAGAGCCATAAAAGGGCTGCTCCCACAAAGGAGAGGATATAAATAAGAATGTTTTTACGCATCAATCACAAGCGGTATTATTTTTTAATTTTGGTTTTCCAGTCAGAATCTGAGAACTCTCCTCTGATAGTTGAATGGACGAGGTGATAAATTCCTCCTCCGATTTCATCTTCGGCAAAGACGCAAATAGCATTTCCTTGAATATTATTATAGGACCAGATTTCATAAGCTTTAGAATCAGCCTCATTGGGATGATTTTCTATTTCAGAGGGTTTGCCATAAACAATATAAATTCTTCCTTTATCGGTTTTCCAGCCATCCATAAATCCCTGTTTGTAATATTTATTTGCATCATTAACTCTTTTAAAATATTCTATTTTATAATCATTTACGGGTGAGTTCGGATTAATTTTTCGCTTAGCCCAGAAATTAAACATAAACCTGCGTTTTTCGTCGAGTGTTTTCAGTTTTGAAAATTCCTCGTTTTCAGGAGTAGAGCGGATGTATAAAGTTTTATCATACTCATTATCAATATTTTCCTGTGACATAACTTTATATTCACTTGTAAGGAATGATTTATCATCAGAAAAATTTCCCGTTATTTCTTTAGATTTATTATAAACAAAAAACTTTTTTTCCTTTTCGACATAGAAGCCGGAAGTGCTATCGAGAATTTTTGCTTTAAACAAATAAACGCCTTTTTCGAGAGAGTCGATGGCAATTTTTCCAATTTCGAAAAATGCATCTGCCCTGTATTTTTCGGGTTTGACGACCTGCTTGACGATATTATTGGAAAGGTCTGTAATGGTAAAGTAAGCATATATCTCTTCGCTTTTCATTTCTTTTTTAATCGAATATACTTCAAAATAATAATACAGAGTATTAAGATTCATACCGTAGAGGGCGTCCGGATTCGGAGTAATTTCATATCCGTTTTTATAGAAGATGCTTTTATTATCCGAGGATTTAGCAAAGTTTGCAGACAGCTGAATATCACTTAATGTTGTTTTATTCGAATCATAATCAGCCAGGTCAAAGTTAAAGACAACAGTATCGGTTTTAGACCTGTTGTTAAAGTCGGAGCCAATCAGCTTAACAGAATAGCTGCTAACGGGCAGGGTGAAATTCTGCTGTCCGATTAGTTTATTTGTAAGTTTTGCTTTAGATGTATCATTTGTTTTTGAAAGAAGTCCGAAGACATCGCTGAACACGAATTTATCCTTACTCTTATCAAAGATACTGATTTCCAGATTAGCCTGACCTTTGAATTCACCGTTTTCGAAGTTATATTTCAGATCTCTCTGGTTAAAGGCGAAATATAATTCGATAGTAGATTTATTATCTGCATATTTAAAGAGGGCATAATCAGCAAAAACCATAAATTTTTCCTGAGCTTGCAATGAAGAGAAGAAGAAACCGGCGAGAAGCAATAAAAATATTTTTTTCATATTGGGAGGTTTTAAATTAATATAACCTGTTTATAAATATGATTATCAAATATAAAAATTTCAAGTTACAAAGAAGTAAGCAATTTTTTTCCGGATAATGGTTTTTTTTAATAAAAAAAGGTAATCAAATATATGATTACCTTTTAAACCATTATCAACAATAACATTTGAATCCCGAATCAAATCCGAAGCAGTATCACCATAAGATGATACTGCTTTCGGAAGAGATAAATCAGAATCCTAAATTAAGGGTGAAGAACTGGTTTGTCTGGAAAGCGCTTTCCGTAACGTGACGGTAGGCGTAGTCAAGACCGATTGACATAGAGCCGATAGGATATCTAAAGCCGGCTCCGAATGTCGGTCCGAATAAAGCTTCGTTTGATTCTTTATCCGGTAGCACGTTTGCACCACCTCTTAAATAAATGATATTATTGAAGTTATATTCAAGGCCGAATCTATATTCATCGCTTGTAAAGCTTGCATTGTTGAATGAAGTATACAGATTGATGAAATGTTTTTTCTGGATTGCGGCTGAATAAGAGACACCCATTTCAAGACTTGTCGGTAAATCGAAGTCCTGAAGGATAACTCTCTGAATGGAGGTTGTACCGTTTGTATTGGTAATTGTTCTGTCAAGTCCCGAGCCGTTGAAAGACATTGCAGGTCCGAGGTTTTTGATAGCGATACCAAATGCAAGTCCGGTATTACCGCCTTTATACTGAATACCGAAATCGAAAGCAAAACCGGTAGCAGTAACATTAGCGACATTTTCAGAAATGAGTTTAATGTTAGTACCGAATCTGATTTTATCGGTCATTTGTCTGGCAAGAGTAAGAGTACCGACGATATAGGTAGGTTTATAAACCGTACCTGTTCCATCGGGTTGAGTTTCGGTAGTTTCGATAATATCACCGATATTCAGCGAGCGGATGCTGAATCCAAGGTTCATTAAGCTACCGAGACCGGCACCTACTGCAAAATACTGCATATTCATATCAGCGAAATAAACTGAATGAGAAAAGAGCAGTTCGGCTTTCTGGTTATTGAGACTGGCCAAACCTGCAGGATTCCAATAAATTGCATCCACACCTGTAATATTCGAAAGGTTAGCTCCGCTGAGGGAGGTACCGATCGAACCGACAGGTATGAGTAATTCCGGTGCCGCAGAAGTACCCAGTTTGCTTCTGGGTCCGCCAAAACCAATATTAACAGCAAAGAACACGGTTAATATTATTGTTGTTATTTTTATATAATTTAATTTCATTTAAAGTTTTCTCCTTACGGTTTAATTAAACTCTCCCGCAACCTGCGAAAGAGTTTCTACTATTAAATTTAAAAATTAATTCTCTCTTGTGATGTAAAGATAGCTATTTTCAGGACCTTGGTACCGATGCCAGGCGCATCAATAAATGCGATATAGACGCCTGAAGCGACCGGTGTATTTTCAAGATTCTGCAGGTTCCATTCAATCGTGCTTGAAGTGGTGGAGCTTCCTGTAGCCGTTTTCACGAGAGTGCGAATTAAATCACCGTTTAATGTATAAATCTTAATAGTGCAATTTAAAGGAAGATTTCTGAAAGTGACAAATTTATCACTTACACTTCTGTCGAGAGTACTGAAGCCGTAGTACGGATTCGGCACGACTCTGATTTTATCCAATGCATTTGTATTCTTTGCAAGGTTCGGGTCACCGAATGTCGGGGCTGTAGTAGAGAACTCATAATACAGCGGATAATTCGGTCCCTGTCTGAACGGAATACAGAGTGTATAGGGATAAATCCAGAATTCATCGTTTTCTACAAATGTTCTGCCGTCAGCAATCAACTTCGGAGCCCAGATATAGGCTATATCAATATTGCTCTGATTGAAATAGATATTTGTCCTATAGCTGGTAATGCTTGTATCATAGGCTGAGCTGAATATTACGACTCTAAATTTTCCGCCGAGTGAATCTGATGTAGGATTCCAGCCACCTGTATCGGTAGTATCAATTATACCGACATTCAGCTGAACCGGCGCAGCGGTGCTGTCCGTAAAATCCATTTCGAAAGCCTGGAACGGCACAGAAACCATTGATTTATAAAGGACCGATACGCCGCCAGCGTCTTTATATTTATAAGCAAAAGATTTATTTGTATTTGAGAATACAATTTTAACTTTCTTTAAATCAGTTGCTTTAGTTTTAGACGTAAGGTCATTGTACGTTCCTTTTCCGGGATAGCTGAGACTCATTTCAGTGGACTGCCACAGACGAGTTGCGGAATACTTGAACTGGCTTCCTTCAAGGAATCTGTTTGAAGCAGGTTTATATTCCCAGCCTTTATATCTTGCCTGAGACGAATCCGAATCTACTGAGGCACTCCAGTCTTTGATAACACCTACTTTTTTGGTTGCATCGAACTGAGCACCAGCGAGTGAATATCTGATTTTCGACATTTTAAACAGGATACCATCCGCTGTTTTGGAAGACATATCCGAGCTTGGATTTGATTTACCTGTAAAATATACATTCTTATAGAGTGTATCAAAAACAGTTGCACCCTGATTCAGTCTGTATATATTATAAGTAGTATCTCCATTTGTAGCTATGGGATTAAATATTACCCTATAGGTAGCATTCCTGATTAAGTTTTGATTTCTGATAATTGGAATGAAGCCAAGGTCTCTTACGTTTGTATTTAATGTATCGCCGTTTTTATAAGTAAATTCAGAGCCTGCAGGCGGCATAATGGGCCTGATAGTAAATGCCTGTGACTGAACAGAGTTTCTGATGACTCTGAAACCTCTCTTCAGATGGTTTGATTTACTTATACCGTATGCAACAACTGCAAACTGGTAATCCTGACCATATATAAAGTTGGAATTACCGCCATAGTTTTCAGGATATCTTGTACTTGTCAGAGTAATACCTCTTTTTATACCTTTTTCCGGGAAACCGCTTCCTGAGGACATTTTATACGGAGGAACGATGGAATATGTACCATACTGTTCAACACCGTTTATAAATGCGCCTGTTGAGAAAGTATCGACAACAACTCCCCATCCGTCAACTAAATCCCAGGAATCAATTAACTGTAAAGCTCTTGTATCAATTGTTTCGGGTTTAGAGAAATCAGGGAATGAGCCGTTGAAGAATCTGTTTAATTCATATACTTCATAGCCCTGGAACTCATAGATATTTGAGTCTGTACCAAGGAAGAAGATAGAATCCCAGTATCTGTAGGCTTCCGAAACGTCACCCCAGTTTAAGCTGATATTACATTTACCATTAAGTAGCGGGGTAAATGAAGTTGCGACCACCGGAGGAGGAGGAGGAGGAGTAACGTTAAAGTTTGCAAGGTAAATTAACTTTGCAGTTTTTGCAAGTCTTTTTAAGACTGTTACTGAATTTTTATTTGAAGTTCCTTTTGCAACGAACTGTGCAAGAACGATATTCTGAGTATCGCCGGGCTGCATAGTCCAGGTTGTTCTACCGGAAGCGAAGATAAATCTTCTGTCACCGGGAGGGTTGACTGCAATCTGATTACCTTGTATTCCGCCGCAGTTCTGGATACTTCCTTTATATTCTGTCCATCCTGCATTTGTTTCCGGGTCACCGGTATAGCAGAATTTAGTAGGAACTATAGTAGGATATTGAGTAGCATCGAGGAACGGTGAGCCGTCTTTTTTAAGACCTTTGAGGCACACATACGCCGGATAAGGTTCTCCATTCGGGTCTGACTCGCAGGGAGGCGGACTGCTTCCTGAATTTGTAAAGAAGGTAAACGAAGTCATACCAAGCGTATCATCAGGAAATCCTGCTCTTCTGATGATAGGGCTTTTGAAGTAGTCCATACCGAACGCAGGCGGGATACTGCCGTATATAATATCAGAAGCAGTTCCGTTGTAAACATATCCAAGGTTAATTTTATTTGTAGTATCGCAACCGATATAGTCATCATCAGCAGTGCCCAAGTCAGGGTCAACAACAACACCTGTAAAGGTGCTGTCCCAGTTTTTAATTCCTTTGTTAATGACAACCCAGTTTACGAACTGAAGATCTTCGAGTCCGGGGGTATTATATGCCCAAGCCGTGAAGTGAATTTCAGCATACATAAGCGGGCTTGTGATACCGCCTCCGAATCCTTCACCACCGTTTCTATTTGAAGAGTCGGCATCGGTTAGGACCTGGAAAATAGTCTGACCGGCATTTTTCTGACCGGGAACATCTATACCCGGGTCATACTGACCGTTATGGTTCACGTCTTCATAAGGAGCACCGTAGGGAATCATATTAGTCCACGCATCCCAATCCGGATTGTTAAGACTATTATCACCGGCTTTTATGTCATACATTCTGAATTTTGCATCATTATCGATTATGGGCTGGTTATTAACATATTTTACACCGCCGTTAACATATTCACCTTTATAAGATGCCATACATTCTGCTAATGAAGGAACTCCTGCATTATTCACAATGTAGCATCCGATGCTTAAGCCCGCAGTAAAGCAGGCATTTTTGCCCGAGCCTTTCGGCCATTCAAAACCCGGAGTATTCTGAGTTCTCGGGTCCTGGTCGAACACACCTGAATTCCAAAAAATCGAACTAATATTATTAGCTCTCAGGAATTTATATTTCAAGACAAATGCATTCGGGCCTGTCGGTGCAATTCGAATCACATTATTTGTGTTTATAGTCACTCTCGGTTTAGAGAAACCAAGAGTAGCACAAACAATTATCAAAAATATTAATATGCTTTTAAATTTCATTTTTCTAAGATTGAATTTATAAAAAATTTATTCAAATGCAGTTCTTTTAGAAACTGATATTCAATCCAAATCTAACCTGTCTTGGCGGTCCCCAGTTCGAACCATTACCCCAGTTAGTTAAGAATTTAACTCTATCAGGCCAATATTTCCTGAAATTGGCATTAGACGCCCAGGTTGAAGAACCGGTCGGAGTCTGTAAATAGCCATTATCATCCGGTAATCCTGTTCCTTCGAAAATATCATTAATGATTTTGGTATCAAGAACATTGATTACATAGATATAGAAATTCCAACTGGTTTTCATGAAGTTGACGGTTTTGTCAAGTTTCATATCGAGCCTGAAGTTCCAGTCTGTGTATAATTCATTTTTGCTTGAATAAATATAATTACCTGAGAAACCTGTTGCAGTTTGTGATACATCTCTCTTTGTGTAAGGTCTGCCGCTATGGAACGAAAAATCAAAGTTTAATCCGAGATTTTTCAATACATGACCCATAAAGCCTTTCGGTACATCATTTTCACCGAACCTGTAATCAAGATTGACAGCGCCTGTATGTCTCTGGTCATAATCGAGAGCATAGACAAACAGCGGAAGCTGTTCAGCTGAGTTGTTTGCAAGACTTGTTTTAGAGAAAGCGTCCGAACCTGTACCTGTTGCATAGGAAAGAGTATAAGCAAAATCTATTGCAAGCCTGTTGGTCCTTCTCAAGTGCAAGTAGAAGTCGAAACCTCTGGAAATCGCAAAGTCAGTATTATCATAAGCAACGAATCCAACGGGGACTTTTCCATCGGGAGTTGCAGAAATTCTTGCAGCACCGAGGAGATCAGTTGATTCTTTATAGAATACAGTAAGTCCCAGATCGATAATATCGCTTACCTGATGTTTAAGACCGATTTCATAAGAAGTAAGTTTCGTCGGTTTCAAAGCTGAATTTTCGATTACGTCCTGCAATGAAGTCGAGAAGAATCTCTGCAGAGTAGCTCTGCTGACATAAAGCAGGTTAAGCTGAGGCATCTGAACCATTTTACCGTACTGAGTATGGAATATGGTTTTATCGGTTATCGGGAAAGAGAAACCCAGCCTTGGGCTGACATAAAACTTCATTTCGCTTTGAACGAAATCGTCGTCTGTAGCTAAAATTCCGTCAGGACCTACGAGGTCGTGTCTTAAATCTCTTAAGACTTCGGTATTAGCATCGAGGAAGTCAACCCTGACGCCGCCGTTGAAGTTAAAGTCAGAGAAGTTGACTTTATCCCTGATGTAGAAACCTCCGGTAATCGGATGTTTTGCATCATCGCCTGTAGCAATCACAGTACCGGTCGGGTCGTCAGTAATGGCATATCCAAAGCTTTTTAATCTACCGTTATTAGTACCGTACCATCTGTCAATCGGGTTACCGATAGTTAAATCAGAAAGTATTACGGGGTTAACGGTAAGTCTTTTTAATGTAGCATATTTATATTCACCGCCGATTTTTATTTCGTGCTCACCGAATTTTTTACTGATTAAAGCCCAGGTAGCGTCTAATTTAGCACCGAGGTAGCTTACATCAATTTTCTGATAGGCATCGAGTACCGTATTCGGGAGTCTGAATAACAAAGCAGTATTGGGGTCGTTACTCGAAATAGTTCTGCCCTGTGCATTTGTTATACCGATATTCTGGTAATAAGCATTTAATCCGGGGACGTGATTAGTGTCACCATAGTAGAACAGATTATTACCGAAGAACTGGTCACCCTGTTCGGTAAAAGTTCTGTTATAGCTTCCCTGCAATTCATAGAAGAAATTGCTTGAGACATCGTGGGAAATTCTCGCAAAGTACTGATAGTCGTCACTTGTGAAGACCTGATTTCTGCTGCTGTTGCTGAGAATATTGAGACCTGATAACACTCTTGAGCGGCTATTGTTAAGTGTAGCACCAAGTTTAAGGGTTATCGGAACTTTAGAATTCTGAATTTCCTTTAAATTAATCGTAAATCTTCCGTTATAAGAATAGCTGCCGGATTCATTATCTTTAAGTTTACCGTCCGGGACTACAGTAGGCAGACGGCTAAGAATCCAAGAATTAACTGAAATTCTCTGGAAGCTTCTTTCGACACTTCCGAAAATATTAAATACTCTTGCGAGTTTTTTAGTAGGAATAAGCGGACCGCCGAAAGTTACGTTATACAGGTTATAGCCCTGAATCGGGGCATCGAGCCATCTACCTGAGAATTCGTCGGTAATAGCTTCAACAGAACCTGTATATTTGTCGGAACCGCTTTTAGTAGAAACGTTGATAACACCGCTGAGCACGTTACCGTATTCAGCGCCGAAACCGCCCGTTAAAACGGAGATTTCCTGCATCAAGCTGTTTGGTACGAATGCTCTTGAGGAGCCATCGAGAGGGTTAGTAGTTTCAACACCATCCACGATAACGATACTTTCGTTGCTTCTTCCACCGCGGATATTAATAGAACCGCCTCTTTCGTCCTGAATAACTCCTGCAGTTTTTGAGACGATATTATTAACGCCCCTGGTACCGCTGTTCTTTATCTGCTGGTCGTCGATGATTCTACCGCTTTGTTCGACATCGATACCTTTTCTTTCGGCTTCGATGATAATTACATCCGTAACAATACCACCTGTAACATTAAGGTCAAAGGTCAACTTCGATCTCTGATCGACGGAAACCCTAACGCCAGTCATTTTTTTTGTATCATAACCAATGTAAGACGCTTCGACATCATACGTGCCGACGTCAACATTAAGAATGATAAAATTTCCGTTATCATCTGTAACTGCCCCTATATTATATCCGGCTAACTTCACAGTGGCGCCTACCAGCGGGGAGTTGTCTTTTGCGTCAACTACCGAACCGCCGATACTACCGGTCGACTGCGAATAGGAGTTTCCGGAATATAAGATAAGAAATGCAAAAAGCAAAAGGGGAATAATCCTGTAAAATTTAAAATCCCTCATTACTTTCCTCCAATAAAATTTAATTTTTTATTAAAAATACAACCCCCATAAAACTTCAAAATCGAACTTTATGAGGGTTGTGGTAAATTCATCCAAGTAAAATTACTTAATTAACATCATCTTCTTGGTTTCCCTGAAGCTGCCTGCTTCGATAGAATAGAAATACACGCCGCTGGCAAGGTTCGAACCGTTGAATCTTACTTCCTTGGTTCCTGCTGTTGTCATTTCGTTTTCAGCCAATACTGATACGAGCTGTCCAGCAATATTGTAAACCTTCAAAGTTACCGGTGATGCTTTTGGTAATGTGAACCTGATTGTCGTAGCCGGGTTGAACGGGTTCGGATAATTCTGCATTAAAGAATAATTTTCCGGAACAACCGAAGAAATATTATTGATACCGATGGTTACTTTATCAACATCCTGAAGAGTGCTGAATACTACATTTTTTTTCAGGATTGTATAAGTTGTATCGATAGGAGCATTATCATTAAAGGTAAAGCAACCCGGGTTTTTACCTGCATTATAAACGATGCTGAAAGTCGTTGAAGTGTTACCGCTTGTTGAAAGTGAAGGATAGAGATAGTCATATCCTCTGTCTTTTGCAACATATTTTGCATCTGACCAGGTAGCACCGTCGTCAGTTGATTTACAAACCATTATTACGTTTCTGTTGTAGTTTGTGCCGGTTGTATATGCGCTGGTATCATTTGAAATAGCTGAAAATGCGCAATATAAAACTGTTCCGTCAGCTGAATAAGCAAGTGAAGCGTGTGATAACGGAGTGACACCAACCTGAAGACCGATATACATATTATTCCATTTTGAAGTATCATTCATAAATCCGTATTTATGATAATCCATTATGCAAACCGGGTTACCGCTGTTGATAGTGGGTGACCAGTAAACAAGTTTGGAACCTTCTCTTGTCGAGTAGCTGCCTGCACCATTGTACCAAGCGAGTGTGCTGAAAGCAAGACCGTGCTGGGTTCCGGGTGTACCTGGTTTGTAAACAACATCACCGCCGAACCAGGAAACGCACGAGTCGCCGTTTACGAGAGTCGGAGCATTGAATACAACTGTCGGGGCGCTAAAGCTTGTACCGCCGTTTGTTGATTCATAAGTCATCATTGCCTGACTGGGTGAAGCAGATCTCCACCAAGCTGTGAAGATGTGAGTACCTGCGGTATTGATTGCGCAATAGTACCTAAAGCTTGCATCCATTGCAGTTGCAATAACGACTTTAGGTCCGAATGTACCGGTTGTATAGTTGAAATCCCTATATACGAATGAATCTGTTGCCGCACCAGCGGGTGTTGATACAACACCGCCGAGGGTAGTGGAATTCTTATAAGCACCGAAGAAATCTCTGTATGTATTCGGGACTGTATAAGATGTCACTGAACCTAATCCGAGCATTGTCTCAACCATTGTAAGACCGCCCTGGGTTGCATTGTAAACTCTGCCGCAAAATACGACTGACCTCAAGCCGGAATTGAAGATAGGATATAAGTTTGCCCATCTGTTGGCAGTGGAAGTAGAAGTATTTATAGCATCAGAAAGCCAGGTTAAACCGCCGTCATAGCTGACCTGATAATAAATCCTGGTTGTCAATGTTGCCGGGGGAGGACCTGTTGGGTCTGGATTTATATCCTGACCTACAACAATAGTATCGCCTAAAATAAAGAGTTTTCTCATAGCATTTCCGTTTGTACCATAGTCACTGAAGTTCAGCGGGAACGGTACAGTTCCAACGGGAGCAAATTTATTATGAATAGTCGGATAATATTTTCCGGGAACAAAGTTCTGGGAAACTGTCTGACCATCATCCCTTGCGTCTGACATTTTAAAGTATTTATTTCCGATTACATTACTCTGCGCAAGCAAAGATGTTGCAACCAAAAATAAAAGAAGAGTTTGAAAAATTTTAAGCATTTTTTTTCTCCTTTAAGTTTTTTTTGGGAATTTTGATTTATTTAAAAAAAAGAACAATTTCTATGTTTTTCTTAATATAATACTAATTGAAAAACTTGTCAATATACATTTTTGTAATCGATTTTTAACAATTTTTTAATATTCAAGTGAAAAATTTTTTTCAACATTTTTTTGTTTTAAGCGAAAAATGCTTTTTTACTTGCATAAAAATATCTTTTGATATATATTTAGAGCTATCCTTTGTTTTTCCAGCAATATGGTTTGTCAGCAAAACATTATCGAGATTAAAGAACTCTGCATTCACGGCAGGCTCATTTCTGAAAACATCCAGTCCGGCATAGAAAATCTTCCTGTTTTTAAGCATTTTTAAAAGATAATTCTCATCAATAACTCCTCCACGGGATGTATTAATAATTACTGCATTTTCATTAATTAACTTTAATTTTTCACGGGATATGAAATTTTTATTATCCGAATTAAGCGGTATGTGTACAGTTATAATATCTGCATTCTCAAGCAAATAATCGAGATCAACGAAGCTAAATTTTCTGTATTTCCGCACTATTTTTTTATCGATATCATTAGCCATTATTTTCATTTGAAAAGCCTTTGCGTACATTGCCACCCGGGAGCCGACCTTTCCGAGACCGATAATGCCGATTTTTTTCCCTTTCAATTCCGCCCTTCTGTAGTCATAAAAAGAAAATTTATTTTTCCTTACGAGTTTATCAGAAAGCAGAATATTTTTAAAAATTGAGAGAATCAGGGCAAAAGTATGCTCGGCGGCAGAAACGGAATTTCCCTGTTCCGAATTAATGATTTTGATTTTACTTTTTTTTGCGGCTTCAAGGTCGATGTGGTCAATTCCCTTGGTGCAGGTTGCGATTATTTTAAAACTGCATTTTTTTAAAAACTTATTATTAATTTTGCGTGTTGACCGGATAACAAGAACGTCATAGGCAATACCGGAATTCAGGATTTTACTGTTTGGAATGCCGAATTTTATATCTGCTGAAAAGTGATTTTCATTCAGGAGTGAAAGTCCTGCAAGGTCCACTTTATCAGCAACGAGAATTCTTATTTTGTCTTCAGGTTTTAACAAAACAGAAATGAGATATTTGATTAAATCAAATTAATCTTTGTTTTTGGGATTATCAAGTGCTTCCGTAATAAGCTGCAGTATTTCAGATTTCCCTTCGCCGGTAATAATGGAAAAAGGGATATAATCCTTGCAGAGTTCATCGTTATTGACAATTTTGGAAGAGCGGTAAATCTGCTTCTCCATTTTGTTTTTCGATATTTTATCGGCTTTTGTAAGGACTATAGCATAAGAGATTTCATAATATTCCAGCCAGCTGACCATCAATTCATCGAGGTATGTAGGTTCGTGCCTTGCATCAATCAGGACGAAAACCATATTGACGTTTTGTCTTTCGCTGATGTACTCTTCGACGAGTTTTCTCCATCCCGCCCTGATTTGTTCAGGAACTTTAGCATATCCATATCCGGGAAGGTCGACCAGATAGAATTCTTCATTTATCAGGAAATAGTTAAGCTGTCTTGTTTTTCCCGGTACGGAGCCGATTTTAGCAAGATTTTTTTTGTTGCAAATTTTATTTATGAGGGAAGATTTGCCGACATTGGATCTTCCTACAAAGACAAATTCAGACAACACCGACTTGGGTAGTGTTCTTAAATCGTAAATGCTGTTAATAAATTCTGCCGAATTGATTTTCATTATTTTTTTATATATTTATTATATAAAAAACCCTTAACTTTTAATCACCTCAGTGTTTAAATAATTCTAATTTTAAAAGTTAAGGATTCATATTAAGCACACGCTTTTTACCTTTTCCAAAAATAACAATTTATAGACTTAAATAAAATGCAAATTAAATCCACACAGATAAAAAAAAGCAATAAAAAAAACTCCAAAAACATTCAAGCTTTCGGAGTTTAAATATCAGTCAGTTAAAAAAAGCTATTCGCCTTTTTTTGTTTTTGTCTGTTTTGTTACTTTCTTGGCTTTTGTGGTAGTGCTTTTCGGTTTTGCCTCTTTTTCCTTTGCAGGAGTTTTCTTTGCTTTAGGTTTTGCAACAGTCTTTTTCTTTGTATCTTTTTTCGTTTCTTCGGTTTTATCTTCTTCTTTCACTTCTGTTTTTTCTTTTCCCTTGTCCTTAACTTCTTCTTTTTTCTTTGCTGCTTTTTCTTTTTCCTTGAATATGCTGTAGTCAACAAATTCGATAATAGCTTCGCTTGCTCCGTCACCGTACCTGAATCCTGTTTTCAGAATTCTAGTATAGCCGCCGTTTCTTGATTCTACTTTTTTTGCGATTTCATCGAAAAGAATCCTGACTGCTTCTTTATCTTTTATCATGCTGGCAACGACTCTTCTGAGATGCAGACCTTTAGCAGCTTCAGCAGATTTCAGATTGAGAGCGTTTTTTGCTTTTGTAACATACGGTTCGATATAAGTTCTGAGTTCTTTTGCTTTTGCAACAGTAGTTTTTATTCTTTTATGTTTTATCAATGCAACAGCGAGATTTGCCATCAGCGCTTTTTTATGACTGGCAGTTCTTTTTAATTTTCTACCTTTTTTTCTATGCTCCATTTCGAATTATTTATATAGTTGTATAATATTTATTCTTTTTCTTCATTTAAATACTTGCCAATATCCATTCCGAATGTAAGCCCGAAATCTTCAATAAGCTCTGTAAGTTCGGCAAGGGATTTTCTTCCGAAGTTTCTGAAGTGCAGCATTTCGGATTCGTTTTTGCTGACCAGGTCTGCGATTGTTTTAATTTCTGCTGACCTGAGGCAGTTTTGAGAGCGGACAGATAAATCGAGTTCATCGACCGGTGTAAGAAGAATCTTCTTAACCATTTCAAATTGTTCATCTTTTTCATCCGATTCAATTTTCTTTTCTTCGAGTTCAGGTCTAAGGTCAAGGATAAGCTGAATATGTTCTCTCAGAATCCTTGCGGCGATGATAATCGACTCTTCAGGCTCGATAGTACCGTTCGTAAAAATTTCGAGGACTAATTTTTCGTAATCTGTTTTTTGTCCAACGCGGGTATTTTCAATTATGTAGTTGACTTTTGTAATGGGAGAAAAGATCGAATCCACGGGAATAAATCCGAGCGGAAATTCATATTTTTTATTTTCTTCTGAAGGAACGTATCCGATTCCGTTTCCGATTCTCAGTTCGATATTCAAGTGCGCATCTTTATTCATGGTAGCGATATGCAGTCCCGGATTCATAATCTCGAAATCTGCAGTAGCATTCTGTATATCTTTTGCGGTGAAGACACCGGGACCGGTAAGTTTGAGTTCAATTTTTCCTGATTTACCGGTAACTTCCTTAAATCTTACTTCTTTAAGATTAAGTACAATTTCCGATAAATCTTCAACTACTCCTTTTATCGGGGTGAATTCATGCTGAATATCATTTACTTTTATAGCAACAATAGCCGTCCCGGGGAGAGATGAAATTAATACGCGTCTCAGGGAATTGCCCAGCGTAACACCATATCCTCTTTCAAGCGGTTGAATTATAAATTTCCCGTAAGTGTCTGTATAAGATGATTCTTCTTTTACAACTTTTTCGGGTATTTGTAAATGATTGATCTTCATTATTATATATTTTTAAATTTTAAATTTTATTTTGAATACAATTCGACTACAAGCTGTTCGTTTCCGATAAACGGTACTTCGGCTCTTTCAGGACTATGCAAGAATGTACCTGCCATATTAGCCTTGTCGAGATTCAGCCAGGTCGGAAGCATATTATCCTTCATTCTCTTCATAGATTCATGGAAAGCCGGCAATTTCTTGCTTTTTTCCCTAACTTGAATTACGTCTCCTGATTTCAGTACAAAGGAAGGGATATTCACTACTTTTCCATTAACAGTAAGGTGGCGGTGTGTAATGAGCTGTCTTGCCGCTTTTCTGGACGGAGCCAGACCTAACCTGTACAATGTATTATCGAATCTACTTTCAAGAATTCTTACGAGGTTTTCGCCCGTAATGCCTTTTTTTCTGGAAGCGTCTTCAAAATAGCTTCTGAATTGTTTTTCAAGCAGGCCGTAGGTTTTGCGAATTTTCTGTTTTTCCCTGAGCTGAAGGGAATAGTCGCTAATTCTAGACCTTCTCGACAATCCGTGCTGTCCCGGAGGGTAGTTTCTTGATTCAATCGGGCATTTATCAGTATAGCATTTCGTACCTTTTAAGAATAATTTTTGTCTTTCTCTTCTGCAAAGTTTGCAATTTGCGTCTGTATATCTTGCCATTATTTAATTTTATTAGTTTATTTCTTTATAAATATTTTTATAAGTAAGCACTGCGCGCAGTACGGTAAAAAATAAGAACCGGATCAGACTCTTCTTTTCTTAGGAGGTCTGCACCCGTTATGCGGCAGAGGTGTAATATCTTTTATAGATGTAATTTCAAGACCTGTTGTATTTAAAGATCTAACTGCGGCATCGCGTCCCGAGCCAACACCTTTTATTAGAACTTCCACTTTTTTCAATCCTGCGTCGATAGCTTCTTTTGCAGCAGCTTCAGCGCAGAGCTGTGCTGCGAACGGAGTATTTTTTTTGGAGCCTTTGAAGCCCATTTTGCCGGATGAAGCCCAGGATATTGTATTTCCATAAACATCCGTTAAAGTAACGATGACATTGTTGAAAGTAGCTTTTACATGAGCCACTCCTGTAGATTCAACCTGAATTTTCTTTTTTGCTTTTTTGTAAGTCTTAGCCAATCTATTTAAATTTTAAATTTTAAATGTTAAATGTTAAATTAAAATCTTCCCGGCATTCCGAATGTTCAGGAAACCGTTAAGCACACAGTCTGAAATTATTTCTTGGCTGATGCTTTCTTTTTGCCTGCAACAGTTTTCCTTTTGCCTTTACGCGTTCTGGCATTGGTTCTGGTTCTTTGACCGCGAACCGGAAGTCCCCTGCGGTGTCTTTTGCCCCTGTAGGTACCAATATCCATAAGTCTTTTGATATTCATCTGCACTTCGGATTTCAAGGCACCTTCGACTTTAATTTCCGAGCTGATTTCATTTCTTATCTGATTCACCTGATCATCAGTCAAAGCAGATACTTTTGTGTCTTCACTAATTCCGAGTTTACCAAGTATTTTCTGTGATGTTGATTTTCCAATACCGAAAATCGACGTAAGTCCTATTACGACTCTTTTATTTCTCGGTAAATCTATTCCAGCAATTCTTGCCAATTTTATTTCTCCTGATTATTCTTTAAATTTATATATTTTTAATTATACAATTTGCACTTAAGAAGCAAACTGAAAATTAAATTAGCCCTGTCTTTGTTTGTGTTTCGGATTAACGCAAATTACTCTGACAACACCCTTGCGTTTGATTATTTTGCATTTATCACACATTTTTTTTACGGAACTTCTTACTTTCATGATAGCTTATATTTAAAATTAATTTTTATTTATACCTGTATGTAATTCTGCCTTTTGTTAAATCATATGGAGACAGCTCCACAGTAACCTTATCGCCCTGCAGTATCCTGATATAGTTCATCCTCATTTTGCCCGAAATATGTGCAAGAATTTCGTGTCCGTTTTCAAGTTTCACCTTGAAAGAAGTATTCGGAAGGATTTCCGTAATAATACCGTCAACTTTTATTGAATCCTGCTTAACCAATTTATTACTTTTTATTAATAAAAAGATTTTGTTAAAATTTCAGGTTCACCGTCGGTTACAAGCACAGTATGTTCAAAGTGTGCTGACGGTTCCTTATCTTTTGTAACTGTAGTCCACCCGTCTTTCAGGGTTTTGATGGCATACGTTCCGTAATTAACCATAGGTTCGATTGCAATCGTCATACCTTTAACAATTCTGAATCTGTTTTTAGGGTTATAATAGTTTAAAACAGCGGGTTCTTCATGCAGGTGGCTGCCGATTCCGTGTCCACACAAATCTCTGACGACACCGTATCCGGAACCCTCGACATAATCCTGGACGGCGCTGGCAATATCATTCAGTTCATTACCGTCTCTTGCCTGAGAAATTCCTTTATACAAAGATTCCCTTGTTACATTGAGCAATCTTTTTTTCTTTGCCGATACTTCCCCCACTTCAAACGTGTAAGCCGCATCTCCGTAAAATCCATCTTTCAGCACACCGACATCAACGGAAACAATATCACCATTTACAAGTTTTCTTTCCGCCGGAATTCCATGGACAACCTCTTCGTTAACCGAAATGCAACTGCTTGCCGGATATTTATTCTTTCCGCTTCCGTAGCCTTTGAAAGCCGGATAGCCCCCACTTTTAAGAATAAACTCTTCGATAAGCCTGTCTATTTCGAATGTTGTAGTACCCTCTTTTATAAAATCTTTTATATATGTAAGAACATTTGCAACAATTTTGCAGCTTGCCCTGATAAGCTCAATTTCCTTTTCCGATTTAACTAAAGACAAATCTCAATTACCTTCTGGATTTTAGTTTTGTTCCTTTCATAAATCCGTCATAATGCCTCATCAACAGATGTGATTCTATCTGCTGGAGAGTATCGAGGGCAACACCGACGACAATCAGGAGGCTTGTTCCGCCGAAGAACTGTGCAAGTCCCTGAGTTATACCCAATTTGACAAGAATAGTAGGAATTACAGCAATGATTGCAAGGAAAATTGAACCCGGCAATGTAATTTTTGTCAGAATATTGTCAATAAAATCCGAAGTTGGTTTGCCAGGTCTGACGCCCGGAATAAAGCCCCCTTGTTTTTTCATATTATCAGCAACATCTTTCGGATTGAAAGCAATTGCGGTATAGAAATAAGTAAAGAACACAATCAAAAGAGCATAGGAGAATGAATAGAAGAAACTGTCATATTCAAAATATTTTGCAATTGACTGCATAAATTCACTATTGGGGAAGAACGAAAGCACAGTATTAGGCACAAACATTATTGACTGTGCAAAAATCAAAGGCATAACACCTGCCTGGTTAACTTTCATCGGAATATACTGAGTAACGCCGCCGAATACTTTTCTTCCGACGACTCTTTTTGCATACTGGACGGGTATTTTCCTAGTAGCCACCGTAACGGCAATTACACCCGTAATGATTAATACAAATCCCGCTATATATATAACTTCAATTAAAACATTTCTTACGCCTGACGAAATAATCTGAATTTCGTCGAACACAGAATATGGAAAACGGTCTATAATACCAATGAAAATAATCAGAGATATACCATTGCCAATCCCCTTTTCCGTAATCTGTTCACCGAACCACATCAGTAGAATAGTACCCGCCGTAAGGAAAATAACGGTAGAGAAAGTGAAGACAAACGGAGCTACCTCAGGGCTCAGAATATTCATTTCACCGGCTCTGCGGCTAGCTAACTGAACGCTGACTCCCCATGCCTGAAGCGCTGCGACAGGAATGGTAAGCAAACGGGTCATCTGGTTGATTTTTTTTCTTCCGTCTTCGCCTTCTTTTTGAAGTTTCTGGAAATACGGAAAGACTGCACCGAGAAGCTGAATAATAATAGATGCGCTGATATAGGGCATAATGCCGAGTGAAAAGACCGCGGCTTTGCTGAATGCGCCGCCAACAAAAAGGTCATAAAGTCCGAACAGTGTATTCGCCGACTGATTTTTCTGAGCTTCTGCAAGCAGTGATGCATTGATTCCCGGAAGTGTGATGTGAGCACCAATCCTGACAACGATTAGAATAGCAATCGTAAAGAGAATTCTGGAGCGGAGCTCTTCAATTTTAAAAATATTTCTGAAATTCTCTACGAATCCGCTCATATTTTAATCGCTTTCCCTCCCGCCGACTCAATTTTTTCAACCGCAGTTTTACTGAACGAGTTTGCAGAAATTTCAAGTTTTGCTTTCAGTTCACCGTTGCCCAAAATCTTCAACGGTCTGTTCTTGATTTTCAGAAAACTATTTTTCAATAAGAATTCCAAATTCAAACTTGTTTCCTTTAACTTCCCTGAGTCAATTAATTTTTGTAAATCGCCAACATTGATTACGTTATAATCAACGCGGTTAATATTTTTAAACCCAAATTTTGGCACTCTTCTCTGCAGCGGCATCTGACCGCCTTCGAACCAGGCTCTGTTTTTATATCCTGAACGAGATTTAGCGCCGTTTTCCCCTCTTGTTGAAGTTCCTCCGAAACCGGACCCCTGTCCTCTTCCGACTCTTTTTTTCTTTTTCCTTGAACCTTCTGCGTATTTTAAATTGCTAAGTATGTCCATTATGTTATTTTGTGTATGTTAAATCTTGTGAACTGAAAAAATCCTTTTTACGACTTATAAAACTAAAAAAATCCTTTGTCCGCCTCTTCGACGGACAAAGGAGTAATATTAAAACTTAAGTATTACTTTTAATCAATTAAAAATGAACGTTTAACATTATGCTTGCAATACCTGTACCGAATGATGTTGATTTCGGTCCGGTTAATGTTGTTGTTGTGCTACCACCGGTGAATGTATTTTCCGGTGCACTATTCATTGTCATTCCGAGTGTATATTTTCCACCGAGTGAAAGTCCGGGTGTGAAGTACCAGTCAAAACCGAAGTTTAATCCGAAACCAATTGAGCTACCTTTTGATTCCCATTTATTGGTTGTTGAACCTGATGTAACTTCATATGATGAACTGTTTGAACCCATATTGACATTTAATCCTAAGTATGGTGATACACTGTATAAAGCTTTGAAGTGGTAGTTACCATCTAAAGAGACACCAAATGTCGTTCCCGATGATTTTACAGTTGCACCTGCCCATTTCGGTTCCCAAGAGGAATTTCCGAAATTAAAGCCGATTGCTAAAGCTATTTCAGGTGTTACATAATACTGAAAACCTGCACCGAAAAGGTTGGTTACAGTAAAGTTATTGGTATCTACAAAATTCGTATATGCACCTGAAGGAGCAGCACCAAGGCTACCGCTTACAAACGGTGAATACATGAACACGAAATTTTTTGAACCTTTGTAGACTTCCGGTTTTGTTCCGTCCCAGCCTTTATTGATCTGGGCAAATGAGAAACTGGAAACTAAAAATACTAACATCAAAGATACGAATAGTTTTTTCATTTTTTTTCCTTTCTGTTTTGTTTTTAAATAGATTAATTTTTGTTGCTAAAAGAAAAAGATCGTTAAATAGTTTATGATATTTTATACCATAAATATTCCTTTCTTTAGTTATTAAAATAACTTTTAAAAAGAAATTTTATTATGATATTTCTACTTTCACTAAATGTTTTACTTTCTCAATCATACCCCTTATTTGCGGAGTATCTTTTTTAACAACAGAATAATTAGGTCTTCCTAATCCTAACGCTTCAATTGTTCTTTTCTGATTTTTTACTCTATCTATTACGCTTTTTGTTTGCGTTATTTTTATAAATTTATCCATTTTATATGAAAAAGTCAAGTTTCTTCGTAAATTACTTCAAATATACTTTCTAATTACGTTGTAAATAATTCAGTTAAACTAATGCCTCTTTTTTCCGCAGCAATTCTGGCATCGTATAAATTCTTCAATGCACCGATAGTAGCTTTTACAACATTATGCGGATTTGAAGAGCCAAGCAGTTTTGTAAGAACGTCCTGAATGCCGGCGCTTTCGAGCACAGCTCTAACGCCGCCACCGGCGATTAATCCTGTTCCCGGAGAAGCAGGTTTCAACAAAACTTTAGCGGCACCGAATTTACCTATAATTTCGAACGGAATAGTGCCTTTATAAAGAGGAACCTCAATAATATTCTTTCTTGCATCCTCAACGCTCTTTTTGATTGAGTCAGTTACCTCATTTGCTTTTCCCAGACCGATACCAACATGACCTTTTCCGTCACCAACCACGCTGACAGCACTGAAGCTGAATCTTCTGCCGCCTTTTACAACTTTAGCAACCCTGCTAATGTGTACTAACTTTTCTTTGAGTTCTAACTCACCTGCCTTGATGTATTTTTTCGCCATTTAATAACTATATAAAAAATAAGATTATATTTAGATAATTTCAATTATAAAATTTATATCAATAATACTTAAAACATTGATTAAAAGATGTTTAAGCTTCAACACTGTTCTCGAGGGAGGAGTCGAACCTCCACGTACGGCTTCAGAGGCCGCTGTCCTGCCATTAGACGACTCGAGAATATTAAAGAACAGTAAAATGTAAAAAAGTAAGAACGTGTTATTACGTTTATAATCTGAAAATCTTAAAATTCTATCTCTATTCAAATAATCGACTCGTTCTCGAGGGAGGAGTCGAACCTCCACTAACGGCTCCAAAGGCCGCTGTCCTGCCATTAGACGACCCGAGAATAATGATTGTTTAAAACTTCAAACCACCTTCTCGAGCACCATCAGCAAATGCTTTTACTCTACCGTGATAAAGATAACCATTTCTATCAAATACTACTTCACAGATATTTGCACTTTTTGCTTTTTCAGCTATAATTTTTCCAACAATTTTGCTTTTGCTGATTTTTCCTTTTTCGGTTTTCAATTTTTCGGCCACATCCTTAGAAATTGAGCTTACAGATAACAATGTTTTTCCACTTAAATCATCAACAAGCTGGCCGTAAAACTGGTTCAGACTTCTGTAAACAACAAGTCTTGGTCTTTCAGAAGTACCGTTAATTTTCTTTCTGATTTTATACTTTATTTTTTGTCTTCTGTCTAAATTTTTTCTATTCATTTTTTTAAACTTTTAATCTTTGAATCAAATTATTACTTGGCAGCTGTTTTACCTGCTTTTCTTCTAATCTTTTCAGTATCGTATTTAATGCCTTTGCCTTTATATGGTTCGGGTTCCCTGAATGACCTGATTTTTGCAGCAACGAGTCCTACAAGCTGTTTGTCGATACCGCTAATAACTATTGAAGTCGGAACAGGAACTTCGATTTTAACATCCTGCGGACAAATGAACACAATCGGATGAGAGTAACCGAGCATAAGAACAAGTTTATCTCCTTTTAATTCGGCTTTATATCCTATGCCAACCAGTTCAAGTTTTTTTGAATATCCTTCGGTAACACCGACGACCATATTTTGCAGCAGCGCCCTGTATAATCCGTGCAAAGCCTTGTTCTTTTTATAATCATTTTCTCTTGTAAAAACAACTTCATTATCTTTTACATCAACACTAATACCGCCTGTTATTTCCATGCTTAAAGTACCCTTAGGACCTTTTACCTCGATAATATTATCCTGCTTTTTTATCTGTACGTTTTTTATAATATCTACAGGTTTTTTACCTATTCTACTCATTTTTTTAAATTTTCTTAATTATTTAAAATTACCAAATTGCGCAGACCACTTCGCCGCCAATTTGAAGTTTTCTAGCTTCTTTTTCCGTTATTAATCCTTTCGAAGTAGAGACTACGGCAACCCCAAGTCCGTTTCTGACTCTCGGAAGTTTTTCATATTTCACATATCTTCTGATACCGGGTTTGCTGACTCTGCGGAGGCCTTCGATAACGCAGCGGCCGTTGTTATATTTCAGTTTTACAGACAAATATTTTTTCCCGTCATTTTCAACTACACTGTAATCCGTAATATAGCTGGTTCTTTTCAGAATATCTGCTATACCGGCTTTCATTTTTGAGAGCGGAATATCAACAGTTTTTTTCTCTGCTTTGATTGCATTTCTCATTCTTGTTAAAAAATCCGCAATTGGGTCTGTCATGGACATAAATTAAATTTCTCCTGTTTATTTTTTTACCAGCTTGATTTTACGACTCCGGGAATTTTTCCCTGCAACGCAAGTTCTCTGAAAACGAGTCTTGAAACACCAAATTTCCTGTAATAGCTTCTTGCTCTACCGGTCACCAGGCATCTATTGTGAAGCCTGGATGCACTGCTGTCACGGGGAAGCTTTGCTAATGCTGCATAGTCGCCTTTTTCCTTGAGTTCTTTTCTTTTCTCTGCGTATTTTTTTACAGTCGCTTCTCTTCTTGCCTGTCTTGCTATTAATGATTTTTTGGCCATTCTTAAATTTTGTTATTTTTAATTTATTTCGTAAAGGGCATTCCGAAATTCTTCAGAAGTTCGTAAGCCTCTTCGTCTGTTTTAGCTGAAGTTGCAAAAGTAATATCGAGTCCGCTGATTCTCTGAATATTATCGACATTGATTTCGGGAAAAATAATTTGTTCTTTAACGCCTATAGAATAGTTTCCTCTTCCGTCGAAGCTTTTATCAGACAAACCCCTGAAATCCCTAATCCTCGGTATAGCAATGCTGATAAGCCTATCGAGGAATTCATACATTCTGTCATTTCTTAAAGTAACCCTAACACCAATATTCATGCCTTCGCGTAGTTTGAAGTTAGACACTGATTTCTTTGCTTTTACCACTGTCGGTTTCTGTCCGGCAATAGCTTCAATTTCTTTTACTGTCTGATCGATAATTTTCGGATCTGCAACTGCCGCACCGACACCTACATTCAAGCAAATTTTATTAAGCTTAGGTACCTGCATTAAATTTTTATAGTTGAATTTTTTCATCAACTCGGGAACAACTTTTCCTCTGTAGTGTTCTAAGAGTCTTGCAGGAACTTTTTCCTCGACAAATACTTCTTTGGAATCTTTGCCTTTTTTATCTTTTTTAGCATCTCCTGCCGGTTTCGAATCTTTTTTTCTGTCTTCCTTTGTTTTTGCCATAAAAATTATTAACTAATTAAAATTTCTCCTGATTTTTTGCTTTTTCTCATGCGTTTTGATTTGCCTGACACTTCATCTTTCACCACTTCCATACCGATTCTTGTTGGTTGTCCAGATTTGGGGCACATTAGCTGAACATTAGTAATATTAATTGGAGCTTCTCTTCTGACAATTCCGCCCTGCTGATTCTTTTGATTCGGTTTTGTATGTCTGTGCATGATATTAACGCCTTCAACGATAACGCGGCCTTTATTTCTGTCAATGAAAAGTACCTTACCGACCGTGCCTTTGGCATTTCCGCTGATAACTTTTACTGTATCGTTTTTCTTTAATCTTGTTTTTACCATTTTTATAATCTTTTTATCTTTTATCTAAAGAATTAAATTACTTCCGGAGCCAGGGAGATAATTTTCATAAACTGTTTTTCCCTTAGTTCGCGGGCAACGGGTCCGAAAATTCTCGTGCCTCTTGGTTCATTCTGCGGGTTAATCAGCACTGCGGCATTTTCATCGAATTTTATGCAGCTTCCGTCTTTTCTTTTTACTTCTTTCACAGTTCTTACGATAACCGCTCTTGAAACCTCGCCTTTTTTCACGGCACCGCCTGGAATGGCCGATTTTACTGACACCACGATAATATCGCCCAGGCTTGCATATCTCCTGTCGGAGCCACCGAGAACGCGGATGCAGCGGACCGATTTAGCACCGGAGTTATCTGCAACCGTTAAATTTGTTTCTTCCTGTATCATAATATATAATATATATTCTATTTCAGTTTTTAAATAAACAGGCTGATGCCTCTATTTCAAATATTAAAATTTATTTAGCTTTTTCAACTATTTCAACAAGACGCCATCTTTTATTTTTACTCATCGGTTTTGTTTCCATAATTTTGACTAAATCACCGATTCCGCATTCATTCTTAGAATCATGAGCCATAAATTTGGTAGTCTTTTTGAAATACTTTTTATAAATAGGATGTTTTACCCTTTTTTCGATTGAAACTGTAATGGATTTCTCCATTTTATTGCTTGTTACCAGACCGATACGGGTTTTCCTTTTTGTCTGCCTTGTTCCGGGCACGATATTTTTTTCTTCGCTCATTAATCTTAATTCTTTTTACTGTTTTTTTGTTCTTCTTTTTCTCTTTCCTTCAAAACTGTTAAGATTCTTGCAATATCTCTTTTTGTGTTAGCAAGTGCTTTAAAGTTTTCGAGCTGGCCTGAAGCGTGCTGAAAGCGGTAGTTTTCGAGAGCTTCGAAGTTGTCTTTGAGTGTTACCTTTAAATCCTTGGTTGCTAAATCTCTTATGTGATATATTTTCATTTTAAATAGTATTTTATAACGTAATTCTGCTTACAAATTTGGTTTTTATGGGCAATTTATGCGCTGCAAGTCTGAAAGCTTCTTCGGCAATAGTTTTTGAAACGCCGTCGACTTCGAACATAATTTTTCCCGGCTGAACCACGGCGACCCAGTATTCAGGTGCGCCTTTACCTTTACCCATTCTGGTTTCAGCGGGTTTTTTGGTAACAGGTTTATCGGGAAATATTCTTATCCAAACTTTTCCGTCTCTTTTCATATGCCTGGTAAGCGCGATACGGGCGGCTTCTATCTGCCTGTCGGTAATCCACGCTGCATCAAGCGATTTTAGACCATAAGAACCAAAAGCGACAAGATTACCCCTTTGGGCTTTACCTCTTCTGTTTCCCTTTTGTGATTTCCTAAACTTAACTCTTTTGGGCATTAACATATTAGTATAACTCCAGAATTTTAATAATTGTTTTTAGATAACTTTTCACCTCTGCAAATCCAGACTTTAACTCCGATTGCGCCGTAAATCGTATGTGAAGTAACCGAAGCATAGTCTATATCGGCTCTCAAAGTCTGAAGAGGAATACGTCCCTCTTTATACTGTTCGCTTCTGGCAATTTCAGCACCACCGAGTCTTCCGCTGCACATCACTTTAATTCCTTCGGCACCCATTCTCATTGTAGAAGTAATTGCTGATTTCATAGCTCTTCTGAACGAAACGCGGTTAGCCAGCTGCTGGGCAATGCCTTCGCCTACGAGCTGAGCGCTGAGTTCAGGTTTTTTTATTTCGTTTACGTTTATTTTAACTTCTTTATTTGTAATCTTTTTAATTTCGTTTTCAAGCTGGGTAATTTCTTTTCCGCTTTTTCCTATAACGAAACCCGGACGCGAAGTAAATATAGTAAGTGTGATTTTTTTAAGAGTTCTTTCTATTAAAACTTTCGCAATTCCTGCTTTTTCAAGCCTTTTCTTCAGATATCCCCTGATAAGGGAATCTTCTTTCAGCTTGTGAGCAAAACTTTTCTCATCGTACCAGTTTGAATCCCAGGTATTGATGACCCCTAGTCTGAATCCTACAGGGTGTGTTTTCTGTCCCAATAAATCTCCTTAAAGATTAATTTTTAATTTAACTATGATTTATTTTCTAAATGTTCAACCACAAGTGTTAAATGTGATGAACGTTTTCTGATTCTGTACGCTCTTCCCTGCGGAGCGGGAAGCATTCTTTTCAAAGACGGTCCTTCGTTCACAAAAGCTCTTTTCACAACCACTTCATTTTTATTGATTCTGCCTGTATCCAATTTTCTTACGAGGTTCGAATAGGCAGAAATTAGTGTTTTTTCGACTACTTTTGCCGCATTTTTATTCGTAAACTTTAGAATCGCCAAAGCTTCGTCAACATTACGGTTTCTGATTAAATCTACCACGAGTCTCATTTTTCTGGGTGATGACCCAACGTATCTTGTTAATGCTCTTGATTCCATGATTATGATGCTCCTCCCGATTTTTCTTCTTTTCTCTGTCCTGAGTGAGCTCTGAACGTACGAGTATGAGCAAATTCGCCAAGTTTATGGCCAACCATATTCTCTGAAACAAAAACCGGGATAAATTTATTCCCGTTATGAACAGCGAATGTATGTCCGATGAAATCAGGTGTAATAGTACAGGCTCTTGACCAGGTTTTTACAACCTTTTTCTGATTCTTTTCATTAAGTTTTTCTACTTTTGCAAGCAGTTTATAATCTAAATTTGGACCTTTTTTTAATGATCTCGACATTTATTATTTCCTCTTTTTAACTATGTATTTATCAGAAATATTTTTCTTTTTTCTTGTTTTATAACCTTTAGCAGGCAGTCCCCACGGGCTGACCGGGTGTCCGCCACCTGATGTTTTACCTTCACCGCCGCCCATCGGATGGTCAACGGGGTTCATAGCAACGCCTCTGACGTGAGGTCTTTTACCCATCCATCTTGACCTTCCGGCTTTACCGATGCTGATATTTTCGTGATCGATATTGCCTACGACGCCGATTGTTGCTTTGCATTCGCTTCTAATCATTCTGACTTCGCCTGAAGGCAGTTTAATCTGGCAGTATTTTTCGTCTTTTGCGACTATCTGCGCTGAAGCGCCTGCGCTTCTTGCAATCTGACCGCCCTTACCGGGTTTCAGTTCGATATTATGTATGAAAGTACCAACCGGAATAGATGAAACTTGCATCGTATTGCCGGTTTTAATTTCTGCTTCATTTGAAGACTGTATTACTTCGCCAACTTTTATTCCGTCGGGTGCAATAATATAATTTTTGCTTCCGTCGGGATATTGAATAAGAGCTATTCTCGAAGTTCTGTTCGGATCATATTCAACTGCGATAACTTTTGCTTCTTCTGCGTTTACTCTTTTAAAATCTATAATTCTGTATCTTCTCTTGTGACCGCCGCCTCTGTGTCTGGACGTGACTCTTCCGAGATTGTTCCTTCCGCCTGATTTTTTAAGCGGAGCAAGCAAAGACTTTTCGGGTGTAGTTTTAGTAATCTCATCAAATGAAGAAATAGAATAATATCTCGTTGCCGGTGTCATCGGCTTTAGCTTTCTAAGTGCCATTATCGTTAATATTTATCGAAATTATAAACTCAAAAAAATTATAAACAACAAAATACCTAAATTATTAAAAAAAGTCAATATAGTAAAAATTGTGCTACTGTCCTTTATTTTAGACGTTTCGGGGTGGTGGAAGTGTTAACAACAGGTAAATAAATTATTAATTATTTTCCGAAGAGATTTTCGATAATTTCAAGAATATTGATATTATCCGCTTCGGCATTGAAGTTCGGAATTAGCCTGTGCCTTAACACTGATTTAGATACTTTTTTGACATCATCGATATTAGGTGAGAATCTTCCGTCCAAAACGGATAAAGCTTTAGCTCCCAGAATCAGATACTGCGATGCGCGCGGTCCGGCACCCCAGCTTATATAGTCTTTTATGAATTTCGGTGCATCGGGATTATTCGGTCTTGATTTTGAGACTATACCCACGGTATATTTGATTACCTCATCGGCAACGGGAACTTTTCGGATTAATTCCTGATAACCGATTATTTCATTTTTTGAAAATATTACCTGCGGCTCCGGGATATAAGTACCTGTGGTTTTTTTAATAATTTCAATTTCATCTTCTTCATTCGTATAATCGAGCCAGAGATTAAACATAAATCTGTCGAGCTGGGCTTCGGGCAAGGGATACGTACCTTCCTGCTCAATGGGGTTCTGAGTTGCGAGCACGAAGAACGGCTCTTCGAGAGTATAAGTGGTTCCAGCGGCAGTAACTTTATGCTCCTGCATTGCCTCGAGCAGTGCTGACTGGGTTTTAGGCGGAGTCCTGTTTATCTCATCTGCGAGTATAATATTGGCAAAGACGGGTCCTTTTATGAATTTGAATTTCTTTCCGTCGTTATTGTAGCTGTCGAAAATCTCAGTGCCAGTAATATCCGACGGCATAAGGTCGGGCGTGAACTGAATCCTGCTGAATTTTACCCCGAGCACGTCGGAGATGGTTTTAACAATAAGGGTTTTCGCAAGGCCCGGAACGCCGACGAGCAGGCAGTGGCCTTTTGAAAGTATGGATATAATTACCTGTTCGATAATTTTATCCTGACCTACTATAACTTTTGATATTTCGCTTCTTAAATTTTTATACTTTGCGCTTAAGTCCTGCACAAGTTCTGAATCGCTGAGATTATTTACAGTCGGCATATTAAAATAGTTTATAATTCATTTATATTTTTTATTACCTCAACTTCCGCAATTTGTTCCATTGAACTCTTTATTATACCGGTATTTCCCGCAATGGAAATCACGAGCTTATCCGGATGGATATATTCCTGCGAAACTCTTTTCACATCATCAATTGAAACTTCGTTTATCCTTGTAATATATGATTCATAAAAATCTTTTCCTATGCCGTAAAGTTCGAGATTTAAAATTTTATTTGCTATGGCATTCGGAGTTTCAAGCTGAAGCGGGAAACTGCCTGACAGGTAATTTTTCACCGAGTCGAGTTCATCAGCAGTGATTTTTTCATTTCTAAGAATATTAAGTTCTTTTATAATTTCGTTTACGGCATTATAGGTAAGAGAATTTTCCACATTGGTTTCAATGCAGAAGTCACCGGAGAATTTTCTGAAATTAAAGTAAGACCTTGCCCCGTAGGTATAGCCGTTTACCTCACGGAGATTTTTATTAATGCGCGAAGTAAAAAAACCGCCGAGCAGGGTATTCATCACCATAACGGGGATAAAATCGGGAGTATTCCTGTTCACGCCGAGATGCCCCATTAATATTTCCGACTGAACCGCGCCTTTTTTCTCAACAGCAATTATTTTTGTTTTTTCGCCGAGGATATCCGTATAAGCCGCTCCTGTTGAATGTTTTCCGGGGTTCCAGTTTCCGAATTTCGAATTCACAAGAGCAAGAGCTTCATTTTTTTTAATATCGCCCACTATTGCTATAACAAGGTTTTGGGGATTAAAATATTTCCCGAAAAATTCCTTAATATATTCCTGTCTGATATTTTCAACCGAACTTATTTTCCCTTCGATATTTAATTTATAGGGAGAGTTTTTATAAACATTTATTTTATATGCGCGTTCGGAAAGGAAACTGCCTTCATCCAGATAAGAAAGCAGTGAATTTGTAATCTGCTGTTTTTCCCTTTCGATTTCTTCCTCAAGGAAAGAGGGATTCATCAACAGGCGGGATGCAAGACCGAATAAATCCGTAAAATATTTTTTTAAAGAAGTAAGCGCAAGGTATGTTGCGTCATATTCGCAACCGCTGTTCAGCGATGCACCAAAATAATCCACAGTTTCCGCAACTTTAACTGCATTCATTCCTTCTGTGCCTTTTACAAGGAGGTCTGAAGTGATAGATGCAAGCCCGGACTTATCCTCACCGAATGCGAGTTCATCGTAAGTTCCTGTTTTCATTACAAATTTTGCAGTCACAAGCGGGATTTTATCATCCTCGATTACAAAAACCTTAATTCCGTTTGCCAATTTTGCTTCGAAGTAAGCAGGAAATTTTACATCCTTTGATTTTGCAACCACGGGTGGTTTGGAGCGGTCAAGATTAAATTCAAAACTCATTATTATTCCTTTGGTAAATAGCTTAAATTAACTCTTTGATTTTTATTTAAATATTTGTTAGCAACTTCAACAATATCGTCCCTGGTAATATTCTCATACATTTCCACTTCTTCAATAAGTTTTTCATAACTGCCGAAAAGCACCTGATATTCGGAGAGCTTTTCGGAGATAAAGACATCCGAGCTGAACTTGCTGAAAAAGGCTGTTTCAAGCTTATTTTTTGCTTTTTGCACATCAGCATCGGGAAAATCGCCCTGTTTAATTTTATCTATTATATAGTCAAATTTTTCTTCGATATCTTTCAGAGCTATGCCTTTCCTTGCTATTAGATTAACGAAAAACAGGCTTACATGTTCCATTCCGTAAATCACAGACTCGGCTTCATTTGCAAGACGGGAATTATAGACAAGTTCATTAAAAAGTTTTGAGCTTTCCCCAGCAGTAAGAATCTGGTTCAGTACCTGCATGCAGTAATATTCACCGGTGCCGAATTTAGGAATCAGGTAGAACAAAAACTTTCCCGGAAGCTGGACATCACTATATATAACAGCGGATTGCTCTGAATTCAGGAATTCATCTTCAAAGGGTTTTCTGATAATTGCTTCCCCTTTTTCGATTGTTCCGTAGTACTTCGTCACCAGCTTTTGAGTTTCTACATAGTCGATATCCCCTACTATACTCAATACGGCATTATTGGGTTTATAGAATTTATCAAAGAACTTTTTCACGTCTTCGAATTTCAGGTTCTTAATATTCTCAGTATATCCGATAATCGGCCAGCGGTATCCGCTTTTCTTAAAAAGGAGTTTGCTGCTTTCCTCTTCGAGCGAGCCGTAAGGCACATTATCCTGAGTCTGGAGTTTTTCTTCCAGAACCACGCTTTTCTGAATGCCGAAGCTCTCTTCGGTAATTCCGAAACCTGCAAGGCGGTCGGAGTCAAGCCACAGACCGAGTTCGAGTTTGCTTGAAGGAAGCACAAGATAATATCCGGTCATATCCCAGGAAGTATAAGCATTACTATCTCCGCCGTTTTTATTCAGGATTTCATCAAATTCCCCTTTTCCGGTATTAGGCGAGCCTTCGAACATCAGATGCTCGAGCAGATGAGCAATTCCAGTTTTATCTTCATCCTCATCCTTGGAGCCGACGAGGAAAGTCATATTCATAGCGGCAATCGGAAGCTCATCGCGTTTGCACATTATAACTTTCAGACCGTTTTCGAGTTCAAATTCCTTTACATCGAGTTTTAGTTTAATATTATCGCTCAATTTTCCTTTGGTAAATATGTTAAAAATAATTTCGGAGCATCCGTCAGGTATTTTCTGACGGAATCAATCACATCTTCTTTCTTCACATTCATATACCTGTCGATTTCATTATTTATTCTTTCCGCATCATTGAAATAAAACCAGTGCTCGAAGAGGTCGCGGCAGATATTCTGCATAGTATAGAGCCGGAGGTTAAAACCGTAATCGAGTTTATTTCTGATTTTAGTATATTCCTCTTCTTTAATGCCATTTTTCACAAAATAATTCACTTCGGAGAATATTTCTTTTTCAATAATATTCAACTCGCCTCCGGGATATGCAACCACGGTAAAAAGGAAAACTCCCGAATGCTGGAGCTGGTATTTAGATGCGTGGATTTCCTTTATGAGCTTTCTATCATAGACAAGATTTTTATACAGTCTGCTGGAGCGGTTATTAGCCAGAATGCTAGTAAAATATTCAAGGGTGTAATCCTCATTGCTGCCCGCTTCGGGAATAGGAAAGCAAATATACATTACGGGCAGTGTGATATTATCATTCACGACCTGCCTGATATCCGATTTCATTATTTCGGGTTCAGTAAATAATCTGTTTACGGGTCCGCCTTTTTTAATACTGCCGAAATATTTATTTAAGAGCTTTTCGCATTCCGAATAATCAATATCACCTGAAATCAGCAGAGAGGCATTTGCAGGAGAATAATATTTAAAATGGAAATCCTCCGCTTCGGATTTCAGGAATGACCTGATATCATCTTCAAACCCTATAGTAGCAACTTCATAAGAAGAGCCTTTCATAACATTTTTCAGGATATTTATGAATGATGTGCCGTAGGGAGCGTTATCATAGTTCTGCATTTTTTCCTGAATCACGACATTTTTCTGGTTAAGTATATTCTCTTCGGATAAATCTATGGAGTTCATCCTGTCGGATTCAAGCCAGAGGCCTGTTTCAAGGTGATTCGAAGGCAGGTTTTCATAATACACGGTCATATCCTGATTTGTGAATGCATTGCAGTTGCCGCCTGCGCGCTGAATAAAATCGAAGTGGTCGCCTTTTTTCACATTGGCAGAGCCCTGAAACATAAGATGTTCGAAAAGGTGCGCCACGCCTTTTTTGCCGGGTAGTTCATCCCGTGAGCCTACACGATAGCCGACGGTAATATTCACAATCGGGTTTACAGTGTCTTTGTGCAGTATGCAATGGAGACCGTTATCGAGATTAAATTCAATAAAATCAATCATACAAAAAAATAAGTAATCAAATTAGTTTATTATAGTGTAAAATGCAGTACAGTTTGCAGAGGCTATAGAGTCCGTAGAGTTTATAGAGTGTGTATAGTTAGTAGAGTACATGAGATTTCTTAAATTCTAAATGTGAAATTCTAAATTCTAAACAAATCCGAAATAACAAATACGAATAATTTTGTGTTTTTCAATTCAGCCCACGGCTTAAGCCGTGGGAAAGGAATATAAAAAAATATTCCAAAACCATTTCAACGGTTTTTCAGAGAAGTATTTTTTTTGTAAACCGTTGAAACGGTTAAGAGATTTTTGTTGCACTTTTCCCACGACTAAAGTCGTGGGCTGAACTGAAGAGCTCAACATTAATAATCTTTATGTTTTTTCACTTTTACATCCCCAACCTTGTCACCCCCGCATGTTTTAGGCGGGGGTCTCGCTCTTGTTCTTTAATTTAGCCCACAGCTTCAGCCGTGGGAAAGGAATATTTTTTTAGGAAATAAACATTTTATGCAATCTTTTTGTCAGAAAATCATCTAAAAAAATGAATTATATATTATTATTTCTTTATATATCTTAAAAAAGAACTATTGATTTACAATATTGTTTTAATATATAAATACTATAACACTGAAAAATGAAAAAAAGGATTTATTTAATACTGGCACTTGCCTTCTTCTCTATATTAATACAGAGCACTCTCTTTGCCCAGTTCGGAAAAAACAAGGTACAATACAAATATTTCAAATGGCAGTACATACAAACGAAGCATTTCGATATATATTTTTCGCAGGACGGATATGACATAGCGGAATACACTGCAACTGTAGCGGAGAGTTCGCTTGTTTCACTTTCGAGAAATCACAATTACAACATAAGCAACAGGATTCCGTTAGTTGTATTTAATTCGCATAACGAATTTCAGCAGAACAACGTAATTGACGAATACCTGCCCGAAGGAGTAGGCGGAGTAACAGAACTTTTCAAAAACCGCGTGCTGGTGCCCTTCGAAGGAGACTATGAGCAGTTCAGACACGTGATACATCACGAGCTGAACCACGCATTCATGAATGATATGTATTACGGCGGTTCGATTCAGAATATAATTTCAAAAAATATGACGCTGAGCTTTCCGCTCTGGTTCAGCGAGGGAATGTCGGAGATACAGAGCCTTGACGGACTTGATAAAGCAACTGATATGTATATACGCAACCTGATAATAAACGATTACCTGCCGGGAATAGATTACTGCAACGGCTTCCTGGCGTACCGTGGCGGGCAGAGTTTTTTTGCATACCTGATAGACACATACGGCAGGTATAAAATCGGCGAGCTTATGAATAACATCAAGAGTCTCAACGATGTGGATGCGGGATTTCAGGAGACATACAAGCTTAGCATCGAAAAGCTTTCGGAAAAATGGATAAAGGAATTAAAAAAAACATACTGGCCGGAGCTTAAAACTCGTGATGATGTTACTGATTTTGCAAAAGAACTTACAAATCACGAAAAGGACGGAGGGTTTTATAACATATCCCCCGTAATTTCCCCTGACGGAAGCAAGTTTGCATTTATTTCGAACAGGGATGACCTTTTTGATGTATTCCTTGCTGACACAAAGAACGGTGAAATAATAGATAAACTGATTCAGGGAAACACTTCAAGCAACTTCGAAGAGCTTCAGGTGCTGACTCCGGGTCTCAGCTGGTCTCCTGACGGAAGGAAGATTGCAATCAGCGTAAAGGCGGGAGAAAAAGATGCGATATTTTTAGTGGATGTGAAAAGCGGAGACAAGCAGAAAATCACGACAAAGTTTAATTCGATTACATACGTAAACTGGTCGCCCGATAAATCAAAGCTTGCATTTGTCGGCTCGGATTCGAAGCAGTCGGACATTTACATATACAATCTCAACACAAACAGCATAGAGACACTTACGAATGATGTATTTTCGGATTACACTCCATCCTGGACTCCGGACGGCAGATACATTTATTTTTCATCTGACAGGGGAAAATACACCAGCCCCGAATTGATTCCTTCGGATTTCAAAATGTCGAATTACAAGTCAACAAACAGGGACATATACAAAATAGAAGTTGCGACAAAGACAGTAACGAGAATTACAGATGTTCCCGATTCGAAACTCGGATATGCTCAGTTCAGCAGTGACGGGAAGAAAATGCTGTATGTATCCGACGAAAGCGGGATAACAAATATTTATTTAAGGGAAGAAGACTCGTCGGGTATGCCTGTAATAAGACCGATAACCAACTCACTTGCACCGCTTGACCAGATATCGCTTTCGAAAGACGGGAAGAAGCTGCTGTTCACAGGTCTAAACAAAGGCGGTTATGATATTTATTCAATGGACAATCCGTTTGATAAGAAGCTCAGCATTACAAAAATCGAGCCGACCAAATTTGTAATGGATAAAACTGAAAGAGAAGCAAACAGAAAGGATTCAAGCAGTCTTGTTAAGAAAGATTCAACGATAATGACCGATACTAATATAATAACGAAGGAAAATGCTGATTCACTGAACACTGCACTGAAAAAGCAAAAGGACAGCCTGAATTTATACGGCAGTGATATCAGGATTAACTTCAACTCATACAACAACGACACGAACCTGACAAGGTACAATTCAGATTCCATATACGCAAGCAATGAAAAGTTCAAAGTTTCGGATTTTCAGAATTCCGACGGCTCATTCAATATAAAAAATTACAAAATTAAGTTCTCACCCGACCTTGTTTACGGAAACGTAAATTACTCGAGTTTTTACGGAGTGCAGGGTGTGGCACAGATTGCGCTGAGTGACATGCTTGGTGACCACAGGGTTTACATTTTGACTTCAATGGTGATAGATTTGAAGAACAGCGATTATGCACTGGCATATTATCACCTGCCGAAGAGGATAGATTACGGATTTATGATGTTTCACACTGCGAGATTCCTTTTATATAACAGCGGTAACGGCTTCGGGAATGAGCTATACAGGTTCAGGACCTGGGGAGGAAACATAAGCGCATCATATCCGTTTTCAAAATTCAAGAGAGTTGACGGCTCGCTTGCCGTGATGAACATTTCCAGGGAAAACCTTGATGATGTAAACATGCCGATAGACAGGAGCGTTTTTATTGTTCCTTCTCTGAGTCTTGTTCACGACAATACATTATACGGAATGTTCGCACCGGTAAAGGGAACAAGATATAACCTGACATTGATGAATTCGCCAAAGCTCGGTACAGAAGGGCTTGACTTTACCACTTTAATGGGAGACATAAGAACTTACGGGAAGCTTGGTGAGGGATTCAGTGTTGCATTAAGATTATCCGGAGGAGTCAGCTTCGGAGCACAGCCGATGAGGTTTTATTTAGGCGGAACAGAAAACTGGATAAACTGGGAATATGAAAGCGACAACATCGAAATCGGAAGAAACATCAGGGAATATGCATTCTCGGTACCGGGACTTCCATTAAGAGGATACAATTTCGACAGGATATCGGGTTCCAGGTATGCACTGGCAAATTTTGAATTCAGATTTCCCCTATTCAGATACCTGATACTCGGAGCGCTGCCGATAGGATTTCAGGATATACTGGGAACGTTTTTTATTGATGCAGGAACGGCTTGGTCAGACAATAAATCTTTAAAACTATTTGAAAAAAACATAAACGGGAATACTGTATCGAGAGATTTGCTGATGGGTACAGGATTTGGAACGAGAATTGCACTCTTTGGTTTACCGTTTAAATATGATATGGCCTGGAGCTACGATTTAAATAAATTTTCAATGCCAAAACATTATTTTTCACTGGCGCTGGATTTTTAACAATAGTTCGCAAGCCCGTAAGCATAGTAATTATACTTATTTTATTACTTGTAATAAATGAATTTGAGGATTAACTTAGATAAAATAAGTATATTTTAAAGGGAAATTTAATTCAAATAAAAATTATAATAATATGAAGCACAAATTATTCACTTTATTTGTTGTAGTATTTAGTATTTTTACTTTAAGTACTACAAACGCACAATGGCAGCAAACCGGTGGACCTGCCGGAGGATACATATACAGTCTTGCCGCATCAGGTACTAATTTATATGCAAGCAGTAACGGTGTTTTTCTATCGACTAATAGCGGTTCAAGCTGGACAGGTATCGGGAACGGCCTTCCGAATATGGAAGTATATGCACTTGCAATATCAGGTTCGACGATTTATGCGGGATTATACGGCGGAGGTATTTATGTTTCAACTAACAACGGAACAAACTGGACAGTAAAAAATACGGGACTGACAAATTTATATGTATATGATATAATTATTTCGGGGTCAAATATTTTCGCGGCAACATACGGAGGCGGAGTGTTTTTGTCCACAAACGGCGGAACAAGCTGGACTGCAGTAAACACAGGATTAACCGGATTGAATGTGATTTCATTAATGTTTTCGGGTACAAATCTTTTTGCAGGAACGGCAACAGGAGTATTCCTAACGACAAATAACGGAACAAGCTGGACTTCAGCGGGATTATCCACTTCAATAGTTTATACACTGGCAGTAAACGGAGCTAATCTTTTTGCAGGTACGGCAACAGGAGCATTCATCACCACAAACAACGGAGCCAACTGGACAGCAATTAACAGCGGACTGACAAACACTGTTGTAAACGTATTAGCGGTTTCGGGTACAAATCTGTTTGCAGGAACCTGGGGCGGAGGAATGTTTTTATCTACAAACAACGGAACAAGCTGGAGTACAATAAATACAGGAATAGGAAGTTTTTACATCAGTGCTTTACAGGTTTTTTCATCGAGTTTATTTGCTGGAACAGGCGGATTCGGAGTATACCTGACATCAAATAACGGTGGAAGCTGGGGTGCGGTTAATAGCGGTTTGAACGGATACATTGTTTACTCTACTCTACTATCCGGTTCAAATCTTTTTGCAGGTACATTTAAAGGCGGAGCTTATCTCTCGACAAACGAAGGACTGACCTGGACACAGATTAATAACGGACTGACAAATCCAAATGTTTTATGTCTTTCAATATTAGGTTCAAATTTATTTGCAGGAACTCAGGGCGGCGGAATCTTCCTGTCCGCAAATAACGGCGGAAGCTGGACTTCGGTAAATAACGGATTGACAAACCTAAATGTGCTGAGCATAGCCTCTTCGGGTACAAATTTATTTGCGGGAACTTCAACAGGCGGAGTTTTCCTTTCCGCAAATAACGGAGGTACCTGGTCTGCCGTTAATACCGGTCTTACAAATCTCACCGTTAATGCCATTCTTTCATCCGGGGCAAATGTGTTCGCGGGAACAGGAGGAGGCGGTGTATTCGTGACATCGAATAACGGCTCAAGCTGGACGCAGGTCAGCACGGGACTGACAAACAACGTTGTGTATTCGCTGGCTATGATAGGCACAAATCTTTTTGCGGGTACAGGTGCAGGGGTTTTTGTGTCGACCAATAACGGTTCAAGCTGGACAGCTGCAAACTCAGGAATGGGATCCGTATCGGTATATTCACTGCAGGTTTCAACTACAAACCTGATTGCAGGAACATACGGCTCGGGAGTTTATGCTTCAAGTAACAACGGCACAAGCTGGACACAGAGAAACCAGGGTCTCGGAAATTTATATGTTAGAACGATAGCCGCATCTGCAAACTTTGTATTTGCAGGAACAAACGGTTATTCGACCTGGAAAAGAGGTCTTACTGAATTACTCGATGTTAAAACAATCAGTACAACCGTTCCGGATAAATATTCATTAATGCAGAACTATCCGAACCCGTTCAATCCTTCAACAAGCATAAATTTCGAAATTCCGAAAAACGATTTTGTAACGATAAAAGTTTACAACATGCTTGGAATGGAAGTAGCGACGCTTGTCAACGAAAAACTGACTGCCGGGACATACAGTACAGAGTTTACGGGCGAAAATATTCCGAGCGGAGTGTATTTCTATACTTTGCAAACCAGCGGATACACCGAAACAAAGAAAATGACGCTTATAAAATAAAAAGTTTAGGGTAAAGAATATTTTTACGCATTTCCGGGAAACCGGGAATGCGTTTTTTTATGCAGAAAGCCATGCCTATAAAATTCTTTTAAATTGAATGTTACAGACTATTTTTTTAATTTAATAAATTAAAAAAGTGTTCATTTCTTAAATTACTTTATACTGCCATGAAAAAAATTTTATCGGTCAGTTTTATTTTAACTTTCTTTTTTTCAACCGGATTAATATACAGCCAGGTTACTTTTACGGACCAGGCAATCGCTCTCGGTGTGAACGACGGCGGAGCGGCGCAGGGAGTCGTCTTTCTCGACGTGAACAATGACGGTTTTCTGGATATTTTCCTTGCAAATAATAATACACAGAGCAAGCTGTGGTTAAATAACAGCGGAACTTCTTTTACGGATGTTTCAGCTTCCTGGGGACTGAACCTTATGAGTCCGACAAGAGGGACATCTGCAGCGGATTATAATAACGACGGATTCATTGATATAGTTGTCGGGAACTGGCAGACGCCGATTATGCTTTTTAAAAATACGGGTACTGCTTATCAGGATGTTTCCTCTACTGCGGGTATAAATTTTATGAGTTACGGCGGCTCTGTTAACTGGATTGATTTTAACAAGGACGGTAAAATCGATTTTCTTTTTGCAAACGACGGAATGCCCCCAAGGTACAATTACTTTTTCAGGAACGACAACCTGACAAGCTTTACAAATATTGCTTTTACAATCGGACTTATTGACAGTTCTTCTACTCTTTGTCTTGCAGCAGCGGATTACAATAATGACGGATACCCGGATTTATTCCTCGGAACGCAGTCATACCCCGGTTCAACAACGACCGGAATTCTATACAAAAATAACGGCAACGGAACATTTTCGGATGTTACAATGGCCTCAGGAATAATTACAACCTTTTACACCTGGGGAGCTGAATGGGGTGATTATAATAATGACGGTTTTATGGATTTATATCTGTCAAGCACTACGGGATATAATCAGCTATTCAAAAACAACGGCAACGGAACATTTTCGGATGTATCGATTGCAGTAGGATTAGGAACCGATTACGGACAGTCTTATTCCTGCGGATGGGCTGATATTGATAATGACGGAGACCTTGATTTATACGTTGCCAAAGGGCAGACATATGCGGATAAGATGTACAGGAATGATGATTCGATATTTACAGACATTGCAGGCACGTGCGGTATGGGAGATTTAAGGCATTCGAGTTGTGTATCGTGGGGTGATTACAATAATGACGGTTTCCCGGATTTATATCTGAACAATAACGGAACAGAAAACCGCCTTTACAAGAATTCGGGCAATTCAAACAAATGGGTAGAGTTCAAACTCATAGGAACTAACTCGAACAAATCCGCAATCGGCGCAAGGGTAAGAATTAAAACCGGAACAAAGAACCAGATACGCGAAGTGGAAGGCGGTTCGGGAGGAAAAGGAATGAATTCACTTCCGCTTGAATTCGGAATAGGGACTTCAACCGTTATAGACAGCGTGATAGTGAACTGGCCAAGCGGATTAATACAAAGATTTGCAAATGTAAATCCGAATACAATATACTCACTGACAGAGGGACAGCCGCTCGGAGTGAACAATTTAAATACAGGAATACCGGAAAAATATTCTTTGAGCCAGAACTATCCGAATCCGTTTAATCCAAACACGATTATAAGATTTCAGATTAAAGATACAAGATTTGTTACATTAAAAGTATATGATATTTTAGGAAAAGAGATAGCAGTACTTGTAAATGAAAATAAGAAAGAGGGATATTATGAGACGGAATTTAGGGCTGAAAATATCCCAAGCGGTGTGTATTTTTACACACTCAAGGCAGACAGCTACACTGAGACGAAAAAAATGTTATACATAAAATAAATTTAAAAAAATAAAAAAAAAGTTATGAAAAAAATTCTCTTTGTTCTTGCAGTATTTTTATTTATAGTTAAAGTTACAGAAGCACAGAAGCTTCCGGGATTCGATGCAGACCTCGGCAAGAAGACAGTATTCGGACAGGAAATCCGTCTGCCCTATACAGATGTATTGAGTTATTACGGATATATTAAACCGGGTTCTACCTGCGATGAAGAGCGTGGCGGAAAAAAATATTATTATCTGTATTTATGGATTCCCTCTGCAATTCCCGAACTCGGAATAAGGATGGTATCCCCCGTTCCAAAAGGAATGAAGCCTGAAAAATCCGATTACCAGATGGATGAATACAAAGAAAATTCAAGCGACGCGAAAAGCTATTTTGATACGTGGATTTCACTTGAAAAGTCAAATGTATATTTCAATGATTCAAGTTTTGTAGAAAACGTAAAAAATGCCACGTGGACAATGATGGCGCAGAATGATGATTCAGGCGAGCTTCCGGCACAGCCATCGGGTAAGGAATATAACTCGCTGATGAGAATATCCAGCGAGACAAGCAATCCGACAAAATCGCTTGTGAAAGGATTATACAGGATAGGATTCACTACATTCAAGACAGGTGAAGTTCAGGGAAGCTTTATCGCACAAATTGGCGCTGTGATAAAAATCCCCGGAACAGTGATAACAAGGACTGTAGAAGGAATGAAAGTGATATTGGATTCGAAATAGATCTTCGATTCATAAGATTCATAAAATTTTTAAGATTCATAAGATTAAAAGCGGAAGAGCAGACTACTTCAAATGCTATTGCCGAAATAATAGATTCATAAGATTAAAAGCGGGAAGAAAAATCCACTGTTTTTAAATTTTTAAAGCTAAATAAGAAAACCCCGATTGAAAAACCGGGGTTTTTTATTATTATCAGAAAATCAGTGATATCAGTGTATTCAGTGATACTATTTAATTTCCCAGGTGGAGGGACCCATTAGGAGTTCGTCTATGGTTCCTTCTCCGTATTTTTTCTTTGTATCGGCAATCTGGTTTTCCATTTCGACTTCGTAGCGGTTTCGCTGGCGATCGAGGAAGACTCCGAGCGGAAGCGGAAGCGACGGATTATCATAGAAGCTGCTGAGTATGAATGCGAGGTCTTTTGAAGATTCATCGTGGACGAGGCAATCGTTAATGCTGTGCTTGCCATCGCTTAAATTAATTACAACAGGTTTCCATCCGTCGAGTTTTATGCCTTTATCTTTTTGCTTTCCGAATATGAGCGGCTTGCCGTTTTCGAGATAGATTACATTATCGTCTTTGGTTTCTTTATTAGTATACATTTCATACGCACCGTCGTTGAAGATAACGCAGTTCTGAAGGATTTCCAGTAGGGTTGTGCCGTAATGCTTGTAGCAGCGGAGAATCATTTCCTGCATATGCTTGGGGTCGCGGTCTATGGTACGGGCAATAAATGTGCCTTCCATTCCGAGCGCAAGGGAAACTGGATTAACAGGATACTCTATTGAGCCGTAGGGTGTTGATTTTGTTACCTTGCCGTGTTCCGATGTCGGCGACACCTGACCTTTTGTCAAGCCGTAAATCCTGTTATTGAACAGAAGGATATTCACGTCGATATTCCTTCTGAGCAAATGGATAAAGTGGTTTCCGCCTATGCTGAGCGCATCGCCGTCTCCGGTTGCTATCCAAACGGAAAGCTCGGGGTTGGCGGTTTTAACGCCTGAAGCAATAGCTGCTGCCCTTCCGTGGATTGTATGGAATCCATAGGTATCCATATAATACGGAAAGCGGCTGGAGCAACCGATACCTGAAATGAAAACGAATTTTTCCTTTTTCTGTCCGAGTATCTGGGGGAAGGACCTTTGCACCTGAGCGAGAACGGAATAGTCACCGCATCCCGGGCACCAGCGCACGTCCCTGTCGGAAGTAAAGTCTTTTGAGGTATATATTGGTAATATATCTTCTTTTTTATTATTATTATTTTCAGCCATGATTTTTAATTTAAATTAAACTTTTAAAATTTCTTCAATCTTGTGCTCGATTTTCAGTGCCTTGAGCGGAAGACCTTTAACTTCTGTCAAGGAAACCGGCTCGATTAAGAACTCAGCCCTGATAATTTTATTAAGCTGACCTGAATTTACTTCCGGGAGTAAAATGTGTTTATAATGTTTGAGAATCCTTCCTGTATTTTTCGGCATCGGGAACATATATTTCAAAATGGCAAATGCGACTTTTCTGCCTTTTGCAATCTGGTTTTCAACTGCAGTGGCAACAGCGCCGCCTGTGCTTCCCCATCCGAGCACGAGGAGTTCTGCATCTTTATCCCCCTGAACTTCGAGTTCCGGAATGTCGTTTTCAATTCTTTTAATTTTCTTAGCCCTGATATCAACCATCATCTGGTGATTTTCAGGTTCATAGCTGACATTGCCCGTGACATTTTGTTTTTCGAGTCCGCCGATTCTGTGCTCGAGTCCCTTAGTACCGGGCTTTACCCACGGTCTTGAAAGGAATTCATTCCTTGTATACGGGAAGAATCCGTCCGGATTTGTCCTGAACACTACTTTCATTTCGGGGAGATCTTTGAACTTGACAACTTTCCACGGTTCAGCGCCCTGGGCAATATATCCATCGGAGAGTACAATAACGGGTGTCATATATTTTACGGCAAGTCTTACGGCTTCGACTGTCATAATAAAACAATCTGAAGGTGAGCTTGCGGCGAGCACGGGTACCGGGCATTCACCGTTTCTTCCGTACATTGCCTGAAGCAGATCTGCCTGTTCGGTTTTAGTAGGAAGTCCCGTGGATGGTCCGCCTCTCTGAACATTTATGATAACGAGCGGAAGCTCAGCCATAACTGCAAGTCCGATAGCTTCTGTTTTCAGAGCCATTCCCGGACCGCTGGTTGAGGTAGCTCCGAGGGAGCCGGAGAAGGAAGCGCCTATAGCGGTACATATGCCTGCAATTTCGTCTTCTGCCTGAAACATTTTTACGCCGTATTTTTTATATTTCGAGAGATTCTGCATAATTTCAGAAGCGGGTGTTATGGGATAGCTGCCGAGGAAGAGTGGGATACCGCATTTTGCCGCGCCTGCAACGAGTCCAAGCGCAACGGCTTCGTTTCCGTTTATATTTCTGTAAACGCCAGAGGGAAGGTCTGCGGGTTTAACTTCAAATCTTGATGTAAATATTTCAGTTGTTTCGCCGTAGTAGTAGCCTGCTTTCAAAACCCTTGAGTTGGCCTCGATGAGTTCAGGGCTTTTAGCAAATTTTTCTTCGAGCCAGTTTAATGTAAAGTCAAATCTTTTATTATAGAGCCAGTACACCACGCCGAGCGCAAAGAAGTTTTTGCATTTCAGCGCAGTTTTCTGGGGAAGATTCATTTCCTTAAGCGCTTCGAGAGTGGATTTTGTAATAGGTAAATCATATACGTTATAGCCTTCGAGAGAGCCGTCTTCGAGAGGATTTTCTTTAAATCCTGCAAGGTCAAGATTTTTCTTATCGAAAGCATCTTCATTAGCGATAATAATTCCGTTCTTTTTTAAATCCTTAAGGTTAACCTTAAGAGCGGCGGGATTCATAGCAACAAGAACATCCACCTGGTCGCCTATAGTATGCACATCGTGGCTCGAGAAATGGATTGTATAACCGCTTACTCCGTAAAGAGATCCTGCGGGTGCGCGGATATCTGCGGGATAATCCGGTATCGTTCCCATATCAATTCCTTCTGCAGCAATAGCGTCGGAAAACTGAGTACCCGTAAGCTGCATTCCGTCTCCGGAATCGCCTGCAAACCTGATAGTAACATCTGCAATTGATTTTATCTGAGCCTTACCATTGGAGCCTTCGGGGACTTCTTTGGATTCATTATTTGATTTTTCGTTCATAATTATTATTTATATTCACAAAAAAATATATTTAAAAATACTCATATTAGAAAGCTATATCAAGGATATAGGGGGAGTATAAAAATAAAAATCCATCCCGATATTATCGGGATGGATCGCAACAAAAACATTAAAAACGAAAACTAGCTATTCTCAGTATTGGCAACTTCTTCCTGTGTGTTTTCAGCAGTGGCGTGTTCTTCTTCAACTTTTTCTTTTTCGACGAGGATTTTCAGTTTCGCCGCAACATTTGTATGTAATTTGATATCCACGGTATGTTCACCGAGTGTCTTGATATGGTCGTGAAGCAAAATCTTTTTTCTTTCTATATTTTCATAACCTTTTTCTTTAAGGGCGTTATAAATCATCTGTGCAGTAACCGAGCCGTAAATTTTATCATCTTCGGCTGTTTTAACGGTGAAGTTAAGAGTAAGGTTATTAAGGTCACCTGAGAGCTTTTTGGCTTCCTCGATTTCTTTTTGGATTTTTCTGCTCTGCTGTCTTCTTATTTCTTCGAAAGCTTTCAGGTTAGAAGGCGTAACAGCCAGAGCAATACCTCTGGGAATGAGGTAATTGCGCGCATATCCGTCTTTAACCTCTTTGATTTCTCCGGTAGCGCCTAATAAGTCGTGGTCTTGTTTTAATATTATTTTCATTTTTCTAACTGGTTTTTAAAATATAATATAAGGGGTGGCAAAAAACCCACCCCGAAAAAATATCGTTTTAATTAATAAAATTTATTTATCGTGTATTAAATCAGTATCTTCAGGAGATAACAGAGAATCGAAACTATCGTCAGTAAAAGTTGACGGTTCATCTTTATCGACATGGTCTTCACCGGCGCCGATTCTTTTGTTAAGGAACTGAATTCTTCTGGCTTTTATTTCAACGATAGTTCTGTTGTTGCCGTCTTCAGTTTTAAAAGTCCTGCTTTGCAATTCTCCGTCAACGAGAACAGCGTTACCTTTTCTTAATTTATCCCGGCAGCTTTCAGCCAGTCGGTTCCAGGCGACTACGCCAACATAGCACACATCTTCTTTCCAGTCTTCATTTTTATCTCTGAATCTTCTATTGCTTGCAATAGAAAAATTTACTACCGGAGTTCCGTTAGTCGTTTGCCTAAAAATCGGGTCCTTGGTTAAATTTCCGGCAATTACAACAGAATTTAATTCGGGCATCTTGAATTCGGCCATGATTTTCCTCCAAATAAAGTATTATTTGTTTTTAATTAGTTAATTAGTAAATCGTATAATTGAGAAACATTCTGTTATTTTTCTGTTTTTTCCGTTGAAGCAACCGCAGCTACTTCAGCTTCGGCGGCAGCTTTTGCTTCCCTTGCAGCGGCCTCTGCCATCATTGTTTTCTTTTTCAGGTAATCGTCTTTTTCTTTCTGGGTTTTCTTATCCATTATAATTGTAAGAGACCTGATAATGTTTTCGTCCAGTTTGTAAGTTCTTTCGAGCTTAGCAATCATCGATGTGCTGGCAATAATTTCGAAGCACACATAAAAGCCGTTTTGTTTCTTCTTAATCTGGTAAGCCATTCTTCTTCTTCCTATTCTGTCGGTGTTCTTGATTTCGACTTCGTTCTTTTTGAAGAATGCTTCGTATTTCTTTATAATTTCTTCAATTACATTATCTTCGTAATTTCCATCTACAATGATGTAACTTTCGTAATGATTCTTAATCAATTCTGCTAATATTTAAAATTTTTATTTTAAAAGAGTAAAAATATCATTATTTAGTAAAATAATCAAGTTAATTTATTTGTGCATTTTGATATTGATTTTTGTTTGATATTTTGTCAAAACCGAATTAAATGACAGAAATTACAAAAAATAAGAAATTTGATGCGCTTTTAGATGAAATCAAACAAATTTCGGGGCTGATATGGGAAAGCGGCTGGGCTGAGGCTAATGCAGGAAATTTTTCAGTTAATGCAACTGAAATTTTCAAGGGCGGTAAATACAGCTTTTCAGGAAAAAGAGTTAAGACATCGGGAGAATACAAATTTCTCAGAAATAATTTCATTGTAATTTCAAGGGCAGGGAGCAGAATGAGGGACATATCAATAAATCCTATTTCTGATATATGCATTTTATACATAGACAAAACAGGTAAAGGATATTACAGCATCAGTACGGGAGGAGAAAAGGATATAAAGCCGACTTCGGAATTGCTGACACATCTTGAAATTCAAAACAAGCTCGTTAAAAATAATCCGGAAGAGAAAGCCGTGCTGCATACGCATCCTGCAGAACTTATTGCCCTGACCAATCTGAAAAAATTTACGAGCGGGAAAAATATAAACAAATTATTTTATTCGGTTCTGCCCGAACTATCTGTTTTGTTTCCTGATGGAATAGGATTTGTGAAGTGTTTTGATGCGGGCTCCGAAGAGCTTGCGCTTCAGACCGGTAGAAAATTCAGAAAGAAAAAGATAGTCTTATGGGAAAAGCACGGATGTGTTTCGGCAGGAAGGAACCTTTCAGAGGCATTCGACAGGATTGACGTGATGGTAAAGAGCGCAAAAATATTTTTCCTTGCAGCATCTACAGGCAACAAAACAAACGGGCTAAACGTACATCAAATAAAGGAATTAAAGAATCACAGTAAATAAATATTAACAATGATAAAAAAAATACTATTTACATTTCTCTTCTCCGCATTGATTATCAAACCAGATTACGCACAGAATAATGACACAACAGCAATACAAAATATATACAAAGAAGCATTGAGAAGCGATGAGGCGACTGATAACCTGCGATACCTTTGCAAGAATATAGGGCACAGACTTGCAGGAACTATTGGTTCGGAGCGTGCAGTTGAATGGGTTCAGACCAGGTTGAACGAAATGAATCTCGATAATGTATACCTACAGGATATAATGGTGAGGCACTGGGAGCGCGGAGATAAGGAATACTGTTACCTGAAATCGGATATATTCGGAAAGAAGGAATTGAATATCTGTGCGCTGGGCACTTCTATCGGAACGGGAAAAGAAGGGCTGAAAGGGAATGTAATAGAAGTGAAATCTTTCGATGAATTGCGAATGCTGGGAAGGGAAAAAGTGGAAGGGAAAATCGTTTTTTTCAATAATTCAACCAAGCAGGAATTTTTCAATACATTTCAGGCATACGGAGATGCGGTCGGACCGAGAGTGACAGGTGCCATCGAAGGTGCAATGCTCGGAGCCGCGGGAGTTATGATTCGTTCGGTAACTCTCGGCATAAGTGATTTTCCCCATACGGGAGTAATGAGGTATGCGGACTCGGTCAAGAAAATTCCCGCAGTTGCATTGAGTACAAGGGATGCGGATTATTTAAGCCAGTGCCTGAAATTCGATAAGGAGCTTCAGGTATATTTCAGGACAACCTGCGAGGAATTTCCCGATAAGAAATCTTATAATGTAATCGGTGAAATAAAGGGTTCAGAATTTCCCGATGAAATAATAGTTGTAAGCGGACATCTGGACTGCTGGGATTTGGGAGAAGGAGCGCACGATGACGGAGCAGGAATTGTTCAGGCGATGGATGTTTTAAGAATTTTCAAGGCACTTGATTTAAAGCCGATGCACACAATCAGATTTATTGCATTTATGGATGAGGAAGTTGCACAGAGAGGCGGGAGGAAATACGCGGAAATTGTAAAGCAGAAAAACGAAAAGCACATTGCGGCAATAGAATCAGACGAAGGCGGGGCGATACCGCACGGATTCAGCATGGAATCGACAGATGAGCAGTTCAAGAAAATTTCTTCCTATAGAGGACTGCTGGAACAGTACGGATTATTTCAGTACCGGCAGGGGGGAAGCGCAGTGGATATATATTTCCTGAAGGATCTTGGTTTTCCGAGAATTGGGCTTTTGTGCGATTCGCAGAGGTATTTTGACTTTCATCATTCGGGAAATGATGTATTTGAGAATGTTCATCCGCGGGAGTTGAAGCTTGGCAGTGCAGCGCTTGCCGCGCTTGTCTACCTAATAGATAAATACGGAAATCAATAATTCAATGAGCATCAAGCCGAAATTAAACTTACTCGATACAACAGTAGCAGTCATAAGCCTTGTGATTGGCATAGGAATATTCCGCACACCTGCGCTTGTGGCAAAAGAGACTGGAAGCGTGGAACTTTTTTTTGCGGCATGGATAGCAGGTGGAGTAATAGCTCTTTTCGGCGGACTGACATTTGCGGAGCTCGGTTCCAGGAAACCTTTTGCTGGCGGGTTTTACAAACTCGCATCAGAGGCATATCATCCTGCCGTTGCATTCATGATAAATTTTCTCGGTATCGTAATTACAAGCGGTGCCACATATGCCGCTGTAATGCTGTTGGGAGTGGAGTATTTATCGGGACTGATTCCGATTGAAGGGATTTCATCCCCTGCCGGTTTGAAAATAACGGCAACAATAATTGTATTAATTATTTTCATTATAAATTTCCTCGGAATAAAAACGAGTGCTACGGTTTTGAATATTATAACAATTTCAAAAATCGGAGTGATAGTAATATTCAGCGCGGTTGCGATTTTCCTATCAGGAAGCGGCGATACAAGCAAGCCAGTTGAAATTGTGCAAAACAGTTCCATCTTCTCAGCTTTTACAAACGGACTGATATCGGTATTCTTTTCATACGGAGGATACCAGCTTGTGATGAACCTTTGTGCAGACGTGATAGAGCCGAAGAGAAACCTCAAGCGCGGAATAATAACAGGGGTACTTCTGACAATCGGGATTTACCTGCTTATTAATTACGGTTATTATAAGATGCTGGGCTTCAGCGGAGTGGCGGGCTCGCCGCTGATAGCGGCAGAAGTGGCACAGCTGATTTTCGGAAGCGCGGGAAATAAAATAATATCGTTTATAATTTTCATTTCGGCGGCGGGATTTGTGAATGTATCTATGCTTCACCTGCCGAGAATTTATCACGCAATGGCGGAAGAAAAAGTTGTTCCGAAAGCATTTATGAAAGTGAACGAAAAAACGCAGGTGCAGGAATTCACTTTGATTTTTCTTACGCTTGTGATTTTATTTTTCATAATTATGCAAGGACAGTTTGACAAGCTGATTAATATAATAATGTTCAATGACAACCTTGCGATTGCTGTCGTTGCTTCGACAATTTTTGTTTACAGAAGAAGAAAGGAAGAAACTGCAAGTTACGACGGATTTAAAGTTAGCCCTATCATACATTTCATTTATGTTTTATTCCTGTTAATAGTGGCATTCAAGGCATTTTCGCAGGACTATATATCCGGTTTAATCAGTGTTTCCGTCCTTCTACTCGGACTTCCGATATTTTATATATTGAAGAAATACATAAAATAGAAAATGGAAAATGGGAAATAGAAAACGGGAAATATTAAAAAAATGTTAAATTGCTAGAGCAATTTAACATTTTAATATTACATGGTTAAGTGTGCGGGAAGAGGGACTTGAACCCTCACGCCGACGTGGCGCCACCCCCTCAAGATGGTGCGTCTACCAGTTTCGCCATTCCCGCAATATTATAAAAAACAATTTCGTACTCTCATCCCGATACATCGGGACCACCCCCTCAAGATGGTGCGTCTACCAGTTTCGCCATTCCCGCAGTGAATTTTTAAAATAACAATTTTGAGCAAAGAAATAAAGTGATTTCTTTTGTCTCAAATTCTATTAGTAATATTATTTTAAATTGTTATTAATTTTTCTATGATTTATATTTATAATATATTTTTTAGAAACAAATATTTATTTTAAATGAGTTCAAATATAAACAAATACGAAAAGCCTAAAATTTGTTGTATTGATATAGATGATGATATTGCTCAAAATATTATTAATATTGGGTTTTCAAATTTATTCAAAGGTACATTTGGGACAATTATAAATAAGATAAATTTCAAAAATCAATATGATGAAAAGTACTTTCATGTAGATTTTTTATTCCCTTCTAATATTCAAGAATACGATATTATAATATATGATCTAACATATAGCAATAACAAAGATTACACAGAAGAAGACACAAAAATAAAAGCAACAAGTGCTACTAAAATAACTCAATTAAAATGTAAATATCCGACCAGTATATTTAATCCAAAACCTTTATCGTCAAGTTTCTTTGGATCAAAACTTAACGTTAGAAAAAATAAGTTTATCCAAATTGTATTTGCTTGTATGGGATATTCAAATAAATATAGACCTATCTCCATCCATGGATCAAATATTATGGATTTAGAAAGTTTCGAGAATAATATTTATGATTTTTGGAATAAAATTCCATTATTAAATACTATAGAAGGTCAAGAAGTCATTAATGTCGCAAAAAACAATGACATAAAAATATTTTTAGAAAAATATAAAAAAGATATTAAATATTATCAAACATTTAGTCACCCATCTTATTTCGAAAAAACACTGTTTCCTTTTTTAACAAATAACGAAAACGAAATTATTTCCTTTGCATTAAACGAGCCAAATAAAATATCATTCGTTTTTCCCGATATTAAAGATAAAAAATCTTTTTTGGAAGAATTTTTAATTAATTTACTACCTTCAATTCTCCCGGATTTCTTCCCTCAATCGCAATTATTTAAATGGATAAATAATGAAGAATATTATTTACCTAATCACAACAATATTATTATCGAAAGAAATACTATTGAAGAAAATTTCAAAATAAGTATTGAAGAAAACGACAAAAAGTTAAAAGAAAACAAATTAAAATATTTTTTCCTTCATGATTTATTAACTGAAACCGATAAGAAGTTAGTTGAATCATTGAAAAAATATTTAGAGTGGCTGGGATTTAAAAAAGTTACTATAAAAGATGAGATTGTAGATGATATATTGGAGGAAGATATTGAAATAGGGTTAGACAATGGTTTACTAATAATCGAAGTAAAAGGGATTGGTGGAACATCAACAGATTCTGATTGTTCACAAATTTCAAAAATTAAACATAGAAGATGTGAGGAAAGAACGAAATTTGATGTATTTGCGCTATACATTGTAAATCATCAAAGATTTTTACCTCCGAATAAAAGAAAAAACCCACCTTTTACTACTCAGCAAATTAAAGATGCATATTTAGATAAAAGAGGTTTACTTACAACTTATCAATTATATAATTTATACTTCGATATTGAAAATGGAATATTCACAAAAGAGGAAGTAAGAAAAATATTATTAAATTTTGGAATAATATCATTTAGACCTACTGTAAATAATATGATTGGCATCACTAGTGAAGTATTAAAAGACGGATCAGTTTTTATAATAAATTTAAATAATACAAAAATATTTAAAGGGCAAGAGATATTTATCGAAAAAAATGATAAGTTTAAAAAAAGTAAAATTCTTTCAATTCAATTCAATGATAAAGAAATAGAAGAAATAGAATCTGGAGAAGTTGGTATCAAAATAGATTCTAATATAAAAAAAGGATCTAAAATTTGGATTTAATTATCAGTTATCTTAACTTCTTTAAATCATTAAAGAGTTTTATTTCCTTTGCCGTCAGATTTTTCGGCATAATAATATCAAGTTTTAGGTACAAATCTCCGAACTCGTTCGGTTTTCCGTAAACAGGCATTCCGAGCTTGCCGAGGCGGAGGGTTTTTCCGAATTCGGATTCTTTTGCAATATCAATTTTCACATTTCCTTTGAGCGTTTTGAATTCGACCTTGCCGCCGAGCACTGCGGTATATAAGTCAACAGGAAGATTTGCATACAAATCATCCCCTTTTCTCTCGAAAACATTATGTTTCAGAATATTTATTTTAATCAGCAGGTCACCGGATGCTCCGCCGCTTCTGCCCTGTCCGCCCTTGCCGGGAATTTTAAGCATATGTCCATCGGGTACGCCGGGTTTGATATTGAGCTTTATTGATTCGGTATCCAATTTAAAAACTCTTGTCGTTCCACTGTAAGCTTCTTCGAGAGTGATTTCCATTTCCGCCTGATAATCCTGTCCGCGCGCCTGCATTGTTCTGCCACCGCGTCTTTTTTTCTGCGCGCCGCCAAAGAGCATATCGAAAAAGTCAGAATAGCCCGAGCCGCCGAAGAAATCACCGAAATCATCTCCACTAAAGGAATAACTTCTCTGCGAGCCTCCGGTATTTGCATACTGCGACCAGTCGAAGCCCTGCGACCGGTTTCCGTGCTGCTGATAATACTGATAATTCTCACCCAGCTCATCATATTTTTTTCTTTTTGAAGAATCGCTAAGGACTTCGTTTGCTTCGTTAATTTCCTTGAACTTTTCTTCAGCCGATTTATCACCTTTGGTTTTATCCGGATGATATTTAAGTGCAAGCTTTCTGAAAGCTTTTTTAATTTCGTCCTGTGAAGCGGTCTTCTCTACACCTAATATTTTATAATAATCTTTGTATTCCATTCTTTTCCAATTAAGCTTTAATTAAGATTAAAATTTTTTACAATTTTTAAAAGGTAAATTGTAAATCGTAAAAAGCAAAAAGTAGAAGGTAGAAAGTAGAAGGTAGAAGGTAGAAAGTAAAAGCGTACAATGGGATTCAGAATTAAAAAAAGTTTTTGTCTTTGAGGCTGGTGTAATTATCTTTTGTTACAACAATATGGTCGAGGAGTTCGATTCCCATAATTTTCCCTGCTTCGTAGAGCCGTTTTGTAATCCTGATATCATCTTCGGACGGCTCGCAGTCGCCTGAGGGATGATTATGAGCCACAATAATTTGCGCGGCGTGGCGGCGGATTGCTGATTCGAATGTTTCGCGCGGATGTACCAGGCTTGCGCTGAGTGTACCTTTGGAAGTTTTATCTATTCCGAGAATACGGTTACGCACATCGAAGCTGATAACAAAAAAATGTTCTTTTGAATAATCATCGATTTCGGACTGAATAAATTTCACTATTTCTGACGGGCTGGTGATTGCATTTTTTTTCACCCGCTCTTTTTCCGCTTCGATATTTTCTTTCAGGAGTCTTTTTGAAAGCTCGAAGCTAGCAATAAGCTGGCAGGCTTTTGCAAAGCCGATTCCGCGTACTTTCATCAGGTCATCGACAGATGCTTCGAGTATATTCTGGAGGTTTCCGAAATGTTGAATCAGCTTTTGCACGGTAACAAGTACAGATTCGCCTTTAATCCCTTTTCCAAGAATTACAGCAAGAAGCTCCTGTGAGGATATTTTATCCGCTCCCAAATTCTTTAGCCGTTCTCTCGGACGTTCGGATTTAGGAAGGTCGTGAACTGTAAAATTATTTTTTTCATTTTCCATTTTACATTAAACCGTATTTATCAAAAAGCCAGATTTTAAGATTATCAATATTGATGTTTCCGTAAACATCATTAAGATACAGCACGACTTCCTGGATAATATAATCATTATTCTTTCCTGCGTTTTTCAGAAGATTAACATAGGATTTCAGTTCAGCAGTCAATTTAGATTCATTTGCAAAAGACAGTTGAAATGAAGCAATCTTCGTGCTGGTATTTTTCCCTTTTTCAAAATAATACAGACTTACTCCCTGAACCGACTTCTGGTCAATTTCTATTTCATCAATTTTAAAAACGCTTTCTTTATCAATAAAGAGGGTATCCTTGTTGAATTTCAGTTTTTTGTTTATATCCTCGCCGTTGTATTTGTATTTAATATAAAAGAAATTCGATTCGCTCATTGGGTATGTTTTGATATCCACCGGGAGTCTGTAAGTTCCAATCACGAAATACGATTCACCGAATTCATTCTCGAGGCTGACCTCGCCCCTTGTGCTGAGGCTTCCGGTGCCCTGTGAAAGAACCGATTTCACAAAAGCCGAAAAGCTTTCATTCTTTTTACTTTTGCCGGGTTTAAGGATGAATCTTCCCTGTTCTGAACTCAGAACTGCTGCCTTTGAATCGGATGATTTGAATGTAAGCTTGTCAGTAGCGCAGATTTCATCCATTTCCTGAATCGGCTTTCCTGTTTTTTCCAGGATTATTTCTCCTTTAACCGAAAGCACGGTATAACACTGGCTGAGAAGGAAACCCGGAAGCGCCAGTATAAACAACACAGCCGATAATAAAATTCTATTCTTCATTTAATTCTCCTTTTTCTTCACCGGATTTGATTTCTTTTTTTTGTTTTTTATTCCTGATATATTTAATCAATGAATCCACGCCCTTCAGGTAAAAAGCGAGGATTAAAATATTTATATGAATGTTAAATATAAAATATGTAATGACTGAAATAAACATAAGATATACAACGAAACTCAGGACTTTTAAAATAAATTTCCCAAATTTTGTTCTGGATATTTTCTGAGTATATTTTCTTTCTTTCAGAAACATTTCGGAGAAAAGGTTATAGGAAACCGCAAAGAATCCGATAAACAGGAGCAGCACCAGTCCAAATGAAATCAGATTTTCGTTTTTCAGCAATGAAAAATATATATTAAACAGGATTAGCGTTCCGGACATTTTCCCGAACAATGTCTGGTGTAAATCGCGTTCGTAATAGTCTCCGAGAAAAATTATCTTATTGCCTACTGATTTATAAAATGCAGTATCCGGCAGGCGGAGAATGTCTCCCAGATTCACGAGATTATACATCTTTTCGGAATTCCTGTCAAGAAGTTCATAATATCTGAGCTTGAAATCCACAATCATATTATTAAAGCACGGCTTTCCTCCGAGATAGGAAAAGTATTTCTTCTTTTCGAATTTTTTCCCGGTTATATCTTCATACATTTTGAGCGGAAGGCTTTTCATAGTATCATTTGTCACGAGAGGATATTTCATAAAAACGTACTGAATTGCGCTGTAGTCAGCCAGACCTCTATTTATATCGAATACAGGATATTCAACACCGCCGGTATCGTTTATGTGATAAGGAATTATGAGATTTTTTGTATCCTTGATTTTTGAATACAACAGAGAATCGGCTGATGAAGAATCTTTAAAGAAAATATCGCTTACGGCGTATTTATAAGAATCAGGCCGCCTGTTCAGTCGCTCGAAGAACAGAGCCAGTTTTCTCCTGTCGACTATGGGCTGATTTCCGACTGGAAATCCTTCCTCATCGAGCATTGGAATCAGCATATTATCATAACAGACATTAATAAAAATATAATCGGCGGGATCGGGTTTCTCTTCTATTCCAAGAATAATTTTTTTCACGCCTGCTGTCACCTGGAAAAGCATTTTTTCATCACCGTAAACAAAATGCCTATTAACAAGCCAAAGCGAGATAAAGACAAGAAAGACAGAATGAACAGCACTAAGCAGTATCAGCAAAGTCAGGTGTTTTTTCCTGAAAATATTTTGGAATGGATTTTTCAATCACCAATAAATATTTATGGTAATATAATATTTTTAAATAATAAAATATATCACAATCATTATTCTTGACTTGTCATATTTACATAAATTTCTTATCCTTGAACCATATGTAATCTGATTACAAACAATGAATACCGCCATAAAAATATTCTTTATTTTATTTATAATTGCGAGCAGATACTCATCAGCGCAGTCAGAACAGGTTCCCGAATTAAGAGTCCAAATCGGACACGGCGGTAATATAAATGATGTAACATTTTCGCCAGACAGGAAGCTCGTGCTTTCGGCGAGCAGCGACTGGACGCTTAAGCTGTGGGAGACTGCAACCGGCAGACTGGTAAGGACTTTCGTAGGACACGATGAAAAGGTTAATTCAGTTTGTTTTTCACCGGACGGGAATCTTGCAGTATCCGGAAGCGAAGACAAAACCGCAATTTTATGGGAAGTGATGACAGGAAAGATTCTGAAAAAATTCGAAAACGGTGAAAACCCTGTTTCATCAGTAAGTTTTTCACCGGACGGAAAAATTTTCGCTTCATCGAACAGCTACAATATAATGTTTTTTAATGTCAGTTCAGGAGAATTAATCAGGACTCTGACAGGGCACACTTCGGCAATTTCCAGAATCAGATTCTCACCCGACGGCAAATCATTAATATCATCTGCTAACAGGGAACTAAAACTCTGGGATGTGCAGACCGGCGAACTAAAAAAAGACTTTGAAAAGAACAGCTACGGATATTTATCCCCGTCTTTTTCACCGGACGGGAAATTCATAGTAACAGGAGGCGGAGACAGAATCATCAGAATCCGGGATATTGAATCAGGTAAAATCATTAAGTCATTCGAAGGACACGAAAGCAGAGTTACTGCGGCAGTATTCACTCCCGACGGAAGCAGAGTTTTAACAGGAAGCGATGACAGCAAAATAATTTTATGGGATATAAATTCAGGAGAAAAGATAATTTCATTCGATGCCCATAACGATGACATCAGGGCAATCAGTTTTTCTTTTGACGGACAATACGTGATTTCCTGCAGTGCGACAGAAATAATGCTTTCAGAAACGGAGACAGGAAGATTCATCAGGACTTTCGAAGGCCACACTGCAACATTTCTATCCTGCTCTTTCACTCCGGACGGTAAATACATATTGACCGGATGTGGTGACAATACCCTGAAACTCTGGGAAACATCGACAGGTAAGTTAGTCAGTACATTGGAGGGGCATACACAGCTTGTCAGATGCGCAGCTATTTCCCCTGACGGGAAATATGCAGTATCGGGTTCGGGTGATAATACGGTTAAGTTTTGGGATTTGGCAACGGCTAAGCCGGTTAATACACTTGAGGGGCACGACAATCTTGTGACTTCTGTTGCTTTTTCACCCGACGGAAAAAAAATAATTTCAGGCAGCTGGGATAATACTGTTTTGCTTTGGGATGCAAAGATAGGCAGGCTTACACAATCTCTTGAAGGACACAAATGGTTTGTGACTTCAGTCGCATTTTCCCCTGACGGTAGATATTTTGCATCGGGAAGTTTCGATAATACTGCAAGGATTTACAGCGCTGATTCATTTAAACAGGTGAAGATATTTGAGTACAGTGATAAAATTAACTCGGTTGAGTTTTCACCCGACGGAGAGGACCTTTTAATGACAGGAGGCAATAACACAATCATTATCTGGAATTTTATGTCGGACAAGTACCCGAAAATCATTGAAGGGCATAATGATTACATATCATCAGCAGTATATACAAAAGACGGGAAGCAAATATTAACCTGCAGCGAAGATAAAACCCTGAAAATATGGAATACTAAATCCGGTCAGAACACGAAAACCCTGTCAGGTCATACTGCAAGGGTTATCTGTACAGCCGTTTCTCCGGACGGAAACTATGCGGCATCGGGCAGTGCTGATAACCGCCTGAAGCTGTGGAATTTGAATACAGGGAATGAGCTGGTAAACTGCATAAGCTATTACAACAGAGATTACATTGCAGTTACACCCGACAATTATTATCACTGTTCCAAAAACGGAGTAAGGGTGATAGCTTATGTTATAGGCAACAGGGCATATCCTCCCGAACAGTTTGATCTTCAGTACAACAGGCCTGATATTGTTCTGGCGAATATCGGACTTGCTCCAAAAGAGCTGATAGATGCTTACAGAAACGCATACAGGAAAAGGCTCAAAAAAATGAACTTCAACGAAGAAATGTTCAACACGGATTTCCATATTCCTGAGCTTAAACTAACCGACGAGAAAATTCCTGTTTCGACCGAAGAAAAATATTTTTCATTCAAAGTGAAGGCGGAAGACAGCAGGTACAGGCTCGACAGGTTGAACGTTTTATTGAATGATGTACCGGTACCGAGTTCGGCTGGAACTGATTTAAGAAGCGAAAATACAAATTCTGCAACAAGGGAAATCAGTATTGAGCTTTGCAACAGAAAAAACAGGATTCAGGTTTCGGTTCTGAACGAGAAAGGCGCCGAATCTCTGAAAGAAAGCTTCGAAATTAATTACGAAGGGAAGTTAATTAAGCCCGATTTATATATTGTGACTATAGGGGCTTCGGAATATGCAGATGCAAAGTACAGACTCAAATACGCCGCAAAAGATGCAGGCGATATTGCAGATTTGCTGATTGCAAGAAAAGAGAAATACAATAATGTAAACACGTTTACACTGCTAGATAAGGAAGTTACAAGAGAAAACATAATCAGAATTAAGGATTTTCTGATGAAATCGAAAGTGGACGACGAGGTAATTGTCTTTATTGCCGGACACGGGCTTCTGAATAAAAATTACGACTACTACTTTGCGACTTCCGACATTGATTTCAAAAACCCGGAATCAAGAGGTGTGACATTCGAAGAAATTGAGGATTTGCTGGACGGCATTCCGGCTAAGAAAAAAGTTTTATTCATGGATACGTGCCACTCTGGAGAAGTGGACAAGGAAGAGATAAAAGAAATTAAAAAGATTAAAACCGAAACCGGTGATGTTTCTTTCAGAAATATAGGGGACAGCGAATACGAAACGAAGGATGAAAACATTAAGAAACTGGGAATAAAAAACACCACGCGACTGCTTCAGGATATGTTCACGGATTTAAGGCGCGGCTCAGGTGCAGTTGTGATTTCGAGTGCGGGAGGATTGGAGTTTGCGTGGGAAGGCGGCGAATTTAAAAACGGATTGTTTACATATTGCCTGCTCGAAGGACTAAAAACGGGCAATGCTGATTTGAATCACGACGGTGAAATAATAATTTCCGAACTCAAAGAATACGTAACCGACAAAGTCGAAAAACTGACAAAAGGAATGCAGAAACCGACTTCCCGAAGGGAAAATTACGAGTTTGATTTCGTGATATGGTAGCTTGATTATTGGTTTATTGAGTTATTGAGTGTAATCTAAATCGTAAATTGTAAATGGTAAATAGTAAAAAGTAAGAGCAATGTTAAAGGATATGAAAGAATGTGTTTTAATCAAAGGAATCATTATATCAGCGATAAAAAAAAACACTGATTTCGTTTCAGTGAAATCCGCGTAATCAGTGATTTTCATCATTTCCATTTGCACAAGAAATCATTAAGAAAGATTTCTTACTTTATTAATATCATTTTCCTTATTTCACTATACCCGTTGCTTATCAATTTATAAAAATACACGCCGCTGCTCAGTTCCGATGCATCAACTGCTGTTTCATGAATTCCGGGTTTAAGCATTTTGCTGAAAAGTGTTTTCAGTTTTTTTCCTGTCAAATCATACAAAACAATTTCAACATTGCCTGACTTTGCAATTTCGAATTTAATTTTCGAGGTGTTGTTAAACGGATTCGGATAATTCTGCGATAAGGAAAACCGTTCCGATAATCCATTTCCCGAGATTCCCGTAAATTCACTCAGGTTTCTCCTGTAAACACTATTTGCTGCTGCTCCTGCGAAAACATAATTATTGTAAGTGTGCAATGAATAAATGCATAAATTTCCAAGTCCATTGTTTATCTGAGTCCAGTTCAGTCCATTATTATTTGAGAAATAAACTCCGTTTGTTTCACTACCGGCAAAAATATTAATTCCATTGACGGCGAGGGAATAAATTAATTCATTATTTATGTGGGTTTGAGTCCAGGTGTAGCCGCTATCCTGCGAACGATATATGCCACTTCCGGTACCTGCATAGGCATTTGCTCCGTTTAATGCGAGTGCATAAACCGATTTATTGTTTAATGAAGTTGCGGTCCAGTTATTCCCGTTATTATTAGATAGGTGAATACCGGCATTATTACCGCCTCCGGCAAGGATAAAATTACCGTTTACTGCCAGGGATTTAATATCGGTAATATTCAGCGAACTTATAAACCAACCTGTTCCTCCGGATGAATAAAACAAACCAGACAGATGTAGTCCGGCAAATACGCGTGACTGATTTGCTCCCATTGAGTAAACCGAATTATTATTTATGGAAGTTACTATCCAGTATGCGCCGTTATTTGAGGTTTTCCAGGCACCCAAGTCAGTACCCGCATACAGATATCCCCCGAAATTAGTAAGGGAAAATACAATCCTGTTAAACAAGCCTGTACCTGCAGTAGTCCAGTTCATTCCATTATCAGAAGACAAGTAAAGCCCATAATTAAATGTACCTGCGAATAGCATACTTCCGTTATCTGACAATGAATATACTTGCTTATTGCCGAGTCCGTTTGAAACATTAACCCATTGAGCCAATATAATATTTTGGATAAATAGTAAGATGAAAAGTACTGTAAAAAACACTTTTTTCATCAGGCACCTCCTTTGTAAATTTCTATAATATAATGATAATGAATAAATAATTCAGTAAAATTTATAACTTATATTAAAAAATGCGATACTCAGTAGAGGAAAAATTAATAACTATGTATAAATCAGAGCAAACAATGATTAGGCGGGATGACCAAAACGGAAGAATGGAAATGGAAAACAGAAAAATGAAAATAGTTTAGAATAGAGAATGCAATTTAGTTAGATAAAAAAACGCTGATTTCATTTCAGTGAAATCAGCGTAATCAGTGATTTGTCGGGATGAGTGGACTCGAACCACCGACCCCCTGAACCCCATTCAGGTGCCCTAGCCAACTGGGCCACACCCCGATATTCAATTTCAAATGTTAAATTATCGAACTTACATTTGAATAAAAATAAGGATTAATACCCCTAAATTCAAACCAAAATATATTCCTGCTTCAATGCTTTCTTTTGAATAAAAACTGTTCAATTATTGCAATTTAATGTATTTACTTAATAAAATTTTTCTTATATTAATTAAATTAAAATAAGGGGGGTTTTTAATGGCAAACTCAATTCTCGATCCCTTCGAGGGAATCACTCTTGAACAATGGGCAGGTGTAAATGCGAAAATCGCATCAGGAGCGCCGACAGATGAAGCAATAAAGACAATCGGAGTGGACGCTCCAAAGTGGGACAGGGTTAATAACGAATGGCTGACCAGAATGCGCAACGACACATCATTTACAATCTCAAAAATCTATGCGGCGGCATTCAACCAAAAAGCAGAAGGAAATCTGGGAAGCGGCTCGCAGGTCGGAGCAGATTCATATCCTTTCGAAAAGTACATCGAAGCAATGGTAGCGCAGGACGTGCTCGGCAAGCAGGGACGTGATGCTCAGGACGTGCTGAAGGACTTCGGTCTTACGGTAGCGGATTATTCCAATATCAGCGGATACTGGTCAAATAAAATGATGACGGATTTTTCTCTGGCAATGAAAATGCAAACCCTGATGAACGAATATAAAATCAAGTATGAAAGCCAGGCACCCGGAAATGCGCATACGGATATAGATTTTTAAGATTTATAAGATTCGTAATCCCGATTAAAAGAATCGGGACGCAAAGAGCGCGGATTCGTAAGATTAACATTTCTTTATTAAAATGATTTAAAAATCATATTAGTATATTTATGGATGAAAATAAGCTATTAAAAGAATTTAACGACGAAATTGACCACGCATTTCAGAAGGCATGGCATTCGGAAAAAGGCGGTGATGAAAACTGGTACGGGTTCATCAACACTTACGGCGTTACTCCGCTTAGCAAAGAAAACAAGGAATTCCTGCTTAATTCAGAAATGAAAATTACACGGGGCGCATTCCCTATCGAGCTGAGAGGAGTATTCGAAAAAATAATAGCAAAATACAGGGTGCTGGAATCCTCTTCCCCGCTGCTTTCGGGGGCAATAAGCAAATTCGATATGGAATCAAAGGTAAAAGAATATTATCAGAAGATAAAACCTTTTTCGGGACTCGGAGATATTTTCAAGAACGCCGCTACTGGTACGCAGAAATATTCAACCGGTCTGCAGAAAGAAAAGACACATACAATGACCTGTAAAAACTGCGGCGCGCCGAGACTGGAGGAAATGCAATACGACAATTGTCTTTTCTGCGGAAGCAAACTTTTTGAAACTAAAGATTAAATTTTATGTCACAGGAATTAATCGCACGGTGGGACGGATATCTAAATAAATTGAGGGACAGGTTTTATGAAGTGCTCAATTCGACCGAAGAGCCGATGGCGGGAGTGATAGAAGGTCTTCAATATGATAATATAATATTGATAAATATTTTAAACGGATTAAAATATCAGACAGTAACCCAGTTGAGTGCCAAAGCTGATGAAGGCTGGAGCAAGATGAGGCTGGAACTTCAGAAAATAAATGCAAACAGTGTGATAAAAGAGCAGGCACCGAAAGCTGATATTTTTAAAAATTGGATTGATGAAGAATTCCAGAGATACGAGATAAAGCTTTTTGCACGAGCCGCAAACAAGATTCTCGATAATGTAAAAAAACATATTGACGAAAAAAAGATGCACCGCTGTACACAGTGCGCGGCGGAACTTCCTATTAATGTATACTCATTTATGGCTGTGAATCTGAAGTGCGAGAGCTGCGGCTCGGTGAATACATACCAGCCTGACGACAGGATTCGCGCGCTTGAATATTACGTAATCGAACCACTTGCAAATGAATTTGCAATGGAAGAAAAAATTAAAGGATACAGGGATAATAATATTCAGAAAGAATACTGGAAAAAGTTTTTCGGATACCTGATGGAAAACGTACCTGATAAAAAAGAATATTTTCAGCGGACTCTGGATGAGAGATTGAATAATCGGTTTTTTTCTATGTAGAATATTTTTTTATTAAACACAAAGACACAAAGGCACAGAGTAACTATTTCAATAAAATCATTTTCCTTGTTTCGCTATAATCTTCCGTAGTCAGTTTATAGAAATACACTCCGCTCGGCAAGTCCCCTGCTTCGAATTTGACTTCATATGTTCCCGGAGATTGTTTTTCGTTTACCAGAGTCGTGATTTCTTTTCCAGTGATATCGTACACTTTAAGAGTCACAAATCTTGAATCTTTAATCTGATATTTTAAATTTGTCGAAGGATTAAAGGGATTGGGATAGTTTTGGGATAAAGAATATTTTTCGGGAATTTCGCTTGAGATGTTATTTACAAATACGACTCCACCTGTTGTTGTTCTAAGAATGTTGCTGCTGTTATATCCGAGGACAGCCCATCCATATAAGCTATTAATAAAATTTAATCTTGAAACGCTGTATGTATAATTTTTAAATTGTTTTTGCCAGTTCGAGCCTCCGTTTATAGTATAATATATACTCGATGAATCAGTAGAACACCAACCACTAATCCATCCTGTATTTGGATTCAGGAAAAATAATGAATAATTTCTATTATGATTAAATATAATTGTATCCCAGTTTGTTCCGCCGTTTGTAGTTTTATAAAAAACAGTTTTATCATAATACTTATAACCAATAGCATAACCTGTATATTCATTAATAAACTGAACGGTATTAATAGTCGCACTATATTGCCCACTGTCACGGTATTGAACCGTCCAATTTGCACCGCCGTTACTTGTTTTTAAAACCTTACTGCTTTTATAATTGATTATATCAGAAGTAGCATTGCATATAGTCCAACCGGTATTTTCATTAATAAACGACAGTGAACTTATGCTGCCTCCAGCATAACATTGGTTAAAATTTAGTCCTCCATCTGTTGATTTATAAAAACCGCCTAAAGCGTTCATTTCTACCCAACCACTTAAAGTTAAATAAACTATATTTTCATTGATAATGAGAATATTATTAATCCATCCGAAATAAGTATTATTCCATATCAGGTTCCAGTTATTTCCGCCGTTTGTTGTTTTAAAAAGGTATTGTGCGTGTGAATACTCGCTCGTGAATTTACCACCACCTGCATATCCTGTATTCTGGTTAAGAAATTTAACAGCTAATAATAATGCGCCTCCGGGATAATAAAAATTCTGCTGAACCCAGTTTACGCCGCCGTTGGTTGATTTCACAATTACAGAATCGCCAACTGCCCAGCCGGTATTTGCATCTACAAAATAAATATCGCGCATAGGCTTGTTGGTTCCGGTGGAATGTACCGTCCATCCGGTTTGCGCAAAGATATTTGAGTTAACAAGAAAAACCAATATAATGTATATTATTTTTTTCATAAATGATGATTAATTAATTAAAATCATTTTTTTCGCTTCGGAATAATCTCCTACAGCAATTTTATAGAAATACACTCCGCTCGGCAAGTATTCAGCTTCGAATTTTACTTCGTATGTACCCGGAGATTGTTTTTCGTTTACTAAAGTCGTGATTTCTTTTCCTGTGATATCGAACACTTTAAGAGTCACAAATCTTGAATCTTTAATCTGATATTTTAAATTTGTCGAAGGATTAAAGGGATTGGGGTAGTTCTGGGATAAAGAATATTTTTCGGGGATTTCTGTTGAGATATTATTCACAATTACTATTCCGCCTGTTGTTGTTCTGAATATATGATTATCAGAATAATAATTTACAGCCCAACCATTTAAATCATCAACAAAATATACTTTATCAAGGGTAAAAAAATTATTTTTAAGTTGATTTGACCAATTTGCTCCTCCGTTTGATGTGTATGAAACCGGCGATGAATCATTTACCCATGATCCAGAAATCCATCCTGTATTCTGATTTAGGAAAAACATAGAATAATATTTTGAATGATTATATCTTACTGAATCCCAGTTTAATCCTGAATTAGTAGTTTTTAAAAATAAAGTTTTATTTTGACTTTTCCCCTCAAGCGCATAACCTGTATTTTCATTTACGAATTGAACGGAGTTTACGGAGCCGCAATAATTTCCGCTATCCTGAAACTGCCTTTGCCAGTTTATTCCGCCATTTGTAGTTTTAAATATTCGTGATCGCTTTGAATTTGATATATCAGTCGTAGTTAAAGTAGCAATCCATCCGGTCAACGAGTTTAAAAAATAAACTGAATTCACACCAATGTTACCAATGCAACTTGAAAAATTCAATCCGCCGTTAGTAGATTTAAAAATCCCCCCTTGAGAAGCCGTTTCGATATAGCCAAATAGAGAAATATAAATCAGGTTTTCATTTATAATGATAATACTATTAATTGAGCCGTTATAAATATTCTGAGATTCCCAAACAAGATTCCAGTTGGCTCCGCTATTTGTTGTTTTAAAAAGATACTGGTAATAATGGTAAAAGTCGGGAGTGATATTTCCACCTCCTGCATATCCTGTATTCTGATTAAGAAATTTAACTGACAATAATAAAGCGCCGCCTGGATAATAAAAATTTTGCTGAGTCCAGTTCACTCCTCCATTTGTGGATTTCACTATCACAGAATCCCCAACAGCCCAGCCGGTATTTGCATCTACAAAATAAATATCGCGTATAGGCTTGTTGGTTTCTGTGGAATGTACCGTCCATCCGGTTTGCGCAAAGATATTTGAGTTAACAAGAAAAACCAATATAATGTATATTATTTTTTTCATAAATGCTGATTACTTAATTAAAATCATTTTTTTCGCTTCGGAATAATCTCCTACAGCAAGTTTATAAAAATACACTCCGCTCGGCAAATCACCTGCTTCGAATTTAATTTCATATGTTCCCGGAGATTGTTTTTCGTTTACCAAAGTTGTGATTTCTTTTCCTGTTACATCATAAATTTTTAATAATACAAATCTGTTATTTGTTATTGACCCAGAGGGTACCCGATATCTGATATTTGTAGAAGGATTAAAGGGATTGGGGTAGTTTTGTAGCAATAAAAACTTTTCAGTGGTTATTTCGTTAACTGCTGAATAGATACCAACTATACCTGCAGTAATAGTATATAATATACTTCCGTTATAGCTTCCTATAAAATATTTTGCCGAGTCAACAGAGCACAAAGCAGTTAAATTATTTTCAGTAAGGCATGAAGAATAAATCCAATTATTCCCTCCATCTGTTGTTGTCATTATTCTGCTAATATTACTCCCATGTATGAGCAATCCCGTATTTTGATTTCCGAAACAAATCTGGTAAATGCTAGAATTAAATAATAAAGGTAAAATAACAGGCGACCAGTTCAATCCTCCGTTAGTAGTTTTCAAAAGTGTATTATTTTCGCATCCGATAAAACCAGTTGAATTATTTTTAAAACATATAGAATTTAAACTTAATAAACCCGAAGTATAAACATTTTGCCAATTAATTCCTGCATTAGAAGTTCTTTTCAAAATTCCGTTTTGAGTAAAAGCAAATCCCGTATTTGCATCTTTAAAATAAATACCGGAATAAAAAATCGTCCCCGCACTGTCTACTTTTGTCCAATTAAAGCCGCCATTGGTTGTTCGTGCAATAAATCCGTCCACTAATGTTGCCAGACCTGTATTTTCATTTAGAAAACTGATATAACTAATATACAATGGATAATATGGATAAATTTGCTGCCAATTAGTTCCTGAATTTGTGGTTTTGTATACTCCCGAAGATATTGAGGCAATAAATCCTGTATTGGAATTGATGAAGTTAAAATTTCTTATCCCCGGCCAAGGATGAGATAATTTTTCCCAATTTACCCCCCCATCAGTAGTTTTTAGAAAAAGATTACCCCCTGCAAAACCAATTTGTTGTGATGCGAATGCAATGGTATTGAGATATTCACCTTCGTTGACAAGCTGAGATAGCAGGGTCCAGTTATTTCCTAAATTTGTAGATTTAGCTATAAAACCCCATCTGCCTGCCACAAATATGTCGTTGCAGTTAATTACCTGAGTTGTTTGTATGGTTGGAATGTCAGCCCAGACATAATTTGTTGTCCAATTTAATCCTCCGTTAGTAGTTTTATGAAAAAGACCGTTTTCACCAAACATAAAAATATTCAATGAATCCTTATATACAGCAGAATACATATTATATGTTGAGCTCATACTACCTTGAACCCAGTTCTGACCGGCATTTGTTGTTTTTATAAACTTGCCGCCGTAAATTATACCTAGACCATTATTCTGATTATAAAAAGTAAAATAATCTACAAAGCCATTCGAATAACCTGAATAAATAATCTGCCAGTTTACGCCCGAGTTTGTCGTTCTATATACTCTCTGACTATCAGAACTGATAAAACCAGTATTTTCATTAATAAATTTTACATCAACAAAAACCGAGCTTCCGACATTTAAATTAATCCAAGAATGTCCACCATCTGTTGTTTTCGAAACAGGCCCATAAAATCCGACAAAAAAACCTGAATAAGAATTAATAAAACTGATTCTTCCCGTATAATAATTCAATGTATCAACGTAAAACCAGTTTTCTCCACCGTTAATTGTTTTATATAATTCTTTAGTGTTAATTGCAAAACCTGTTAAAGAATTAATAAAATCAATATCAACTACTGTATTTCCTATACCAAGAGGATTACCGGGACTAATCAGAACATATTTCCAGTTAATTCCGCCGTTAGTTGTCTTCATGATTGTACCCGAAGTTGTTCCAATGAAACCGGTGTTTGAATTAAAGAACCAGGAGCAATATGTTGAATTCCCCTGAGGTTTTGGATATGACCATTGCCAGGCAGATTGAGAAAAACAATTAGAAAAATAAAGTAATAAAATGATTTCAAGAAGAAGAACTTTTTTCATATACCCTCCGTATATGAAAGCTATGTAATATTTGAGAATAAATAAAGGAAGATTTTTTTCGTAAAAAAAAACCGTCCCAAAGTACATCGGGGCGGGATTTTATAATTTTTAATGATTAATGATTAATGAATAATAAAAAGCTTTTTAATTCAGAATTAGCTTCGCTGAACTACGTTTCAGAATTCATAATTTACAGCTCTCTCATTGCGCATTTCTTTTTCATCTGGGAAATGTGCCACGTAAGATTAATTTCTTTCGGGCAGACTTCCACGCAATTGAATATTGTATGACAGCGCCAGAGTCCGTCTGTTGTATCTACGATATCGAGTCTTTCGTCGGCGGCATCGTCACGGCTGTCGAAAATAAACCTGTAAGCTTTAAGCATAGCCGCGGGTCCGAGGTAATTCTCATTTGACCAGAGCGACGGGCAGGAAGCCGAGCACGCACCGCAGAGTATGCAGTTCACCGCTTCATCAATTAATTCCCTGTCAGCCTGACTCTGCAGTCTTTCCTTCACGGGCGGCTGTTCCTTTGAAATCAAATATGGCTTCACCACTTCATATTTTTTGAAGAATGAATCCATATTCACAATCAAATCTTTGATTACAGGAAGTGAAGGAATAGGGTCGATAGTAATATATTTTTTCTTGAAATCTTTTACAAGCACCTGGCAGGCAAGCATATTTTTTCCGTTTATCATCATAGCATCGGAGCCGCAGATGCCGTGTGAGCAGGAGCGCCTGTAAGCGAGTTCGCCGTCTATATCCCATTTCACTTTATCAAGACAGTCGAGTATCCTGAATGTTTCAGGTACATCAATCTCATAATCTTTCCTGTAGGGTTTTTCATCCTTTTCGGGATTAAACCTTCTGATATTTAATGTAACTTTCATTAGTATTTTCTCTCCTGTGGTTGATATTTAGTAATAATTACGGGTTTATATTTTAATTCAATTCCTTTTTCGGTTTTGAATGCGATAGAATGTTTGAGCCAGTTTACATCGTCGCGTGTCGGATGGTCTGTGCGCCAATGAGCGCCGCGGCATTCCTGCCTTGCCAGCGCGCCTGTAACTATTGCATCGGAGAATTCAAGCAGGTTGCGGAGTTCGAAGATTTCCTGCATTTCAGTATTGAATACTTTGCTCTTATCCATCATTGCCACATTTTTATACATACTTTTTAATTCGTGGATAGTATCCAGCATTGAATTTAAATCTTTTTCATTGCGGAATACGCCGCATTTGTTCATCATTTCTTCTTTTAATCTAACTCTAATCTTATCGCAGTTTTCGCCTTTTTTAGTATCATATAAATCCGCAAATATTTTTTTATCATTATCTTCTGCATCTTCGGGCATCGGACTGAGTTCTGCGGTGCGGAGGAATTCGACGAGAGTTTTACCTGTTCTTCTGCCGTGGATAACTGCATCGAGAAGTGAATTTGTTCCGAGTCTGTTTGCACCGTGCACGGATACGCAGGCGCATTCACCGGCGGCATAGAAACCTGTTACGGTGTTTCCTTTTTCATCTGCAAGAACTTCTCCTTTGAGAGTAACAGGAATTCCGCCCATTGAATAGTGGGCAGTTGGTAGAATCGGAATCGGTTGTTTTACGGGGTCGATGCCTGCATAGGTTTTGGCAAAACCTGTTATTTCAGGAAGTCTTTCTTTCAGTTTGGCTGCGCCTATATGAGTAAGGTCGAGGTTTACGAAATCCTTTCCGTCAATTCCCCTGCCTTCGTTAATTTCTGTTTGAATGCTGCGTGTTACCATATCGCGGGGAGCAAGCTCCATCACGGTAGGCGCATATTCTTTCATAAACCTGTCGCCGTTTCTATTTTTCAGGTAGCCGCCTTCGCCGCGAGCGCCTTCGGTTACGAGAATTCCGAGCGGATACAGACCTGTAGGATGGAATTGAACGAATTCCATATCTTCGAGAGGAATTCCCGCGCGGAAAGCGATTGCAACTCCGTCTCCGGAGTTTGCATAGGCATTAGAGGTAACCCTGAATGCCCTGCCATAGCCGCCTGTACCGAACATAACAGCTTTTGCGTGGAAAGTATGAATCTGTCCATCGCGGAGATTGAACGCCGTAAGTCCCCTGCATACTCCGTCTCTTATTATAAGCGAGAGTACAAAATATTCCGAATAAAATCTTACATTATTTTTTACACACTGTTCATATAGCGTATGCAATAGAACGTGTCCTGTTCTATCTGCGGCATAGCAAGCCCTGATAACGGGAAGTCTTTTAATATTTCCCTGTTCATCTTTCACTTCCTTTGTATGTCCGCCAAACTGACGCTGAGCAATTTTCCCGTCTTTTGTTCTGCTGAAAGGAACGCCCATATGTTCGAGTTCGTATATTGCATCGGGAGCTTCGCTGCACATCATAGTGATTGCGTCCTGGTCGCCGAGGTAGTCGCTGCCTTTTACGGAGTCGAATATATGCCATTCAACGGTATCGTGCTCTTCGTTTCCGAGTGCTGCTGCAATTCCGCCCTGAGCGGCACCTGAATGCGAACGGGTCGGGAAGAGTTTCGACAGGATTGCAACGTCGTGGTACTTCGAGGTTTCTACTCCTGCTCGCAGTCCTGCCAGCCCCGCTCCAACTATTAATAAATCGTGTTTATGTATCATAGTTTTTGTAATTTTAATACTTAGGTCTTTATTTTCAACACTAAGAACACTAAGGACACTAAGATTTTTTTATTTTATTCTTTTTGTTTATTAAAATTCTATAGTAGATAAAGAACATTCAAATTATATTTGTTTATTAATTTTTATTATCTTTAAGAACTCAAGAGCAAATTACTAATCTTTTTGTAATTTTGAAAATTCTACTGTTACAATTGGTACTAACTGTTTTGTAATATTTTCACAATTAAAATTAATCAATAAACCTTTTGGTTTATTAGTTAACTTTAAGTATGTGAACATTTGCGATGTAAACAATGGTATCATTGCCTCAACAGCTTTTAACTCCACAATAATTAAATCATTCACTATAATATCAACTCGTAATGCCGAATGTAATATTTCCCCTTTATAATCAATATCTATCGGAACCTGTGATTTTACATTCAAACCTTCTTTCATTAATTCTAAAATCAAACATTTCTCATAAACAGATTCAAGCAGACCCGGTCCTAAATTTTTATGAACCTCAATTGCACATCCAACTATCTTGTAAGCTAAATCATTAATATATTTTTGTGTTATAATCATAAATAATCTTAGTGCTCTTAGTGACCTTAGTGATTAAAATGCTCTTAAAATGATAAAATTGTATTTAGCCCGATGAACCAGAAAACAAGCGCAATCAGCACTAAAACAGTATATAGAACAGTTGTCATTATTGGTTTCATTTCGTAATCACGGATAACGTTCCAAAGTCCGTTAAGTCCGTGCCAGAGACCGAGCGTTACGAATGCCATATCAATAACCTTCCAGGCGGGCTGATGAAGCCTGTCCATAACGGCTTTATATGTATGTCCGGATTCAGGGGTAGCGTGCATCAGGATATAGTGTCCGATTAAAACTACAACTAGCAATATTCCGGTAATCCTCTGCATATACCAGTTTTTAGCTCCTGAATTTCTGCCTCCTGCAAACTTGAATGAATTTGTACTCATTATTTAATATTTAACTTTTTTAAACTAATTAATTTAACATTGAATTAAACGTGTGCGAATATCAGGTATCCCATTCCTGCAACTAAAATAACAGTAAGAATATAAACGAATACAAGAATCTGTTTATGGTATCTTGCACCGTTTCCAAGGTCAACAAGAACAATCCTTATACCATTAATTGCATGGAACATAACCAGTATTCCAAGAAACCATTCCGCAAATAGGAAAACAGGTGAGCTGAAAAGTTTCATTTCTTCATTGAAAGCCGCTTCCCCTTTAAGAAGACCGGTAAGAGCAATAATGTGCACAAGAATATACAGCGTCAGGCCTATACCCGTAAACCTGTGAAGAATCCACGCCCAGCTTCCCGTGTGCTTCCTGTAACGGAACATAACGTCAAGCCAGCGATTGAATTTCGATGTTGAGTTTTGTAATGACATTTTAAATGTGTTTATTATTTAAATACTAAATTTTGTTTTAGTGCTATAAAAGTAATGCGGTTTGTTCTCCTTATCCTAAATTTAAAAAAATAATTTATTAAATAAAGCATAAATAGTAATAAAAGAAAATTTTCCCTTAATGCTTAAAGTATTTATTATAATATTTAATAAGATTTTTTTATTTGGTATTTTGATTTCTGATTTTCATTTAAATGGATAATAAATCATATAAAAGAGAACTGACAATTATCATAATCATATCCGCGATAGCGGGTCTGATTGCACAGTATATCTCATTTACAGACGAATACATTTTTGCTTACAGGGATTCGATATACAGATTGGATGCATCGAGGAGGTTTTTGGATGCAATGAATCCGGGACTCTTCAACCAGATAGGAACGGTATGGCTTCCGCTTCCGAATTTCCTGATGTTCCCTTTTGCTTCGGTTGATTTTCTCTGGAAGACAGGGCTTGCCGGGAGCATAGTAAATTTTGTTTTGTATATTTTCAATGCTATAGCAATTTTTCTAACTTTAAAACTGCTTACGGAGAATAAAATTGCGCAATATGCGGGAACGATTTTCTTTATTCTGAATCCGAATATATTATACTTCCAGACAACTCCGATGAGCGAGCAGATTTATCTTACTTTCATTTCGCTCGCAATTTATTATTTGGTAAAATGGAATATTACAAAGTCGAATAAAGACATAATATGGGCAGGAGTACATACTGCACTTGCATCATGCACAAGGTATGACGGATGGACATTTGCAGCAGCGGCAGTTGTACTTGTTTTTCTAATATCAATCAAAAATAAAAACGGTATAATTAAATTTTCATTTTATTATTTCTTCCCAACTGCCGTTGTTATTATCTGGTGGATGGTGCATAATTACATTTATTATTCCGACCCGCTTGAGTTTATGCGCGGACAGTTTTCCACTTACTTCCAGCTAAAATATTATGAAGAAGCAGGCAGATTGCTTACGAAGCATAATGCTTTTCTTTCCCTGAAAGTATATTATTTTGATTTATATCTATATACGGGATGGCTTGTTTTGAGTCTTTCGCTTTTAGGCTTTATTTATTATGCCATCAAAAACAAATTCAGGGTAAACTCTTTTCTGTTATATCTCTCGCTTATTGCTGTGCCTTCAACGCTTTTATTTTTATATCTCGGACAGGTTATAATCGAGATTCCCCAGTCAGAGCCTGCGGGATATTTTAATTCGCGTTACGGGCTTTATGCGATTCCCGGGCTTGTTATTTTCGCGGGAATATTTACGGGGGTTGTTTACGAAAAATTCAGAGAGAAAAAAAACTTACTGATTGCAGCCGGGGTGATTTTAGTTTTCTTACAAATATTTTCATATATATATTATTATCCTTCAAAAGTTCCTGCTGTAGCAGAAGGAAGATATGCCGGATACAAAGGAACCGTAACATATAATCTTGCAAAATATCTCGAGAAGAATTATGACGGCGGAAACCTTCTGTATGATTTCAGAGTATTTGCCGTGCCGCCGTGGTCGGGAGTTTATCTGAGAAACAGAATCACATATCATACTTATGAAATCGGGGAGAAAGCATTGCTGAACCCTGTTCCCTACGCAAAATGGGTAATGTTTTATTTAAGATCGCCTGACGACAAGATTTACAATGCACTGAACAAAAATGAAAATTTCCGGAACAATTACGATTTAGTATTTTCAGAAGAAGGGCTCGAACTGTACAAGCTCAAATAATTACTTAACCTTAAGCGAATCAAGTTTCTTTTTTGCGTTCATTTCATCAGGATTAATTGCAAGAATTTTCCTGTAATATTCAATCGCTTTCTTTTTATCACCCGCTTTAAGATAATTGCCGGCAAGTCCGCCGAGTGCGTTTATATTTTTAGGGTCAAGCTTTATTGCTTCGAGAAAATACTCTCTTGCTTTTGAAGAATTCTCAAGACCTTCATAACAGAGGGCAAGGTTATTAAAGTAACCTGATTTTCCGAAAGGATTAATTTTTATCATTTCCTCGATATCCTTAATTGCTTCCTGATACTTTCCGGACTGGTAGAGCGTGTATGAGCGGCTTTCAAGTTCTTTAATTTTTTTAGCATCCATCTTACCTGTCAAATCCTGCGGAGGGATTACATCCTGCTGAACATTTCCGGATTTCAGATTTGCCAGCAGTTCCCTGCTTCCGCGATAGTCCGGCACAATGCTTTGCAGTTTTTCAAGTTTTTCAATTGCTTCATTAAGCCTGCCCTGCTGCTGGTAAACATTTGCAAGCTGGAAATATCCGTCAGGAGCGAGTGAATCAATCTTAAGTCCTTCCTTGAATTTAATTTCGGCCGAATCAAGATTTCCCCTTATAAGGTAAATAAGTCCTGTATTGTGATGAGCAAGGACACTGCCGTAACGTATCTGAATCGCACGCTGGTAGCGGTTGAATGCCTCATCGAACTGTTTATTATTAGCATAAATATTCCCCATATTCACAAGCAGCACAGAGCCGTCTATTCCTTCCGCAGTTGAATAAAGGGTATTATTGTCTTTCCATTCTGCATTTCTTTTTAATGTCAGAACTGAAAATATGATTATGACAGCAAGCAGAACCGATATTACAAGGTAGAAATTTTTTTCATTGATAAATTTTACAATCAGGTATGCAATTATCAGAGATAAGGAGAAAGAAGTAATATAAAGAAACCTTTCCGCCATATAGTTCATCGTAGGTACAATATTCATCACAGGCAGAAGTGTAATAAAAATAAAAATGATTGCAAAAGAAATCTTGCTGTAGTTCTTATATAAAATCAGGGCAATTGAAAGAAGTGCGATTATCAGAAGCAGGGAAAAGATTACATTAATATCGGCAAACGAATTCGAATCCGGCATCACTCCGTTATAATGATAAAGCAGTCCGACGGGAAAAACAAGGAGCTTAAGGTAAACGGGAATAGTTTTCAACATCGTAGCGGCAGCAGTCAAAAAATCCTTGCCGTAGAAATAATTATAAGTAATACGTGAGGTGACATCCTGAAGCAAGGAATACCTGACAATAAGGTAAATGACAGTAATTCCTGCATAGACAGCATACAGTTTCCACTTTTCCGAGATTTCTTTCAGTGTTTTTTTCTTCCACAATAAGTCGAAAGCTATAATTATTACAGGAAAAGTTACAATCATTTCCTTTGACATAAGTCCCAATGCATAAAACATCAGTGAAATGAGCAGGTGTTTATTAAGTTCTGACTCCGAATATACTAAATAGAAATAAAATGCGGCGAAGAAGAACAGGGTAACGAGAGAATCAGTCCTGCCGCTTACCCAGCTAACTGCTTCAGTATGTACGGGATGCGCCGCGAAAATCAATGCTGACAACAATGATGCAATAAGTCCGTATTTGAATTTCGAAAACAGCCTGTAAAGAACTGCAAAAAGCAAAAGAGAGGCAATCAGGTTTATAAGATTATTTGTGAGATGGAAGCCGTATGGATTAAGGCCCCACAGAAAATAATCAACCGTATAGGTAGTATAAACCACAGGTCTGTAATAATTACCGATAACTTTATGAAAGCCTTCTTCGGCAGTAAAGTATTTAGGAATATTCCCGAGGTCGCGGATTGCCGGATAGTTTTGCACAACACTTTCGTCGTCGAAGACAAAATCATTGCTGAGTGTGTTGAAAAAAACAAGAAAGGAAAAAACCGATATTATAATGTAGCAATGTACTGGTTTTAATTTCTTTATCAATTGTGAATACTCCGTTTATAATTTAGCCGCAACTACTACTGTAGTTTTTGTATGCTCTATAACGCCGCCCATATCATTTAGTGCTTCAATGTATAAAATATAAATTCCAATTCTCAACTTTTCGCCGTTATCGTTTTTGCCGTCGAAAATTATCTGTCCTTCGCTTCCACTCAGTCTGTTATTGAGAAGGGTTCTCACAATTCTTCCTTTAATGTCGAAAACTTTCACGCGAAGCTGGGAGATGCCGGTTTTCAGCTGATATTTTATTATCGTAAAATCTTCGAATCCGTCTCCGTCCGGTGAGAAAGGATTAGGTGATACGCTTACGGAAGTCGAATTTATTGCATTAACCGTAAAAATACTGTTTTTCAAACCCGGTGTTCCGCCGGAAGGTGCAGTGCAGGAATTCCAGTTCGATTTATCGTTTGAGCCGAGCAGAGGATTTATTCTTTCGAGTGAATATCCTTTTGTATCGGGGATGTTATTGTTATGCCATTTCGGGTCGTAGTAGACCGAGTCAATTACATTATTCAAGGCATCCATCACCCTTACCATTGCTCCGGAATTTGTCAGGCTCAGACTCTTGTTGAAAATCACTTTTCTTGAGGGATCAGTTGTTCTCAGATAATCATACCTGTTGTAAACAGTTGTATCATAAGCAAGTACCACATACTGTCCGGGTGTGATTACAAGGTTACAGGTATCATATAAATTATAAAAGTTTGATGAAACTCCGGCTTTCCATCCCGAAAGATTCAATGATTTTCCGGTAGGGTTGTAAAATTCTATCCACTCACAATCTGATGTAAGCGGGTCGAACATAATTTCATTTACCACGAGGTCATTTCTCGAATAACCCGTAACGCTTGCAAGGGAATTTATCCTTGTCGGCGAGGAATATTCGCAGTCCATCGATGTAGCCCAGTTCGTTGAATCTGCAGAAGGCCTTGAAGAGGAAATTCTCTCAAGAGAATTCCTTGCCGTATTCCCGCCCCAGCTTGATTTATAGGATACCTGGTCCAGAATAGTATTAGAAGAATTATAAATCGTAACCACATCGCCGTCATCATTCAGTGTAGGCAGATTAGAAAGATAAGAAATTTTTGCCGAGTCTATTTGCATATGGGCATTTAAAATCGTATTATTTTTTGCAATCACAATATAGTCATTTGCATTTATATATAAGTCGTTTGCGGTGATGGTTACCGGGCTTGACTGGGTGGAGAAATCAGAAATTTTCCAGTTCCTAATATTTATTGCTGAAGAAGTAGTATTATACAATTCAACCCACTCGCACTCGAGTGAAGAAAGCGGATGGTACATAATTTCGTTTATGATTATCCCGCTGCTGACAACAGGACCATTTCCGCCCACATTAATATTTTTTATAAGTTTGTTATTTGTTGTATCATTATCCTGTGAATAGGCAGCGACCCCGATAAACTGTTTCAGTCCGCTGTCAATTGCAAGCTTATATGTAAAGGAAACCGAATCGCCGGCGTTTAAAGCAGTTAAAAAATTTTGTGTGTAAATCAAATCCGATGTTTTTGCAATACTGTCGAGGGCAGGATTCTTATAAATATTAAGTGAATAATTTGAAGCATTATTCAGCCCGATATTTTTTATCTGGAAAGTAAGGTTCAGGGTATCACCGGCTTTAGGGCTTGCCGGGATATAAGTAAATGAACTCAGGTATAAATCATAGTTTTTCGGTGTAAGGGAGTTCAGCCTATTCGGAGAAGATTTCTGAACATCGATGGAAGTACCCCAGTTGGAAGAATTATTAGTCGGAGCAAGAGGATTTTTTCTTTCGAGGGAGTTTCCCGAAGCACCACCCCAGGAAGATGTGTAATGGAGCGAATCCACTGAAAGTCCACTCCCGTCGTAAATAATCAAATCATCATTATCATTGTTCAACGGGTTCCAGGTCGTCTGAAACAATACTCCCGTTAAACCGGGATGGTACTGCCGCACGGCAGCAGTGTCCTGGCAGACAATTGCGTATTGCCCGGGATTCAAAATCGTGCTGACGGTTGTGATAGTTCTATATGTAGTGGTTGCATCTTTCCATTTCCAGTTCATCAGGTTAACTGCTGCAGGGCTGCTGTTATAAATTTCGAACCATTCTTTTTCAGTATTGGCAGCCGGCGCATACATAACCTCGTTAATTATTACCTGTGCCTTCAGACTCAATACGGCAAGAAATAAAAAGCAAAAAACCAATAATTTTTTCATAATAAGAATTTTTTCAACTTTTTTTACAGACCATAAAGACTAATTACCGACTATCTCCTATTGCCCAATATTCTCAGCAGGAAAATGAACATATTAATAAAATCCAGATAAAGCGTTAGCGCTCCCATAATTGCAGCTTTTTTTCCTTCTTCGGATTCGAAAGTAGTTTGAGCTGCCATTTTCTTTATTCTCTGCGTATCCCAGGCAGTCAGGCCTACAAATATCAAAACGCCTGCATAGCTGATTATCCAGTAAAGAGTTGAGCTTTCGAGAAACAGGTTTACTACTGATGCAATGATAAGGCCAACCAGTCCCATCATCATAAACGTACCAACTCCTGCAAGATTCATCTTTGTAATGTATCCGAACACGCTGACTGATGCGAACATAGCAGAGCAGATTATGAAAGTATAAGCGATCGAGCCGCTTGTATATACAAGGAATAAAACCGAAAATGTAAGTCCGGTCAAAAATGCATATAAGAAAAATGCCCCAATTGCCAGTACAGAAGGCATCTTTTTAATTGCCGCGCTCATTGCAACGACAACAACGAACTGAAATATAATCAGTCCGTAGAAAATAAAAGGGTTAAGAACAATAATTCTTAACAGAGTATCCGACATTGAAACGCCGAAAGCAACAACACCTGTTACAGCAAGGCCCATTGCCATCCAGTTATAAACGTGAAGCAGGAACTTCCTCACTTCCGCAGTCGAATACGATGCTTCGACCGGCTGGTATTGTGCATATTGTTGATTGTAATTATCCATATTATTAAATGTTAAATGTTAAATGAAAGATTAAATTATTTAAAAATCCTTAATCCTAAAAAACCTCTTAAATACTTATTTGTTTTCTGTTATTTGCTATTTGTTATATGATATTTGAATATTATCCTTTCAATCCATAATTCGGGGCTTCTTTTGTAATTTTCACATCGTGGGGATGAGATTCCCTTAAACCTGCATTTGTAATTTTTACAAATCTGGTTTTTGTTTTCATTTCTTCGATATCTTTTGCACCGCAATATCCCATCGAAGAGCGAAGTCCGCCGATTATCTGGTATATTGTATCTTTCAAAGGTCCTTTATAAGGAACTATTCCTTCTATTCCTTCGGGAACAAGTTTCTTGATATCGTCTTCCATATCCTGAAAATACCTGTCCTTGCTTCCCTCTTTCATTGCTTCGATAGAGCCCATTCCGCGATAGACCTTATAGCTTCTGCCTTCGAAGAGAACTTTTTCCCCGGGAGTTTCATCGGTACCCGCAAACATTCCGCCAATCATAACCGAATCGGCTCCTGCGGCAATTGCTTTTGGTATATCGCCGGTTTGCTTTAATCCGCCGTCTGCTATAACGGGAATGTTATATTTCTTTGCGGCACGCGAACATTCAAGAACTGCAGTAAGCTGAGGAACTCCGACTCCTGCTATTACTCTTGTAGTACAGATTGAACCTGCACCGATACCTATTTTCACCCCGTCAACACCTGCTTTAATCAAATCAAGCGTTGCATCGGCTGTTGCTACGTTTCCTGCAATCAGTTCTACATTAATTGCGGATTTTATTCTTTTAACCATATCAAGGACAGCCTGCGAATGTCCGTGTGCTGTATCAACTATTACCACATCCACACCGGATTTTACAAGTTCTTCCACTCTCTCGATAGTATCTTTTGCAATTCCCACGGCGGCACCGACGCGAAGTCTTCCGAATTTATCCTTGCAGGCATTAGGAAAGCTTTTTCTTTTCTGAATATCCTTGAACGTTATGAGTCCTTTCAGGTTTCCTTTTTTATCGACAACCGGGAGTTTTTCTATTCTGTGTTTCTGAAGTATTTTCTCCGCCATGGTTAAATCAGTTCCGACGGGTGCGGTAATCAGATTTTCCTTTGTCATAATATCCTTAATAAGAATATTTTCATCGGGGTCAAAGCGTAAATCCCTGTTGGTCAGGATTCCAATCAGTTTACCGCTTCCATCCACAATAGGAATTCCTGAAATGCTGAACTTCGACATTACACCTGTAGCATCTTTAATTCTTTTATCTGCTGTTAAAGTTACAGGTTTCATTATCATACCGCTTTCGCTTCTTTTCACCTTATCGACTTCAGAAGCCTGTTTATGAATAGGCATATTCTTATGAATAATACCGATTCCGCCTTCCCGTGCAATGGCAATAGCCATTTCGGTTTCGGTTACCGTATCCATAGCAGCCGATGAAATGGGAATATTAAGCTCGATATTCCTTGTCAGCCTTGTTTTCAAATCAACTTCCCTTGGAAGCACTTTTGATTTGCTCGGAACGAGCAGAACATCATCGAAAGTTACAGCCGTTGTTAGAATCTTTTTATCCATAACAGTATATTTAAAATTTTTATTTAACCAATTTGGCTTTTAGCAAATCATTATACAGATTTGCCGGAAGAATATCACCGTCGAGATTTTTTACATACACAATATGAAGGTGAGTTGGCGACCTTGAAGGAAAAGCATTCTTTCCCGTTCTCCCCAGCGTACCGATTACCATTCCCGGATATACAAAATCCCCGACATTAACATCCACCTGGTTCAAATGAGCGTAATAAAAAAGTCCGTCGGTAAACTGGTCATAAATATATACAATATTGCCGCCTTTAATATCCATCATATCGGTCGTCCAGTTTTTTCTTGTCTCAACCACTATTCCGCCGCTCATAGATAAAATCTTAACCGGTTTGTTTGTATTATCATCGATGCAGTCCTGATTTTTATCAGTGATAAAAATATCCTGAGCGGGGTGCCCGCCCGTACTGCCGTCGTAAAAGTCAAAATCCGCAACGACAAAACCGTTTCCGTTTCTGCCGCCTATAGCGGAGGATGAATAGCCCTTTACCGGAAAAACCCATTCATTATCTTTATAAACCTTCGGGTTGTTTTTTATTATATACAGATTAAGTTCTTCCACAAAATTCCTCATCGAGTCAACTGCCTGTCTTCTGGACAGTTTTCTGTCTCTCACCTGCCTCATTATTGCATACCAGCCTTTTGCCGGAGAAGGCTTGAATTCTTCATCATCGTTTATATCGTGTACTTTCTGAGAAAGCTTGCTGAGTGAAATTTTCAGAATTTTCTTTTTTGGTTTTTCATCTTCAGGCAAAGGTGATGCCTGTGCATATAAGCCTGCATTCAGGAGAAAAACAAAAAAGAGAATGATATTTATTTTTTTTGTGTCCAAATACTACCTGATTACTTTTGCATTAATCAAATCTTCGTAAGGGTCTTCCGGTTTTACAACCCCATCCTTAACGGGCAAAAACGAAAAATGAAGATGCGTCGGAGAGCGTTTCTTATATGCATTCAGACCGCTTCTCCCCATTTCGGCAATTTTATCACCCGGCTTGACTATATCTCCGACGTTTACGGTTACTTTTCTGTTATGCGCATAGTAAAAAAGTGCATCGGTATGAGTGTCATAAATCCATATATACTTGCCCCCTCTTAATCCGCTTTTTGTATCCCATTCTTTTTCAAGCGCCACTACAACACCGCTGCTCATCGAAAGAATATCAACAGGCTCGCCTGAATAATCATCTATGTCATCCTGATTCTTATCATTTATAAAAATATCGTGCGCCGGATGTCCGCCGTGCCTGTTTCCATCGAAGTAATCGTACCCTTTTGCATTGTAACCGCTGCCGTTAGTACCGCCGATAGCAGAAGGTCCTAATCCTTTAACCGGAAAAATCCATTTTTCATAAGAATATTCCTTACCTCCGTTATCAAAAAAATATTTTCTTACTTGAGGAACAAGTGTTTTAATTTCTTCAATTGCATCTTTTTTTGAAATCAGTCCGTCTCTTACTTTTGTATTAAGTTCGTTGAATTCAAAGCATACATTTGCACTGCTGTCTTTGGAAACCTGCTGATTCCGAACAAACGGTTTTTCGCTTATTACTGCATTTTCGTTTTTCGTACAGGAAAATCCCTGAGAGAAAAACAATGTTAATATTATCAGATATAACTGCATTATTTATTATATAAAATATTTGTTATTTGAAATTTGTTATTTGCTAAACTGTTCCAGCCCTTCAACAGGTCCCCATAGTCCCCTGTTGTTTTCCCTCGCATCTTTCTGGTATTTCCTTAATTCATCCAGCTTCGAAACCGGGAATTTGTCATAAACCTGCGCATATCCGTCTTTAACTATTTTTCCGTTGACAAACGTTCCATCTTCGAGGTAAACCCATCTGAGCAGCCTTCCGTACCTGTCCTTATCGTCGTAATTAGGTTCTTTTTCAAGATACACCTTTTTGCCTTCGACAAATTTTTTCACATATTCACTTGCAATCTGTCCGAGTTTTTTTATGGTTTTTTTATCCTGCTTGGTGGCTTCCACATCACGGTCCAGTTTTTTCGATTCATATTTTTCCGGAGTATCTATACCGAGCAATCTCACTTTATCGCCGTTTTCAAGATTAAATGTATCGCCGTCTACTACTTTTTTAACAAAGTGATACTCTTTTTTATCATCCGATAATTTTGCATTATCTGTTACGTTTAAATTATTATTGTTAATAAAATAATAAACACCGGCTCCTCCCAAAATAATTAGCGTCGTAAGAGTAGATATTAATTTTCCGGTTAATTTAAACATAATTTCTAATCAATAATATCTATTATTAAATTTCTTTTTTCCGGTTCTTTTTCCGAAATTATTATTCCTTCATTAATCAAGTTTTCCGCATTGATGGTTTTTGATTCATCTTCAGCCCACAGTTCGCAGACAGTTTCCCCTTTACGGATTTTATCTCCGCATTTTTTATCTAGAACTATACCGGCAAGATAATCAATTTTATCATCTGTTTTTTTCCTGCCGCATCCGAGTTCGATTGAAGCAAGCCCGAATTTAAACGCATTCATTTCGCTGATATAACCGTCTTTTTCGGCGGAAATCTTTTTCGAATATTCTGTGCGTTTGAGGTTTTTCCAATCCTTTATATAACCGGTATCGCCTTTTTGTTCTTCAATTATTTCAAGAAATTTTTTGTAAGCGCTTCCGTCTTTTAATTTTTCCTCCGCAATTTTTTCACCTTCGTCAATGTTTCCTGCCTTTTTGCCGAGGTAAAGCATCGCGCCCGAAAGCACATTATTCACTTTTTCAAGGTCGGAAACTTTTTTTCCATTCATCACTTCCAGGCACTCCTCGACTTCAAGCCAGTTTCCGATTTTATTCCCGAGCGGCTCATCCATATCGGTAAGTACTGCAATTGCTTTTTTCCCGAATTTTTTCGAAACCGAAATAAGATATTTTGCCAGTTTAATCGATTCATCCTTCTCCTGAAGATTTGCACCGCTTCCCATTTTCACATCGAAGACAATTGCATCGGCACCTTCAGCCAGTTTCTTGCTCATTATGCTTGCGGTTATAAGGGAAAGATTATCCACCGTACCTGTTACATCGCGAAGTGAATATATTTTTTTGTCTGCGGGTGCAAAATCCGCTGTTTGTCCAATCATCACCACACCGTTTTTTTCGAGAATCCGTTTGTAATCATTCAAATCGTAATTCACATTGAAACCGGGAATTGATTCCAGTTTATCCAGCGTACCGCCGGTATGGCCGAGAGCGCGTCCCGATATCATAGGCACTGAAATACCGCACGAAGCAACAAGAGGTGCAAGAATGAGAGAAACTTTATCCCCTACTCCTCCCGTGGAATGCTTATCCACTTTAGATTTATCGATGTAGTTCAGGTCAACTATTTTACCGCTGTTGAGCATTATCTCGGTGAGGTCAAAAGTCTCCTGCTCGTTCATTCCATTAAAATAAACTGCCATCAGAAAAGCCGACATCTGGTAATCGGTGACATCACCGGACAGGTAGCCGTGAATAAAGTAATTAAGATGCTCTTTTGTTAATACTTTATTATCACGCTTATGCTTTATTATTTCTACAGGTATCATTCAATAAAGTAATAAAAACAAGTTTAAGGTTAAAGGATATTGAAAGTAATAAATTAATGAAATTTACCGCTGTCATCTTTGAGAATAAACAGTAATTACTCAGTTACATCTTCAACCGAACTGACCAAAATCCGCAATACCTGTGCATTAATCCATAGTATTTTAATTACTTACTGCTTATATTACTCAATAAATTTCGATTAACGGGAATATGCGAAAACTGGAAACCGCACCGGCATTCAAAATTGCTATTCTTTTTGCAACCGGAGTTATTGCAGGTTCTTACATCAAATTCTCACCTTTAGTAGTAATAATATTGATTATACTGCAAGTGATATTTCTTTTTTATTTCCAAAAAGCACAGAGAGATTTTAAATCTTTTCTGATTCTCATTTCTCTGTTGATTTTTTCACTCGGCCTGTTAAAAGCAAGCCTGGATTTTTATTACATACCCGGTAATTCCGTTTCAAATATACCTGATACAAAAAGAAATGAGGAAACAAAAATCGTCGGAGTCATACAGGACATACCAACTTCCGATTCGAGCAGAATTAGGTTCAGGCTCGGAACTGAATTATTAATCGGCAGATATGATACGAATATTATCAGCGGGGATATACTTGTTACATTAAAAAGAAACAACAAGACCGACTTCAATGAATTCCTGAAAGTCAGGACAACTGAAAACATAGATTACGATTACAGGCCTGACCTGCAGGCAGGTGACAGGATTCTGATTTACGGGAAGCTGTCCGGGCCTTTCGAGGAAAGAAATCCGGGAGAATTTAATTACAAACGTTACTTGAGACTGCACGATATTTACAAAATCTTTACCGTAACGGGTTATGATAACATCGAAGTAATAAACAGGGGCAATCTGAATTTCTTCAACAGGGAAATCATTTATCCTGCCAGGGAGTTCGCTTCAGGGAATATTGATGAATATATCGGAGGGGATGAGGGAGCGTTCCTGAAAGGGCTGGTTACCGGCGAAAGGCAGGATATTTCGAAAAAAGTAAAAGATGATTTTGTAAAAACAGGTGTAATGCACATAATAGCAGTATCTGGATTGAATGTTGCATATATAATATTATCTATTACCCTGATACTCTCACTTTTCAGAGTTCCTCATTTTCCGAGAGTGATTACAATTCTTGTATTTCTTTTATTCTACTGCTTTTTCACGGGAGCCCCTGCATCAATTATCCGAGCTACGGTAATGGGATCGTTGTTGCTGATTTCAGGAATAGTACAGAGAAAGACCAATATCTTCAATATTGTCGGTCTTGCCGTACTGGTAATTTTAATTTATGACTCAAAGCAGTTATACGACCCGGGCTTCATCCTTTCTTTTTCGGCAGTGCTTTCAATGGTTATAATATATGAAAAGTTCAACGAGATCTTTCTGAAAAGAATTAACGATTCAAAAATAAAATACAAAAAAGCAGTATACAATGTACTCGGGCTTATGCTTATAACGCTTGCTGCTCAGGCAGGAACGCTGCCGATTACAACTTATTATTTCGAAAAAATTTCATTTGCATCTTTGATTGCAAATGCGGTAATGGTGCCGCTATCGAACCTCTCGCTTGCAATCGGGTTTTTCCAGATTTCAAGCGCCACGTTTTCTTCTTTTATTTCTTCGGTCATAGCGGATGCCAATTATTTCCTTTTGAAATTCCAGTTATATTTTGTTAATACTCTTGCATCTTTTAAATATTCGTACATAAATTTTTACAGATTCGACAGTGTAAACACTGTTGCATATTTTCTGATTCTGGGTATATTAATTACGGCAAAAAAAAGGACTCTGAAGCTAAGATTATATATTACTGCGGTTATAATTGCAGTTTTATTTTTCATAAACATCGATTACGGCGAAAAGCTAAGGATAACATTTCTTTATTCAGGACAGGGTGACTGCACTCTGCTGGAAACACCTGACGGCAGTACGATTCTAATAGACTGCGGAACGAAGGAATTCAGGAATAACAGCGGGGAATCAACCATAACGCCGTATCTGAAAAGGCGGGGAATAAGCAAAATAGACCTGCTGATTCTCACTCATCTCCATAATGACCATATTGGCGGTATTGAACCGATTCTGAAAAATTTCAAAATCACAAAAATAATTACCAACGGCAGCAGTGAAGATTCAAAACTGAAAGAAAATATGTACAGGTTAATAACAGAAGAACATATACCTGTCGAAGATATGTACAGCGGAGATTTCATAGAAGGGTACGGAAACCTCAGGCTGTATTTTCTGAATCCGGAGCAAAATGATTCTCTTCACATAAACGAGCATACAAAATCCATCGTGTTAAAGCTTCAGTATGGTAAAGTAAATGCCGTCCTTACAGGTGATTTAAGTTTCGAAGGAGAGAAAATTATTTCAGACAGTTACGGAAATTTTCTCAGGACGGACATTCTGAAAATTCCTCATCACGGAAGCAGGAATGCCTCATCGGTTCCTTTTCTGTTAAACTGCCGTCCTGAATACGCCGTAATATCCTGCGGAAGGGACAATGTTTTCGGACACCCGTCTGATGCGGTTCTTGCGAAACTGGAAATTCTCGGTTCCAAAGTTTTTAGAACGGATAAAGACGGCGCTGTTATTTTCGAAAGCGACGGAAAAGGCGTGGAATTGATAAAATGGAAATGAGAACCCAATCTTTTATATTCTATATTTCATATTTTTTTTTTAACTTTTAATGTTTATTTTACACAAAATCAGTATTTAATAACAAACTGTTAATTTTTGTATGAAAAATAATTTAATTGCGTGGGAAGTTTCGGAAAATGATTTTCCTAAAAACGGCACAGCCAAAGAAAAACTTGAATTCTTTGTAAGGTACGCTATACTTGCTCCATCGGGACACAATACCCAGCCCTGGCTCTTCGAAGTTAATGAAGATGAAATGTGCATTAATTTATATGCGGACAGGACAAGAGCGCTGCCTGTTATAGACCCTGAAGATACCGAACTGATAATAAGCTGCGGAGCTGCTTTACAGAATTTAATTACAACAATGAATTACTTCGAATACTTTGCTGAAGTCGATTTCTTCCCTTCCGAAACGGATAACGATCACCTGGCAAAAGTAAGACCGATGATTGGATACGAGCCCGATTCGACTGACAAGAAAATTTTCACAGCAATTAAAAAAAGGCATACAAACAGGATGCCATTTTCAGATGACAAAGTTGACGGATATATTCTCGAAAAACTCAAAGCAGCTGTAAGCGAGGAAAAAATAAATTTATATATTGTTGAGGGTGAGGACATAAGGGAAGAAGTGATTAAAATAATTGAGCAGGGTGATAAGATTCAGGCGGCAAATAAAAGTTTCTGCAGGGAACTGGCTCAATGGGTCCATCCGAACAGGACAAACAGCAAGGACGGCATTCCGGGATATGCTTTCGGAATGGGTGATTTGATTTCATTCGGAAGTCCGTTTTTCATCGGAAACCTTAACTGGGGCGATATTCAGGCAGGACGCGACAGAAACCTCGTTAAAGGCTCACCTGTACTTGCAGTTATAGAAAGCAAAAACAACAAACCGATTGACTGGCTGCATACGGGAATGGCTCTCGAAAAACTACTTCTTAGAGCAAGTTCACAGGGAATTGCCGCATCATACCTTAATCAGCCAATTGAAGTTCCTGAACTGCGGACAAGACTTAAAGAACTTTTGGGATTAAACGGTTATCCGCACCTGATTATCAGGATGGGATACGGTAAGGAAGTGAAACCGACTCCGCGCAGGGATGTCGAAGAAGTACTGAAATAATGAACTTAAAAATATCACCATCATCGCTGAAAACTGCTATGATGGTATTTATACAATTCCTTTGTATCGGCATTTTAGCCGCTACGGGAAAAGTTATCCCCGAGAATATTTTCCTTCTGATTCTGTTGATTTCATCTTTTCTACTTGCATTATGGGCAATGTTAATTATGAAATTTCATTTCAACGCCGCACCGGAAGTTCTGGATGGGGCAGAGCTTAATACCAGAGGACCTTACAGACTGATAAGGCATCCGATGTATACTTCCCTGCTCGGACTCGGATCAGCGTGGATTATAAACGATTTCACTTTCTTCAGGCTTTTCATACTTTTAATACTTATCGCAAACCTGATAATTAAAATTTCTTACGAAGAAAAATTCCTGAAGGAAAAATTTCCGGATTATAGTGAATACAGCAAGAAAACGAAAAGATTAATTCCGTTTATTTACTGATATTCATATCTGAATTAAGCTTTGGAAATGATATTTTTCATATCCAAAGGGAGTTCCGATTCGAAGTACATCTTCTCTTTTGTTTTGGGATGCGTAAAACCGAGAACCCTTGCGTGAAGTGCCTGTCGTGGCATTTCTTCCAGGAAGTTCTTTATCCTGGATTTGATATTGCCTGTTAAAACAATGCTGTGAGGTGTCCTGCCGCCGTATGTTTCATCGCCGAAGACAGGATGTCCAATGGAGGAAAGGTGTACCCTTATCTGGTGAGTTCTTCCTGTTTTTAGGACAAGTCTTATCAGCGAGAGGAAATCGAATTCCTTAATTATTTCATAATCTGTGATTGCAATTTTTCCCGGTTCATCTTCATCCGTAATCACCGCAACCTTTTTCCTGTCTTTCTTATCCCTGCCGAGTCTGCATTCAATTGTCCCTGATTTCTTTTTCAGGGTACCCCAGATAATTGCATTATATTCCCTCTGAATCGTATGCCTGAAAAACTGTTCGGACAGTCTTCTGTGAGTGTCTTCATCCTTGGCAATTACAAGAAGTCCCGAAGTATCCTTATCGAGCCTGTGAACTATTCCTGCTCTTTCAAATCCGTTAAGGCTGGAGAGCGAATCATTTTTTTTCAGTGCGTAATGCATAACGGCATTTACAAGAGTCCCCGAATAATTTTTATATGCAGGATGAGTCACCATACCTGCGGGTTTATTAACAAGCAGCAGGTATTCATCCTCAAAAACGATATCAAGGGGAATATCCTCAGGCAGTATGTCCTGTTTTTCCGGGACAGGCAGTTCAATTTCAATTTCATCCCACGGCTTGAGCATGTAATTCGACTTCACAAAGTTACCGTTGACCACAACATTGCCCATATTAATTGCTTTCTGCACCTTTGTGCGGGAAGCATTTTCAATGAACCGGGTAATATATTTATCCAAACGCATGCGCTCTTTTATGTCGGGTACCGATAACTTGTAATTTTTCTGCAATTTAACTCTTTACAATTTGTTAACAAAAAAAATTTGAAACTTTTGCTTCCGGATTACGTCTATACAATTAGACAATAAAAACAATTTGAAAATAGCTTAAAGGGGGCTTAAACAAAATGAAAAAAATAAAATTTATAATCGCCATAATAATTCTGTCCTTTGTAATATTTCCGTTTAGCATTACAAAAGCTGACGGAACACAAGGAGGGAATTCAACAAACGCAAGTTCATTGAACAAGCAGCTGTATATTGAAATTAAAGAAGTACTTAACCTGCCTGTTTACCTCGCATTCGAGGACAAGAATCTGAAAGGTGATGCATATGTAACCATTAAAGTTGATACGAACGGAAAACTTGTAATCGCCGGCATCCATGGCAAGAACCAGACACTGAACAGATACCTTCAGAGCAAGATAAGCTCAAAGAATCTCTGGACTCCGAAGAAATTTTCCCAGGAATATTTCAGGTACAGGATTCATATAAAATAGAAGCATTTTTTTCCTCAATACTCCAAAGCGCTGTTGCTAAAAAGTAACAGCGTTTTTTTTTGCTTTTTATTGAACTAAAATGCTAATATCAGTGTATAAGTAAATAGTAAACAGAGAATGACTTTTTGTAACCTGTATATTTTAAATGCCGTTAATTAAAACACTTAAAAAATAACTTGAATTTACTTATATTAACATATATTTTATTACAAAATAAAACTTTTAGAATATGGAAAAAACTTTTTTGACTTTTCAGGGAAAGAGGTTTTTTTATTATTTACTTATAATAACTTCTTCATTTTTCATTTCGAATTTTTTTAACGGTTGTACTTCGTCCAAGGGTCCGGAGATTGATGCGGACAGGCAGAAGGATTCGCTCGGTATATATACCGTTATAGATAAGGCAATGCTTCAATACAAGCAGACGCTGACACTGAACGAAAACGAGCAGACTACAAAAGCCAAAGACGGATTCGAACAGACGCTTACGATATTAAAAAAAGTTGACAACAGGGTACTGGATAATCCGAAATATGCGGTCTGGAAGAAAGATTATTCCGAACTTGCAAAAAGTGTCGTTCAGGATTATTTATATACACAGACAAACATTTCAGATAAATCATCCGTTTTCAAGTTCGCAAAGAAATACGGAGTTGATTACGAAGTGAACAAGGAAGTTACGGAAACAGAATCAGCCGATCCCCTGCCGGATGGAAGTGACGTTCCACTGATAAGGAATAAAGCAGTGGACGAATACATTGATTTTTTCTCCAAGACTGATAGAGGCCGTGGTTTCATGGATAAGAGTTTTTACAGGTCAGGGAAATATTTTCCGCTTTTAAGGAAAATCCTGAGATATAATAATGCTCCGGAAGAGCTGATATACCTGTCTGTGCAGGAATCGGGACTTAACCCCACAATTGTATCAAGAGCAGGAGCTGTAGGACTCTGGCAGTTTATGCCTTCGACCGGAAGCGCATACGGCCTTTTCCAGGATAATTTCAGGGATGACAGAAGAGACTTTGAAAAATCGACTGATGCGGCGGCAAGGCATTTAAAAGATTTGTACAGGTCTTTCGGTGACTGGTACCTGGCATTTGCAGCATACAATGCAGGACCGGGAAGAATTAACAATGCGATTAATAAAAGCGGCTCTAAAGACTACTGGGATATAAGACCTTACCTGCCCGGAGAAACAAAGAATTACGTGCCGTCAATCCTGGCACTATCATTTATTTTCAGGAATCCGGGTGAATACAATTTCAAGGATATTGAGTACGGACAGCCGATTACATTCGACAGAGTTAATATCAAAGGAGAGCTTTCACTTGAAAAAGTAGCCGAGTTCTGCGGAAGCGATATTGAAACTATCAGGGATTTGAATTCAGAGCTTACCGCAGATGTGATTCCGAATTACGAAGTTCCGTACCTTCTCAGAATTCCGCACGGAACATTTAAAACGTTTGCGGCTAACTACCAAAAATCATCCGAATATGAAAAGAACGGAAGGAACACTCCAGAATTTGCCGGCAACGAACAGAAGGGATTTGTCACGGAAGTTAAGGATATTACCTATAAAGTGAAAAACTATGACCCGGGAGAGCCGCGCTACGTAGGAGTTTCGACAAACAAGAAAAAACTCTCTTATGTTTACAGGGGAAGTGAGCAGCTGGCTACGATTGCAGATTCGTTTTCCGTAAGACCGACTGACATTAGAATATGGAATAACATACCATTTGCAACCTCGCCAAAGCCAAACCAGGAACTCTCTGTATATCTCTCGACTAAAATGTACAACAAGTTTTACGGGATAAAAGAAGAGCCGGTAAAGGAAGAACAGGTAAAGTCATCCGATACTGCTTCCACAAAAGAAGAATCACTCTTTGAAAAAATAAAGGAAAAGAAGAACCAGACAGAAACTACAAAGACAAAGGAAAAAACAAACGAGAAAACATCAGGAAAAGAAAGCGAAAAAACAAACAAAAAGAAAACAACAACTTCTAACTACCAGACTCACACAGTCAAATCAGGTGATTACCTGAGTACAATAGCTGAGGAATACGGCGTGACTGTAAGCGACCTTAAAGAATGGAATGATGTTACAGGCGATAAAATAATGGTCGGGCAGAAGCTGAAAATATATTCCGATGGTAAAGCCCCTGAAACAAAGACAAAGGAGAAAAAGACTAAGGCAACTTCCCATACAGTTCAGGAAGGAGAGAATCTAACTCTTATTGCGGATAAATACAGCCTCGATGTGGAAGATTTAATGGAATGGAACGACCTGGAAAAGGACGTAATTATTCCGGGACAGAAGCTGACTCTTGTAAAACCTGCAAAAGACAAAAAAACAGCAGACAAGAAAATAAAAACGAAGGCAAAAACGCATACCGTCAAGGAAGGCGAGAACCTTACTTTAATTGCGGAGAAATACGGCGTAACGCTGAAGCAGCTAAGGGACTGGAACGATATCGACAACGATGTAATAGTTCCCGGACAAACTCTAACTGTAAGCGCACCTACGAAGGATTCAAAGAAAAATGAAAAAACCGAAGCACCTAAAACATACAAAGTAAAAAAAGGCGATACTCTTCAGACGGTTGCCGATGAATTTGGCGTAACAATTAAAGACCTGAAGAAATGGAACGAGCTCGACGGCGACACGATAGTAATCGGCCAGGTGCTTAAAGTCACCCCCCCTGCAAAAAAGAAGAAGTGATGCTTTATAGAATAAAGAAAGTTCAAACACGAAGCCGGGAAAGAATTTTCCCGGTTTTTTTATTACTCCCCGTCCTTTCACAGATAAAAAGGAATCCGATAATATAGGATTATCCCGAAAAATGAAAAAAAATTATAGTGAAATTTAAAAAATTATATTTTAAATTTATGTAATAAGGCAACATAAATTAAAAACCCACAATCATGAAAAAGCCCGTTTTCTACCTGTTAGTTTTGATTTTGTTTTCATTTTGCTTTAAATTATTTTCACAGGAAATCACGCCTCAGAGACTTTTTGAATCTTACAATAAATCCGTGGTAGTAATAATTTGTTACGACCAGAACGGAAAGAAGAAGGCACAGGGCAGCGGAGTAATCCTGGAAGACAGAGGAATTGTGATTACAAATTTTCATTTGTTCGCAGGTTCCGATAAATTCGATGTATTAAGAAACGATTCAACAATAGGCTATACAGAGATTACAGGAGTTAATATTGAAAAAGACGTGATGGTATTCAAGCTGTATAAAAGCGATTTTCCGAAAATAGCGCTTGGAAATTCTTCAAGTCTTTCTGTAGGAGACAAGGTTTATGCAATAGGCAGTCCGAAAGGGCTGGAGAATTCGATTTCGGAAGGAATGGTCAGCGGTTTCAGAAAACTCGGTGAAAACAAAAGGAATATGATTCAGATTACGGCAAGTATATCACCCGGGAGCAGCGGAGGAGCCGTATTCAATTCCAGCGGAGAGCTTATCGGGATAAGTTCGATGAAAGTAGCTGACGGAGAGAATTTGAATTTTATGATTCCCATTAACGAAGTTTTAGCCGTGGTTGACAGCGGATTATATGAAAAGCAAACTATTACGGCTCTTAAATTTCTTTATGCAGGAAAGGATGCAGTTGAAGAAGCAAAATACACGGAGGCAATCGATAACTTCACTAAATACATAGGAATGGCACCTCCTGAATGCAGGGCTTATAATTACAGGGGCAGGGCATACCTGCATAAAAAGGATTTCGAAAAAGCGTTAAAAGATTTTCAGGCTGCACTTAAAATCGACAATGAATACGTGCCTTCAATCTGCAACCGGGGCGAGTGTTATTTTCTTATGGAAGAATATGACATGGCAATTAAGGATTTTTCGAAAGTGCTAAAGATGAATTCTGAATACTGGTATGCATACTATGTCAGAGGGCTTACATACGGAAAAATGGACGAGCACAAAAAAGCAATAAAAGATTATACGACTTTTTTAAACCACGACCCGAGCAATGTCTCCTGTCTAATTAACAGGGGGATATCGTATTTTCACATGGAGGAGTGGGATAAGGCAATTCTGGACTGGAAACTGGTTATGTCCCTAGAGCCCGGATATGAGAAATCTATGCAGAAAAACATAGACCTTGCAAATTTTATGAAATGGAATAAATAGTTGTTTTTCATCATATAACAGTTTTTCATAACAAAATCTTTTTTTAATATTTCTTTTTTTTCAGTTGAAAGAAATTTTAAAAAAGTTTATTTTGTAATTCTTGCTGGCATAGCTCAGCTGGTAGAGCAGCTGATTTGTAATCAGCAGGTCGGGGGTTCAAATCCCTCTGCCAGCTCAAGAAAACTAAAGGGAATCGAAAGATTCCCTTTTTTATTTGTAATCAGTCCGCCACGGCGGATGGGTTCAAATCCCTCTGCCAGCTCAAGAAAACTAAAGGGAATCGAAA